>OZ223280.1:0-1555846 GCA_965140615.1 Cloacimonadales bacterium (SeqCode)
TATCCTGAAGGTGCTAGAGTCTCGCTCTATCAACAACTTAGCCCCCATAAGAGCTTTAATCCAGAGCAACGAAAACATTAAAAGAGGCTATTTTGAATAAGAGTTTGGTAATAGTCCCCACTTATAACGAAAGATCGAATATCGAGAGATTGTTCTCAAAAATATTTGCCTCTAAGGCGGACATAGATGTACTGGTAGTCGATGATAACTCCACAGACAAGACATACCAGCTGGTAGAGCAGATAGCCAGTAAAGATAAGCGAGTCCACCTAATAATAAGACCTCGGAAAATGGGATTAGGCTCTGCTTATATACGAGGCTTTAAGTACGCCCTGAAGCAAGGGTATGAGCACATCATAGAGATGGATGCCGACTTATCGCACGATCCTGTCGATATTCCGAGGCTCTTGCAGGCTTGTCAAGAGAGCGACCTAGTAATCGGCTCACGGTACACTGGCGGGGTTCATATCGTCAATTGGCCATTGAAGAGGCTTTTTTTGAGCTACGGAGCGTCTTACTATGTCAGAGCTATTACAGGAATGAAAGTGAAAGACCCCACTGGTGGATTTAAATGCTTCAAGGCTAAAGTGCTTCGTTCTATCAACTTAGACAAAGTTAGCGCAGAAGGTTACTCTTTTCAGATAGAGATGAACTACAGAGTTTGGAAGAAAGGATTTAAGATCAAAGAGATACCAATTGTGTTCACAGATAGAACTTTAGGACAGTCTAAGATGAGCCTAGGGATTATATTTGAAGCTGTTTTTATGGTATGGAGACTGAAGTTTAGCAAACTAAAATGATTTATCTTTTACTTTTACTTTTCTTTTTGTCCGCTTTTTTTTCGGGATTAGAAACTGGGTTTCTGTCTATAGACAAAATATCTCTAAAGTTAGAAGCAGGAAAAAACAAAACCGCTAAAAAACTTTACTCACTTTGCTTAGATATAGACAAGGTGATAGCCTCCATCTTAATTGGCAACAATCTAATCAACACAGCCTTGGCGTCTTTATTTACTTACTATTGTAGTAAACGCTTAACTTTGAGCTATTCATCAGAAGCTTTAGTTTTATTGCTGGCTGGATTTATGGTAATTTTTGCCGAAAGTTTACCCAAGATTTTTTATCGAGAAAATCCCAAAAAAATGGTAAAAAAATCTTTACCTCTGTTTTTACTGTTTTACAAAATATTTTATTTTTTATCATCTTTCATCACTTGGATTATTAAAAAAGCGGACAAATCGCCCCATTATAACGATGATAAAATATTGCCTTACCAGCTGGCGAGCATCTTGGAAGGCGAAAGCGATAACAAGAACGAAAACTTAATCCAAGAGGGTTTGGAATTTTCGGTAGTGGACGCAAAAAAAATAATGACTCCTCGCACCGAAATCGTTGCTATAGAAAAAGATAACCCTACTGAAGCCGTGATAGCTTTGTCCAAAGAAAGCGGATTTTCTAGATTTCCTGTGTTTGCGGAAAGCATCGACAACATAGTGGGAATCTTGACTCTTTACGATTTGCTAAAAGAGGAGGGTAAGAGCATCACCAAGCTAATGCGGAAGCCTTATTACGCCCCAGACAGCATCGAGATAGATAAACTTTTGCTAAATATGCAAAACAGTAAAAATGTTTTTTGCGTTCTAGTCGACTCATATGGTGGCACTTCTGGAATCGTTACTATCGAAGATATTTTGGAAGAGCTCGTGGGAGAGATAGAGGATGAGTATGATTCTGATGATCAAATATTGGTAAAGCAACTTTCTGCTGGTAATTTTTTGATTTGCGGGAAAGCGGAGGTGGATATTTTGAACGAAAAGTACGATTTCAATTTGCCTGAAAGGCAAGAGTACAACACAATCGCTGGACTGATGCTCTATCTGCTGGAAGACATCCCTCGCACGGGGACCAAGTTAGAAATAGATGATTGGGAGCTAAAAGTCGAGCAGTCCAATAAGAAAGCGATTAAACTTGTCCGAATGAGCAAAAAATGAGAGACAAGATTTTTATAATAGACGGCAGTGCAGTTGTTTATCGCTCTCACTACGCCTTTGTTCGCTCGCCTCTAACGAATGACAAGGGCGAGATAATAAGTGCCATTTACGGTACTTTCAATATGTTTTTTAAGTTTATCAAAGATTTTGACCCCAAATATCTTGCTGTAACTTTCGACCAAAAAGGTGGATCTTTTCGTAACGATGTTTTCTCGGAGTACAAAGCTAATAGACCGCCTATGCCCAAAGAACTAATTCGCCAGATTAATATTATCCAAGAAATTTTTTCTGCTCTGGGCATTACCAATCTAAAAAAAGAGAACTATGAGGCTGATGATGTTATAGGCTCTTTTGCCACAACCCTGAAAGAAGATAACGATGTTGTAATAGTCTCGGGCGACAAAGATTTTTATCAACTGATTGGTGAAAGCGTTACGATGTACGACCCCGCAAAAAGTTTGCTTCTAGATAGTAGTTGTGTGCAGGAGAAGCTAGGCATAAATCCCCAGCAGATGGTAGATTATCTGGCGATAGTAGGAGATAGTGCAGATAATATCCCCGGTGTAGCTGGCATTGGGAAAATAGGGGCTAAGAAACTTTTAAACCAATTTGGTTCTTTGGAAAACATTTATAAAAACATCTGCGATGTGTTGCCTGTTTCTGCTCAAAAAAAACTTTTAAAAAGCAAAGAGAACGCTTTTTTATCACAAAAATTGGCTCAAATTGTAACCAATTTAAAGCTAGACTGTACGGGCTTGGAGTTTGAGAAAAACAAGCTCACCAAACTAGAGTATCTGTTGGCAGAACAGCAAATTTGGAGCTTGTCCAAAAAGGCTAAAGCTCTTTTTGCATCCACACAACAACCCACGAAACAGCCTCAAAAAAAAGAGGAGCAAATGACTTTGTTTCAAGATGAGCCTTGCGGAAAAGAAGAAGATGAAGAAGTGGGAGAGTTTTTTGAATTTGATTTTGAAATAGTTGATAACGGAATAAAGTTGAAAAGTTTGCAAAAGAAGTTAGAGACGGAAAGCGTTGTTGTTATCGACACCGAAACTGATGGGTTAGACCCCTTGCTAAACAAATTAGTTGGCGTTAGTTTCTGTTTCTCAGACGAAAAATGTTACTACTTCCCCTTGCGACATAATGAGTTTAGCTGGAGCGAAGATAAGCTACGACAACTGCTTGGATGTCTGAAAGACAAAACATTGATTGGGCACAACTTAAAGTTTGATTTGGAGTTCCTCAGAAAATATATTTCGCTAGGGGATTTAACATACTTTGACACTATGGTTGCGGCTTATCTTTTTCAGCCAGGGAAAAGTAAAATTGGTCTAAGCGATTGTATTTTTCGTGAATTTAGCAAAAAAACCATTGAGTATCAAGAAATTTCCCAGGGAGAAAATTTCGACAAAGTCCCTATAAAAAAAGCTGCCAAATACTCTTGCGAAGATGTTTTTACCACCAACAAACTGTACAAAATTTACAAACCAAGACTAGAAAAAAAAGGACTGGGAAAACTTTTTAACGAAATTGAGATGCCTTTGCTAAAGAGCTTGGTAAGTATGGAAATAACGGGCGTTTTTGTAGACGAGAAAACATTGGCTAAGCAAGAAAAAGAGTTGCAAAAAGTTATTGGAGAGCTAGAAAAAAAAATTTATTTTATGGCAGGTGTGGAGTTTAACCTCAACTCGCCTAAGCAAATGCAAGATGTGCTGTATAAAAAGCTGAAATTGCCTGCAAAAACCAAGACAAAAACTGGCTTTTCTACCTCTGAAGCGACTTTGGAAATCTTAGCAGATGAATACGAAATAGTTAAGCATATCTTAGAATTTAGAACTATTAGTAAACTTCTTAGCACATATATTTTGGCACTGCCCAAGCTAATAAACCCCATTACTGGCAGGATTCACACCAACTTCAATCAGACTATCACCTCCACAGGCAGACTATCCAGCTCGCACCCCAATATGCAAAACATTCCTATAAAGTCTGTTGCAGGCAGAAACATCCGCAAAGCTTTTGTGGCACAAAGCGACGATTTTTGCATTGTAGCTGCCGACTATTCACAGATGGAGCTACGGATTTTGGCTGCACTCAGTGGCGACCCTCAGCTTTTAGAAACTTTCCAAAAAGATGAAGATGTTCATACACAAACGGCAAAGAAAATCTTCGAGGTAGATAAAATCAGTAAAACGCAAAGAGCTTTAGCCAAAACTATCAATTTCGGAGTCGTTTACGGCATGGGAGCTAGAGCTTTGAGTCGAACTGCTGGGATTACAAATATTGAAGCCAAAGATTTTATCGACAAATATTTCCAAAAGTTCACAGTTGTTGAGAGCTTCATAAAGTCGCAAATAAAAAAAAGCAGGCAAACCGAAACCGCTCACACCTTTTTTGGCAGAACTTTGCCCTTGCCTGAAATAAACTCGCTCAATCAAAGATTGCGTGCACAAGCGGAGCGGATCGCTGTGAATATGCCTATCCAAGGCACTGCCGCGGACATCATTAAACTCTCGATGATAAAGCTAAATAATTCTTTGCCCAGCGATGCCAAAATTGTGCTACAAGTCCACGATGAACTGGTTTTTGAAATACCCAAAGCCAATGTGCAATCTTTGCTCCCTCTGATAAAAAAGGAGATGGAGTACATCTTTGCTTGCGGGGTAAAACTTTCTGTCAACTTGAAATACGCAGACAATTGGTTAGATGCTCACTAAAAACTTTAAACTGTCTGCAATTCTATGAAAAACAAAGTCATCTCAGCATCAGCTGGCACAGGCAAAACTTATCGCTTGGCTTTGGAATACTTGGTTGCTTTGTTGCAGGATAAAACTCTCTCTCCACAAGAAATATTGGTGATGACTTTCACCGTAAAAGCAACCTCGGAAATCAAAGAAAGGATTTTGCAATATTTGCAACAAATATCTAGTGACAATATCTTGCAAAAAAACCTTGAGACTATCTGTGGCAAACCCTTAACAGATGAAGACCTAGAGTATCTACGCTCAAAAGCTTTTTGGCTAGCTAATAACAAAGAAAGCTTCAAAATCTTTACCTTAGATAGTTTTATGCAAAAAATTTTCTACTGGCTAGTGGCAAAAAATATGGATATAGAACAGCTATCTGCCACCAAATCGCTTAGCAGTATTGACAAAGAGAACATCTTAAACAATATCTTTTTAAACCCTAAGCTACAGAAATTTTTTGCTGATAGCCAAAAAAAAAATCTCAGTAATTTTTCCGACTTCGCCGATGGTTTGTTAGGTTTAAATCTGTTAGAGTATAAGCCCAAAGAGGTGGACATCAACTTTGAGAAAGAAAAATTTCAGAAATCGTTAAACAGACTGCAAATGTCGTTAGCAGCACTTAGTAGTGTGCCGAAAATCCCAGCAGCATCGATAGTAAAGAAAAAATTCCGTGAATTTTTAGAAAAGGAGCTCAAGAGACCCTGTTTGGACTTCGTGGCAGATTTTTCTAAAATTCTGAAAGGCGAAAAGTTTTTTTTAAAAGCTTATCTAAAACTGAAAGATGAACTTTGGCAAGTTTCGCCAATAATGAAACAAACCAAATGTTTGCCTAAAGAACTACTAATATCTTTTCAAAATAGCTACGAAGAGTTCCAAGCTTCTTTAAAAGAGTTTTTGCTAAAAACAAAAGTTTTTACGGAACACAATCAACTCCTAGAACTTGCCAAAGTTGCCCAAAAATTGTACCTAGAGACCCCTCATCAATCGTTAACTTTTTATGACTTTAGCAGAATACTGCATAAAAAGTTGCATCAAGATGGAGTATTTTTGACTGAACAAACAGTTTTACGGCAAGAGTTTTGGCAATTTTTGGAAAGCGTACCAAAAGTACTAATGATAGACGAATTTCAAGACACTTCCATTATACAGTACCAAAACTTGTTACCCATCATAAGGCTGGTGGAGCAACAAAATGGTTCGGTAATAATAGTGGGCGATGCCAAGCAAGCTATTTACGCTTGGAGAGGTGGGGAACAAGAGTTACTTGCCCAAGCAAATGAACAGTTACTAAAGTGCGAAAGCTTGATGCTCGACACTTGCTATAGAAGTAGCCAAAATATTATAGAGTTTGTTAATTCCCTTTTCCTGAAAGATTATGGGAGAAATTGGCAATACTACAAAGTAAACTGTGCTTCCAATCAAGTTGGATATGTTGAGCTAGAGATTAGCAAACCCTCGGCTAAAAAAGACAAATTGGAACATAAGATAAAAGGTGTGGTACTTAATAAGATTTTACCTGCCCTAAAAGATAAAGATGTGGATTTATCCAAAATAGCTATCATCTCTCTAAAAAACAAAGAACTAACTTTTTTTTCTCACTTTTTAGAAGAAAACGGCGTTGCCACTTACCAAAAACGAAACGAATCTTTACTTGAGCACAGAGCAATAAAGCCTTTTTACTTATACTTAAAATTTTTAGCTTATAACGATTTGTACTCTTTGTTTCTTTTTTTAAAAGGAGCACCTCTGTTTTTGTCTGGGGAAGAGGTAGCAAATATATTAAAAAGTGAAGAGGTAATTAAAACTTTTAGATTGCAAAAAAACAAAAATCTTTTTGCTAATTTTGTGAAGAAATTTGAGATTTTGAGCTTCTTTAGCTCTTTAGACGATTTGAAAAACATTGTCGCTTTTGAGCAAATTTTGGGCAATCTCAACCACAATGTAATCGAACTTGTCGAGTATCTGCACGAAAACAAGCAAAACCTAGATCAAGTAGCGGATAACTCCAAGCAAGCTATCAATCTTATGACAATCCACTCTTGTAAAGGTCTGGAGTTTGAAACTGTTTTCTATTTTTTGGATTGTGCCAACAAAAGTTTTAATCTTCCTTCCCTAAAAAGTTTTGTGGAACACAGCTCTGACTTTAAGGAGGTTGAAAGCAGCTTGCTCACCTTTAGCTATCCGAAGCTGTGCAAGGAATTATTTGCCGACACATCTGCCAAGGAACAAGCGGAGGTCTTAAATCTTGCCTATGTTGCTCTCACCAGAGCCAAGAGCAACCTCTATATTTTCACCAATTTGGACTTAAAAAAGGCAAATAAAGACAGTAAACCCTTAAACTCTTGGGAGATTTTGAGCAATAATATGAGATCTTGTTTTGACACAAACCAGATAGATGAAGAGGACGAGGAGTATTTTTCTGCCCACAAGGGCTCTGCTAATTTTTGCAAAATTTCTGCAAAACCTAAATTTTCATCATATGCGTGGAAAAAAGAGCTTTGCCGTGCAGACAAAAATCTCCAACCCGTAAAAGTGGACAAAATAGATAAACAAAACGCACTTTTTGGTGAGGTCGTACATTATTACCTGAGCTATATAAGGTGGAATGAGCATCTTGAAAAAAATCTGGCTCAAAAGATGACTTTAGCAAAATATGGCAAAAGATGGGAAAAAACTTTCAGCAAGATAGAAAGATTTATTATGAGCAACTCTTGGCTTTACGACAAGAAAAAATGGGGGACAATTTTGTGCGAGTATCCCATAATCTACCAAAAAAAAGAGTACAGACTAGATAGGGTGATGGTTTCGCTCGACAAAAAAAGTGCTACCATAGTTGATTACAAAACAGGCAAGATAGACGACCCCGAACAACTAAACACCTACAAAGAGCTTTTCCAGAGATCGAGCAATATTGACAAAGTTGAGACTGTTTTTTTAGAAGTCAAATAACCTTTTTAAACCAAAATCGACATTATCAACTTAATGGGTGGATAAATAATATATCGCAAAATATTAATATCAAAAAGATACTCCGCTCCGAAAATTATTAGCAAAAAAATCATGCCCTTTTCTTCGTTGAGGGTAAATTTTGTGAAAGCCGAATCGGAAAGAAAACCTCCCAAAACTTTGCTGCCATCCAGAGGTGGCAAAGGGATTAGATTAAAAATACCTAGACCAACATTAAGCTGAATACCAATATAAATAAAAAGTAAGATGTTGTTATTTAGGCTATTGGCTGTCAGTAAAATCCTTAGCTTATTAAATAAAAACGCCAAAAGTACTGCCAGAAAAAAATTCATCAATGGACCAGCAGCGGCAGTGATAGCCATATCTCTTTTAACATTTTTGAATTTATATGGGTTGATAGGCACGGGTTTCGCCCAACCAAAGCCAGCATAAAAAAGCAAAAAAGCTCCGACAATGCTGATGTGCTTTATGGGGTTAAGGGTTAACCGCCCTGCCTTTTGGGCTGTATCATCGCCCAACAAATAAGCTGTATAGCCGTGTGCCAGCTCGTGTAAGGGGATAAACACAATTATACCGAGCAATTTTATAAATATTTCCATCTTTCACCTTCAAAAATACCTTATAGATGTAAAACTGACTTTGAGTAAAATGTGTCAACTTTTCTAAAGAAATAACCAATTCGGTCGCTTTTTTACAATACAGCATAATGAAGAGAATTTATAGTTTGACAAAAAACGATGTCAAAAAATTGTTCTCACGATGGAGTTTTCTCTTTAATGAGATTAAAATTTTTGCTTTTTGAGTTAAACTTTAGACGCTTTTTATTATAAGGAGTTTGACCATATGGAAGTCAAAGAAGATCTTTTTTACACAGAGCATCACCATTGGTTAAAAGTTTTTAGCAACAATGTTGTTTATCTTGGATTGACCGAATACATCCAAGAAAAGTATGGCAAGATTGGTTTTGTGGAGTTGCCAAAAATCGGCTACGAATTTGAAAAGGGCGAAGTTTGTGGGTATATCGGCACGGGCGATGGACTCAAGCCCATCATCTCTCCTGTCAGCGGGGTTATTGAACGGATAAACGAAGATTTGGATAATGAACCTGAGCTTATTAACTCCTCTCCCTACGAAAATGGTTGGCTTTTTCGCTACAAAGTGGACAACCCCAGCGAGTTCGACTACTTCTTCAAGAGCGATGATTATTGGTTGATGATTAAAGAATGAAAAAAGAAAAATGTCTTATAATCTTGGCAGCACCCTCTGGAGCTGGGAAAACAACGATTTGCAAAAAGCTTCTTCAAGATAGGAAAGATATTGAGTTTTCAATCTCTTACACCACTAGAAAGCCTCGTACTGAGGAGATAGATGGCAAAGATTACTTTTTCGTTAGCCAAGAAGAGTTTGCCCGGAAAGTAAAAACTCAAGACTTTTTGGAGTACGCTAAAGTTCACACGGATTTCTACGGAACAGATAGAAGCTATGTCTTATCAAGATTAAAAGCGGGCAAGCACATCTTGCTGGATATCGATGTTCAAGGGGCTAGCCAAATAAAGAAAAATAAACTTTTTAACTCTTTTTCTGTTTTTATTATGACTCCTTCGATTGCAACTTTATTAGAAAGAATAAATAAGAGAGGACAAAACTCTCCCGAAGATATTACTGTTCGTCTGCAAAGCATGAGGCAAGAGTTAAAAAGGGTGAAAGAGTTTGACTACTTAGTAATCAACGATGAACTGGATAAAGCGGTTACTAAGATTGAGCAAATCGTTGATGCTGAAGGAAACAGAGTGAAAAATTTGAAAGAAATTTGTTTTGAATAAAAATTTAAAGAGGTTTTTATGTTAAATAAGAAAGTTGACCAAATATTGGAGTCGTTGAACAAAGATTATCTTTTTTTGATAGCTGCAGAGAAAGAGGCTGAAAGGTTGAGAAAGTTACCAAAAGTTATAAAAGAGCAGTTCAAAAAGCATCTCTCGCAAGAGGCTATCGAGCATGTGGCACAAAACAACATCCCAGAGTACACCATCGACGATATCGAAGACGAGACAGAGGAAGTAGTTGAACACCAATAAACAATTTCTACAACTTTTTGATGAGTTAAAGCTCGCTGGTGTTAATCGCTGGTTTTTCCCAAATTGCCAAGATGAAAAAACCTCGCAGTGCGATTGTCAAGAGTGTGCTTTATCACAAACCAGAACGAAGATTGTTTTCGGCGAAGGCGACCCGAACGCCGACTTGTTCATCATCGGAGAAGCCCCCGGAGCCCAAGAAGATGCCACGGGGAGACCTTTTGTGGGACAATCTGGCAAGTTGCTGACAAAGATGCTTTCTGCCATAGGGATACAAAGGGAGAAGAGCTTTATCTCAAACATCGTCAAATGTCGCCCCCCAGATAACAGAGACCCTTTACCAGATGAGGTGGAAAGTTGCATTCCAATACTGCACAAACAACTTGAGCAAATCAAACCAAAAGCTATTTTACTTTTGGGCAAAGTTCCTGCCAAGTTTCTTTTAGGTCTTACGGATAGGATGCAAGATTTGCGTACCACAGTTCACTCTTATAAGGATATCCCTACTTTCGTAACTTATCACCCGTCAGCTCTTTTGTATAGGAATTCTTGGAAGAAATTGGCTTGGATTGATTTGCAAAATTTACAAAAATTTTTAGACTCTTAAGTTAGATTATGGACGAAAATTCTTTAAAAATTTTACCTCACAATCTAGAGGCAGAATCTGGCATCCTCTCGGCGATGATGATCAACAACACCAATGTGGCTATTGCTATAGAAAAGTTGCGAGAGCAAGATTTTTACAAGCAATCTCATCGCACTATTTTTAAAGCTATTCAAGAGCTTTTTCACGAGAACACAGAAGTTGATATTATCACCATTGCCGAGAAACTGAAAAATATGGCAAAGCTCGAGTCTGTGGGTGGCATCGCTTTTCTAAATCAACTTTCGGATGTGGTACTAAGCGGAGGCAACCTTCCTTATCATACCAAGATTGTTTTGCAAAAGTCTATGCTTCGCCAGCTAATTAATGCTTCTAACTCCATCTTGGAAAAATGTTACGCTGACGACCAGTCGATAGACAAGATTGTAGAGCAGGCAGAAGCTCTGATTTTTAAAGTTGCCGATGACAAGATAGGGCAAGGGCTGAAAAGTGCCGAGTCTTACCTAGATGGCGTAGTAGAGATGATAAACGAGAAGGCTAATACGGACGGCTCGCTTTCTGGCATTAGCTCTGGGTTTGCTGATATTGACGAACTTACTGGTGGCTTTAGCAAGGGTCAACTGCTAATCTTGGCAGCGAGACCAGCTATGGGCAAGACATCCCTTGCTTTGAACTTTGCACACAACGCAGCTGTGCTCAACAATAAAAAGGTGGCTATATTCAGTATGGAGATGGAGGGGGAAGAGTTACTGATGAGAATGCTCTCTGGACCTGCTGATGTGGATGTAGAGTGTATGACCAGAGGTAAGGGGTTGAACCCCGGCAAGCTCCGTGCTATCTCTCAGGCAGCGATGATACTCTCTGAGGCGTCCTTGTACATCGACGATAGTGGTTCGAACACAATTAACTCTATCAAGTCTAAAGTAATGCGGTTGAAGGCACAACTAGAGGGTCTGGATATTGTGATAATCGACTACTTGCAACTGATGAACTCTCACTCTCGTGAGGCCAGACACCAACAAATTTCGGACATCTCTCGTGGACTGAAAGTTATGGCAAAAGATTTGAACATTAACATTATAGCTCTCTCTCAGCTCAACCGTGGTGTGGAGAATAGGGACAACAAAAGACCTTTGCTTTCGGATTTGAGGGAGTCTGGCTCTATAGAGCAAGATGCTGACCAAGTGTTGTTTATCTATCGCGATGACTACTATCATCCTACATCTGAACATCCTGGGACTGCCGAGATAATAGTGTCCAAAAACAGGCATGGTTCGGTGGGTTTTAAGCGGCTGAAGTTTGAAGGACACAAGACAAGGTTTATGCCTTACGACGATATTCACAAGCAGTTTGATGATTTCGACAACTCTTTGCCCCCTTCTGACATTGACGATATGCAGAATGATATGGATGACGACTTTTAGTTAGTTTCCTGTAGCTGATGATGAAAAAGTTATACTCTTATCTTTTCTGTTTTGGAGAGTTCACTCTCTTTTTTAGAGATTTTCTGAAAGCTTTGCACTCCTTGGTTTTTCGCAAGTATCAAATCTTGAAGCAGATGAAGTCTGTCGGCTACGACTCCTTTTTCTTGATAGTTATCACCTCGGCTTTTACTGGTCTTGTTACGGCAGTGCAGACCATCTACCAGACGGCTGGACTTGCCCCCAAAGGGATGATTGGCATCTTTATAGAGAAGACGACCCTCACAGAACTAGCACCGGCACTGACAGCCTTGGTACTAAGCGGAAAGATAGGGGCATCTATAGCAGCCGAGATAGGTACAATGAAAATCTCCGAGCAGTTGGACGCACTAGATAGCATGGCTATTGACCCTGTTGATTACATCTATATGCCCAAGATTGTTGCTGGAGCTATTATGCTCCCGATTTTAACCGTTATTTCCGATTTTGTCAGCATCTTTTCGGCGTTCCTTTTGTCTTATTACAAGCATAGTATCGACTTCCACACATTCTTTGGAGGCATGCGAAACAGCTTTTTGCCATCAGATTTGTGGGGAGGATTGGTCAAAGCGTTCTTCTTCGGGATTACCATCACTAGTATAGGCTGTTTTGTAGGTAGCCGAGCCAAAGGCGGAGCAGAAGGTGTAGGGGTGGTATCCACCACGGCTGTGGTTTACTCTAGCATTACCATCTTGGTGATGGATTTCGTTGTCGCCTCTGTGATGTTTGGAGGTATGAATTGAAAAAAACGGTCGTTCTGCTTATTTGCCTTCTTGCAATAAGTTGTCATCTAGGCAAAGGTAGTGGCAAAGAGTCTGCTACTGCCAAGCCACCCGTGCTAAAAGTGGGAATTACCAGTAGTTTAGATGGCAAGTGGTTTCCTGCAACCCTAAAAGATAGCCTTGAGGCGACGATGCAGCACAAATTGCAGTTTGTCTACTTCGATGGAGTGAAGAGACTCTTAGAGAGCGAAGACAGCTTAGATTTAGCCTTTGGCGTAGACAAATCTTTTTTACGACAAGCTATCACGAGCAAAAAGTTTATCAAATACAAAAGTAATGCTTACAACAAAATCAAGAAAGATATTAATTTTAACAAAACTTATCATTTTACGCCTATTTTTTACGATTTTGTTTGCATCTTGGTGGATACATCTCAGATAAAGAAGGTTCCTTTGACTTTGGGGGAGTTCCAAGAAGATATTTACAACAACCAGCTTGTGCTTACCAACCCAAGCGATTTTGCTTATAGTAGGATGTTTTATGTAAAAACTTTGGCTAGGTTTACACAAAACGGTCATCGACAATTTTGGAGCAGTATCAAGAATAAAATTCGTGCCGTTGCGGCTAATCCCGCTTATGGACTGCGGATGATTAAAGCTAAAGAGGCGGCTTTTTGGATAGGCGGAGTTAGCTACGAAGTGCATTATCCTAGTTTACAACCTATCTTGCTGTCAGACTTGTCTATCCGAGATGTTTTTGGAGTAGGCATCTATAAAAAATCTGGTAAGATAGAGATTGCTAAAAGTTTTATAGATTTGCTACTGGAAGAAACAAACCAGAAGATATTTACTGAACAGCTAGCGGTTTATCCTATTATAAAAGGTGTTGAGCAAAATTCAAAATTGCCGAAAGAAGATTTTGTGGACGAGTCTAAAGATGCAATAAAAAGTGGCTATATTGATTGGCGTTCCAAACTTTACTTGGACAAACATCACGATTTATTTGAAGATTTTATTAAGGAGAGTAGCGATGAATAAAAATATGAACAAAATGTTAAAGCAAGCTCAAAAGATGCAAAGAGAGCTTTTGAAGGCACAAGAGGAGACTAAAAATCTTTCCATCACCACCACCAGCGGCGGAGGGATGGTAAAGGTGAGTATGAACGGAAACTTTGAGCTTACAGGTCTGAAGATTGACCCAGAGGCAGTAGATCCCAGTGATGTGGAGATATTGCAAGATATGATAGTTTCTGCCATCAACGATGCCAAAGCCCAACTAGAGAGTAAAAGCCAAGAAAGTATGAGTGCTATCACTGGGGGAATGAAGCTCCCAGGATTAATGTAAAAGGAGAAGAAAATGCGATTTTTTAGAATTTTGTCGTTTTGCTTGCTTTTTGTTTTTGGATGTAAGGAGTCTGCCACCACAGAAATACCGATGAGCACTATGGGCTTTAGCTTTCGCGTTCCAACCCAATGGGAACAAAGCGAAGATATTTTTGCAGTCCCTATTGTTAATGAGAAAAGTTTAGATTTTGCTTTCTATTTTTTGACCGATCAGGCTAAGAAAGAAAAAAAAGTTTTAGAATCTAACAACAACATCACTGCCCAAACAGTTTCGTCAGTTTGTGAAAAATCTTATAAATTATTCAAGATTACAGTTTTTGATAAAGATAACTTTACTGGCAATTCAGCCCCAAGCCAAGGCTGGAAAGCCTCCAACGAAATTGGCAAAAATAAAAAGTTTTTAATCTATTTTGCTGAAGCTGAAGGTTCTGCTGAAATAGAAGAAAAGTATCGTGAAAAGTACAAAAATTTCTTATCGCAAAGCGGTAAAGTAAAAAAAACCTTGAAGACATTTGAGCCTCAAGAACCAAAACAAGTTGCTACAAACAATCAAAAATTGACAGGAAAGCTGGATTTTACAGCCACAGATTTAGCTGGAAACAGTTATAGCTCCCAAGCACTTTTTGCAAAAAATGAGTACACGATGATAAATATCTGGGGAACATACTGCGGTCCGTGCATAAACGAGATGCCAAAACTTGCCAAAATCGATACTGAAACCAAAGGCTTGGCAGTGGTAGGAATAGTGATAGACGCCGAGGGCAACCTAGAAACAGCTAAGCAAATTTTGGGGGACTCTAAGGCAACATTTATCAACCTTGTGCCCAATGCAGAAATTGAAGAAAAAATTTTGAAGAGTGTTTCTGCCATTCCTACATCGTTCTTTGTCAACTCAGAAGGAAAGATAGTTAGCCCAATAATCGTGGGGGCGAACCTGAACGCCTATCGCCAAAACATCGATAAGCTATTAAACGCAAAATGAAAAAAAGCTTATTTTGGCTACTACTTAGTTGCTTGCTGATTACTTTGGGGATTTTTCGGGGTGAAATCCAAACAGTCTACATAAAAGCCGTAAATATCTGTTTGGAGTGTATCGGTGTCGGTTAGAATTAGAAGAGGTTTTGTACAAACAATTTTCGCTTTCTTGCACAACTCCTACTTACTAGGATTTTGGCAACGCTCACTCTACAGGGGAGGGTTGAAGAAAGTTTGTGTGCCCGGCCTAAACTGCTACAGTTGCCCAGGTGCAGTAGGCTCTTGCCCCATAGGTGCGTTCCAATCTGTGGTAACGGGGGTTAAGCACCATTTTAGCTTTTATGTAGCTGGATTTGTTTTGCTTTTTGGCACTATTGCTGGCAGGTTTATTTGTGGCTGGATTTGTCCATTTGGTCTTTACCAAGATTTGCTTTATAAAATCCCAACTCTAAAAAAACGGCTCTACAAACTTCTGCTTTGGGGAAAATATTTTGTACTTTTGGTTTTTGTTTTAATTTTGCCTATCTTTCTCTCTAACGATTTTGGCATCGGCAATCCAGCGTTTTGCAAGTTAATTTGTCCAGCGGGATTTATGGAAGCGGGCATTCCAGCAGTGTTTATTTTTCCATCTTTGCAAGGGCTGATTGGCACTTTATTTTATATCAAGCTGTCCTTTTTTGTGTTTTTCACAGGTCTTAGCACAGTCTATTATCGATTTTTTTGCAGAGCTATTTGCCCGCTGGGGGCACTGTATTCGCTGAGCAATCGTTTTTCCTTTTTACAGATTGCTTTTGATGAAAGCTTGTGTATCGACTGTGGCAAATGCGAAAGAGCTTGCAAGATGGAGATAGATATTAAAGAAAACCAGCAAAATCTGGAGTGCATCCGTTGTAAAGAGTGCGTAGAGGTTTGCCCAACTAACGCTTTGCGATTTGGCACTCTTTTTTGCCAAAAGATAACTGAAGCGAACAGAACTAAATAAGTAAACGATTTGTCTTGACTTTTGCAATCATAAAAAAAGATTTGCCCTCAAGATTAAGATTTTTAAAAAAGGGAACTATAAAGATATGAACTTAGAAAAGACTAGGAATATAGGCATTAGTGCACACATCGATTCTGGTAAAACGACTCTTACAGAGAGAATTTTATTTTATTGTAACAAAATTCACAAGATATCTGAGGTGAGAGGGAAAGACGGTGTTGGTGCCAAGATGGACTCCATGGAGCTGGAAAAAGAAAGAGGCATAACTATTGCCTCTGCCGCCACTTATGTGAACTGGGGCAAGACAGATATCAACATCATAGATACCCCTGGTCATGTTGACTTTACTGTAGAGGTGGAAAACGCCCTAAGGGTGCTAGATGGTGCAGTGTTGGTGCTATGTGGTGTTGGTGGAGTGCAGTCGCAATCTTTTACCGTAGATAGGCAACTTTCGCGTAATAATGTCCCTAACCTCGCTTTTATCAACAAGTTAGACAGAACTGGGGCAAACCCTTTCAAAGTTACCCAGATGCTTTGCGAGAAACTGGGTAGAAACGCTGTAATGATGCAGATTCCTATCGGTAAAGAGGACGGTTTTCAAGGAGTCGTAGATTTGGTGGAAATGAAAGCTATCTATTTTGATGGAGACAACGGTGAGAGCTTACGCTACGAAGAGGTTGCTGGCGACTTGAAAGATCAAGCAGATGAGTATCGCGAGAAGATGCTAGATGAGCTTTCAATGATAGACGATGAACTTGCCGAGGCGATATTAGAAGGCAAGGAGAGTTCAGAATTGATTAAAAAAGTTGTTAGAATTGGTGTTATAGCAAACCAAATCACTCCTGTCTTTATGGGTTCTGCCTTCAAAAACAAAGGTGTTCAACCTCTTTTGGATGCAATAGACGCTTATCTGCCAAATCCTACCGAGATAGATAACGAAGGGTTTGACGCTGATAACGATGATGCTCCAGTAATAATGAGTATGAAAGACACCGACCCTGCTGTGGCTTATGCTTTCAAACTGGAGAACCAGCAGTACGGACAGTTGACCTATATCAGACTTTATCAAGGTGCTATCAAAAAGGGCGACGAGCTAGTTAATAATAGGACGAGGAAAAAAGTCAAAATTGGCCGTCTTGCCAAGATGCACTCAGACGAAATGGTGGAGCTAGCCGAACTAAAGGCTGGTGATATTGGAGCTATTTTTGGCGTTGATTGTGCTTTAGGCGACACCTTTACTGAGCCTTCTATCCACTACCATCTCCGCTCATCACACATACCAGAGCCTATTATATCCCTATCTATCAAGCCAAAAGATAATAACTCTCAGACCAATATGGCGAAAGCTCTCAACAGGTTTACCAAAGAAGATTTGACTTTTAAATCTTATTTGGACGAGGAGACATCGGAGACCATTATTCAAGGAATTGGTGAGCTGCATCTGGATGTATATATCGAGAGGATGAGGCGTGAGTACAAAGTTGACCTCGAGGTGGGGAAACCACAGGTGGCTTATCGCGAGACCATCACCAAAGAAATTCCTTTTGAGTATATCCATAAAAAGCAATCTGGTGGTCGCGGGCAATATGCCAAGATTATGGGCATATTGTCTCCTAGTGGATCGGACGATAACGAGTTCGAGACGGACATCAAGGGTGGATCTATCCCATCCAACTATTTCCCTGGGTGTGAGAAAGGTTTTGATGCGATGATGGCAGAAGGTTACCACACGGGCTTCCCAGCTGTGGGTATTAAGATGATTATCAACGATGGTGATTTTCACCCCGTGGACTCGTCTCAACTTGCCTTCGAGTTGGCTACCAAAGCCTGTATTAGAGAGAACTACCGCAAAGCAGTGCCTGCTATCTTGGAGCCGATGATGAAGGTGTCTATCGATGTGCCGGCTGAGTTTCGTGGAGCGGTGCTTACCAGCATCAACCAAAGAAGAGGTACAGTGCTAGAAACCAGAGATGAAGAGCATTTGGCTATCGTCAGCGGCGAGATACCACTGTCTGAGATTTTTGGATATGGTACAGCCCTGAGGTCTAACACTCAAGGAAAAGCTGAGTTGTCTATCGAGTTTGATCGCTATGAAAGAGTGCCGAGAAACTTGGAAGAAGACATTTTGGCTGAAATCCAAAAAGCTAGAGAAGAGCGAAAAAAGTAGTTAATTAAAAAGTTATAACCAAGTTTCCTTGCTTTTAGAAGTGAGGAAACTTTTTTTTGAGAAGAAAATTAAGAGTTAATCGACAAACTGCTTGTGCAACTTTTGCAACCCCTGCAACTGATCTTGCCCATATGAGCCAATTTTTGCTTCAACCTCCGCAAAGCTTCTTTTGTGATAGATGTTGCTTTTGCTAAAAAACAGGTCGGCGTAGGTAATGATTTTTTCTGGTAGAGTAGAGGGCATCATATCTTCGGCAGGTAAAGGCAACTTGTTTTTCAAGATAACCTGCCTGCTAAGACCAACTCCGATGTGATTTCGACAAACTGCCGCATGTAGTGGATAGCCCAAATCCTGCAAAATCTTCTCACCAATTATACCGTGCTGGATGTATGGTGGTTTAGCTTGCAACTCTTCTTTAGTCATGCTCACCTTCCCAATGCCTATGTCATGCAATAGAGCAGCTTCTTCGATAAATTTTTTCGTTTCTCTATCTAAAGCCAACTTGTCAGCTATTTGCAAAGAGAACTGGGCAACCAAGATAGAGTGGACAAAAAAAACTTTCCACAAATTTGGTGGAATATGAGCACTGGCTATCTCTATTGGGTTCATTTGCCTATCTCCTCTGTCATTAAGATTGAAGTCGGAAAATCGTAAGTAATAAAATCGTTGTTAGCTCCTCCGCAAGCGTAACTCACGGCTGAACTTGTATCCCAGAACTCTTCGTAATCGTTACTGGCTATTCTGTTATAAATGGTTTGATACGACAAAAACCCACTTTCTTGACCAATGTCGCCAGCATTGCAAGAGCTCATCGCTGTTCCAACCACCTCTACCAAACCATAAACTCCAGAAATATTTTTCCACCCTCTGCCATAAGCCGCAAACCCATAGCCATTTTTTCATAAGGAATGCCAAAATTTAAATATTGATCTACTGTTTTGTTTACAAACAACTCATCCGCTTTGCTTGTGTAGAGCGGATGAGTTGACATTCAACTTGGTCTCTCCAGCAAATCCGTTTCTTAAGAAAGTGCTTTTACAAAAAGGAGTTGAGCAAATCTTCAAAAGTTTCCCTTTTCCTTATCAGCCTGTCTTTGCCTTTGGAGTCGATAAGCACCTCGGCAGGTCTAAAGCGATTGTTGTAATTGCACGCCATGCTATAGCCATAAGCTCCCGCATCCATTACTCCGATGATGTCACCTTCTTCAATTTTGGGTAAGTAGCGATCGGAAGCGATAATGTCTCCCGATTCGCAAATATCACCAACAATAATAACTTTCTCTCTTTCTTTGATGTTTATATCTTTATTCTTGCGATACAGTTCCACATCATGATAAGAGTCGTACATAACTTTCCTTTTGAAGACATTAAAGCCAAGGTTTGTCCCTACATATTTTCGATAGTCGTTCTCTTTTTTGGTGAAGACTGTTCCCAAAAGAGTACAGCACTCTGCCACAATGTAGCGTCCCGGTTCTACTCTAAACTCAATTTCCCGATTGTGCTTGTTCGACCATTTTAAAAGTCTTTCGTTCAGCTCACTGCCTAATTCCGAAAGGTTCAATCGCTGCTCATTATCTTGCTTGTGATAGGGGATACCAAAGCCTCCTCCAAGGTCAATAATCTGCAGGTTGTCAAACTCTTTGGCAATGTTTAGTACAACATTCACAGAGTTTATATACTCGAACCAGCTCATAAAGTGACTTCCGAGGTGCTGGTTAATTCCTATAAGATTCAACTTGTGCTTCAACAAAATTTTTTTGAGCTGAGGTATAGATTTCATTTCAATACCAAATTTTGTCTTTTTCCCACCAGTAATCACATTTTCGCTATGTCCTACACCGATCCCGGGATTAATCCTAACAAAAACATCTCCACCCGGATTTAAATTACCGTACAAATCGAGCTGAGACAAGGAGTCAACGCTCACATTGATATTCCTTTCTATGGCATACTTCATCTCGTTTGCCGAAACATTGTTGCAAATAAAAAGGATTTGCTCTGGCTTAAAACCCGCTTTGAGTTCCATAAACATCTCACCCGGGGACATCGCATCGACAAACAACCCTTCTTTACGAATTATTTTCAAAAGTTCCAAGTTGGAGTTTGCCTTTACCGAATAGTGAACCTTAAAATTGGGATAGCGGATAAGGTTCATCATCTCACGGCATCGTTGCTTCAAAATGTCTTCGTTGTAAACATACAGCGGTGAGCCATACTTTTCTACCAACTCTACGGCAGAACTTTCCCCATAAAAATTGCATTGCTGGGTATACTGATCAAAATTCATTTTATCTCCTAAAACTACTACTTTTCTTTGCGTGTTGCTATTTTTTCGCCCATTTTTACTTCTGTTTCCAAACCTCGGCGAGTATTTTCTAATAAATCTTCGTCAATAACTATTTTGTTTTTTTCAAATAAAAGCAAGACGGAAGAGCCACCAAATTTGAAATAACCTTTCTCTTCTCCCTTTTCTACACTGTCGTCCGAATAGGTCGAGACGATGCTCCCAACCATAGTGGCACCTATCTCACTCATTACGACATCTCCAAACTGCTCAGTCTTGATGAGTGTGTACTCTCTTTTGTTTAAGCAAAAAAGTTCCACAATTTTTTTGATAGCGATAGGCGAGACAGAGTAATAGTCGCCTTCGATTTTTTTACTTTGCTCAATTATGCCTGAGACTGGAAAATGATAACGATGATAGTCCGTGGGGCAGAGCCTGAAAAGCATCATCGAGCCTTGAGCAAATTTTTCTGCTAACTTTTTGTCTTGCAAATAGGTTGCCAGATTAAATTGATAACCTTTAACCAAAAATTTTCTGTCTTCTATATTTTGCCAAGCCAATAATTTACCATCTGCTGGAGAAGCGATTTCAAACTCTTTCGCAGCAATTGCTCTTGCCATAGGCTTTATCTTGCGAACAAAAAAATCGTTAAAATTAGTAAAATCTGTCTTTTGGAAATCACTCATCCGAATGTTGTATTTTTTTATAAAGGGCTCAATCTTTTTTTGCGAACTAGGCTTGTCCATCATATTACCATACCAACAAGAGACTAATTTTCGTTTGACCAAAGCTGCGATGGTGAGCCTACCTAGAGGATTGTTGTAAAGCCAAACTAGCCACTTTTCTCCCACAACTTTTTCTGTTTTAATTTCACTCGTAGATCGTTGTACATATCTTATCTGATGCTTTTGTAAATTTGGCGTGTAGCAAGCTCCAAACAAAACTGCAACGACTAAGCTAAGAGCCAGTATCTTATTTTTAGAAAATTTTATCATTTTTTACTCCTTTATTACTTGGATGGGATTAACTTTTTGCAAGCGGCGACAAGGATAATAGCTGAAAATTAGGCTTACTAGTAGCACCAGCACAAAAACATAAATTCCACCAAGATAAGACAGCTCCACTGGTAGATAATCAAAACCCAGTCCCTGAATTGGTATCGAGATTAAGTGGCATTTGTGTTGAACAAACAAAAATCCGTTTGCCAAAATCACTCCAATACCTGCCCCCAAGCCAGCTATGAACACTCCACAGTAAATAAAAACTTGTTTTATTTGCTTTTCTCGGATACCCATAGCTTTAAGCACTCCAATCTCGCCACTTTTTTCGTTCACTAGACGCAAAAAATTTCCACTCATATTAAAAATTGCCAAAAGAATAATGAGAAAAAGGACCAAATTAAGAGCTACCGCTTCAACTTTTAGCGAATCATAAATAGCTTTGTCCTCTTGATTCCAGCCAACAATGTGGTAACTTTTACCTAATTTTTCTTGAAGAGCTTTGATAACTTCTGCTACTTGGTAAGCATCAAATAGATGTATCTCTCTTCTCTTTTCAGCATTTTTACCAGCTATTTTTTTTGCTGCTGCTAGACCTACATACACTAGATTATCCGCCAAAATTTGGTCGTCAGCTTTGTAGCTTGAGGCAAAGCTAAACTTTGCTGCCAAAGGAACCTTCCCAAAAGCTGTCTTTTGAGTATTTTGCGTAGAATAAAGATAAACTTTATCGCCCAAAAAAAGGTTCAATTTCTGCTCTACGCTACTACTAACAATAATTTGGTTATCACTTAAATCTTTTGTTGGCAAAGCTTTCAAGAAAGGCAAAATTTCTTTATGCTTTGCTAGGTCAATTCCACAAACTAAAGCACCTAGCGAAAATTGCCCAGACTTAAGCACCCCTTGAGTGTATATCACATTAGAAAAGGAAGCAATTCTTGGCTCTTCTGCCAATAGCTCGTCAATCTCTTCCCCAAAGCCTTTATCGATTTGAGATGTAATAGTGATGTGTGCCCGTTTTTGCAGGAGAGCTTGAATCATTACCTGCTTTAATCCTCCCATAAAAGATGAAGCAATCAGAATGGAAAAAACTCCAAAGAAAATTCCCAGCACACTAAAGGTAGACCAAAAATTTAAGAAAAATTTGTTATTACCTTTTAAATAACGAAGAGCTAGATACAAAGGGAGGTTCATCTTTCCCAAGGCTTTCCCAAAAAGTAATTCATTGCGAACATTCTTTTCCCGTTTATCTCCGAAGGTATTCCTTTTGCGTTGTTTTTCAAGACACAAAACTCTTTAAAGTCTAGTTTCTTTTCTTTTGCAACTTCATCAATCAGCTCCACCCCTTGCGTTATAACATCTATATCTGTAAACTCCATCAGATTGCAGTTGCTAACCAGAGAACTAATTTTCATCCCTGAAAAAGCTTCAAACTCCTCCAAAACATTCAAGATGCTCGCTTTATCACTTGTCTGAGGTCTTTTATTGTTTACAACCATCCGTAAATCATAACCTCTTTGACGAAGGGTAGACTTATAGCGTCCAAGCACCTTCATCCCTGTGGGGTCTCCTCCTACATCTATCACAACATCTTTTGTGGTATCTTTGAGTCTAGCTTGTATTTTGGGCGAGAGCATTGGCAACTCAGTATTTTTAAACACGCCTTCTGGAGCTACTATCTCTATGCCCGCTTTCGCAAACCTATCGGTGAGTTCTCGAGTGCGAAAGTAAGGGTTCATAATGTCCATATCTATAAGAGTTGAGAACTTATTTTTATAAACCAAATTAGCGGAATACTCGCTTTTCCCGCTTCCAAAAGTGCCAACAACAATAATAACTTTTTTCATAAAAATCCCGCCTATTTCGTTAAACCTTAGTTTTATTGTAGCCCAGTTCTATCAACTCTTTTTTAGCTGTTTTTTTTTGCTCCAACAACTCTTTCAACTCGTTGTGGTCAACATCATTTTGCAAAAGCTCTTTCATCTTTTGATCTAGCTCTGCAAATTTTTTAATCTTTTGTTTAATAGCAAAACTTTTAAGAAGCTGTTTCACATCAAACACATTGCTGTTTTTAGCTCGGCAGATTAATTCATTAAAAAGTTCTGGGTACTTACTGCGACACGCCAAAGCGTTAATATTCAACTTAGGTTGCAAGGATGCCTCTTGCAATTCGGAAAATATATCGCTATATTCATCTATTGTAAAGTCCGACTTTTCCAGGGTTTTAGCTACCAACTCTATTGTCTGCTTATCAGACAACATTGCAGATAGAAGTAATTGCTCCTCAAGCCCAGAATCGGGGATAATTTTCTTCTCATTTTTAGACTGAGATGGATAAACTATTTTCTTTTTTAATTGAGAAGAAAACACAGACTCTTCTACACCAAAAAATTCGGCAACCTTTCGCACAAAGACAAACTTGTCTAAACGATTATCAATCAAAGAGGCAACTTCTACCAAAGTACGCATCGCTTCATCCAATTCTACATTTTTTTGCAAATATTCAAGATAGGAGGGCGAGGTCTCTAACATCTGGTCAAAAGCGTCTTTGCCTTGCTTTAGTAGAAAGCTGTCTGGATCTTCACCCTCGGGTAAGCTGACAATTCTCACTTCACCAGTTTGAGCTATCACTTTGGCAGCAGCACGCATAGCAGCCTTAGTACCCGCTGCATCTCCATCGTAAACTATATAAAAGTTTTTGCAATAGCGACGCAAAAGGTTCACCTGTTCGTCCGTCAAAGATGTTCCCAAAGATGCCACAGCATAATGGTATCCACTCTCATAAAGCCGTAAAAAATCTAAATATCCCTCGCAAACAATGACTTTGTCCACTTTGTTAATCTCGTGCTTGGTGGTATGAAAACCATAAAGCTCTTTGCTTTTTTGATAGACTGGCGTAGTTGGAGAGTTTATGTATTTAGGCATTTTCCCGTCCATAGAGCGAGCACCAAAAGCTACCGTCATCCCATTAGATGAGATAATAGGGAAGACTATCCTATCGGAAAACAGGTCATAATATCCTTTTTGGTTGGACTTTATGATGCCAGACTCCAAAAGGATCTCTTTGCTGATGTCGTTTTTGCGTAAATAGCTATACAAAGCGGTGCGAGAGTTTAAGGAAAAGCCTAACTCAAAAGTTTTAATAGTATCTTTGGAAAGCGATCTTTCAGCCAAATATTGCACCGCTTTTTGACCATATAAAGACAAATTTTCGCGGTAAAAATCTTTAGTTAAAGAGTAAACTTGCAAGATTAAACTAGTTTTGGAATCTTTTTTTCTTAGTGCACTTTTATTGACTTTTACCTGAATCCCATACTGCTTAGCGAGTTTAAGAGCTGCCTCATAATAAGATATTTTTTCGTACTCTTTGACAAAACTTACGGCATTGCCAGCAACTCCACAGCCGAAGCATTTAAATATTTGCTTCGTCTGACTAACCACAAAAGATGGCGTATTTTCCTGATGAAAAGGACAGCAAGCCTTATAGTTAGAACCATTTTTTTTTAAAGGAACATATTTGCCTATAACATCAACGATATCGACTCGTCCCAAGACCTTATCGTAAATATCATTCACTAATCTCTATAGCCTCTATTTGCGATTTTATCTCGAGTATTTCTTTTTTAATAGCAGGCGATTTAACTTTTTTGAGATACACCTTTATATCTTGCAGAGCTTTCTCAAAATTTTTCAACTCCACATTGTTTGTAATCGTAAACTTGTACAAATTAATCATCTTTTCTGAACTTATAAGATCGTAATAAATGTCATTTGACTGAGCGTAAAGATAGTTTTGGTCATAAATTTTTGCCAAAAAAAGCAACAATTCTATTTTGTTTTTCCCAGAGGGCATAAACATTATTACTTTGCTGGTCCTAGAGGTAACTCTTTGCCAAGGAAGATTAGAGATAGTAGCAATATAACGCTTTACAGCCTTTTCCGCAAGGCTCTGTGGTGTTTTGGTGTTTTTAAGAACTAATCCCAAAAGGTAGGCACTACTGGAAAATTTACCCAATTTCTGAAAACTCAAAGCTCTGAAATAGTTAAAATAAGGGAAATCCAAGTTCTTCTGGTCCAAAACATCACAAGCTTTCCAGTAATTTCCTTGATTTAGAAAGTGTTTCCCTTTCTCCAAAATCAAATATTTAACAAGGTAGTTATTTGGGAAATTTTTGATAAATCTACTCATAAAAGCAAGTTTATTGCTGCTACCAGAAATATAGAAATCACAGAGAGCGTTTCTAAATTCAGCTTTTTGATTTTTCTCCTTTTCCAAGTAAAGACGATAATACTTTCGTGCTGAATAGTAATGACCCAAATCAAAATATATCTCTGCTAAAGACAAAAAACTTTTTAAATCTTTTTTGCTCTTTTTTTTCTCTAAAGATTCCCAAAATGGGGTAGAGTTCGCTTGTAAATTTTTGGTAAGATTTTCAATCTCATCCGCAAAAAGACAGCCAAAACTTAATAAGAAAAATAAAAAGAATTTTTTCAAAATTTCAACCCCTTTAGTAGCTCTTTAGCTTTATCTTTTACTCCGTTATCTTCCAATATCTTTTCCCCTTGTTTTAAAAGATTATTGGCAAAACCTTTTTTATTGTCTTTTTGCTTCTCACTTATAGGGCTTTCTTTCAGCAAGATAGAAGCAACATCCTGATCAAAAGCTTTAAACAAAAGATCGAGATCTTTTTGGTGTTTTCCTTTGGCTATTTTTTTTTGCAACTTCTTCTCCAGCTCTTTTTTCTCGGACGAAAACTTATTATATAGAGCTTTTTTTATCACCATATCTAGACTGCTCTTTATAGAGGTTTTCACAGCAGAGTTGTTACTACGAAAATCCACCTTAACCCAGATATCAGAAGCAGATTTACCAACCAGTTTAGCTATCTCTTGCATCTGCTTAGAAACCTTTTTTTCGTACTCATATGAGTAAACTATATCTTTTAAATCTAGTGCACTTTTCAAACGAATTTCGTCGCCTTCTATCAAACAAGAAACATCTCCATCTAAAAAACCAGAAGAGATTCTGGGAGGCAAAACATCTTGATTTAACTTTATATTGTCCAGATTAATGCCTTTTAAATCAACCAGAAAGCTCTCCTTAGAAACCTTTTTTGTGTAGTCTAATTTCCCCTTAATATCTATTGTTTCCTTTTTCGCAGTAGTAAGCATAATATCAAAATCTGTTGTTTTTCCTGTTAGTTTTTGGGCGTTAGAAACATTAGAAATTTCACCTTTTACCCAAGTACTGTCTTCCATTAAAGTATTAAATTGCACCTCCTTAAGCCAAAAGCGTAGTTTTTGCTCACTTTTGGGCTTTGTGGCATCCATAGAGTTTCGTGAAGTTTTTGCCATACTGATAACCTGCAAAATGATATCATAGACGGTCGAACCAAAAAGAATTTCTCCCATTTTATAGCCTTGCGTATCGGGGAATTTCACCGCCTGCATCACCCTATTGTAATCTTCTTTAACCCACTCTTCCAGCTTATTGGCAGTTTTTAGCACTTTGTACTGCTTTTCAAAATTGCTTCTCTGCTCCTGACTCTCTTGATATAAGAAGTTGCCTTCTTTGTAAAGTTTTTCCAACTCTTTAAGTGCTTTGGCAGGTTCATCGAAATCGAGTGAATTAAATTTTTTTTGAATATTCTTAGATTTTTGAGTAAAGTCTTTGTCGTTCAACAGCTTAGTCCAAGAATCTTTCATCTGTTTTACAGCTTTTTGGAGTGAGTCTACCTTATTTGGTGTAATCAACTGATAAGTTGCCAGCACAGAGTCCACATTCATCTTTTGATAGGTTAGAATAGGGACCGATCGCTTTTGTTTTTGCAAGTAATCTACCACAAAACTGCTGACTTTCGAACTCTCTTCGTTTTTCTCATTTTTCGGCAATAGACCTGATGTAGAACGCTCCGTTCCAAATCTTAACTTTTCCAAAAGCAGGTTCGTACAAACAATTTGCCCTTTTAACAAAGCGGAAATATTAAAGTCCAGCTCAACACAACCCGTTTGAAAAAGGTTTTTCATAGGTTTCCCTTTATCGGCTACTTGAAAATCTTCCCAGATAAGTTTACCAGAAAACAGTTGCAAATCACAACCACTCATCTCAGCCTTAGCGGCAAATAAAGATTCAGCACTAGCCTCAAAAATAGAGCTAACTATATAATTGCGAAAAAGATATAAACATCCCAGCACAATAAAGACTAATAAAACTAAAAAGAGAAACACTCTCTTAACTCTTTTTATAACCCTCATTTATAAAAAACCTCCCGAAAACATCTACAATCTACTTTATTTAAATAATCTTATATTGCCGTCTTGCAGGTAGTTGCAATTATTGAAACCACAAAACACTTAAACAAATTTAGCAACTATTTCACTGTCAATTTTCACTATTTTAACATTTCTTCTTTGTGCCAGCTTTATCCCAGATTTTTTGTTTTTCCCTCTATCAAACCTAGGACTATTATAGGAAACGCTAACAATTATAGGATATTTAACCAGTTCCAACAAAACAACTTTTCTTTTAATGTCAATTATGGTTGCCTGAAAATCATTACCTAAAAGTTTTTGAGCAAACTGTTGATTATAAAGCTTTTTAACCTCTCTTTCAGCATCAGTTGCTATTTGCTCTCGCTGGTTGGCACTCTCTACAATCTTCTTGAGCAAAGATCTAGATTTTAGCTGTTTTTTTAGCAAAAGATGGATGCCCAAATCACATATCCGCCTAATAGGGGAAGTAAAGTGCGTGTAGTGATCTATTCCTATACCAAAATGGTGTGTGTTCTTTAAGCTGTATTCTGCTTTTTTCATACTACGCAATATTTTCCGTTCGAAAGCTCTCTTCTTATCATCGGTGTCCATTTTTTTAAGCACCCTTTGATAAAACTCTGTGGCAGTTTTGTTAGTAGGAACATCAATGCCACTTTGTTCCAATTCGGTCTTCAATTTTTTAAGGTCGTTATCAAAAGGTGGTTCATGAACTCTATACAAAGAACCTTCTGAAGACAGAACTTTAGCAACATATTCATTAGCTATTAGCATAAAATTTTCTATAAGTTTATGGGAATCTGTCTCTTGTGAGCGATACACATTAATAGGTACACCATCTTGATCAAACTCAAAAACAGCTTCTGGCAACGAAAAGCGAATATATTTCTTTCTTTTTTTGAAGTACCCTTTTGATATCCTATCAGCCAAAAACAAAGCTTTTTTATCTCTTTTTGACATCTCACTGTCTACTTTGCCTACAAATAAGTCGTCAACATCTTCGTAACTCAATCTAATATCTGAGCGAATAGCCGACTTATAAAACTCTTGTTCTAAAATATCAAAATTTTTACTAAAGACAGTTTTCACGGTCATTGTATATTTGTCTTCTTGAGGTCTTAAGCTACACAATTTGTTGGAAATAACCTTGGGGAGCATTGGGATAACTCTTTTGGGGAAATAGAAAGAATTTCCACGGCTCAATGCTTCATCAAATAGGGCAGAGCCAGGTTGCACGAAATGTGAAACATCTGCAATATGAACATAAAGCTCATACTCGCCTTTTGATGTTACACCTACGGAAACAGCATCGTCAAAATCTTTTGCTCCAGCAGGGTCTATAGTAAAAGTGTGCAATTTTCTCAAATCTTTTCTGTTTTTTAAATCTTCTTCAATATAAAATTTCTCATTGAGTTCACTGGCTAACTTATCCACCTCTTTACTAAACTCAAAAGGAAGTTCATACGAGTGTATCACAGACAATATTTCCGTTTGAATGTCGCCACTATTTCCTAAAACTTCCACAACTTTCACGCGAGGTAGCTGCTCTAAATCTCCCCAAAAACTCACCTTTGCCACAACTTTTTCGCCAGAATTTAGCTTTTCAGGATTTACTATCTGAGCATCTTTGTGAAAATGTCCGCCAATCCCAGTCAACATTGCACTTTTGCCAAACTTAGCTACCGAACCAACTAATACAGTTCTACTTCTTTTTAATATTCTGGTTACTATACCGAACTTCCCCTGCCTCCTGGCTCCCGTAACACACACCTCCACCAAGTCGTTATGAAATGCACCTAAACTATTTTCTAGAAAAACCATTATATGATCTTCTTGAGTTTTTACAAAACCAAATTGGTATCCTTTCATCAAGGCTAAAGCGTCAAATTTGCCAGTAATCAAGCCTTTTACACCTTTATAATATTTATGATTAGAGTACGATATTAAACCTTTTTTTTCTAATTTACTCAAGAGTAGGAGTAACTTTCTTTTCTCATGTTTCCCAGTTTCAGATAATTCACTTATTTCTCGCAATTTAAGTCCATCATTCTCAATAATCGCTTTAAGTGCCAATTTCTCATTCAACATTCAAGACCATCTCTCTGCATTTTTCCACCTCTTCTTTTATTAACAGTATATAAGGGAAAACTGTCTCCGTAGAAAATTTTGACCCCATTGTATTAGCCTCTCGTTGCATCTCTTGCACTATAAAGCCTAATGCTTTACCACATTTGCCGCCTTTCATCTTGCTCTTAAAGGTAAGCAGATGATGTTTTAACCGCTCAATCTCTTCTGTGATATCGGCTCGTTCCATCAAAAAAGCAATCTCCGCCATAGCCTTAGAGCTCTCTTGCTGATCCAATTCTCTTTCCAAAATCGTTTCCAAATTATTTTTCAAAGAAGCGTATTTTTTTTCTCTGTAGGTAGGAAAGAGATTCTCAACCTTCAAGAGGGCATCCTCCATTTTTTGCAAAGAACCAACAAAAAAAGAGGACATACTAGAGCCTTCTGCAACGGTTGACGCATCAAAATCATCTAAAACTTGCTCAAAGCATTGCAAAAAAGGAGTTTCTAATGTTTCCAAAGAAAAATCGCTACCAACTATCTCTTTATTCTGCAATATATTATCTAGACAATAGGGAAGACCCGAAATAGTTTTTGCCTTCTCATAAATTTGCAGATACTGCTTCAGCAAATCTTCGTTAAGCTTTAAAGCTGAGCAATCCTCTAAATCAACGCTTATAAACGCTTTAAACTTACCTCTATTTACTCTGGATTTTATCAAATTGTTTAGCTTCGCCTCCAAATTCATAAGAAAAGATGGCAATTTCAAGCTTATTTCTAAGTTCCGAGAGTTTACACTCTTCACAACAATAGAAGCTTTAAATCCATCTATCTTGACATCTTTGCTTGCAAATCCAGTCATACTTTTCATGTTTCCCACCAGTATTCTTACTACTCGCTATCCTTCTGCAAGGAAAGAGGATAGCTTTGATTTCTCAAAGTTTACATAATATATATTATCAGAGATTGATAATATATTAATTAATTTCTGTTTAGATTAGTTTGCCTTGGGTTTAGGTCAAGTGTTTTTTTAGCGGTTTAGATAAAACTCAAAAACCGCCATTTAGGACTTCAGCTATATATAGACACAACCAAAACCGCAAATCAGCCTTTTAGCAATTTCCCACTTCTATAAATTATTTTTTTATTTCAATTTACTCAATTTCACATTCTGCACATCGTTTTATTTTATAAAAAAAAGCCTCTGATTCATTTATATACCTGTTTTTCAGTGTCACATTGTCACAAGGGGCTTTCTTCTTATTTTCCAATATTTTAGCCTGTGACACCCTGTGACACATCATCCTTTTTGTGACGATTTACCCTATATTTTGCCGTTTTTCGCCCCAATTTAATACGCAAATCGTAATCTGCTAAGCGTGTTTTTTGCTCCAGCCAGTGCGATCTATTCGCCACCCACTTATTCCCCAGCTTTACTAAATGCAAGTGCAAGAATAATTCTGGAACATCCAAAATACCAAACAGAGTGCCATTATAAGCTTTCTCGCTCACAATTTTATTACGAAGAGATCCTTTCGCGTAGATTGCACCGTCTCCAGTTTTGAAAGCGTCGGCTATCTCGTCCAAATCCACAAATTTAGACCGTCCCAATTTCTCATGCGTCTCACAAATAAGAGCCGACAATCCATTTATCGCCCCAAAAAGCTCTTTAATTTGTTGAGACTGGGCTTTAAGCATCTCTCCAATTTTTTGGAAATCTACTTGCTTCGCCTCGTTCTTTTTTGCCTGCAAATACAATTTTAGATGCACATTGTCAAAATAAGTTTCCTTAATGCTCAAAAAATCCGCATATTTGTCTTTTAGCGTAGTTTTTTCTGTCCAATCCTCTGCCATCAGTTTGCCCGAGACAGCGTCTGCCAATAATTCTTGCCGAGAAAACTTCCGCAGAAGATCCTCGAGCGATGTCCGATATCCTTTTAGCTCAATCATTTTAAAACTCCTCGCCAGGTAGGGGGACTTCCGAATGTTGCCACCCATTGACAATATCTTTCAGATTAGAGGGCAATTTTTCGATAGAAATCCCAATGCAGCGAGTCAAGACACCACTAAACCTTTTCCTACAATCTCCCGCCCAAAAATCACTAGGGTGAGTCTGAAGATACTCTTTGATAGTGTGTTCAGAGATTTTTTCAGAATAGCGTTGTTTTTGAGCGTGTTCATTCCACTCAGTAAAAATTTTATGCAAATAAAGGTAACAAACACCGTTTTCGAATAAAATCACCTTGTCTTTGCTAGTGTAATAGCATTTTAACAGTTCTACATCGTTAAACAGTTTTTGCAACACATCCTCTTGCTCAATTCGCTTATGCTCTCCCTCACAGTAACCAAGCACCCACTTTTCTACATCGCTCTTTTCGTATTCGTAGCCAAGTCGATTAAAACCAGCTAAAGCTACTGATAGAATATATTTAGTCCTGTCATCGCACTTGGCATTTTTATCTAAGAAATCTTTAAAATCTTTGTAATCTGCCAGAAAAGCCTTAGAGTCCTTATTTTTTACCAGATGAGGCAATACAGCGGTCAAACTCGCACTGTTATCTTTGAGCCAAGCATAACTAAGAGAACCGCGAGTACTAGGGAAGTTTTTCATTAATACAAGACTTCGATTAAGCACAGCCTTGTTCTCGGGTCTATCTTGCCCCGTCAGGCACAGACTAGCATTTATCTCAGACGAACGGCGTTGCTGACCATTAGCAGTGCCTTTACCTGTGCCAGTGCGTCCAAAGAGGTTTTTAAGTAAATTTAGTTTGGAGCCCTCACGCGAGGAAACCACATTGGCATTGTAGAACTCATCTAGCCAATAAGGCAGGCAAGAGAGTTGTTCCATTGCCCTAAAAATACCAGTTGGCGTCGAGTCGCTCCAATCCTCCCGGCTATTGTCCAGCCCTAACAGGTTAAAAAGTAACTGCGTAGCCTCAGATTTTCCTGTGCCACTTGGTCCAAAGATTAGCAAAATGGGAAAAGCGTTTGATTTTTTAACAACCTCTGGCAAATAAACATTAGCGACAGCCCAACCAAGAGCCAAAAACCCAAGAAAACTTGTCGGCACGCCCTCATCTTTTTGGTTGTCGAACATTTGCCAAAAATGAAAGATAATCTCTTCCAATTTCTCTGCTGACAAACTCTTGCTAGACACCTGTGGACTCATATTGCCACCGATATTCACGCCCTCGGAGATAATCCCATTTTTGCCAACCATCACATATCCATCATCACCAGCTGGCAAAACCTTGCCATTTGTGTCTATTACAGAGTTCCCCATCAGCCAAATTTTCTCCTCGGGTAACCAGCCAAACCGCATGTAAGAACGATCCTCTCTCGTCGTCTTAGCCCTGCCGTCCTCTAGGAGCCAAATATCGGACAAATCGTCCTCGCTACCAGTGAAACTCAAACCACGAGCAGACGAAATAACTCGCTTAAAAGCCCGTTTATTGCTTCTGTCGTCAGAGGTAAAAGCCAAATCCTTAATCACCAGCCCAGAGTTGGCGGTCAAATTTGCCACAAAAGTCAAGCCGTCGTCTTGTCTGACAAATCGAGTTATATCCAGCAAAAAACTGCTAATAGGCTTTGGGCGTTCGCCAGAGTTACGAAAATAGCACTTCGCACCTCGAAAAACAGGCTTGTATTCCTCTGCCTCATCTTTATTGTCAGATGGAGAGCCAATCATACAATTTACCTGCTTTTTCTTCACTCCAAAAGCACTGCAAATTTGCTCGACATAACCGTCACGAACGATTGAGATCTCTATATTCATCAAAATTTTGGCAAACTTCTCTACTTTTTGGCTCTTCGCCTTTGGAGAGATTGCCTGCAGATTTTCAGATTCGATGCCCAAAAGTTTTGCAAACAAGTCAACCTCTGCAAATTCGCCACAGTCAGGATTTTTTTTGAGATAATCGTCAATATCGTCCTTGCCATCCCACTCCAGAGCCACCAACTCACAGTGGTTTATCATTTTTTCAAGAGCTATCCACTCGTACTTGTAGCCTGCATCGTCGGGGTCAAAAGCCAAACAAACTTTTTTGTTCTTCAATCTGCTTGCTAGATACTCCGCCTGTTTGTAGCCCAACTGTCCCAAAATAGCACAGCACGCCTTGTCTGGATATTTTTGTAAAAACGAGTGCCGATCCTCAGGTCCTTCAACCAATGTTACTTCATTAGAATATAAGTCGTCTAACCCAAGCATCAGACACTCATCTTTTTGTTTTGTAAGGGAAAACCCTTGCTTTGTCTTTGGATTTTTGGCATGAAAAGAAAAGACCTTGCCGTTTTGCTCCAGCGGATAGATAATCGCATCATCCCAAAAGAGGTCAAAGGTCTTCTCGCCCTTTTGTTTGACAAGCCCAGTAGCCAAAATGTCGGCAGTCGTAAACTTCTTCGCTTTCAAGTGTGCAAAAAGGCTCTTGCCCTTTATAGAGACGCCGTAGCCAAAACTCTTAATCGTTTCGGCGGTGCGTCCCCGCTTTTGCAGAAGATAAGAGCGGGCTTCGGCGTCTTCTTTTAGGTTCTCTCTATAAAACTTTGCAGCCTCTGCCAATATGTCAGCTCGGACTTTAGCAGCGTCCACCGCTTTTTTGTCTATTTTGGAGTTTTCAAGCTTGACACCAGCCCTCTCGGCAAGCATTTTTAGAGACTCTTGTTTGTTCTTGCCCGACAGCTCCACCAAATTAAAAACATCACCACCTGTGCCACAACTAAAACATTTGAAAGTTTGTGTTTTTTCAAAAGCACGGAAGCAATCCTTGTGTCCGCAAGCGGGGCAAAGCTCCAAGGTGTGCGTGTCTCCAGTTTTGCCGACTTTCCCGCCAAAAGCGGACAAGAAATCTACTATATTTGTTTGACTCTTTATCCTTTCATAAACACTAGTCATAAAGAGACCTACTTTTTGCATACAAATTGCATGCGAGATTTAGGGGTTGAGCGGGGAGTGTGTCGGCGGTCAAACTAACAACACTCCTCGCCCTTTTTGATCTATGCAAGATCATTTTCAAACTTATCAATCGCGACATTGTATGCGCTTCTCGTTTTCTCGAAACTAGAAGCGTCGTAATGTCTCAAGCTGTCCACACTCGCGTGTCCGCTCACTTTTTGGATGTGTGCTCCACTCCAGCCGTTCTCAATCAAAAAAGTAATCAACTTTGCTCGGAAAGCGTGGGCGTGCACTCTATCACTCACACCCGCAGCTTTTCTATAGTGTTGGAATTTATATCTGACAGCTCGGGTACTCATCTCTTTGCGAAATTTGCTCTCAAACATAAACTCCCTCTCTTTGTTTTCGCTCACCAGCAATTTTAAACTATCCACTAATCGGGCTGGTATCGGCAAATACTTATCTTGTCCGCCTTTGCGATGCACGAAGATCCTCTCTTTCCCTGCCGTCCAATCGATATCATCCAACTTAATAGCCACCACCTCACAACTTCGCAAGCCAACATACAACATCAGCCTCATCATTATTTTATCACGCATATTTGCTTCGCTCACCACTCTCAAAAATTTCTTGACCTCGTCGTTGGTCGGCACCACCACATCTCTATGCTTCGTGGTCACCTTGGTTAACCCTAAGCTCTTTCTCGCTTCACGGAAGTAATCCACCGCTTGCGTATAGTTTAATTTGTTCTCTTGCAGTATCTTCTCAAACTGCCTTACGATTTTCTTTTTCTCTTGCATAATTAACCCCTTAATTATTTCTTAAAAATTTTCAAAATCAAGTTCTGTCTGTTTTAAATCATCTTTGGCAATTTTGACTTTTTGACCGTGCATCTTCTTCAACTCATCTTCCAGCTCCAAAATCTCAGCATAATCTTGGCTTTTTTCTATTAAGGCGACTCTCTTTGCCTTCAGTTCTTTCTTCACCTTGATTTCTCTGGTTAAAAGGTTTTTTCTCTTGATAGCATTCCCAAACAAAATATTCCTAATAGTAGTAAAAACCCAAAGTTCAAATTCTGGGTCAAGCCAAGCTGCGAATTTGAGAGCCAAAATCTCGTGCATCCAAGTTCCCGAATTTTTCTTGGCATAATAGAGGTCAGTTTCTGCCAAAATCTTATCCTTTTTTATGCACAATAAGTGCAGATCTGCACTTATTGTGCATAACTTTTCTTCGTTTTCTTCTCCAAAATAGTGCAGATTTTCACTTTTCAAACAAGCCTCAACAAATCTTTGAGTTTGCTCACTCTTCAGAAATTCTACTGGTCTTTTCCCAAAAACCATTCCCATCTGTGTAGCGTTCACCATCACAGACTTGCCTTTTAGAGTGGGCTCAAAGTCCACCTCTACACCGTTAAATTTAAACTTCTTCAACTCTAACATTTCTCGCCTCCACTATCATTTTATACATCATATGCATCATCCACTCAGCCATACCATAGGTTGACTGCTCTGGGCTGTCCTGATGCGTGCGAGCCAGCGACAAATCAAACATCGCATCTCGGATGTCCTCCATAAAATCTTCAGATAGGGTAATTGGTGCAGGTCCCGCACCTTGATTGTTTGTAGTATTCATACTACCTCCTCTTAAAGTTTTGACTGTTGGCAAAATAAAAAGCCAAGTCTTGTCGCGTACTTCCAGAGGAAAAAACGCCCCGACCTCACGGTTGCGGGAGACTTGGCTTGTAAATCCAGATATAAAAATAGCCTCCAACAATTGAGAGGTTGAGGCTTTGTAGCCTCTGAAAGTTTTGACTCTCTTACCGTCTCTTATTGGTCTATCTTGTCAAATCTTTTTTGTAAAATTTTTTGCCAAACCCTATCTAAACACTTCTATGAATTAAAATGTAGCGGTTTTAGATTGACACTCTCTTTTCCCCCATTGACCTTGTCGATACCAATAAACAAAAACCAAATGGAGGTTAAGAAAATGCTTAGACTTTGCAAAGATGAAGACGAAAAAGTAAGAATGGTGGATGACTCAACTATCGTTACTAAATCTGAAAAAGGTGGCTCTAAGAATAACTGATCACCAAAAGAATTAGTGCCGAAAACAAAAGGAACATTGAAGTTCTAAGCCAGAGACCTTTCGCTTTGTTTGCTTTCAGATTTTTGTCAAGAGATGTTTGAACCACGCTTAGATAACCAGAAACAAGTTTTACATAGTTTTGGTCTGCATATTTCAGAAGTTTTTTTGGCTCCAATCTTGGAGCTTCTGTCCCTTTTGGGCTTATTACCTTAAAAAGCAACACAAAAACAAACCCATAAGAAATCACAAAAAGATAAAACCAAAAGTTCAAGGTTTTTGGCTTAAAAGCTACCACTAAAGGCAAAAGCAAAGGAAGGACTCCAATAAGCTGATAAGCTTTGCTCTCAATATGATTAGTACACCTTTCGATATAATCTGCAAGTCCAAGACCCTGCTCCAGCACAAACCCAGCCTTTTTTTCATCATTTTTTACAAATTCCACTTCTTCCGATGTCAACTTTTGATTTTCCATAACTACTCCTTTAAGTAAAAAATACAATTCTACAAACAAGGTCAATCAAAATATAACCGCTACACTTCTATGATAAACTTTTCTTTACAATTACCCGCCCATCATCCTCTTTTGCCCTGCACGGAAAAAATCAAATAAAAGGCAGGTAACCAATATGACCGAACTCGAAATTATGGCAGAACATATGTCCTACATCCAAACTCAACTTAAAGAGCTAAAAGAACTTCTTTACGCTCAAAACATAGCCCTCAACGCACACATTGCCAATCCGAAAAACACGCACAACTACGGGTTAAAAGTCGAAGATTAAACAAGCCCATCTCTTAAAGAAGTAACAACCTCTTTTCCGTGCACTTCTTTATATTTTTTACTATCAAACACCACCGTTTCTTGAAGTTTCACCAGCAAGCAACTCATATCATCTCTCAGATTTCTCAAGCCAGACAACGGTTCTCCTTCCAGTATCTCCAAAATTTTAACCAGCTTCTCTTTTTTTAATGTGTTTTTCATCGTTTCTCCTCTTTTAAACTTTTTTACAAAATCTTAATTAGCCATTCTACTAATAAAGTTTTTGACGAAAAAATTAAATAGTCTTTCTGAAATCCCTGCGAGCTTCGCTGATGCCCACACCAAAATAAGATTTAAACCTCGCACAAAGACAGCTACAACTTAAAACATTATTATACCTTTTTGCAAAATCTTGCAGACACAGACCCTCTTTTATCAGTTTTTGCCACAAAAACTCTTTGCTATCAAAAACACACGGCTTCCAGCGTGGGTTTTTCTTGCCGTGGTAATCCGCCTTAATGTAGGATACTCCGCTTTTTGTCAAACAGCTAAAAACTGTATCCCAAGAAGTGTCAAAAGAAACCCCTTGTATCACAAACTGCATCGGCGACCGCACATCTTTTTGCAAAGCCTTTTGGTAGAGGTTCACAATCTCATCAATCTTTGCTTGCGTCAGTTTCATCATCACCGCCTAGAAAGGCACACGCTCATCATCGCCAGCTGCTGCACCTGCACCTGCAGGTGTGCTGTTCTTTTTGGCAACATCCCAAGGCTCAAAGCCTTGTGCGTCCTTATTGTCCGCTGTCTGTCCATCTACAAGCTCATCTTTCTCCAAAAGTAGCACTCTCTTCGCAAGAACCTCTGTAACTCGCACATTGTGTCCGTCCTTAGCTGTATACATCCGTGTCCGCAGACTACCTTCTACAGAGATAGGCGAACCTTTGCCCAAGGTAACAGCCGCCCTCTCTGCCATAGCACCCCACACGATCACATCCACATAACTCGTCTCTTGCACCCACTCGTCATTTTTGCCTTTGTAGCTCCTGCTAAAAGCCAATGGGATGCTTAAAGTCTGCGTGCCTTTAGTCGTGTATCTCAGCTCCAGCTCCCGGGTAACTCTGCCAGTCAGCACGATTGTGTTTATGTTTGGAAATTTTAGTTTTTTCATTTTATTTTCTCCCATCAAAAATCACCACCATACTATCGTGCATAGGTGCTCTAGTGGTTACATATTCACCTTTGGTGTTTACTCCGCAAAATTTTATTCTGCCTTTTATGAAGCGGATCTCTTTTTGGTTCGGCAATATTTTTTCATGGAACAACTTTGTGCTGGTGCTAACAGGCAATAAGCATACACAAAGCTTGCCTTTTTGACTCTCAGCAACCGCTTTTTTTACAAACGCCTCTTTCTCTTTTCGGCTATACGGTGGATTAACAAAGTTTCGGCTTCCCCACTCAATCTCCAACCCATTCCATTTTTTTAAATCGTGATGCAACGGACACGGGTCGAAATCAAACTCAAACTCATTTTGTAATTTAGCCAAAAAATCAGAGGGAGTAGCCCAATCATTTTGGTGAGACAAAGTCCTATTCTTCATTTACTCATCCCAAAAATGCTCAAACATAATAATCTTGCCCAGCTTCTTTGCACAATCAAACTCTAGCTTTGCACCGACAGAATTTTCCCAGCCTTTCAAAAAATAGACGCCCTGGCTTATTTGCAAGTGAGCCAAACATACGGCCAAATTGTCCTGCCTCGTCTTCGCCATATCGCCAAAATTGTGGGGGTTCATCGTCCCATAGCCCCTTTCTTGTAAGTAAGTTTCGGCAGTTGCAAAAGCTTTCTTGTTCAGGTTTTCTCTCCCACTCATCGGTCCAGCGATATAGATCATATCGCCCTCTTGCAAAGTAACATTACGCACGCTCTTCTCCTTTTTCACAACTCTCACCATCTTTCTTTAGCTGTCCACACTGCGGACAAAACCAAAAAAAACCTTGAGCGTGGCTCTGCTTGTTTGGGTTCGCCTGTGCGAACTTACAATCTTGACACTCTACCACAACATCCACCGCGTTACCAAACCGCCCAGCAAACCAACCACAACGCCAGCAACGAAAAGCAAAATCGCAGGCATCCACCACAACTTTCGCACCAACCAGCACCAGCACCGCTTACACAATCGCTTCATCACACCGCCTTGCCAGCTCCTGCAAATAAACCGTCATCATCGCCCGCTGTTTCACATATCTTTTCGAGCTACTGTGGTTCAGAGCCAAAGATACCGTCGAAGAGTCCAAGCCAACCTTACTCGCCAGCTCTCGCCCACTCAACTTGTAATAAGCCATTACCGCCCGCATTTTTGCAGACGACATCAGCAAATCTTCTAGTATAATATCTTCTCTTTTCACCATCATTTACCTCACAAAATCCTTGACCGATAATAGCGACCTCCCTAATTGATATCTACTAAAAAAAATAAAAAAGGAGGTCACCATGACCGAAAAACAAACCAATCTAAACTTGTCTCTCCTATACACCATAGCCAATGAACTCAGAGACATTAAAAACACCCTTGAAAAACAAGCAGGAGATAAACCAGACACATCTGATTTGGATAAAGCAATATTTGAGGACAATTGCTGGCTCATCTCCAAATTCAAAAAAGACTAAATTTCCTGATCCACACAAGGCTGCTTTCTCCAAGTAGCCTTGTCCATTCTTCTTCCTACCTCGCCTCTTAAGAGAAAAGCAACTTTGTCCACCACACCATACGGATAGCCATCCAACACATCTAGCACCTTACCTATAGCTTCACTTATTTGTAAATCCACTTCTCTTTCTTCAACTTCTCTTACATTTTCTTTCTCTTGCATCGTTTCTCCTCTTTTTTTTTAATGTTCTTGACTCTATACAAAAAATCTTTGTTTATGTTCAAGAATGATTATGTAAGACAAACAATGATACTTTAGTGAACATTGTCAAGAATAAAGTTCTTTTAAGTGTCAAAAAAACAAGGGGAATTCTTATGTTAGGAAAAGAAAAAACTGTCAGCAGAGGGCTTTGTGAGCGTTTTACGCTCCTAAAAAAAAATTGAATTTTAGAACTCAAGAAGCTTTTGGGAAAGATTTGAATGTTAGCAGGCTTAAAATCAGTCGGGTTGCCACCAATTTTGAAAATCCAACAATATCTATGATAGAACAAATTGTGCAAAAAAAGAACATTTCCGCCGACTGGTTATTCACAGGAAAAGGACCAATTTTCCGCTCAGAAAAGCCACAAAGCACCCAAAAAACATCACTCACCGACCTCACGCACAGCATCCAAGAACTCACCCAAGCAATCAAAACCATAAAAAAATAATCAGGAGGAAAAAATGAAAAAACTCTTATTACTCTTCTTGCTTACTGCGTCCTTGTTTGGATGCAACGAAGAACTATTAAAAAGCAATGTAAAGAATCTTATTCAACAAAAAAACTACAACGGATTGATTGAACTTTTAGAAAGAAAAAAAGTTCCTAACGATCTACAAAAAGAAATTTACAACTTCTTTGCCAACAACGCTCCAGCAGAAGAATGTGCAAGATTTGCTTCAAAATTTAACAACAAACTAACATCTGCAGAAAAAATCAAATTAACAACTAAAGTTTTTGCCGAAGAAAATGCTAGTGCTGCTTATGATTTTTTAGAAGATGTAGGGCTTCCTTTAGAACTAAAAAAAGCACTTAAAGACCTAATCCTTTCCAGCAAAAGTCTCTCCCCCCAACTTTGCACCTACTGCATCATTCTTTCAAACAATTTTTCTTTTAAACAAAAAGAACAGTTATTAATGAAAATAATAAGAAAAAAGGATATCTCTAACGCTATAAGTTGCATAAATACTATGTATCTGACAAGCCTCATTCCTTCTGAAATAAAAACATCTCTATTCAAAACAGCTTTAAAAGATGGTTCATTAAAAGAGTGCGAAGAGCTTTTATCCTATCAACTCCGCTACAAATACAGCAATGACGAAGAAATCCTCCTCAAAGACAGAATCTTGGAACTAACTCGAGCATCCAAGAACTCACCCAAACCATAGCGAAAACAAAAACACAAACCTCATCTCCAAAAGTGAAATGAGGTTTTTTTTGTGCCCGAAATAGCGAAATTTGTCACAACTTGTCACAGCGTTGTCACAGCGACCAAGACAAGGTAAACCCCCCATTATACTATAAGATAAGAAAAACCATTTAATCAATTATATAGATGTGACAGTGTGACAGCGAAAACATATGAGGTATTATTTTTACTGTTTTTTGTGAGTTGAGTCGCCGCCCAATTTGTTTCCCGAATTTGCTCTATCTCCTTGTTCTACTGGGAGCAAATTTGGCTTTAGTGCTCTGGTTTTAGAAGCCCTCCCCTCTACTAGGACATATCTCTGGTGTTTTGCTCACTTCCGCTTTTAATTATGCCGTGGCAAAAGTGCCGTGTTCTGCTCTACAATAGGGCTAAACCTATCACTAAAAGCCTCTTGTTCTTCCGACTTTAGTTATTGTCGGAAGTAAAAGAGATATCATCAATGGTCGCTTGTTTTCGTTTTTTAAGCAAAATATGGCGGGCTGTTTATCTATCTGGTTTTGCTGTTCTTATGGTTTTGGATGTTTAGTAATAATGAGAGATATGTGCAAACATCGGGCAAACCGTTGACAAGAATTTGATGGCGTATTGTTGTGGATATAATTTTAAAATCAAAGGAGAAAAAATGAAAAGAATGATTGCTTTGGCAATTTTAGGTTGCTATTCCTTGACGATGTTAGCTTTGCCACTGGTCGTAACAAAAGATGGATTTCGAGATGAGCAGGATTCAACTAAAAGCTTTGTGGTGGTAGACATCCCAGATGTGGACGCTGCGACGCTTTATGCTCGGATGATAGAATATATCAATGTTAATTATAAAAATCCTGATGAAGTGCTGAAAGGGAATGTCGAGAATAAATATGTTAAGTTCGCTACATTCAAACCCGACTTTGTAGAGGTGAGCAATGTCGGCAAAATGCTTCCGACAAAAGTAAATTACACAACCTCTCTTAATTTTAAAGATGGGAAGGTCAAATACGAAATCGTGGCTTTCGATTGCAAACTGCAAAATGGAGATTATGCTGTAAATCTAATTAAAAAAGGTTTTTTCGGTTATGGTTTGTTTTCCAAAACTGGGGAAATAAAACAAAAGGAAATGGTGCCAGCTATAAATGCCTATTTCGCTGCAGAGATTGATAAAATTTCTAGCTACCTCAAAACGGGCGGAGCTAATGAAGATGGCGAAGACTGGTAAAAAGAAATAAAAACTAAAAAAGACCAAGCGTTTTGCCTGGTCTTTTTTTTATGAGATAGTTATTGTTTCAATTCCTTTCTTGAAAAAACAAACTCTCTCAAATAGTCTTTGAGGGCTAATCAGCTCTTTTGTTTCCTCGCAAAACATATAATCAAAAAAAGTGTTTGCTAGCTCCGAGCAAAACCACCGCTTGCTATTTTGGCGACTGCCTGTTCCGATAAAACTCATAATCGCCCAGAAGTCGTATTTTTTGCCTACTTGATCCAGCAAAAATGACTCCCAGCCACGCCCGAGCGTGTCGCTTACTTCTAGGCAGATTGTCGTGATAGGCGTGTTTGGTGTGTGGAGCTTCATTTTGTCGGTTGTAAGTCTGACCTTGCCGTTCCACGCTTCTATCACCTTGTCACCTATCTCTACTGCTACATGGCTGTATTTACCTCTTGTTCTCCATTTTATCAATTTGGAAATTCGGCTTTTCCCTTCGTAAAAATGGAATTTGACAATCATAGTTTAGCCTCAATTATAAAGCCACTTGTTACATCATAATTCTTAACCTCTTCAACAGTTTCTAATCCATCAACCTCTTTCGTTTTCTCATCTTTCTTTACAAAATTGGCAGTAGCAATTTTTATCAATTGCCCCAACAGAGCCTTTGCTTTTTCGACTGTTATCTCTACTGTGTTATCCGTAGTAATGTAGTTAAAATAGCTCTCGCCTGTGGTTTCAGCCATCGTTATTTGTTCTTGTATCGTGTTACGAAAATCACTATTATTGACAAAGGTAAATCCAAGAGTAGTAGTTCTTCTTAGCTCGTCAGACTTGTAATAAGAATTAAGTTCTGCAATTTTTCGAGTTTTTGTCTCAATCAAAATTTCTGTTTTTTTTTCTTCAGCTGTTTTTATTTCAAATTTCATTTTGTCGACTCCTTAGGGGTTATTTTCCCGCTTTCAACTATTAAATCAGCTGGGAACGAGTTGACCAGAGTCGGCTCTGTGTATTGCCAGAGCATTGTGATTGTGGCGTGGTTTTCATCATCTTTTTCTATTGTCAAAAATTCCGCTTTAGCTGTCGCTCCTGCGGGTATTTTAGACAAGTCTATTTTTTCGCCGTTATACGTTAAAATATCGCCATTAATACTAGCGGTTGTTTGTTTCTCTGCTTTTTGTGGGTTAAATTTGATCATCATTTTTTTACTCCTCATTTCCAGCGACCAATAGCTAAAATTTTAACATTATAGCTTGTTGCTGTATAACTTCCAATGCTATTCCATCGTGGGTGAACATTAGTTGGTCTGTGTCCTGTATTGCAAAAAAATATCTGGGATGTATACTCTGTAAAATACCCATAAATTTCATACCCGTTTGCGTCATAAAGGTTTCCTTGCTTTGAAATGAAGATATCGCCAACGAAAGCGTGTGCAAAACTCGAACTAGATACTCCTATCACGACTGGAGCTTCGTTTGCCGCGAAAGAACCTGACCCCGATATTATCTTGGTGCAAATTAAAGTGCCGTCTGCGAATTTGGTGTACTCGCCATTTGCGTTGCCCCCCCGCTCTATAATAGCTCCGCTTGCAAGCGTGTTTGAGATGTAAGAGCTTGTGTCGTTGTCGTAGGCGAGCTTGCTTTGAATTTGGGCATTTGTGGTCGCTGGGCTCATCACGGCTGTTTCACTCGTCCCAGCTATCGCCTCTGCGTCAGTAGCGAACTCTACACCAGATCCAACAGACATCCACGCTCCCCAGGTGCCGTTTGGGTTTTGGAATCTCACTGTCGAGCCGCTCACTTCGTGGGCTGGTGCATCGCCGACTAGGTTGTCAAAAGAGCCGATGCCGAAATCTTCGCCTTTATAGGTCAAAGAGCCAGTGCTGTCGTCCCACACCTTCCACCATCCCTCACCCACGGTTGCCTTATAGACTCCCGTGACCCCTAACTCGGCAAAGTTCACCGTCTCGCCAGTTCGGGCGTTGACCGCTTGCACGGTCAGCCCTGTATGAGCCAATATCGCCGTGTTGTCGTTCGGATCTTCTTTCACATATTTTATAATCTTTGTTCCCATTTTTTCTCCTTATCCTATTCTAATATCGCTCAGGCTGTACCCGAATGTATCACCTGCTACATCGCCTGCGGTTGGTCTCTCGGTTAATTTCTCGGTGCCTTTGAACTTCAGCTTGACTTTGGCGTTGCGGTATTGCATCGAGCCAGCTTTCTCGGGAGCCTCTTCCAGATAAACGCTCCATCTTCGGCGGTGGGCGTCCACATAATAAATAGAGCTGTCGCATTCGGTGATGAATCTGGTTATCTTTTCGTCCAAGACAAGTTGTGCCTCTAGCTCCAGCTGGACTTTTTTGCCATACGCCTGCCGTTTATTGTCCAGGTCGTAAAACTCGTGATCATAGTCCCAATTTTCTTCTTCGGTTGTTTTTGCCTGTAATAAACTAAAATAAATATCGCCTAAAATCAAATAAATCATTCTAAAAATCCTTTTAGTGTATAGCCCTCGCACTCTTGCTTTCCGCTTGTTGTGTCTTGGATTGAGGTTATCTGTATGTTTGTGCTCCTTGTCTGGACGACATCGCCCAAGCCGACATCCTTGAGAGTATGAATGGTAAAAGTCACTTTTTCGTCGTAAATTTCATTAAAAACTGTGTTGTAAAAATTGATAATGCTCTGTTTTTCGTTATTAAAAACCATCTTGTCTAATATATCAAATGTCTTCGCTTCCCAAAAAAAATCTGCGTACTCGAGGCTGTTTATTACCTCCGAATTCTCCAAAACAATAATATTGTCAGCTGTCGGTTTTCGGCTCTTCACATAAACGGTTTCACCTTTCATCTCTAAAAAAGTCATCGTCAATATCGACCCTAGCTTTATCAAATCGGAGTTGGTAACATCTGCGTCCTCGTCCAAGCGGTAATTTTCTAGGTCTAGAGCTATAGAGTAGTACACGCTGCCGTTTCTCACCGTGTAATATCCACCGCTGGTGTCTTTTGCACTTACGGGGCTATGCACCCCAGCGGCAATCCACGGTGTGTAGGCTTTTTCCATCTGTGCTTCTTCTAGCGAACCGTTATAATATGACCCGCCTGTTCGCTCTAACGAGTAGTCGTCTAATCTCGTTGTCGTAGTAGTCGCAGTATCGGCGGTCATCTCGCCCAGCTGGTTTAGAACATAGGGAGTTACCGTCTCAGAGCCGAAGATATTCAAATGATAGGTGTAAATATACCATCCATTTTGGGCGTCCCAGATTTTAGACCAAGAGGATGAGTAGCTTACGCTTCGAGTTGCGAGGTAGAGGACGGTCGCTGCAGCATTGAACCAGCAGTTTGTGTAGGTCAGTCCCGTTGCGTTTTTCACCATATACTCTTGTAGGGGTAATTGGATAGGCTCGGTGGTCACCGCGGGTATTTCTCCCACTTTGCACGAAGCCAAGCATAGGTCGATAAAAGCTCTCTTGTAGAAATACTTCTCGCCCAAGATGTCTCCGAGATAAGAATTTTCCACAACATCTAATATTTCAATAAGCCCTTTTGTTGTCCCTACCAAAAAACTGGTAGAACTTGAGTGAAGATATGCGATCTTTATGTTTGGTAGCCCTTGCACAGAGTAGATCTTGCTTTGCAAAAGCGGGTCATAATTGCGGAAATCTAGAGAACCTGTTAGATATCTATCGCCCGTGCTTGCCTCCGTAAATAGCACTTCGAGGAAAAGGCTTGTCCCTGTGAAAGTTATTGTCCCGACCATTGTGCTGTATTTTGTGTCTTCGAGAGCCTTGACTTGGTAGATGTCGTTATCGCCACGCAAAAGCCCTGTTGGCTCTACAAAGCTCAGCTCGGCTTCGGAGTCCTTGTAGCTGTACCCAGTTTTTAGGTAACCGAAAAAATAATCTTCGTTGTCTCTTCTAATTTCTAAGCAAACATTATAAAAACGGAAGTCTAGCTCTTCGCTGGTCGTCCCTCTGTCCCATATTTGGCAGTTTTTTCTTCGCAAAATAGCTTTTATTTCTTTCGTTAGCCGTATCGTTATTTTGGTGGTTGCTGGTTCCAGCGTAAAATACTCCAGAGCTTCGCTTTTGCGAGTAGGTAAAGTGATTTTTTTGATCAAATCGTTTATTCCTATGTTTGCAGAGTCTAAACCTATAGCTACGGAATATTGGCTCATAGGGTAATCCTCTGCTGTTGCCCTTTTTCGTTCATCGTTGCCAACTCTGCGGCGGAGTATTCTTTACCATTTATAGTTATTTTCATTTTTTCTACAGCCTTTCTGGTGGCGATGGACTCTATCACCAAATCTTCCAGCAAGCCTGTCACGGTGCCACTCTCGGAGTCGCTTTCGCCCACTGTGCTCACACTTGGCACGGTGCCACCGCTTGCGTAGGACAGCCGTTGCACCATACCGCCTAGGCGGAACTTGGGTGCTATAGAACCAAAATTGAGCCTATTCAGATAATCGACACCAAGCTCTTTGGTTTTTTCTTTGCTTATAATGTACTCTTCTCCCTCCATCTCGCCCACATATTGCCCACCGCTGGAGAACATCGGCACACCGCCCTGGGCGTGGCTTGGTCCAGACACCAGCCCTCCCTTCGCGAATTTCTGTGCACTGATGTTTGCTATCGTCTTTATGCTATTGGCGATTGAGGCGGCGTAAGCTATCGGGGCTAAAACTGGCCCGAAAGGCTCTATGCCGACAACCGAGGCATAAGCCTTTTGAGCAGTCGCTGGCATATTCATGGTGGCTTCCGCTATCGCCAGAGCCTTGCTCGCCTCAAATCCCTCTTTGCCAAAAGCCTTCATATCGGAAGTCATCTGTGCGTAGCCAGCTTTTTGTGTTGCAGCTTCGGCCGACCTTTTGGACGCTCTCAAACTTTCATTTTTCTCTTGAATACTGGTCTTTTCTTCCTCAAAATCTTCTTGTAGCTCTTTTTGAGCTTCGAGATTGTCTTGATTTGCTTCCAGCTCTGCTTCGTATTTGCTTTGCAGAGCTTCAAGCTCTCTATCTTCTTTCTCTTGGATTAGAGCAAGCTCTTGATCTAGAGTTTGCCTTTTGGTCTCAAAAAGTTGAGAAATAAAGTTTTTTTCTTCTTCTGCCACCGTTTTTTGGATTTCAAGACCGGCTGATGAAGAGTCTTCTTTCTCTTCAGGTTTAGAAATTCCCTTTTTGTCTTCTTCGGGCTCAACAGAACTCTCACGAACCCCCAAAAGCTCCTTATAGGTCTCTTTTTGCTTCTCAATTTCTGCCGTAATCTCTGCCTGTTTCAGTCTATTTTCTTCAAGGTTTTGGGTGTAAAGTTTATACATTCCCTTGCTTTTATCAATTTCAGTGCCTAAAAGTTTTTCCCTTTCTCTTTGAAATTCAAGTCGCTTTTGTTCAAGCTCTTTGCTTTCTAAAATTAACTCTGCCTGTTCTTTTAGCTTGTCAGATATTTTTGCATTTGCAAGTTCTTGTGCAAATTTAGCAGCCAATTCTTCCCTTGTATTTTTAATCGCTTTAGCCAAATCCTCTTCTTTCATAGTGCTTGTGTCTAGATTTGCAAAATGACTAGGGTATTGTGCTTTGAGTTCTTGCAAAGCTTCTTTTTGTGCAAGGATTTGCCCCTCACTTTTCTTCTCAACACTGATTAAGTTTTGTAGCACATAGGCATTTTTCTCAAACTCTTGTGACTGCTCGATGTAGGCACCGTTGACTTTTTCAACTTCGGAAGTGTTTTGTGAAAAAATAGAGGTTAACTCAATCATTCCTTTCACAATTGGAGTAATTGCTCCCAAAAGAGGAACAAGACCAATCTTAACAAGATTGCCAAGCCCCTCTTTTAGATCTCCTACCAAATTATCAAATTGGGTTATTGCTCCCGCTCCAGTTTTCGTTTTTTCCTCAGCTAGCTCAAAACCATCGCCCATCTCTTGCTGTAAAATTGCCATTTTTTCGCTTTCTGACCCTGCTGATTTTAGGGCAGGAATATAGCGTTGCAATTGGTTAAAATCACCTTCCATCGCCAGAGCAATACCTTTGAGTGCCGTCTCTTGCGAAAGCCCCGCATCAGCAAACTTTTCAGCCAACCCAATAGAGCCTTTTGTAGCTTCGTTCATCTTATCGGTAGAAATTCCAAAGTTCACAGCCTGTGCCATCAATTTGAGAGATTGCTCATCGCCGACAGTCGTCACTTCTTGGATAGATGAAGCGTATTTTTTCATCGCCTCAAAGCTCTCGTCAGTATATTCGCCTTTGATTTTCAGAGTTGAGGCGAGTTTTTGTTCAGCAAGCTCTTGCACATTAGAAGCAGTAACATATTTACCCACAAGCCCCGTTATTTGCCCCAGAACCTTTGCAATGCCCATATACGCCATTGATAATTGAGAGATCACAGAAATGGCATTTTTTGCCGTAGCTTTAAACTCTGTCTTTTTTTCTTTTGGAACTTTTTGGACCTCTGTGCTAACTTCTTTAGCTGTTGTCTTCGCTGTTTTGCCATCTGCATCAAAAACTACATCTTTTTGATCCGGAAACTCATCAAATATCTTTTTAGCCCTAGTAAACTCTTTTTCCAATTCAGAATTATCTGCCGTAAACTTAACACCACTTAAAATTTTGTCGGTATCTGCCTTAAAACCGCCTAACAGATTTAAGGAACTTGACAAGCTGGACTTAAACTGAGCGATGTCTATAGTTAGAATTAAATTATATTTATTGTTCATTTTTTTTAGGAGATTTTATGGTCATTGGTATTTTCATTTTGATACTTTATTTAGTTTCATGGTTAATCCCAGTTATTTTGGGTGGATGGCTAATCATTGCCACACTAAAATTCCTCTACTATGCTTTTAGAAGCTTTTTTGAGTCTCACTAGCCTCATTTTCTTTTTTCCGCAAAAAATAAACCGCTTCCACAATCTCTCTATCTTCCCCAATTCCATTTACCATTAGAGTGTAACTCAAATCCCAAAACGGATTTATCTCAACTTCTTGCTCAGCTCTTCCAGTTGTTTTGGCAGATCCATCATTTTGTTCAGCTTCTCCCTCACAAAGATCAGCAAGGGCTTCAGTGGATTGCCGATAACGGAAAAAAAATCTTTTATCAAAGCCTCCTTCTCGGGAAACTCGATATCCTCAAAATCTTTCTCTTCTTTCTTTGTAATGATAGCACAAAACTCATCTAATTTATTTCCCTCTATCAACTTATCTAAAAAATCAATAGGGTTAAACCTGATCTTCAGGATATCGCCTTGGATGCCATCCAATAGGCTGTTAAGTTCAAGTTCTTTGAGCAAAGTCCATGCATCTTTCAAAACTTTTGTAGTCGTATACACCCTCATTTTTCACACCTCTTTAATTTCTAGTATAAACGGTTTTTTGCACATCGTTTTTTCAAACGCTTTTACCGCAGCTTTGCTTGCGTATTGGAACGCAGATCCTTCAACTTTGCCTAATTCCGCTCCGCTTCCGAGCAAGATGCACCCTTGGCTGTCGGTCTCTTTGTTGCCTGCATGTAAGCGAATTTGTGTGCGGTTCGGCACATCCAATACTTGGTATGTATCACCATCACCATCCATTGAGCTGGGACGATTTTCGCACCTGTACACACCAGCAGGAATGCATGAGACGCTCTTTTGGTTATTTCTCCATGCTTTTTCAAGTGTGAGACAAAAAACCTCTTCGTCTTTGATTAGCACGCCTTGTGTATAATCGCCCGACCTTGTAACTCGCAAGAGCTTGATATTAGGCAGGCTAGAGTTTAGCATTTTTTGCTCTTTTGGTCTATATTTTGGTGCAGGCTGTTTGCTTGCTTTCGCTTGTTCCAAATTCGCCAACTTATCCATCGTCTTATTTGCATTGAAGCCTCCAAAGATCTTTTTGCCTGTGTAAAAAGAGACAAACGATAGCGTGAGCGGATAAAGGTTGTAGGTTGTAATTAGATAAGAAATATTCAAAGCTAATCCGTTTTGCCCAATCAGCACGCATATTTTGCTAATCAAAAAAGAGGAAAGATAGCTCCCGAGAGTGAGCCAAAACCCGACTCTTATTGCCAAAGAAGATCCTTTACTTGCTGTTATCAGCTCTTTTGCTGCCAAGTCTGTCTGAGCTTGCTCTTGCTTTGTATAAAAGGCCTTGTCAGCGATATCTGTGAGCTTCTCTGTCGTTTTGCTCTTGCCCAGAATTTTACCCAAAAATCCCAACATCACAACACCCCTAATTTACTTAATAGTCCTATCAGCCCTAGAGCAAACATCGTTCCGCCCGCTAGCCAAACCCGCCATTTTTCCAGCTTATCAAGGCGTGCGGAGTGGCACGACTGCACGCTCCGCATACCATTATCACCGTCTACACCTGTCAAAATTACCTCTAATCGTTCTGTCTTGCGGTTGTTTATTTCCAGTTTTTGGGCGATGATCGTCAGCATTTCCTTATTGGTTTTGCCGACATACTCTAGCTCTAAACCGCCCATCTTAGCTCGCGAAACTCTCAGTGTTGAAATAATCTCTAAAGTCGGTCTTTTTCCCCACCGTTTTAGTCGCTGTGATGGTTAGAGTCCCAACCTCTCCGCTAACATCCTTTTCTTCCAAACTCAAAAAAACATTTTTGATAATTTTGATGTCACCGTCGTTGTATTCCAGTAACACATAGCTCTCCACACCTTCCAGTTCCTCCACCGCCGCAATCCCTGCCGCATCAATGTTGCCAGATTTGAGAATGCAAGTACAAGCATAGTCTAACACATGCTCCACGCCCGCATTATCTTTCACCGCTTGCCCTTTAGCAAGTGTCAACTCTACACCTTTTTCATGTAAAACCCCAACCCTTTCAAAGTTACTTTTTAGAGTCTCTAGCTCTGCTGTAGTGCTTGGCTTGGCATAGACTCCAACCGCTGACTTGTCAGCGATATATGCCACAATTTTCCTTGATTTTAGTTTATTATTGTACAGTCCCATTTTATACTCCTTACTTAGCTGAGCTCCACGATCGTAAGCCCAAATTTTACATTACCAACAAAGACATACTGCCCCTTGTTTTCGTTACTCATTTGCCCGCCCGCATTAACCTTTATGTCGCTCAAACAGTCCCAAAAATCCCCATTTTGCACGCTTGGGATTTCGTTGTGTGTTAGAGAATTATAGATTTGCGAGATTATCAAAGAGCATTCATTATCTGCATACTCATAATCACCGACGGTCACCACTTCGCAAAAGCCCTTAATTACCACACCCAAATCCGATTTTTCAAACTCATTGCATTTCACTGCAACCGCAGGCAATCCAAGGCTTCGATACTCATCCATGTTCTTCAACTTTTCACACACACTTTTTGCTTGCACGCTCTCGTCCGCTTTCAGCCAGTTAGCCACAAATTTTTCGCCCCTGTTCAAAAAATCATCCAGCATTTATCAGCTCCACTAATCTTTTACCAATCCTCCGGGTAATTTCAGCTTCTTCTTCAGGCATAAAAAACATAAATGGTCGCATTCTGTTTTGATATTCGGCGTATTCTTGCGGATTACTTAGTTCTAACCTAGTCTGTGTCACTTTTTTTTGCAGAAGCAAGCCATTTCTCATATTCCCTCGATTTTGCATAACCATACTGAAACTATTTATTTTTGAGCGTGCGGAATAATGCTTGTCGTCTGCATAAGTGTATCGGTATCCATAATTTACAGACCCATCTTTTCTCACATATTTCGGAGTAAAAAATTTCCAATGCACGCCTCTGGCTGTGCCACCTTTGCCCGCATCCTTGAATTGTTTCACAATCCGAGAGTGCATATAGGAGTAGATGTCCGCCTGTGATTCCTTAATTAGCCTGTTCACCGACCTAGATAAGTGTTCAAAAAGTTCCATCAAAATTGCTCCAAATCAGATGGATTATAGACTTTATTCCTTCCAGCAAAAGAGCCTACAGCAAGATTGCTTTTGAAGTTGCTGTTAGCATCCAGCCTTTTCAGTTCAGTCATTGCCAGCTTACGATAATAGCTCTCATTCTCGCCCTCTTCATTGCCTTTGGCTACTCCCCCAAAATAAATATCTGCTTCTGCGATAGATAGCCACCTGCAAATCTGTTCTATCGATTTGGGAGTTTTGAGAACATCATCAATATTTGCATAAGTTTTACCCAAATATTCACTCACATAGCTGGAGTTGTCCTCTATTATTCGCTCAATCTCTGTATACCAAAGATCCAGCACCTCCTCGTCTGATTTACCTATCAACGACGAGGAGAACGAGCTGGGAATATTCCCGGGCAATTTCAACAAAACTAGCTCTTTGCTGGTGTATTTCATTTTTTATCTTCCGTCTCTGCCTTTGCTTTAGCTTCTGCCTCAGCCTTTGCTTTAGCCTCTGCTTTTGCTTTAGCTTCTGCCTCAGCTTTGGCTTTGGCTTCTGCCTTGGCTCCTGCTTTGCTTTTGGCAATAATTTTTCCCGCCAGTAACTCTTTAATTGCCGTGGCTGACAATTTACCCAACTCGATTTCTTCGCCAACTTCTCGGCGTTTTTTGTCGTATTGGATTGGCTCTAATATTTCGTATACCATCTGTTTTACCCCACTACCAAAAATCCGTGCTCTTGCGAACAATTAAGCACTTGATATTTTTGGAATTTTTGAATGTCAACAGCTACATTCCTGTCGCTTTCTTGCACCTCTGTTGCTTTAGGATCTTCTACCAAACAGGTGTGGAAAGGAGCTTCCTCGCTATGTCCCGGCACATAGACGAACGCTGCACAATTGCCCCAAACATAGCCACCTTGACCAATAGCTTCGCCTACTACTACTTTTGCCACTCTAAAAATTTTAGCCAAATCTTCGGGGGTTGCCTCTAGCTTGTTGCCAGACACCACATTAGACAAAATCTTTAAAATCGCTGGATGCTGATTCAAGTCAGCAAACATATCTGCACCCAAAACCAAAGTGTTGGGCAAAATGCCCATAGCTTTTTTGGCTTTGTCTCTGGCATCTATCAATACACCACAAGGGTCAGACATCTCTTGGTCGCTAAATTTGTCTGTACCGGTTAGGGTAATTTTTTGGGCTGAAGAATAGTTGTTTGGGTTAAAAAGAGTGTCCGCTGCACATCGCTCCAAACTCAACTGTAATAGCCTATCAACTTTACCTGCAGCTCTCAACTTCAGTTTCAACACCGCATTCGCTCCGGATTTCTCAGCTGGATAAATCTCATTTCTTTTATCCAAAGGGTGCGACAAAGCATGTTCTTCTACTGCATATTTAATTTGATCAAAAGCTGACCTGATTTCATTAGGATCTGCACCATTTGCCCGCATCGTTTCCACTTCAACAAATTTGCCATCTTTGATAACCGCAATATATCCAGTTGGCAATTGAACATCAACTATAGGCAAAACTTCTCTGGCTATAAACCCTGGATATTTTACCCCAACCACCGCTTTGGTCAACACTGGGTTGACTAACACATCTCTTGTACTCATTTTTCTACGCTCCTAATTGGATTTTCACCAAACTGCCCGAAGTGGCAGTTGTAAGAGCCCTTCCGCAGATTTTCCCCGCATCTGTCACTGCGGTTAATGTTAATTTAATTGCTTTACCGTTTGTATCCGATGTTACCAAATCGCCAGCGGTAATAGATCCGCCAGCTTCCACATCCACGATGCCCTCTATTACCACTCCGACAGACTCGCCGATTGCGGCGTCATCTCTCGCCACACCCATCGCCTTGCCTGCTACATATGTTCCACCAAAATCAACGAACCTGTCCATTACAACGGCCGCTGTAGCTACAATAGTAGCTATCAAACCTGTTACTACTTGCATGTTATCTCCTTTTACTCATTCTCAAGAAAGATAGCTGTTGCCTCTTTAAAAGAGCAGCTTCTCTCTTTCTGTATTTTTTCGATTTCTGCGAACTCTTGCTCGTTTGCCTTGTCAGCCTCGTAGCCGTCAACTTTAGGCTTTTCGCCCTTTTCAGCTGTTTCGCCCATCTCAACCAAGAGCTTTTTCTCTTTTGCATACTCCAAAAGTGAGTTTACAATCTTTTGAAAGGCGTCGTCTTTTGTCAGCTCTTCGCCTTCTGCAAATTTTACCACCTCGTCCGCAGCCAAATAGTCGCCAATCTGCTCTTTTACCGCAGGTGCCAGATTTTCGGGTAAACCCTCCATAAACTTGGCTATCTCCGCCTCTCTTAATTTCTTTTTGAGTTTCAAATTTTCAGCTTTTTCAGCCTCAAATTTTTCTTGAAACTTTTGCTCATTTTGATTATTTTCGCTCATTTGAGCCTCCTCCTCATTCTTTTCATCTTGTTTGTTATCCTCTTCCTTCTCCAAATTTGAGAGGGCTTGTTTGCCCTCATCCGTTATTTTTTCAAACTCTTTACGAATATCTGGCAGAGACTTGGTATCACCAACTCTCCAGAGCCGTCGGCTGATGATATCAAAAACATCTCTTACTTTCCGTAAAATCCCGCTAACCTCGACTTCTTCGGCGATTGTCAGCTCAGACACTTTTTCTTCCAACCCAAACCGCTCTATGCCTGCTTTTGCTTCACCAAACACCTCCATAATTGGCATTTTGTGATACGGTGTCGTTCCGCCCAACAATGCCAATGCTGTTATTTTAGCCTCTTTGGGCGACACCTCTATGCTCCTGTGCGGATATGCCCGATTTTTCAATTTCTCAAAAATTTCTGCTGAAACTTTTGTGATATCAGAACAAATCTCTTTGCCAACCAATTTCAGATTATCCAAAAACCCAATGCTCTCTTTTTCTGATTTCCCGTCGTTATGCCCAACGATAACGCTGGGTAAAAACCCCTTTTCCTTGCTTTCGGCGTGATTTTTTTGCACATTTCCAAACCATTTTTCGTCGTACTCAAAATTACGATGTTTGCCTAGCACGAAAATCGGCACGCCCTCTATATTGTAGCTACCATCATCGTTTTTCGTTGATTTGTATTTTTGAAAAAACTCCATTTTTTTTCTCCTTTATTTAACAAAACCCAGGCTGGAGGTGTCTGGAATACTCGCACTGTCGGCTATTTGCTCCGATTTATGCACCAATCGAATTGTGCATCTGCAGCTATAGTCGAATGGTGTCTGCAATCTATCCCAGATTGGGTCGTCCTTGGGAGCTGTGAAACCATCAAACGCCATATGACTCGGGCGAGACCTATCATCGCCCACACACACAACCTGTCGGGATGGGAAATCGTCGCTGTTCGCTTTCTTAAACTGTTCGTTGCGAGCTTTAGAATATTGTGTCTGTAGGTTTGTACGAAGAACAGTCTCCAGATATGCGGGAGCTATCCCTGTAAGCCCCGTCGACTGGAAAATAGAGCCTATCTTTTCCGAAACATCTTTAGTGCTTGCATCTCCACTCAAAACCTCTTCAATTTGAGACTTGATTTTATCCAAAATCACGGTTTTGGTCTCCTCAGACAGATCTATAGCTTGTTTTTTTAACTTTTTACTTAATTTCTTGTACTCAGATTTGCTCACAACACCCTTAGTGATGTATCGCTCTATCATCGCCTCGATATTATCGCTGTTAGCAAAATGTTCTGCAAATTTGCCAGATTGGGAGATGTTCTCTTGTGCGGTCTCTACCCCGCGTAGATAGCCGATTTCAAGCCCTTTTTGCACAAGCGGAGTAAAATCTTTCAGGTCAATTTTTGCCTTCTTTGTTTTAACAATTTTGTTCTTAATTTCATCGAAAATTTTACTGGATTCTTTGCTCAAAAGGCTTACAATTCTATCGTTCTTTTTGCTATTGCTTTCTTCTGTGGCGATAGCAGCTTTATTATTGCTAAATTGTTGATAAGATTTCGCCTTGTTGTCTATTCCTGTGATATTGCTAGCCACCTGCTCCACATTGGAGAGCTTTAACACCTTCTCTTCGCCTTCTGGCACGGGAATACCTGTAATTTCATACACCCATTTTGTCGGAATTTGCAGATTGCAACGGCAAAGTGCTTCCAAGCTCTGTGCCAATGTGATAAAGCTCCCAAAATCAATATAATTCCAGCGAAAAGTTGGATATCTCTCGATGTCGGGAAAATTGATGTCAACCAAATCACGAATGAGCTGCTTATTGATGGCAGATGAGCTGATGATAATGTCAAACAGCGTGTAGGTGTTCAATATGCCTGCATGAACACTGCCAAGAGCGTGTGAGCCTCTACCGAGTTCTCCTTGGTCGCTGGTGAGCGTCTGCCCGTTTACCGCCAGAGCTATCTCCGAGTTGCAACGATCCAAAAAAGAATTGTAGCCGACATCGCCAGAGCGAGTAGCTTCCAAAAAGTTAATAGCCAAATCTTTCGGTATTTTCAGGCCGGTATCGTTGTGTACGGCATAGAGTAGATCGTCGGCAGCTCTATCTGTGTCGCTTCCTTTAGTAGTATTTTGCGGTACCTGCACCACAGGCAAAGGTTGACCGAACCGCTCGGAGTAATACGCCCAAAATTTGGCTTCATTCTTCTTCAGCCACACCCAAAACGCACAAATAGACGCCACGGATTGACCGTAGGGATTTTCGTCGTCAATGCCATAAACGAAGTGGATAAATTTACTCAAATCAAGCTCTTTTTCTTCAGGATTGATTTGTTTGAGTGTATAATAGCCAAGGTTATCGAACTTGAACGCAAAAAATTGTTGCTGTTTGTGCCGGATGTTTTTCAAACCGATTTTGCCAGCAAACCTGCCTTTTTCAATCGTTCGATAGTTTTTTTCGCTGATGGAAAATCCTCGAGAAATTGCCGAGAACATCGCGATGATGTCTGTTTCGAACTCACTATCCATATTTTCTAAGCATTCCTGCACGAAATCACGCACCTCCGCATCTTTGTCGCTCACCTGCCCATCTGTTTTGGCTGGTTCTATTTTCCAACCGTTTTTGAGTAAGGCTGTAATACGTTTCATCTGCTCTGAATGAAACTTGCTGTCTCTCTCAACCTCCAACTCGATGTATTGCATGCCTTTTCGCCCGATAACTTTATCGGGATTTTCGTAAGGACTTGCACCAGTTTTACTGGTCAGCACGGTAGGTGCTGCAGTTGTTTCGGTAGTAAATTGCTTAAAATTCATTTATAACGCTCCAAAATTGCTGACATCCAGATGAGCCGACTCGCTCTTGATACCTGAAGTGACAACAGAGCCACCGATCGAACCAATCAGCCCAAAGTTGACTGCCGACTCGGTGTGGTCGTTTAACCATTTCAGGGCCATACCTGCCGCATCTGTATCATCATCACCGATTTTTTTATTTATCCCAAAATAACGCGGATAAAAGCTCGTTGTTTTTTCACTGCGGATATTTACTATCGTACGCAAAAGATTTTTGAGAGATTTAGCCACTTGGCTGGTGTCGTTTTTGTCGTAATAAGGGAAAAAGAGAGAGCCATTATGGATGCCGTCTTTTAGGGCTGTGTACATGTCGTGTTTGCTTTTGCCTGTGTTATGCAATGGCGAGATAAACCATCTATCCCAGTTTGATTGCTTATTCTCGGCAAAATCGTTAGGGTTTATCGTGGAGACTCCCTCGTTCCAGCACATCTCGTTTAGCGTGCGGATGTCGTTCATTTTCAGGGCATCACCATAGCCACCGTCTGGTTGGTAATATGCCAAGATCTCTACAATTTCTTCTTTCAGTTTTTTTGGGTCGTAGTCTGGTTCCCAGCGGAACCCGTTCAACCATCTGCGAAATCCCCCAGTTTGCTCAAAAATCTGCAAACTGTAGCGACTGCTCTCTTCGCTAGTGCCTGCGTGCCCGCAGTCAAATCCAACTGCCACCGTGCCAATTTTTGCATATTTGCCACCTCTTCGCATTGGTACAGGTTCTAGCCCCCATTCTGCAGATTTCTTAATCCCAGCCCGCAAATATGATTGGTAAATAAAATTGCGACTCTCTGTAAATAGCAGGAGCCCAGAGCGAGCCCACTCATCAGGTGTCATCAGTTTTTTTTGCAATGCGAGAGCATCGCTGTCCAGCACGCCCATTTTTTCCAATAAATGTGCGTCGATTTTGCCCCAATCGGGATGTTCTGATAAATTTTGAAATAACCGAGAAAACTCTTTATCTTCGACGATTTTGTAGATATTTTCCTGCCCCATTATAGTGCCAGAAATCCGCACACGAGTTGGCAATCCGTTTTTGTTTTTAGCACCAGTCCGCCGAATCACATCGTTGGCGAACTTTTCCCAAGCCCAATCGTCAAACTCTTCCACTCGCATAATCGTTACATTATGCCCCTCGATTTCCCCTCGAATAGAATATATTTTGGCATTAGAACGATTGTTAAATTGATACTCTGTGCGACTAAAAACTGGCTTTCCGCTCATTTTCCGCAGATGAGCCTTGAGCAATTTAGAGCCATCAATCCAGTCGTAATGGTATTTGAGGGCGTCTTTGCCTTGATCAAACTTTGGCACATAGATGCGATAATCTTCAAAGCTATTTACAGCCATCTGGTAGAGACAAACGGCTTCCAAAGCCATTGTTTTGCCCGCTCTCGGTGGAGCGTAACAAAGAACATTTGAGTGATGCAGTGCCATATCGATATAATAAATTTGGTGTGGATACGGTATCCATCCACAGACATTTTTTAGGAAAAGCAGGCACATCGCCGTCTGCAATTTTGGGTCGCTTGTGCGATACTCAGACAGGATTTTTTCGGCTCTATTTTGGATTTTCATTTTTCAAACGGGTTTTCGCCCACCATTATTTCCACATCCAAAGCCTTACCTTCTTTCCCTGCCGAAAAAGATTTATGAGCTGAGTCTTTTTCCCTCGCTTCCTTCGCCGATTGGACGCTCAAAGTAATACTCCCGACTTTGCGAGCGAGGTCAGCTAAAAAGTCGCTACCTTCGTTTGTAGGTCGCCCACCTGGCAAATCTTCACCCTCACCCAAGTCTGACTTGGGAGTCATCAAGTTTTGCTCGGCTGAGAAGCCCAAAAGTGCCGTCATTTCGGGGATAACCTTGAAAGCAGGGTTTAGCACCAAATCGCCAGCATGCGTGCCGACAAGTATCCCTTTTTGCATCAATGCAGCTTGTGCCATCTGAAGTATTTGCATATTTTTTACTTGATTTAGCCCAACCAGATCCTTAATGGCTTTGTAATCGCCGTCTTTGTAGGCTTGGAACATACGCAAAGCGTTTTCTAGGTTGTTTTTGCAATAGGTTAGCTCGCCTCTTTCACACTCCGCTCCGTATTTACATTCTTTGCACTCTGCGAATTTGCCAAACAGAGCGGGAGCGAACATCTCTTCCGAGTATTTGCCCGTTTTGTAGGCATTTTTGCTTGCTTTAGCTTTGCCGTCTACGGTTGTAGGTCCAGTGGCTCGTGTCCACGCCCTTTGGAGGTTAAGGTAGCATCTCGACACAGATTGCACCGCTTGACCGCAATCCGCACACACTCCCCACTTTACACCGTCCGTGACCGTGTAATCGTCGCCCTCCCACACCACTTTGCAGTCTGGGCAATAAAAAACCGCTGTAGTACTTTTTTTATTCATACAACAACGGTATTATTTAATTGTCTGCAGTCAATAGCCTGCGGGATATGCGTTATTTTTCTAGATTTGCGTTATTTTCCTTGATTTGCGGGATTTTCATCTAATTCTTTAGGAATAAAATTTTCTTTTTTTAGTTGAATTATTATAAATTTTGTCATTTTATTTTGAATGAATGATAAGTAATACTTTTGTTTAAAATCTTTACATGTTCTTAGTAACTTTTTCTCTCTTAATTCTCTAATAACTTTAGAGACATAAACAGTGCTAATTTTTGTGAGGTTTGACCTTATATCAGAATTTTGGATTCTTTGTTTTTCAGAAGCCAATTTTAGAATACTAAGTTCTAGAGCATTAATAATACCATTATTATATAAATTATCCAATGCAGGTAAAATTATTTTATTTTTCACATATTTAATATTTGTTAAGTGCAGGACTTTATTAACTTCAACTTTCAGGTTACTTAAAAAAAACTCACACCACTCTAAAACATTTTCTTTTTCACCACTATCTGCTTTAGAGAGACTGTCATAGTAATTAGTTCTATTAACACAAAAGCTAGATGCGGGGTGTAAAAATATTCGCGCACCATAACCATACTTATTAAGCAAAGCATAGGAAAACAACCTAGCAACACGCCCATTACCATTTCCAAACGGATGTATCCATAAAAATCTATGAGTAGCGATGGCAATCTTCAGCAAGTCATAATTAACCGAATCCTTTTTCTCCAAAAATTTAAAGAGTTCCTCCATATATTCCTCAATTTCTGACATAGTTCGTGGAGGAGTATGATTAGATCTCTTGATAGAAACTCCATAATTACGATACATCCCTGGTGTTTTATCCCCTTCACCAGCTGGAGGCTTAGATAATCCCCTGACAACTAGAGAATGGAGTTGACTAACAAAAGTCTTATTCATTGGAATTACATTATTTTCTACAATAAAATCTAATCCTTTAGATATGTTATCAATTCCCCTAAAATTTTCATCTTCTTTTATGTTCTCTTCGTCTGCAATTTCAAAAAACTCTGACACAGTTGTATTATTTCCTTCTATCCTAGAAGATGCTATACTTTCCAAGAGATGGAACACATGCTTAAGCTCATGGAACATCTCTGGAATGGTTGTCCCTACAAATCTGCTATGTTTCAACTTATTTAGTTCAAAACATAAAGTAGTTATTTCGCTATCAAATGATGGCGAAACTAATACTAACTTTTTATAATACTTATTTTCCACTTACCCTCATATAAACTTTAAACATAAAGTAAAATAACTTTATTATTAAAAAAAACAAACTTTTATAGTCGAAGACAATAACAATCTAATAAACAATAAAATATATTCAATAAGAAAGAAAAAATGTTTATCCTTTGTCAATAGAAAGTTTATCTTTTTTAGTCACAAAGTTAATTATTACCAAATTATCTATCTTAAACTAAAAATTGGGAATGTTAAAAATAACATCCCCAATAATATTTATATCAAACTTTTACTTCTCGCATAATTAACCCCTTAAACTATGCTTCGACAGGCTTTTTGAGTTGCTCATACAAGTAGCGATGAACATCGCACAAGATTGTCTCTGCCATCCCATAGCTACTGTATTCTCGCTCCTCTTGTCCTCGGCGAGCTATCGCCAAATCCTCGAAAGCACTGCAAAGATCCTCCATTCTTTCGTTGAACTTCTCAAGGGTAAGGACTCTACCCTCCAATGACTGTAGCCCGAATTTCGAGCTTGCTTCTTTGATAGTACACATACTATCCTCCTTTGAATTGGTAACTCTTGGCACAATAATAGCCAAGTCTTGTTACACGCTCCAAAGGACACGCCCTAATACCTCACGATATTAAGAGACTTGGCTTAATAAATTTTAGATATAAAAATAGCCTCTGACTTCGAGAGGGTCAAGGCTTTACAGCCTTTGGAAATGTAACATCCTAACCGTCTCACCACTGCCTCTCTTGTCAAACTATTTTTTATTATTTTCTTGATATTTTAAAATCTCCGACCCAAAAAACCTTGGCATTGTCCTTGCCCAGTAAGACACAGTCAGCTTGCCATCTTCCACCTCTCGCATCACCGTCTCTTCGCTACAGCAAAGGAGCTTTGCCACCTCGCTCTTCTTGTAGGGTCGTACTGGGTTTATTTTATAGTCAAAAGTCTTGCCGATCATCTTTTCCTCATCTCCTTTATTTGCTCCACAAAACTGCTACCGATGTCCAAACTTTCACCTTTTAAGGCATTTGTCTTCGCAGCGTCTTTTTTATAGATGTTGGCTAAGTGAATATATTTCATTGTCGATTCTATAGTAGAGTGCCCCAAAAGTCCTCGAACTTCATGCACATTTTTCCCGTTTATTATCCAATTTGTGGCGGCGAAATGTCGCAAACTGTGTGGGCTGATTTTCTTGCTAATATTTGCCCTTTTTGTCGCCTGCAAAATTTGGTATGACACAGAACTGGACTTCAACCCTCCCTTTACACTCCGCAATCGCCTCGTCATCCCTTTTTTGCTAACATAAAAATTAACAGGCTTAAACAAGTAGTCTGCAACCTCTCTCTTTTCCACCAAAAGTTGAAAATAGTAAGCACAAAAAATTTCCGACACCAACAAGTTTTTCTCCAAATAGCAAAATGGAACAGACCGCTGAATGTGCCGTTTGGTCTCACCCACAACATTCAACACAAATTGTGATGACTGCAAATCTACATCCCCAAATCGAAGTTGCACCAACTCGCCCACTCGCACGCCTGTTTCTGCGAGCAAAACAATCATCGCCGCGTTGCGGAGTTCGTACTCATTCAGTCGCCCGCAAGAGACAATCATGTCTTTCACTTCATCCACACTTGGAATTATCGGTGAGATTTGCTCGCCAGAGATAAGCCTTAGGGAGGCTACGGGATTTTCGACAATAAGACCAGTTTCTACCTGCCAAGCAAAAAAGCTCTTTATAGCTACCTGATAGCTCTTTAGAGTGTTTCGCTTGATTTTGGTTTTTCGCAAGCTAGTAAAAAAGCCCTCTATCTCTAGGGCTGTCACAGTTCTATCGCCGAGACAGTCCGACAATCGGCTCAAATGCAGTCGATAAGAAGCGATGGTAGACTCGGCAAGAGATTTTTGCCCATAGAGATAAGAGCAAAACGGTTCAATTAGATTGTGCAATCCGTTCTCCTATTTCCTCAGCTCGCAAAATCTCCAACTGCACATCGAGAGGTCGTCCAGCCAACAAGCTCTCAACCTCGCTTTTCACATTCTTTACACTCATTTCGTCCTCCTATTCAATTTTACACATCAAAAAAGAGGGAAATTGGGGATACAAACCACTGAAAAATGCAAGATATAAGAGGGTGTGTGGCTCAACTTAGCAGAATATATATTATCAGAGGTTGACAATATATTGCTTAATTTCTGTTTAGATTAGTTTGGTTTGGATTTAGGTCAAGGGTTTTCTTTAGAGGTTTTTTGTCAGAAGATTCGAATTCAAAAAATCAATATTTAGGATTTCAAGGTGTTTAAATACTATTCAAAAGCAGATTTGCCGTTTTGAGGCTTGCTACAAAAAAATAAAGAACGAAGTTAAAACTTTTAGATATACAACCACTGAGCTCGCCTACCTACGGCACAGAGAATTTCATAACCAGAGCCGCCATAGAGTCCTGCCACACTTTGCGGATAAAGTGCTGGGTTTTGCCAGCCTAGTAACACCACTTCGTCCCCTTTTTTTGCCGAAATATCCGTGATGTCCACGGCTATCATATCCATAGACACTTTCCCGATAACAGAGCATAATTTGCTGCCGATAAGCACCTTACCTTTGTTTTTCAAAAGATAATTATAACCATCTGCGTAACCCACTGGCACAATTGCATAAGAGATTCTTTTTTTAGCTTCATAAGTTCTATTATAGCCAATGGTTTGACCCTGCTCGGCAGACTTAAGCAAAACGATTTTACTCTTGAAAGATAAAGCTGGCTTGAGGTCGATTTTATCAAAAAATCCTATTTGACCTCCGAAACTCATTAGCCCAATTCGCACTACATTAGTAATTTTGGAGTCGGTGGAAAACACACCTCCACTGTTGGCAATGTGAATATATTTGGGTTTAAAAGAAAGATGTTTTAAAATTTTCTCAAACTTCTCTTGTTGGACTTTTGTATATTGCAGATCTTCTTCCGAAGAAGCAAGATGTGTGTAAATGCCCTCAACGGTTATATTAGGCAATGCACAAATCTCCTCCAGTTGCTCTATGCTACCTGCAAATCCGCTTCTCCCCATTCCAGTTTCTACATTGATATGAACTTTCCCTGAATATTTGCTAGCAAACTCAAAATCAGAAACAGACGGCGTTAAGTCGTATCTCTTTAGCAAAGGAATTTCGAAATCTAAGCAAGGCGATAAAACCAAGATAGGAACGCTATCTATGCCGTTTTCTCGTAACTCTGCCCCTTCTTGACAGTTTGCCACCCCCAAGAAAGAAACACCTATTTTTAACGCCTCTTGAGCAACTCTTACCGCTCCAAGCCCATAGGCGTTCGCCTTAACAATTTGCAATATTTTACTGTTTTGAGGAATAAATTCGCGGAGTTTAGCTACATTTTCTCGATAATTTTTTAAGCTAACTTCGATCCAGCTTCGATACTGCAAAGGTTTCAAAATTTCTCCATAAGAAAACGAAATTAAAAATTTCTGGCAGCAATATTTGCCAACTCAGACCTTTCCCCTTTTATCAGCGTTACATGCCCAACAGCAACTTCTGCCTTCATTTTTTCCACTGCCACAGACAGACCATTCGATTCAGAATCAAGATAAGGGACATCTATTTGATAAGGGTCTCCAGTGAAAATTATTTTGGTCTTTTCGCCTGCTCTAGTGATAATAGTTTTTATCTCGTGAGCGGTAAGGTTTTGAGCCTCATCCACAATCAAATATTGATCGCTCAAGCTTCTACCCCTTATATAAGTCAAAGGCTCCAACTCCAAAAGCCCAAAATCCAAATAGTCGTCTATTCGCTTTTGCTTTTTGTTTTTTTGATTTTCTTCTACACCGTCAGTAATTTTTTCCATATTATCATAGATAGGTTGCATCCAAGGATTGAACTTCTCTTTTTTAGTGCCCGGAAGATACCCTATGTCTCTGCCCATAGGGAAAATAGGTCTGGAAACCACCATTTTTTTGTATTTGTTTTTTTGAGCAACTTGGTTCATTCCCGCAGCTAAGGCTAAAAAAGTTTTTCCCGTACCAGCCACACCCAATAAAGAGACCAACTTGACATTTGGGTCTAGGAGCAAATCCATTGCCATCATCTGCTCACTGTTTCTAGGCACAACTCCAAAAATCGACTCCGTCCCTTTGTAAAATTCAAAGGGTAAAAAAGGTGCTGCTCAGCACTATAACGCAAGATTTTTTTCTTTTCTCCACTAGTTATTCTGATAAATTCGTTAGGGAGATAAGCATCAGATTTGGCTGGTTGGTAATAGTCAGACTGCAAAACTTTTTTAAGCTCTTCCCCACTCAGCTCCACAGTACTGACACCCGTATAAATCTCCTCAAACTTGATTTGGTCATTTTTGAAATTTTGTGCTTCCAGTTCCAGTGCGTTAGCTTTGATGCGAACATTTACATCTTTAGAGACCAAAATCACTTTATCTTGGGGATACTTTTCTTGAAAATAAAGAGCCGTGCTAATGATGAGATTGTCGTTTTTCTTTTCTAAAAGTAACTCTTCCAGTTTACCTTTTATTTTGCTAGATAGACCAACATAAAGTTTGCCCCCAGAGCGAAGAGGAACTCCTTCTTTAAAACCAGTTTTTGATGTTTCACGGAGTTTATCCATAATTCGTCCAAACTCCCGAGCGTTTCTGCTTTTTTCGTCCAATCCTTTTTTAAATTTATCTATCTCTTCCAACACCGTAATCGGGATAACCACAGTAGAGTCCTCGAAAGCAAAAATTGAGTTGGGATTGTGAATAATAACATTGGTATCCAGCACAAAAATCTTTTTCATCTTTCATCCTCTTTTATTTAAAACAGTTAACTAAAAGTCTATCTCTTTGAGAAAAATAGGCTCATCTTCTAAAAATTCCAGATCCTCATCGTTAAAAAAAGTTTTCACAGTGTCTGTATCTTGCTGTGCTATATTTTCTTGATAAGTCTTGATGAGCAAACTATCTAGCAAGTTGTCCATCAGCAAATCTTCTTGCTCGGCTTGCTCTCGTTGCACAGACTGATGCTCATCTTCCACATACACTCTTCCTCGCAAAACAGCAGCCTGACCATAACTAGGAGCTTTAGGTAGTTTCACTTTTTCTAGTACAAAAAAATTGGGGTTTAAACTATCTGGATAAACTTTCTTAAATTTTTCTTTCTTAGCCCCTTCCCAATCGTAAGGCTCGCCACCAAAATCGATTATCAGCTTGTTCTTTTCGTTATTTCTGTAACAAGTTGGACTGAAATTGTACCTGTAAGGGTAAGCAATGGTGGGCTGTGTCCCATCGATGAAATACTCCATCATCACCGACTCGCTAGAACTTTTAGGCAAAAGCCCTGTAACCTTGGAAATTTTTTTGCTAATAATTCCAGTGGGCTTTTCAAACTCCAAACGCTTAGAGACAATCGTATTGTTCTCATCTCGCAAATCTTTGTTGTCATAAACCGCTTTTTTCATAATCTGCACCCAGATAGGCAAAGCAACATTAGAACCCGCTTGACCCTCTCCGATAGTCCTAAAGTCGTCAAATCCAACCCACACGCCGGTAACCAAGAACTTGTTGAACCCTATAAACCAAGCGTCTCTAAAATCGCTACTAGTACCTGTTTTGCCACCAGCAGTCCAGCGGTAGCCCATCCACAGAGCTCTACGCCCAGTACCCTCTTTTATCACCGACTGAAGCATATTATTCATCAAGAAAGCTTCTTGCTTGCTAAGCACCTTGGTTTCGCTCACCTCAGACTCAAAGAGCACTTTCCCTTGAGAGTTTTCCACTCTTGTGATAAAAATAGGCTCGACCCGCTTCCCTTGATTTGCAAAAGTGGTGTAAGCACTTATCAATTCGTAAGGTTGAAGCTCGTGCGAACCAAGGCATACACTTTGCGAGTAAGTCAGACGCCCTGTGAGCCCGAAATCCCTTGCCATATAGACGATCCGCTTGGGTGTGATGTCATAACCCATCTTCACGGTGTAGATGTTCTTGGATTTCTTGAGAGCTTCCCGCATCCTTAGATAGCTGTAATTTTTCCGCGAGTAGTTGACTGGCTCCCAGAAGACAGTATCACTCTTGACATACTCCACGGGTTCGTCTTGAATAACCGTCGCTGGTGTATATCCGTTTCGCAGAGCCGTAGAGTAGACAATAGGCTTAAAAGAAGAGCCAGGTTGTCGTTTAGCCTGCATAATCCTGTTGAACTTACTGTGCCCGAAGTTACGACCGCCCAGCAGTACCCGAACATAACCCGTATGCGGGTCTAAACTAAAAACACCTACCTGCAGATAGTCGGTGTTAAAGTCAGCTGTATCAACAAGATAATCTGAGTATTTAACATCGTACTTGTTTCGTTCCTCTACCTTTGATAGCTCCACATTCACAATGGAATCGGCATAGTTTTGCAAGTTAAAATCTAAAGGCGTGTAAATCTTCAAGCCTCCACCAAATATCTGCTCTATAGAATACTTCTTGAGTAGTTCTCTTTTCACATAGTCGATGTAATAATCGATAGATTTGCTCTTTTTACTGTATGTGGCAAAGTTAAGTAGCTTGTAACGGAAATCTTCATACTCTTGCTCTGAAAGCACTCCGTCGTCCAACATTCTTCTTAGTACAAGGTTTCGCCGCTCGATGGAAGCAAAAGGTCTGCGATAAGGCGAATAACCTTCGGGTGCTTTGAGCAAACCAACTATGAAGGCAGCTTCTAACTTGTTCAAATCTCGTGCTGACTTCTCAAAGTATCGCTGAGAGGCTGCCTCTATGCCATACTGTCCCGCACCTAGATAGACTTTGTTTAAATAAAACTCTAAAATCTCATTTTTGGAAAAATTTTTTTCTAGCTTCACTGCCAACATAGCTTCTTTGACTTTCCTACCCACAGATCTGTCGGAAGACAAAAACATATTCTTTGCCAACTGTTGAGTGATGGTACTTGTTCCAGATATTCTTCGCATACCTACCACGCCCAAGACTAAAGCTCTAAAAATCCCAAAGAGATCTACTCCCCAATGGTCATAAAATTTCTTATCTTCTACAGAGCAAAGCGAGTTATAAACATATACGGGGATCTCCTTGATAGACAAATAATCTCTTGATTCGTAAGCGAAAACATAAACGACATTGCCATCTTTATCAAAAACTTCAGAACCCACCTTGAAGTCTGCAGACTTAATAGAAGCCAGCGGAGGCAACTGGGTAGAGTAGTAAGAAAAAACGCCATAAACAACGCCCAAACACAAGGCAAATATTCCTAAAAACAAAAAAAAGTAATTTCGCAAATATTTCCTAAGCACAACACTCCCCAAAATCGATACTCACACCAAAAAGTGCCAAAAAACTACTTAGTGAAAAAAAAAATGCTTCTGATGCAAATCTATTTCTACTCATCGTCGTCTTGCTCAAACTCCCCTTCAAAAGTTTCTTCTATTGGAGGAAACAACCTCTCTTTTTCCTTCATTATATTGCGAACAGTAAAGTAGTTTCTTTTGTCTTGCTCCATGGTATAAAACTTCACCTCGTAGTTGTTGAGCTTATTCAAAATATCTGTGTAATAACAAGCGTTGGTAGAGATTTCCGCAAGTTTCTTGTTGTTATAATTTGCTAACCAAAAGATGTGAAATTTCTTCATTTGCATAGGCTTAAATCTGCCGACACAATAAGCGGAATAGTCCTCGTCTTCCCCATATTTCATAAACTCTTCAGGGCTCATCCACTTGTTTATGTAGCCTTTATTATCCGTAGAAATTTTTGGTCCATAGACTCTTCCGCCCACCAAAAAATAAAGCATTTTTTTAAAATAAACGATATAAACACCACTTCTGCTAAAAGTGTGCTCTCCAAATTCAAACTTTTCCTGCCCATACGGCTCAAAATTAGTCATAATCTCATCGTAAGATCGTGTTCTATTTTTCAAGTAAATTGCATGATCTTCAGCAGTTGTCGCATTTTCGTCTTTTACTTTTCTAGCTTTGGGCTTTTTGGCTTGCTCAGGCTTTGCTTCTTTAGATTTTTTGTCATCTGTTTTGGGCAAAACAACCTTACGGTTAAACCCTTTATAAAACTCATTCACCTCTTTTTGTCTTTTTTTAAAGCTCTCATCTCTTTCCCTAGGCACATCTTGAGAAGAGTCTTCGTCTGTAAAAGCGGAGGAAATTCTTTTATTGCTTTCGTAGACAGTATTGATAAAACTACTGGTTTTCTTGAACTCTTTTTTGCTTTCTCCTGCAAATAGTATCGCCGAAGATAACAAAAATAATGAAATAATCGAGAAATTTTTTATCATATCTTTTCCATTAACTTATTTCTATAAATTTTTGGGCACAAGATTTTGCCATATCCCTAATTCTTTTTATGTAAGATGTTCTTTGGGTTACAGATATCACACCCCGAGCATCCAAAAGATTGAATAAATGAGAGCATTTTAGGAGAAAGTCATAAGCAGGATAGACGAGCCCTTTTCCCACCAAAGCTAACACTTGATTTTGGTTTTCTTCAAATTGGGTGAATAAAGCAGAAGTGGAAGCACAATTAAAGTTGAAGTCGGAATACTGCTTCTCTTTTTGATAAAATAGGTCGCCATATGTCGTTGTGTCGTTCCATGCGATATCACGGTAATCGTCCACCTTTTGGATGTACATAGCTATCCGCTCCAATCCATAAGTCAGCTCAACGCTCACAGGGTGCAAGTTCAACCCCCCGATTTGCTGAAAATAAGTGAACTGAGTTATCTCCATACCGTCTAGCCATACCTCCCAACCAAGCCCCCAAGCTCCCAAAGTCGGCGACTCCCAATCGTCTTCAATAAAGCGAATGTCGTGGATAGAGGTGTCAATACCGATATTTTGAAGACTTTTAATATACATATCTTGGATGTTGTCTGGAGAAGGCTTGATAATTACCTGATATTGGTAGTAATGTTGCAAGCGATTAGGATTTTCCCCATAGCGACCATCTTTTGGTCTACGACAAGGTTGTGGGTACGCTACTGCCGTTGGTTTTTCTAGCAAAGCTCCAAAAAAAGTGGCCGGATGAAATGTACCAGCTCCCATCTGCTCATCATAAGGTTGCAAAATATTGCACCCTTTCTCAGCCCAGAATGTGTTCAGATTTTGTATCATATCTTGAAAATTCATAGTTATTTCCTTTTGCTCACAGAATTTTACACCTATTTTTTGTCAAGACAGGTCGTCTTTGTTTACTTGGTTCAAAATCCCGTTAATGAACTTCCCCGAAGATTCCGAAGAAAAAACTTTTGCGATCTCCAAAGCTTCATTGATGACCACAGCTCTGGGCACATTTGTGAACAAAAGTTCATATATGCCTAGGCGAAGTAAAGCCTTATCGATTGGCGAAATCCTCGAAAATTCCCAATTTTTGGACTTGATAATGATAATGCGGTCTATTTGATCCAAATTTTCTACCACACCCGCTGATAAATCTTTTGCAAAAGAGAGAATTGGACTATCCAACTCCAGATTATCGTTCTCTGCTATTTGTTGCAAAGTTTCGGCTACTCGGTGCTGGTCGCTACCGTCTGCGTAGAGGGCTTGCATCGCTATCTCTCTACCTTTTCTTCTTAATCCCATACTCTCCAATCAATTACTTACAATCATAAGTTTTATTAAAATCCATCTCAGTCAAAATTTTGAATAAATACCGCTTGGCAAGATTTTTTTGTATTCTGCTACAAAGAAATCGTTTACCTAAATATACTTCCCCCAATGAACTCCCGCAAAATTGAGGTAGAAGGAATAAAATTGTCATCAATCTCCTTTACATGGCTCAATATTGCCAACAACTTTTGTGCCCGGTGATAACTCCCAGAGTCACTACTTACCTCTTTTAACGGTTGCCGAGCGTGAGGTTTGAGTGCTGCCAGCTCATAAGTTAGAGCTGAATTAAAGATAAAGTCTGCCTCCTCCTGAAAAGGAAATATGTTTTTATCTTCTCCTTGTCTAATCGATTGCCAACGACTAAGGGTCTGCTGAGCAGAGTATCCCCGATAATATTTGTCTCGAACAATTCTCCGCAACTGCCTTATTTCTGTAGTGGTTATCTTGTTATGCCTGTCTAAGTTCAGCTGAAACAAAGGACTTATATAAATGCTTTTCTTTCGAAAAAAAGGTACAGAATAAGTAAGTTTTTCGTTCAATGCGTGAATGCCCTCTACAATGAGAATATTTTCACAACCGAGCTTCACTTTCTTTCCACTTTTTACTCTATCCCCCAACTTGAAATCGTATTTTGGCAACTCTATCTCTTCCCCATCAAGAACCTTGCCTAAATCTTCGTTCAAATATTCCAAATCTATAGAAGCAATCGATTCAAAATCGTACTCACCGTTTGGTAATCGCGGGGTAAACTCGCGAGGCAAAAAGTAATCGTCAAGACTGATAACCAAAGGCTTAAGACCATAAACAGACAAGTGCAAGCAAAGTTTAGAAGCAAATGTGGTTTTTCCTGAAGATGAGGGACCAGCAATCAAAACCAGCTTCAGCAAGTCGTTACTGCTTATTTTTGAAGCTATTTTGCTAATCTCTTGTTCCGCCTTAGTCTCGTCCAGCAAGATTTGATTTTTGATAGAACCGTCTTGAATGGATTTGTTCAAATAAGCCAAATTGTACATTTTTGTCAAAACCAGCCATCTTTTGTAAGATTGATGAGCGTTAAAAATTCGTTTAGAAAACTTAAAATTCTCGTCTAGCTCACCTGTCTGCCAAGAAGGCATATGCAAAATAACACCTGGACTGTAGTTTAACAGCTCAAACCTCCCCACCTCTCCCGTGGAGTCTAGCAACTCATCCACCACATAGTCGCAAAACTCTCCGCAGCAATGCACATCTATGCTTTCAAACCCCAAAATCTTCAAGTTTTCCAAGATGTCTTTGCGATGAGCAAACTCCTTTTTAGCCTCTTCAATGCTTATATTTTTTTTGATAATCGGCAAATCTTGATCAATAATTTCTTCCATCTTTTGCTGAAGCTCTTTTAATGTCTGGAAAGAAACATACTCTGCACAAAAATCTTCAAAATACAACCCATCTTTGACGGAGTTTTCGACAATCAACATCTTCCTTTTGCCAGTAAGTAAGTAATAAGCTTTGGTTAAAATATAGCTAAGCGTGCTTTTGTTAAGGTTAAACTTTTTCAACTTATCCATTTTCATTTCCTGCTATTAAAATCAAAAATTATCTCTTGGCAAATAGTTTTGCTCGGCTCTAGGTTACTTTTAATTTCACCAGCTTTTTGAGCAAACTTTTTATAATTATGCAAAATTTGGGAAACAGCTTTTTGCAAGTTTTCGTTGGAGCAATCTTTCTCTTTTAGCACAATTCCAGCTCCAGATCTAGCGTAAGCTAAGGCGTTTTGATACTGATGATCGCCTGCAGAGATGCTTAGTGGCACCAAAATTGCGGGTAAACCTCGTGCCTGCAACTCTGCCAAAGTCAAAGCCCCAGACCTGCAGATAACCAATCCTGCTCTGTTATAAACTTCTGGCATCTTGCCAGAAAAACCAAAAACATTCACTTTATCGCTAGCTAGTTTTTGATAGGTTGTCAGATTACTTTCTCCTACTTGCCAATCTATGCTTTTGTCTGCTTTCAAAAGAGCTGGCAATATTTTTAAAAACACCTCATTTAAAAATTGTGAGCCCTGAGAACCCCCCACCAGCAAGATGTTCGCACCTTTTTTTACATCACTGTTTTGGACAGGATTTCCCACGAAAGAGCTATTAGCAAAAAAACTACTGGCTTGCTTGTTGCCTAAAAAAACCTTTGTTGCGAATTTACCTAAACTTCTGGTAACTAATCCGGGAAAAGAGTTTTGCTCATGAAAGTAGATGTTGATTTTTCTTCGTAGCATTTTTTGATAAAAAAAAGCTGCCAAGGCAGGTGCTCCACAAACAAAACCGCCACTACCGAAAAAAACATCTGGCTTAAACTTAACAAAAAACACAACACTTTTTAGAAAGCTGTATCCCAATTTGATAGGGAAAAACAAATGTTTAAAAGTGAATTTACGATAAATCTTTTGAACATTTATCGCAATAAAAGGGAAATCTTTGTTCAGCCTCTGCTCCATAGAGTTCTTATTACCCATAAAAGCGACCTTACAACCTTTCTCCTGCAACGCTTTACCCACCACCAAAGCTGGAATAATATGCCCTGCTGTGCCACCACCTGCAATTATCACTTTCATTAGCTCACTCTTCTCTTTTGGTCAGATTTAGAAGTAACCCAATAGAAAAGGAATTAATCAGCATAGATGTGCCTCCGTAGCTAATGAAGGGCAAGGTAATCCCCGTAGCCGGAAGCATGGAGGTAGTAACGCCAATGTGGACAATTGCGTTGTAAAAAATGTTGTGAACAAGCCCCACAGCCAGCAACTTTTTGTAAAGGTTCTCTTGCGAGCCTACCAACTTTAAAGTCCGAAAGTAAATAAAGGCGTAAAGCATCAGCACAAAAAATCCGCCCATAAAGCCAAACTCTTCGGCTATTATAGAGAAAATATAGTCTGTGTCCGCCTCGGGCAAATTAGCGTCTTTAGCTCTACCCTCACTTCCCCAAAATCCTCCTGAAGCCAACGCCATAAGGCTTTGCTTGGTAGAGTAATCTTCCCCTTTGGAAAAGATCATAGTCGAGTCTTTGTTGGTCAAAAGATTGTATTTTTGATAAACGCCGATTCGTTGCATTCTAAATTTAGCACCAACACCAATAACGCAACCGATCAAGACCAGCAAGGTGAGCAAAATCGTAAGAATTATTCTCCTTTTTAGTCCCGCTGCTATCAACATCATCAACAAGGAAAACCCTAAAACTATCAAGATGCTCAAGTGTCTCCCAGCTAATATCAAGGAAAAAAACAAAATAGAGACCAAAATTATTTGGTTGTATTGAGAAAAGAACTCTTTCAGATTGCTAATGTCTGACGCTTTTTTTTTATCTAAAATGTAGGCGAAGTAGAAAATCAAAACTATCCGTGCCAACAAGCTGGGCTGAAAGGATATAAAGCTAAAGTGTAAAAGACGCCTAGCTCCGCGGATGTGATCTCCTTTTATCAAAACCAAAATCAAGAGCAAAGCAACCAAAATTATCATCGGAAATATATATTTTTTCAAGTTTTCTAAATCGAACTCGAAAGCTATCCAGATAGCCAAAAAGGAGAACAAAACCCAAACCATCTGTTTGACAAATTTGAACATATGCCCGTAGGATGCAATATCCATCACGAAATAAAGTCCTATCAAAAGAAGACAAAAATATGAACCTAGCAATATTTTATCAGATTTCTTAAAAAATTTAAACATAAATTTCACCCTAACTTTTTGACAAGAGTCCTAAAAAAATCTCCCCGCTGTTCAAAATTGGAAAAGCTGTCGTAACTAGCACAAGCTGGAGACAAAAGCACCACATCGCCACTGGTAGCTATTTTTTTAGATTTCCGCAAACAACTTTCCAAATCGGGCAGATACTGACAATCTACCTTGCTTCCGAAAATATTCAACATCTTTTCCCCTGTTTCCCCAGTCAAAAGCACTTTTTTGGTCTTTTTTTGCAGTTTGGGCAATAAACGAGAAAAATCTTCGCCTTTATCCGAACCGCCCAAAATAAGAATAACTTTTTGCGGGAAAGAGTCTAAGGCACACAAAGTAGAATCGACAGTAGTTGCCTTAGAGTCGTTGACAAAAATCACGCCATTTTTCTTTGCACACACCTCTAAACGATGCCTAAGCGGTTGAAAAGTTCTTATCGCTTTTTGAATAAGAGGGGCTTCCACTATTCCCAAAGTCGCTAATACGGCGAAAGCTATATTTTGTAAGTTATGTTCCCCTAGTAAATTAGGGTTGTTGTTCACAAAAACAAAATCTTGCACAACTATTTTATCATCTTGCAAAAAATCTTCTATAAACTTTGGCGACGCTTTTGTTTTTAAGTTTTGTAACTTCTTGGTAGTTATAGCTTTATCTTGTTTATTTTGATGTCTGAAAATATTTTTCTTAACTTGCTCATACTCCCCAAAATCTGCATACCTATCCAGATGATCTGGTGTAATGTTGAGCAAAAGCGATATATCAGCCTTGAAGGTATTAAGAAGCTCCAACTGAAAACTGGAAAGCTCTAAAACCAAATAGTCAAAGTTTTCTTGGACTAAGTCGTAAGCTGTAATCGGAAATCCAATGTTGCCTGCCAAGCCAGAGTGCAAACCTCCTACATCCAATATGTGCTTTATAAGACTAACTACCGTGCTTTTCCCATTTGTTCCAGTTACAGCTATCACTTTGGTTTTAGCGGGCTTCAGCAAATATCCTAGCTCTACCTCAGACAAAACCTTTATGCCTTTTTCTTTCGCCTTTTGGATGATAGGAATGCTAAGAGGGATGCCAGGACTAACCACCAGAATATCACACTGCAAAACCTTTTGGCTATGCCCTCCTACCTCGAAGTTTGCACCGATGGCTTGCAAAGCAGATGCAGAATTTTCTCCTTTGTCAGAAACAAAAACTTCTGCTCCTAGCTTTAAAAGCCTAGCAGTTGCAGCTTGTGCAGACTTACCTGCACCCAAAACGACAAATTTTTTCTTTAAATCTAACATATTAACGAAGTTTAATCGTTATAAGAGCCAAAGCCGCAGAGATAGAAGCTATAATCCAAAATCTTACCACTATCTTCTCTTCAGATAGCCCTTTCTTTTCAAAATGGTGGTGCAATGGAGCACACAAAAACAGTCTTTTACCTTTGCCAAATTTCTTTTTGGTATACTTAAAGTATGAGGTCTGAAAGAAAGAAGAAAGTGTCTCAGTTATAAACACAAACGAGACCAGTCCCAAGAAAAGCTCCTCACGAATAATAATGGAAGTAACAGCGATAAGCCCTCCTAAGCACAGTGAGCCAGTATCACCCATAAAAATCTGAGCAGGCTTGATGTTATACCACAAAAATCCCAGAGTCGTACCTATCATCGCAAAGATAAAGATACAAATCTCCGAGCTTTCTTTGATAAACTCAAGATGGAAGTGATTACACAAGAAAATATTGCCTTTCATATAGGCCAAAATCCCCAAAGGGACAAGGCAGATGCACACCAGCCCACTGGCTAAGCCATCTAGCCCGTCGCTAATATTTACAGCGTTGGACGAGCCGACTATCAAAAACATAACAAAAGGGATAAATAGATAACCCACAGTCCAGTAGCTGTTTTTGAAAAAAGGCACCGATATCCTGCTCATCAGTTGTAAATCTGGTTGTAATATATACAAAAAACAAAACACTAATAACGCTAAAGATACTTGCCCTAGCAATTTGTGCTTTGCCACTAAACCTTCTCCATAACCTTTGATGTTTTTAAGGTAGTCATCCAAAAACCCTAAAATCCCTAGCCAAATTGTAACAAAATAAAGAATTAAGATGTAAACCTCTGTGAATTTGTTCCAAAGCAAAGACGAGAGCAAAAGACCTGCGATAATGATGACTCCGCCCATGGATGGCGTGCCTTTTTTGGCACTGTGCTGCGGGATGTGGCAACTAATGCTTTCCACAACTTTAATTTTTTTGAAAAATCTTATCGCCCACGGACCTACTATAAATGAGAACAAAAAAGCAGTAACAAAAGCCATTGCCGACCTAAAAGTTACATAGCGGAAAACATTGAAAAAGATGCTCTCTTTTCCATAAAGTTCGTATAAGAAATAAAACATTTACCCTTCCAAATTTTTTATAAAAATATTTTTCAAAACAGATAGCCCAACGCCGTTGGAGCCTTTTATCAAAACAACATCTCCGCTTTTCAGCTTGGGTAAGTTTTGCACTAGCTCTTCTACATTTTTGTAAAAATATGGCGAGTGGTAGTGCCGAGCCAAAGCCCCAACAGCGTAGATGGTACTGTCAGCCACAAGTTTCCCTATCTCTTGGTGGTTCTGCACCGCAGACTCCCCAAGCTCCAGCATCTCCCCCAAGATAGCCAGATGTCTTTGTCCTTTTTGGTAATTCTCCCAAAATTCAAGGGCAGCTCTCATAGAGCTAGGATTAGCGTTATAGCAATCAAAGATAAAACTAACACCAGCTATGCTTTTACACTCCAAACGGTTTTCCATCTCTAGGGGCAAAAGCAATCCCGATTGAATAGTTTGCTTGCTAAGACCCAACAAAAGTGCCGTCTTGATAGCCAAAGCAGCCAGCTGAGCACGAAACTTGGGTTGTCTGCCAAGATTGAAAGCGTGCCCCTGCACACTCACCCAGAGCTGTTCTTGCTCCACTTGATAGGTGTAAGGCAGGCTCTGAACAAAAAACTGGTCGTCTGTAGTCAACTTTGTCCTACTGAAGTCAAAAAGTGCCTTCTTCTCTTCATAAACGCCTTGTCTATCTCCAAAAGCTGCCAAGTGGCTCTCACCTATGTTAGTGATGATCCCGATGTCTGGATTAACCGTCTGTGCAAGCGTTCGTATCTCTCCCGGGTGGTCTGTACCCATCTCTATCAATAAATATTTGTGATACGGCTTTAGTGCAAAAATGGTTTTCGGCACTCCGATTTGATTGTTTTCATTTTTGTTTGTCTTTAGGGTTAATCCATTTTGCCCAAGCAGGTTGTAAAGCATTTCTTTAGTGGTTGTTTTCCCTAGACTCCCTGTTATGCCAATCTTGCTCACTTCAAACTGCCCTAGGTAAGCTTTTGCCAGTAGTTGATATGCTCTTACGGTGCTCTCCACCACTAGTAGCTTCTCGTTTTTTTGCGGGCAATCTTTACCAACCACAGCACAGCATCCGTCCACTTTTAGTATCTCATCCAAAAATTGATAAGAGTCGTATTTTTTGCCGGGCAAAGCTATAAATAGAGAGTTAGGCTTGATGCTCCTAGAGTCTGTTGATATATGATTAAACACAAAATCTGAAGCAAAGTCTTGTGAAAACTTTGCCTTTAGGACAAACTCCACCCACAAAGGGTCGAGCATCTTCTCAAAAACAGGCTTGCGGTCTTCTTGCAAATATTCCAAATCTGAGAACGGTAACCGCTCAAATCCCCTATCTAAGACGGTTTCAGCACCTCTGCCCAGCACCAAAAGCAAATCATCTTTTCCTGCTATGGATAAGCCATAATCTATCGCCTTCTTTCTCGATTTTATTATTATCACCTTATCTTGAAAGGAGTTGCCCACCATTTGAGCGATAATGTCGGCAGTTTTTTCGTTGCGGGAGTTATCTTCGCAAAAGATTACCAAATCTGAGCTCTCTATAGCTATTTTGCCCATAATCGCCCGCTTTTGTTTGTCTCTGTTGCCTCCACATCCCAAAAGGGCGATAACTCTTCGCTTGCTTTGTTTATTTGCAAACTCTAAAACTTTTTGCAAAGAGTCGGGGCTGTGAGCATAATCGACCAAAACATTGTCCGCCAGCAGATGATATCTGCCAGACAAAGCCTTTGCTCCTTGCAGACCTTTTGGGAAAATCTGTCCTACCAGCAAATCGACCAAACTCAAAATAAAAGCGGAATTAAACAGATTAACATCACCCAAAAGCGATGAGACACACAAATCGCCATTGAGCAAAAAGTTACAACCATTAAGTGTTACTTCTTGTCGCTCATAATAGTAATCAGCAGTTTTGTTTAAGCCCGAGATTTTTTTTACCTGTGGCAAATCGATGCTTTCACCATAACTGTCGTCGCTATTTACCAGAGCGGTGGCTCCAGCTCTCACAGCTTTTTTCACAAATCCCAGCTTAACTTTCGCATACTCTTGCATACTTTTGTGAAAGTCTAAGTGATCTTGCGAAAGATTGGTAAAACATACAAAATTGAACTCAAGCTGATCTACTCTATGCAGAGCAATAGCGTGCGACGATACCTCCATCAGCACATACTCAACACCTTCTTGTACCATTTGTGCCAAAATGGAGCGAAGCTCGATAACATCGGGTGTTGTCCGCTGGCTCTTGTACTCTTGGTCGCCTATCAGGTACTTTCCCGTTCCGATAGCTCCCGCTTTATAGCCGAGGCTACTCAGGAGTTTGTGGGTCAAAAAACAAACACTAGACTTACCATTTGTGCCTGTGATGCCCACCAACTGTAGCTTAGACGAAGGATTGTCGTAAAATTTGTCTGCCAGATAAACCGCTGCTACTCTTGCATCTTTGCACAAGACCACTGGCACATCCAGTTCAAGCAGTTTAGTGGCGACTACTAGCTTTGCCCCTCTCTTCACAGCTTCTTTGGCAAAATCGTGTCCGTCTTGGTCAAAACCTTTTACACAGACGAAAATAAAGCCAGATGCAACCAATCTAGAGTCGGTGGCTACCCCGCTGTACTTGTCAACCTCAATTCTCGTTATGCCCATCATTCAGCCCTCAATTCAACCTCAAAACCGTAGTCGTATTGAGATTTTACCACTCCCGATCCTTCAACCTCGATGTTAATATTTTTCGCTTGTGCCAGATCAAAAGCTTCTCTCAGGGTAAGTCCCACGAAGTTAATCTCGTCGTCTTGTTCTTGCTTTACTTTGTTGCCCATGATAACTGTGGCAGGGATGCCTTTGGCAAACTTTAGGTAAGGCTTGGGAAACTGATCAACAACGATGGTGTCCGCCTCTTTATCTTGCACAAACTTGCCAAAAACCCCAGCTTCGTTTAAAACAAACTCAGCTTTTGTCTGACTCAGCCCTGTGATGTTGGGCATTAACAAAAATGGTTCTTGCCTTATTACATCGATTTTGGGGTCTATTATCATCTTGGTTACCACTTCCCGAAATGTCGGCACAGCCGATTTGGACGCATAATGGTAAATACCCTTAGCATCTTCAAACACTATTAAAATGAGATATTTAGGATTGTCTATAGGAAAGAAACCGCAAAAAGATGAAGAGTGCACCAGATTGTCTTCACTGCTTCTGGCTAGCTCCTCGGCAGTCCCTGTTTTGCCAGCGATATGCATATTTTTTATTTTTGTCTTCACCGCTGTGCCGTCTTCCACCACCTTGCTCATCATCTGCTTAAGAAGCTCAATGTTCTTTTTGGATGAGATTTTTGCCAAAATTTTCTTTCTTTTGGTTTGTACCTTGCCGTCTGGGTACTCTATCCTCTTGACGATATAAGGTCGCAAGAGGTAACCGCCGTTGGCAATGCTAGCGTAAGCACTGGCTAGCTGGATAGGCGTCAGGGCTATCTCGTGCCCGATAGACAAAGATGTTAAGGTGTAACTACTCCACTGCGATGGCGGACGCAAAATGCCTTGCTCCTCGCCGTACATATCTGTCAGCAAATACGAGGCAAACCCCAGCTTTTTCAACCTATTGTACAAAGAGTTGCCACCTACCTTCTCGGCTACCTTCATCACACCCACATTAGATGAGTATTGCAATATCTGCTCAAAAGTCAAGGTGTCGCCCTTTCTACTCGTCCAGTGGTCTTTGATGAGCCTACTCTCGCCTTTTACTTGATATGGCGAGCAATCTATCTTGGTCTCTTGACTACAAAGCCCCATATCCAAAGCCAGTTGCAAAATAAACGGCTTAATGGTTGAGCCGGGAGCAAAAAGATAAGAGATAGCGTAGTTAGAGTACGGCAAACTAATTTTGCCTTTTCTATTGTTATAGCCACAGCTAGCCAATATCTCGCCCGTGTTGGGGTTCATCACCAAGCCCATAGCAGATTTAGCTTCATACTTTTTTACTTTTTGCCTAAGGGTTGAACTCAAAATTTCTTGAATGTCGCTATCTATGGTAAGGTAGAGGTCAGCACCATCGACAGGTTTTTTTTCGTAACGGTCTTGTACAAAAGGAGTTCCATTTGCATAAAATTTTTGCCAGCCGTCAATACCATGCAAACTTTCCTCAAAAAATTTCTCCATCCCGCTAACACCGATCAGATTTTCGCGAAACTCTCTGCTGTCTACCACCTCTTTGCTAACGCTTTTGGTTTGCCCAACTATAGGCTCTAAATCCAAATCTATCAAAGAGATCCGTTTAGTTCCGTTGTAGCTCACGATTGGCAAAGGCAACTTGGCAGTTCTAAAGCCTTCACAAATTTTTTTCACGGTAACTGCCGACACCATATTTTTGACATAGACTGAGCCTAGCTTCTTTGATTTTTTGAGGATTGAATAAGCATCTACGCCCAGATTGTAATCCAAAACATCGGCAACTGTCACATAAATATCGGACAAGTCAGTCCCTGTTTCCCGAGAGTGAATACTTAGCAGATTTTTATCTATATCTATTTGATAAAAATTGTCAGAACTGACCAAGAGTTTACCTGAACAGTCATAAAAATCGCCTCTTTTGGCGATTAGAAGTTTTTTGTGGGGAATGTTTCTCAGTTGCCAAACTTTTGCCAAGTCATACGGGTCAACCACCTGCACCACAAAAAGATAGAGCAAAGTAAAGATTAAGAGGACGAAATTGATAACTTTTATAAACTTCATATTTTGTCGGTAAACACGAAAATCAGATTAACTTCTCCTTTATCTACTTTGGCGTAATAGATTTGATTGGGCAAAACCATATTTAAATCTTTACCTGACAAAAATTTCCGTTTGTAACTTTGTGTCAATCGATTAACCTCGCTTTTTATCTGTCTGTTTTCGGCTATCAAAAGTGAGTTCGAATGCTCCAAATAATTTATTCTTTTGGTGTTTTCGCGAAGCTCTTTTTTGTTCAATCTTTCAGTTACAGAACCCACTATCAGCAAAAACACTAGAAAAACAGCCATTTTCCTCATCTTCTACCTCCTTTCAGCCACGCGAAGTTTTGCACTTCTAGACCTTTTATTACTATCTATCTCTTCTTGCGAAGGGCAAATTGGCTTTTTTGTGATTATCTTCAATTTCGGGCTAAATCCACAAATGCACTCTGGTAATCCTTGTGGACACTGGCAATTTTGCGAAAACTCTTTAAACGCCTTTTTTACTATTCTGTCTTCTTTGCTGTGATAAGATATTACCACCAGTCGACCGCCAGGCTTCAATGCTCCTATCGCTTTAGGGATTACCTGCGATATTTGCTCAAGCTCACGGTTTACATAAATTCTGATAGCTTGAAAAACCCTCGATAAAGATTTTTTGTTGTGCAATCCAATAATTTTTGCCAAATCAAGAGTGGTGTGCAAAGGTCTTGCCTTTTCAATAAGTTTAGCGTAATATCCCGCTTTTTTCTCATCACCAAACTCGTAAAAAATTCTTTTGAGATCTTCAACACTAAAGCTATTCACCACTTGTTTAGCGGTAACTTCTAAAGAGGTATCCATCCGCATATCCAGATCTCCCTCGTAAGTGTAACTAAAGCCTCGCTCAGCAGACAAAACCTGCACAGTAGAAACGCCCAAATCTAGCAAAATCCCATCTACTTTTGCCACTTTTTGCAGAGCCAAAACCGACCTAAAAGATGCAAAGTCCGATTTCAGCAGGGCAAACCTGCCTGCAAAATCTTTTAACACCTTACTGCTAAAATCTATCGCCCGCTGGTCGCGATCCACACCATACACGAAGCAGGTGCTATCTGTCTGCAAAATCTTCTTGGTGTGTCCAGCCTCACCCAGAGTCAAGTCCACATACACGCCTTTGGGCTTAATGTTTAGATGCTGAACGCTCTCATCCAAAAGAACCGAAATATGCTTGTCCATTATCCCCTCAAATCTTTTGGTGTGAGGTTAGCAAAACGCTGCAAACCTTGCTCAATCTTCTTCTTATGCTCATCTGGAGACCACAAAGATATATAGTTTCCGTTTCCTTTAAGCACGGCTTTGTCAGTTATGCCAGCGTAATCCAAAAGGTTTTGGTCTATCTTTACTCGCCCAGAAGCCTCGATTTTTTGCTCTTTGGCATAATCTGCTAAATAGTCGATAATAGCCACCTGCTCGTTTGTGCCCGCTTCCATCCGATTGCAATACTCGTCCCAGTTGTCCAGCGGATACAAAACCACAGACCTGCCCACACCCACAGTAAGCACCACTCTGCCCAGCGATTCAGGAGAAAATTTTTCCTTCATTTGCGACGGAATAACTATCCTGAACTGGTTTAGAGTAACCTCACTAACTCCGTTAAAACGACCCGACATCTAACCTCTTTTGACTTTTTATGATTTATTATGACTATTAACTAGTTTTATTGATTAGTGTCAACTCTAATTTAAACAATTTTTAAAATAAGCAAAAAAAACTTGGCAATTAGCAGGTGGTTTAATTTTTTCAAGGGAAGATAATTTATAGAAGAGGTAAATAATATGAGCAAAATTTTAATCAAAAATCCGTTAGTAATCGTAACTCAAAATCAAAGTCGAGAAGAACTGAAAAGCAAGAACATCCTAATAGAAGACAATCTGATAAAGTCGCTGGACTATTGCCCAAAAGAGGGCGAAAGTTTTGATAAAGTGATAGATGCTAGTGGCAAACTAGTGATGCCGGGAATGGTGAATTGCCATCATCACCTTTATCAGACGCTGACTCGCAATGTCCCCAAGATGCAAGACCAAGAGCTTTTCCCTTGGCTTACCAACCACTACGAGCTGTGGCGTGAGGTAACCAGCAAGGGCATCTATGTCTCAGCCAAGGTCGGACTACTGGAGCTACTATTCACAGGGTGCACCACCTCCACCGACCACCTATACCTCTTCCCACGGCACACAGACGGCAAACTTATCGACCAAGAGATAAAAGCTGCCCGAGAGGTCGGTATCCGCTTCCAACCCACCAGAGGCTCTATGACCCTCTCCTGCAAAGACGGAGGCTTGCCTCCAGACGATGTGGTGCAAGAGGAGAATGAGATACTCGGCGATTGCCAAAGACTAATAGAAAAATACCACGACCCGTCTTTCGGAGCGATGCTCAGGATTAGCCTTGCACCATGCTCTCCTTTTTCCGTAACAGGCTCACAAATGGCTAGTGTCGCCAAATTTGCCCGAAAGAACCGCCTGATGATTCATACTCACCTAGCGGAGACCAAAGACGAAGAAAAGTTCTGCATCGAGAAGTTTGGAGCAAGACCAGCAAAATACCTAGAAGACCTTGGGTGGATAGCCGAGAACGCTTGGACAGCTCACTCTATCCACCTCAGCGATGAAGAGATAGCCAAGATGGGAGAGCAAAAGATGGGAATTTCGCACTGTCCGTCGTCCAATATGCGTCTTGGTTCGGGTATCGCTCGCATCCGAGAGATGCTGGACGCTGGAGTTTGTGTGGGTCTGGGCGTGGACGGCTCTGCCTCCAACGATTCATCTAATATGCTAGCAGAGGCTCGCCTAGCGATGCTCCTATCACGACTGAGAGAGGATAAACGCAACTGGCTCACTGCACGAGATGTGCTATGGATCGCTACCAAAGGCGGTGCTATGGCTCTGGGACGCGATGATATCGGAAGTATAGAGGAAGGCAAGTGTGCCGACATCGTCCTATACGATATGCAAAAAATCGCCTACGCTGGCGGTATGAGCGACCCAGTAGCAGCACTCGTGTTTTGCCAAGACACTGGCAGTGTGGACACTTGCATCATCAACGGCAAGGTTATAATCGAAAACGGCAAGCATGACTTTAATCTAGCACCACTAATCAAAAAGCAAAACGAGCTAGCAAACCAAATGATACAAAAAGCTCAAGAAAATACAGGGATAGATTTTTTAAGTAAGAAATAAAATTCAAACAAAAGCCACAGAAATCTGTGGCTTTTGTTATAGCACTTTTTTGGGGTATTTAGTCCACCAATTCGATATCTGCACCCAACTTTTTTAGCTTCTCTTGTATATTTTCGTAGCCTCTTTTGATGTGGTAGATACGCATAATCTCCGTGGTGTTGTCGCTAGCAAGCCCTGCAAGCACCAAAGCAGCACTGGCTCGCAAGTCCGTTGCCATCACCTTAGCTCCGCTCAAGGTGTCTACTCCTTCCACGATGGCGATATTTTTATCGATTTGAATATTTGCCCCTAGGCGACTGAGCTCTGCCACATGCATAAAGCGGTCTGGGAATATGGTGTCTTCTATCACACAGCTGCCTTGTGCGATGCACATATAAGCCATAAACTGTGCCTGCAAATCTGTGGGAAAACCAGGATACTCTGTTGTAATCACCTTCTTCGCCGAGAGTATCTTCTCAGCTGGGATAAACTCAATATCTCTTTCACCTACTTCAAATCGGCAGCCAGTTTCCTCCATTTTTTGCAAAAGGGCTTTCAAATGCTTAGGACAACAGTTCTTTACCGTGATTCGGCTACTGGTGATAGCTCCTGCCAACAAGAATGTACCTGCCTCTATCCTATCGGGAATTACTCGGTAATCGCTAGAGTGCAAGGCTTCGACCCCCTGTATAGTCAGAGTTGAGCTACCTATGCCCGTAATAGAAGCACCCATTTTTACCAAAAAGTGTGCCAAGTCGTCTATTTCTGGCTCTTGTGCAGCGTTCTCTATCACCGTCTGCCCTTGGGCAAGAGTACTTGCCATTAGCATATTTGCCGTAGCTCCGACAGATATTTTTTCAAAATGGAAATTACAACCAGTGAGCAGATTGCCAGTTGCCATAATGTTTCCGTGATTGATGTCTATATTCGCTCCCAAAGCCTCCATAGCTTTCAGATGAAGATCGACAGGGCGAGCACCGATAGCACAGCCACCGGGGAAGGAAACGCTAGCTTGCCCAAGCAATGCCAGCTGTGGAGCCAAGACATAGATGGAAGCCCGCATCTTGCGGACGATGTCATAAGGAGCTTCTTGAAAGCAGACGCCAGAGGTGTCGAGTCGCATAGTAGAGCTTTGATGCTCAACCTTGACTCCCATAGTTTGTAGAAGCGAAGCCATAAATTCAACATCTTGCAACTGAGGAACATTCTCTAAGACAAACTTGCCTCTAGCCAGCATCGTGGCAGCCATTATCGGCAACACTGCATTTTTAGCTCCGCCTATCTCTACAGCTCCAGAAAGTTTTCTTTTTCCGCTTATTACAAATTTTTCCATTTAAACCTTCTTTGTCTAGCTGCCTCGTACAGCACGATTGCTACACTGTTACTCAAATTTATAGACCTAATATTGGGATGCATCGGGATGGTGATGGCAGTGCTTGAGTGCTTGTCCAACAACATTTCTGGCAACCCTTTGCTTTCTGGTCCAAACACCAAAAAATCACCTTCTTCATAGTTTACACTGTCGTAGAACTTCTTCGCTTTCGTACTCGCCAGATAGAACTTAGCTTGTGGGTAAGTATCACACAGCTCCTGCCAGCTATCGTAAAGGCGATACTCCAGCTTCTGCCAATAGTCCAGCCCAGCTCTGCGAACACTCTTATCGTCTATCATAAACTTCATTGGTCTTACTATGTGTAATTTAGCTCCAGTTCCCACACAAAGCCTGCCGATGTTTCCCGTGTTTTGAGCTATTTCTGGCTGATAGAGGACGATATTAAACAAGTTTTACCGCATCAAACTTACACACATCTTGGCAAATCCCACACTTAACGCAAAGCTCTTGATCAATTTTATGGGGTTGCTTCACACTACCGCTGATGCACTCTTGCGGACACTTGCGGGCACACAGCGTACAACCAACACATTTTTCTTGGTCAATTTTGTAACTTTTGAGGTTTGTGCAAACGCCAGCCACACATTTTTTGTCTTGGATGTGAGCGATATACTCGTCTTTAAAATATTTTAAGGTTGTCAAAACTGGATTGGGAGCAGATTGTCCCAAACCGCAAAGGGTGGAGGCTTTAATATTCTCTGCCAATTCGTACAGTTTGTCAATATCTTCCATTTTGCCTTTGCCGTTGGTAATTCGCTCCAATATCTCTAGCATCCTCTTGGTACCAATTCTGCAAAATGGACATTTGCCACAGCTCTCTTTTTGCGTAAAAGATAAGAAGTATTTAGCTACCTCTACCATACACGAGGATTGATCCATCACCACCATACCGCCTGATCCCATTATCGCACCAGTTTGGTTGATAGAGTCGTAGTCGATGGGCAAGTCCAAATATTTTTCGGGAATACATCCGCCAGAAGGTCCACCCATCTGCACGGCTTTAAACTTCCCTCCATCTTTTATTCCACCGCCGATATCAAAAATAACCTCTCTAAGTGTTGTACCCATAGGCACTTCCACCAATCCAGACCTTTTTATCTTGCCGGCGAGAGCAAAAACTTTGGTGCCTGCAGATTTTTCTGTTCCATTCTTGCGATACTCCTTAGCTCCGTTCAAGATTATCCAAGGGATGTTGGCAAAAGTCTCCACATTGTTTACATTGGTAGGACAGTCAAAGAGTCCACGGATAGCTGGGAAAGGCGGTCTTCTTCTGGGCATACCCCTTTTTCCCTCGATAGAGGCTATTAGTGCTGTCTCTTCGCCACAAACGAAAGCTCCAGCTCCCTCTTTGATGTGCAATTTAAAGTTAAAGCCACTACCTAAAATGTTCTCACCCAGATACCCTCTTTCCTCTAGTTCCGAGATGGCTGTACGCAAGTGCTTAATAGCCAGCGGGTACTCCGCTCTCACATATAGATATCCCTCATCTGAGCCTATGGTGTAGCCTGCGATGATCATACCCTCTATCACTAGATAGGGGTTGCCCTCAAGCAAAGACCTGTCCATAAAAGCCCCCGGGTCTCCCTCATCGGCGTTACAGATGAGGTACTTCTTATCGCCTTGAGCACCTTTGGCGAACTTCCACTTCATTCCCGTGGAAGCTCCACCTCCACCGCGACCTCTGAGCCCACTGTCTTGTACAGTTTGCAAAAGCTCTTCAGGTGTGGAGTTTAAAGCTTTTTGCAAAGCCTTAAAACCTTCCCTGTTTTCGTAATCTGCAAAAGATTCGGGATTAAGGTTACCAACATTTCGCAGGGCTATCCTTCTTTGTTTAGAGAAAAAAGCGTCTTCCAAATTGACATCTTGGTCGATAATCCTGTGGCTTTCTACCACTTTGCCACCCAAAAGATGCTCATCAAATATAGAGTCTAGCACTTCGGGCGTAACATGGGCGTACACAGTCCTTTGGTGGTCTTCATCTTCCACAAAAACAAGCGGCTCGTTGTAACACATACCTATACAGCCAGTGGTATCTAGCTCCACATTGCTTTTACTTTTTTTGAGAAGTTCTTCAGCTCTGTCCAGTACTTCTCCAGCTCCAGCAGACTTACCACACGAACCCATACCGATTACCAATCTTTTCATCTTTAATCCCCTTACAAATAAAATTTAGTACGACTTGGCAAAAACAACCCGCTTTTTACTGGGTCTGCCACAATAAATGCAAGCTCCCTCTTCCTCCTGAGAAGAAAAAGGTATGCATCGCACAGTCGCTTTCAACTCTTGTTTGATAGCCTGCTCGCACTCAGCACATCCGCACCAATGCGATAAGGCAAAAATCTGTTTTCCTTTAGACTTAAACAAATCAAAAAACTCATCTTTTTTGTCAACAATTTTAGTGTTCGCCTTTAGAAAAGATTTTGCCTTGCTGTAAATAGCAAATTGGATATTGTCCAAGATGGAGTTAACATCTTGCAAAAACTGCTCTCTGGGGATGCTTTTCTTTTCTTTTGGTTGCATATCGCGTCGCCCCACGAAAAGAGTGTCTTTTTGCAAATCTCTTACACCTACCTCAATTCTAATAGGCACACCTTTTTTTATCCACTCCCAACTTCTAGCAGAAGAGGTTGCATTGCTGTCATCCAAGATCACATCTAAAGGCTCTTTGTAATAATAAATTTCTTCTAAATCATCTTTTAAATTTGTCAAATATTTCAACACCACTTTTTTTTCGTCTTCATCCTTATAAATAGGCAACAATACTATCTGTGCTGGGGCAATCCTTGGTGGTAGCACCAAACCGTTATCATCGGAGTGAGCCATAATAAGCCCGCCGATTAGCCGTGTGGACACTCCCCAAGAGGTCGTCCATGCAAATTCCATCTCGCCTGCTTGATTTTGAAACTTAATGTCCGACGATTTAGCAAAATTTTGACCCAAGAAATGGCTAGTGCCAGCCTGCAGAGCTTTCTTGTCTTGCATCATAGCTTCTATGCAATAGGTGTCCACGGCTCCAGGAAACTTTTCCGATTCGCTCTTTTTGCCTTTTACCACCGGCATAGCCAAGAAATCTCGGCAAAACTCAGCGTAAAGATCAAGAATTGTCAAAGTTTCCTCTTCTGCCTCTTGCCTTGTAGCGTGTGCGGTGTGTCCTTCTTGCCACAAAAACTCAGCTGTCCGCAAAAAGAGCCGCGGGCGAAGCTCCCAACGAACCACATTAGCCCATTGGTTGATTAAAAGTGGCAGATCTTTGTACGACTTAACCCATTTGGCAAAAGATTCCCCGATGATAGTCTCCGATGTGGGACGCACAACCAACTCTTGGGCAAGCTTGCCCCCAGGGACAAGACCTTTTTGCCCATCTACCTGCTCCAATTTGGAGTGAGTAACCACAGCACACTCTTTGGCAAAGCCTTCCACATGCTCAGCCTCTTTCTCCAGATAACTTTTAGGAATGAAAAGTGGAAAATAAGCGTTTTTATGCCCCGTTTTTTTGAAAGCTTTGTCCAAAGCCTTTCGGATATTTTCCCAAATGGCGTATCCCCAAGGCTTAATCACCATACAGCCTCTAACAGAGCTGCTCTCTGCCATGTCGGCTACTTTTATAACTTCCTGATACCAAAGAGGATAGTTTTGCTCTCTCTTTGGATTTACTGCAGTTTTTGCCACTTTAGCACTCCTTGTAATTTTTAGTTTATCAATTTCAGATATCTACCCGAGCGGCGTCCATCTTCGCCAACAGAAAAAAGGACAATATAGGGAGTTCCCGTAATGTCTTTGCGATCTAAAAACCCCCAAAATCGGCTATCAAAGCTGTTTTGCCGATTGTCGCCCATTGCAAAATATTTGTTTTGCGGTACTGTAACTGGTCCAAAGTTATCAATAGAACCCATAAATGTGTCGTCCCAAAAAATATCTAGCTGCTCAACTCCTGTGTAACGGGGCAAAATTTGAGGTAAGGTGTTGTTTACAAAAGGCTCGGCAATTTTTTCGCCGTTGATGTAAGTTATTCTGTCTTTTATCTCCAGAGTATCGCCAGGCATCCCTATTACTCGCTTCACTAAATTGGCTTTCCCATAATAACATAGCCCGAAGAAAGTTATCTTCTCTATCCCAAAATAAAACCAATCTTTTTTGTCCCAATACAGTGGCGGATACAGCCTGATATAATCTTTGCGAGTGTTTCGGTAACTGTTCTGAGCACAAGGCAATCCTGGCTCAATAGCTTGTGCAGGATTGCGAAAAGTAACGATATCAAACCTCTTGGGCTCGTCTATGAAATACTTAAGCTTGTTAGCTATCAAATAGTCGCCCACCAGAAGAGTTTTCTCCATAGAGCCAGAGGGTATCTTGAAGTTTTGGAAAGTGTAATTGCGAATAATCATCGCTACCACCAAAGCAAACAAAATAGCCTCTACCCACTCCTGCGCCACGCCTTTTTTGCGTCTTATCTTTTTCGACATCTAGCTAACTTGATTTGGGCTACAGCTTAATCTTTTCCAAAGATGCCACCTCTGGCGAGACAGCCTCTGGCATCTTCACTATTTTCTGTGCTGAAGCAAGGTCTTTGAGTCCGCTACCAGTAAGGAGCACACAGGCGTTACTCCCTGCAGGGATTTTACCCTCTTGAGAATATTTTAGCATTCCTGCGAAAGCACAAGCAGCAGCTGGTTCAGAAAAGATGCCAGTGTTTTGGCTCAAAGTAAGGCTAGCTTCCAATATCTTCTCATCACTCACGGTGATACAGTCGCTCTCATAGTCGGTCAAGAAATTTTTCACCATATAATAGTTAGCAGGGACATCCACCGAGATGGAATCAGCCAAAGTAGTAGCACTCACACAGCTAAAATCGTCGTTTTGGTAGTTGCGGTAGATATTGGCACTTTTTTCCGATTGCACTGCCACTATTTTCGGCATCTTCTTAATGATTTTCATCTTCAAGAGGTCTTCAAACCCTTTAAACACACCACCTACGATGCATCCATCACCAACGGAGACGAACACTGTATCTACATCTTTTATCTGGTCGTAAATCTCGAAAGAGACCACTTTTTTACCCTCCACAGTGTGTGGGTTGTAAGCGGTGTTGCGATTGTACCATCCAAACTTTTTACTTGCTGCCATAGACAAAGCGAAGGCATCGTCGTAGATACCATCCACAGGCACCAAAGTCGCTCCATACATCATCACCTGAGTGAGTTTAGCTATGGGTGCAGCAGCTGGCACCATTATCACGGCTTTTTGCCCCTGAGCAGCACAGATACCTGCCAATGACGAGCCAGCATTGCCAGTGGATGCTGCCACTATCACATCCTTGTCGTTCTCCTTGGCATAAGCACTAACAATGTAAGAGGCTCTATCTTTGAAGGAGAAGGTCGGATTTACACCCTCATCTTTGATGAAAAGGTTGAACCCCAGCTTACCATACTTGGGTAATGAGTTGTACTTATACATCGGAGTCTTGCCTACTCTTAGATTAGGCAGACTATCCTTAGAGTCAATAGGCAAAAGCTCTAGGTACTCGTTTTGCTTCAACTGAGCAAAACTTTTGTCGATGTTATCGTAATCGTAAACAACCTTTAAGATACCCTTGGTCGGTTGACCTTCTACATTAGTAGCCTCGCACGCAGGGCAAAGGTACTCCACCTCTCCCTTATTAAACTCAGCTCCACAGTTCACACACTTCAATTTAAACATTTTATCGCTCCTATTTAACCAAAATCGCACTCAAAGCCACCAAATACGCTATAGAAAAAGCTATATTCAGATAAAACACAATCTCCAACTTCAGTTTATTTTTAATATTTTTAATCTTAGACTGGTCTAGTGCAGACCAAGAATTTCGGTTTTTGTTGATGTAAAAAAGAGTAAATCCAAAAAGAGCAGTCAAGACTGAGAGCTTGACCGACTTACCCAAAACAGCAAAAACAATGTATATACCAAGGAGCAAAATCCCCAGCAAAATCAATTTTCTTTTCATAATATTTTCTCCTACATCTAGTAGAATTCTTTTTTTACCCTTTATCTTGTCAAATGAAAAGTGCAAACGAAGTGGGCGGTACACAGTAAAAGTATCCACCCTTATTTATTTTTTCTATATCTTTTAAATAATAATCTGTGATTATTGGGCTAATGTTCAAAACATTAAAATTGGGCTTCCTAGAATTTTCCCGCAAAATTTGCTTCGGAGTCTTACCTTTTCGCCCTCTGTTTCCTCTAAAATGATTAAAATACAGCGTATAACTGTGTGCTTTACGCACAAAATCGTTGCAATCATCAAATTCATCAATCAGATAAAACTCGTCCTCTACCAGCCGATGAGCACTTTCAACATCAGAATTAAAAGTGGGCGAACCTTTGGGGATAAGCGAATGATTAGCACCATTTATTTGCACACTTTTTTGAAAAAAGCTCAAACCCTTTTTCTTGGGACTCACAAACTCTGAGCCATTGTCGGTTTGAAAAGTAACTTTGGAAAGATCAACACCACAACTCTTTAATCTTTTAGACAAAAAATCGATATAAATCCCTGCATTTACGGCTGTTTTCTCATAGCAATAACCGATGAATTGCATACCAGTTTTGTAGTCTCTAGCAGTGATTTGATAGCGAGGATAATTTTTGTACTTAATCCCCTCAAACAATTCTGGCATATCGGTCAAATACTTAATATCCACTTGGATTTTTTCAAAAGGTTTTGCCCTAGCTCGCATTTCACTTAAATCTTTGCGTTGCTGATATTTCCGTTTCTTTTTCTTTACCAAACCAGCATCACAGAGCTTTTTATGAACAGTCGAAGCTGAACAATTTAACTGCAAATGGTCAATAATTCGCCTAGCTCCCCAGCGATTTTTTGCCTTTTTGCGACAAACTACTATTTCCTCTATTATCTCAGATTTTAAGCGATTTGGGAAATTTTGCTTTTTTCGAGATTTATTAACCAGACCATCCTCGCCCTTTTCTTTATAGGCTTTGACCCACTTTCGCACAGTTTTTCTAGTGGTCTCAAATTCTCTAGCTGCAGCGGAAATAGATGTTTCATTTGCAAATTTCACCAAATTTTTCCGATAAAATTTCTTGTCTTTTCTACTCATAATTTTCAAATTGTCTATATATTTATTCATAATGGTCAAATTACAGCTCTCACGGCTGATTTGACCATTTTTTTTACAGACTATTTCTCCATTTTTCTAATTAACTTTTCCATTTTATCATAAACCAGCCAATTACAAATCACTAACTTTGGGTGGATACTTTTAGTGTGGAGTTTCCATTTTTGTCGTCTTTCTGGCAGGGGTTCAACTTTGCTACTTAAGATTAGCCCAGCTATCTTGCAAGCCACAGGTAAGAGGCGATAAGAGAGTTTTCGAGTTAGTAAACTGCTGAGGAGTTAATTAGCATAAAAGCTGTTCTTGATTGGCAAACTTTTTTGGAAAAATTGTTTGACGCTATTTGGCGTGGCTTGCTTTGATGATAGCGTAAATGTATTCCAATTCATATTGTAAAAGGAGGAGGAAATGGAAAACAAAACAAACGACTTGGTGTTTAAGCTGGAGGATAGGCCATCACCGGGAACTGCTTTGCTGGCTGCTTTTCAGCACCTTTTGGCTATCTTTGTAGGGATTATTACCCCTACGATCGTTATCTGTGGTGTGCTGGGTCTAAATCAGGAGATGCCTTATCTTATCGGGATGTCGCTTATTGTCTCGGGGATAGCTACCTTTATCCAAGTGAGGAAGTTCGGACCTATCGGCTCGGGATTGCTGAGTATTCAAGGAACTAGCTTTGCGTTCTTGGGACCTATCTTAGGGGCAGGATTTGCAGTGAAAGCTCAAGGTGGTGGGGCGAGTGTTATCTTGGCTACTATCTTTACCGCTTGCTTCTTTGGCTCATTCATAGAGATGATCCTCAGTAGGTTTATTCACAGCTTAAAAAAGGTCATCACTCCGCTAGTGTCTGGTATTGTGGTTACACTCATTGGTCTTAGTTTGATACAAGTGGGTATCACCGATATGGCTGGTGGACAGTATGTGAAAACTCACTTCCCAGATCAATTTGCTTCGATGGAAAGTCTAGGGTTGGCTTTATTGACTTTGGTAACTGTGATTATTTTCAACAGAAGTAAAAAGCCTATGTTGAGAATGGCATCGATTTGTATCGGTTTGGTTGTTGGATATTTGGTGGCACTTTTTACCGTGGGCATAGATTTTAGTCCTATTGCCAAATTGTCTTATTTCAATGTTCCAATCCCTTTCAAGTATGGCTTTAATTTTAATTTGTCAGCTTTCTTGACTATCGGTTTGATTTATGTTATCACTTTGATTGAGTCTACTGGTGATTTGACTGCTACGAGTATGGTATCTGGCGAGCCAGTAGAAGGTGACTTGTATTTGAAAAGGATCGGTGATGGTGTACTGGGTGATGGTTTTAACTCGGCTTTGGCTTCTGTTTTTAACACATTCCCTAACACTACTTTTAGCCAAAACAACGGAGTTATCCAGTTGACAGGTATTGCCTCTCGTTATGTGGGGCTTTATATCGCAGGTCTTTTGGTGCTATTGGGCTTGTTCCCTGTTATCGGTGGAGTGTTCCAAGTGATGCCTAAGCCTGTGCTTGGCGGTGCTACGATTATTATGTTTGGTACTGTGGCTTCTTCGGGAGTGAGGATTATTGCTGAGCATGGTCTGGATAGAAGAGGCGTGATGATTTTGGCTCTCTCTTTGGGTCTTGGTTTGGGTGTGCAGATGGTGCCCGAGGTGATGAACCATTTCCCAACAGTAATCAAGAGTATCTTCTCCTCTCCTATTACCACGGGTGGTGTTACTGCTATTATCGCTAATCTTGCTTTGCCAACACACAATAATAACAAAAAAGAGACAGATGTTTAGAAAGAACTGAAGATAAAATAAAACAGCCACTTAAAAATAAGTGGCTGTTTTTTTTAAAAAAAGAAGACAAAAAAATGGTGGGTGATACTGGATTCGAACCAGTTACCTCTACGATGTCGGCGTAGCACTCTAACCAACTGAGCTAATCACCCATAACTTGATTGACCAACTTCTTTAGCTGCTTGGATAATTGTCAAGAAGATTTAGCCAGCGAAGTGGGCGGTACACAGTAAAAGTATCCACCCTTATTTATTTTTTCTATATCTTTTAAATAATAATCTGTGATTATTGGGCTAATGTTCAAAACATTAAAATTGGGCTTCCTAGAATTTTCCCGCAAAATTTGCTTCGGAGTCTTACCTTTTCGCCCTCTGTTTCCTCTAAAATGATTAAAATACAGCGTATAACTGTGTGCTTTACGCACAAAATCGTTGCAATCATCAAATTCATCAATCAGATAAAACTCGTCCTCTACCAGCCGATGAGCACTTTCAACATCAGAATTAAAAGTGGGCGAACCTTTGGGGATAAGCGAATGATTAGCACCATTTATTTGCACACTTTTTTGAAAAAAGCTCAAACCCTTTTTCTTGGGACTCACAAACTCTGAGCCATTGTCGGTCTGAAAAGTAACTTTGGAAAGATCAACACCACAACTCTTTAATCTTTTAGACAAAAAATCGATATAAATCCCTGCATTTACGGATGTTTTCTCATAGCAATAACCGATAAATTGCATGCCAGTTTTGTAGTCTCTAGCAGTGATTTGATAGCGAGGATAATTTTTGTACTTAATCCCCTCAAACAACTCTGGCATATCGGTCAAATACTTAATATCCACTTGGATTTTTTCAAAAGGTTTTGCCCTAGCTCGCATTTCACTTAAATCTTTGCGTTGCTGATATTTCCGTTTCTTTTTCTTTACCAAACCAGCATCACAGAGCTTTTTATGAACAGTCGAAGCTGAACAATTTAACTGCAAATGGTCAATAATTCGCCTAGCTCCCCAGCGGTTTTTTGCCTTTTTGCGACAAACTACTATTTCCTCTATTATCTCAGATTTCAAGCGATTTGGGAAATTTTGCTCTTTTCGAGATTTATTAACCAGACCATCCTCGCCCTTTTCTTTATAGGCTTTGACCCACTTTCGCACAGTTTTTCTAGTGGTCTCAAATTCTCTAGCTGCAGCGGAAATAGATGTTTCATTTGCAAATTTCACCAAATTTTTCCGATAAAATTTCTTGTCTTTTCTACTCATAATTTTCAAATTGTCTATATATTTGTTCATAATGGTCAAATTACAGCTCTCACGGCTGATTTGACCATTTTTTTTACAGACTATTTCTCCATTTTTCTAATTAACTTTTCCATTTTATCATAAACCAGCCAATTACAAATCACTAACTTGGGGTGGATACTTTTAGTGTGGAGTTTCCAAAAGTGCAAACGAAGTTCACAGAAATCTTTTTCATCCGTGAAACTATTTGACAACATCAACGCCCCTTATTCTTTGCCCAATATTTTACTTGAGGAAATTTAGTGATAAAATTTACCAAAATGTCTGGGTTGGGCAACGATTTCATCTGCATCTTAGACCCCCAAAAAAAGATTAGCCAAGCAAACTTGCTAGCAAAAAAAATCTGCAACCGAAAGTTCGGCATCGGTGCGGACGGTCTTATTTTGGTGCGAAAAGAAACTTCTGGAATGCTAAAGATGGACTATCTAAATTCTGATGGCTCTTTTGCTGCTATGTGTGGCAATGGCCTTAGATGCTTCGGCAAATTCGTTTTCGACCAACTTCTGGTGTCTTCTGGCAAATTTATTGTTAAGACAGATGACGGAGAAAAAAAAATCGAAGTTTGTGGCAAAGAAAAGCAAGCCATCTCACAAGTAAAGGTCGAGATGGGCAACCCTGTGTATGGCAAAGATTATCATCCTTGGGAAGATGTCTGGAATTTCCCCATCTTAGATGGAGAATTTCGTCTATATCTGGCAAAAGTGGGAGTGCCACACGGAGTTATTTTTGCCTCTAAAGGACAAAATCTGGTGGAAAAATTTGGAGCTACTATCGAAAAGATGTATCTTTTCCCCGAGGGCATAAATGTCAATTTTGTGGAAATAGTAAACGATGAGCAGATAAAAGTATTCACTTGGGAACGCGGTGCTGGACACACTTTGGCTTGTGGCACGGGGTGCTGTGCTGTTGCTTTTATCGCTCACAAGCTCGGCAAAGTCGCAAAAAACGTGCAGGTGCTCAGTGAAGGCGGAAGCCTGAGCATCTCTATAACTAAAGAGACCATCTATATGCAAGCACCCGCTCAAACCATAGCCAACGGAGAGTTCTTTGAGTAGCCTTTGCGAGCATTCAAGCAATGCAAGGCATATCGCCAAACAAAGCAAAAATTTAACTAAAAGGTAACTATGCTAAAAATATTGATAAAAACTTTTTTCTTCAAACTGCAAAGAGCTTTTGGACTTACACGATTTTTACCCATAAACTACACTTTCAGCGTTAGTTATCGTTGCAACTCGCGGTGCAAAAGTTGCCAAATTTACAAAAAAAAATCTTCTGAGATGAATGTAAGCCAGTACAAAGCTTTTTTTAAGCAGATAAAAAAAGCTCCTTACTGGATCACATTTTCTGGCGGAGAGCCGTTCCTTCGTCGCGATTTTACTGGGATTGTCAAAGCTGCTTACGACATCTGTAAACCAAAGATAATAAGTATATCCACCAACGGATTGCTTCACAAGAAGATAGCTTCCAATGTTTTAGATATTTGCAGACATTGCAAAAAATCTACCATCAACATTAATATATCAATAGACGAGATAGACGAAGCAAACGACAAACTCAGAGGCTCGCTAAAAGCCTACCAAAAAGCGGTTTCAACTTTCCAAAACCTAAAAAGAGTGCAAAAAAAAGCTAAAAATCTCAACTTAAATATTCACACCGTTATCTCTAGCTTCAACTCTCAAAATTTTGCTTATATCTGCCAAACGCTCTTGGATATGAATCCAGATAGTTATCTCACCGAAATTGCCGAAAATCGCTCTGAGCTAGGCACAACAATAGACAAGCAGATAGCTCCATCTCCTTGGAACTATGCTTCTGCGATAGATTTGCTCATCCACAGAATAAAGAACGACCGCTACACTGGCATAAACAGAGTAATTCAAGCCTTTAGATTGCATTACTATCAGATGGTGAAAAAGATTATGCTAAGCCAACAAAAAGTGTACGATTGCTACGCTGGGGTCGCTTCTTTGCAACTTTCGCCCGATGGTGATGTTTGGTTTTGCGGTATGAAAGCTCAACCTGTTGGGAATGTGAGAAAGAAAAGATTTAAAAAGATTTGGTTTTCTAAAACTGCCAAAAAACTTCGCAAAGAAATAAAAATGACTGACTGCTACTGCCCTATGGCAAGTGTGGCTTACACAAATATGTTGATGAACTACAAGTTGACCTCAAAAATATTCTTCCACCTTAGGAAAACCAGATGATTTTTTGCACGATTACCAAAGAAAACTTTTGGGAAGAGTTGAATAAGTTGCCCAATAAACCAAATATCCCCGAATTGGAAAAAGCTGTGAAATTCGCCACAGAAGCACACACTGGACAAAAAAGAACCTCTGGCGAAGAGTATATCATCCATCCGCTAAGCACCGCCTACATTTTGGCAAAGCTCAATATGGATACCAGCGTGATTATCGCTGGAATTTTGCACGATGTCATAGAGGACACGAGCTACGACTATCAAAACATCGCTCAACTTTTCGGCGAGAGAGTAGCTGGGCTGGTAGAAGGTGTTACCAAGATTTCTGATTTGCATTTCAAGGGCTCGTCCCAGATGGATAAGCAAGCAGAGAATTTCCGCAAATTGCTGGTTTCTATCACCAAAGATGTGCGAGTTATCTTGATAAAGCTGGCAGACAGACTGCACAATATGCGTACCATAAAGTATCTGCCCATGGCAAAGCAAAAAAGGATTGCACGCTCTACTCTCTCTATTTATGCTCCCTTAGCTAATCGCTTTGGCTTGTCTTGGATAAAAAACGAGCTGGAAGACAGATGCCTGAAAGTGTTGCATCCCAACGCTTACAAAAGAATTGCTGCCTTGGTACAGATCAAGAAAGAGCAAAGAGATAAATTCCTCAACGAAGTGGTGTGCAAGCAAATACACAAACAACTTGAGAAGTACAAAATTTCTGCCCAAGTGCGATCTCGTAGCAAACACTTTTATAGCATTTTTCGCAAAAACAGTGTGCGAGGTGTACCTTACGAAGAGATCCTAGACCTTAACGCCGTGCGAATATTGGTAGATAGCCAAGAAGATTGCTACTACGCTTTTGGTGCTCTGCACGCAGTGTACAAGCCTTTGAACATCGTCAAAGATTACATAGCCAATCCTAAACCCAACGGATACCAGTCGTTACACACGGTCGTCATCGGTCCACAAAACAAGAAACTAGAAGTGCAAATCCGCACAAAAAAGATGGATAAGTACGCCGAAGAGGGCGTGGCTGCACACTGGCGATACAAAGAGAACACCAACTACTCTAGCAAAAACCTCGAAAAAATGGCGTCGCAGGGAGTCAGCCAAAAGTTCGAGTCCCAGCTAGGGTTTGTCCGAAAATTTTTACAAAAAAACGCCGAGCAAGTTAGCGATGACTTCTTGGACAATCTGCAGATGGATCTTTACCCCGAGATTATCATTGTTACCACTCCCAAGGGCGATTTGATAGAGCTACCTAAAGGAGCTTCCATCCTCGATTTCGCTTTTTCTATCCATTCCCAAGTTGGCTCTTGCTGCCTAAGTGGCAAAGTAAATGGAGTGATAAAGCCTCTGCGAAAAAAGCTGAAAACTGGCGATAAAGTGGAGGTGGAAACTTCCAACAACATCAATATTAGCAAAAACTGGCTGAAGTATGTCAAATCTTCCAAGGCTCGCTCCAAAATTCGCTCATATCTGAAAAAAAGAAGGCTAGAAGACGCCATAGAGCTGGGTAAAGAGATATTTGTGAAAAAGTGTCGCAAGTTTCATCTAAAGTTTGACGCCGAGCAAGATATAGCAGAGCTAGCCAAGAAATTCCACATAAATAACACACAAGATTTTTATGCTCAGTTAGGGCAAGGCAACATCATCTTCCCCCAAATAATCAAGAAGATGAACTCAAGCCAGCCAGAAAATAAAAAGAAATCTTCCGAAAAGAAGAAAGAGACCAAACCAGAGACTGTCTCTGGGGTGATTGTAGATGGACAAAAAAATCTGATGATAAAGTACGCTGGATGCTGCACGCCTATGCCCGGCGATAAGATTATCGGATTTGTAACCAAAGGGCGAGGCATCATCGTTCATCGTCAAGATTGCCACGAGGCAAACTTTTTGCAAAAGCAAAAAGAGATGCCAGAAAGGTTTATCTCCATAGATTGGGATTATACTAGCGGGAAATCTGCCAGCAAAGGGAAACAAAACAGATTGAAGATAGTTTGCAAAAATAAAAGTAATATTTTAATCGACATTTTGTCCATCGTAGCAAAATACGATTTGACCGTAGAAAAAATGGGCAACAAACTCCGAAAAGATCACAACTTGGAAATATCTTTGTATCTGATAACAGACTTGCCGCAATCCCTGAACAAGGCTGTAGAAGAGATAGAAAAAATGGGGACTGTTCGCAGCATTGAAAAAAAGATTAGAAGATAAAGAAATAGAAGATTTTGAAAAAGACAAGGAAAGTTATTATGGATAGAACTGAACTTAAAAAAAAGAAAAGATTAAAAAAAATAGTTGCTGGATTTTTGATTTTGGGCATAGCTATTGTTTTGTTTTTTTTGGGAATGTTCTCCACGAATATCGTGATGAACCTAGTGGTAGGACACGGCAATGAGGTGCTAGTGCCCAATTTGGTAGGAATAAACTTCCCCAAAGCTGCTGATATCTGCCAAGACAATAAGCTCTACATCCAAGATGTTTCAAGGGAATACAGCAGTATCTATCCCGTGGGTCATGTGATAGAGCAAGAGCCCGCAGACAGCTCGATAGTCAAAAGGTTTCGCACGATCAATGTTGTGCTCAGCAAAGGCGTAAAGCTAATCAAAATGCCTTTGCTTATCGGGACAGACCTAGAGCTAGTGAAAGTTCAAATGGAGACCTTGGGATTAAAAGTAGGCAAAATTTCCCGATACTACAACCAAGAGATAAGCAAGAATGTCGTAATCTCCACAGTACCAGCAGCTGGCGAAGATGTCGCTGTGGGCGGTATAGTTAATCTAGATGTGAGCCTTGGCAACCTTAAAAACAGCAAGAATAATCTCGTGAACCCAAGCAACCCTTTTTCGCAAGACAACGCTGAGGAAGAAGAGATTAACTATGAAGACCTTTTCGAATAGCCTGCACAGAGTAAAAAAAGTTCAAGCCAAACTAAAAAAAGGACAGTGGGCTTTAGTCCAACAACAAGCTAATCTTCACTACTTGGAGTTTGCCAAAGTCGACTTTTTATTGCTCTCTCGTGATAAGTGTTTCTACTTCATCACCAGCAAAAACAAATCCGCTAAAATCTGGCTCGGGCAAACCACAATTGCCTACAAGAAAGGATCTTGCCAAGAGAGTAGCGAGATCTTACCTTTTTTAAAGAAGATAAATTTTGATTTACTTTACACAGACCTTGCTGTCGCTTTAAAACCTTTTGCAAAAAATCAGCTTCGTCAAGAAGTTACTCCTTTGACTGCCGAATTTCCCCCAGAAAAACTCTCCAGCCTTACTCCTATTATAGCACCTTTGCGGATGGTGAAAGACAAAAAAGAGCTTGAGAATATAAAAAGAGCCAACTGTCTGACCAAGGAAGCTATCTGCCACTTGCAAAAGTTTTTGGTTTCTGGCGTAAGAGAGTCGGAACTAAAAGCCGAGTTTGATTACTTTTTGGCTAAAAAAGGGGTTTTAGAGCAAGCTTTCACCCCCATCATCGCTTGCGATAGCTCATCGTGCGTCTTACACAAGCAAGACTACGACGGAAAGATGCAAAACAGCGTTCTACTGGATGTGGGTGCAAAATACAAAAACTATTGTGCCGATATTTCCCGCTCTTATTTTTTGCGACCAACATCTTTACAAGAAAAAACTTTGCTCTTGGTAAAGAAAGCTCAGAGCGAAGTGATAAAGCAAGCAAAGCCAAGAATGACAATCAAAAATCTAAACCTAATCTGCCAAGAAGTGCTTTACCAAGGACTTTTGGAGATGAAAGTCCTCACTACAAAGTCTCAACTAAGCGATTTTTTTATGCACAGCGTTTCTCATCATCTGGGGCTGGAGACACACGACTTGAGCCTAACGGAGATGCCTTTGCAAAAAAATATGGTCATCACGGTTGAGCCGGGTCTCTACTTTTGGCAAGAAGGCTTTGGGATTAGGATAGAGGACGATATCATCATCACTGGCTCTGGTGCTGAGCTAATCTGACTCATCTAGCAGCGAGAGCACATCCACAATTTTTGCCAACTCTTGCTTAACTCCGATAAGAACCTTTAACTCAAAGCCTTGCAACAAATCAAACTCCACTTGATAGCTGGATTTCATCAATTTCTCCAATCTTTTTTGAGGTGGCACTACAGCAAAAGTAAAAACTGCCCGCTTCTTGCGATGCTTTATCTTGCTTATCCCCAGCTTCTTTGCCAAGACGGTGATAGTATAATAAGCAAGAACGGCAAGCGTGTTTGCCTCCAAGTTGCCGAAGCGATTTTCCAGCTCTTCTGCCAATAGCTCAAACTGCTTCTTGCTAGTGAACTTCAACATCCGAGAGTACATCTCTAGGCGAAGCTCAGCATCTGCTATGTACTCTGCGGGGATGTAGTACTCCCCATCTAGCTCTATGTCCACCTCTTGCATCTTAAAGCGTTTACCCTCGCCTATGTTGGCTATCGCATCACTGAGCAGATTGTTATAGTAGTTGAAGCCGATTTGGGCGATGTTGCCCGATTGCCCCGTGCCTACCATGGATCCTACGCCTCTGACCTGCATATCGAGCATTGCCACCTTGTAGCCACTACTGCCGGATGCTGACAAAGACTGCAACCTGTTGAGCTGCTCTCGGGTAGCACCTTTTGGTAGCAAGTAATAGCAATACGCTCGTTGGCTACTCCTGCCTACTCGCCCTTTTAGCTGGTAGAGGCTAGATAACCCGAAAAGGTCGGCACGATTAACGATGATGGTGTTAGCGTTGGCTATGTCGATGCCGTTTTCGATGATGCTCGTGCAGACCAATACAGAAAATTTATTGTGATAAAAGTCCAAGATTATTCTCTCCAGCTCTGCCTCTTTCATCTGTCCGTGAGTCACCTTCATACTGACTTTGGGTAAGAGCTTTTGCAACTTTTCCAGCTCTTTCTGGATGCTCTCTACCCTGTTGTGCACGAAAAACACCTGTCCACCTCGCGATATCTCCTTCTGGATTGCATTCTTGAGTAAACTCTTTTGATAGTAGCTGACCACGGAGTTTACTGGGACTCGCTGCTTGGGACTGGATAAGATTAAGCTGATGTCTTTCACCCCGCTGAGTGCCATGTTAAGCGTACGCGGGATAGGTGTCGCCGACATATAGAGCGTGTCTATCTCTAGCTTGAGCTTACGCAGTTTCTCCTTGGCTCGTACTCCAAAGCGGTGCTCCTCGTCGATTACCAGCAGTCCCAGCTTAGCAAACGAGATGTCGGCAGACAGCAGGCGGTGCGTACCGATGATGATATCTACCTCTCCCTTAGCCAGCTGTGCGACCACTTTCTTTTGCTCCGCTTTCTTTACAAATCTGCTAAGCATCTTGATCCGCACGGGATACATCGCCAATCGCTGAGAGAACACAGTAAAGAGCTGTTCACAGAGCAAAGTTGTGGGTGAAAGCACTGCCACTTGGTATGAGGAGCAAACAGCCTTGAAAGCGGCTCTAACTGCCACCTCTGTCTTGCCGTAGCCCACATCACCACACAAAAGACGCTCCATAGGTCTTGGTTGCTCCATATCTTTTTTTATCTGCTCTATTGCCACCAGCTGGTCTCTGGTGGGCTCATAAAGAAACTCCGCTTCCATACTTTCTTGCATCTCGTCGTCAGGCGTAAAGGCTATACCCTTGACTTTCGCCCTCTTAGCATAAAAATCTACCAAATCTTTGGCAATTACCTCAATACGCTTCTTTACTTTGGCTTTCGTGTTTTTCCATTTTTTGGAGCCTATCTTTTCTTGCTTAACCTCTACGCCCTCGGCAGCCACAAACTTTGAAACCTTATCTAGGGAGTAAGATGGCAGAAATATGGCGTCGCCCCCTTGATAATACAAGACCAGGCACTCAATCTTCTTCCCATCAATTAAGGTGGTTTTCAGCCCACCGTAAACACCTATGCCATAGTCCGAATGCACCAGATACTCGCCCTGTACGAGGAACTTTGGTTTCTCCACCGCCTTTCTGCCTTTGCTCAGGCTCTGCACGGCGTTGTAACGATTAAAAATCTGGTGATCGGTAAATACGCTCAGGCTCACATCTTCTAGGCTAAACCCGCAAGAGAATACCCCTTGCTGATAAGATATCTGAGGAAAATCGCCCAAGATTTTTTTTAGCCTCTTTATTTGAGCCTTGTTATCCGTCTGAAGCACCACGCTATGTCCTTTCTTTAGAGCCTGTTGCAGCTCAATCTTGAGAAGCTTCATATTACCCTGCAAATTTACTCCCACTTGCAACTCTGATGGGAAAAAGGTTTTGCGTTGATTGTGAAGTGAGCTAAAAATAAACGCAGAACCTACAGCCTCTTTGACTTTTTGCGTGCTAAGGAAAATCTTATCGGGCTCAACTAATAACTCTTGAGCTTCTTGGCTGGCTTGTGTAGCTTCGCTCAGTAAGTTTTCAGAAACTTCTGACAATTCAAAACCTTCCAAAAACAAAAGCAAGTTGCTCATCTCCACTATCGCCTTGCAAGGGAATATTGCTGCCAAGTCGTTTTCTATGCCTTGGTAGTAACCAAACTCCTTAACTTTGTCGGCTATCTTTTGGTGCTGTGGTTGAGCAGAAAAAAGGGAAAACTCCCGAGCAGGCAATATCTTTACCTGTCCAACTTCTGTGGTAGTAAGCTGAGTTTGCAAATCGAAGAAACGAACCTTGTCGATCTGCTCATACTCATACTCCAGCCTCACACCCATTTGGCTACCGGGGACGCAGATATCAAAAATCTCTCCTCGCTGAGCAAACTCTCCGCTATCATAAACTTGATAACATTTGCTGTAACCTAGAGCTATGAGCTTATTGCCTAGCTCCTCTGGTGATAGCTTCTGCGAAGCTTTTAGCACAAACGATGGCAACTGACTAACAACGGGCAAGCGACGAAGTGCAGCAGCGTCCGATAGGCAGTAAACGCCAGCTTGAGCAGAATACAGATGCTCCAACACCACTATCCTTTGCTCCAGCACACCCAGCGACGAAGACCGACCCTCGTAGGGCAAAAGGTCAAAGTCGGGCAGGTAAAAAGCAAAATTTTCTTGGAGCAAATTGATGTCGGCAACAATCTTTTTAATCTTTTGCAAATCGGAACAAACGAAAACTAACTTTTTGTTTTGCTTCACCAAAAAGTACAGTCGCAAAGCGATATCAAGGGAACTATTCGTTCCGAAGACAGCATTTTGGGGTAATTTTAAAAACTCTTTAACCAAAGAAGATTTAACGAATTTATCTAGCAGATTTTTCATAATTTCTCTTTACAGCAGATTATCCGCATATCCTAGTGTCAATAGATTTGAGCCACTAAAAAATAAGAGAGAAAATTTTGCGAAAAAACAGTTTTATAATTTGCTGCTGGCTGGCGACATCCACCCTTTACAGCTCTGCCTTTGAGCATCTGCAAACTTTAGTGAATTTCGGTGCACGCACTCCAAACTCAGTGGCAATAGACAAGGCTCGCCATTACATAGTGCAAGAAATCTCTCGCCTAAAAAATTGCAAAGTAGAAAAAAAAAGGTTCGTTTCTTTGCTAAACAATAAGGCTCAATCTGGGGTAAATGTCGTGGCAATGCTCAATCCCGATGTAAAAAAAAGGGTGATGCTTTGCACTCACTACGATACCCGCTTTTGTGCAGAAAAAGACCCCAAGACCCCACATTTGCCAGTGCCCGGAGCTAATGATGGAGCCAGCGGAACTGCTGCTTTGCTTGCTCTTGCCCATAAATTTACCCAAGCTGGCACGCAAGCTGGCATAGATTTTGTGTTTTTTGATCTGGAAGATCAAGGCAATAGCAAATCTAGCAAAGACTGGATATTGGGCTCTAAAAATTACGCCAAAAGCATTAGCAAAGACAGATACAAGCTGGTGATATTGCTGGATATGGTCGCCGGGGAAAAGCAAGAATTTCTGCAAGAGAAGTTTGCCCAGCTCTCGTTCCCACAAGTGAACAACCAGTTTTGGGAAATCGCTGGCTTCAGCCAAAAAGAAGGTAACTACATCTACGACGACCACTTGCCGTTTATCTGGTTGAACATCCCCACCATCGCCGTCATCGGCTGGCCTTTTGCTCAGCACCACACCACAAATGACACCCCAGAGCATTGCAGCTCAGAGACTCTAGACAGGGTCATCGACGCTACTTTTAAGTACATACAAGATTTTTAGGTCAATCAGCAAGAGTTTAGATAGTCCGTTTCTTTTTGCTCCAAAGCAACTTTAACTTTTTCTAATTCAGTGGTTTGCTCAGAGATGCAGAGATTTACTTTCGCCAACTTTTCTTTGTTTTGATAAATACGCTTATCCGTCAAAAGTTGATAATTTTCGTCTAGCTTTCTGGTCAGCGTTTCCAGCTTTGTTTCCAGTTTCTTTATCTCTTCTTCCATTATCAGCAACTTGTGGGGGTTCACTTTCTTAACTTTTTCTTTGGCAGAAGAAGAGTTTTTTTTAACCCTTTTCTTGTACTCAAAGTTGCTATAGTCGCAATCTAGCCTTTCTTTGATGCTCCCATCTTCAAAAATCCAAAACTTGGAAGCCAACTTTTGCAAAAAATATTTGTCGTGGCAGACAAACAGCAAACTTCCTTGATAATTCAAAAGAGCTTTTTCTAACGCTAAGATGGTTTTCAAATCCAGATGGTTTGTTGGCTCGTCCAAGATGAGTAAGTTGGGATTTTGCAAAATAAGGCGAGCCAAATAGAGTCTCGATTTCTCACCTCCGCTAAGCATAGACACCTTCCGCTCTACTATTTCCCCCGCAAAACCGTATGAAGCCAAATAAGACAACGGCTTGCCGATTGGCTCTCCAGCCATCAACGACCAAATTGCCTGCAACACACTTTGTTGGTTGTTTAGTAAAGTGTGATTTTGGTCAAAATAGCCAATCTTCAGACGGCTTCCGCGGTTTACTGTGCCAGCAAGAGGCAAAGCAATCCCACAAATAGTGGACAAAAATGTCGATTTACCACAACCATTTTTACCAATGATGGCAACTCTATCTTTATAAGACAAGAGCAAATCTATCTTCTTGGCAAGCACATTGCCTGCATATCCAATAGATAACTCTTTGCATTCCAATACCTTTTGCCCTGTTCGCTCAGATTTTCCAAAATTTATGCGAAGCTCCTTTTCTTGGATAGGAGCAGAGAGAATTTCCATCTTCGCCAAAGTTCGCAAACGAGAAGCCGCTTGCTTAGTCTTTTGCCCTGCCATGTTGCGAGCCACAAAATCTTTCGTCTTCTCAATTTGCTTTTTTTGTTGTAAAAACTCTTTCTCTTGCTTTTGACAAAGAGCTACAAACTCTTTTTGGAAGTGGGAAAAATCCCCATGATAAATTGTAAGTTTTTTTTGATGAAGATGAAACAACTTAGTGGTTACTTTGTCCAAAAAACTTCTGTTGTGAGAAATTACCAAATAAGGTTTTTTTAAGTTCAATAAATATTTTTCCAGCCACGCTATCATCATAAAATCCAAGTGGTTGGTTGGCTCATCGAGCAAGAGCAAATCGAACCTTGACAAAAGAACTTTCGCCAATTGCAACCGAGCTATCTGCCCTCCACTAAGGTTATTCAAAGGCTTTTCCCAACTCTCAGGAAAAAAATTTAGATGAGTCAGAACAGATTTGATTTCCGACTTTAGTGCGTAGCCTCTCATCTGAGTAAACTTTTCTTGCAGATTTGTCAATCTGTGCAAAACGCTTTGGTTGCCAGTAAGTTCCAGTTCTTGAGAAACTTTTTGAATTTCGCTATCTAAGGCAAGAACATCTTTTCTAGCTTCGCAAACAAACTCCCAAACATTTTTTTGCAAGCAGTTAGACAAACTTTGCTCCAAGTGAGCAATTTTCAGACCTTTTTTCTGGCTGACTTCCCCGCCCAAGAGAGCATCTTGTTGCAAAAGAGCTGAAAAAAAAGAAGATTTGCCACAACCGTTATCACCTATCACGCCCACTTTGTCTGTGGTTTTCACCATAAAAGATACCCCAGAAAAGAGCTCTTTCCCTGGATAACCAACTTTTAAATTGCTGGTAGAGAGTAACATCTACTTCTTGGCTTGAATCTCTTTGACCTTTTCCAAATCCAACTCCAAAGGCTTTTGCTCTCGCTTAACACCCTGCAAATGCACCTTTTGCTTAGAAATGTCGTTGAAATTTACAAAATAAATTTCGCCTTTGTACCTAATTTTTGAGCCAATTTTGGGATAATCTTGGTAAGTTTCCTTTTCGTAATCCAAACAGCAAAGCAATCTCCCACAAGGTCCCGAAATTTGCGAGAGGTTACCAGAGAGATTTTGCTGTTTGACCATCTTCACCGAGATAGGCTGAAACTTTTGCAGGTGTTTATGACAGCAATAAGCTCTGCCACACGAGCCCACGCCTCCCATATTTTTGGTTCTATCACGAGAAGATATCTGGATAAACTCAATCCTTTTGCCAAAAATAGTCGCTAGCTCCTTGGCGAACTCCCTAAAGTCCACTCTTTTTTCGGAAGTAAACAAAAACAACAACTTCTTGCCGTCGAACTGCTGCACCCCATAAAAAAGGTTCATCTCGATGGAATGATTGGTAATCGTCTTATTGTAAATCTCTTCCGCTTTTTTCTCTTCCTCTTTTAGCGACTGCAATTTTGCAAGATCTTTGCCACTGGCAACCCGCAATATTTTCTTGTGATCTTCGGCAACTTTCGGTTTCTCGCCAATAGCTATTATCGTAGCGATATCGTAGCCATACTCTAAGTTCACTATCACCCTTTGCAATGGTGAGATAGGAAAATCTGGGGTGTGATACAACTGCTCGCGTCCTGTTCTAAATTTAACTCTAACTGACATAATTTTTCAACTCTTTATTAAAAATTTTTTCGATTGCTTCTTTTTCTTTAGGCAATAGTTTCAATCCTCGACGAGCTTTGACCACCTGCAAAGTTTGCAAAAACTTGGGCAAATCGTAGAGATTCTGGCTTTCTACTTTGCCAAAGCGAAAATTACCTACTTTACCTTCAACTATTTTTGTGCCGTAGAGCGAGCATCCTGTGCCAATATACGCTCCTGTATTGAGTAAAGAGCCAATCCCCAGCTTTGTGTAGTCGCCTATCACACAACCCAAAAATTGGCGACCTGTCTCTATCTTTTGCTTGCCAGCGGAAAAACTTTTCACCTGTGAATAGTTGTTCTTAAGGTCAGAGCAAGTAGTACCAGCTCCCAAGTTTACCCAAGAGCCGATATAGCTCTCACCGATGAAGCCGTAGTGTTGCTTGTTGGAATAATCGTCGATGATGGCTCCGTCCACCTCACCACCGACCTTACAGCTCCGACCAACGCTTGTGCCTCCTTTTAGGTGTGCAAAGGGCTTGATAGTAGACTCCTTGCCCACATAGCACGGTCCTTCGAGCAAGCAGCTACTGCTTAACTGCACGCCGTCTTCTATCACGATAGCACCTGCTCTGGCGTCCAATATCGCCCCTACACCCAGAGACACGCCTTTACCGAGCCATACGCTGTAAGGGTTTAGTAATGTTGCCAACTGAGGTGGCACACTAAAGCCGTCCTTGCTACTATAAAATTGTTGGAAGTCGTCCTCAATCTGCTTATCATTGTCTGCCACTAGCTCCCACCAATGCTCATAGAGTGCAGAGCCACAAACTGGCGAGCTATCAACAAATTCCGCCTGTGAAAAGATACAACTATCTGCAACATCCAGATGAAAAGCCACAACCCGCTGGTTCTCTTCTTGATACAAAACAGCTCCTACTGGCAGGTTTCGCAGTGTCTCCACCATCTGGCTACTTACCTTCATCGCCGCATTCACACCCAGCCACCGTCCACTGGTCAGTTGCAAGCTCTCCAGCGACTCGCAGCAGAAATCTTGCCTTTTGCCTGTAAAAGCTAAAGATATCCTTTCTGCCTGAGTAAAACAGCCCTTACGCAAAAAGCCGACAGACCTAACGGCAGAGAAAGGAAGAAGAGCCGAGGTTGTATCACTGTCGTCAAAAATAACCAATTTAGGTTTCATAGACCAAAACTTTTTTGTTTTTCTCTCTCCAAGATTTGTGCTGCTGCAAGATCTCCATCTGGAACAAAGTTTTTTTATCTTCATCACGGAAGGTCAAAATATCCATCCAGTGCATCCTGCTGTCTTTGCCTTTGAAAGATTTTTGCGGAAACTCCACCAGAAGCTTCCCATCTTTTCGCAAGATAGACACCTCATTGAGGTACACACCTTCGCACACTTCTATGATGGCTCTAGAGTCCACCACTCCACGAGACACATCTTTAAATACTATTTTCATATTACCTCTAATTTTTCAATTTTGTACTTTTCTGGCACAAAAGTTTCTATTTTCAACTTTTTCAAAAGATTTCGTAAAATGTCAACTGCCACTTTCTCGCTCCAATAATGCCCAACATCCAAGATGGAAACTCTACTTTCCAAAATTTGGTGATACTTAAAATCGGACGAGACCAGAATGTCAGCTTTCCCCTGCAACGCCGAAAGCAACGAACTTCCATTGCCACCACACACTGCCACCTCTTGCACATTTTCTTGCAATGGGTAAACCAGAGCAAAAGGAGCATTCAGCCTGTTTTTACACTCCAAAGCAAACTTTTTCAGCGGTTGCCTCGGCACGCTCCCCATCAATCCTATCGGCTCATCCGTGCTAATTGGACGAAGATTTTGCAATCCCAGTAGCGTTGCCAAAGCGTAATTGACCCCTTTGGGTGCTATATCCAGATTGGTGTGAGCACAAACGACCCCAATCTTGTGTTCAGCAAGACACAAAAAAAACTCATCGCAAAAAGAGCTCTGCGGATTGATAAACAGAGGATGATGAGAAACAATCAGATTTGCCCCCACCTCCAGAGCCAAAGCCAGTGCCAGCTCGTCCACATCCACACACACCACAGCCTTGCTAACCTCTTGCTGAGTTCGCCCCAGCAAAAGCCCCACATTATCCCATTGCAACGCCGATTGCCACGGAGCAAATTCATCAATCTTATTTAAAATTTTGTCTATTCTCATTTGGTTCAAGAAATCTGTTAATCTCTTTTAGTCAATGATTTCCCCTTTCTAATTGGTTTGTTCAACAATTTTAGATTGGGTAAAATTTTTGCAAAGATTTTACAGGTAAAACTTTTTCACCCACAGGAATATCGACCAAGCCATCTACCCCGTACAACGCTTGTAAGTGTCCAGAATTGACAAAATCGGACACCAATATCTTATTGTCAACTATTTTACAAGGGCGAAACTCTTGCCTGTCCAAATCGGTTTTACGCACAAATTCTGCTTTCATAGGCAAAGTAAAATATTTTGCTTGTGGACTTTGCTTTAACATTCTTCTTATTAACCTAGCCACAAAAAGTGAAAAAACGACGAAACTGGACACGGGATTACCCGGCAAAGCAAAATATGGGATAGTCTGCACGGTAGAAAAAAAAGTCGGTTTCCCCGGCTTGAACTTTATCTTCTTGAACATAAATTTCGCCGACAAACTTTGCAACGCCTTAGGTATAAAATCGTAATCGCCCATCGAAGCTCCACCCGAGGATATCACCAAGTCGCAATCTAATAAAGCCCCAGAAATTGCCATTATCGTTGCCTCTAGCGTGTCAGCTACCACCTTGTATTCGCAAGGCTCACCCCCCAAAATACGCACTTGGGCTGCCAACATCGGACTGTTACTATCTAGCTTCTTGCCAGCCTTCAGCTCGGACTCTTGCTCCACTAGCTCGTCCCCTGTTACCAAAATCCCCACTCTCGGCTTGCGATACACACTCACCTTCTTTTTACCGACAGAGGCCAAAATAGCAACATCTTGAGGAGCAATTTGCTTGTGTTTGTGCAAAACTTTTGTCCCTTTTAGCAAGTACTCACCTTGATAGCAGATGTTGTTTCCAACCTGCCCTAGTACCATCAGCTTACCATCTACCACCTGTGCGTCTTCCACCATCACCAACTTATCGAACTCCTTGGGAACTACAGCACCAGTCATAATCTTAACACACTCCCCTGGTGCATACTTTTTGCTAACAGTATCGCCAGCTCTTAGCACTGCCACCACCGCAGGTGCAACATCCGTGCTTCTGTAAGCGTAACCGTCTTTGAGGGCTTTGTCGAAAGCAGGGTCGTCAGAGGCTGAAAAAACATCTTCTGCCAGCACTCTACCCAGCGAATCTTTTAGCCAAACCTCTTCTTTTTTCAGCTCTTTCAGAGGACAACCATCTATCAATTCCCAAGCTTTTTGGGTCTCTATAAACTCCATATTTTCTCCACAAAATCTTTTTATTAAGCCAAAGCGATAGGTTGTGCTAATTTTGCCAAGGATAAAATAATTCTAAAAAAGAGGTTGACCGATTTTCGATATTTTTTTGTAAGTAGTTCGAGGTTTTATGGAAATAGAGAAAAATATTCAAATCAAAATTGCTCTTTTAGACAGAGAAAATAAGGTTTTTATGGGGATAGGAGTAGTTTGGCTGATGAAAGCTGTAGCAAAACACAAATCTTTGAAAAAAGCAGCCGAGAGTATGCACCTGTCTTATTCCAAAGCCAACAAGATGGTTCGACGAGTGGAGTCTGTAACTGGCAAGAAATTTTTGGAATCTTACAAAGGTGGAATAGAGCGAGGTGGCAGCGTCCTGACCTCTTTTGCTCAATATTACATCGCCACCTATCAGCAGATGAGCGACGACCTGAAAGAAAATTCTCAAAAATATTTTTACCAGTTTAAAGATAAAATTGAAAAGTTTAACAAAAAGGGATAAAGGAAATAGTATGAAAAAGATAGTTCTTATGGCTTTGGTTCTCTTGGTCTGCGGTTGTCAGCCCGAGCCACAAAAAATTAAAATCTCTAGTGCGGCTAGCCTTACAGATGTTTTGACTAGCCTCAGCCAAGAGTACACAAATCAGGGCAATGCTCAATTTCAACTAAATTTTGCTTCCAGCTCCATCTGTGCCAAGCAGATAGAAAAAGGGTTGCAAGCAGATATTTTCCTCAGTGCCAATCCCAAGTGGAGCGAGTATTTAATCCAAAAGCAGATAGCCACAGAAGAAAATTCCAAAATATTGCTGCACAACTCTTTGGTGGTCATCATTCCCTCCGAATCCAAACTTGTCATCAAAGATTTGCAAGACCTAGCACTCTGCCAAAAAATCGCTACGGGCGATGTTTCTCATGTGCCCGCAGGCATATACACCAAACAAACTTTGGAAAATGTCGGCATCTTTGCTCAGTTAAAGACAAAAATCACTGGTGCTGTGGATGTAAGGGCCGCGATGAGCATGGTGGAGTCTGGTAGCACCGATTGTGGGATTGTCTACAAAACAGACGCTCTGGTGAGTAAAAAAATAAAAATAGCTTACGAAATTCCTGCCGACCTCACTCCTGAGATAACCTACACTATCTGCTTACTAAACCCCTCTGGAAAAAAGTTTTTTGATTTTTTGACTAGCGAAAAAGCAAAGCCTTTCTACACCAAATTCGGCTTCACACCAGCTTATTAAAGCATAAAATGAGTTCCATAGAATTTTTTGCCATAAAGTTCTCTCTTTTGGTGGCGAGCTTGGCGACAATTATCAACTTGCCTTTGGTGCTTTTGACCGCACACATCTTAACCAAGAGTAAGTTTAAAGGAAAAATGCTCATCGAAGCTATCTTAATCTTCCCCTTGGTGCTTCCGCCTCTGGTTACCGGCTACATCTTGCTTTTCGTCTTCAGCCAAAGCTCACCAGTGGGTAGCTTTTTGAGTCGCTTTGGTATCAACTTTATCTTCAACCTACCGGCGGCAGTGCTAGCCTCGTGCGTAGTGAGCTTCCCTTTGATGCTTCGCCCTGTCAAGTTGGCTATGGGCTCTATCGACAAAGGTTACCTAAATATTAGCAGGAGCTTGGGGCAAAACGGCTTGCAATCTTTTTTCAAAGTTATCTTGCCTATGTCCAAGTCGGGCATCATCTCGGGTGCTGTGCTGTGCTTTGCTCGAAGCATCGGCGAATTTGGTGCCACCATTATGCTGGCAGGCAACATCCCGCACAAAACCACGACAATCTCGATGGCAATTTTCAGTTTTTTCAACTCCGTAGATGGCGAACTGGCTTGTTTCAGACTAGTAATCATCTCTATCATCATCTCGCTGATTGCCCTTTTGGTGAGCGAGTATTATCAAAAAAAAGGGCTAAAAAATGCTTGAAGTCCAAATTAAGAAAAAAATAGGTAACTTCCAGCTAGATTTGGAGTTGAAAGTTGACAAAGAGTTTACAGTTTTGCTCGGGGAGTCTGGAAATGGCAAATCGTTGACTCTTTCAGCTATTGCGGGGTTCTTGCGACCAGACCAAGGTTACATCAAGCTAGATGGAAGATACTTACACAGTCAATCACAAAAAATATTCTTGCCACCCGAAAAACGACACATAGGCTATGTGATGCAAGACTCTTACCTTTTCCCCCATCTGACTGTAAAAAAAAATTTGCTCTTCGGAGTAAAAAAACTTGATGAGCACCTACTAGACTCTTTAATAAGTTTGCTAGATTTGCGTCCACTGCTGTCTCGTGGCACTTGCAATCTTTCTGGTGGCGAAAAACAGCGAGTCTCCATAGCTAGAGCTTTGCTGACCAATCCCAAGTTGCTACTGATGGATGAGCCGATCTCGGCTATCGACCCCAGACAAAAAGACAAAATTTTGGTCTACCTGAAGAAAATTCATAGCACTATTAAAATTCCTATCCTCTATGTAACTCACAGCATCAGCGAGGCAGAGTTTTTGGCAGAAAAGATAGCGATTATCAAAGATGGCACTATCATTAAGTGCGATAGCAAAGAGAACATTACTTCCTCGGACGATATTTTCAAGTTGGGCAAGACTTTCATAAATTTTTTGAAAGGGACTCTTTGCTCTCAAGACCCTCAAAAAGATTATAGCGTGGTCGAAGTTGCTCAAAAGCAAATCCACATCCCCTATCTACCCGCAAGGCTCGGAGAGCAAATTTACCTCAGCTTGCCAGCAGACCAAATCTTGCTCAGCAAGAGCAACCTTGGCGATATCGGATCGGTAAATGTTTTTCAAGCTACGGTGAAAAGGTTTATTCGTAAATCTAAGACAAAGAAGATTTTTTTACTAGATTGTGGTTTTGACTTGGCAGTGGAGCTTCCGCAAGATGACCTCAACGATATCAGCCACATCAGCATCGACGAAGAGGTAAAGGTTGTTTTCCGACGAGAAGCTATAGAAATTTTTTGAGTGCGTTAATTCTTTGCAACACAGGAGGGTGTGAATAGCTAACAAAGACCCGCAATGGAGACGGAGTCAGATTGCTCAAGTTTTGCGATGACAACCCTTTTAGTGCAGAGATAAGAGGCTTCCCAGAGCCAAGAGTACTTGCACTATATGCATCGGCTTCGTACTCGTGCTTCCGTGAAAAATATGCCGAACAGATATCCAAAAGCACAGACAGCGGTGTGAAGATAAGCACAAACAAAATCATCCCCACATAAACACTGGTGTCGCTCACTGCGAAGTTCGCATAGAGAGTCGCATCTTTCACAAAGAAAGAGAAGAGATAGAGCATAAACCCAGTGCTAACAAAGCTAAAAGCAAGTCCCTTCTTGATATGTCCTTTCACGCAATGACCCACTTCGTGAGCCAGCACTGCCAATATCTCTTTCACACTCAACTGCTCTATCAGTGTGTCGTACAGTGCGATCCGCTTTGTTTTGCCAAGCCCTGTAAAGTAAGCGTTAGCCTTAGTCGATCGCTTAGAGCCATCGATGGAAAAAAGCCCCGAAATTTTGAACTTTTGCTTTGCCATATACTCCACTATTGCACTCTTCAGCTCTCCATCTGAAAGGGGCGAAAATTTGTTAAACAAGGGCAAAATCACCACTGGCGAGATGAAAGCCAAGAAGAGGCTCACCAAAGTAAGAACAACCCAAGTGTAGAGCCAAGCCCATTGCCCAAAGGTGCTGAAGAACCAAACAGCTAAGCCAAAAACAGCTCCAATCAGCAGCAAAGATATTAGTAAACCTTTAACCGCATCCCAGAAGAAAGTTGCCAAAGTTGTCTTGTTAAACCCAAATCTGCCCTCGATGACGAATGTGAAGTAGACACCAAACGGCAAGTTGAGCAGCGTAAAAGCCAGCAAGAGCGAGCCTAGATAAACCGTGCCAGATATGGGTACTGTAAGTTGCCAAGAGTTGACCCAAACATCTAGATAAGCAAACCCGCCCAAAGCTATAAACAACAAAGATACCAGCAAGTTAAAGCTCTTTTTCCACAAGCCAAATTTAGTTGTAACTCTGGAATATTCTTGACTTTTTGCATACTTTTCTTGGTCATAAACATCCGAAAACTCGCTCGGCATAGGTTTAGCCAAATACTTAAAAGTAGAAATATCACAGACCAAATCCAAAAGGTAGTTTGCCAGCAGAAGAGCTAAAATCAAATATAAATACATCTTAACCTTTCAAATGCTCTTTGAGTAGCTTATTTGCGATGTTAGGGTTTACCTGCCCTTTGGAGAGCTTCATCAGTTGCCCTACAAAAAATCCAAAGAGCTTCTCTTTGCCAGAGCGATACTCGGCCAGCTGGTTAGGACTTGCCTCAAGCACCTTAGCTATCAACTCTAAGATTGCACTCTCATCGGATATTTGCACTAGTCCCAGCTCTTGCACCACAGTTTGCGGGCTTCGGGGATTATCTATCAGCTCTGCAAAAACTTTTTTTGCCATCTTGGAGCTGAGTTCTCCACTGACTACCAACTTGCCTAGCTCTCCCATCATCTTTGCCGAAATAGGACAATCTTGGATGTTCATCTCCTCTTTGTTCAGATAAGCCAAAAGTTCGGACTGAATCAAATTGGAGACGGTTTTGGCATCGCCAAACAAGCACGCTTGCTCATAATAGCTGGCTATTTGCTCCGTATCGGCTAGCACCACAGCGTCTTGACTAGTTATTTTGTACTGTTGCACAAACCTCTTCCGTTTAGCGTCGGGAAGCTCCACCAGATGGCTTTTCAAAAATTCGATACGCTCTTTACTAATCTTTATCAGCGGGATGTCTGGCTCATCGAAGTACCTATAGTCGCTGCTTCCTTCTTTAATTCGCATAGTAGTCAGCTCCAAGGTGATGGGGTTTAAAGTTTTGGTTGCCTGCCGTATATTTTCGCCTTTAGCCAACGCTTGCTTTTGGATCTGGGTCTCTATCTCAATAGCTTTTTGCACATTTTTAAAGGAGTTAAGGTTTTTTATCTCCACTTTCGTCCCCAAGACATCTGTGTCGCTTATGGAAATGTTTACATCGCACCTTAGCGAGCCTTGCGACATATTACCATCGGAAATTTTCAGGTAAGTGAGTATCTGCTTTAGCTTTTGCAAGTAGTTGTACGCTTCTTCGCCCGAGTGCATATCTGGGCAGGAAACTATCTCCAGCAGAGGAACTCCCGCTCTGTTGAAGTCGATAAAGCTCTTGTCATTGGGCACATAGGATGCATCGTGCATACTCTTGGCTGTGTCTTCCTCCATATGGACTCTCTCTATGCCAACGACGCTACCGTCGTCCAAAGTCAAAGATCCCTCATAACAAATAGGCTTGTCGCTTTGCGATATCTGGTAGCCTTTGGCAAGGTCAGGGTAAAAATAGTTCTTCCTCGCAAACTGAACGGTTTGTCTTATCTTGCAACCCAAGCTGAGCCCCAAAATTATGGCGTTATCCACAAGCTTCTTATTCACCATGGGCAAAGCTCCCGGCATGCCTAAACACACAGGGCAAGTGTTAGAGTTGGGCTGGCGACCAAACTCGGTAGAACACCCGCAAAACGCCTTGCTCTTGGTTAGCAGCTGAGTATGAATCTCTAATCCTATCGTCGTTTTCACTATTTATAAATCCTTTTCTCTAAAAATACCACTTCACGCCAGCATAAACTTGCTGACCTCTTTCAGGATAAGCTGACAGTTTGCTCAGCTCATAATCAAGTAAGTTCAAAAATCGCAACTCAAAGCTAAGGGCATCGTTGAAAGCCCATTTCTGCTCCAAGCTAAGATCCAACTTGTCTTCCACTTCCAGACCAGCTTCGTCTTTTATGAGCTGACCAACGGAAAACCCAAGCTCTGTGGTAACCATCTTGAAGCGAGTGTGGTTCAGTGTAACCTTGCCTACCGCTCCCGGCTCATATGGGATGTAATCTTTCGCTTGGTTCATCACCATTTCACGGTAGTAGGAAGCAGAAATCCCATATCCATCGTAATCAAAACTCGCCTGAACGCCCGCCTTGTTTGTCAAAAAATCTTCCTCACAAGTCAAATACCTGTCTGCGTCTTCCACTTTGCTATAATAGATGTGATTCATCTTGTAGCTAGCGTTACCAAAAAGTGTGAAATACCGCTTAAAGCCAAGCTTGAGAGTAAAATCTAAGGGGACCATCTCTTGGGAAACCTCGTAATCGGAGCTCTGAGCGTAGTTTTCGCTAAGCAAATCAAAATGCGTTTTTTTGGAAATAGTCGGGATATTCTCTATGTGGATGAACATCTTATTGGGTAAAAAATAAAGCCCTAAAAATCCAAAAGAGGGCATAAACCTCTCTCTGGAAAGCCCTACCCAAAAATCAAATGTATAAAATCCCCACTTGTTAATGTTTTTTTGTGCTTTTAGCTCGGAGTGAAAGGCGTCTGAGTAATGGAAAAAATCACCCGTAAGCAAGATGTCGTAAATCTGACCTCTGGGAGAGACGCCAAAATTGGAGTAACTTTTGGTTTGAGTCTGCTCAGGGTAATCTTGTTTCACATTTTCGGCAGAAACGAAAATATTCAACTCCTGTAGTAAGCTATCAGAAAGCGATAAGTTCCACGAAAAACCACCTTTTGTAACTTTTGATTTGAGACTAGTTGCTTTGGCGTCAAACTCTAAAAAGCTAAAATCTATGCCTGACCTACCGAAGTTAGGACTCCAAAGAAACGACTGAGTGTAACTGTACCATTGCTCATCGTGCCAGTAGTTCTTGCTCTCTACTTCAAAATCTAAAAGCTCGTTTTGCAAGTTATGATAGACAGCTTTTAGCTGAGCTTTGTGCCCATAGCCCAGCCAGAAATCCAGAAAACCAACACTCTGCTTGTTTTTGGTACTATCTTTATTACCACCGAACTCCAAATCTTGCAACTCTGCGTCAAACTCAAAATCTCCCTCAATTTGCCAATGCTTGGACAGGTCATCATCAAAATAAAAGTTATCTTTGTCTTGTAACTCGTCTTTGCCCTCAATAGTTACCGAGGGCAAATCTAACTCCTCTGCTGTAGCTCCCCACGCTAAGCATGGCAAGAGCAAAAGACAGCAAAAGAGGTTTTTTATCTTACACAAACTATTAATCCACAAAAGGTTTAATCATTTTTTATGCTTACGCAAATACCCTTCAACCAAGATAGGACTAGCCACAAAAATTGAAGAGTAAGTACCGATTACCACGCCTATCAAAAGAGCAAAAGAAAAATCGTGAATAACACTACCACCGAAAAGGTACAAAAACAAAACAACCACAAAAGTGGTGAAAGAGGTAATAACCGTACGGCTGAGGGTTTCGTTGATGCTAAAGTTGACGATATCGGGAAAAATCATCCTGCTATTTTTGGTAGAGTCTTCTCTAATCCGTGCAAAAACCACAATCGTATCGTTGAGGGAGTACCCAACCAAAGTCAGCAAAGCAGCTACAATAGGCAAACTGAACTCCAAGTTTAAAACGGAGAAGACGCCCACCGTAATCAAAACATCGTGAGCCAAAGCCACCACAGCCGCAAAACCGTAAGTGAACTTTTTGAACCTCCACCAGATGTAAATGATAATTCCCAGAAGAGCGTAAAATATCGCTTTGAGTGCTTTGCCTTTCAGCTCCTGCCCTATTTGAGGACCTACGGTTTGTGAGCTTCGCACTAAATCTTCGCTCTTGGTAAACTCGGGCAGTTTACTTTTTAGGATAGAGACAATTTCACTTTCCAACAAAGGGGTGTCTTTACCTTCGGGAATTTGTGAGGATAGCAAGAAAATATCTTTGCCCGCTTGTGAAGTAAGTTGTTGTAATTGCACACTTTCATAATCACTGCCTACAAAAATCTCCCTAACTTGTTGCAAGGTTACCGCTTTTTCACTTTCACTACTAAGGTTCAGCTCCATAGCCACACCACCAGTGAAGTCTATTCCGTAATCGGGTCCACCCTTTACTACCAAAGAAACGACGCTACCCACTATCAGCAAAGCTGACAAAAAGAACATAATCCTTCTTTTACCTACAAAATCAATTTTAGAGTTTTTAAACAATCTCATTTTAACTTCCTTTATTTTAACTCTATATACTCAAGCGTTTTAACGCCTTATCACCAACAATCTTCTCAAAGAAAAGCTTCACCAAGATAAGAGTAGAAAATAGAGAACCAACTATACCGATAGACAAAGTAACGGCAAACCCGCGAATAGGACCGCTACCAAACTTGTACAACACTGCCGCCGTTATCAAAGTGGTAACATTGGCGTCCATAATAATCCAAAAAGCTTTTTGGAAACCAGAAGAGATAGCAGAAGAGACAGGTCTATCCAAATCTAGCTCTTCTCTGATCCTTTCAAAGATGAGCACACAGCCATCTACTGCCATGCCTATGGTAAGTACGATACCCGCAATACCCGGCATCGTCAGAGTTGCACAGAACATCGTTAAAGACATCAAAATAAACAAAATATTAGCTACAACAGCTACTATCGCCAATATACCTGACAACTTGTAGTAGAAAATCATAAACAACAAGATGGCTGCCAATCCCAAAACTCCCGCTAAAAATCCTGCCTTGATGCTGTCCGCACCCAAAGTAGGACCAACAGAGCGACGCTCCAAGATAGTTACAGGTGCCGGCAGATTACCAGCCCGCAAAACGATTACCAAGTTTTGCACCTCTTCCATACTCATACTGCCAGTAATGCTGGCTTTGCCATCGGCTATGCGAGAGTTGATAGTCGGAGCCATATACACTATGCCGTCCAGAACGATTGCCAATCTCTTGTGGAAGTTGTCCGCCGTTATGTTGGCAAATTTCTTCGCCCCTTGGGAGTCAAATTCCAAAGAGACATAAGGCTCGTTTGTCTGAATACCACCCACATCTTGTCCAACTCTGACATCTGCAGATTTTAGATATTTACCCGAAAGTTGCACCTTCTTTTCCAGAAAAAACAGAGGGGTATAATCGGCTATGTCGTTTTGGTCTAACTGAACTTTCCCCAGATTAAAACTATACTGGCTAGGCAATAGCTCAGCCACTTTCTTATTGGATAAAACTTTTTTTAGCAGTTCCACATTTTCTTGAGCCACCACTAAGTTATTGGCTCCTTGATAATTAACCAAAGCAGAGAAAAGTCTTTTGTATTTGCTATCATCTTGCGACTCCTCTTCTTGCTCATCGCCCAACACCGACTCGGCTAAGCTCTCGTCTTCGCCCACCATCTTGTCCGTAAGTTCCTTGAAATCTTGGCTATTAGCTTGTAGGTAGTTGTCTATCTTCTCGATAATATTCCCAAGCTCTTGGCTATCGCCTAAGAGTTGGAACTCCAAAAGAGCTGTCTTGCCAATCAAGCTCTCGGCTCTCTGAAAATCTTTGACTCCCGGCAAACTCACGGCTATCCTATTGCTACCCACCCTCTGGATGAGCGGCTCGGTTACTCCAAACTCGTCCACTCTGTTGCGAATAATCTCCAACGATGTTTCTACCACTTGGTTTTCTTGCTCCTTAGAAATCCCAGCACTTTCACTATCCACCCCCAAAACCAGCCTCATACCTCCTTGCAAATCTAAACCAAGATTGAGCTTTTTGGAAGTAAAACCTTTACCAGCAACATTCGGAAAAAGCAGTGGCACCAAATAGTAAACGATAGCTAAAACCACTATCGCAACTACAGTAAATCTAAACTTACCTTTTTTCATCTAAAATATTCTCCTTAATTTTGTAAGAGTTTGCCAGTCAAAGCTTTCGCTCCAACTCGTTTATCTTCTTGGAAATTCTGTTAACCTTAAATTCAATGGCGTTCAATATCCAAAATTGAAAATGGCTAACTTTCGTCTGTAAATGCATCATCCAAATCAGCTTTATGGACACCAAAAAAAGCCCTATTTCGATGGTGAGAACCCCAGACCAATTCTCGTAAATAAAAAGGTTTTTGTACAAATCGAGCAAAAAAAGAACAATCACAGTAGCTATGAAGAGAGTCATCGTTCCCTTGGAAATATTACCCGTCTTGCCACCAATCTGCCCCAACATATTGCGAAGCTTCTCTTTCTCGTTTTTGTAAGAAGCTAGCTCTTCCCGCAACTGTTCAAACTCTTGGCTTATGCAATCTTCTTTTTTAGTCATCCTCTTTGCACGGCGTCCAATCGGGCAATAGCTCTTCTCAGAGCATACTCCGCTCTGCGAACATCAAGCTCGAGGCTATTGCTGTCTAAATGCTTTTGAGCTCTATTCTTGGCACGAGTGGCACGATCTTTATCTATATCCACACTACTCTCTAGTCCATCACAAGCTATCTTCATCTTACCAGAGTCTATAAAAACAAAACCGTCGTGGATAGCAAACACCCTTGGATCTTGATTTTGTTTTTTGTAAAGTCTTAACACACCAGGTCTTAACTTGGTAATAAAAGGGGTGTGCTCAGCCAGTACACCAAAATCTCCTTCGGCTCCAGGAGCTACGATATATTCGAACTCTTCGTGCAGGTACTCTCCACAAGGTTGCACTATAGTAAGCTCTATCATCTACTTGAGTCCCTCAGCTTTCTTTCTAGCCTCTTGAATGTCTCCGACCATCAAGAACGCTTGCTCTGGCAAATCGTCGCACTCTCCGTCCAAGATAGCTTTAAAGGAAGCAACTGTGTCTTTTAGGGGCACATATACCCCCGGCACATTGGTAAACTCCTGTGCAACAAAGAAAGGTTGCGAGAAAAAACGCTCCAACTTCCGCGCTCTGTTGACAGTAATCTTGTCCTCATCCGAGAGCTCATCCATACCCAAGATGGCTATAATATCTTGCAAATCTTTGTACTTTTGGATGACCCGCTGAGTCTCTCTGGCTACAAAGTAATGCTCTTCCCCCACGATGCGTGGCTCCAAGATCCTGCTAGTGGAAGCCAGTGGATCTACCGCTGGATAAATGCCTAATTCCACGATAGAGCGAGAAAGCTGCGTAGCAGCGTCAAGGTGAGTAAAGGTGGTAGCAGGAGCAGGGTCGGTAAAGTCGTCCGCTGGTACATACACCGCTTGCACAGAGGTAATAGAACCATTTTTGGTAGAGGCGATTCTCTCTTGCAATTCGCCCATTTCCGAGGCTAAGTTAGGCTGATAACCAACAGCCGAAGGCATCCTACCCAAGAGAGCAGAAACTTCTGAACCTGCTTGTGTGAAGCGGAAGATGTTATCGATAAACAAGAGCACATCTTTTTGAGCTACATCTCTAAAATATTCGGCGATAGTAAGACCTGTGAGTGCCACCCGCTGGCGAGCTCCTGGAGGCTCGTTCATCTGCCCAAACACCATGGCAGTGTTCTCGATAACCCCAGACTCCTTCATCTCTCGCCAAAGGTCGTTACCCTCTCTGGTTCGCTCGCCCACACCAGCAAACACAGAGAACCCCCCGTGCTCTTTGGCGATGTTGCGGATAAGCTCTTGAATAAGCACAGTTTTACCCACACCAGCTCCTCCAAAGAGACCAATCTTGCCACCTTTAAGATATGGCTCGATAAGATCGATAACCTTGATACCCGTCTCCAATATCGCCTCTTTTGTGTCCAAGTCTTTAAACGGCGGTGCATCACGATGGATAGGGTAATAATCGGCAGCTTTCACCTCACCAGCCTCATCTATGGCATCACCGGTTACATTCAATATCCTACTCAGTACACCTTCACCCACAGGAGTCTTGATGGGTCCACCCGTGTTTTTCACGCTCATCCCGTAGGTCAAGCCATCAGTCGAGTCCATGGCAACGGCTCTTACTTTATTTTCTCCAAGGTGCAGTTGTACTTCCAGCACCAACTTTTTTTTCTCATCTAAATCTATAGTAAGAGCGTTGTGAATAGCTGGCACGCTACCCTCGTCAAACTCCACATCTATAACAGGTCCGATGATTTGAACAATCTTTCCGTCTGTCATTTACTATCCCCCAATTCTAAGTTTTCGACAAATATTTATCTCAAAATATCTTATCAATAGTTTTTTGCGTTTTTTTACAAGTTTTCCAAAACCTCGTCCGAAATCTCAAAATTGGCGTACACTTTTTGCACATCGTCGCAATCTTCCAATTTGTCGATTAAGTTCAAGAGCTTCTCGGCAACTTCGTCCGCGTTCACAGTGTTCTTTGGGATCTTAGTCAGCTCGAACTTCACTACCTCGAACCCTGCGGACTTAAGAGCGTCTGCCACGGTGTGCAACTCTTTGAAGTCCGTGTAGACCACTATCTGCTCGTCCTCTATCTCTATGTCCTGAGCTCCGCACTCCAACACCTGCAACATCAACTCGTCTTCGTCCATATCGCTGTTGATGGTTATCTCCCCTTTGGAGTCGAACACCCACGCCACAGCACCGCTTTCGGCTAAGTTGCCCCCATACTTGGAGAAAATGTGCCGTACATCTGCCACCGTGCGGTTACGGTTGTCCGTAAGGCACTCCACGATGATAGCCACACCTGCTTGCCCATAACCTTCGTAGACTATCTCTTCGTAATTGACGCCGTCGCTCTCGCCTGTGCCCCTCTTGATAGCTTTATCCACATTGCTTGTGGGCATATTCGCAGCCTTAGCAGCCATCACAGCTGTCCGCAAGCGAGGATTAGAAGTTTCGTCTCCTCCACCTTGACGAGCAGCCACAGTTATCTCTTTTATCAGCTTTGTGAAAAGTTTTGCTCTTTTTTTGTCCGCAGCTCCCTTTTTGTGCTTAATGGAACTCCATTTATTGTGTCCTGACATAGTTCGTTAATTTCTCCTTAAAATATTTCTCTCACTGTAGCAAATTAAGGTAAGAAAGGGCGAAAGGCAACCAGCTGTCAAATAGTTTCTCTTAATTAAAGAGAACTTTATAACTCCAAAATATACTCTGCTCAAATTCTTGCCAGTCTCTTAATTCTAGAAGAGTCTAAGCAGAGTATTGCTTTTCTTACAACTATTTTATCGGCTTAAGCCTTGCAGTGAAGTGCCGTAAAACCGATGGCTCGTAGTCGAACTCAAACCCCTTGAGCTTCTGAGCATCATTGGCTACCTCTATTACCGTCTGAGCGATGTATCGCATATGGTTGTCCGTGTAGACTCGCCGTGGGATAGTCAGTCGCATAAGCTCTAGATCGGACTGCAGGTTCTCACCTGTGAGAGGATCGCGTCCCAACAAAAACGAGCCAATCTCCACAGGGCGGACTCCTCCTTGCAAATATACTGCATTACAGACAGCCTGAGCAGGGAACTGATGAAAAGGGATTTGAGGACAAATCTTGGCACAATCGACAAAAACGGCGTGTCCCCCTGTTGGGTATTGGATAGGCACACCAGCATCTTTTAGCAAATCTCCCAAAAATTTTACCTGTCCAATGCGAGATTGCAAATAGTCGTACGCAATCCCCTCTTTCAAGCCGATAGCTACAGCCTCCATATCTCTACCATTGAGCCCACCATAAGTTGGAAAACCCTCCATAGGTACAAGGTACGACCGACAAGCGTCGTAAAGCTCACTGTTCTCCTTAATCCCTATAAATCCACCCATATTCACAATAGCGTCTTTTTTAGCTGAGCAAGTCAGGCAATCGCCATAAGAGTACATCTCTTTAACTATCTCAGCGATAGATTTGTTCTTGTAATTGGGCTCTCTTTGCTTGATGAAGTAGGCGTTTTCGGCAAACCGTGCCGAATCGAACACAACTGGCACTTTGTTCTTCTTGGCGAGCTTACTCACCGCCTTGATGTTTTCCATAGACACAGGCTGTCCACCACTAGAGTTGCAAGTGATTGTAATGATAATTGCAGCTATATTCTCTGCACCTTTTTCGGAAAACAGCTCCTCTAGTTTTGCCAAGTCAAAGTTGCCTTTCCAATCGTCGTAGGTTACAGTGTCTAGTGCCGCAGGGGTGATAGCGTTAATAGCCACGCCTCCGCATAGCTCTACATGAGCCTTGGTGGTGTCGAAGTGCATATTGCTGATGAAGTAGTCGCCCTTCTTCTTTAGTAGCTGAGGAAAGAGTATCTGCTCTGCCCCTCTACCTTGATGCGTAGGGATAATGTACTGGTAACCAAAGACATTGCGAACAGATTCTTGCAGATGGTAGAAGTTGCGACTGCCTGCATAGGACTCATCGCCAAGCATCATTCCAGCCCATTGTCTATCGCTCATAGCTCCTGTGCCGCTGTCTGTCAGCAAGTCGATAAAAACTTCTTCCGCTCTCAGTGAAAAAGGGTTGTAGCCCGCTTTCACTAGGGCTTTCTCTCTGGATTTACGGTCGATTCTGTGTAATGTTTCTACCATTTTTATTTTGAACGGTTCGGGTATAATTTTCATTTTTTCTCCTAAAATTTCAAATTTAAAAAAACAAAACAGTAGCAATTTCCAAAATTGAAGATTGCTAAAGAACTAGCGTGCATAACAAGCTACACGCTCCCAAACCACATTTAGATGTAGTCAGGCACAACCCGATAAGTCTCCTTTGCATATTTGCTGAAATGAAAAAAAATCATATCTTATTTTTGTAAGTATTTATCAACATAATCTTTCACTGCCTCTTGTAAAGGGGTGAATTTGAATTTTGGCAACACTGCCAAGAGTTTGCTCATCTGTGCCTTTGTGTAGTATTGATAAGAGCCTTTGAGCTTGTCGGGCATAGGAAAGTACTCTATCTGCTTTTTTTTGCCAGTGGCAATAAACAACGCTTCTGCCAAGTCGTTCCAAGAGTGTGCCACACCTGTACCCATATTGTACAAGCCACCAGCACGCTTGTGTTCTGCCAAGTCGCACACTGCTTTGGCACAATCTTTCACATAGACAAAATCCCTTTTTTGCTCTCCATCTGCATAATCATGACTGTCTGAGGCGAAAAGCTGTATCTTACCCATTTTTTCTATTTGTTGATAGCCACGGTACGCCATCGAGACCATCGAACCTTTGTGGTCTTCCAAAGGTCCAAATACATTGAAAAATTTCAGACCGATAGCTTTTGACCAATAGTTGTTTCTCTCCAGCCAAGTGTCAAAAAGTTGCTTGGAGTAGCCATAGCGATTGATGGGACGCAAGCGGAAAATATCATCTTTGTCGTCAAATCCCATAGCTCCATCACCATAAGTAGCCGCCGAGGAGGCGTAAACAAAGGGCACGCTATGCTCGTTTGCCAGATTGAACATCAACTGCGAGTAGTGCAGGTTATTTTTCATCAAGTAGTCCATATTTTCTTCCGTAGTTGCCGAGCAAGCTCCCATATGGATTACAGACTTTATTTTGCCAAAATAGTGGAAGTCTTGGTTTATCAAATCGTAAAACTCTTGTTTGTTGAAATAGTTCTCAAACTGGCAACCTAGCAAGTTTTTCCACTTCTGGCTAGTGCCAAGATTGTCCACCACTATGATATCCGAAAGTCCTCTATCGTTTAATTCCCGCAGGATGTTTGCCCCGATAAATCCAGCTCCTCCAGTCAAAATCGTGTACATTTTTTTCGCTCCATTTTGTTTCGTTTAAGTTAATTTTTGCAAAATTTCTTCTTGAGTTTTGTCGCTTATTCGCAAAGCGTTGTCATAACAATCTTTAGCTTTGCTTGTCCAAATATCACAAAACTGCTGATCTTTTATATGCTTTATATTTACCAACACATTGAAATAACAACTCTTTGCTGCTGCTTCCAGCCCAAAAACTGCCACGGCCAAATCGCTAATCAGATTAGCATTGGTGGTGTCAAGCAAGCTCTGCACCAACTCCAAAGTACGCAAAGCTAACTCTAGCCCTAAGTATGGCGGTTGCAGTGCCGCTTGCAGTGCTTTTTGTATCTCACGGCGTCGCTCATCGCCTTTGGGCAAAGCGTAAGCTTTTGCTACCACCTGAAAAACTTGCTCATCTTTTTCTTTAAGGGTCAAGAACTCTTCTGCAAAGCGAAGCAACGCCTGCTTTGTTTCTTGATTAGCCTCTTCGTATTGGTGATATTTTTTCTTGCCAATGGTGAGGTTTAGCACCATCTGAGCTGCTGCTAAGCCAATAGCCCCTATCACACATCCAGCAGAACCACCACCGGGAGTAGGTGCTTTACTAGCCAGCTGAGATATAAAATCTTTCACTTACATCTTTCCTTTTTATTACAAAATTTATAATCTTGAGCAAATTTTTGTTAGCTTTTGGCTTTTAAACAAAATCCCTGCGACAAAGAATAAAGCCAAAACAACGAAAATCCATTCGTAGTTCATCTTAGAATACAAAGAGTCTGTATCGCTCAGATACAATTTATCTATAATTATGTCCTCTTCAAACAACTCGGATTTTTGCAAAAGTTCTCCAGTGGGCAAAACTATACATGAGTATCCCGTATTGGCACATCTGTAAATGCTGCGTCTGAGCTCAATTGCTCTAAAAATTGCCATTTGCATATGCTGCACAGTTCCTATCGACCTGCCAAACCAAGCATCGTTGGTGATGTTTATAACGAAATCTGCTTTAGCTAGCTTGCGTAGATGCCTCGGAAAAGCTATCTCGTAGCAAATAACAGGCGAATAAGTGTGCTTACCCAAACGGTATGACTGCGTTTTTTTACCATATTCCCAGTTGGCTTGCCCTAACTTCAAGTTCCACAAAAACGGGAAGATGTCTAAAAATGGGACTCTTTCCCCCAAAGGCACCAAGATATTTTTGCTATATTTTTGATAAATTTTACCCGTGGTGTCCACTTTGGAACAAGAGTTGGTATACTCTACCCGCTGGGGTGTGATGCGATAATCCAAAAATCCTAAGAAGATATCCCCTTTTAGTTTTTGAGAGATATCGATAATCTGCTTTGCCATTTTTTTGTTGTGCAAGGGAAAGTCCATAATCGCACTCTCGGGAAGCAACGCCAAATCAATACTATCGCCTCTTAGGCTAGCTATCTGCCGATTATAAACTTTCAACATTCTAGCGTTGCCATATACGCTATGCTTTAATTTTAGAGGGATATTTGGTTGCAAGATAGCAATTTTTTGCTGAGTAGTTTTTACTTTTATAGACTGGTAAAGATACAAGCCCAAACAAGACCAGCTTAGCAAAAGAGAAAACAAAATCCACAAGTATTTATGCCTTTTGGTCTCAATGTAAGAAAACACGCAATAGTTGGCAGTTATAATCCCCAAAGACAAGATACTCATCCCTCCCCAAGATGCTAACTGTATCAGATAAAGGTAGTTGGCTAAGCAGTAGCCCAAAGACATCCAAGGAAAAGCCAGCTCTGTGTAGTTCATAAAAAGTTCCAAAGAAAGCCAAAAAACCAGAAAAGATAGCAAACGAAGTTTGGGAAATTTTTGCCAACTTTTTTTAATTAAGAAAAAAATCAGTGTAAAATAAAGAACAAAAAATAAAATTATGCCAAGATAGCCCCAAAAAGTTACATAAGCTATCCAGTAAAGATAAACGCCGTTGAAGCAAACGCTAAAAAGAAAAGAGCCTCTCCAAAGATTTTGCTTATCTTTTGCCAGCCAAAAAAACAGTGGCACAAATCCCACAAAAGCCAAAAACTCTATTCCTATATCCATCCTAGTGATAGCCAAAATTAGTCCTGAGAGCACAGGAAGCCAAGTGGTTTTATGAACTTTAGTAAACATTTAAATCCTTCAAATATCCTTGGATAGAGACTTTATCCTGCCAATAGTTGAAATCCAAAGAGTAAACTGCCTCCACTTTGGAGTTGTAGCTCAGCTTTTTTTGGTAATCACCCAGACCAAAGCCAATGAAGTTTAGCTCTTTTTGTCCATCGGTTAGCTTTACTTGCAGATGGTTTTGCCCCACTATGCGAGCACTGCCTACTATAGACAAGCCTTGGGAATAGAACACGGGCTTATGATTGCCCGGACCATAGGGTGATAGCCTTGAGAGCATCTGTACAAATCTATTGTCTATCTGCTCCAGCCTCAGCTCGGCGTCCACCTTATAGATGGGTTTAACCATCTCTTGTGTCAGGTTAACACTGGTGTACTCCTGTAACCTTGCCTCGAACTTTGGTAAGAACTCTTTGAGCATACTCAGCCCAGCTGCATATCTGTGTCCGCCAAATCCTTGCAAGAACTCGCTACCGCCCTTGATAGCTTGAGCAATGTTAAAGCCTGCCACACTGCGAGCCGAACCCCTTAGCACTCCGTTCTCTTCTCCCAACACTATCACAGGACGACGATAGTTCTCCACCAACTTAGACGCTACTATTCCGATAATCCCCACATGCCAGCTTGGATCACTCACCACAAGAGTTCTAAGTGCCTGTGAGTCTGGGTACTTATTTGCAATCTGCAAACACGCCTCTTGATAAATCTCGTCTTGCTCGTTTCTGCGGACGGTGTTCAGCTCCTCTAGTTCATGCACAATTTTGCTTATTTCCTCTTTGTCTTCACTCAAAAAGAGCCTCACAGCTTGCAAAACATTGCCCATACGCCCAGCAACATTTATGCGGGGAGCGATATTAAAAACGATATTAGCAGAGCTTAAGTTCTCTGGTGTCATCCCACAACCCTCTATCAAGGCGGTAAGCCCTTTGTTAAAGCGGTTTTTAATAGATAGCAAGCCAACTCTCGCCATGGTTCTATTTTCCTCCACCAGAGGCACGATGTCGGCGATAGTCCCAAGGCAGACAAAAATCAGATAAGGATAAAGGTGCTTAACCAAATCGACCTCTAGTAGCTGGCACACACCGCTAAGCAGTTTAAAGGCAACACCGACGCCCGCAAGGTACTTGCACGGGTATCCGCTATCCTCCAGCTGTGGATTGAGGATTGCCCCTGCCAAGGGCAACTCGCCCTGCGGGAGGTGGTGATCGGTAATTATCACCTCAACCCCAGCGGCTACTAGGCGAGCCACCTGCTCCACTGCCGAAACACCGCAATCCACGGTGATTAACAGCTCAGGAGGGTCTCTCAAAATAGTGTCCACACACCCACTGCTAAGACCATAGCCGTCTTGCAAACGGTCAGGAATGAAAAAATCTACCTTCGCTCCCAAACCTAAAAGCCCCTTGTAAAGCACCGTAACAGAAGTAACCCCATCAACATCAAAATCACCATAAATTAAGATTTTTTTTTGGGTTTTTATGGCTTTAATCACCGTTTGGGTAGCTTTTTTCATCTGCAAAAAAAGGAAAGGATCTAAAAGATCTTTTACTTTGGGACTCAAAAAAGATTTGGCTCTAGCAAGGGAATCTACCCCTAGATTTAAAAGAATTTGAGCAAACTGTTGCTCACAAGAAAGCTCCCTTTCTAGCTCTTCACACAATCTCTTGTTTTCTTTGGCTGGAGACAATATCCAAGACGACTTCATTTGATTACCATAATTTATTTTAACATTTTAAAATCACGCTTTAACTTTAAGACAGACATAAGAAGTAATATTCAAGGAGAAGATATTAAGCCGAATTTTGTGTTTGACCTAATTGGTCAAACTATCTCTATTTATCTAGGACAAACATCACTGCTTGCCTCCAGCTGCCTACCCGAGACCTTATGCGAAGCGAGCCACCTCATCAGTCCCCTATTTGGCATTGCACCGATCAAAGCTTCCCTGTCCAAAAGGTTCACACCATTTGCCGGTGGTCTCTTACACCACCATTTCACCCTTACCCAACATCCATTTAGCAATAAAAATTGATGGAATAGATGCTGAGCGGTATCTTTCTGTGGGGCTAGTTTCTTGTTACCAAGACTTCGTTTTAAGAAGTGATCTGCTCTGTGGTGTTCGGACTTTCCTTCGTAATCACTACGAAAGTAGTAACTACGGCAGAGATATTATCTTCTCCTTAAAAAATAAGGTTATTCACTTTCCTCTTGCGAGCCTATCAAAAATCTTCCACAATTTTCACAAACTTTCGGTTCTGTCGCCGACTCAAGTTCCAAAAGAAGTTGCGGTCTAAGACGAAAACCACACTCACTACAAGCCTCTTTTTGAGCAAAAGCAACAGCTTTGCGATTTTTCTTTTTTATCAACAAAACATACTGCTTCACTAGGCTTAAAGGCATATCTTGGGCAATTGCGTTTCGTTGGGCTCTTTTTTCTTCTATCTGCTTTTTTACAGCTTCTATCTTAGATTTAATCTCCAACTCGCCACCTTGCAACGCCTGCTGACTCTTATCGCATTGTGCTTGCAACTCTTGCAGCCTCTCCTGCAAAACCTTCTCTTGCTCCATAAACTTCAAATCTTTCTCTTCTATGTCGCTGTTCTTGCTACTAAGCAACGCTATCTCGCTATTGAGGGCTTTGTACTCTTTATTGTTGGTTACACTGTTTAATTGTTGCTTATACTTCTGAATCAGCTGGTTGTTAGTCTGAACATCCAGTTCCATCTTCTTTTGCGTCTCTTTGCACGCGTTTAGCTCCTCTTGTAATTTTTGCAAGCTCTCTTCATTCTGTGCCACGGTCTTCTTCAAACCTCTTAGCTCTTCTGGCAAATGACCAGACTCTTTCAAAAAAACAGTAATCTGGTCATCAATAGCCTGCATCTGATTCAACTTTTGCGATAGGTTCATCCAAATATCCCTCTATAAATTAAAATTCATTTCTATAAAAAAATCTAACTGCTAAACTTGTGCGAAGATTTCAAAATGGAAATTTGTTTGTCGGTAGTTGATGTCAACACATTTAAGATATTTTTTACAAAAATTCGCAAAACTAATTATTTTCCTTTTTTTAGTCCTATGACTGAACTAACTGAGAATTTTAGAGCTTTTAAAAGTTTGACAACTATAAGCTTTTAAGATTACTGACAATCAAGAAAATTGATATTCTAAAAGCTTTATATTTTAAGGAGATAATATGTTTACAGACAATGGAAGTATCTATTTCACTTTTACCCTCTATTTTGTAGCTATGCTTTTTATCGGATTACACTTTTATCGCAAGACGGCAAGTTTGTCGGACTATGTACTAGGTGGTCGCTCGCTGGGTCCTTGGGTGGGCGCTCTTTCGGCTTGTGCTTCGGATATGAGCGGATGGCTCTTGATGGGGTTACCGGGCTCTGTCTATCGCTATGGACTTGGCAGTGCTTTCTGGATGGCTCTCGGTCTTGCTTTGGGCACTTGGTGCAACTGGCAGTTCGTTGCCAAAAGACTTCGCCGCTTCACCGAGTTCGCCGACGATGCCCTTACTATTTCCGAATATTTGGAAGTCCGATTTAACGACAAAACCAAAATTTTGCGATTCTTATCGGGAGCTTTTATCATCATCTTTTTCATCTTTTACACCGCTTCTGGTTTCGTGGCTGGTGCTAAACTTTTTACCACTGTTTTTAATATTTCCTACTTTTACTCTTTGCTCATTGCTGTGGTTGTCATCATTAGCTACACTTTCTTAGGCGGATTTTTAGCCGTTTCGTGGACAGATTTCTTCCAAGGTCTATTAATGTTTTTTGCGATTTGCTTCGTCTGCGTTTTCGGGTTCACACTCATAAAAAACAACCCCGCTATTATAAAAAGCCACTTACCACTGTTTAGCGTTTTCAAAACAAACGACAAGGTCGGACTCTTGGCTATTCTCTCCTCTATGGCTTGGGGGCTTGGTTATTTCGGGCAGCCGCACATCCTCACCCGCTTTATGGGTCTCAGGTCGACAAAAGATATTCGTCCTGCCCGAGTCATCGCTGTGAGCTGGACAGTAATATGTCTTTGTGCTGCCATCTTGGTTGGGCTTATCGGCTATGCTCATACCTCTATCGCTGGCACACCAGCTGGATTTGACCCAGAGAAAATTTTTATGCTCCTTATCGAGGTGTTTTTTCATCCCCTGATTGCGGGCATTATGCTGGCAGCTATCTTGGCTGCTGTGATGAGCACTGCCGACTCTCAGCTGATTGTGGTAGCTTCCTCTTTTACAGAAGATTTTTATAAGTTTTTCATCAAGCGAAACATCAGTGAAAAAGAACTGGTCTACATAAGCAGAATTACTGTCGTGGCTGTGGCAATATTGGCAGGGGTTCTAGCTTCCGACCAAAACTCAAGCGTGCTAGATTTGGTCTCATACGCTTGGGCAGGCTTTGGTGCTGCTTTTGGTCCTGTGATACTTTTCAGCCTCTTTTGGAAAAGAATGACTCGCAGTGCTGCCATCAGCGGGATGATCAGCGGAGGTCTGACCATCATTGTCTGGAAAAACTGGCTACACGGTGGAATTTTTGACCTTTATGAACTACTGCCCGGGTTTATCCTCGCCAGCTTGGTGATCGTGTTTGTCTCGCTACGAGGAAGGATGCCAGAGGACACCGTTACGGCTATTTTTGACAAATAATTTCAATTTAAGGAGCTTTTAAAATGAACTACTTTACCATCGCCATAAAAGGCGGATATATTATGATAATTTTGGCTATTTTGTCTGTCGTAGCTTTAGCCATAATTATCGAGAAGTTTTTACACCTAAAAAAAATCAAAAGAGAAAAAAAAGATTTTTTGATTGAGTTTGAAAAAGCAACCAAGGACAACGACATAAAGCGAGCAGAACAACTTTGCCAAGCGGTGGACACCATCCCTATTGCCAGAGTCTATGCCACTATCTTAAAATCTAAACAAAACAAGCAAGAAAATCTGGAGCAAGCTATCTCTTACGGAGTGCAAAAAGAGTTACATTTTATGGAAAAAGGTCTCGGCACGCTTTCCACCGTGGCAGCCGTCGGACCGCTTTTTGGATTTATGGGTACAGTGCTAGGTATGATAAAAGTTTTTATGAAGATACAGCAAACCGCAGGGGGAGTAGATATTGCACTCTTGGCAGGTGGTATCTGGGAAGCCCTGATTACCACCGTCGCTGGACTCGTTGTCGGCATTTTGGCTCTAAGCTTTTATAATCTGCTTATCGACAAGCTGGACTACGAAGCAGTAGATTTGCAAGAAAAGGCAAATCAAATAGTTGGGGAGTTTTAAAGCTTTATGGCTCTAAAGAAAAAAAGGATTACTTCAGTCGCCCTCATCTCCTTTACAGACATTATTATGCTTCTTCTGATTTTCATCTTGGTATCCTCTAGCTTCATTACTTATTCAGGCATCAAGGTTAACTTGCCCGACGCCTCTGGTAACCAAAGTGATTACACGAACAACATTTTTATCAGCATCAATCAAAAAGGTGAAGTGTACCTCGACCAGTACAAAATAGATTTGGACGATTTGCCGGGACTCTTGAGGGAAAAGTTAGAAAAAGTACAATCGGGAAAAATTGTTGTGGTGCAAGCAGATAAAAATCTGGAGTTCCAAAAAATAGTGCAGGTAATGGATGTAGCCAAACTCTCGGGTGCGACCAAATTTTGCCTAGCTACCCGCAATATAGGTATCGATTAATCTGGCAAAAGTATGAACGACAGAAAATTAAGTTACTTAATATCTTGGGCTTTACACCTTTTTGTGGTTGCACTGTTTTTGTTTTTTAACTACGAAACTCCTCTGCATAATATCCCCCGCAAATATCAAATTGTAGGCATTTACTCTGGCGATGTAGGTGGCAAAAAAAGCGTCAAAAAAGGGCTTGCAAACAGCTATGTCCCCAAGAAAATCGAGCTACCAAAAAGTATCAGCAAATCTTTGTCCAAAAAAATAAACAGCTCTCCCAAAAAAATTATTACAAAAAACAAGGTGGTAACTCAAGAAAAAATTGGCAACACTATTAGCAATCTGAACCCTAAACCAACGGCTCCGATCCTTAGCCAAAGCGATAATAAATTAAGCGACCAAGACTTTTTTGAACAGTTTGCCGATGAGCTAAAAAAAACCGAAAGCAATCAAAATTATCAACTGGAAGGCGAGGTAACCAATCGCAAAATTATCTCCCAAGTGCTCCCCAAATATCCCAAAGGTCTAAAAAAAAACGCAAAGGTTAAACTTCGCTTTACCCTCTCCCCACAAGGTGTTATCTCTAATATCATAATCGTAAAAAGAGCCGATCCCCTTCTGGAAAAAGCTAGCAAACAATCTTTGCTGAAGTGGAAATTCAACCCCATTTTATCTAAAAAAAATCAAATAGGATTTATTACTTTTGTCTATCAAATCAAATAAAGTGCACCCCAGAAATCTGGAGGAGGCCAAAAAAATCCTTACTCAGCTGGGTTGTAGCCCGCAAGGTGTAGAGATTATGTCTAGGAAGATGCTGCCGCTTTACATCAAACTTAGTGGTCTCTTGGCTGGCAGTGTGAACATCCTCAAGCAAGAGGCTTTAGCTATCGGCATCGATGTGGCAACGCATAAAATGGTCGTAACTGGACAAATAAAAAGAAGCGATGTTATCATCATCGGAAACCAACAAAAAGTTTTTCAACTTCTCAAAAAGTTAGAAGCACAAAAATCTATCTTAGAGTTCGCCCAAATCATCGAGCAAATCAAACTCTACCTATGAAAAACAAAACGATTGTAGCCATAACAGGCACAATAGGAAGTGGAAAGTCTACACTTTGCAACTTTTTACGATTTTTGCATTGTCAAGTCATTTCATCCGATGAGATTGGACATCAAATCTTACCTAAAGTTAAACAGGAACTTGTTGAAAATTTTGGAAAAGAAATCGTCCGCCATGACAACCAAGTTGACAAGAAAAAATTAGCTTCTTTGGTTTTTCGCAATAGCAAACAATTAGAAAAACTGAATAATATTACCCATCCTAAGATTTTAGAGAAGCTAGAGATGTTCATTAGCAAAAGTGAGGAAAAACTAATTTTTGTAGAAATTCCTCCAGTTTTCTCCATAGATATTAGTGAATGTTTCGACTTGGTTGTGCAAATTAAATCTTGCAAAAGCGTATTAAAAAGCAGACTTCTAGCTAAAGATAAAAGCTACCTTGCGAGAGCAAACTCTCAACTTAACAACACTCTCCTTAAAAAAAGCAGATACCAAATCAATAACGACAGAACCGAAGAGTATTTAAAAAAAGAAACCGAAAATTTGCTACAACACTGCCGAGGATTAAAACCCATTTGCAAAAAGCCTTTGACTTTTGCTTACCTTCCCAAGGTTTGCGTATGCGTCACCGAAGACACCTTAGAAATTTGCAAAGAGAGAATTGATCACATTTTAGGACAACAACTTTTAGCAGAGTTTCGGCTAGACTTTTTACCAAAAATTCCCTCAACTCTAAATAGTTGGACAAAAAAGAAGATTATAGCTACATTACGCACCAAAAATCAAGGTGGTCTTAGCGGTCTCAGTAAAAGAAAATATGCTGAAGCTCTTTACAAAATTGACAATCTAGGTTTTGAGTTTATCGATGTTGAGCTTGAAAACTCAGCTGAGGTCGATTTCAAAAAGATAAAATCGAAGATTATCCTCTCTTATCACAATTTCCATAAAACACCGCAAAATTTAGAAGAAATTGTTTTAAAGATGCTAAAGTTTTCTCCTTATTACATAAAAATAGCTACAATGATAAAAGATATCAACGATAACTTCACAATTTTTCGCTTATTGCAGAAATTCCCCAACCTTATAGCTTTTGGAATGGGCGAAAAAGGCGAACTTTCTCGAGTATTGTGCCTAAAATACGGCTCACCTTTTACATACTCTTACTTAGCTAAAAAATCGCCCGTCGCCCCGGGTCAGATAGACTTGGAAACGATGCAAAACCTTTATCATATCCAATCTGTAAATAGCCACACCGCAGTTTATGGGCTAATTGGACAAAATATTGCCAAAAGTTTTTCTAGAGCTTACCACAATAAACAATTCACAAAAAAAAAAATCGATGCTTGCTTTGTTAATTTTCCTATCGATAACCAAGCTGAACTGAAAACTTTCTTAAAAAATTTTCTCCATTTAGGGTGGAAAGGAGCTGCGATCACTATGCCTTATAAGCAAGAAGCTTTTCCTCTCGTAGATATAATAGATAGCACCGCAAATAAAATAGGAGCTATCAACACTATTCAAAACGATAACGGGGATCTAAAAGCTTACAATACAGACTGGATAGGAGCAATTGAGCCTCTTGTGAGTCGAATGCCACTGCTAAACAAAAAAGTACTCCTGTTAGGCAACGGAGGTGCTGCTAAAGCTATTTTATTTGGACTTCTTAGAAAAAAAGCCAATGTTACCATCGTCGCTCGTGATACAAAAAAAAACAAACCACTTAAAGCTATAGGCAATTTTTCAGCTATCTCTTTGCCAGAAGCCCAAAATTTGAGCCAAGAATTTAATATCATCATCAACGCCACAAAAGTAGGAATGAACGAAGATATGAGCTTGCTCTCAAAATTCTATCTTGGACAAATAGTCATGGATATCGTCTACCAACCAAAAAAAACAACAATGTTACAACTAGCTGAAAAGCAAAAAGCTATCATTATTTTTGGCGATGAAATGCTCTACCACCAAGCAGATGAACAAGAAAAAATTTGGTTTAAGCAGTAATTCCCTTGATACTATTTGTCTTGACAAAACAGATTAAACTAAAGATTTTTCACAAATATAATAAAACTCTTAAGGAGGGTGTTATGAAAAGAAGCGACAATTTCTTTCCTGTTCTTGCTATGTTTAACAACTTGGCTAAAGTTATCTCGGAAGGATTACAAAACCCTTTTGAATTTACCAATCAATCTCCTTTGGATATCATCGAAAAAGACAACCACTACCTGGTAAAATTAAGTCTAGCAGGGTTTTCTAAAAATGAAGTGAAAATCAAAAAATCTGGAGAACAACTGCTAATAACTGCAGAGAAACAAAACAAAAAGGAAGAAGATAAAGAAAAATTTTATTACAAAGAAAGTAACGAAGAAAAGGTAATGCGGGAGGTAAATCTTCCTCTAAATGCCGACACTTCCACCATCAAAGCCAAAATGGAAGACGGAATTTTGAAAATAACTTTACAAAAATTAAAAGAAAAACCAGAAGAAGAGGTAGTGGTAGAGTGAAAAAAATGAAATACTTGAAAGTCCTCGAAGTTGGGACTGGTTCAAAAATGCATATTAATTAAATGAAACATCAATTTTATAGCTATTACATAACAGATATAAATGATGTCTTTATAGATCACGCAAAGATCAAATCAAAAAGCAATATTATTTTAAAAAGGGAAATGCAACAAAATTATCAATTGATAACAATTCTTTCGACAGAACCGTTACATATCACACCTTAGAGCATATACCAAAACCCATAAGGCTCTAATAGAATGGGCTAGGGTTCTAAAACTTAGCGAAATATTAATTTATTGTGTTGCCTTGTGATTTGGGAATAGTTTTGAGAATAGGGAGAACGCTTTGTGCAAAGAAAAACTTTATCAAACTGAGGATTGATTAAGACTATTGGAAGGCGAGAGAGCATATAAACCCCATTAATAACCTGGTGTCCTTGATAAGAACTTATTTTTGAAAGTTAGAAGCCATTAAAAATACCATCTATAGATATTAACTTATTTTACATTGTAATATAGATTTACAATTGAATAAGGCATTTAAACCAAAGTTTTGAATATACTTTATTATTTATAAAAAATACTCATAAGTTAATAAAAAAGGATAACAATGTATCACAAAAAACAAATTGATGTCGTCATACCTGCTTATAATGTCTCAAAACAAATTTTAAAAGTAGTTTTAAAGTTACCTGACTTTGTCGACAATATAATTATCGTTGATGATTGTTGCCCTGAGAATTCTTCAAAATTTGTTAAAGATATTAAAAAAGTTCACATAATCCATCATAAAAAGAATTTAGGCGTTGGTGGTGCAATGATAAGTGGATATGGAAAAGCCATTGAGTTAAATACAGACATAGTTGTAAAGGTTGATGGTGATGGTCAGATGAATACAAAATTCATGGAACAACTAATCAATCCTATAGTTAAAGGAAATGCTGATTATACTAAAGGTAACCGCTTTAATAATTTTACTGCTTTAAAAAGTATGCCAAAAATAAGACTTTTAGGTAATAGTTTTTTATCATTTTTTATTAAAGCAGCTTCAGGATATTGGAATATAATTGATCCCACTAATGGTTATACAGCTATCGATAGAACAATTTTGAGTTCTTTAGAGCTAAAAAACATATCAAAAAGATATTTTTTTGAATCTGATATGCTAATAAATTTAAATATAAAAAATGCTGTTGTTATGGATATAAATATTCCTGCAAAATATGCTAATGAAAAAAGTTCCTTGAGTATATTTAAAACTTTATTTGACTTTCCCCCAAAAATCATAAAAGGACTTATTAAAAGAATATTTTTTAAATATTTTTTATACGACTTCAATATGTTTTCCATCTATTTACTATTAGGCTTGCCCATGTTGCTTTTTGGAATATTTTTTGGTATTCATAGATGGATTTATTCTATCGAAAAAGAACTTACAAACTCTGCTGGAACAATAATGCTTGTTGTTTTACCAATAATATTAGGAATACAGTTCCTACTGCAATCTATAAGTATTGATATTGGAAATCCCAATACTCAAAAAAAATAAAACTTTAAATTTGGGAAACATCGAATAAATAAATTACTTTTCTATCTTAAACAAATAGCAAGGATATTTATCTCCAAACACTTTATAAAGTTTAAAGATTTGTGGATATTTATTTAATAAAGGCACATAACACCTGCTTGACGCCCCAGAAAAACTATCCAAAACTAAATAATTAAGTTCACCAGATTTTACAAGTTTCATTATATTTTTTTCAAATTCAAGGTCATAAGCTGTTCCTCCAGAAACATGACTAATGGAATAAGATTCGGAAAACACAAAAAATATTCTACTTTTTCGCGATTCAACTAAAACATTAGATGGCAAATTTTCATTAATCCACTTAGCACAATCAAAATAGCTAGCTAAAGCTGGAGGATATTTTTGTCCAATATGAGACCTTTGAACAAGGTATCCATTTCCAGAAAAAGATGATAGTACTAGTAAAAATAAACTCAAAAGTAAAAATATTTTTTTAAAATTATATAACTTGATAAACAAAAAATTTACTCCTTCATAAAATATAAAAAGGTAAAAAGGAATTAAAGGTATCGTATATCTTGAAAGAACTAAACTATTATTGTCCACTGGTGTAACAACCATTAAGGTAATTAAAAATAAAATTATATATATCGAATAAAATTCTTTTTTAGAAATTCCAATAATTAGCCCCACTAACATCACAACGCTTAAAATTATCTTAAAAACAATATATGGGAAAGATATCCATCTTATTATAAAAGAACAGAAAAGATTCTCTGAAAACACAGAAATTATAACATAAAACGAATTTGACAATTTTTCAAACCAATCAGTCTTAAAAAAAATATTTGTGTCACTTTCCCCAAAAAAAAGATATCCTCTAAGTTGTATTAATAAAAATAAAACTATTGTTGCAGACAAATAGAAAACCAATTTTTTAAAAGGTAAAACTTCAAATTCAAATTTCCTCTTTTTTAAAAAAAAATCTATTACCCGAGTTCTAGAAAAAAGATAAATATTAATGGCAACTAAAAGAGTGACACCAATATTCCTCGTAAGATAAGTAAAAATAGATGAGATAACAAGTAAAATCAATATTTTATAATTTATATCCTTCCCTTTTTCATACTTCAAAAGTAAGTACCAAGTCAAAATTTCCCAGAAAAGGGTCGGTGTTTCTGTCATAATCATTGACGAATAAGAAACTATGAAAGAATGAATACCATATAAAATAGTCAATATGATTGCCATTTGATTTCTAACCAGCATTTTCATAATCAAATAATAAAAAAAGACGGAAAATAAAGAAAGTATCATCGTAGTAATTTTAAAGGCCAAAATATTAATTCCGCCAAAAATAAGATAGATTCCCGACAGTATCAGAGGATATCCAACAACAATTCTGTCTAGTGGTAAATTTGGACGAGGTAAATGATATGTATTGCCCAAAGTAGCTAAAGATTTAGCAGCATAAATATAGTTGCCATTGTCTCCTCCATGATCTACAGCTGGATTAAATGCCAATAGATGAATTATAATAATACAGATAAAAGCTAAAATCATCAAATATTTATCAAAAGATTTAGTTTGATCATGTACATAATTATAACCAAGATAGGCAACTAATGCAAACAAAAAAACATTTGTTACAACTTCTAAATTAAAAATCCAAAATGCTTTGGTAGATATATAAGGATTACTTATATCTGGAAGCGAAAAAAAATTAATCAAAAAATAAATTAGTAAAATAGTAACACCGATAAAATAAACTATATTTTCTTTGTTTAACAAATTGTTTTTAATAATATTCACTTTCAAATTTTGATAAATACTATTTTTTAATAATACCCGTTTCTTCCCCATCTCACCCCTCTATTTTTTGGTGCAAGTCTAAGCTGCAAGCACCTTCTGTAATAGCAGATGTAGATATAACATCTACACCTGAAGCTCCATATTCAACCAAATCATTTAGCGTTATTCCGCCCGAGGCCTCCAGTAAAACTTTGTCTCTAAGCGATCTTTCTGCTAGCAAATCACAAAAAGTCAAAATATTACTTGGTAACATATTGTCCAACATAATTATCGGTACGCCAGCGTAATGACTTTCCGAAAAAATTTGTGCTGCCAAAAGCCCATCTTCTAGCGTCTCAACCTCTATCTCTACAGGGATTTTCACATCTGTACAAGCTGTGATGACTGACTCTATCGCCTCTTTTCCTTGAAACTTCCTGATGATGTCCAAATGACAATCTTTGATCATAATATGCTTATCCAAACCTATGCGATGAGTAAGACCACCCCCCACATACACAGCTCTTTTTTCCATCAACTCACAAGTTACCACTTTGCGTGTTGCAGCCACCTGTGCTCCCGAACCCTGCAATAGCTGAGCATAACTCCTAGTGGCTGTGGCTATCCCAGACATTCTACGGACAATGTTCAGCCCCACTCTCTCTAAAGTCAACAACGCTTGAGCAGATCCAGTAAATTCCACCAATCTTTGACCTTTAGCTATCTCTTGACCATCAGCTACTAAAAACTTTAAATTCACATTTTGAGGTTCATATAAGAAACTTAACTCCTGCTGACCACAAAATATGCCCTTCTCTTTACTTTTAATAACAGCACTCATCTCTAAGCCTGAAGGTATCACCGTCTGAGTGGTAATATCCCCTGTACCCACATCTTCACGCAAAGCTGTCGAAATAAAGTCTCCTACCTGTCTAAAATATTCTGCATTTTCAAAGCTCAGATTTTTACCTTGCTGGTAAACTTCCTCCACTCTCGCTTTTCTACTCATTAAGTTTTTCTCTCTCATATTTAACTCAAAATTAACATTTTATCAATACATCCTTTTGCTTTGTCAATAACATCTTTTTCTAAGAAAATTTCATTTTCTCCAAACTGCAAACAATCTTTAACCATTTGTAAACTTGTCAACTTCATGTCTTCACAAACAGCGTCTTTTTTAAGCGGAACGAACTTTTTCTCTGGACACTCTTGTTGCAATTTGGCGATCATCCCTATCTCTGTGCCCACAATAAAAGTTTTCGCATCGCTGCTCTTTGCCACAGAAATCATCTGCGAGGTGGAGCATACAAAGTCGCAAAGCTCGACCACCTCAGGTCGAGACTCTGGATGGATCATAATCGGAGCTTGTGAATAAAGCTCTCTAGCTCTTTGCACATCCTCTGGTTTGATGTCATTATGCACATAGCAACATCCATCCACCAAAATAATCTCTTTTGGGCTATTAGCAGCCACATAAGCTCCAAGGTTCTTATCTGGAACGAAGATAATCTGCTTTTCAGGCAAAGAGTTAATCACCTTGACAGCGTTGGCACTAGTAACGCACACATCGCACTGCGTCTTCGTCTTGGCAGTTGTGTTCACATAGCAAGCCACCACCGCCTGAGGATGCTTCTTTTTCATCGACTGCACTAGTTCAGCATCCACCATATCTGCCATCCGGCAACCAGCCTCTTTGGCAGCCAGCAACACCTTTTTAGTCGGATTCAAGATTTTTGCGGTCTCTGCCATAAATTTTACTCCACAAAAGACGATAACCTCCGATTGCACCATTTTCGCCTTCTTTGCCAACTCCAAGCTATCACCCACAAAATCTGCCACCTGATAAATCTCAGCAGGTTGATAGTTGTGAGCCAATATTACAGCGTTATTCTCTTCTTTTAGTCGCTTTATCTCTTCTAAAATAGACATATATCTTCTCTCTAAATTTTAAATTTTGGGAAAAATCTCTTTTTTAATTACTGTGGGCATTTTAAAGTTTTCATCTTTTTGAGGATAATCTTCTCGATAATGACAGCCGCGTGACTCTTTACGAGCCAAAGCACAAAAAGCTATCATTCTAGCTACCAAAGTCAAGTTCCTCAGCTCCAAGGTCTGCAGTGAGGCAGGAAATTTTTTATAAATATCATGAGCTGCCAAAGCCAAAGAATCCGTGGTTTTGGTAGCCAAATACAACCTTTGATAATTACGCTCTATTCCACAAAGATTTGTCATAACCTCTCTGGTAATATCCCAAAACTGGTTCATCGTCGCTTTGTCCACCTTTTGACTCTCTCCCTCCGTTTGCCAGTCGGGGATGTCCAAATGCGAAATGCCAACCTCTTTGCTTGCCATAGCGTGCTCAGCTGCCCTTTTTGCATAGTAGCATCCTTCTGGCAAGGAGTTGGAAGCAAGGCGGTTAGCTCCCATCAAGCCCGTATAGGCGGACTCTCCCACCACATACAAGTTGCTCACATCACTAAGGGCATTATCATCAACCATCACTCCGCCACATATGTAATGTGCCGCTGGCACCACAGGAATTGGGTCTTTCTCCAAGCAATAGCCATTTTCTAGGCACTTCTCATAAATATTGGGATAATGTTTTTTAAAAAACTGCTTATCTTTTCCTGTAACTTCCTTAGTTAAGTTTAGCCAGACATGCTGCAACCCTAACTCCTTGATTTTAGTGTCGATAGCCCTAGAGACAACATCTCTGGTGGCGTGCGATCCCCTCTCATCAAAAGCCAAAACAAAATCTTCCCGACTCTCTTTTTGCAAGGTCAATATTCCTCCAAGATTTTCGCCTCGCAACGCTTCGGTTATCAAAAATCTTCGCTCTTTTACCTCTATCTCTGGTTGATAAAGCACCGTGGGGTGAAATTGCACAAACTCCATATTAGCTACCCTCGCCCCCGCTCTATAAGCCATAGCTATCCCATCACCCGTTGCCACTACTGGGTTGCTAGTGTATTTGAAAACTTTGCCCATACCACCCGTTGCCAAGATAGTTTTTTTTGCTCTAATGGTTCGGACTGCGTTTCCCGAAATGTTCAGCACATACGCACCCAAGCATTTATCTTTGAAATTGGTGCTAGCCAGAAGATAATTTTGCGTAATCAAATTGATTGCCATATGGCTCTCAAGGCAGTCAATGTTGGCAGTTTTTCTGACCCTCTGGATAAGGATCTTGATAATGTTTTGTCCCGTATGGTCGTCGACGCAATAGATACGCTCATGGCTGTGCCCACCCTCTTGGTGCAAAAGAAACTCGCCATCAGTCTGGCTACTAAATCTAACACCAAACTCCAAAAGAGCCTTTATGGAAGAGTTGTAAAATCCTTTGATACAGTCGTCTACGACTTTTTCATTGCACATCCCATCGCCCGAGACACAAGTGTCTTGAATATGGAAAGCGTAATCGTCAAGACCTGAGGAAACTTTTTCTTTGTCCACGGCAGCAATTCCGCCTTGAGCATAATAAGAGTTGTTCTCTTGTAACTCGCTTTTGGAAATGAGGACTACAGAGTTTTGTTCATCTTTAGCCAAATGCAAAGCGGTCATCAACCCTGCTATTCCCGAGCCGACTACCAAAAAATCGCAATCAATGTTAAAGTTCATTCTTATTTATACCCAAAACAAACCCAAATCTCCAGAACCAAACAGATGTTTTATTCTGCGAAGATTTTACGAGTTTCAGCTCTTAGCTGCCATTGCCTCTAGCATCTCACTGGTAACACTTTTTGGTCTTATAATAGAGGAGTTCACACCGCGAGCAATCACCAACTGAGCACAAAAACCCAAAATGCGAGAGACACCAAAGATTACCGTGTAGTAATCAAACCTTTCTAAGCCAAGCGAGTAAAGAACCGCTCCCGAGATAGCATCGACATTGGGATACACGGAGCTAGCTTTGCCTTGCTCTTTAAGCACCACAGGAGCTACTTCACTCATTAGACTCACTATTTTTATCAAATCGTCGTCTGGCAGATGCTTGTCGGCAAACTTTTTGATTTCCGTGAACCTAGGGTCTGTCTTTCTGAGCACAGCGTGTCCATAGCCCGGAATAACCTTCCCAGTTTCCAACCAACCACGAAGGTACTTCTCCATTTGTTCTTTGCTCGGACATCCATCAAACTTGTCTTTAATAGCCAGAACGAACTTCAAGGAGTTCTGATTGGCAAGACCATGCAACGGACCTGCCAAGGCGTTCAAACCTGAAGAGACCGCTCTATAAACATCGGACAGCGTAGAACTGACGACTCTGGATGTGAAAGCACTGGCATTGCACCCCTCGTGGTCGCAATGAAGCACAAGATAGAGCCTCATCAAGTCGGCAAAAACATCTTCGTCTGGTGTGTCTATCCCTAGCATATTGGCAAAATTTTCTGACCAATCGAGGTCTTGGTCGTAACTTTGGATAAGGTCATCTTTTTCGTAGCGAATACGATAGATAGCCGCTGCGATGCTCGGCACTTTAGCTATCAATTCCAAACAGTCTTCCAGCGTAGATTTCCAAAAATCTTTTTTTCGCAAACCTTGTTCGTATTTGTCTCGAAATACAGACTCTCGTTCCAAAACTAAAATAGCGATGCTGAACATAGTCATCGGATGGGTATTATCAGGCAAAGCAAAGAGAATATTCCAAACCTCTCTCGGCACGCTAGAGCGAAGAGCCAAATTCTTTTGCAAGCACCGAAGCTCATCTTTTGCTGGCAAATTGCCAGTACATAGAAGATAAAAAATCTCTTCGGCGTTTTTCCCTGAGAGTTGATCCAAGGGGTAACCTTTTATTATCAACCCTTTTTGAGCATCCACATAAGAGGTGTTGCACACGACCTCCACTATACCCCGCATTCCAGCAAAAATATTTTTAGGAGTAACTTTGCAAATCTCTTTATCCCCGTATTTTTCTACAATCTCAGCGTTTTTTTCTCTAATTCTCAGTATCTCTTCAGAAATTCTTTTTCTTAAAGTTGCCATAAACACTCCTTTAGAACTAAACATTGGTATGACCAAATCCACCACCACCTCTTGTAGTAGAGTCCAATTGGTCAACACACTCAAAACTTACTTGTGGCACTCTCACTATCACCATCTGTGCTATCCTGTCACCATTTTTTATCTCAAACTTTTTCTTTCCAAAATTCACTAAAATCACTTTAACCTCTCCTCTATAATCGGCGTCGATAGTACCGGGAGAGTTTAAAACTCCAATACCATTCTTAACCGCCAGTCCACTTCTTGGTCTTATTTGTGCTTCATACCCTACAGGTATCGCCATAGCAAAACCGCACGGCACCAAAGCTATCTCCCCTTTAGGAATTACCATGTTGCTCGTTAAACAAGCACTTACATCAGCTCCAGCTGCGTATTCACTCATCCTTTTGGGCAATAAGGCGTTTTGCGACAACTTCTTAAATTTAACTTTTACCATTTGCTCAAATATAAATAATCTGTAAACCTTTGTAACATAAGAGCTTTATCGTGGTACTTGTTCAAAATTTCTTTCGCCCTTTGCATCAACTGCTCCACCTGATTTTTCGATTCTTGCAAACCATACAATGCAGGATAAGTAACCTTTTGAGCTTCCATATCTTTACCGATAGTTTTGCCTCTTTCTTGAAAAGTCCCTTCGATATCCAATATGTCATCCACAATTTGGAAAGAGAGCCCAACATTCCCAGCATACTCCTCCAGCAACTGTGTCTCTTCTGCAGGAACTTCTGCCATCATACACGCCAGCGTAGCCGTCGCTTGGATAAATCCCGCAGTCTTATTGTTGTGAATATAAGCCAATTTTTCTTTATCCACTTTTTTACCTTGGCAGTTTACATCTTCCCACTGACCACCTATCAATCCACAAGGTCCTGCCATTTTGCTCATTTTTCCCAAAATTTTAGCTTTCAATTTATCGGAAATATCCATCTGCGACACAATATCAAAAGCGTAAATCAAAAGAGTATCGCCCGAGAGTAAAGCAATATCCTCACCAAAGAGCTTGTGGCAAGTAGGTTTACCTCGTCGAAAATCGTCATTATCTAAATATGGTAAATCGTCGTGAATTAAAGTATATGTGTGAAGCATTTCCAAAGCCGCTGCCAGTGGCAAAATGGGCTGGAAATTTTCTTGAAAAATTGTATAAATCTTAATCAACATATAACTGCGAATCCCTTTGCCTCCCGCAAAAAGCGAGTGTCTAATAGCTTTGTGAATATTTTTAGGATACTCATCTTTACGAGGCAAAAATCTGTCGATTTGGATATTAACAGTCTCTCTTATTTTTTTAAGATCTTTTTTTAAAGCTTTATACACTCTCGTCTTGCTCCTTATTTAGCTCTATTAACTTATTTTCTACAGATTTTAGCTTCTTCTTACAAAATTTGAGCAAATCTTGACCCTCTTTGTAAAGCTCCAATGTCTGATCAAACTCTAGTTCACTATGCTCCAGTTTATCTACTATCTCATCAATTTGCTTCATACTTTCTTCAAAACTTTTCTTCATAAAATTGCCCTATATAAAAATTTTACTTCAAACCTTTTCCTCTGGAGAGGATTTGAAGTAAAACAATCAAAAAATACTATTTAGCTGCCAAATTCAAATCTGTCGACTTGCTAAGGTAAGGCTCTGGGTCTCTATACCTTCCATATCTTCGCACTTCATAATGCAGATGAGAGCCAGTAGACCTGCCTGTAGAACCCATAAAGCCGATAATCTCGCCTTTCTTTATCTTTTGTCCTCTTTCGGCTAACACTTCCGATAAGTGAGCATACCGCGTAGAAAATCCATATTTATGCCTTATGATAATATTTTTCCCGAAACTCCCAGAGTCGGTGGTTTTAGACATTATCACAACGCCATCAGCGGTAGCATGAACACTAGTTCCTTTTCTGTTAGCTATATCTATCCCTTCGTGGAATATTTTTCTGCCCAAAATCGGATGAACCCTGTATCCGTATGGACTGGTAACATAACCATACACAGGATAAATGGTGGGAGTGTTGTCATACATATCTTTACGGAACTCGCTATTTTTCTTCAGCTCAGACATCAGCTCCGTTTCCAACTCTACTCTAGCGGTAAGCTGTTCCAACTGCAACTTCAAAAATGCACAATCTAGCCTAAGCTCAGAAGGAAGTTTAGAGGTAGCACTATCCAATGAAGGAACACCTCCAATACCCATCTGGCGAATCTGTGGATCTACTGGTTTGAAATTTCTTTGCTTACGGATTTGAGTTTCCCAAGAACGAATAGCACCCAGTTTAGATTTCACCGAATCTATAGCTTGATTAAACTCACTGAGTTGACTTTTAAGAATTCTGTTCTCTTCTTCTAACATTTTATTCTGCTCTATCTTGTCAAAATAAGAGCCGACAGCACTCATCTTCCACAAGGATACACACAAACACAAACTCAAAAGAAAAAGGAAAGACAGAAAAGTTTTATTGGAGAAAGAGAATGTGTAACTTTTTACCCACTCTACATGCCCAAAACTAAAAAACCATCTTTTTTTCAATTTTAACCTCTCCTTCCAGTTTTTACCATTTTCTAATAAACCCTTCTTATTAAAGACATAAAGCAAATTTGTTATAGCTATGTCAATTTCTTTTTACATCTTTTTGTTTTTCAAGGTGTTTTGCGTTTTTCAGTGTCTTTTTAAATATTAATTAATCTTATCAGATATTACTTGCAATACCGTTTCATAATCGCTGTCCTCCACGACTACCAAAGCTGTGGACGACATCCGCTCGAAACTAAAGTCAACAATTGGCAAATTTTGCAAAACGGAAACAAAATCCAAAATTTTTCCCCAATTTAAACCTTCTCCAACGATACCCAAAACACAAAATCTCTCTTTATACAAAGTAAGTTTGCACTCTAACTCTTCTGGCAACTTTTCTGTTTCATATTTGCCATAAATGTAAGCGTAGTCCGCTGCGAACCTGCTGAAAATAGATTTAAATCCCAAGTTTTTCAACGCAGATATATCTTTGGCAAGCTCTCGCTGGTCTAGGTTTTCTTTGTTTATGCTAATTTTAGAAAGGTTTCTCAAACCAGAAACGGCAACCACTGGCATCTTTTTTACCTCTCTTTGGCAAGAAATAGTTGTCCCTTTGTCTTCTGGCATCAAGGTGTTTTTTATTTGGATAGGGATACCAGCTTCTGCCACAGGAGCTATAGCTTCGCTGTGAAAAACATTCGTCCCAAAGCAAGCCATCTGACGAAGCTCGGCGTAGGTTATTTCGGGAACATAAGCAGGAGAGTCCACAAACTCTGGGTCAGCGGTTAAAACTCCAGAAACATCCGTCCAATTTTGATAAATTTGTGCCTGTACGCAGACCGCCAAAATTGCCCCTGTGATATCCGAGCCACCTCTGGAAAAAGTTTTTATCCTTCCTTCTTTATTCAATCCATAAAACCCCGGGACTATAGTCGGTATATTTTTATCCAAAACTTTTGCTCCCAGTTCATAAGTTACAGGGTCGATACTTCCGTCTTCTCTCAAGCGGACAAACTCCGTAGCATCAACGAAACGAAAGCCCAAGTATTCGCTAATCAGCAGTCCATTGAGGTACTCTCCTCTGGAAGCAACAAAATCTTGACTGACTCCTTGCAAAATCTCTTGAGCTATTATTTGCAAAGCACTCAGCACCTCTTCGCCTTTCACTCCTAGTTCTTGAATCATACAGATAAATCTCGATTTTATCTCTTCCAAAACGCTCTTAAATTTTTGCTTATCAGACTTATCTGCAGAAAGTTTGTAAAGTAAATCGGTAATTTTTATATCTTTAGGAAATCTCTTACCTGGTGCTGAAACCACTACCATCGTTCGCCTTGGGTCGCTTTTGATAATTTCTGCCACCTTTTTAATGTTGCTAGCATCCGCCAGGGATGTCCCACCAAATTTACAAACTATCATCTATCTCTCCTTAAAATTAACTTCGCTAACTCTTTCTAATTTGTCTAGTTATCTCTAAAGCCGCTTTTACAACATCGTCCACATGCGTAGCAATTTTTTCTGAGGAAACCCTTATGCTGGGTCCGGAAAAAGATAAACATGCCAAAATTTCATCCTCAACTCCAAAAATGGGTGCACTCACAGCAACAAGCTCATCCGAAAACTCCATATTCTCGACAGCATACCCTTGGGTTTTACACCTTTCCAGCTCCTCCTCCAACTTCTCCCGATTGGTAATAGTATTTTTGCTAAGCTGAACAAATTCCATCTTGTCCAACAACTTATCTCGTCTACTTTTAGACATATAAGCCAAAAACAGTTTGCCCGATGAGCAAGAGTAAAGCGGGAAAACAGAAGTTTTTTCGGGGTTCAACATCAAATGGTGCTCAGGGGATTTGATGCTATGGATGGCAAAAACTTTGCTCTCTACCATCGTGGTGAGGTAAACATTCTCGTGGACGATGTTCATCAGTTTCTCCATCTCTGGCTCTGCAACGCTTTTAAGCACTTTAGTAACAGGAGCAGTTCGCCCCAAAGACAAGAGCTTAAAGGTCAGATTGTATCCGTTTTCGCCTTTGTAAATATAACCCACTTCCGTCAGTGTCGCAAGGAGTCTGTATGTGTTTGTTTTATTAAACCGCAAATTTTGGGTAATCTCGGGAGCAGAGATAGGCTGATTGGCGGCTATACACTCCAAAAGCAGAAAAGCTTTGCCAACTGAAGAAGAAACATTGTACTTTGCCACAACTTACACTCCTTAATTTATTTTTTTGGTATCAATCGTTAATTTTAAAAAACTGCTGTCAATAATTTATTAGCTAGAAAATGGGCGGTACACAGTAAAAGTATCCACCCTTATTTATTTTTTCTATATCTTTTAAATAATAATCTGTGATTATTGGGCTAATGTTCAAAACATTAAAATTGGGCTTCCTAGAATTTTCCCGCAAAATTTGCTTCGGAGTCTTACCTTTTCGCCCTCTGTTTCCTCTAAAATGATTAAAATACAGCGTATAACTGTGTGCTTTACGCACAAAATCGTTGCAATCATCAAATTCATCAATCAGATAAAACTCGTCCTCTACCAGCCGATGAGCACTTTCAACATCAGAATTAAAAGTGGGCGAACCTTTGGGGATAAGCGAATGATTAGCACCATTTATTTGCACACTTTTTTGAAAAAAGCTCAAACCCTTTTTCTTGGGACTCACAAACTCTGAGCCATTGTCGGTTTGAAAAGTAACTTTGGAAAGATCAACACCACAACTCTTTAATCTTTTAGACAAAAAATCGATATAAATCCCTGCATTTACGGCTGTTTTCTCATAGCAATAACCGATGAATTGCATACCAGTTTTGTAGTCTCTAGCAGTGATTTGATAGCGAGGATAATTTTTGTACTTAATCCCCTCAAACAATTCTGGCATATCGGTCAAATACTTAATATCCACTTGGATTTTTTCAAAAGGTTTTGCCCTAGCTCGCATTTCACTTAAATCTTTGCGTTGCTGATATTTCCGTTTCTTTTTCTTTACCAAACCAGCATCACAGAGCTTTTTATGAACAGTCGAAGCTGAACAATTTAACTGCAAATGGTCAATAATTCGCCTAGCTCCCCAGCGATTTTTTGCCTTTTTGCGACAAACTACTATTTCCTCTATTATCTCAGATTTTAAGCGATTTGGGAAATTTTGCTTTTTTCGAGATTTATTAACCAGACCATCCTCGCCCTTTTCTTTATAGGCTTTGACCCACTTTCGCACAGTTTTTCTAGTGGTCTCAAATTCTCTAGCTGCAGCGGAAATAGATGTTTCATTTGCAAATTTCACCAAATTTTTCCGATAAAATTTCTTGTCTTTTCTACTCATAATTTTCAAATTGTCTATATATTTATTCATAATGGTCAAATTACAGCTCTCACGGCTGATTTGACCATTTTTTTTACAGACTATTTCTCCATTTTTCTAATTAACTTTTCCATTTTATCATAAACCAGCCAATTACAAATCACTAACTTGGGGTGGATACTTTTAGTGTGGAGTTTCCATTATTAGCTAGAAAAAATTTTCCATCAAATTCACTCCGCTGTACAAAGTCTAATCTTTCCATCTTCCATAGCCAAGTACGAATTGTGCACCAGCCAATCGCCACAATTGGCATAAAAGCCGCCAGATACACCGAGCAAGAGTGGGCGGTGCGTGTGTCCCATTACCACCAAGTCGTAATTTTCTTTGCTTATTTTGTCTTGAGCAAATTGCAAAAGCTCAGTCTCTTTTTTGGCAAGTTTTTTTTTGTCAACTGTGCGAGAGCGGGAACTTCGGGATGCCAGCGAGCCGATGCGAATAGCCAATGAGGGGTGGAGTATGCCAAAAAAAAGCTCAAAAAGTTTGGAGCGAATAAGGAGCTTATAAAATTTGTAACGAAAGTCGTTCTTCCCATGGCTATCGCCGTGCGTTACTAAGATTTTGCGTTTGTCAATTTGCAAAACACACTCTTTTGGGAAAATCTCTATCCCCAACTGTTTTTGCAAAAAGTAGCGAAAATAAAAGTCGTGATTGCCTGCGACCATCTTAATCTGACATCCACTATCGTGCAAAGATTTCAAGGCGTGATAAACTGGGAAAAAATTAGAAAGCACTATATTTTGCCAGTCGTACCAAAGGTCAAAAAAGTCGCCCGCAACAACTAAAATGTCGGCTTTACCCGTAACGCTTTTCAAAAAGCGCACGACCTTTTCTTGCCTTGCCACATCTTCTGCAGTTTTAGGCACAGGCTTCAGGTGAGCATCAGAGATAAAGTATGCTCTCATCTATCTAATACCCCTTTTCCACTTGGCGAATATAGCGATGATACAAGATCAAAGTTACCACAAAAGCCAAAACATCTGAAATGGGAAAAGATATCCAAATCCCTGTAACACCAAAGATTGGCGATAATATATAGACGAAAGGAATAAGGAAAATGAGCTGTCTTAAGGTGTTCAAGATTAAGGCTGGGCGATATTTGCCGATAGCCATGAAACCCATCGAGCCTATCATTTGGAAGCCTACCAAAGGATATGCCAAACTTAGTAGGGCCAAAGCTGTTTTGCCAGCAGGCAATATTTCCAAATTACTGGTAAAAATCTTAATAACTAAAGAGGGGAAAAAACACATTGCCACAAATCCCATTGTAGTAACCAGAGTTGCCCAAAGGGTGGCTTTGTGAAACACCTCCTTGACCTTGCCAAAGGTGCGAGAGCCGAAGTGATAGCCTGCGATGGGTTGCATCCCTTGGGCTAAGCCATACACGGGCATGCAGATGAGCATCGCCATCCTGTGATAGATACTGAAGATGCCGACAGCCACTCCGCCTCCATAGGCGGACAAACGGTTGTTGAGCACCACTACCAAGATAGAGGAGCTAACTTGGTTGATAAAGGAAGAGAAGCCCAAAATCACTGTCTCTTTGAATATTCTCCAATCAAATATTAACTTCTCAAAGTGTACCCTGCTGCCGTGTTTGGAGAAATGAAAAACAACATAGCAACTTGCCACCAACTGTGCTATCACTGTGGCTAAAGCCGCTCCGAAAGTGCCCATCTTGAAAAGATAAATCATAAAAAAGTCCAGCACAATGTTAATCCCGCCACCCAAGACCAAAATCCACATCGCCGCATTACTACGACCTTCTGCTCGCAAAAGCGAGTTAGCCACCAGAGCCCCCATGAAGAACACAGTGCCCAAAATCATCACCACCAAGTAACGTCTAGCGTAGATATACACCAGACCCTGAGCACCCGAGAGTCGCAAAAAAAATGGCAACCCCAAAAGGCTGACCACTGTGATAATTATGCCTGTTGCCAAAGTGCCAAACACCACGGTACTCAGAGTGGAGTAGGCTCGGCTAACTCTGCCCTCGCCCAAAGCTCTGGATATGATAGAGCCTCCACCCACGCCAAACATCATTGCCACAGACATAATAAATAGCTGAAAAGGAAACCCTATAAAAACACCCGCAATACCGATAGGACCTATGCAATGACCAACAAAAATGGTGTCCACCAAGCTATAAGTGGCAACCACGCTCATTCCCACTATCGCTGGCAAAGACATATTCAAAAGGGCTCTGTTTATGTTTTGGTCGCCCAAAACTTTGTTGTGCTCCATTTTATTTCCTCAACTTATTCGCTTTTTGTTTGCACAAAAAAAGAAGATTTTTAAAAATGCAATAAGTGGTAACTCTGCCTACTCCACCCGGCACGACACTAATAGCACCAGCTACCGCCTTGCAATCGGCAAAATCCACATCGCCCACCACATGTTGCCTGCCACCGACTACTATCTGGTTGATGCCCACATCTATCACCACTGCCCCCGGCTTTAGGTAATCAGCCTTTACTTGCTCTGGGCAACCGATAGCCACCACCAGCACATCTGCCTTGCTTGTATACTCTTTTGGATTAGGCGTGTTAATGTCCACCATCGTTACCTGCACTCCGCCGTGATAAGCTATCCAATTTAGCAAAGGCTTGCCTACCAATGTGGAGATACCCATTATCACCACATTAGTGCCGAACTGCAAGAGGTTGTGCTCTTTAATCAGGTCGAACACTGCCCTTGCTGTGCAAGGCACAGGAGCTGCATTCCCCGAGATAATCTTGCCCAGATTTTCATCCACCACACCTTCCACATCTTTGTCAGCGGGGATTATCTTGAGCAAAGCTTCCAAACTTATCCCTTGTGGCAAAGGTCTTTGGAGCATTATCCCATCAACACTACTATCGTCAGAGAGCATTTGTAGCCTCTCCTCCAAGGCAGATTGAGTTGTAGACGAGGAAAAACTCTCTATCTGGCAAACCATCCCCAGTTGTTTAGCTTTTTTTTGAATATTTTTTACATAAATAAAAGAAGCTGGATTTTCTCCCACGACTACCACCATCAAGGTAGGCTTCCTGAGAAAATTCCCAACCTCTGCTTTTATTTCAGCTTTTAGCTTTCGCAAAAGCGGGACTACTCTTAGTTTGCTCATATCCCCTTTTAATTCTCTCAATTTTAACAGTTTTCCCTTGCACTAGCTCTACAAACACGGCATTAATCTCTAGTCCTTCCCACGAGGGGTGATACCTTTGTGGCATACCCACAACATTCTTCTCTATCACTATTTCTCGACGCACACCTATCCCCGAGAGATGACCACCGCTCATACCCACATCCGTGATATAACCACAGCCCATGGGCAATATTTGCTCGTCTGCCGTCTGGATGTGCGTATGCGTGCCCACTATGCACGACACCCTGCCATCAAAGTACAAGCTGAGCATTCTCTTCTCACCCGTGGCTTCCGCGTGGAAGTCGACAAAAATATTCTCAACACCCGCTAATTCCTCTTGCAACATCTTGTCCAAGACAGCCAAGGGGAAATCCGCAGGTGGCATAAAAGTTTGCCCTATCAGGCACACCACACCACACTCTTGCCCATCTGGGGCTTTGTAGCGATAATACTCGCCACCCAAAGCTTGCTTTTGCACATTGGCAGGTTTGAGTATCTTGGGGCAAGTAGCGATAAATTCTAAGCTCTGCTTATTGTCCCAGAGGTGGTTGCCCGAGGTGAAAAGGTCGACGCCAGCTCTTTCCATCTGCAAAATGCTCTTCTGGCTAACTCCGCGACCGTGGTTCAGATTCTCGCAGTTAGCAATGCACAAGTCCACTGCATACTCTTGCTTGATACCCGCAAGATGCTCCTGCATCAGATATCGCCCTGGTCCACCATAGATGTCGCCGATAAACAATATTTTCATTACTTGGCTATACCCGACATCCTGTTTTCTCTAATCACGGTAACTTTTATCTGTCCGGGATATTGCATCTCCGATTCAATCTTGCCGACAATATCTTCTACCAAGAACGCACAATTGTCCTCTTTAATCTTCTCAGGATTGACAATGACCCTGAGCTCTCTACCTGCTTGCACAGCAAAGGTTTGCTTTACGCCATCTATCGAGCCTGCTATCTCCTCTAGCTTATCTAGCCTCTCCACATACGACTCCAGCACTTCGCGTCTGGCTCCTGGTCTTGCCCCCGAGATAGAGTCCGCAGCTTGCACTATCGGGCAATAGACATTGGTCGACTCCACCTCTTCGTGGTGAGCCTTGATAGCGTCCACTATCTCCTGCTTCTCGCCGTTCTTCTTGGCAAAGTTGCCACCAATGATAGCGTGCGTGCCTTCCACCTCGTAATCTATGGCTTTACCGATATCGTGCAAGAACCCCGCCCTTCTGGCTAGTCGCTGATTCAGCCCTAACTCTGAAGCTATCATTCCTGCTATCCAGCCCACCTCCATACTATGCTTGAGTACATTTTGTCCGTAGCTAGTCCTGTAATGCAACCGCCCAATGAGGTGGACAATGTTTTTGGGGATAGTTCCCACATTCATCTTCAGGCAAGCCTTTTTCCCGTAATTTTCAATTCTCCTATCTATTTCAGCCTTAGATTTTTTCACAACCTCTTCTATTCTAGCTGGATGTATCCTGCCATCCTCTATCAACTTTTTCATAGCGTGCGAGGCGACCTCTCTTCGCACTGCCGAAAAGCACGAAAGCACAATAGCTCCAGGGGTATCGTCCACGATCACATCCACACCAGTCTCTTTTTCAAAAGTTCTAATGTTTCTGCCTTCCCTACCTATTACTCTGCCCTTCATCTCGTCCGACGACAAAGTTATCACACTCACCACCGAATCCGAAGCATAATCGACTGCCAGTTTTTGCACGCTGTCTGCCAAAATCTTAGCCGACTTCTCCTTGGCGTTCTCCTTCACCTCTTGCTCAATATCATTAATTTTGCGAGCTACGCCCTCTCTGGCTTTCTCCAAAAGGTTGTTCATTAGCACATCCAGTGCCTCCTCTTTGGAATAACCAGCTATCTGAGAGAGTTTCTCAGTTTGCTCAGCCACTATCGCATCCACTTTCTCCGCTTTCTCATCAATGCTCTTGGTTTTTTCTTGCAATCCGTTATCCAGATTTTTGATTTTCTCTTCTTTCTTGTCCAGAGCCTCTAGGCGTGCATCCAACTTGCTAATTCTTTTGTTGTATGCATTCTCTTGTCTTCTGAGTTCTTCTTCTCGATTAGAGATTTTCTTCAAGCGGTGTTTCTCTTTTTTAGCAAGTGAACTTTCAGCTTCTCTTATTTTTTGATTTATCAAGTTATCAGCTTTTTTTTGTGCATCCTTGATGGTTTTTTGAGCTTTTTTGTAATTCCCCGAAAGTCGTACTTTGAGGAAAAAAGACAAAGCAAAGACCAAAAGAGCCGCTCCCATAAAAGTATAATTTAATGTATCTAACATTACATCTCCTTAATATATTAAAAAGCCCATAATACCGTGTAGTACGACTTATCTTGAACTTAAATTCAAGGTGGGATATTCATCAACGCTACTCCGCAAATCCGAGTACAATCACGGCTCGAGCTAAGAGCAGGAGCTTACATCCCTAATTATAACTAGTTCAAATGATATAACTAGCCGTCTATCACAAATATTACAGGCTTTTATCCAACAAATTATCTATTCTAACAATAGTCTCTTCACTATCTATCTGATCCGACAAAAAATCTAAACACAGCAATGTCAAAATTTTTATCTGCGAGGTCGACTCCCCCATCTTTCGAGATTTTCGACTTATCAACCTGTTGAGTTTCTTAGCACACTCTATCAACTTTTCTTTACTTTCGGCGTCCACCTTGAACTCATACGGGAGACCGAAAACATTAACATGAACCGAAACTTTCTCATCAGGAATTATCATAAACTCTTAACAAGGCTTTGCAATTTCTCCATCCTTGTGGCAATCTGCTTCAGCTTGTTTTCCTTGGCAGAGAGTTCATCTTGCAACATTGCTATCTCTTGTCTTGTTTGCTTATCAGACTCAGCTTTGCTAAAATCCAGCACACCCTGATCAAGCTCAGCCTCCAATCTTCTGCATTTATCTACTAGCCTGTTTATTTTTTCTTCTACTTTTAACAATTTTCTCATCTGAGTTTTGCACCAAACTCGCTTTGCATTGCTTTTACTATCCTTTCAAACTCTTTCCCTGCCATATCATCGGTCAAGGTTTTTTCACTTGAAAAAAAATCGAGAGCAAAAGTCAAACTTCTCTTGCCAACTTCTATTCCTTTGCCTGTATATTTGTCGTAAAGTCTGACAGTTTGCAGAAATTTTGAGCTACTTTTTATCTTGCTTTTTATGCTATCATAACTGTGTTCCTGTGGCACGATTATGGACAAATCTCTTTTCACACTAGGAAATTTTTGCAAAGCTGTAAACTCAAAAAGTTTTTGGGCAAGCAAAGAAAAAGCTTTCTCGAAATCAAAGATCAAGGCGAATACCTCTTTTTTTATTCCAAAACTTTTTGCTATTGCTCTGTCCACTCTGCCTAGGAGTGCCACTTGTTGACCTTTGACTTTCAGCTCCAAATCGCAAGTGGAGTCAAACAAAACCTGCCCAGCAGCGTACGAAAAGCTATAATCTTCTATCCCTAAAATTGCAAGGTAATCTTCCAGCACGCCTTTTAGATCATAGATGTCATAATCCCTCTCCGGCACAGACCAGTGCAGATTGTCGGCTTTGCCACACGCCACCATAGCAAGTTGCAGAGGCTCATCGGCAAAGCCATCCTCTCTGGCAAAGTAAACTTTGTTAAGCTCAAAAAGTTTCACGGCTTCTTGACCCTTGTTGAGGTTGTACTCCATATTTTTTAGCAACTGAGGTATCAGCTCTTTTCGCAGTTGAGCCATTTCTGCTCCCAGCGGATTGGTCAGCTCCACAGCTAACTTATCCTCGGCCAGCCCTGTTTTTTGCTCTTCACTGACAAAGCTGGTGTTCAGTGCTTGGTAAAACCCTTGCAACACCAAAAAGTCTTCTGTCTTTCTCTTGAGTTGCCTTTTTAGACTGTCGCCTATGACTTGTTTTTGACCAGAAGAAGGCACATTATTGTAGCCATGTAACCTAATAATCTCCTCTATTAAATCTATCTCCCGATAAATATCTTGCCTGAAGTAAGGAACTCTAAAGCTCAGCAAATCTTGCTCTTGCCCCACCAACTCCAAATCCAAAGCCGTAAGGTAAGAGATAATGCTCTTTTGAGCGATATCCACATTTAGCAACCTCTTTACTCTAGAAAGGCGAACTCCCACCACTTTGTCTTCCGCTGGTTGTGGTTTGGTGTCGGCATACTCTTTTTGCAAGTTGCCTTTGCCCACCTCTGCCATCATCTTAGCTGTTCTAGGCAGTACAAAATCTATAGCTTTGGGAGACAAACCCCTCTCGTAGCGATAAGAGGCGTCTGTAAATATCTTGTGGAAGTGAGAAGTCTTGTGAACGCAAGGGTAGGAAAAGTTAGCAACCTCCAACAAGATGTTTTTGGTGTTCAAGTCCACTGCAGAAGACTTACCGCCGATGACACCCGCAATACCCAATATTTTTACCGCATCTGCCACCACCAGATCGGAACTTCGTAACTGATAAGTCTTACCATTTAGTGCCTCAAGACTCTCGCCCTGGCGAGCGAACCGCACCTCTACAACTCCACCTTCTATCTTGTCCAAGTCGTAGGCGTGCATCGGCTGACCTTGCTCCAAGAGTAAATAGTTGGTAACACCCACTAGGTCGTTGACCTTATTCATCCCATTAGCATCCAGTGCAGTAGCCATCCAGCTAGGCATATCACTACTGACAGACAGGTCATCTATTTGAGTCAAGGTGAAGCGAGGACACGCATCGGGCTCTTTGTTTATCAACTTGATGTCACAAGGCAAAGCACCTGGTGTCAGGCTCACTCCGCCACTTTGGGGCTGAGTGTAAGGTTTACCCAAGATAGCGGCAACATCTCTGGCAATGCCCACCATTCCCAGCAAGTCGGGACGATTGGGTGTTATCTCTACATCCACCACCACATCACCATATCCAAGCTCGGAGAGTGGCTTGCCCAGCGGAGCGTCTTGTTCTAACTCCATAATCCCGCTGTGGTCGCTATTCAAGCAAAGCTCTTTGCCACTGCAAAGCATCCCGCAAGATTCCACTCCTCGCAGTTTTGCTTTCTTAATCTTGAACTCACCAATTACTGAACCCACGGGAGCAAAAGCACTCAGCATCCCTTGCCTGCAATTGGGAGCACCGCACACCACTTGGTACTCAGCCACGCCATCGAACACGGTGCACACTCTCAGACGATCAGCATTAGGATGCTGCTCAGCTTTTATAACCTTAGCCACCACAATATCTTTAATAGTCGCAAGGGAGTCGATGACCTCTTCTACCTCTATGCCAGCAAAAGTTATCTTATCGGTAAACTCCTCTACCGACAAGTCAAACTCCACAAACTGTTTCAACCATTTCAAAGATATTTTCATCTATTCTCCTCAACTATGATAATATTTACAATAAAATTTATTCCTCAAATTCCGGATATTCCCGTAAGCTAAAAACCCTGTTTACTTCAACTAAACTGCTTTAGGAACTCTAGATCGTTCTCAAAAAGCATCCTGATGTCGGGGATTTTATACTTAAGCATCGTGATGCGGTCTATACCCAGACCAAAAGCAAACCCCGTGTACTTTTCGGAGTCGATACCGACATTGTCTAGGACATTGGGATCTACCATCCCACAGCCACCCATCTCCAGCCATCCACTGTTTTTACAGATAGGACAACCCTTTCCTCCACAAGACACGCAAGAGATGTCTATCTCCCCGCTAGGCTCGGTAAAGGGGAAAAAATGAGGGCGAAAGCGAGAGCGAACGACAGCACCAAACATCTTGGTAGCAAACATTTGCAAAGTATCGCGAAGGTCTGTGAACGAGGTGTGCTGAGTAACCACCAGTGCCTCCACTTGATGGAACACGGGCGAATGCGAAGCATCAGGGCTGTCTTTTCGATAGCACCTGCCCAAAGAGATAATCTTAATAGGAGGCTTAAAATTTTCCATCACCCGTATCTGCTCGGTCGAAGTTTGCGATCGCAAGAGCTTACCACCCTTGGTGTAAAAGGTATCCGTGATATTTCGAGAAGAGTGGTCGGCTGGAGTGTTGAGAGCATCAAAGTTGTGATAATCGTCCTCCACCTCACCGCAAGAAGATAGCTCGAAGCCCATAGAGATAAAAACATCCTCAATTTGGCGAGAAACGATAGTCAGCGGGTGCAACCTCCCCAGAGGCTTTCTTCTGGCAGGCATAGTCAAATCATCGCTTTTATCTACTTGTTTCGATTCCAAAAGCTCCAAAGCACTGGTTATTTTGGATAATATTTTGCCCTTAAACACATTGACAAGCCTGCCAAACTCTGGTCTTTTTTCTTGGGGAAGCTCTTTCATCTTGATGAGCAAAGAAGATATTTCGCTCTTTTTCCCCACGAAAGCAGATTTTATGCTATTTATCTCGTGATTTGTTTTAGCACTATCCAACCTCTTTTTCAGTTCAGAGTATATTTGCTCCAACTTCGCCTGCATAATTCAACCTTCCTATTTACTTTTAGTTTAGTTAGCTAGGTTGAACTTCACTTGTTCACATATATTATCAAAAGCTTCTTTATCGTGCATAGCCAGATAAGCCAGACTCTTTCTGTTTAGTTGGATATTACTTTTGGAAAGTCCATCTATAAATTTGCTGTAACTAAGACCGTTAGCTCTAACAGCGGCGTTTATCCGCACAATCCACAATTTCCTAAACTCTCTCTTGCGTGCCTTCCTATCGCGATAAGCGTACAATCCGCTTTTTTCCACAGCCAGTTTGGCAGTACGATAAAGTTTACTTTTTCCTCCGAAATATCCTTTGGCGGAGTCTAAAACCTTTTTTCTTCTTTTTTTTGCTGCTACATTATTTGTACTTCTTGACATTTTATCCTCCTTAGCCCAACATTCTCTTTATTCTAGGCACATCTGCTTTATTTACCAGAGTAGCACCTCTTAAATTTCTTTCTCTTTTGGGGCTTTTTTTAGTCATAATATGACCAGCATTTGCTTGATTTCTTTTAACTTTTCCGTTGGCGGTTAATTTAAATCTCTTTACCGCTCCCTTACGAGTTTTAATCTTTGGCATAACAAACTCCTGTTTTAACTATTCTTTTGTGTTAATGGCGACATAACCATATAAACCACTCTCCCCTCATTTGAAGGTGCTTGGTCTAATTTTGCATAATCTACCATATCTTGTTTAATTTTTTCTAACAAATCGAAGCCTAACTGCTTATTCGCCAATTGGCGACCCTTAAACCTCACTGTAAATCTTACTTTATCTTTGGCTTGGAGAAATTTTATAGCATTTTTGATTTTGAACTGATAGTCGTGCTCATCTGTGAGTGGTCCAAACTTTATCTCTTTAGTCAAGACGATATGCTGTTTTTTCCTAGACTCTCGCAAAGACCTTTCTTTTTGGTAATGATACTTTCCAAAATCCAAAATTTTGCAAACTGGAGGGCTAGCCTTGGGCGACACTTCCACCAAATCCAGCTCCGCAGTCTTGGCTCTGCTAAGCCCCTCAGACAAAGAGACAACTCCTACTTGCTCGCCAACCTCATCTATGAGTCGTATTTGCTCGACTCTAATCTCTCTGTTAATCCTCTCCTTGGACACAGTGGGCTTCAGCTTAGCTTTACCCTTTCTTATTCGAATAATAATTGACCTCCCTAATGATCGACTATATGTCTTAAATTCCTAATAATTTTTGCCACAAAAAAAGGCAAACTGTAAAAATACAATCTGCCTGCCTAAAAATAGCTTATTCACGAAAGCCTTCCCTTTTTTCAAAAACTAAAGGAAAGCAACTAAATACTCTACTACATTAACCTTAGACGATGTCTCTAAAGTTTTACCCTTTTGTAAAACCCGCATCGCAAGGTAGGAAGCAAATTCCATTTCTCTTTATTCTCAAGATTTTAGCACCTGCAATTCAGTCAAGCTTTTTCGTGCAGGGTTTCATTTCAAGGCTAAACTTTTTGTAAAAAAAGTTTCTTGCCGTTTACACATTTTACTAAAAAAATATTGACTCAAAATCGCCTTAGCAAAGTTTAGGTAAATACGATGTGCGCCCGTGGCTCAATTGGATAGAGTATCTGACTACGGATCAGAAGGTTTGGGGTTCGAATCCCTACGGGCGTGCCATTTTTTTCTTTGGGAGTGGCTAGATGATTTATGGAATTGGTATCGACATTGTAAATATTGCACGCATAGATCGCTCTATACACAAGTATGGGAAAACCTTTCTTCAAAAGGTTTTCGTTCCAGAAGAGATTTCCTACTGTCAGAGCAAAGCTCACCCAGCTATGCACTTTGCTGCTCGTTTTGCTGCCAAAGAGGCTCTGAGCAAAGCTATCAAGACTGGCTTTAGCCAAGGCGTGTGCCCCAAGGAGATCGAAGTGGTGAAAGCGGAAAGTGGTCAGGTGTCTATCAGGTTGCATAAAAAAACCAAAGAGGTTTGTAAAAAGCTAGCTATCAAAAATTTTCACCTTAGTGTTTCCCACGAAAAAGAGGTAGCCGTAGCTCAAGTTTTAGCAGAGATTTGAGTCGAAAGAAAAGTTTAGGAGATGTGTCCGAGTGGTTGAAGGAGCACGCTTGGAAAGCGTGTGTACGCTCACTGCGTACCTAGGGTTCGAATCCCTACATCTCCGCCATTTTTCACCCAAGCCAACTGCTTAACTCTTTGTCGTTGGGGATTCTGCCCACACACTTAACCTCGCCATCTATTACCACAGCTGGCACACTCATCACTCCGTGCTTCATCACTTCCACGATGTCCGTCACCTTAGAAACCTCCGCTTGAATGTTTTGCTCAGTAACCATTTTTGCAATTTTATCTTTTAGATTAGTGCAAGTAGAACAATTTTCTGAGCCAAGAACTACAATTTTTTTCATCTTCTTTCCTTTAGTTTTAAAAAATCCAATTATATAAATATCCAACCACGACAAAGCTGGCAAACAGAAACAGGGTGAAGTATGCTAACAGCCGGACTTTTAGCACTTTGCGAAGGATTATCATCTCGGGCAAGCTGATGGCTACCACGCTCATCATCATCGCCAGCACCGTGCCAATTGGCACGCTCTTGCCCAGCAACGCCTGAGCGATAGGTATCACGCCTGTAGCGTTGGAATACAGAGGGATGCCCATAACGACAGCTAGAGGCACGGCAAAAAGGTTGTCTGCGTTTGTATAGCGTGCGAAAAACTCCTGAGGCACATAACCATGCAAAAAAGCTCCCACACCGATGCCGATGATGATATAGAGCCAGATTTTTTTGATAATGCCCTTAGCATAACCCCAAGCATAATCCATTCGTTCCTTTAAAGTTAGCACCTTTTTTGTCGCAAGGTTTTGCTTGCCCATACGGATATCGTACACATAGCTCTCCACATACTTCTCCAGACCAAACTTTTCCATCAATATGCCACCAACCAAGCCAATAGACATCCCAGTGATAACATAAATACCTGCAAGCTCCCACCCAACGGCGGACGCGAAGACCAAGATAGCTATCTCGTTAATCATCGGAGAGGTAATCAGAAAAGCCATGGTGATACCAAAAGGGATACCAGCTTCGACAAACCCAATGAAAAGCGGAATGGACGAGCAAGAACAAAAGGGAGTTATCGCCCCCAAAACTACAGCCATAATATAAGCAAGCCACTTGGGTTTCCCTTCCAGATACTCTCGCACCTTCTCAGGGTTTAGCTGAGAACGAAAGAAAGAGACAGCTGTGGTCATCGCCGTGAGCAAGAAAAAAATCTTGCTGATATCTTCGATAAAAAAGTGCAAAGCTTCTGCCAAATGAGTACCAACTTCAAGCTGGAAAACATTGTAAACCAAAAAATCTGCTAGCAAAGTGAACCACGACAAAACATTGAGGCTAAGACCAAGCGTTGTAATCAGATAGTAAATACCGCCTAGCACGAAAACCCAGCCTGTTATTTTGCGAGCCCATTTTTCAAAAAATACAATTTTGCTGTGAATTTTTACGATATTTTTGATGCTAAACGCCAAAATAAAAGCTAGTGCCAAGACTGGCAAACCCGTGCCAACGCCATAGAGAACAAGCGAGGGCACATTGCCTTTTGTTTGGATAAGATTCCCCAAAAACAACGCAGCGGATACAGGGCACAAAGCAAGAGCAAAGAAGACTCCTAGCAAAAAAGATGCCACCAATCCTTGTTTCTCCCTGCTTTTTTGAGAGTCATTTTTTAACCCAAGTTTAGGAAACTTTACTTTGACAATATCCAAAATCATCAAGCCAACTAAAATCAACGCTGGAGCGAGGACATAAGGCATATTACTTTGCAAAAATTGCGAAACAAAAGGAATGGACGAGAAACTGAAAGACAAAACTATCCCCAAAATCGTGTAAAGTACTGTCCGTCCCAAGGTATAAAAAATCCCTGAAAGCAAGACATAGTAGGGCTTACCAACTTTTTGCCCAATGTAAGAAATTGCCGTGATGTTAGTCGTGAGCGGACACGGGCTCAGCGAGGTCAATATCCCCAGCCAAAGCGAGGTGATGAGTATTCCTATCTCCATTTTATTCTCCCTCAGCCAGTAAAAAGACGTCGATTTCGCTTTTGAGGTAAGTCTTAAACTGTTTTTCGTCTGACAAATAGTTCCATATTTTGTCCAGATTTTTGTAACCTACTTCTTTGCCATCTACCACCTTGGTAACAATTACGGATTTTGCATAAAGCCCATAGTCGGCAATGAAGTGCTTGTTTTCCGACTTATAAACATCCACAGATTTCAGCTCTAACTTCTCTTTGAAGTTTTTTTCAAAAACTTCTTTCGTATATTTTTCAATTTTGAAGCACGAAGCACATCTTACATTACTATGAAAATAGTAAATTATCGACTTTGTTTTTACTTCTGTACTCGGCAACTTTTCAACTTCCTTTCCCTTACAACCTACCACTAAAAACAGTAACATTATCAAGAATAAATAGCGTTTACTCATCACTTTTACCTCCCTGCACAAGTGCAATTAAATTTGCTACAATCGTCTATCAAGAAATCTCCCAGCGACTTGATGAAGTCGCAATTAGCATAGTAATGGATAAATTTCCCTTGCTTTTCTTTCCTTATCAGCCCTGCGTTTTCGAGCTCTTTTAAGTGGAATGACAGATTGGAGTTCGTCAAATCCAGTTGTTGCACCAGATTACAAGGACACAATCCTTCTTGTCCAAACTTCACTAATTTTTTGAGAATTTTCACTCTGCTCTCTTGTGCCAATGCACTAAAAGCTTTGACCAATAGCTTATAATCCATAAAATTTCACCTCGGGGATAATTCAATATTTCCTGAAATATTGTAAAGATAAATAGTAAATATTTTATCTAACTAGAAACAACTAATAAACTATCTGAAACAGTGTAACGACTTTTTCAATCGCCAAAGCAGATCCCGACTCCTCTGGCAGCTCTGACCATATCGGACTTCTCATCCACCAGATTGTAAGTGGATATAGCTTTGCTCAAGCAAACGGACTCCATCCTCTTGTGATTGACGACCACCATTTTGCCGTACTCCTCGTCTAGCACCATTTGGAACGCCTTTACGCCAAACTGCGTAGCAAGATTGCGGTCAAACGGGTTTGGTCTACCACCGCGTTGCAGATGCCCCAATACGGAAGTCCGGATATCTGCCAATATCTCTGGGTCGGCTCGCAACTCTTTTTCCATTTGCAAGCCAATGCCGCCTAACACCCGCGACATATGCCCTAACTCTTGACTCTTACTGCTAACTGCTTTGCCAGCTTTAGACTTAGCTCCCTCAGCTACCACCAAGATTAAAAACCCTTTCTCACTAAGCCTTTGCTTAATCTTAGCTCGCAGAACCTGCATATCGTAAGGTATCTCGGGGATAAGGCAGATCTCGGCTCCAGCAGCCAGAGAGCTATGCAAAGCTATCCAACCAGCATCTCTGCCCATCACCTCCAAAATAAGCACTCGATGATGGGAAGCAGCCGTGGTTACCAACTTGTCGATGGCATCCGTGGCAACATCCACAGCAGTGGAGAAACCGAAGGTGTAGTCGGTGCAAGACAGGTCGTTGTCAATAGTTTTGGGTACACCCACGACATTCAGCCCTTTCTCAAACAACTTTTGGCTAATAGCCTGAGATCCATCGCCACCAATGCTAATCACAGCAGTGAAGCCCGCCTCTTTTAGCTCCCTTATCATCAACTCTGATCTGTCTTCCAAGAGTACCTTCCCCTCACTATTTTTCACAGGAAAGGCAAAAGGACCACCTTTGTTGGTCGTGCCTAAAATAGTGCCACCTTGCACATGGATGCCCGAGACAACGCTTTTATCCAGTTTTATCAGTCGCCATGGTTGCTGCAACACCCCGTTGTACGCATCCACACTGCCCCAAACTTCCCAATCTTCCTCTTTGCTTGCTCTTCTAACTATGGCTCGTATCACTGCGTTGAGCCCTGGACAATCTCCACCACCAGTTACTACTAAACACTTTTTTTTCATTTTTGCCTCTTTAAGTTTCATTCCTTAATATCAAAAAAAGCTCTTTTCTTGTCATCGAAAAAAACTTTCATAAGATTATAAATAAAGTCAAGACTACAACTTTTCTACTTTGGGAGCTCGCAAGCGATTGGGCAGTCTGAACCCAGAGCCAACAAGTGGTCTTAGGTAATATATAAATTCTTGGCTGACATTATTGCCGTTTTCGTTAATGAACTCGTCTGGCATCTTCCGAGTTTTTCCTGCTACCTCTTTGATATTCAATAGCTTATAATCAACCGAGTAAAACCCTGTGCGAGTGATGCTCATAGAGCCATCCACTTTGTGCCAGATGGCGTACTGCACTGCTCTTTCGGCTATCTCTCTTGCCTCGTTTTGGTCTATATCCGACACGCATCCAGAGAAAGACCTTTGCAAATAACCAAAAGTGTCAGCTCTCACCCTAGAGATGTTGGTGTTTTTGCGGACATAGTCTGCCAAGAGGTCTCCCAGAGCACCCGTGCCAGAGAGTTGCACATTGCCGTGAGCATCACACTCCTGATTCTCTTGAAGCTTTGTTATAATCTCTTTGCCATTTTTGTCCACAATCCCCTCGGAAACCGCGACCACACAGCGACCGAACTTCTTATAAACTGCCATAATATCGCCGACAAATTTCCGCTTGTCAAAAGCTCTTTCGGGTAAGTAGATAAGGTGCGGACCGTCGTCTGGGTACTTTCGGGCAAGACACGAGGCTGCCGTGAGCCACCCAGCGTGTCGACCCATCACTACCCCTATGTACACCCCAGGCAACGCCCTGTTGTCTAGGTTCGCCCCCATAAACGCCTGTGCCACGAAGCGAGCTGCAGAGCCATACCCCGGCGTGTGGTCGTTGGATACCAAGTCGTTGTCGATAGTTTTAGGGATATGTATCGCCCTAAAAGCGTAGTTATCTTTTTTTGCTTCCTCTTTGACTATGCGTACGGTGTCGGAGGAGTCGTTGCCACCTATGTAAAAAAAGTAGCGAATGTCGTACTTTTTGAGAACTGCGAATATTTTTTTGCAGTAAGCGGCATCTGGCTTGACTCTGGTAGACTTAAGTGCAGAAGAAGGCGTAAGGGCTACTTGTTCCAAGTTGTGCGTGGTCTCCTGCGTAAGATCTAAGAACTTTTCGTTGACTATCCCTTCTAGTCCATTGAGTGCCCCATATACCCTAGTAACTTGGGGAAATTTGCGTGATTCTAGCACCACTCCGACTAAAGACTGATTTATTACCGCAGTCGGACCACCGCCCTGTGCCACTAAAACTTTACCTTCCATATAGATATCTCCTTAATTTCATTTGTAATAACCCCAGTAAAAACCAAAGCAAATGTTGGGCGGTACACAGTAAAAGTATCCACCCTTATTTATTTTTTCTATATCTTTTAAATAACAATCTGTGATTATTGGGCTAATGTTCAAAACATTAAAATTAGGTTTCCTAGAATTTTCCCGCAAAATTTGCTTCGGAGTCTTACCTTTTCGCCCTCTGTTTCCTCTAAAATGATTAAAATACAGCGTATAACTGTGTGCTTTACGCACAAAGTCGTTGCAATCATCAAATTCATCAATCGGATAAAACTCGTCCTCTACCAGCCGATGAGCACTTTCAACATCAGAATTAAAAGTGGGCGAACCTTTGGGGATAAGCGAATGATTAGCACCATTTATTTGCACACTTTTTTGAAAAAAGCTCAAACCCTTTTTCTTGGGACTCACAAACTCTGAGCCATTGTCGGTTTGAAAAGTAACTTTGGAAAGATCAACACCACAACTCTTTAATCTTTTAGACAAAAAATCGATATAAATCCCTGCATTTACGGCTGTTTTCTCATAGCAATAACCGATGAATTGCATACCAGTTTTGTAGTCTCTAGCAGTGATTTGATAGCGAGGATAATTTTTGTACTTAATCCCCTCAAACAATTCTGGCATATCGGTCAAATACTTAATATCCACTTGGATTTTTTCAAAAGGTTTTGCCCTAGCTCGCATTTCACTTAAATCTTTGCGTTGCTGATATTTCCGTTTCTTTTTCTTTACCAAACCAGCATCACAGAGCTTTTTATGAACAGTCGAAGCTGAACAATTTAACTGCAAATGGTCAATAATTCGCCTAGCTCCCCAGCGATTTTTTGCCTTTTTGCGACAAACTACTATTTCCTCTATTATCTCAGATTTTAAGCGATTTGGGAAATTTTGCTTTTTTCGAGATTTATTAACCAGACCATCCTCGCCCTTTTCTTTATAGGCTTTGACCCACTTTCGCACAGTTTTTCTAGTGGTCTCAAATTCTCTAGCTGCAGCGGAAATAGATGTTTCATTTGCAAATTTCACCAAATTTTTCCGATAAAATTTCTTGTCTTTTCTACTCATAATTTTCAAATTGTCTATATATTTATTCATAATGGTCAAATTACAGCTCTCACGGCTGATTTGACCATTTTTTTTACAGACTATTTCTCCATTTTTCTAATTAACTTTTCCATTTTATCATAAACCAGCCAATTACAAATCACTAACTTGGGGTGGATACTTTTAGTGTGGAGTTTCCATAAATAGTTAAAATTCCCAAATAAGCTCTTCCTTTTTCAGATAAGGTTGATCTGTATCCAAACCTTCCCAATAGGTTGCAGAGTAGCCCATCTCTTGCCAAAGCTCTGGGCTTGAGGTGCTTTCACTCCCGTGATAACCCAAAGAGTCCTGAGTCGTGAAGGTTGCCATTGAGTCCCATCTGTAATAACATTCTGCAAAACGCTCTTTTGAAATTGTTTCGATATTTCCTACAATTCTACCAGCTTTACCGCCTCTTGGATAGTCAAAAGAGTAGGCAGATATTGCATCGTTTTTTGTAAGAGCGTCGACAAAATTGGACTGGACAACTGGCACACAATCTACATTCATAGAGCCAAGGATGCCTCCTACATTTGCAAAATTGGAAGATATAGATATTCCTTTCAAAAATAAACCTCTCACGATATTGTTCGCCACCCTGTCTGAGCTGATAGAACATCCTATCAAACCACCAATATCCAGCGTATTAGCTGAACTCAAGGAAATAAATGTGCCATCAATCAAACAGTTTTCTACCTGTGCTTGTTTGCTTTGCACCTCTCCAGCCAAAGTCCCAGCCGAAAAAGTTACTATCAAACTATCTGAGAAATAGCCTCCATTAAATTCGCTAACAGCGGTTCTGACAATGCTGTTTTTTGCTTTGCCTATTATCCCTATAGTTCCAGAAGATTTGTTTACTCTCGCTCCAGATATTTCGTGCCCTTTTCCATCGAATGGGCAGTAGTTAAACTCGACAAAACAGTTGTCAATATTGCCTTTTTTTTCGCCATTTAGGTCTATCCCCCACAGTGTATTTTCGTGGAGGTCGCTTGATATCATTAGGATGTCTGTCCCCAATAGCAAAGTGTCTTTCCCATACATGTTCTTTTCTCTGGCAACTTTGGCAAACATCAAAGCTGTGCCGATTTTATCTACTGGATCGGCTTCAGAGTAGATTACTTGGTCGCTCTCGAAACCTCTGCGAGCGATAAGTGCTTCGGTATCAATCTTGCTATTTTTTAGTCTTGGATATTTACTTTTTTCGGGGAATTGCCAAAAATTAAAATTAAACTCACTGGTAAAAGCCCAAAATTTGAAATCGCTAGAAATTGGATAAACCCGAGGGTCATAGTCGCCCACAAAAATGTTTTCTCCATGCTTACCTGTTACCTTGCACCCTCCCGTACCTACATAGCTTTCTTTGGCTGTCCAGTTGGGGTAGTATCTATAATAATAAGAGTTGCTTTTTTCGCTCCAAAGTGCAAAGCCAACTTCTCCCCATCCATAATTTCTCCGCAAGAGTCCCTCACCACCTGCCACTCTTCCCACATTGCCGTCTTTGGCTGGCAGTGTTTGCAAGCAGAATAAATCTATCATTACCACACAATTTCTCACCATACGGTTTAAACAGTTTTTCCCAACTATTCCTCCTAAATATACCAAAGGATCTTGACTTATAGAAACCAGCGTATCATTTACTACTATGCAATTTTCAATTTTCCCGAGGTTTACTCCTGCTAATATGCCCACAAGATCTTTACCCTGGACTTTGGAGTCTATCACCATACAGTTACTGATTATGCTTTCAAAAAGAACAGTGCCAGTCAAAGCTCCCACATTGTTACCCTGAGAGTTAATGCGAACATTTTGCAAAGTGAGATTTCTAATGCTACCATCTAAATCTTCAAACATTCCCGCTCCACCACCATCAGCGGTTATTTGGAAATTGGATAGCGTAAAACACCCTCCCTCGAAAGAGCCTTTGAAATTTTCAAAAGGCAAAAGAGACGCCCCCTCCAAATCTATGTTGTCGCCCAAAATTATACTCCAAATTACATCTTCATCTCTCAACGCTCGATTATTATTAAACCATTCTAAAAACTCCTCTTTCGTGTATACTAGAAGGATAGAATCTTTCGGCATCGCCATAAGAGAGCTACTTAGCCCCCAAGCAAACACACTAAAAACCAAAAATTTTCTTAAATTCAATTTTTTCATCTATAATTACTACCTCAGTTCCTCTTTCATAATGTTTTCACGAAAAGGATTTTTGCAAAAAATAGTGTCAATGATTTTCTCTTTGTAAAAATTTTCTTTGCTCAATTCCAAGCTTATTAACAATTCAACCTTTCTTTCTAAAAAAAACATCCTCTAAATAAAGATTGACACAGCTCTGAGTTTTGTATCCCTTGATTGGTATTGATTATGAAAAACAAGTTATTAATTTTTTTAGAAAAACATTTGGGAGCTTGGCTAATAAAGCTCCTTTTTTTTACATGCAAGATAAAAAAGCTCAATCAGCCCACCGAAAGCGGAATTAAGATTTTTATCTCTTGGCACTGCGATTTGTTGCCTTTGACATATGCCCACAAAAACGAAGGAAAAATAGCTCTAGTTTCTGCCTCCAAAGATGGACAACTAATAGCTGGTCCTCTAGAGGTTCTGGGTTTTCACACCGTTCGTGGCTCCTCTGGGAGAAACAGCGTGCTGGCTCTGCGTAGTTTACTCAAAACTGACAAATCGATGGCAATTACCGTAGATGGTCCCAAAGGTCCTCCTCGCAAATGCAAACCGGGAATATTGTTCCTTGCCCAAAAAAGACAAATCCCCATCATTTGTTGTAGCGTGCAGTACAGCTCCGCTTGGCAAATCCCCTCGTGGGACAGACTGAATATTCCCAAGCCTTTTAGCAAAATCAACATCAACTACCATTCTGCCATCCTCATCGGCAAAGACGAAGATATAGAAAAAAAAACGACGACGATAGAAAAAATCCTCAACCAAACCTAATCAAAAACTATTCATCTCTTGGACTCTGTTCCCAAAATCCCTCTTTTTTAACTTGCTCTATTTGGTTTTTCATTTTCCTTAAAAAAGGTAACTCATCTTTGGGTTGGCAATACTCTTGCAATTCATTTTCAAAAACAAAATAGAAATAAGCCGACAAACTTTTCTCTAGTAACATATAAAATTCGAGTTGAGACATCTTGGCATAGTGCTTGCTACCTGTTTTAAAGTCATAAAGAGCGTTAGGCGATAAATAATCTATTCTGCCTTTTAGGGTAAGACCATACTCAGCAAAATGTTTTCGCACACTTTTCTCGCAAAGTCCATTATCATCAGCTGCGTACAACTTTTTGAACTCTTTGGCACTATCTTTGATTTTCTTTATTACATACTTTCCCAGATACATTTTGTGGTAATTGTCTGGCAGTTTATCTCGATAATCTTGCAAAACTTTTGTCGCAATTTTGTCTAATTCAGAAGGGTCGCCCGATTGCAGCCAATCTTGAAAAATTTTATGTGCTATCTCTCCTACCAAGCTCGGCTCAACAATTCTTGTGGGTGGTTGAAATTCCCTAATGCCAAGAACGCCTTGCAAATAGTAGCTTTGTGCATTTTCCAAAAAACAAACAGCTTGGCTATACGAAAACTCGTTCAACGGTTGACCACTGTATGGGAAATAAAAATCTTTTTTTTCCCCAACTTTGTGTTTTTGCTCTCCAGCCAAAAACAAAGAAAGCAACTGATATAAATCCAAATCTGAAAATTTTTCTAACTTTATTTCACCAGAAAATTGCAATAATTCGTCCACCAACGAGGCTCTTTGCACATTCTCTTGAAAATTTTCATAGGTGTAAACATTTACTTGCTCAGAAAGCGAAAGCAAAGAATAAAAGGAAAGTCTGGCAACATTTCTTTTTTGCTCCTTCGTAGCCAAACCAAGAAGATTTTTTTGCTTTTGGCTAAAAAAATCACTTCCACCTTCTTCCATACTCCAAAAAGGTTCTGTTGCGTTATAAATCGCCAAGCTCTTGGTTGTAGCAATGGCAGTCAGAGGTTGGATAAATAATTTTTCTTGGTCAACAGCTACCACAGAATTGGCAAAATCGCTCACAAAAAACTGCAAAGATTGCAAGGACTCTAACCTCAAAGTTGTAGCTATCTCTTCTAGTTGATCGAGCTTTGCCAAGTAAACAGGATTGCTATCCAGCCCTTTTAGGTACTTTATAGCTTCGGCTGAATTTTCGCTCAACCTTTCCAAAAAATTTGTAAAAGCGTTTTTTAAAGGCTCGTACTTAGAGTTTATAGGGAAAAACTTGTAACTTTTGTCTATCCAAGACAAAACCAGCTTGCTATCTAACAATGTCTCTTCATCTTTCCCTGTTTCAAACGCTCGAAGCGAAACAAACCGCAAAAGTTTGTCTAGAGGTATCCTTTGGCTTTTTTGGTAATATTGCAAAAGCTCTTTGATAGCCAACAAAATCTGAAAAGCTTGACAATCTTGCAAAAAAGTGTCTTTACCAAAAATCTTAAAAGAAACTTGCGAGCTTTTCCCATAAGTCTCGCTATGTCCATCGTTTAGTAATGCTGCATCCATAAAAATCTTTTGTTCATATTGTTTTATCTTAATCTGAGGAAACTTTCGCCACCGTATATCACAAAGGTTAAAACCTAAAAGAGAAAAGTTTTCACAATCGTAAATTTCTCGCGAAAAAGAAAATTTCATCTCGACTTTACTCTGTGTTTTTTTTAACCACTTTTTTTGCTTGGGAGCAAAAGATAAACAGTCATAAAAAACTATCGGTGTCCTATAATCTGATTTAAGAGCGTAAGTGTAGCCCTGCACTTGGCTATCAGCAAAGCCCAAACTGCTTATTTTTTTTAGATACTCCTCTCTTTTTTTTTGCATTTTCTCATAAATCCCTTTTTGGTTAAGAACCAAAAAAGTTTCCAGCTCAGCATAACTCAACCCTAAACTGTTCATCTCTTGCCAAAAAGCAAAAAAAGATTTTGCTTTCGTCTTGGCTAGAGGATAGTCCAACCCAGACACACACGCCTGCCAAAAGCAAAGGTAGCGGTACTCTGAGGCAATTGTGATGCCTTCAACTTTTTGTTGTAAGCTAGCAAAAAATTGGCTCTGAGTAAGATAGATGCCAGACGGAATTTTTGGGGCTTCTTGAAGAGTCTGCAAACATCTTTTGACACTAAAGCTGTCTTTAAAAACATATACCTTATCTTCGCAAAGGTCAAGTGGCGTAATCTTAAAATCAAACATAAAAACTATTTATAAAAAATATCCTAAATTAAAAAAACGGAGACTTAAAAAAGCCTCCGCTTGAATACCAAATTAGTAATTATTTGCTATTACCAACTACATTGTCCACAAGCCAGTTCATACTCAAAAGTTCTTTAGGAGTCATTTTTTGACCCTTCTTTACTCTCAATTCCCCGTCTTTATCGTAGATAGGACCTTCAAACACTTTGAATTTACCTGCAACGATTTTTTCTTTCATATCCAAAACTTTCTTTTGAACTTCCTTAGGTACATTTTTGGTAAAAGGTGTAAGTCCAGCTACGCCAGTACCGATTCCAGGCCAAAATTCTGTAGGACCTTGAGCTTTCCAAGTTCCATTGTTTACAGCCTCAGCTACCATTTTATAGATAACACCCCAATGCCAAACAACTGAAGTAAGGCTTTTTGTAGGAGCGTAAGCACTCATATCGTTATCATGTCCGATAGCCCAAACACCAGCTTTCTCAGCAGCTTGTTGAGGAGCAGGAGAGTCGCCACCTTGAGTAATCACATCACAACCTTGCTCTATCATAGATTTAGCAGCGTCCATCTCTTTGGCAGGATCAAACCAAGAACCAACCCAAACAACTTGCACTTTAGCTTTTTTGTTCACATACTTTACACCCAAAGAAAAGGCGTCCACAAGACGATAAATCTCAGGAATAGCAATAGGTGCTACATAACCTATTTTGTTAGACTCTGTCATCAAACCAGCAACCATACCACCCAAGAACTTAGCTTGATAGATTTTGCCATAATATGTTCCCATATTATCAGCAGTTTTGTAGCCTGAACAGTGCATAAACACGACATCTGGATTGTCTTTAGCAACTTTCAAAGTTTGGTCCATATAACCAAAAGAGGTAGTAAAGATAAGGTTACATTTACCCAATTTTACCATTTGGTTTAACACTTTTTCTGCCTCAGAACTTTCAGGAACTTCCTCTTTTTTCATGATTTTTTTTACATAAGAAAAATCACGCAAAGATTCAATACCGTCATCATGTGCTTGTGTCCATCCACCATCACGGGCAGGTCCAATATAGACAGCTCCAACTCTCAAGTCTTTTGCCATAAGACTTACTCCAAGGCACAACATTGCCACTGTTGCAAAAACTAATTTTGCTCTTCTCATCTCTCACTCCTTTATTTTTAAATGTGATTTTTATGATTGCCAACTATTAAAACAATCTTTTTTAGTGTCAAATCTTTTTTACTTAATTTGGTATTTTTAAGACAAAAAAGTTTTTTATAGTGTTTAATTTTAACATATTAGCTTCATAATTATTTTTTTTATAGAAATTTCTTTTCTTGTGCTAAATTTCTTTATTTAGCACAAAATAAAAAACTTAATATAAAAAAAGAAAATTTCACTTGCCACTAATATTGGCGAAAGTTTCTATGGCAAAAATTTATTCAATACAATTTGGATAAAAAAATAAGGAGGCAATTTGAGCGATATTCTAGTAAAAATGAACAAAATTAATAAAAGTTTTTTCGGTGTTAAAGCCAATAACGATATTGATTTTGTTCTCAAAAAAGGTGAAATTCACGCCTTGCTGGGAGAAAACGGTGCCGGCAAAACTACTTTGATGAATATTTTGACTGGTGTGTACCAACAAGACTCTGGTAGTATTGAGTTCAACGGAAAACCTTTAGAACTCAATTTCCCCGGTGAGGCACTACAAAAAGGCATAGGAATGGTGCACCAACGGCTGTCTTTGGTGGGAAATCTTACAATCCTAGAGAACATTATTTTGGGGTTACCTTCCAACAAAGTTTGGCTAAATATGAAGGAGAGGAAAGATTTCATTTTGGAGTATGCCAAAAAATTTGACTTCAAGCTGGATTGGGATACCAGATGCGACCAAGTACCTATCGGTGTGCGGCAAAAAGCAGAGATTCTCAAGATGCTGGTGCGTGATGTAGAGGTACTGATAGTGGATGAGCCTACTACAGTTCTTACTAAACAAGAGGCGGACAATCTCTTGGAAACTTTTAAGAAAATCGCCGCTACTGGTAAGGGCGTTATCTTCATCACACACAAGATGCCTGAGGTTTTCAAAGTGGCTGACACCATCACCGTGATGCGTAAGGGCGACAAAATCGGCACTATCGCCACAGATAAGGTAGAACCGATGAAACTTTCTGTGATGATGGTCGGGGAAAAAGAGGCGATAATCTTTGATCGTAAAAAAATCGACTCTAAAGAAAACACTATTGTAGTAGAAAATCTGACGGTAGGTACCGATGTACCCACTGTGGATAATGTAAGCTTCAGTATCAAAAAGGGTGAGATACTGGGTATTGCTGGTGTTACAGGTAATGGGCAGCATGAACTTATGGAGTCGATAATGGGGATAAAACCTTGCAAGTGCGGGAAAATCACCTTTAATGACAAAGATATCTCCCGATGCTCTGTAAAAGACAGGATTGATGCTGGTATCAGTTACATCCCCAGCGATAGAGTGAATGTGGGCGTGGCAGGGAATCGTCCTATTTGGGAAAATTCCGTGTCCAAAATTTATCGTAAAAACGATTATCAAAAAAGAAAATTTTTGAAAATAGGTAAATTGAAAAACTACACAGATGTAAATATTTTGGAGAAGTACGATGTTTTACACCCAGGCTTGAACTTTCCAGCGATTCTTCTTTCTGGTGGTAACTTGCAAAAGATTATCATCGGTCGAGAAATAGAAGCTGGAAGCGACCTTTTCATTTGCTCGTACCCTACCAGAGGTCTGGATGTGGGTGCTACGGACTTTGTGCGTAAATCTCTTTTGGATTTGCGAAATAAAGGCAAGTCTGTCTTACTCATCTCTAGTGATTTTGACGAACTTTTTGGTTTGGCAGATAACCTAGCGGTGATGTACGAGGGCAAGTTTATGGGTCAGTTCAAAAATGGTGATTATGACATCAGCGAAATAGGACTAATGATGAGTGGAACTTATCAAAAAGATTTGGATAAGGAAAAGGAGTCTTGCTAATGATAAAACTAAAATTGATCCAAAAAGAAAGAGTAAGCACAAAGATGGATGTAGGTATCTCGATTATTGCTATCTGCATCGCTTTCATCCTCTGTGGCATCATCGTTGCTATTCAGGGGGTTAATCCCTTTGAGGCTTTGTGGGTGTCTTTGGACACTACTCTCTTTACAGCATATGGGCTGAGTGAGGTTCTGGTGAAGGCCACACCGCTGCTTTTTTGTGGTCTGGCGGTAGGTATTGCCCTTACTAGCAAAGTGTGGAACATCGGAGCTGAAGGGCAGCTGTACATTGGGGCTATGTTCGCCACAGCTGTGGTGATGCATTTGCCGACGATGCCTACTTTCATCCAACTGAGTGTGATGGTGATAGCAGGGAGTATAGGTGGAGCTTTTTGGGCTTTCATCCCCGCAGTACTAAAGATTCGTTTCAAGGTGGATGAGATTATCACGACGCTACTTCTTAACTATGTAGCCATCTATCTTGTTGACCACCTTATCTTTGGCATTTGGAAAAACGAAGACAACTACCCTTTTACACCCGAGTTCCCAGTGCAAGCCAGATTGCCACTTTTGGGCTTTGAGCGAGTGCACCTGGGCATCATCTTAGCTATTATTGCCACTATCATCATCTATTTGCTCATCAAGTACTCTAGCTGGGGATACAAGGTAAGACTGACTGGAGCATCTACGCAATCGGCTAACTATTCTGGAATAAATGTCAAAAGAATTATGTTCTCTACCTTTATTGTCAGCGGTATTTTGGCTGGTCTGGCTGGTATGAGCGAAGTGGCTGGTATTCAATACAAATTGCAACATCAATTGTCTATGGGCTTCGGATTTACGGGTATCATCGTGGCTTGGCTGGCTAGAGCCAATCCTATCGGAATTGTGATTTATTCGCTATTTATGAGTGCGGTCATCACCAGCTCAGAGATGTTAGAAATGCTGATGGGATTGCCTGCATCCATGGGTACTATCGCCCAAGGTATAATTTTATTCGCCATCTTGGGTAGCGAACTTTTTAAAAGTTACAACATCAAAGTGGTAGAAAAGGAGAAAAAATAGTATGAGTTGGTATTCAGTTTTACAATCCATTTTGATTACTGGTGTAGCTAGCGGTACTGTCGTCTTGTTCGCATCAATCGGCGAGATAGTTACCGAAAAGTCGGGCATCTGTAATCTTGGTATAGAGGGGATGATGCTGATGGGAGCGTGCACTGGCTTTGGTGTAGCTTACCATTACAATAGCATATTCTTGGGAGTTATGGTAGCTGGCGTGGTCGGATTGGTTCTGGCTTTGATTTTTGCCTTTTTAACCATCACCCTCAGAGCAAATCAATATGTAACAGGTATCGCACTCACTACTTTCGGCACAGGACTCAGTGCGATGTTAGGAGAGGAACTCATCGGTAAATCTTTGTCTCACAGCCTGCCAGTTCTTCCTATTCCTCTTTTGTCAAAAATTCCTTTGCTTGGTCCTATTTTCTTTAGCCACAATATTTTGGTTTACCTTAGTTATGTTTTGGTGGTGTGTGCTTGGTTATTTTTGAACAAAACGAAGTATGGACTGGCTGTGAAAGCTACTGGTGAAGAGCCTCTTGCCAGTGAGATTATGGGTATCCATGTGATCAAAATTCGCTACTTATGCACAATTTTCGGTGGCTTCTTGGCTGGAGTGGCTGGAGCTTATCTTTCCCTATGCTATACACCGTTTTGGGTGGAGAAGATGACTTCAGGTAAAGGTTGGATAGTTATCGCTTTGGTGATTTTCGCCAACTGGAACCCTTACTACGCTTTCGGTGGTGCTTTCCTTTTTGGCATCTTGGAAGCTATGCAACCCAGACTACAAGCTATGGGATTTCATGTTCCGACATTTTTGTTAAACACTATTCCCTACCTTGCCACGATAACTTTCTTACTCTATGTTAATCTGCGTGGTAGAGTAGCTCAAACCCCTAAAGCTATTGGCATTCCTTACTTTAGGGAAAACAGAGATTAATCTACAAAAAATAAAAGCACCTAAAGTTTTAAATTTTAGGTGCTTTTTTATATTACTAAAAAATTAACTAGCCTACCATCAACTTGGTAAACATCTCTCTACCTTTTTTGATTTGCTATTTGTAAGCGAAATTGCCCAATGTCTTTTTGCCCAAAAAATTACTTTCCCTTACTAATGGATATGCAAGGGAAATGCACCTTGTAATGAACCACCAAAAATCTTGCCAATATCATCAACAGAAGTGGCAAAGATTTGCTAAGACCGCCCCATTGCCCAAAATAGTAGATTAAAAGAAAATATAGTCCACCTCCTAGCAAAGAGATCGTGGCGTACACCTCTTGATGAAAGATAATGGGTATATCTCCCACCAAAATATCCCGCAAAACCCCTCCAAAAGCTCCTGTGATAGTACCCAAAATGACACTATTCAGAAATCCCAGCTCAAAATTTATGCCGATTTGCACACCTGCCACCGTGTAGAGTGCCAATCCTATTGTATCGAAAAAGAAGAAGGTTTTCCGCAATAAGACTAAATGTTGGCGGAAAATTACAGCAATTACACTGCCTGCCAAAATCGCATAAAGATAACCAGCTTCTGCCATCCAAAAAACGGTTTTACCGTCTAGCATAATATCCCGCAAGGTCCCTCCGCCTGTGGCAGTGATAAAAGCGATAATAAACACGCCAAATACATCGAAATTCCTTTGCATAGCTGTAAGAGATCCCGAAATCGCTAGTACAAAAGCCCCCAGAACGCTAATATAGTCGAGGATTGTTTCCATTATTTAATTCCCTTTTTTAAAAAAAATCCGCCCTACCGAATCATCATCAGCAGAGCGGTGTTTAGTAAATAGAGCTTATTTAGTCTAAGATATTGACTACTAATCCAGATCTGAGCTTAGGCTCAAACCAAGTGGATTTAGGAGGCATAATCTTGCCAGCGTCGGCGATATCCATAAGTTGCTTGATAGATGTAGGATAAAGAGCGAAAGCCACGGCTTCACCTTTATCAACTCTACCAGAGAGCTCTTTGAGACCTCTGATGCCACCGACAAAGTCTATCCTGTCGCTGGTCTTGGGGTCTTGGATGTCCAACACTGGAGCCAGCAGGTTGTCTTGCAAGATAGCTGTATCCAAAACTCCAATAACACTGCTAGTGTCGATGATTTCTGGTTTGGCAGTAAGCTTGTACCAGCTACCGTCCAGATACATAGAGTACTCATGCAGTTTACTTGGTTTTTGTTCACTGCTGAGTTTTTCCACCTCGAATTTTTTCTTGGTCTCAGCCAAAAACTCGTCTACAGACAAACCGTTGAGGTCTTGCACTATCCTATTGTAATCCATAATATACAGATGACTAGCAGGAAAAAGCACAGACAAGAAGAAGTTATACCCCTCTTCACCAGTATGGTTAGGATTGGCTTTTCTTTTGCGAGCTCCTACTATCGCAGCACTAGCAGAGCGATGGTGTCCATCGGCAACATACAAATACTTAGTTTTAGCAAAGCTGCTTTCCAAAGCAGCAACACTCTTAGCATCGCTAATCTTCCAAAGGGTGTGTTGCACACCATCACCACAATCAAAATCGTACAACGGCTTGTCTTCCATCACCTTAGCCACCATAGCATCAACATCGGCTTGGTCGCGATAAGTAAGGAAGATAGGACCAGCGTTAGCGTTTTGGGTCTCTACATGCTTTACTCTATCTGCCTCTTTGTCAGAGCGAGTCTTCTCGTGCTTTTTGATTATGTCGTTTTCATAATCTTCCACTGAAGCTCCTGCCACCAAACCAACTTGGCTGACATTGCCCCAAACCAACTTATACACATACATAGTAGGCTTATCATCACGAATAAGAGTGCCCTCTGCCAAGAAGCGATAAAGGTTCTCTTTACCTTTTTGATACACAGGATCAGAGTATAGGTCTACACCTTCTGGTAGGTCTATCTCTGGCTTTACCACATGCAAAAAGCTATAAGGGTTGCCTTCAGCCTCCACTCTCGCCTCAGCAGAATTTAACACATCGTATGGGCGTGAAGCCACCTTGTCAACTTTGTCCAGAGCAGGTCTTACCCCTCTGATTCCTCTAATTTTAGCCATTTTAATCTCCTTAGAACAATTTATATTTTTTCTAAACTTTTCGATTTTATCCAACCCACAAAACCCTCAACAAGCTTAATTTTGCTCCAGTTCGCCTCTTGCTGTAGCACCACAAACTTATTGCCCTGATGTATGGTAAACACCTGCTTATTCTCCTGCGAAGGTCCACTGTAACCTATTGCCTGCTCTGCCAATAGCACCGCTTGCTTATCCAGAGCTCGGTGTTGATGGTAAGCAAAAAACCCCAGAGCAAAGCAAAGCAAAAGAGCAAAAACCGCAAAATAGACGCTACGAGGTTTATAAACTGCCACAACCCATAGCACTCCAAAAATAGCCAGAGTACCAAGCAAAGCAATAGCCAAAAAATTAAGCGACAGAAAGCTATCTAGCTTCGCCCAAAGTTTTTCAATCGTGGTGAGTTTTGCTGGCTTATCCAATAAACTTTTTTCTACAATTTTCAAGTTTCTCTCTATCTGCCACGAATTTGGACTAAGCCTAGAAGCACGATGATAGAACAGCACAGCTTTCCCAAAATCCCCAAGGCGGTAATAACAATTGCCAATATTGTAGTAGATATCTGCGTTCTTAGGCAAACTCAGGTACTCTTGCAACGCCGCTTGATACTTCTTTTGAGTATAGTATTTGCCTGCCAAATCCGCAGAACCTAAAGCAAATCCAGCAGTAATAAAACAAAAAAATAAAAAGCTAAATATTGTCTTTTTCATAAGTTAACCCCAACATAAAAGTAATTTTTTTTAGCAAATTTTCAGTCAAGCTATTTTTAATTTTATCAAATATAATCTTGGCTTTCCCCGGCTGTTTTAGATAGTAGTAACAATAAATGGCTTTAATGTTTGCTTGCAAAGCCAAATCTTGTCTATCTGGGAAAAGATACGCGGTTTTCAAAAACTCTACTACAGCTTTTTGATACTCTTCTTGTTCGTAAAAAAACAATCCCAAAAGATATCCTGCAGTGCTTACAATCTGCTCGTGCTTACTACTAAAAAGATGAGTTATTATCTCATTAGCTTTATCGAACTCTTTTATCTTAAGAAGATATTCAACTTTATAAATATTGGCTTGTTGCAAATAAATTTGATCGGCAAAAGTAGAATACTGTACAAATTTACTTTCAAAAATAGGACTTTTTGTTAATGATAAAAATTTCAAGTATTCTAGCCAAATTTCCTGATTTTGCCCTTTGAGAGCACCCGACTGCAACTTGCTCAAAGCTCCCAAAGTGTCTTTTTGATCAAACTTCAGCTTTGCCCAATTCAAAACAACTTGAGGATCATCCGTCTTACAAACACTATAAACATTATCTGCCTTTTGATACTCGCCCAAAGCTATGTAATTTTTTGCCAAGAGCAAATTTACCTGCAAATCTTGAGGGGCAATAGAAAGAAATGCTTGGCATGCTTTTACCGCCTCTTCTGGCGAATTGCTGTTTTGATGATACTCAATCTCTTTTAGCAACAGCTGAAGCCGAAAAGATTTATCTTTATATTTAGCAAAAAGAGCAGAAAGCTCGCGGGCTACATCTATGGTAGTATCACAAGCCCCAGCCCACACTAGACCCTCAAGCCCCTCTTGCAAAAGTTTGCTTTTGGGCAAAATCAACTTTTTGTAATAAATAATCGATTGCAAATAATCGCCACTATTGTAATAACAGTTGGCAATGGAAAAGTGTAAATCAGGAGTTTGCTTTTTGCTCTTATCCTCGTACAAGACAAAATATTTGACCGCACTCTGATAATCTTCTTTGGCAAAGTAGATATTAGCTATATCCAAAAGGTAGTCTGGCATCTTTTGCTTTTCGTACAACTCTTGGTAAATTTGCAACGCTTTGTCGTACTCTTGCCCATTGTAATACACACAGGCAATCCTTAGGTTTACCTCAGTTTGATTGGCATTTTTAGATTTAAGAGCTTCTTGATAATTTTCCAAAGCCAAGTTCAATTTCTGTTGGTCGAAAAAAATGTCCCCTTGCAAAAGGTGTTTTTCGTAAAGGTTTACCTTCTTCACTTTCGACAAATAGTCAGCAGCTTTCTTCAGATTTCCCAATTTATAATTGACCGCAGCCAAACGGGAATAGGCACTTTCCGACTTCTCATATTGCAAAAATTTCAAAAAATTATCGTTCGCCTGCTCAAACATTTTCTGAGAAAAATCTATCTCCCCCAAATAAAAGTAAGAGCTAGCGACTTTGAGGGATTTAGGAAATTCACTTAGAACTTTATTGAAATTTTCTTTGGATTTTGCAAATTTCTCGAGGCGATAGTAAATTACCCCCAGCTTGTAATAAACTTGGTCGGCAAATTTTTTATCTTTATCCAGATAACTCTGGTAAGCAGAAATAGCCGAAGATAAGATATCTTGAGCAAACAAGCTCTCTGCATACAAAAACAAAGCGTCGAAAAGTAATTGAGGGTTTAAGGTGTGTTCCAAAGATTTCTTGAGATAAAACTCCGCTTTTTTGTACTTTTCTAGGTTAAAATAGTTCCAGCCAATCAGATAGAAGGCCGAACCAGAAAATCTGTGCGAGGGATGATCTTGCACAAACTCTTTCAAATCGTAGATGGCGTTCATCGGCGATGCTTCCGACTTCATCTTTGCCAAGTAAAAACTGCTATTAGCGGCTATCTCGAAGCTGGCAGAGTTTTGCAATTCTGTAAATATTTTTTTTGCTTCTTCATTTTTCCCTTCAGCCAACAACGAAACCCCAAAATAAAAACGAGCTCGGGGGTTCTCCAGAACTTGCAAAATCTCGATAGCTCTTTGGTAATTGCCCAAATTGTAATGAGCGATGCCCAAGACGGTGTTGTAGTCCCTTTGAGCTTTAGAGTCCAAATTAGCAAGGCTTACACTCATGGTTATAACATCTTTATACGACTCAACCCCCAGCAAATAAGACAGATAGTTGAGCAAGTTCTTGCCATACTCCCTATCTTGGAGCGATTTTTTCACCTCGTCGCACGCTTTCTCGGGCGATTTTAACGCTAAATAACTCAAAATCAGCTGTGCCCTAGCGTAGCCAGTAGCTTTTACTCGCAGGGAGTTTTTGCTCTGTACCACACTCTGGATGAAATCGGCTCGCTGATAAGCTATTAGAGACAAGTAGTAATAGACCTGCTCTTTTTTGCTCTGATAAGAATAACCGCTCAAGAGAGCCTTGGCTTTGGGGAAGTCTTGCAGATAGTAATAACATTTAGCTTTGCCCAAGCACACTTTGTCATCAAACTCTGGCAAAAGTTTTTCCACCTCTTGGTACTTTTGCAAAGCTTGCTCGTACTCCTGCAGATTGAAGTGAACTTCTGCCAAAAGATAACTGGCTTTAGAGCTATGCTGCCCGCGAGGGTTTTTTTGTAAAAATTTAAGAAGCTCCGTCTTGGCAAGAGAGTAGTTTTGGTCAGAACACAAGCCCAAAATAAATTGCAAATCTTGCTTCTGCCCAGCGAACAAAGAAACTACAAAAAAGAGACAAAAAATCAAAATTGGTTTTCTCATCTAAATACTCCTCCTAACTTGCAACAAATCTTAAATATTATTTTTTATCTGAGCGGTCAAATTTATAAAATCGGCTTCACTCAGTTTTTCTCCACGCAAAGTAAGGTCAAAATCCAGCTTTTCCAACTTTTCTTTGGGCAAAAGTTGTTTCAAGTTTACCCTGAGCATTTTGCGGCGATTGGCAAAAGCCAAATCGATGACCCGCATAAAAAGAGGTAAATCTTCCACCTGCGGACGGTTCTTTCTCGGCAAAGCTTGGATTACCGTCGAGTCAACTTTGGGCTGCGGGTAAAAAGAGGTTCGCTTAACATCCAAAATCTTCTTCACCTCAAAATAGTGTTGCATCTTAAGGCTCAGTCGCCCATAAATCTTGCTCCCCGGAGTTGCCACAATCCTTTCTGCTACCTCTCTTTGAATCATTATCGTCAGCGATGCAAAAAGGTCGATATTTTCTATAACCTTGAACAAAAAAGGGGAGGTGATGCTGTACGGCAAGTTGGCAACAATTTTTAAGTTTGGAGAGCAAATCTTTTGCCAATCTTGCTTCAATATATCGCCTTTAACTAGCGTTATTTGTTTGCAAAATTTCTTTTGTAAGTAATCTTGCAGGTCATAATCTATCTCGAAGACGGTGAGGTTGACACCCTCCCGCAAAAGTGCGGCAGTAAGCACTCCCTGTCCCCCTCCTATCTCCCACACCTGCTCGGAAGGCTTTACCTGAGCACTTTCTACTATTTTGTCTATCACAGACAAATCTTGCAAAAAATTTTGCCCGAACCTTTTTTTAAATTTGTGCATCAAAAAGTAAGACAGTAGTGCCAACACGCCAACAGATAGACAACTGGAGAGACCAGAAGCAAACTATCGAATCTGTCTATCACCCCGCCGTGTCCAGGTAAAATGTTTCCACTGTCTTTCACTCCGCTGTCTCGTTTAAAACTCGAGGCAAAGATGTCTCCCAGCTGAGCAAAAACCCCAGTAAACAAAGCCACCAGCAAAATAAAATTCAGCTCAAATTGAGCAAAAAACAACCAAAAAATGTACCCTGTGAGAATACAAAATCCAAACCCACCCAAAAAACCTTCCAAAGATTTTTTAGGGCTCGCCTTGATAAAGCCACGATGCTTGCCTAAGCTCATTCCCACCAAATAAGCAAAGGTGTCCGTTACCCAGACCATCACCATCACTATTACCAGCAAATAGCTCTCTATTGCCCCGATCTTATAGGCACAGCCCAAAAATATTGACAGATAGATAGCACACAAAAGCCCTATTGCTAAGCGATTTATGCTCCCTTGCAAATCGCCTGCGAGATTGTAAATGCCCAAACTTACAAACAAAAGCATAAAGACAACTGCTGTCCAATAGTAATAAGAAAGCGAAAAACTGATGAAAATTAGCAGATTGAAAATGACGAAAACTTTGGGAATTTTCACCTCTTTTCGGTCAGCCATATTCAGCAATTCTAAGCTTCCAAACAAAACCATTACCCCTAATAAGCTCAGTAAAAAATAACCACCTTTACAAAGCAAAAATAAAAAAACTGGCACTCCAATTGCACCAATTAAAACTCTTTTTGTAAAATTATTCACTTTTAAATATCTCCATATCTACGCTGTCTTTTATTATAATCTATAAGAGCTTTTGCAAACTCCTTTTCATCAAAATCTGGCCACAATGTTGAAGTGAACCAAAATTCGCTGTAAGCCGATTGCCAAAGCAAAAAGTTGGAAATTCTTTGCTCTCCGCTGGTTCTAATCAAAAGATCGAGGCTAGGAAGCCCCACAGTAAAGAGGTTCTCCTCCAAATCTTGCTTGCCAATTTTTTTTGCTCCCGCTGATATTAGCTTGTTTACAGCACTCAAAATCTCATCTTGACCGCCATAACCAAGGGCGATGCAGAGCACCATCCCACTGTTATGTCTAGTTGCATCCACAGCTTTTCCCAGCTCGTCTTGCAAATATTGCGGAAACCTTTGCAAATCTCCGATAATTCGCAAAACTATTTGTTGCTTTTGCAGGTTTGGCAACTCTTTTTTTAGAAACTTGAGGAGCAACTCCATAAGGGCGTTTATCTCGTCTGCCGGCCTTTTCCAATTTTCCGAAGAAAACGCATACAATGTAAGACAACCAATTCCCACTCTGGTAGCGTACTCCACGGCTTTTCGCACAGCTTTCGCCCCCGCTTTGTGTCCCATGCTCCGTGGCAACAGTCGCTTTTTCGCCCATCTTCCATTACCATCCATAATAATTCCTACATGGGCAGGCACATTCTCAAAACTTTTGCATTTCATCATCGCCTAATCTTGCAACACCAAGTAATTTTTCAACTCTTGATTAAAATAGCGGTCGGTCATAGTAGCAATGAAATCTACCACTATCCTTGGGTCTGTTCTACTAGCCAGAGAACTTAAGTAGTCAGCACCTTTACTGTCCAAAAAATGCTCAAAAATCTTAGAACTCTTTTTATTCTCTTGTAAATCTTGCAGATATTTTTCAAACAAAATCTTAACGCCCATATCGATTTTTTTTTGTAAATCTTCATCTGAACGCAAATAAATATTTTTGTAATTAAATTTTTTGAGAATTTTCAAATAATCGGCAGTATCCCCTGCAAAAGCTACAAAATCTTTGCCCCACGACCCTAGGATAACGCTTTTTATCAAAGCATCTACTATCTGCGAGTTGGTAGACCCTAAATGCTGTACCACCTTAGCTGGCAAGTCTTCTCTGGCAATTATCCCCAGCCTGATGGCATCTTCTACATCTTGACCGATGTAAGCTATGGTATCTGCCATCCTCACCACGCACCCTTCCAAAGTTGCGGGCATACTATCTAACGACTGTCCACCTTGTTTGGCTTGCACATACGCTTGTAAATCTGCCTCTGTCTTGCTTTTATTGGGGATAATCTTCTGCGAATGCACCTCTCCATCGTGAGAGATAATGCCATCTCGCACAGCGAATGTCAGATTTAGACCCTGACCTTTCTTGGCAATCTTGTCCACCACTCTCAGAGATTGGACATTATGATGAAACTCGCCTATTCCATAAGATTTGGCACAAGCAGACAGAGCCTTCTCTCCAGCGTGTCCAAAAGGTGTGTGTCCCAAATCGTGCCCAAGAGCGATAGCCTCGGCTAACTCTTGATCCATTCCTAACATCTTGGCAATCGTTCTGGATATTTGCGAGACATAAGTGGTGTGTAAGCTGCGATTGCTCATCTCTTCATCAAAAAAATTGGTGAAAGAAAAAACTTGCGTTTTCCCCTGATAACGGCGATAAGCACCGCTGTAAAGGATGCGGTCTCTATCCAAAGCAAAAGGAGAACGAAACGAATGCCCGCTCTCCTGTTTCAACCTCTTTGTGCTTTTGGCATCATTAGCCATAGATGCAAACCCTTGACCAGCAGCAACTTTCTTGGCAATCTCTTGGAGCTTTTCTGGTGAGGTCATACTATTTTATAAATACTCAATTTTCGCTTTTGACCTTAGTTCTTGTGTGAGGGCGTCCACAATATCTTTGCCCTTTGCCATTTTCAACTCCTTGAGGATGTGGGCTCTCACCGACTCCAAATCTAGCTCTTGTTTGGCACTCTGAGAATCTTTTTTGATGATATGGTAACCAAACTGCGTCTTCACAGGATCGCTAATCTGACCGACCTCCATCTCAAAAACAGCTTTCTCGAACTCTGGCACCATCTGACCTTTGCCAAACGAGCCAAGCGAGCCACCTTTTTCTTTGGATGGACAGTCCGAATGCTCACGCGCTTTCTCCAAAAATCCAGCACCATCTTTTATCTGGGCAAGCACCTTTTCTGCTTGAGCTTTAGCCTCATCTTCGCTACGATTTTGAGTAGCAAACAAGATATGACTAGCACCCACTTTTTCGGGAACAACCATCTTCGCCTTATTCTGCTTATAATACGCCTCCACATCGACATCACTCACCTGAGCCTTCGCCTCTATCTGCGAGTCGATAGTTTTGTGGATGAGCAAGTCTTTGTGCAGGTCAGCACTGAACTTTTCGATAGTAACACCCTCTTTGCCCAGTAGCTCGGTAAATTTCTCCTTTCCCCCAAATCTAGAGTAATACATCGCCAGTTCCCGCTCTATCTCTGCATCTTCCACCTTCAGCTCTCTCTTGCCACCTTCCACGAAGAGCAATCTGTTTTGGATAAGCCTATCCAAAAGCGACCTGACCTGCTCGGAATCTATCTCCTCTGGTTTCTTTTTCTCTTGATGAGCAAACGCCTTAACTACTCTGTCCAAATCGGTCTTCGTAATATCGTACCCATCTACTCTTGCCTCTACTTTCACAGACATCAATTCTCCCTGCTCATTACCACATTGACCATACCCACACGGTCGTTGCCCATACCTTTGTAATCTTTCTCTACCTCGCCCGGCACGATAGTGCAAAGGGTAAAACCTTCGTCTGCTTTTTCGTTCAAAAATTTTTCCAACTTAGTTACGAACAAATTTTTTTCCACAATATATTCCATTTCCACTCCTTAGTTTCACCTTTTGTGAAACTTCTTTATTTTTCCTTTTTAATCTCTATACCTAGCTCTTCTAGTTGCGATGTATCCACCTCGGATGGCGATTTACTCATCAAATCTACAGCTTTCAAAGTCTTAGGAAAAGCTATCACATCTCTAATAGAGGTAGCCTTGCTCATTATCATCACCAACCTATCTATGCCCGGGGCGATGCCTCCGTGCGGTGGAGTACCGTACTTTAGAGCGTCCAAGAAGAAACCAAACTTCTGCTCCAACTCCTCTTGCTCAAAACCCAAAAGGTCGAAAATCTTCTTCTGAATATCCACCCGATGACACCTGATACTGCCCGAGCTAATCTCCATGCCGTTGCAAACCAAGTCGTAAAGCATCCCCTGTATCTTACCATAGTCGGCTTCGTTCTCGAAATATTTCAGATGCTCCTGCTTGGGATGCGTAAACATATGGTGGCAAGCCACCCACTTTTGCTCCTGACTATCGTACTCAAACAACGGGAAGTCGGTAATCCAAGCAAAAGCAAAGCTGTCTTCATCACAAAGCCCCAACTGCTTGCCCAGCAGCCTACGGACGCCATCTAGCACCTTGAACACCACGCCATCATCGTCGCTGGCATACAAGATTAAATCGCCGGACTGAGCACCACAAACTTGGACAATCTGGCTTTGCTCAGCACTGCTCAAAAACTTAGCCACACCACCTTCCAACTTATCACACACCACCTTGGTGTGGGCAAGACCCTTGCCCCCGAGGTGCTTAGCCAGCAAGACAAGCTCATCTATCTGTTTTCGCGAGTACCCACCACAACCATTAGCCACCACCGCTCGCACAGAGCCACCACTATGTAATGCTGAGGAAAACACCTTGAACTCGGTGTCCTTTAACACATCACTCAGATTTTTGAGTTTCATCCCAAAACGCAAATCGGGCTTATCACTACCATAATCTTCCATAGCTTGCTTGTAAGTAAGTCGTGGGAACTCAGGCAAATCCACTGCCAATATCTCTTTGAAAAGGTACTGGAAAAGTCGCTGATTAATATCAAAAATATCTTCTTGAGTAACAAAGCTCATCTCCATATCCAGCTGAGTAAACTCTGGCTGACGGTCTGCTCGCAAATCTTCATCACGGAAACATTTAGCTATCTGATAATATTTGTCAAAGCCTGATATCATAAGCAATTGCTTATATATCTGGGGAGACTGTGGAAGAGCGAAAAATTTGCCATGTTGCAAGCGAGACGGCACCAAAAAATCTCGTGCACCCTCTGGCGTGCTCTTCATCAAGATTGGCGTCTCTATCTCATAAAATCCCTCTGCGTCCAAAAACTGCCGTATCTTGCTGATTATTAGCGATCTGGTCTTGATGATGCTCTGCAAGGCTGGTCGCCTTAGGTCTAAGTAGCGATATTTGAGTCTGATGTCTTCGTCTGCCATCGTGCCTTCGTTCACCTGCACAGGTAGCTCTGGGGCGTTGTTAAGCATCAACATCTCACTTGCCAAAAGCTCTACTTCCTGTGTGCTATCGCCCTTGCTCTGCACGATACCCTTCACCCACACGACAAACTCTGCCCGCAGAGCTTCCACCTTGGCAAAGTCGGCAAAAGTGCCAGAATCAAAAACGACCTGCACAATCCCCGAGACATCACGCATCTGCACAAAAATCAACTTGCCCAAATCGCGACGACGATGCACCCAACCGCACAAGCTAACCTCTTGCCCTACTTGCCCACTACTCAGCTTCCCGCAGTAATGCGTCCGCTTATTCTCTCCCAAAAAATCCAAATTCACCTAAATATCTCCTTGCTTTATCAATCTTGAACGATTACCTTTTCAATAACCACTTTCTCAATTGGTCTGTCTTGCGTAGCGGTCTTCACATCTTGGATCTTCAGGACTACATCCATACCATCCACCACTTTGCCAAAAACCGTATGCTTGCCGTTGAGCCACTCGCATCCGTCCTTTTTGGTAACGATGAAGAACTGACTGCCGTTGGTATTAGGTCCTGAGTTCGCCATGCAGATAGTACCATACTCCACGCCAGCTTTGAGCTTGCCCTTGGTATAAAACTTTTGCCCCTCTTGATTGGTAAGCTTCAGATAATCTTCCACGCTTTTACCCATCAGTGGTGCACCCGACTGCTTGTTACCGCACTCAGTAACTAGGTCAACTATCTCTTTGCTACTCTCTTTGCCATTTTTTTGCAAATAAGGCACCAGCACACTCTGGAACACCTCCAACGCTTTAGCCTCACTATCCACCGCTCCGCTCAAAAGCTCGCCTTCCTCGTAACACTCATCGGCAAAGGTGTAACCCGGTCCGCCTGTTCCAGTGCCGTTAGGACATCCACCTTGGATCATAAAATCCTTGATAACCCTGTGAAATATCAGCCCATCGTAAAACGGCTTGCCTGTCTTCTTTCCACTCGCCAAATCGACGAAATTCGCCACTGTGTTGGGTGTCAAATCTGCAAATAACTCCAAAGTAATATCACCCTTGTTTGTCTTGATAATCACTGTCTTGTCTCCCTTTTCGCTCTTGGTATCTTTACCGTAGCACCCGCTGAGTAACAAACTAAAGATAGCCAGCAAAATTGTTTTTTTGATTTTAAAGATTTTCATTTTTTCGCACCTTTTTGATAATATTTGAACTCCATATTTCCCACATAGCACAAAGTATCAATTTGGCTCTCGGGAATTGTGTCAATAAAAAAATCTGCCCCTTTGCTTGTGATAAAAACACCTTAAAGACCTAAATAGAAAACAAAGTTAAAGCAAAAAATCTAAGGTTCTAGTTGACGAACGGAATTGAAGAATTGAGGTTGAGGAAAAACAAAAGAGGTAGAAATTTACAAAAAAGCTTCGTTTCCTATACCAAAATTAGGGCAGACAATGAGTAAAGCCAAATTGAAGATTAATGAATTAGAAGTTATTTTGTATAAGCACGGTGAGGAAGAGTTAAAAAAAGATCGAACTTTAAAGGCGTCTAATTCGATACCTTTAAAAACTAGTCAAACCCAAATAACTCTACATCACTCCAAAAAAATGGATTGAAGCAACAAAAAAATGTACCCTTACCACAATAAAATAAAACAGCGAATTAAAAACGACGAGCTTGTCCATTACGAGTATGTGGATAGTTACAAAAACATCAGTCCCTGCCTGCTTTTGTTTTTTTCGACCGAACCAAGAATTAGACCCATCAGAGTACATCGCTTTGCTGAGTACGAAAAGTTTTTTAAAGAATTAAACATTTCAAACAACGACAAAGCAAGCAGTTAACTGCCTTTACCAAACTTTTTTTGAAGATAAACAAAAAAAAGCAGGCTAGGGCAAAGACACTGTTTATCTTGCCAATAAATAGGAGAGACCAAAGATGAAAAGTTCTAAAGCATTACTCCAAAAGCAGAAACTCCCCTATCACCCAGCAAAGCAAGTGCTGGGCGTATCTGGTAGCCCACGGCAAGGTGGAAACGCCGATACCATCTTGAGACAAGTCTTGAAAGGCGTACACAGCCTTGATGTGGCAGGAGAGGGCATAACCTTGGGCGAGCTGAGCTTCAGCGGGTGCATCGGCTGTGAGGCGTGTCGAGCAGACAAAATCTGCACCACACTACACGATAGTATGTCCGAGCTGTATCCACAGATTATCACCTGCCAAGGGCTAGTGTTAGTCTGCCCCGTGCACAACTACAACATCACAGCGTGGATGAAGGCGTTCATCGACAGGCTATACTGCTTCTACGAGTTCGACAACACTACCAGACCCCGCAAGTGGAGCTCACGCCTAGCAGGGCAACGCCGCAAAGTAACTATCTGCGTGATATGTGAGCAAGCTAGTCAAGAGGATATGGGCTTGGCTATCCCCGCTTTGCAACTGCCTATGGAGGCTCTGGGCTACGAGGTCGTGGAGGTTTTACCCGTGTTTAAGATTTTTGAAAAGGGTGCTGTAAAAAAACACAAAGAGATTATGGACAAAGCCTATCAACTAGGGGTTAGGCTTGCAGAGTCGCTCTAAGAACCTAAAAAGTGGTCAGATCCACTCCTGCTTTTTCTTTTCAGTATATCTGTTGACACAAATTTCCTCTCTTTCTCTTTTGTTTTCAAAAATAACTTTTTTAAAAGGATGAAGATAAGATGAAAATAGCTATCAACGGATTTGGAAGAATAGGTAGAGCTGTAGCCAAAGTGGCTATAGAGAAAAACATTGATATCGTAGCTATCAATGACTTGGCAGATGCAAAAACACTGGCTCATTTACTCAAATACGACTCCACTTACGGTAAATTCCCCGCTAAAGTAGAAGCTAAAAAAGACGCTATCATCGTTAACGGTAAAGCGATAAAAGTTTTTGCCCAAAGGGACATCACAAACTTGCCTTGGGCTAAGCTCGGTGTAGATATCGCCATAGAGTCCACGGGCATCTTTCGCCTAGCAAAAAGCGAAAAGGGTGGATACCTAGACCACATTGACGCTGGAGCCAAGAGGGTTATCTTGACTGTGCCTGCCAAAGACGAAATCGACCAAACTATCGTCTTGGGCGTGAACTCTGCTGCACTAGATGCTAGCAAGCTCAGCTTCTCCAACGCTTCATGCACGACCAATTGCCTTGCTCCTGTTGCCAAGATAGTCGAGGACAACTTCGGTATTGAGAAAGCGTTTATGACTACTATCCACGCCTACACTTCCGACCAAGTGCTCATCGATCGCCCACACTCCGACCTGCGTAGAGCAAGGGCAGCTGGCAGGTCTATCATCCCAACCACCACTGGTGCTACTATCGCCGTGGAGAAGGTCATCCCTACCCTCAAAGGCAAGCTGGACGGATGCTCAATGCGTGTGCCTATCATCACTGGATCGCTAGTGGATTTTACCGTTAAGCTCAAAAAAGGCACCACCGCAGAACAAATCAACCAAGCGGTGAAAAAAGCTGCTGAAAGCTCACTGCAAGGGATTTTGGAGTACACGGAAGATAAAATCGTCTCTGTGGACATTATCCAAAACACTCACTCCTGCATCTTCGATGCCGACTCCACACAGATGATTGGCGACGATTTTGCCAAGTTGGTCATCTGGTACGACAACGAATGGGGTTATTCCAACAGAGTGGTAGAACTGGCTCAGAAGCTCGGCGAAAAGCTGTAACATCCTAAAAAGCCGTATGTTTGACAATCTCACTGATAAGTTTCAGTCAATTTTCAAAACTATCCAAGGTAAAGCTGTACTCAAAGAGAGTAACATCCAAGACGCCCTCAAGCAAGTTCGCTTGGCACTGCTAGAGGCGGATGTCAACTTCAAGATTGTCAAAAATTTTGTGCAAGAGGTAGAAAAGGTGGCTATCGGGGAGAAGGTACTCAAAAGCCTGAACCCCAGCCAGCAAGTGATAAAAATCGTCAAAGAGCAACTAACAAAGCTGATGGGAACAAGCGACTTTGAGCCAAATCTGCCCGACAATAAAATAAACAAGGTTATGTTTGTCGGTTTGCAAGGCTCTGGCAAAACCACCTCTTGTGCCAAGTTTGCCAGCTTTGCTCGCAAAAAGTACAAGCTAGAGCCACTACTGGTGGCGTGCGATATCTATCGCCCAGCTGCTATAGAGCAGCTGCAAACACTAGGCAAACAGCTAAGCATTCCCGTGGAAAGTCTGGGGAAAGCAGACCCAATAAAAATCTGCAAATCAGCACTCAAAAGAGCCGAAAAAGAGAAGAATAATCTGGTGATTATAGACACGGCTGGTAGATTGCACTTAGATGAAGAGCTGATGAAAGAGCTATCTACTCTGAAAAAGAAGATTAAGCCCGACTACATCTTTTTTGTCGCCGATGCCATGACAGGACAAGACGCCATCAACTCTGCCAAAGGTTTTGCTCAGAAAGTGGGCATAGACGCTTCTATCCTCACCAAGCTGGACTCGGACGCTCGTGGCGGTGCGGCTTTGTCTATCAGGGCTGTATCACAAAAACCGATAGCTTTTTGTGGTGTAGGCGAGAAAATCTCCGATTTGGAAAAATTTTACCCCGATAGGATGGCTTCCCGCATCTTGGGGATGGGCGATATCTTGAGCTTCATAGAGAAAGCAGAAGAGAACATCGACCAAGAAGAGGCAGAAAGAACTGCTAAACGATTACTTAAAAACCAGTTCACTCTGGAAGATTTTTTATCGCAACTCAAGAAAATCCAAAAGATGTGGTCGCTCTCTTCTATGCTAAAAATGATCCCCGGGGTCAACTCCGCAATGCTACAGTCTGCCGATGTAGACCCCAAGAAGTTCAAAAGAACTGAGGCTATCATCACCTCTATGACCTTGGCAGAACGCCGCAGAAGTAAGCTCATCGACGGGCAAAGACGCAAAAGAATAGCCAAAGGTAGCGGTAGCTCTGTGCAAGAGGTAAATACCCTTCTGCGACAATTCGAGCAGATGAAGAAGATGATGAAGCAGTTTAGTAACCCCAAGAACCGCAAAAATATGCTAAAAAATCTAGGCAATATGAAAGGTCTTCCAAGCAATCTAAAATTTTGATGAACAATAGGATAAAGAGTCTTATATCCCAAGCTGCTCAAGTAAAGAATGAAAATTGGATAAAAGCAATTAGCATTTTGCAAAATGGGCTGCAAAAGTTTGACAACAACCCCCTAATTTTAGAAGCAATGGGAGATTTGTACCTTTCTAAAAGTAAGAAAAAAAAAGCTTTGGAGTATTATCGTAAAGCAAGCGATGCGAAGCCAAACGATGAAAAAAACCTGCACAAGCTAGCAAATGTGCATATGCTGGAGTTCAACTTCGCTACCGCCAAAAATTACCTAGAGCAAATCGTAAACCCTTCTGCTGCTTCTATCTTCAAGAAAGCGGTATGTTGCATCCATCTGCAACTGCCCGATCAAGCCAAATCGCTCTTGGAGTCAATAATTGACGACCCACAAAATCCTGAGGCGGTTCTCTTCTTGCTCAGCGAGCAGTATATTACTCTGAAAGATTTTGCCAAAGCCAAGGACCTACTCGACTCTTTGCAAGAAAAGTTCCCCAACAGCAACAAGGTTACTTTCCTCTACGGATACTATCTGTTTCGCCGAAAAAAGTGGCTAGCTGCCTACGACTACCTGCTCAGAGCCAAGAAGCAAGGGTTTAACTTTTTGGGCAATATCAAGATATTGGCGTTGACTGCGTACAAAGTCGGTCTATTTTCGCAAGCTATCGACTACTACAGAAAAGCTTTGCAATTCTCGCCTTTCGACTCGTCCATCTTTGAGTACTTAATCCGAATTTACATTAGATTGGATCAACTGGAAAAGGCGAAAATTATTGCCAAAAAAATTCCTGTTTTTGTTCCCAAGAGCAAGAAGCTATTAGATTTGATGGAACTAATAGGCGTCTGAAAAAAAAATACAAAAAAACCACCTCAAAAAGATTTCCCTTCAAGGTGGCTTAGCTTTTTTTTAAACTTACTCTATTTGTTTAAAAGTTCCTCAGCTTCCAGAGCTATCATAAGCTCTTCATTGGTAGCCACTTTCAACAGTTTCACTTTGGAATCTTCTGTAGAGAACTCTAGCACATCTTCTACTCGGGTGTTGTTTTTCTTCACATCCACCTTCACCCCTAGATACTCCATATCTGTGCAGACCATCTCACGCAAGATGGGCATATTCTCCCCCACACCACCAGTAAACACGATGATATCTACCCCGTTCATCGCAGCGGCATACGCTCCGATGTACTTTTTTATCCGATAACAGTACACATCGAAAGCGGTGGCTATCTTTTGGTCATGCTCGTGCAATATCTTCTCCTCTATCTCCCGCATATCGTTGCTGTACTCCGAAAGACCCAAGATACCGCCTTTTTTGTTCAGTGCGTTTTGCACATCTGCGATGCTCATCCCCATATTCTCTATCATATATAATGGGATAGCTGGGTCTAAGTTACCACTCCTTGTGCCCATCAGCACACCTGCCAGCGGAGTAAAGCCCATAGAGGTATCCACAGATTTACCATGATTTATCGCCGTGATGGAAGCACCATTGCCGATATGGCAGGTAATAATCTTCATTGAGCGAAGCATCCGCCTTTCGTGCTCTGAGACCCTACCTGCTACGAACTTGTGGCTCGTGCCGTGAAAGCCGTACTTCCTTATCTTGTTCTCTGTGTAATACTTGAGTGGTAAACCATACAAGTAGGCTTTGTTAGGCATCGTCTGATGAAACGCTGTGTCGAAAACTGCCACATGCTTTATCCCCGGTAGCACTCGCTCTACGGCGTCAATTCCCATCATATTGGCAGGATTGTGCAGTGGTGCTATCTCAAAGCAATCTTTGATAGCCTTTTTGACATTCTCGTCGATAATTACAGACTCCGAATACGCCTCGCCACCGTGCACCACACGATGTCCTACTCCATCTATTTCGCTCACCGAGGCTATTACCCCGTGCTCACTGTGAAGCAGATCTTTTAGGATGAAGTCTATGCCTTTAGCGTGGTCTTCTATGAGAACATTGAGATTTTTTTTCGTATATGGCTGACTCTTGTAAGTATAAATCCCCATATCCTCGCCGATGCGTTCCACTAGACCTTTTGCCAAAACATCACCACCATCCGTATTGATAAACTGAAACTTTATAGATGAGCTTCCACAATTTAAGACAAAAATTTTCATTTTTATATCCTCTCTTTATTTTTAAATTTCAAATTATTACACTCGCGAAAAAAGATAATCTATTTCCCTTTGAGCACTGGCTGGAGAGTCGCTAGCGTGAACTCCGTTATGAGTTACATCATCGCCATAAGACGCTCTGATAGTGCCTTTTAGTGCTTTACTTGGGTCTGTATCGCCCACCAATGCTCGCAAATCTTCGATGGCGTTATCTTTACTCAGCACAAGAGCAAGTGTCTTGCTAGAACACATAAACTTTTCCAAACGGACGAAAAACTCTTTGCCGATATGCTCAGCGTAAAAGCCTGCCACCAATTTTTGATCAAAATTAAGCATCTTCGCTTTTTCTATCACAAATCCAGCGTTCTCTACAATTGTCAAAATCTCACCTATCTTATTTTTTTTCGTACAGTTGGGCTTAATCATTAGTAAAGTTTTCATCTTCCTTGGGCTCCCTTCTTATTTTTTATCTTTCGCCACACGGCTTTGTTGCTGGCAGTGTCCACCAAAAACTCTAACCGGTAAGGAGCTTTGCTGTGTACAAAGTACTCACCTTGCTCCACAATTTCCCATTTTTTTATCTCTTCCCAATACAAACAATCGACGGTGGAACTTTCCTGTAAAGTCAAATAACAAACATTTGCCGAGATTAAATTGTGGAAAAAATGCGTCCCTTGCGATGCCTCTACTGCAAACTCTTCTTTGCCTAGCTCTACGATTACTTTGGCTCTGGATATCTGCCCCCAGCTGACAGGGATACCCAAAAACCTGTCTCTAGTGCCCCATCTACCCACACCTATCAGGACATAGGTCTTGTTTAGCATCACCATCTTCTTGTTGAGTCGCTCTATTTCTTTTTGCATTTCCAGCGTCTTTGTTTTGTCAAACTTGTCCATATCCAGATAGATAACCTCGTCCAAATTGGTAAACTTGCCGCCCCCCATACAGTTTTCTGCTACCATCACAGAGTGCTTAAAGTCTGCCTCTTCGAGCTTTATTTGGCTACAGCTTACAGACAGCGGTCTTATTTGCAAAAGGTTGAATATCGCTCTGCGACCGGGCTTGCTCTTGTTGAAAACCAAGGCGAACTCTATCTCCACGGGCGTTGCCATAGCCATCTGACCTATTCGCAAAACATCTGCCAAGATGTCAGCCAAGGGGATGTAGTCGTAAATCAAAACATTGGCAAACGAAATTACATTGAACCCTTGATCAGAAAATCCGGGGTTTAATCTTCCGCTTTGTAAATCTTGCGTGGAGACCACCAGCCTGTACCCTTCGTTCTCTTTCGCCTTATTTTTATCTAGCTCTACCATCGTGCATATCTCGTCGGTAAAGTCGAACAAATGCTCTTGCAGGTGCAAAGCGATGAAACTGTCTTGGCTGTTTTTTATCACCTGCTCCATATCCAACGCGTTGACTTTGGGGTAGTTAGGGCAAACTCGGACATTTTGCTGTCCTCGCACCGCCATCTCTCCTAACCCGAACACAAGCTCTGCTACGCCATCTCTGGATTTCATCGGTCCTGTGGGGTAAAAGTTGTACGACTGTGCCACGCCTGCTATGTGTGGGAAAAAGTGCTCGCCTTGATGGCTACCGACCACCTGTTGGATAATCACTGCCATCTTTTCTTCGCCGATGTTGAAGTTTAGCCCTTCGATGTAACTCCTTGCCTCTTTTTTGAAAACAGAGGCGTAAACCATCTTGATGGCGTTCACAAGATTTGTAAACCGTGTGTCTAAGTTTTGGCTGGAGTTAGGTAACATATAAGTGCTGTAAATCCCCGCAAAGGGGTGAAACTCTGAGTCTTCTAGCATCCCCGACGAGCGAACAGCAAGAGGCTTATCGAAATTGCGGAGCAGATTTCTAAGGTTTTCTCTCAGTCTCTGGCTGAGCTTGCCTTTTTTGAATATTTCCCCAATTTGAAAATCTGTGTAGCTTCGCTCACTATCGAACTCTATGGTTTGCAAAAACTCATCGTACTCGTCCGTGCCTATCAAGAAAGTCCGTGGTATCATTATGTCCACGCTTTCATACTTGTTCTCGTAATCCAGTGTGGTCAAAAGTGCACTCAAGAAGGCAAGACCCCTGCCCTTGCCCCCAGCAGAGCCGCCTGCTAAGGAGTGGATGACCATCTTGTCGTAGATGCCAAATACCGAAAAAGGGATAATCTTGCCTCTGCTCATCTCTTGTCTTTGCTTGTGGAATACAGCCATCAACTCTTGTCTGATGGTAACTAAAGGCTCTACCTCGGAGCGTTTAATCAGCTCAGGTAAGTCCCGTACAATATCGATGTAGCCGTGGGTCAAAAGCCAAGAGACAAAGTAACGCCTTTTGAGATTGTACAAAAACTCCTCATCTGGCAAAGCGGAAAAAATCCTTTGCACTTTAGAAATTTTGTTGACGCAAAGAGTCCGCTTGCCCTGTAAATCCATAAAAGCAAAGTTCCCAAACCCCAATCTGTCGTCCATAAACTCGCGAAACTCTTTGAACAAGTTTTTGGTGATAGCTTTGTGAATGAACTTAATGCCCAAATCGTCTGCGTATTGCTTGTTCGACTCATCCGAGGAGAGCAGTAGCACTGGGATGTTGCTCTTTGCCTTCACAGCCTTAGCCAACTCTACACCTGCCAAATCGCAGAGCTTACCGCCTTTGGGGTAGCGGATATCACTGATAATGGACAAGACATTTTCCTTGTACATCATGTAATATTTAATAGCCTCTTCGTAAGTATGCACCAAAATGACTTTTGGACGCACCCGCATCCGATACCTCTTTGCCATATCAGAAATTTCATCATCTATCAACTCTTGAGTTTGTTGCACTATTTTGGAATAGAGAATGGACAAAAAATTGGAGTAAAAGTTGATGGAGTCTTCGACGAAAATAATCACTCTAACTTGTGCCGTCCGCATATCTGCGGCAATATTTTTTTTATCCTCAACACTTTTGATCATTGCCAAAAACAGTCGAGTCTCGCCACTCCAGAGGAAGACATCATCTATTCCGCCCATATCTTGTCTATTTTCTATCTGAGGGACATCGGCGTTGGAGTTGAGCAGTAGTAGCACAGAGATATCTGGCTGGATATCTTTGATTTTTTGGGAAAGTTCGAAGGGAGACATTGCATCCACTCGCATCATCAGCACTACCAGCTGATAAGTGCCACTATGCACCGCATCCAGAGCCTCGGCACTCCCCGAGACGGTATCTACTCTGGGAGAGGTACTAAGGTTCAGATGGCGATACTCACCGTGGATTTTCTCGGCAAGCCGTCCATCTTGCTCAAAAATGAAAGCGTCGTAAAAGGAAGAAACGAAGAGGATGCTTTTCACCTTATTGGGCATCAACTCGTGAAAGCTATGCTCAATATACTTATACTTGTTGTAATACTTTTTCAGATTGACCAACAAGTACCCCCTTAGTTTAGGAAAAGATTAGCGAGACAAACCTTTGCTAGAGTTCAAGGCAAAGTTCAAAAAAATCGTTTGCTCTGGTGAAAGTTGCTCTCTTTTTTGTGCATAAATATTTTTAGCTTCCGTGAAAGTTATCTTGGAGTAATAAAAAGATTTAAAAATATCTTTGATGCTTTTGATAGCCTCTTTACTCAGCCCTTTTCGCTCCAGACCCACTTGGTTGAGAGATTTGACCTTGTACGGAAACCCAGCTCCTTTGGTGAAAGGAGGAACATCTTTGGTGATGCCCGAATTACCACCGACAAAAGCGTACGAGCCTATCTTTACAAACTGACTCGCACCGCTCTGACCGCCTATCACCACATGGTCGCCTATCTCCACATGCCCTGCTATGTTACTGGAGTTGGCTATCACTACTCCGTCTCCCACGATGCAGTCGTGAGCCAAATGGACATAAGACATTATCAGATTGCCAGAGCCGATGGTGGTGGCTAGCTGGTCGCTGGTGGAGCGGTGTATCGTGGCGAACTCCCTTATCTGGTTGTTGTCGCCGATCTGCACGCCTGCTGTCGTGCCATCGTCTTTGAGGTCTTGCGATTTTACGCCTATCACAGCGAAGGAGTAGATGTGGTTGTTTTTGCCTATCTCGATGTTCTCTTTTAGTAGTACGGACGATTCGATGGTGGTGCCGTCTCCCACACGCACATTAGGTCCGATGATGCTGAATGCCCCGACTTTTACGCCCTTGCCCAGTTTAGCTTGGGGGTCTATTATCGCCGTAGGGTGTATCATCTTTTCACCACCTGTGCCATCAACTCAGCCTCTGCAGCCAGCTTATCGCCTACATACGCTTTGCCCGACATCTTGCAGACATTTCGTCGCAGTGAGATTACTTCCAGCTCCATACGCATCGTATCGCCTGGTCTGACCTGACTACGGAAACGCACCTTGTCTATGCCTGCAAAGAGCACCAGCTTGCTTGTAGGATCTTCCTCAGCGTTCAGGAGCATCAGTCCGCCGGTCTGTGCCAAAGCCTCGACTATCATCACGCCGGGCATTATCGGCTTGCCCGGGAAGTGTCCCATAAAGCAAGGCTCGTTGAATGTAACATTTTTTATGCCCACGATTCGCTTGCCCGTCTCGAACTCGATTATCTTGTCCACCATCAAAAAAGGGTAGCGATGCGGTAATATTTTTTGAATTGCGTCGATGTCGAACACGATCCCTTTCGTTCTTTTTTCTTGGAACTTTTTTTCCAGCTGCTGCTTTTGATAGATGCCTCGTAACTTTTTTATCAGCTCGATGTTGGTTTTGTGTCCCGAACGAGCCGCTAGGATATGTCCTTTGATAGGAATGCCCAGCAGTGCCAAATCGCCAATAAGGTCGAGTGCTTTGTGCCTGACGAACTCGTTGCTAAACCGCAGAGTCGTGCCGTTGAGCAGTCCGCCTTCCGAGACTTTAATAGGAGAGGTAAACCCAAAGAGTTTTTCAAGTTTCTTTATCTCTTCTTTGTCTTTTTGAGGGTCGGCTACCACCAGTGCAGAGTCCAGAGAGCCACCTTTGATAAGTCCCTTTTCTTTGAGATAGATAATCTCATGCACAAAGCAGAATGTTCTGGCTGGTGCGAACTGTGTCTCGAATAAATCCATAGAAGGAAGCCAAGTGTACTGCGTAGGCACGCAAGAGTGGTTGTAATCCACCATAAAGGTTATCTTTAGCTTGTCCGAGGGTGTGATGATGATATCCACATTGTCTTCTGGGGATGAGAAGCTAACTGGCTCACTCAGCCCGAAGTACTCTCGCTCGGCGTCTTGTTCTACTATGCCAGCGTCGTTGAGCATCTTAACAAAAGGCAACGAACTGCCGTCTGCTACTGGCACTTCTGGTCCGTCTATCTCGATGATGATGTTGTCGATGTCCAAACCTTTTACAGCTGCCAAAATATGTTCCGTGGTAGCTATAGAAGCTCTGCCATCGCTGATAGTGGTGCCTCTGGAGATATCCACCACATGGTCGATGTCTGCAAGTATCTCTGGTGATCCGTCCAAATCTACCCGCCTGAAGACGATGCCTGTGTCTTCGCCCGCGGGCGTGAAACGGACAGTAGCCTCCACTCCCAGATGCAGACCCACTCCCGTGTAGCTCTGACTAATCTTTCTGATAGTTCTTTTCATCTCTGTTGTCATCTTAAGCAACCTTCTATTTTTTTAATAATTTCTTCAATTGCGGAAGCATTTTCGGCAACTGCCTTTGGGATATCAAAATACGCTTTTGGTCGCTAGCATTAACGGCAGGACTTCCCCAAATTTCCGCACCTTCAGGAACATCTTTCAACACTCCCGATTGAGCACCAATCCTAGAATAATTACCAATTGTCATATGTCCTGCAGTCCCTACCTGACCTGCTATGTATACCAAATCACCCACTTTTGTGTTTCCAGCCAATCCCACTTGAGCACAAAGACAACAGCTTTTACCAATCGTACAGTTGTGCCCTATCTGCACCAGATTATCCAGCTTTGTGCCATCACCAATAGTGGTGTCGCCCAAAGTGCCACGGTCTATAGTCGTGCCAGCTCCTATCTCCACATCGTTCCCGATAATCACCTTGCCCAGCTGAGGCACCTTGTGTTGCACGCCGTCTTGGTACAAAAACCCAAACCCGTCCGAGCCAAGCACAGCACCAGAGTGGATGATGACATTATCGCCAATGTGCGTGCCTTCGTAGATAGTAACGCTGGGGTAAATCAGAGCGTTCTTGCCGATAGTAACGCTTGCCCCGATGCTCACAAACTCGCCGATAGTAGCACCGTCTCCAATCTTCGCCGATGCGTCAATATTCGCCTTGGGGCTAATTCCCTTGGCTTCACCTTGCAAGAAGACAGCCTTAACTATCTGCAAAAAAGTAAAATAAGGCTTTGCCACTTTGATGGTATTCAGCTTAACATCCAAAGCAAAATCTTGTGGAACTATCACTAGTCCAGCTTTAGTGTGAAGAAGAGCATCTTTGTAGCTCTCTTGCTGATAAAAGCAAAGGGAGTTCTCGTTGGCTTCCTCTAGGGTTGCCACATTATTTATCTGGGCAGGCTTTTGCTCATCCAAAAACAAAGAAAGTCCACCAGCTATCTCGCGGGCGGACTTCTTTATGCTAAAAATTTTCATAATTTATTTCACTAAACTAATTTAGCTCTTCCAACATCTTTTGCGTAACATCGTACTTTTCGCTAGAAAAAACAATCTTGCCAGAAACCACATCAAACACAATGTCGTAACCGTTTGCTTTGGCAATCTTGTCCACTTTCTCCAAGATTGGTTGCAAAAGTTCTTCTTGCTTTTTAGTTAACTTCTTTTGCACCTTGTCGGACAAAGCACGATAGTCGCTCATCTTCCTTTGCAACTGCTCTTCCATCTTTTGGATATCGGCGTCTGAAGCAGTCTTTGCCTTACTTTGGTAGTTGGCTTGCAACTCTTTTATCTCTTGCTCCAAGCTTTCTATCTTCGCCGTTTGCCTTTTGTAATCTCGTTGAAAAGCTTCTCTTGCCTTGATAATCTCATCAGACTTTTCCGCAATCTCGGCTGTGTTAATGGTTACTATCCGAGGACCATCTGCCAGCAACAAAGAGCTGGCTACACACAAAACCGCCACTAAAAATATTTTCTTCAAAACATCTCCCTTTTGGGGTTATACCACTTTTTCTACTTTGCCAGCACGCAAACAAGAACTACAAATTTTGATTTTCTTCACCTGATTATCTATCATCGCTTTCATCGGTTGCAAATTTGGCTTAAACCTTCTTTTAGTCTTATTTAAAGCATGGGACCTGTTATTACCTACTTGGGCTACTTTGCCACAAACATCACATTTTCTAGACATCCTTATGCATCTCCTTCATTAGATTTCATTCCAAGAAAAAAAGTTACCAGTCAGTGACAAGCATTTTTTCCGTTTTTGTTGTGTTTTGCGGAAAATTAAAAAAAATCTTCGCAAACCATTATCTTTATTTTTAAGTTTTTAGAGTTTAGATTTTGCTACCTTTTCTTTTTATCAATCTACCTGCTCCTTTTTCGCCAACGAGTTTTTGGTCATAAATTAATTGCCCTCGCAAAAATGTTTGTGTTAAACTGCACCTAAACTCCCTGCCCTCAAAAGGCGAGTATTTCCCTTTGCAAAGTAGCTCTTCTTTTTGCAAAGTGTGCGACTTTTGTGTGTCGAATACTGCAAAATCTGCGTCCGTGCCCTCTTGCAACGAGCCTTTTTGTGGGTACAGTCCGTATCGCTTGGCAGCTGCCTGACTCGAGAGTCGCACCAACTCCTGATAAGATATCTTGCTCGTAAGATAAAATTCATCTACTAAGTAAGTTAGGAAAGTTTGCACCCCGGGGATACCACAGTAAACTTGCGAGAAATCTTCTTGATTTTTTTCTGTTTCCCAAATGCATCCAGCGTGGTCTGTTGCCAAAAAGTCGAGCTTATCCAGATTGCTTCTCAGATACTGCTTGTCAGCCTTGTCTTTCACAGATGGAGCGGTTTTTAGCCTGCCCAAAAGGGTCGCATAATCTTCTTGGCTAAATTGCAAATAGTGCGGGCAAGACTCCAAAGAGATGTCTTCCCCTTGCTTTAGAGCTTCGGTTATTTTTTGCACAGCTTCCTGCGTGGAGATATGCACAAAATGCACCTTGTTGTTTTGCACAGCTTTCAATATGTTACTCACCGCAACGCTCTCCGCTTCGGATGGTCTGGATGGCACATAATTTTGCCAACTTTTGAGTTGCTCTGGGCTAAACTTACTGCCTGCGTCGGCTATCACTTGGGAGTCTTCGGCGTGGAAAGCAAAAAGTTTGTCGCTTCCGCTAAACTCTGCAAAAATACTAGATACCTGCTCATACGAGACCGCCTTGAATGTGTCCATCCCCGAGATGGTATAAAGCTTGAAACCAACTACTCCGTGTTCCCAGAGCTTTTCCACCGTAAGCTTGTCGTACCCATCACCCGTGATGCCTCCCCAGAAAGCGTAATCGATGTAGGCGTTCTCTTTGATTATCTGGTGCTTGTTTTCGAGGTTAGCCACGCTGGTAACTGGTGGCAAGCTAGTGCACGGCATATCTATGACCGTGGTAACTCCACCGGCAGCAGCCGAAGCTGATCCTGTAGCAAAATCTTCTCTCTGAGTAAATCCCGGCTGATTGAAATGGACATGCGGATCTACACCTCCTGGCAAGAGAAGCTTGCCTTTCAAATCGAAAACCTGCTCAAAATCTCCTTGAATAGGGGATGGAGAAATTTGCTCTATCTTGTCCGAAAAAGCTATGTAAACCAGCTTCTCATCCACCTTGGCGTTCATTATTAGTTTCATAAACTTTACCTTTATCTTTCCTTAGAGATTTTTCAGCATCTTCTTGAATGACTCAATATTACTGAAGTCAATATTTAGCTTCAAAGTGTCTAAAATAGTATTGTCATCTGAATCTTTTAAATCGTAAAAGACAGCGTCCAGTTTAGTTGCAGGGTCGTAAGAGTAGCTTTTCATCTTGAACTTCTCAACAGTCCATTCAATCATATTTCCCACTTTTTCATAATCACTATTGTAACCTTGCAAAGAAACCAAAAAAAATTCTGAAAACAATGAAGATAAAGGGGAATGCATCTCAATTTCTGTGCCAAAACTTAAACCTTTATACTTCTCTAAGCCAGAAATCATAACACTAACTCCCCTGCTCGTGTCTTTATAAGAAATAAAGTCAATGTTTTTCACAGATATGTTTTTTAAACTGTCTAATATTAAATCTTTATCAAGATAAAAGGATCTAAGAATAGCGTCCGAGGCTTTATTCAAAACAACAGAACCATTGTCTGACTTAACTATCTTAAAAGTGCTAGCAGAAGTGGTGTTACATTTTTGGTAGCAAAAAATAGCATAGCCTCCTGTACCACCTCCCATCAAGAGCTGATTTTCTTTTATCAAGTAGTTGTTTGTTCCTGCACCCAAAGATATTGTACTTTTAGCTTCATCATAACTAAAATTTTTGTTAGCCTCATTTTTTGTAATATCTGCATAATTAAAATAATTGTAACTATCTTCCGAAAAAACATATTTTTCTTCAGAAAACGACCAACTCCCCTCAAAGGGCGTGGTTTTATCCACTATTGGATTGTCGTCGTCGTCATCATCATTACCGAAGATACTACACCCGCTGAATAAAAACAAAAGTGTTACTAAGAGCAATAAATTTAATTTTTTCATTTTATCCTCCAATATTTTATTTTTTTTTATCTAATAGATTTTTAGCTTTTTCGGCGATAAACTCCGCCGTAAGTCCGTAATGTTTCATAAGTTCCCACGGTGCTGCCGACTGTCCAAAGCTGTCTTCTACACCGATCATCCCAAAGCTAGCATTGCAACCAAGTGCCAACAAATGTCCTGCCACCATATTGCCAAAGCCACCTTTTTGGTGCTCCTCCGCAGTAATCACAATTTTTGTTTTATTGCAAATGTTAGTTAAAGCTTTTATATCAAAAGGTTTAATCGAAGAGTAGTTTAAGACGATCGTTTTCAATCCGAACTCTTTGTCCAATATCCAAGCAGCACGCAAAGATTCTGGCACCATTATTCCGCAAGCTACCAAGCAAACATCCACCTTTTCTATTTCTGCTATATCAGCAAACTCACAACTAAAAGCATCTAACATATTTTCTGCTTCGCCTAGATATTTGTATAGTGTTGCTCTGTCCACAGCAAAAGGTGAGTCGGAAGTAGTAATGGATGGAGTATCTACCCTGCCGTAGCGGATGTAAACAGCTCCTTCTATGTCGATGGCTGCCTGTGTCGCTTTAGCTGTCTGATAATAATCAGCTGGTGTTAAAAAAGTGATACCCGGCAAATAACCGACGATAGCGATGTCTTCCAATGCTTGATGGGTAGCTCCGTCTTCGCCCACTGTTATCCCTGAGTGAGACGCACCGATCTTGGCGTTCAACCCTCCGTAAGCAATAGAGGTGTGCAGTTGGTCGTACGCTCTACCTGATGTGAACATCCCAAAGCTACTAAAGAAAGGGATGTCGCCGTCTTTGCTCATGCCTGCTGCTACAGAAGTTCCGCTCTGCTCGGCGATGCCCATAGAGAAGAACCTTTTCTTGCGGTCGGGACGATTTTTGGTGAACTGGTCTATCTTTACCGAGCCAGACAAATCTGAGCCAATAGTACAAACTTTTTCGTTTTTGGTGTCGGCTAAAGCTTTCCCAAATCCAGAGCGAGTTGCTTTCATTTCCACTTTCATCACAGGTTGGGTGTTCCACCAATAATCTTGACTAAACTTGGGCATCCGTTCTGCCAAATCGGCTTCCACTTTAGCCTGAAACCTCGCCGAAACCTCTAGCATACGCTCCACACCAACACCATTAGAGCCTATTTCTGCCAAAGCTTTTTCCAATTCTGATTCGTTAGGAGTCTTGCCGTGCCAGCCAGCTTGGTTTTCCATAAAGCTCACGCCTTTGCCTTTGATAGTCTTCGCGATTATCGCCACTGGTTTGCCCTGCACAAGCAAAGCCTTGTCGTAAGTGGCAAGGAGTTGACCAAGATCGTGCCCATCACACTCGAAAACTTCCCAACCAAAAGCTTTATATTTCGCCGATAGATCTCCAAGGCTCATTACCTCTTCCACATTGCCATCGATTTGCAAACCATTTTTATCTACAATACCAATCAAATTGTCTAGTTTGTGGTGAGAGGCAGCCATCACCGCTTCCCATATCTGTCCCTCTTGTTGCTCACCGTCTCCCATCAAGCAAAAAACTTTGTGAGAGCTGCCGTTCATCTTGGCAGCACAAGCATCGCCCACAGCCACGGATAAACCTTGACCCAGAGAGCCACACGATAGCTCCACACCCGGCACTTTGTGGCGATCTGGGTGTCCTTGGAAACGACTGCCCAGCTTACGCAATGTTGCCACATCTTCTAGTGGGTAGTAACCCAATTCTGCCAGAGTAATATACCACAAAGGGGCTTTGTGTCCTGCCGATAAGTAGAACCTGTCTCGGCTTGCCAGTGCAGGATTTTTGGGGTCGTAATTCATCTTTGCGTAAGCTCCCAACATCAACTCGACACCCGACAAACTACCTCCACTATGCCCTGAACCTGCACAATGTAAAGCTATCAAAATATTTGCTCTGATGCGTTTGGCTACTTCTACTAAATTTTTTTCTTGCATAATTTGCTTCTCCACTATTTTTTGCGTAAATTTTTAATTTTCAATATTAAATTTTCTAAATCTGAAACTATTTTAAAAGATAAAAGGAAGAAATTTTGTCAAAAAGAAATTGGATAATTATTTTTGTTCTCAGCGTGGGCACTCTGCTTGCTTGGCTCACTGAGATAGACCTGTATATCAGCTCACTTTTTTATGATAAATCTTGGGCTTACTCTGGCACTACCCCGTGGATACAGATAAAAAATTGGGGCGTGTTGCCACCAAATACTTTAGGCTTTTTAGCTTTGCTCGTCTTCATCTTTGGGTTTTTCCACCAGAGACTGCTGACATTCCGCCGACAAGCTTTATTTTTGGTTGTGGTTATCTTGCTCGGACCGGGTCTTGTGGTGAACTCCATCTTCAAGGAGAACTACGGAAGACCACGACCAAAGCAGATAGAACAGTTTGGTGGCGAAAAAAAGTTTACCAAGGTGTGGGTTTACTCATCGCAAAACGGACACTCGTTCCCCTCTGGGCACTCCTCTATAGGGTTTTATTTCATCGGACTTTACTACATTTTCAAAAAAAACAAAAAGAAGATTGCCAAGCGGTGCTTTTGGGCAGGAGTAGCTTATGGTCTGCTGATGAGCATCACTCGGATTGTACAAGGGGCTCATTTTTTTAGCGACTGCTTGTGGTCGTTTGGGTTTGTCTGGCTCACCTGCGAGGTAGCTTACAGATGGATTTTAGCAGAAAAAGTAAAAAAACAGGAAAGTAGCTTATGAACCAATTTGGACAAAACTTCAGACTTAGCATCTTCGGCAGGTCGCACGGTGCTTGTGTGGGCATCACCATCGATGGCGTTCCCGTGGGCATCCCCTTGCAAGAGCAAGATTTCGCTCGCGATCTGGACAGACGAAAAAGCGGAAAAGCTGGCACAACCCCCAGAATAGAGAGCGACACTCCGCAAATTGTCAGCGGAACTCATCAGGGACACACCAGTGGCGACCCCTTGACCATCCTCTTTGCCAATCAAAATACAAAGAGCAAAGATTACAGCAACCTAGTAAGCCATCCCAGACCTTCGCACGCAGATTTTGTTGCCAAGCAAAAGTATCACGGATACAACGACCCTGCGGGTGGAGGGCACTTTTCGGGAAGGTTAACCCTGTGCTTGGTTGCCGCTGGCGTGGTTGCCAAGAAGGTCGCCCAAAATGTAAGCTTCGCCAGTAGCATCGTCTCCGTCGGAGGTTACGACAAGCCAGAACAGATGGAGAAAGCTATCGCCAATGCTCAAGAGGCACACGATTCTCTGGGGGGAGTAGTGCAAACGACGATCGACAACGCTCCCATTGGACTGGGCGAACCTTTTTTTGGTTCACTGGAGTCAATTATCGCTCAGCTTGCCTTTTGTATCCCTGCGGTGAAAGCCATTGAGTTCGGAGCGGGCATCAATACCAGCAAGAGCACAGGCAGCCAAAATAACGACAAGCTAGTAGACGCCAGTGGAAAGACTGCCTCTAACAACGACGGAGGCATCGTGGGTGGCATCAGCAACGGTAACCAGATACTGTTTCGTTGCCACTTCAAGCCGACACCCTCCATCGGCATCACACAAGAAAGCTACAACTTTGCCAGCAAAAGCGTACAACCTCTGCAAATAAGCGGACGACACGATGTGTGCCTTGTGCTGCGGGCATCTGTGGTCGTAGAGGCGATTGCAGCCATTGCCATTGCCGAGGCTCTCCTCTACCCAAAAAGCACAGAGCTATAGGCGATGATTTTTAATTTCAAGGAATTTTACGACAACTGGCAACATTATCTGCTCCAGTCGATTTTAGCTTTTTTGACCATATTTTGCGTTTTGGTATATATGCAACTGCAAGAGATAGTGATAGTTGCCTCCATCGGAGCAAGCACTTTCATCGTGTTTGCTATGCCCAGATCGATACCTGCCAAGCCTCGCAACCTGATAGGCGGGCAAATATCGTGCATCCTCATCGGAATGCTCTTTCACCAGTTTTTGCCAGAGGTGAGCTTGTTCTCGGCTCTGTGGGTGGCAGCAGCCGTGGGTGTCGCCATATTCGCTATGGTGGTGCTGGACTTCGAGCATCCTCCTGCCACCGGCACTGCTCTGAGCATCGCCATAGATGGCATAGATTTGAAGATTGCTCTAGCTTTCGCTGGCAGTATCATCTTCTTATCGCTGGCTCACAAGCTCTTTAGCAAGCATATGCACGATTTAGTCTAAGCTCTTGAGCATCTGCCAAAAAGCCAAAAAAGATTTATCCACCTCTTTTTTAAAGTCGCTCTTACCAGAAATTAAGGCAACATTTGACAGACCTTTGGTGAAAGCAAAGAGCAACCCCAAACTGTTTTCTATCTCCAGATCTTTGCGTACTTGCCCACTTTTTTGCCCTTGTCGCAACCTTTTGCTCATCGTAGAATAAAAAAGCTCTTTTATCTTAATCATTCTGTTTTTTACTCGCTTACTAATCAAAAGTCCTAAGTTAATGATTTGCTGATAGTTTACCACTACTGTCTCAAAGTCTGCACCTGAGATTAGCTTGATTTGATCTTCTAGGTATGCGACCATCCTAAAGCTGTTTTGCAAAAATTGATAGCAGTCTTGGCTGTCTTTATCTACCTGCACAAGCATCTCCTCCCAGTCTTTAAGCAGAGAGTTCACACAGGCGGTGAAAATTTCCTTCTTACTCGTAAAATGGTGATAAAAACCGCCCTTGGTTAGCCCAGCTCGTCTGGAAATTTTATTGATGCTGGTGTCGTAATAACCAAACTTCAAAAAAGTTCGCACCCCCGCATAAATCAGCTTTTCTTTGGGACTTTGCAAAAAAAACCAAGCTTTGTGCATATGCTTAACATCAAAGTATTTTTCGATCATCGTCTTGGACTTATCTTGAAAAACCAGCTTATCCAGCTTGAACATCGCCCTTTTGACCTGAGCGTTACCCACCAAAGCGATATTGCGAAACCTTTGTCTATTTTTGAAAGCGTAAACCGCTTCTTTAAAAAGGAATTTCATACTTTTCTTGTCCAAAGAGAGCTTGTCCAATTTTATCAATATATTGATTTTTTTAGCTCCCATCTTAATCTTTTGTTCAAACAAAAACTCCACCGTCTGCATATCTTCGGCAGTGTAAGAACCTATAACTTCAAACCCCAAAGAAGTTTTGTTGTTTCTCAAAACATTTAACATATAATAACCTCATTTTTTTATCAAGATAAACTGTAAGGGTCAACATCAACCAGCAGTTTAATATTGTACAAGGGCGACAAATTTAAGCGGAGAAACTTCACCAACCAACTGGCTTCACGACAATCCTCGCACTTAGCGACAAGTTGATAGCGATACTTTTTTTGCAATTTGGAAATCAAAGCTGGCGATGGTCCTAAAATTTTGAGTTTTGTTCGCAAATACTCGAATAACTCTTTATTTTTTTGGAAATATTTTTCCAGCCTTTTTTTTTCTAAAGAGGTAAATTCAAAACGAACCATCTTAGAGTATGGCGGATAAGAAAGCATCTGGCGGCTCTCCAGCTCACCTTCAGCAAACTGCTCGAAGGTGCCATCCTTGACCATCTGTAGACAAGGGCTATCTGGATTGTAGCTCTGCAAGAGGAAGTGCCCAGCTTTTTGACCTCTGCCGGTGCGACCTGCCACCTGAGTGAATAGCGAGAAACTTCGCTCTCCAGCCATAAAGTCGGGCATATTCAAAAGATCATCAGCCCTTAACACCACTGCTAAGGTGATATTGTGGAAGTCCAGACCTTTGGCTACTATCTGAGTCCCCAAGATGATGTCGACCTCACCTTTGCCTATTGCCTCAAAGTTCTTCTTGTGAGCCAAAAAAGAGCCCGCTGTGTCGCTGTCCACCCGCAAAATGTTGGCTTTGGGGAAGATTTTCTTTAGTTCCTGTTCCACACGCTGAGTGCCCGCATTACCCCTTGCGAAGCCGTAGTTCCCGCAAGTGGGACATTTTTTGAGCATAGGCATCTCAAACCCGCAGTAATGACATCGCAAACTGTTGCCACTGCTGTGATAGCTCAGCGAGACTTGGCAGTGCGGACATTGCACAAGCTCCCCACAATCGCGACATTGCAGGTATGAGCTGTGTCCTCGCCTGTTTTGCAAGATTATCACCTGCTCTTTCTTCTTGAGGCGGTCTGTAACTAGCTTTTTGAACCTGTCTGTGAAAAAAGTTTTCTCTTGTCGCAAATCGACAATCTCCACCGTGGGGAAGCTAACCCCAAAGGGTCTTGATTTGAGATGTAGAAGCTGGTATCTGCCTATCTGGCAATTGTGCCACGAAGCCAGCGAAGGAGTTGCCGAGCCCAAAATCACTACGGCATTGTTGTTTTTTGCCCGCACCAGAGCTAAATCGCGAGCGTTGTAAAAAGGCGAATTGCCTTGCTTAAAAGTTTGCTCGTGCTCTTCGTCCACCACTATCAGCCCCAGATTTGACAAAGGTGCAAAGATTGCCGAGCGAACACCCAAGACGATTTGGGCACTCTTGGCTCTCTTCCATTGCAGATACCTCTCTACTCCTGCAAGTCCGCTGTGCAGAACGGCTATCTTTTGCTCTGGGAACGCCTTACCAACTCTTTGTAGCATCATCGGCGTGAGAGATATCTCGGGCAATAAAAACAAGACAGTTTTGCCAGCTTGCAAGCAGTTTTCCATCGCCCTAAAGTAAACCTCTGTCTTGCCTGTGCCGGTCTTGCCGTAAAGGTAAAAAGCTGAAAAAATTTGCAACTCTAGCCCCTTAGCTATCTCTTTGTAAGCGGTTTTTTGTTCCGAAGTCAGCTTTACTTGCACGGCAGGAGCAGATTGTGGCTCTAATATTTGACTAAACTTATCTTTTACAAGCCTTTGCACCAAGCCCTTCTTTTGCAAAGCATCAATCACAGAGTACGAAAATTTTTTGCTGACAACGCTCAACGGCACGGCTTGGTCGCTTTTGAGCAAATACTCAAAAAGCAATTTCTGCTTGGGAGCAACGCCTAAATCCGACGGCAAGTCTCCCACAACCTGCAGGTAGTTCTCTTTGCCTTTCAAGCTGGTGTGAGAGCTACTTCGCAAAACCCGCAGATAGCCAGCTTGTTCCAGCTCTTCCACCTTCTTATAAAATCCAGATTTTTTGTAAAGACCGTGCAATTTTTGCAACGAAACAACTCCACTGCTAGGGAGCAACTCCAGCAGCCCCTCACCCTGCTTGTCTTTCAGCTTACAGACCTTTTGTCCCACTTCCACTTTAGCACCTCTATCCAAAGCTGCAAACAAACACATCCCCAAAGGATGATGGTAATAATCTGAAACCCACTTAGCCAGCTGGCAAAGCTCCTTGTTCAAAATCGGCTCGGTGTCCAGTGCCTCCAGCACAGGATGACACACAAACTCTGTGGGCTTTGCCACCTCTTGCCCCACGATGGCTGTTACCAGTTTATTTTGCAACTTCACCAGCACTCTGACATACTTTGGCAAAACCTTTGGGCTGCTGTAAGTCAAAGCCTCATCAAGCTTTCTATCGAAGTAAAGCTCATAATATTTCATTTTACTGCGATATTCCACTGTTTTTGATAAAGAGTGTTACCACAGGAGATGCAGAGCTTCAGCAGGTAAACACATGGCGGTAAGCTCTTGCCACGATCGTCTTTGCCTGCAAACTCTAGCTCACCACAGATGGAAGTACGCTCATAGCTGCACACACTCCTTCGCAGGTTGCCATAGATGTCGAACACGCGACACTGCACCCGCACAATAGAGCGAAGCTCTGGGACGCTGTAACTTATCGTAAGAGGCTCATCCGCAGAGCAGGTCGAGCCAGAGAGGCTGACATCGAAAAACTCGCTGTACCTATAGACCCTGACCGAGTTCGCCTGCCCCGGGGTCGCACCATCCAAAGATTGTCCCCATACGCACGATAAATCTTTATAACCGAATTTCTCCAGCGACACGCCCTTGGGATTGTCCACCTTGCCATAACTCACCGAGTCGATAACCGTTCCCAAGGAGTCCTCCAAAATCAAAACCTCATCGTTGTTGTTTAAGCTAACCAGATTTTTAAGCTCTAGTACATTTTTCGTATCAACCTGTGGATAAGTTTGTGTAAACTCTGAAAAATCAGCAGTAAGCACCAAATATCCACCAGCACAAATATCTAAATCGAAGCTGGAAATGTCTGCCGATTTATCTCGAATTTGTAAGCCGTCTATCTTTATTCTCACATCACTAGTATTGTAAATCTCCAGCCACTCGCCACAGCCAGCCACTGGGCTAGGTATCACTTCATTTATCACCAGCACTCCTGCTTTGCTAACTTGCGACAAACTAAGGGAGTTATCACTACTATCTGCATCGAGGCTACATCGTAATTGTACCGACCAAATGTGATAAAATTGCTCTGAGATTTCAGAAGCAAAAACCACCTCTTGCGAACCTCCAGCGGGAAGAAAATCTACCGCTTGCTCATCTACAATTTCCCCCGCGTAACTTAGTGAAATCTTAGCCAAATCGGGTTGCAAATCGAATGTGGACAAATTGAATATTTGCGTGGACAACCTCGTGCCTAACTTTTGCAGATTTGCCAAACTCAAAGAGAGAGGAAATTTATTTTCAGTTCCAGGAGTCAAAAAATCTGTCGGCAAAAACTCTTTGCCACTCAGATCCAAATCTTGCTCCAGATTTACTCTTGCCAAAGATTGCCCTTCTTTTACATCCTCAGCGAAACTGGTTGCCACAGCACCACTCTCGTCGGTCAGCAGATTAACATTATCACTATCATAAAAAACAGCATCGCAATAGGCTTCGTCAGGAGAAACCAGCTTCACACCATCTGTCTCACTACCTGCATTTTGGAACGAGACACTCTCCTGCACATCACAAAACTCTGATGCTCCTACCACCAAAAAAGATTTTGCTTCCAAGAAGTAGGTATCAAAAACATACTCTGTGGAAAATGAACTGCCGGCTGCCAATATCTTCCAGCCCTCCAAATCTGCTACGGTATCTGTGGGGTTATAAATCTCTATCCACTCTTGGTCGCCATCGGCTCCGGGCGGATTATAATAAAGTTCGCTTATTTTTAGGGGCAACAATATTTCTACATTGCTTTTGCCCGGTGTGGGCTTGCCACACTCCCTGAAATCGTTTTGAGAATCGTCACTATCTTCTCCGTCCACCTTCCGAGCCAGAGAGTGCCCCGCGGAGACATCTGGTGCAAACCTCTCTCCCACCAAGCCGTTTTCCACCTTTAGTTGGTTTGTGTTAGGCTCATCGTAAAGTAGCACATCTTGGCAAACGCCCAGATTATCCACCAGCTTCACTCCATCCGTAGCAGAACCCCCGTTTTGGAAAGAGAACCCAAAAGACAAATCACAAAAATCTAAAGCACCCACAACCAGAAAACTTCTCGAAGCTATCTCACACTCTGGAAAGATATAGACAAGCGAAAAATCGCTGCCTCCAGCGTAAATTTGCCAATCTGTCAAGTCAACGGAAACCCCCGAGCTATTATAAAGTTCAATCCACTCTTTGCCACCATCGGCACCACTAGGGTCGTAAAGCAACTCGTTTATTTTCACCTTTGCTTGCAATTGGACTGCCGTTATTATTACCAAAAAAGAGACATAAAACTTAATCCGATCTATTTTTAAACCTCCCTAAAAGTGCCTTTAAAAACTAAAGGCTATCGCAAAAATTAATCTTTGAATTGGAAATTTTGTGTCAATCATAAAATCAAAAATAGAAATCTAAAACTAAATTCTTGACTTCTATCCAAAACAACAAAGATTTGGACTATTGAAATAGAACTTATTTTAAATAGGGAGATAACGATGTACAAACACGAAATGCTAGATCAGTCGATAAAATTAATGATTAAAAATATGGCTTTTCTCAGAGCTTTAGAGAAAAAAATCACTTCGTCCGATCCAGACTCTATAAACCTAAACGAAATTGCTCAAGCCGAACAACTGAAGCAGGCAGATGGCGGGATAGACTTCAATAAGAAAAAAAGTTTGCAGCAAGTTTTGAACACCGCTCCACAAGCTATCGAAAAAGCTGTCGGGGATTTGCAAACTATTTGTAAAAATATAGCAAGTTATCTTTTTTAAAAATGCGTCTTCTTTGTCTGTCGTTTTGCTTGTGCTGTAGTTTACTTTGGGCTGGCTCTCCAACAGAGGTTAGGATTATAGCTTTTGACAAATTGCAAGGAAGACTAACAACAAGCAAAGAGGGTCTAGGGGGGCAAGAGCTTAACGACTACTTATCTTTAGATTACCACAAACCCCTGATTATAAGCCTTGGCGACAATTACTTAGGCTCTTTTGAATCGCTTATAGATAAGGGCAAAGATATTGCCAGAAAGCTAAAGTCCCTTGATGTCCGCACGACTCTCTTGGGTAGCCAAGATTTGTGCTATGGGATTGAGCAGTTTAACAAAAACTGCCTTTATGCAAAGATTACCGCTCTTAGCACCAACTTAACCAGCCAAAATAATAAGCATCTGATAGGACTCCCTAAAACCGTTTGTGTCGTAAAAAATGGCTACAAAATAGCTTTTTTAGGTGGTTACTCACAAGATTTTTTTGTAAGTCGCAAAGTAAGAACTGAACCTTTAGCCGAAACTATCGCCACCGAAGTTCAAAAAATGATAAAGTTACCAGATGAAGAACGACCTCACGCCATCATTTTGTTGCTAAATTTTTCAGACGGATTTAACTCTTTTAGCAAAAAATTTATTAGCAAAGAGCTAGAAGAAACTTGCAAAATTAAAGGCTTATCTGCTATCTTAATTAGCGATAAGAACTCTTCTTCCTATCAGTCCAGAATCAAAGGCACACCTCTTATCAGCACCAGTTTGACAAACAACGAAATTACTCAGCTAGATCTTCACTTCAATCCTAAGTTCAAATTTCTCACCTCTATCCAAACAAAGATTGTGCCTATCAACACCGCTTTGCTCGGCAAATCTTCGCCTAAAACTACAAAAAGAAAAGCTATTGCTTTTTCCACTGAGAAAATTGAGAACAAAGCAGATAAAAAGGTTTTTCGCACTCCTCTCGGAAACTTTGTTTGCCACGCTCTTTATGAAAATATCTCTAGCGATTTTGTCTTGCTACCTAGCGAAATATTTCACACTTCACTGCCAAAAGGCAAAATAACGGACGACGATATTTTCCAAATTTTTCAGAGAGATTACCGCCTTTTTACCGCTAAAATAAGTGGTAAAAAGTTAAGAGAAATTTTGAGTAACATTGTTCTTCGTTCCAAAGATTATCAAATCTTTGCACCCGACTTGCAGTACAACAAAAGCAAGATTGTTTCCCTGAAATCTTCTGGGTTCTTGGGGCTTTCCCCTGTTGATGATGACAAACTCTATACCGTCTTGACCACGCAAAAGGGATTTAAAAAGTTTCTAAAAGATGCAAAGAAAAAAGATGTCTGTGATGGGTCTCTTGTCAACTCACTGATAGACGAGTTGGACGGAGAAGAGATTAGCCCAAACTTTGCAAAATAGCCTAAATGAAACCAATTGGCATATTCGATTCTGGAGTCGGAGGTTTAACGATTTTCAAAGAGATTCGCAAAAACTTCCCTTACGATAATATCGTCTACCTCGGCGATACGGCGCGTCTGCCCTACGGCACCAAAAGTAAAGAAAGCATCATCCGCTTTTGCGAAGAAAATGTCAGGTTTCTTTTGTCCAAAGATGTAAAAATAATCGTCGTAGCTTGCAACACAGCCAGTGCTTTGGCTATCCAAGAGCTCAAAAAAAAGTTCTCCATCCCCATAATCGGGGTGATAAAAATCGGAGCTAAGATAGCTCTGGAAGCTAGCAAAAGCAAGAAGATTGGCATTATCGGGACTGTGGCTACCATCAAAAGCGATGCTTACAAAAAAGAGCTAACCAAACTGGATGCTCAGGTAATTACCCATAGCAAAAGTTGCCCTATGTTTGTTCCTCTGGTAGAAAACGGCTACGAAAGTCATCAAATCGCAAAAATCTTGGTGAAGGAGTATTTACAAGATTTCCCAAAAATAGACACGCTCATATTGGGTTGTACGCACTATCCCGTACTCAAAAAAACTATCGGCGAATATTTCCAAAACAAGGTGAAGTTGATCGACTCAGGCGTTGCCATCAGCCAATATCTGAAAACTAAGATAGAACCCTCTCTACAAAAATGTGCTGGCAAGAACCGCTTCTATGTTACGGATAATCAAGAAAATTTCTTGCTCTTGGCTCGCAAAATTTTACATAAGCCAAGTATCCGTTTGGAGCATGTCAATCTTATCTAATAAAAAGGATTTTAAATTATGAACTCATACGCTATTTTGTTAATTAGCTGTCAAGACCAACTGGGAATTGCTGCCAAAGTAACCTCTTTTTTGGCTCGATACCATGGCAACATCGTAGATATAGACCAGCATGTGGAAGACAACAAGTATTTTATGCGGGTAAAGTGGTCTTTAGATAACTTTGGTTTGGCTCGTGAGCAGATAAAAGAAGTGTTTGAGCAAGAGGTTACCAACCAACTAACAAAGGTGGACTGCCACCTGTTTCTCGATAACAAACCGAGAATGGCAATCTTCGTGTCCAAAGCGTCCCATTGTTTATTTGACATATTGGCAAGGCGAGACTCTTATCAAGTAGAAATTCCTCTGATTATCTCCAATCACAAAACGCTAGAGCCGATAGCCAAATCTTTCGATATCCCTTTCTACTACTTGGCTGTAAATAAAGATAACAAGCTCGAGATGGAGAAGAAGCAACTGGCTTTATTGCAAGAACACAAGGTAGATTTCGTGGTACTGGCTCGCTATATGCAGATCCTCTCCACATCGCTCATCGAGAACTATCCCAACAAGATTATCAACATTCACCACTCCTTTTTGCCCGCTTTTCCGGGAGCTAAGCCTTATCATCAAGCTTTCAAGAGAGGTGTGAAAATCATCGGAGCTACCAGCCACTATGTTACCTCACAACTGGACGAAGGACCAATAATCGAGCAGGATGTCGCCAGAGTTTCCCATAACGATTGTGTTAAAGACCTCATCCGCAAAGGGAAGGATTTAGAAAAAATCGTGCTGTCCAGAGCTATTTACGATCATCTTAATCGCAAAATAATCACTCACAAGAATAAAACTTTTGTCTTTTAAACAAATACCCTAGCAAAAATTTTGTCCACATTACGCAAAAAGTTTTTTACAGAAAAAATATCGTCGATCTGCTCAGAAGTTAGCTCAATTCTTTCGTCTTCTTCGACCAATCTTTTTAGATCTTGCTCCTCTTGCCAAGCACGATGTGCCAAAGATTGCACCAACTTATACGCATCCTCGCGGAGCATCCCTGCCTTAGTGAGAGCCAACATCAATTTTTGCGAATAGATAATCCCCTTGGTCTTGTGCAGATTTCGCCCAATATTATCTTGCAGCACATTCAGATTGTTCAGCACCTTGAGCATCCGTGCGAGCATATAGTCGAGCAAGATGGAGCTATCACTCAGGGTTATCCGCTCACACGATGAGTTAGACAAATCTCGCTCGTGCCACAGAGCGATATTTTCCAGTCCTGCCAAAGCGTAGCCACGCATCACTCGAGAGAGTCCAGTTATATTCTCAGAAGAGATAGGATTTTTCTTGTGGGGCATCGCCGAAGAACCTTTTTGCCCTTTGCCAAACCCCTCTTCCACCTCTCGTATCTCCGTTCGTTGCAAATTCCGTAGCTCCACAGCTATTTTCTCTAGGCACGAGGCGAGCAAAGCACAGAAGTTTAAATACTCGGCTTGCCTATCTCTTTGCACTATTTGGGTGGAAATCTTGGCAAAACCCAAACCCAGCGACTGCAGGGCAATCTCCTCCACCTCTGGTTCTGTGGAAGCAAAAGTGCCTACAGCACCCGAAAGTTTACCCACTAGCACCCTTTGCTTAAGCTCTTGCAACCTTTGCTTGTTCCTTTGCATATCCTCATACCACAAAGCGAACTTCAACCCCAAACTTATCGGCTCGGCGTGCACTCCGTGAGTTCTGCCCATCTGCGGCAACTCTTTGTAACGATAAGCCAAAATCTTTAGCTGTCGCATCAAATCGTCAACAGCTGTCTCTAGTAGTTGCAATGACTCCCCAAGCTGCAACGCTAGGGCGGAATCAAGCACATCCGAAGAGGTCAGCCCCACATGGATATATCGGGAGGAGTCTCCCACATTTTCTGCCACATTGGTCAGGAAAGCTATCACATCGTGCTTTACCTCCTGCTCTATCTCCCTTAGCCGCGGGATGGTGTAGCTAGCGTTCTGCTCTATCTCTTGCAAGCTCTTATCGGGGATAAGACCGAGCTTCGCCTTGGCTTTGCACACTGCCAGCTCTACTGCCAGCATCTTGTCAAATTTGCTCTGCTCGCTCCAAACTTGTCGCATCTGCTTGCGAGAGTATCTCTGTATCATCTTAGCTCTCCATCTGGTTATTTAACAAATACTTGCGGGGAAATAACCTCTAATTTCTTCGGACCAATGCCCTTTATTTTTAGTAAATCTTCGACCTTTTCGAATTTACCATTGCAAGCTCGATACTCGGCAATCTTCCCTGCTGTTACCTGTCCGATGCCTTTCACCGAGCTCAACTCATCTACGCTTGCGGTGTTGATGTCTATCAGCTGGGCTTGCTTGTCGTACTCCATCTCAGCCTTTTTCTCTTGCTTGAGTATTTTTTGGTGCTTTACTCCGAAAGGTACAAAGTACTCCTTCAGTTTGGCAAACTTCACAGGACCGATACCTCTTACCATCTGCAAGTCCTCCAAGCAACCAAACTCTGAGCGAAGCTCCACTATCTTAGTTGCTGTCTTCTCACCTATGCCCGGCACCATCTCTAGCTCTTGGATGCTTGCCGTCCGCACATCTATCACCGCTTTGACATCGGTCTGCAATGCCTCTTCCATCGCTAGACGCTCTTTGGGCGAAACATTACCCTGATAAGAGACAAGCTCTAAGCACTTACCCAAAGCTAAAAAAACAAGCAAAAAGAGTAAAGCTTTTTGCTGAGATCGGGTCAAAAACCCAGAAAAGAAAAGGCTAAACTTGTTCATGCGAGTCGATATCAGCTTTCATCTGCAACATATGCTGGAGCAAAGGCTCTATCTCTTGCCAATACTCTTTGACCGCTTTAAGACTTCCGGGAAGAGTAAAGATTAACGACTTGCCACTAAGTCCGCACAGACCCCTGCTAAGCAATGCGTTAGGGTTGAACTGTCCGTATTTGCTCCTGATAAACTCCATCACCCCGGGAATTTGCTTGTCTAACAAGGGCGATACGACCTCAATGGTAAAATCGCTACTGCCAATGCCTGTGCCACCAGTGGTGAAGATCAAATCGATCTGCTCTTTTTTAAGTTTGCAAAGAGCAGAATTTAGCTCTTTTTTGTCGTCGGCTAGTAAGAAATACTCGCCATAAGATTGCGAAAATTTTTCTAAACTCTTTAAAAGAAATTTACCACTTTTATCTTCATAAATTCCCTGACTAGCTCTAGTGCTTAGAGTAATCACAGCAAAAGTTGGCAAAGGCATTACAAGTCCTGCTTACTCTTCTCCAGCAAGCGTATATTGGAAAAACTCATCTGCTTGTCAACAGCCTTGCACATATCGTAGATGGTCAGCAAGGCGATGCTCACCGCACACAGAGCTTCCATCTCTATACCTGTAACATCCACTGCCACAGCTTTGCTATTACAAACGATTCCATCATCCTCTACCACAAACTCTACCTCTATCTGAGAGATAAAGACATTGTGGCACATCGGAATCAAGTCGCTAGTCTTCTTGCCACCTTGAATAGCTGCCACCTTGGCTACTGCCAATACATTCCCCTTGATGATGCTATTAGAAACAATCTTGACAACTGTCTCGGGCAATAGGTTTATCTTCCCTTGAGCTTTAGCTATCCTTAGCTGTTTTGTCTTGCCACTAACATCCACCATCTTTGATTTGTAGTTTTCGTCTAAATGGGTAAATTCACTCATCGGCTACTTTCCTCCTGTTGCAAGCTCTCCAGCACTCGAGCCTCTATCTTCGCTTGCAGTGGTCTTTCCAACTTGGCACACATCTCCAGTGCTCTTTCTTGTGCTATCACAGCTTCGCTAGGATACTCTTGCACTATCTGCTTGTACTGTGCCAATGCTTGGTCAAACTTGCGAGATTGCTGGTAACTTTTGGCTACTAGGAACATAATTTTCACGCTCTGCTCATCTTTGGGGTGCTCTTGGACAAACTCATTGCCTCTGCTGATAGCACGGTCGTAGTTGGTTTCTTGGAAATCTTTGAAGATAGACTCGTAGCTGAGCTCTTGTGGAGATTTCACCTTCTCTCCAAGCTTTTTTTGGCTCATCTCGTACTTGATTTTGGCATCTTGCCGTTTGTTGCCAGAAGGATACCGTTCTATCGATTGCGAAAAGTAAGATTTAGCAGTGGTGTAATCTTCCATAGCGTAGTAACATTCTCCTATCCAGTACAAACAATTTTCCACCAAAGCGTTGGTAGGAAACTTCTGCATATAGTCGCTAAAAGATGCTATGGCTTGCTCAAACTGCTTGTCATCATACATCTTGTAGCTCTTTTTATAAAGAGCTTCTTGCGGCGAGATGTCGACTATTCCCATCTTCTGCTTAGACATCCCGATCTTCACCTTGGCGTGATTTGCTTTTTGTGAGTCTGGGAATAACGCCAAAATCTGCTCAAAAACCGCTATCGCTTTTTGATAATCTTCCAGAGAGTAGTAACACTCGCCCTTCCAGTAGTAAGCGTTGGGAATGTATTTGCTTTGCGGAAACTGGAGTAAAAATTGGTCGAAATCTTCTATCGCCTTCTGATACTTACCGACAAGATAAGATTTACGGATACTTTTGTACTCTTGAAAATCTTGCGAACTGTTGGAACTCTGACGAGCGTTTGTTATCATCTTTATCTTGATTTTTGAGTCCTTTTCCTTATTGGATTCAGGATAATCTTTGATTACCTTTTCAAACTCAATAAGAGCTTCGCTTTTTTTGTCCAAAGAGTAGTAAGACTCTGCCAGCCAGTACTGACAATTGGGAGCAAGCTCACTGCTGGGATACAGCGTTAGAAAATCGGAAAACTCCTCGATAGCCGAATCGTAATCTTTTTGATAATACTTATCCAGAGCTTTTTTATAAATCTGCTCCAAGGAGCTATTGTCTTTCTTGTTTTGCAAAGAAGACAACTTCTCTAAGCGTCTGCTTGCCAAATATTTTTCTTCGCTTTGCGGATATTTACTGATCACCTGCTGATAAAGTTTGGTTGCCAGATCAAAATTGCTCAAATTGAAGTAGCTATCGGCAATCAAAAACTCGGCGTTAGAAGCAAAGGGACTACTGGGGTACTGCTTTAAGTATATAGCCAAAGCACGAAAAGCTTCTTGATATCGTTTATCATCAAAAAGCTGTTTGCATTTTTCAAAATCGAGCTGAACTCCTCCTGAGCCAAGCTCCAAACTCAAGACAAAGTCGTTTTTATACTTGGAGGCTCTCTCGAGCTTGTCTACTACATAACTCCTAAGCTTATAGTCTGGGAACTTCTCCAACAAACTTTTGTAAAAGATTATCGCCTTATCGTAGTTCCTTAGCTGAAAATGAGATTGAGCAATATTTAATAAAACATCTGCAAAATAAGGACTTTGTGGATATTTCTCTATAAAATTTTCACCTAGATGGATAGTATTTTCGTACTCTTTTTGTGCATAATGGGTTAGCACCACTTTGTACTGTTTCTCTTGTGTAGAAACGCCGTCCACTTTCTGGTCGTTACTGACTATCTTGTACGCAATGAACAAACCAGAGAGCAAAATCAAGAGAGAGAAAAAAACGACGATTAAGTTCCTGAAAGTCATAAAAGCGTCAACACTCCTTCAAAAATCCTAGATAAGCCAAATAGGTGTTGTAAACATCTACTTTGCTAGAGAGCTCATAAAGAGAGTGCATACCAAAGAGTCCCGTGCCACAGTCAACAACATCCGCACCCAAGGCAGCTAAATACTTGGCAATAGTGCCTCCACCACTCTCATCTACCTTACCCAGAGAGCCCATCTGCCAAGCAACCTTATTTTTGTTGAACACTCTGGTCAACTTAGCCACAAACTCGCTCCCAGCATCATTAGAAGAGTATTTTCCGCCACCTCCACCAAACTTAGACACCTCCACTCCCGAACCGAGAATGGTCGCATTTTGCTTGTCGTGCACCTCTGGATAGTTAGGGTTAAGAGCTGCGGTAACATCGGCAGAGAGTATCTGCGTGTTGGCGAGTGCCTTTGCTAAGTGGTAACTATCGTACTTTTCGCCTTTGAGCTTCATTAGCTCTTGCAAAAAATTTTTAAAGAAAGCGGATTTCGCACCCGTGTTCCCCTCACTGCCTATCTCCTCTTTGTCGGCGAAGTAGCAAACCGTAGTCTTAGAAGGACTTTTTGCATCCAAGAGAGCTTTTAGACCACAATAAGAGCAAACCCTGTCGTCTTGCCCGTAAGCCAAAATCATCGATGAATCCAATCCTGCATCACGAGCTTTGCCAGCCGGCACCAGACTCAGCTCGGCAGACAAGAAATCTTGCTCTTTGATACCATACTTTTGGTTTAATATCTGTAAAGCTTTCAACTTGAAGCGAGATTTTAGCTGCTTATCATCATCACCAAAAGCTGGCATAGAAGAGAACACCAAGTTCATCTTGTTGGCATCGAAAGCATCGGGTAACTTCTTGGCGTACTGTACCTTACGAGCAAGGTGAGGCAAAAGATCGGGGATTATAAACACAGGGTCGCTAGCATCCTCACCAATATCAACCTTGACCTTTTCGCCATCGGCTTTTATCACCACTCCGTGCAGAGCCAAAGGTGTGGAGAACCATTGGTACTTCTTAATCCCGCCATAGTAATGAGTCTTAGCCATACAGACATCGTCCGACTCATAGAAAGGGTTTTGCTTGAGGTCAACCCTTGGCGAGTCTATGTGCGAGGCGATGACATTGACTCCATCTTCCATAGGAGTAGACGCCAAGACAGCAAACGCAACGCTCTTAGACTTGAGCACCTTATAAACTTTGCTACCACCCTCTTCTATCTGCTTGAACCCCGCTTTCTCAAGGAGCTTCACAGTATAGTCGACACTGAGCCTCTCTGTCTTGCACTCATCCAAAAACTTCTTATACCCCTTTGCAAACTCCCAGATAGCCGAGTTGTCGCCATCTTTTTGCCAAGCAGTATTTTTTTTGTATAACAAATCTTTTAAACTCATCTAACCTCTCCAAATCTCAACAATCGAGTACTGAATATCTCCCATAGGAGCACTAACCACAAACTTTTCGCCCTCTTTTTTGCCGATGATAGCTTTGCCCAAGGGCGACAAAAAAGATATTGGAGTCAGATTAGAGCCAAAATCAAAATCTATCTCGTCGACTCCCACCAAAATATAACTGAGCAGCTTGCCACTTTCGGACTCTTTTACTTTTACACAAAATCCAAACCTCACGGCACTAGCGTCCATCTTATTAGTGTCGATCACTTGCAGCTTGGTTAACCTTGACGAGATATAATCTATCTCGTTTTCGATATTCCGCTTCCTCTCTCTGGCAGCATGGTACTCAGCGTTTTCAGATAAATCGCCCATCTCCCTAGCGACAGAAACTTGCTTTATCACTTCTGGCAAGCTCGCTTTGAGCCTTTCCAACTTTTCGTTAAGTTTTTTAATCCCTATGACTGTAATATATTTCATAAAATTTTCCCTTTCTAATCCCCTGAAAGCCTCGTGCTCATCTCTTGCATCTCTTGGTAATGTGTGCTACTTTGACTGAACTCTTGCAAATACCTTTGGTTGGCACTGGCAGCCTCCTGCATATTGCCTAAATCGTAGCAAGCCGAAGCGAAGCAGTAGTAAAAAGACTCCCTATCTTGGCTATCTAGTCTGTCGGCGTCCACTCTGTTCAAGTAGTATTTAGCCCGCTCTAACTGTCGCTGCTCGAAATAAGACCTACCCATCCAATAGTACAACAATATGCTCTCTTGAGAGTTCGTAGCAAACTTCGCCCGCAAGGGCAAAAAAACGAGCAAACCATCATCCCAAGCACCGTTTTTACATAGGTTTATCCCTCTGGCAAGCTCGCTTGCTGCTAACTGCGGGGCATCTGCACTGTTGCCATTATAGGAGTTCGGAGCTAACATTTGCTTGCATTTTTCGTATCTTTGTTTAATAACTTTTTCTTGGGACTGTTCAGCGTTACTTTCCAATATTTTTTTGAAATAACCTATAGCGTTAGAATAGTTTTTTTGTTGAAAATAACCTTCGCCTACCATAAAAGTAACATCAATTATGTCTTCGTTATTAGGAAAACTTTTTAAAAAAAATTCCCCCATTTTTACCAATTTTGGATAGTTCCTAGTTTGAAATAAGATTTTAACCGAATTAAGAGCTGAAGTTTCGTCTTCAAACTCTTCCAAAGTCTCGTCACCAGTATCGCCCAAAAGCTTTCTAATCTCCTCAATCTTGCTGCCTGCATCTTTAGCTTTGTGATGCTTTGAGTAATCTTTTTGCACTCTTTTTAGTTCTGCTATAGCTCTTTGATACTGCTTTTGGTCAAAATAACAAATACCTGCCCAATACCTGCAGTTCGCAGCCAAATAAGTGTTAGGAAAGCGATTAAGGTAAATTTTAAAGTTCTTGATAGCTTCGGTATAATCTTTGACCAAATAAGCTTTGCGAGCCTTCACATAGTGAGTTATCATCTCCACTTTTCCCACTTTGGTGCGAGCATCGATAGCTTTTTCATTTGCAGGGAATTTGCGAATGACCAACTCGAAATAGTTTTTGGCATGTCGCAGATTTATAAGCGTATTTTTGTAAACACCATCTTGGTAATCGGCAGCCGCGTAATAGCTCTCAGCAATCCAGTAATAAGCGTTGGGAGTAAAGCGGGAGGTCGGATACTTCTCCACAAAAGCTTTGAACCCCGAAATCGCTCCACGGTAATCTTTTTTCTGATACATCACATAAAGCCTATCATAGACTTGCTTCAGTTTTAGCTCGGCGTCTTGTTGTGCCAGCTTCTGCCCACTCATCAATATTTTACGGTTCGCAGATGGAGTCTTGCGAGAGCCGGGATAGTTTTCTAGCACTCGCTCAAACTCTCGCTTTGCTTTGCGGAAATCGTCTTTCGCATAGTAACACTCTGCCAACCAATATTGTGCGTTAGAGGCGAGATCAGAGTTAGGATATTTTCGCAAAAAAGATTCAAAGCCAGTAATGGCTCGATCAAAATCTCTGCCTTTGTACAAATCCCGACACTCTTGATAGCCATTTTCAGCCGTTTCCAATTTCAAAAAGTTGTCCATCGAGCTTTCTGTTCCAACTTTACCAAGCAAGTCGAGTTTTATCCCCGCAAACTGTGCCATCTGAGAGCCAGGAAAATCTTTGACAACCCGCTGATAGCCTATTCTAGCTTTGGGCAAATCTCCCAAACGATAGTAGCTCTCAGCTATCTTGAAAAGAACATTAGCACTAAAGTGGCTACGGGGATAAGTTCGCAAAAACTTATGAGAAAGGTTGATTACCTGCTCATAATCTTGCTGATTGAAACTTTTGACAATATCCGAATACTCTTGGTCAACATTTATCCTGATTGCAGTTTGGGGGTCTTCTTGCACATCCACACTAGTGCGACTAGGAGTTCTGTGGGAAAACACAATATTACCAACCACATACACTCCACCCAAAAGTCCCAAAAGACCTACCAAAACCAAAAAAATATTTTTAATACTCATCGACCAACATCATAATTCATTTAACAACCTTAAACGAGCCACCTTTGACTTGTTTACAGGGGTCTAAACCTGCTTCTTTCTCACCATTCCTATTAAATTTCAAAGTAGTAAACATTTTCTTCAGCTTATAAACTTTATAACCGAGGTAACCCACCAGCGGCAAAGCTATAAACCAATAGTTAAGAATAAACATAAAAAAAAGTCTTGCTACTACAAAAAACAGCAAACAGCTTACCATTACAAACAAAAAAGGCGATTTCATTGTCTTCCTAAATTTTTAAAAGTTTTCTTATTTCTGTTACAACTCTTGTCGTATCTATTAGCTTCATACAGTTGTGATGTCCTAGTGGGCAAACCTTATGCCCGTGCTTACCACAGGGTCTACACTCCAGCTCCACCTCAAACATCTTATCTTGCTCAATATAGGGGTAATACCCCAAATCTCTCACAGTAGGACCGAAAAAAGCAAACACCTTGCTACCTACCGCCTCAGCCAGATGCAATATGCCACTGTCGTTGCACAGCACTAAGTCTGCTTGCCTTAAGTACTCAGCAGTCTGCAATATGCTACACTTCCCCGCAAAGTTCAAGACCTTGTGTGGTTTTTGCAGAGTCCGCATTAACTCATCACACATCTGCCTTTCCGCACTAGAGCCCACCATTAGTAAGTTCACAGGCGGTAACTCGTTTAACATCTGCTTAAACTTCCACACAGGCAACCTTTTGGTCGACCACACACTTCCTGGAGCCACAGCCACAGTTTTTCGTCCATTATCGAAAACAACGGCTCTCTTGACTGGATAAACCTTAGTCTTGGGTATCTTATGCCAGACACCGAAAACAGACAAAAGGGAAAAGTTCTTTTCAATCCTATGACAAGCCTGTCTGAACTCAACCTTATCTGTCAAGAAAAGTTGGGAAAAATTTCGTCTAAACCCAACTCTTCGTCTTATTTTTCCAAAAAAAGCGAGCAAAGAAGTGGTAAGCGAGGAGTGAAGCAAAAAAGCCAAGTCGTAACCCTCTTTCCTTATCTCCTTTACAGTGCAAGCAAAAGCTTTAACCTTCCCGTTTTTCTTATCAAAGGTAAGAACTTTACTCAAAAAAGGGTTGTTCTCCAACACATTTTGGTTGGCTGGAGTAACCAACATATCTATCTTGCTCAAAGGAAAAGCCGATTTTACCGCCTTTATGAAAGAGGTAGCCAAGACGACATCCCCCAAAAAGGCGGTGTGTACCAGCAAAATCTTCTTGTACTGGCTCACCTGCTCACCCTATGACCCTTAGCAACTTTTAGCGAAGTCTTATTAAAAAGCTAAAGCAAGATTGGCAGAAAAGCCACTTTGCTCTGCAAAGAAGTATTCCGCACTCAAGTTGACCAATCCAAGCCTAACACCTAAACCAACTGGCACACGAAAGGAGTTTGGTCCTTTTTCTTCAAACTCTATAGATGAAGTCTGCGTTTTGCCTTCGTCCACAGTTAGCTCATAGTCGTAGCTAAACTTCATCTTGCTAGACTCAAGCATAATCCCAGTGTAAGGTGTTAAGTTCAAAAATTCCCAGCCAAACTTGCGACTGATGTTCATTCCCGCTGTCCAAGCTGTAGTGCTGATGATGTCTCCAAGCTCAAACGACTGATAAGAGCCCGAAATGTCCAAATCGAAAGGAAGAATATCCAAAACAGGTAAGAACATTTTAGGATTATGCTGAAGAGCTCCACCATAGTAACTAAGCGTCCCTATCTCTTCGTCAAGCTTCATCGGTGGCAAAAACCTAAAGGTCGCTTTTGTCCCATACAAAGTCCCCAAGGAAAACTGAAAAGCAGCCAAAGGAATAATAGGTAAATCAAAACCCGAAACATCTGTGGTAATGGTTTTTTTCTCATCTGTATCCAAATAATACTTTTTACCATCATCTGTTTCTATCACAGTTTTATCAGTTTCTAAGTAAAAATTAACTCTCTCATCTTTAGAACCAATTACAGTAGGACCGTAAGCTCTTATCTTTAAACCAGCTTCAGTTCCTCCAAACTCTTCCCAAAGAGCTTCAGTCAAATCTTCAACAAGATCAGTTTTATTAGAAGTATTAACACCCAACTCAGCATCAATAATTGTTGTTGCCAAATCTTCAAACAAATCTTTGGATAAAGAAATTTTGCTACTGGTAGTCATATCAAATGTTTTATCTTTCTCCTCAAAAGTCGTACCCATAGCCACTATAGACAGCTCAATGTCCAACCCTAGCACTTCATCTTCTGGAGCTTTGTTAAACCAGCCAGAATTCATATTGGTGCAAAACCCTTTCACCGTTGGACTCACATAAGCTTTACCTATCTCCTCCGCCATATCGCCCATCATATCTTCCAAGCTTTTATCAGATTCTGCCCAAACGCTCACAGCTCCCATCAGTAATAAACTTAATAAAAATATCTTCTTCATTTTCTTTCTCCTTCTTATTCTAATTTTTTCCCTTATCCTAGAGCAAAACTTTTTTTAATCTCTTTTTTGTTTCTTTCACACCCAAAACATCCAGTAACACAGGAATGTTAGGACCAGAGCTATTGCCAAATAGTGCCAAGCGAAGTGGGAAAAAGTAAGCTTTGCTTTTTATCCCTAGCTCTGCGGACGCAAATTTGACAAACTGGTCGTAGTTACTTTCTTCTTGCAAATTTTCTAAGTAATGCTTGAAAATCGTCTGCGACTGGTCAAAATGTAAAAGTTTCCAATCTTCTTCGCCAAATTCTAAATCTTGATAAAACATCTGGGAGTACTCCACCACTTGGGGCAATCGCACCAGATAATCTTTGGCAACATCTATCACTTTAAGGTACTTTTGCTCATCGCTAATATCTATCTTGGCATTCACGAAATATTTTTTCAGTTTCTCTGCCAGCTCTTCCAGTGGCATTCTGCGGATATACTGCCCGTTCATCCATTCCAGTTTGCCCTCGTCAAAGACAGCTCCAGCTTTGTTCACAGCCTTAAACGAGAACTTATCGCAAAGGTATTGCAAATCAAAAAGCTCTTTTTCTGTTTTGGGATTCCAGCCCAAGAGGGCTACGAAGTTGATAATCGCCTGAGGCAAGTATCCTTTTTCCAAGTACGCTTCCACAGAAAAGTCGCCGTCTCGCTTACTGAGTTTGGCTTTATGCTCGTTCAAAATAAGTGGCAAATGCACCCAAATCGGTGGCTTCCAGCCTAAGCAATCGTAAAGATGAATGTGCTTGGGCGTGGAGTAAAGCCACTCTTCGCCTCTTATCACATGGGAAATTTCCATCAAGTGGTCGTCCACCACAGCTGCCAGATGGTATGTCGGAAATCCGTCCGATTTCAAGATAACCTGATCGTCCAAGAGAGACGAGTCAATCTTGACTTTGCCACGCACCTTGTCGAAAATAACAAAATCGCGGTCTTTGGGCATCGCCAAACGAATTACGAAAGGTATACCAGCGGCAAGGTTTTGAGCAACTTTTTCGGAAGGAAGATTGCGACAAGTCTCAGGGTACTTAGTTGGCAACTTCAGCTCTTTTTGCCTTTGGCGTGCCAAATCCAAATCTTCTTTGCTGCAAAAGCAGTAGTAAGCATCGCCCTGCTCTACCAGCTGAAGAGCGTATTTCTTGTAAATCTCCAATCGCTGGCTTTGGAATGTTGGACCCTCGTCAAAGTCTAAACCCATCATTTTCAAGGAGTTTACCAAATTTTCTGTGGCTCCCTCTACAAAGCGAGATTGGTCTGTGTCTTCTATGCGTAGGATGAACTTTCCGCCTTGATTTTTGGCGTAAGCATAATCGTACAAAGCTGTTCTCAATCCTCCCAAATGCAGTTTACCTGTGGGCGATGGAGCAAATCTAACTCTTACCATATATTGTTATATCCTTTTAAAAAAAATCTTTTCTTATACTAAAATGTCACCTCTAGTCCAAAACTGACATTGGCGATAGTTTCGTCCGAGCCACTTATCTTGCCATCACCATCTAAGTCTTGGTATCTTTCGGTATAGAGCCAATTTACAGTCGTGGCGTTGCTAAGAGCCAAAGCTATTTTGCCTTCCACATAGGTGTTTTCTGTCTTCCACTCCTTGAAAAGTTGTGGCTCATTGTCTTGAGAGTACTTGATATAAGCGGTAGACACCTTGGGAATAACACCCGGTCTGAGAATGAAAGAGCCTTCGATGCCTTGACTTCTGCTGTCCGTCTGGTCTAAATCGTCATCCTCATACTGCATATCGCTGTAGCTCACCAGCAAATCAAAAAGACCCCAAAAGTCGCTACTTATCGTTCCTTGCCAACCTCTAGCTGCTGTAATGTCTTTCAAGCTCTCTTTTCTGGTAACAATAGAGGTGGTGTCGTTTTTGGTAACGAAAGAGACCCTATTTTGGTCGTAGAGAGCGTCGAAGTAATTTGCTCTAAACTCCTTTTCGTACTGCCTATACCCCACATCTAACTCAAGGAAGAGGAACTTAGCTTTAACACCCGGAAAAACAAAGCCAAAGCCATGGTCAACAATTTTTGCAGCTTCACCATAATTTTGCAAAGAAACAAAACTACCACTATAAAGATTGAAAGTGTAGTCAACTCCCAGCTCATAAACCTCTTTGTCTGCACCATCACTGCTTCGCAAGTCAGACATTTTTTTATGATTACCAGTTTTCACAAGATCGACGAAATGATCTACAAATCCACTATCGTTGCCATCATGGTTTATGATCCAAGCATCCCTCAGACGAGTTTTATCTTTTTGGTATGTATCATAATAGTCAGCATCTTCGGGGTAATCGTCGTAAATATCTGGGAAACCATCGCCGTCTTTATCTGTGATGCCGTTGTATTGGTCAAGGTCAGCGGCAGCCGATATTCCTATTTGCAATCTGCTAAAAGGGGAGTAAGCAACCCTCGTGCCCAAGATGTCGTTTTCTACAACATCGGCAGAAAAAAACTCGGCCGAAAACTTTCCAATGTTGCATCCTATCATCCCACCTAGCTTTCTGGTGTCTGGGTAGAGCAACATATTACTATAGTTTTTCATTATCAAGCCACTTCCCAAGGTGTAGGAGTTGATATTGCCCAGCAAAAAGTAAAAAGGGTCGCCCTTTTGAGCGTAGCGAAAATAGATGACTTTGTCGACATAATCTTCTGCTTCGTCCCAATCTTCTGCGTAAATGCTGCCCTCTTTGTTAAACAAAAGCTCAATATTTAGTCCCAATCCAAATTTCCAAACAGACAACTCTGGAGAAAGACTCACCTTATTGTAAACTTCATCTCCCAAAGTTATTGATCCTATCCCGCCTTTAGTGGTAAGGCTACCAGTCTGTGCCAAAAGCCAACAAGGCAAAGCAACCATTAAAAACAAAATCGCTTTTTTCATAATTCAATCTCCCTCAAAATTCTTTTTTGTTGCTACAAGACAAGCCAATACGGTCAACATTTTTAATCATATTTTTCTACATTTGTCTCAGGAATTGCAAAAATTTTCTCCTGAGGCAATCCTTCAAAATTTTCAACATTGCGAAGCTTTTTTTCCATCACATTTGTTCTAGTGTGGATTAAAGACTCCAAAGTTCCCGTGGCAGTGCCTAGCTGCTTGTGAGCTTTTTGCAACATGGATGTAAACTGGCTAAACTCCTGCTTTACCGATTTCAGAATATCCCAAACTTGACTACTTCTTTTTTGTACTGCCAAAGTCCGAAAACCCATCTGTAAACTGTTGAGAAGTGCAGAAAGCGTAGTTGGACCTGTGATGGTTATTTTGTACTTCCTTTGCAAAATTTCAAAAAGAGTAGGATGCCTGAGAACCTCGGCGTACAGCCCTTCCACTGGCAAAAACATCACCGCAAAGTCTGTCGTATTCGGCGGATCTAGATATTTAGAGCTGATATCTTTGGCAAAACTTTCTATCTTTCGCAAGAGGATGTTTTGTGCCGAGATGATTTCCGCCTTGTCAGATCTTTCGTAAGCCTCCAGAAGCAAGTTGTAATCTTCGATGGGGAATTTGGAGTCGATAGGCAACCAGACACACCTATCGGCATCTTTGCCCGGCAATTTGATAGCGAACTCCACAATCGCCGCAGAACCTTTTTTGGTGGCAACATTCTTGGCATATTGCCGTGGCGTAAGTATCTGCTCCAAGATATTTTCCAGCTGATACTCACCCAAAGTCCCTCGGGTTTTGACATTGCTCAAGACTTTTTTTAGATCGCCCACACCACTGGCGATACTCTGCATTTCACCCAGCCCTTTGTGCACTTGCTCCAGTCGCAACGAAACTTGGCGAAAAGAATCACCAATCTTCTTCTCCAGAGTGGTCTGCAGTTTTTCATCCACCGTCTTGCGAATTTGCTCAAGCTGGCGAGTGCTATCCTCTCGTATCGACTTTAGATGCTTTTCGATAATTCCCGAAATCTCTCTTAGCTCCAGCACAAACCTTTTTTGAAAGCTCTCCAGCGACTTTTGCAACTCGTAGCGGTTATCTTTGGCAACAGTATTAGACTCCGCTCTTGCCAGAGCAAAAGCTTCTTTGTTCGACTTCTCAGCTATTTCTAAGCTAATTTTTAACTCTAGCAGAGCTTTTTCAATTTTTTCAAAAGTTTCTCCCCAACTCAGCTTGGTTTTTTTTAACCACAACGCCAAAAAACCTGCAAAATTAAAGACAATTAACACTAGCAATAGGTTAAGTATCATAAGGTCAAATCCAGTAGAGTTGTCTTTTTGCTATTCATAATAGGGGTGCTCCAGAATTTTATTTTTAACAATAGTCGGAATGATGGCTAGCGTCTACCAGTTCTCGGTACTTTGCGACAATCTTCTGAAAATCTTGCCAAGCTGGGAGTTTAAGACTCTTGCTACGTAACAAAGCTGCTGGATGATAAGTGGGCATCACCCATCTACCTTGCCACTGTAGCCATGCACCTCGCATCTTGGTAATGCTGGCTTTGGGGTCGATTAACCCTTGTAAAGCTGTTGCTCCTAACAAAACCAGTATAGTAGGGTTTACCAACTCCAACTGCTTCGTCAAATAAGGCATGCAAGCGTCTTTCTCCTCAAGGAAAGGCACGCGGTTCTTTGGAGTTTTGCATTTTACGATGTTACTGATATAAATATGCTCATCGCGAGTAAAGCCACAAGCAGTCAAAATTTTATCCAAAAGTTCCCCAGAATTACCCTGAAACACCTCACCACTTTTGTCCTCATGAAACCCGGGTGCTTCGGCAATCAGCATAATCTCGGCACTTGGACTGCCACTGCCAAACACAGCATTTGTCCTGCCTTCAGCCAACGGGCACTTGGTGCAAGACAGCACGCTCTGACGCAACTTTTCTAATTCACTACTCATAACTCTTCTCTAATAAAGCGTTGCAAGATGTCAAATAAAAAATGGAAGTAAGGAGAAGCTGGTTAAATTTTTCAGTAGGTTTAAACCTGATTTAGAAGTTAAGTTGTCCCGTAAAAATTTAGCTTTATAATTTTGATAAAAATAAGAGATTAAATTCTACTAGGTGAAAACTCCCGATATTATTGCTTTAGCTTCTTAACAATCTGGGTTTCCTCAATCTAATATTATAAAAACACAATTTCATCAAATTTCGCGGGTGTATCGGCAATTTCCATTTCCCAATTTTGTCTTTTCTAGTAGTAAAATTTCTGGTGTGTCGTTTTTTTACCCATTCCCGCTAATGGATGGAGGTATGGACAGTGGCGGATTTCGGAGTGCTTTCGTTTCGAGTTATTAATAATTCCCTTTATTTGTATTTACTTTAAATTCACCCCTAAAACCATTATTAGGTATAGCCATTGTTGTGCTTTTGTACTTTCAAATATCATCTAGACTTTCAGTTGGTGGTAATAATCCAATAAATCTAGCCATAGTTACCAATGTAATAACATAGCCTACTATTGTCTCATACATTACAAAAGAAGCTCCTCCTGAGATGTTTTCGTATATTTTAATTAACTCATTAGTATCGAATGTAGTTATGTAAAAGAAATTCAGTTTTAAATATTCCCCCCACGAATAGTCTAGGTTAGCATCCATATTTAAAAATGCAATTAATATTACTGTAAACCAACTTATAATCTCAAAGTGGAAACTCCACACTAAAAGTATCCACCCCAAGTTAGTGATTTGTAATTGGCTGGTTTATGATAAAATGGAAAAGTTAATTAGAAAAATGGAGAAATAGTCTGTAAAAAAAATGGTCAAATCAGCCGTGAGAGCTGTAATTTGACCATTATGAATAAATATATAGACAATTTGAAAATTATGAGTAGAAAAGACAAGAAATTTTATCGGAAAAATTTGGTGAAATTTGCAAATGAAACATCTATTTCCGCTGCAGCTAGAGAATTTGAGACCACTAGAAAAACTGTGCGAAAGTGGGTCAAAGCCTATAAAGAAAAGGGCGAGGATGGTCTGGTTAATAAATCTCGAAAAAAGCAAAATTTCCCAAATCGCTTAAAATCTGAGATAATAGAGGAAATAGTAGTTTGTCGCAAAAAGGCAAAAAATCGCTGGGGAGCTAGGCGAATTATTGACCATTTGCAGTTAAATTGTTCAGCTTCGACTGTTCATAAAAAGCTCTGTGATGCTGGTTTGGTAAAGAAAAAGAAACGGAAATATCAGCAACGCAAAGATTTAAGTGAAATGCGAGCTAGGGCAAAACCTTTTGAAAAAATCCAAGTGGATATTAAGTATTTGACCGATATGCCAGAATTGTTTGAGGGGATTAAGTACAAAAATTATCCTCGCTATCAAATCACTGCTAGAGACTACAAAACTGGTATGCAATTCATCGGTTATTGCTATGAGAAAACAGCCGTAAATGCAGGGATTTATATCGATTTTTTGTCTAAAAGATTAAAGAGTTGTGGTGTTGATCTTTCCAAAGTTACTTTTCAAACCGACAATGGCTCAGAGTTTGTGAGTCCCAAGAAAAAGGGTTTGAGCTTTTTTCAAAAAAGTGTGCAAATAAATGGTGCTAATCATTCGCTTATCCCCAAAGGTTCGCCCACTTTTAATTCTGATGTTGAAAGTGCTCATCGGCTGGTAGAGGACGAGTTTTATCTGATTGATGAATTTGATGATTGCAACGATTTTGTGCGTAAAGCGCACAGTTATACGCTGTATTTTAATCATTTTAGAGGAAACAGAGGGCGAAAAGGTAAGACTCCGAAGCAAATTTTGCGGGAAAATTCTAGGAAGCCCAATTTTAATGTTTTGAACATTAGCCCAATAATCACAGATTGTTATTTAAAAGATATAGAAAAAATAAATAAGGGTGGATACTTTTACTGTGTACCGCCCACTTATAATCTCAAAGTAGTTATGAAACAACAGGACAACTAATCTTGTGGGTGATTTAATTCTATAAACCACTCCTTTTTTTAAAGACCTATATGGATCAAAAAGCAATACATTTATTTGGTATATAATTATTTCAAATATTCTTAATGCTCCGTAGAACATAAAAAGATAGTAGAACCAACTGTTAGCGTCTCGTACATAAAAAACGAATAAACTAGATACAAATGCTAAAACAAGATTTAAAACAACCCATAATTCGACAAATCTATATGTCATTTTATGTTTTAGCAATCGGATAATTTTGAATACTGAGATACAACTAAGTATATCAAATATTTTTCCCAAAAAATCAAGAATTAAACTTCTATTTCTTTTATCCATAATTAATCCTTAAATCATTTAACATTTACATATTTCTTTGTATGAAACACAACGGTGTGGCTAAGTGCTGTACGGGATTTCGAAGCACTTCACTATCAAAATATAATAAACTTTGATGCGAGAACTGAGGTTTAAATAACCACTTAACTCCCAATGTTTTATGACCGCGTGTTAGCTGCTGGTGTTCATTCATTATCAATTAATTATCAGTCTTTTACAATCATTAATCCGTTCAATCGAAGCACTGCATTTCCCGAAAAAATTAGTTTTTAGGGTCGGCAAAAAAGCGGTGGCAGACAGACAAGCTCTTTTGCAAATTCTGGAAGTGGGTTGGGGCGTGTGATTTGCAAATGTGCTATTGTGGGCTGGCTTCCCTAACTGTCCCGAAGGGCAGAAGTGGGCGGGCAAAAACTATTTTTTTCTTGCACCAACCTTCAATCAATGAGCTAATATTTTCTATCCTATTTTTCAAATTTTATAATCAGGTTTATCTGTTGCAGTTTCGTTCTTTTCACTTGCAACTAACGTTCTAGCTATGAGCAGTTTCATCCTGAAAGGTGAAATTGATTATAGCAATTGTTGTGTCTTCGTTTTCTTCTGTGGTGTTATATTTTATTTTAAACCCAATCTTTCAGATATAATATTGCAATATTTTTGTTCACGTTCAATTCCAATGTACTGTCTATTCAAATTTTTTGATGCAACTAGCGTTGACCCACAACCACAAAAAGGGTCTAATACAACTTGATTTTCAATTGTCGTTAAACCAATCAGATACTCCATTAGTTCAATTGGTTTTTGTGCTGGGTGTAAACCTCTATCTGTTGATTTTGCTTTACATTTTATTATATTTGAAGAAATTTCTAAACCTTTATTACTTAGATTATTAGTCTTTATAAAATTTTCATTATATGCACCAACTTGATTATGTATGATATTATCTGTTAATGTTTTTCCAATAGGATAAGGCTTCATAAACCATAATATCGGTTCAAATAATGGTCTTAGATTTCCAAGTTTCCATCCATCCCATTTTTCAACATTATCATAGTCACCTCTTCTTTTAAATACGTTTGTAACATTCTGCGCTCTATGAGCGGCTGAATCTTTTTGCCAAGATATCATATCTTTAAAGATAAAACCACTATCTTCAAAGGCACTAATACACCTATGGGCTAATCTTCTTCCTGCAAACACAAAACAACTAGCACCGGGTTTTAAAACACGATACCAATCACTTGACCACGACATACACCAATTATAGTATTCTAAAGGAATTTTTTTATCAGCTTCAGACCATCCATTAAGAGGTTTTCCTCTTTTTTTAAAAATAGAAGAGTTTTCTTGTGCTGGACTTGCACCCAATAAAGCCGAGTTCGTATTGTTATGAATAACATCCCATTCTTCCAAAGATATTCCATATGGTATATCAGACAAAATCAAATGGATAGATTCATCTGATATATCCTTTATTTTTTCTATAGAGTCACCACAAATAACTTTATTCATTATCACTTCTCAACTATTTTAATGAATTCATATATGATTCAATTGCATTTATTTTTTCATTAAGTTTACTGTATTTAATAAGCTCAGTTATTGCTTCATCTTTACTGAGATTCTGAATTGTTTTTAATTCATTTTTTAAATATTTTAATTCAGACTTACTTCTATTTTTTATATTAATTTTATATGAGTTTAATTTGTCAGTAAGAACTTCCAACTCTATAGAAAGTCTATCACATATCATTTTATTAATAAATGGAAAAAAACAATTCATTCTATCGGCAAACGCAATTTTTGTATCTCGTACAATTCTTGTAGGTGCATTCCATATTTGCTCTAAACTAAAATTACTATCTTCTATGTTATTATTATTGTTAATCAAGAACAACATATGTTCCCATGATAGTAAACAAACTTTCCCTTCTAATGCTGAAGCATATATTTGACTTGTTGTTGATGGATATTGGAAATATGGTGATACTAATATTGCATAATCATTCTCCATACCTCTCCAATTACTCAGATTTGCAATTTTAAAGTCTTTTTGATTTTTTGCCGTTCGACTCAATCTAAAAGTTTTAGCATCTGCTACTAAAGTATATCCATGAATACTTTCTGCTAATACATCAGCACTATTACTACGTTCCGTTACAGCTTTAGATTTTAACCCTAATTCTATAAAACACCTTGATAATACAATATCAGAAGCTTTAGAATACAACTTCTCTTCTGTAGAGCTTGCTTTTATTATTTCAGGTATAGTTCCAATTTCACTAACAATATATATAAAGTCACCTCTTGTTAGTGAATCGATATATTCATTAACTATATACGTTGCATCTTTAAAATTTTTTGATTGTTTACTTGCTTGAAATAATATTTCAAGAAAATTGTTAAATTCTTTTTTCATATAAAATCTCTCTTTTCTTTTTATTTAAACTGTTTAAAAATAACTAAATCAATCTGATAAATCCACTTTAAAACTTGACAAATTACCGATGATTTGTCGCTTAGAAAAAGCTCTTTGAAAATGAGACACAACACTCTACTATACGCAATATGTCGTATAGAACACCAATTAGGGATAATATGCGAATAAAACATTCGTTTATTTCTCATTTATCTGAAAATTGTATCAAGAGGAGAAATAATGTTGCTTAGATTTTTGTTTGAGACTTGAGTGTATATTTCTGTGTTTTAAAACTGCTTTGTCCCAATAACTCTTGAATATATCTCAAATCAACGCCATGCTCTAGAAGATGGGTGCAAAAGACTGCCTTAAGCAATGAACACTAAATCTATTACTAATCCCTGTATCTTTTAAAGACTTCTTGAAAATACTTCTAACAGAACTTGCAGAGTATTTACAACCAGCTCTATAACCTTCAAAAAGAAATTTTTTCAGTTTATACTGCCTATAATATTCTCTGAGCAAGAATATAAGTTTTTCTCCTATTACAGTTTATCTATCTTTAGCCCCTTTACTTCTTCTAATTAACACCAACTTCTTGCTACTATCAATGTCTGCAACTTCAAGATTAATAAGTTTACTAATTCTTAATCCACAAGAATAAATAGTCATTAGAATTGCTCTATGTTTTGCATTTTCAACTTGATCCATTCTCTTTTTTTCTTGAATCTCACTTAAAACTTTCGGCAACCTCTTATCTTTTCGTGGTCTTGGCAAATTATAATAACTCTTACCCTTATCTAAAATCTTTTCCAAAACAAATTCGAAAGCGTTAACATACCGATTCAAAGTAGATACAGATTAACACAAATTTCTGCCAAATAAACTAAAAATTTTTCTATCTCTTCCTTCCTTAAAGAGCCTATTTATTTTTCTAAATAATAATCTTCTCTTCTATTTAAGCAGGAGAGATGTACATTCAAAGTATTTTTTAAACACCTTCAAAATCATTAACTCTTTTACCTTTCCGATACAACTCATATTGGTAGAAGATATAGGTTGATTTTTCTGTCAAGCCAAGGTTCCCAAAAAATAAAAAGCCACCTGCAAAAATTGCAGACGGCTATTCTAAACTAATGAGATTGGGGCAGGATGGGTTTATGTTAAAAAATAGCCTTCTTTCGCTCTATCTCGAGCGAAGCTGTGTAGTGTACACTGCGAAGGCGTAGAGATAGTGTGAAAGAAGACTACTCTCCTAGAACTTCTCCCTTGAAATTTTTGAACATAAAAAAAGCTCTTGGTTATGGCGGCGACCTACTCTCCCACACAGTTGCCCGTGCAGTACCATCGGCGCAGACAAGCTTAACTGCTGTGTTCGGAATGGGAACAGGTGTTGCCTTGTCGCTATAGCCACCATAACAAAGAGCTTTAAACTTCGTAAAGTTGCTAAAGTTTTAAGCCTCGTAGTTAGCACTTATTTTTTTGAAACTTCACCCTTCGCAGTGTCCTATGACACAGCTTCAGAGTTTGTTTCCCAAAAAATAAGCACTTTTACGAAGTTTAACTTTGGCTAAACTATTGTTATAGTAAAAGTTGGTGAGATATTAAAGAAAATAAAATTAAGTCAATGGAACAATTAGTATCACTCGGCTGAGAGCATTACTACTCTTACACCTGTGACCTATCAACGCGGTAGTCTCCCGCGGTTCTCATAGGGAAATCTATTTTGAGGTTGGCTTCCCACTTAGATGCTTTCAGCGGTTATCCATTCCAAACTTAGCTACTCGGCAATGCAGCTGACGCCACAACCGATACACCAGAGGTTTGTTCACACCGGTCCTCTCGTACTAGATGCAAATCCTCTCAAATTTCCTGCTCCCACGAAGGATAGGGACCGAACTGTCTCACGACGTTCTGAACCCAGCTCGCGTAACTCTTTAATTGGCGAACAGCCAAACCCTTGGGACCTTCTTCAGCCCCAGGATGAGTTGAGCCGACATCGAGGTGCCAAACACCGCCGTCGATATGAACTCTTAGGCGGTATCAGCCTGTTATCCCCGGAGTACCTTTTATCCTTTGAGCAACGGCCCTTCCATACAGAGCCGCCGGATCACTAAGACCTGCTTTCGCATCTGCTCGACCCGTCAGTCTCGCAGTTAAGCTCCCTTATACCTTTATGCTCTTCGATTGATTGCCGACCAATCTGAGGGAACCTTTGTAAGCCTCCGTTACTATTTAGGAGGCGACCGCCCCAGTCAAACTACCCACCAGACAATGTCTGCTAGTAGGGTAACTACTAGCGTTAGTGATTCAACAACATAAGGGTGGTATTTCAAGGTTGACTCCACGCAGACTAGCGTCCACGCTTCAAAGTCTCCCACCTATCCTACACATACCTCATCAAATCACAATGTCAAGCTATAGTAAAGGTTCACGGGGTCTTTCCGTCCGTTCGCGGGTAGGCGGCATCTTCACCGCCACTACAATTTCACCGAGATCCTGGTTGAGACAGTATTCAAGTCGTTACACCATTCGTGCAGGTCGGAACTTACCCGACAAGGAATTTCGCTACCTTAGGACCGTTATAGTTACGGCCGCCGTTTACCGGGGCTTCACTCAGGGGCTTGCACTCCCTCACTTAACCTTCCGGCACCGGGCAGGTGTCAGTCTATATACTTTCTTTTGCAAGTTTGCATAGACCTGTGTTTTTGATAAACAGTCGCTTGAATCTTTTCACTGCGGCCGGGGGCTTGCTCATACCGCTAGGGTAATCACTTCCCCCGGCACCCCTTCTCCCGAAGTTACGGGGTCAATTTGCCGAGTTCCTTAACCAGAATTCTCTCGAACACCTTAGGATACTCTCCTCACCCACCTGAGTCGGTTTGGGGTACGGTCTGCTATGACTTTAAACGCTTAGAAGCTATTTCTTGGCAGCACTATAGGTGGACTTTACGGGCTTAGAGCCCTCGTCCCGTGCCTCGGAATATTGTAAGGTAGATTTACTGGCCTTACTTCCTACACACATTCAACATCACTTTCAATCGATGTCTCCACTGCAACACTGCGTCACTCCATCACTCATCATAACAGGTTCTGGAATATTAACCAGATTCCCATCAGCTACCCTGGAAACCAGACTCGCCTTAGGGGCCGACTAACCCTGAGCAGATTTTCTTTACTCAGGAAACCTTGGGTTTTCGGTGTGCGGACTTCTCATCCGCATTATCGCTACTCATGCTAGCATTATCTCTTGTAGCCGCTCCAGCATCTCTCACAAGACACCTTCAGCGCCGACTACAATGCTCTCCTACCGACAACACCTATTAAATAGATGTCATCCCGCGATTTCGGTATTATGCTTATTAGTCCCGATCATCTTCGGTGCATTACCACTTAACCAGTGAGCTATTACGCACTCTTTAAATGATAGCTGCTTCTAAGCTAACATCCTGGCTGTCTGTGCAATAAAACATCCTTTCTCACTAAGCATAAATTTAGGGACCTTAATCGTCGGTCTGGGATCTTTCCCTCTCGCCCATGGAGCTTATCCCCCACAGACTGTCTCCCTTACATCAAATTACGGTATTCGGAGTTTATTAAGGTTCGGTAAGCTGGTAGGCCCCCTAGCCTAATTAGTGCTCTACCCCCGTAATTCTAATAAGAGGCACTGCCTAAACAGTTTTCGGAGAGAACCAGATATCGCCTGGTTTGATTGGCCTTTCACCCCTACCCACAGTTCATCCACTGATTTTTCAACATCAGTTGGTTCGGTCCTTCATTTGGTTTTACCCAAACTTCAACCTGACCATGGGTAGATCACCAGGTTTCGGGTCTAATCCTGCCAACTAAACGCGCTATTAACACTCGCTTTCGCTTCGGCTCCATCACTTTATGATTTAACCTGGCTGACAAAATTAACTCGCTAGCTCATTATACAAAAGGCACGCCATCGTCCGACTAGCAGACTCTGACTGATTATAAACATACGGTTTCAGATACTATTTCACTCCCCTTCCGGGGTACTTTTCACCTTTCCCTCACGGTACTAGTTCACTATCGGTCGCAAAGTGTATTTAGCCTTACCGGATGGTCCCGGCAGATTCAAACAGGGTTTCACGTGCCCCGCCCTACTTGGGATACTGCTACGGCAGATACAGAATTTCGTCTACAGGAGTATCACCTTCTTTGCTCCAGCTTTCCAACTGGGTTCGACTATCCTCTATCAGTCCGACATCGCAGTCCCGCAACCCCAAGCACCTATTTTATCCACACAGATTACTTTTGCAATCCATAAAGATATAATAGGTGCTTGGTTTGGGCTAATTCCCGTTCGCTCGCCACTACTTGGGAAATCATTATTATTTTCTCTTCCTGCGGTTACTAAGATGTTTCAATTCACCGCGTTAGCTTCGAGTACAAGTACTCGATAATTGAGTATAACCTCAACTGGGTTGCCCCATTCGGAAATTCCCGGGTCAATGCTTGCTTACAGCTATCCGAGACTTATCGCAGCAAACCACGTCCTTCTTCGCCATCTTTGCGCCAAGGCATTCACCGTATGCCCTTTCTACTTAAATTTTTGATTCTCTTTAATTATCTCACCACTTCTATAAAATTTCTTATCAAAAGATCTAAAACTTTTTTTATTTCGATTTTTATTCGTTTTGTTTTTTTTCTAAATAGCACAACTTTATGCTTTTTAGAAAAAAAAATGGTGGAGGATAACGGATTCGAACCGTTGACATCCTGCTTGCAAAGCAGACGCTCTACCAGCTGAGCTAATCCCCCAAGCAAATCGCTTTGCGATTTGGAGTTGTCAAATTTGGTGTAGAGTAAACACGCTTTTTTAAGGATTGCCAAAAATTGCCAATCCTCAGTTACTATGCCATAAAAGGCATAATAATGGTGGGCCTGAGAAGATTTGAACTTCTGACCTCACGCTTATCAGGCGTGCGCTCTAACCAACTGAGCTACAAGCCCATTAGAATAAAAATAGGTAGAGCAAACCAAAGCCAATCGCTTTGTTCTTTTTTCCTTTAAAAGGAGGTGATCCAGCCACACCTTCCGGTACGGCTACCTTGTTACGACTTAGTCCCCCTCACTGGCCACACCTTAAAAAGCTGCCTCTGCATAGCAGTTAGCTCACTCTCTTTGGGTGCAACAAATTCGGTTGACTTGACGGGCGGTGTGTACAAGACCCGGGAACGTATTCACCGCAATATGCTGACTTGCGATTACTAGCGATTCCAACTTCATGGAGTCGAGTTGCAGACTCCAATCCGAACTGAGACTGGCTTTGTAGATTAGCTCCACCTCGCGGTATTGCAACTCATTATACCAGCCATTGTATCACGTGTGTAGCCCCAAACATAAGGGTCATGATGACTTGACGTCATCCCCACCTTCCTCCGGTTTAATACCGGCAGTATCCCTAGAGTCCCCACCATTATGTGCTGGCAACTAAGGAAAGGGGTTGCGCTCGTTACGGGACTTAACCCTACATCTCACGACACGAGCTGACGACAGCCATGCAACACCTGTCACTGGATTCCCCGAAGGGCACTCTCAATATTACTCGAGATTCCCAGGATGTCAAGTTTGGGTAAGGTTCTTCGCGTTGCATCGAATTAAACCACATGATCCACCGCTTGTGCGGGTCCCCGTCAATTCCTTTGAGTTTCATCCTTGCGAACGTACTCCCCAGGCGTTACACTTAACGCGTTAGCTACGACACTAATTGTATTTAACAACAACTAACATCTAGTGTAAATCGTTTACTGTGTGGACTACCGGGGTATCTAATCCCGTTTGCTACCCACACCTTCGCAAATGAGCGTCAGTTATTACCCAGAAGGCCGCCTTCGCCGCTGGTATTCCTCTTGATATCTACGCATTCCACCGCTACACCAAGAATTCCGCCTTCCCATATATAACTCTAAACTTGCAGTATCAAATGCCATACACCGGTTGAGCCGGTGCCTTTAACATCTGACTGGCAAGTTCGCCTGCTTGCTCTTCACGCCTAGTAAATCCGGATAACGCTTGCTCCCCTCGTATTACCGCGGCTGCTGGCACGAAGTTAGCCGGAGCTTATTCAAAAGCTAATGTCTCCCTCTAATATATCTTATACTTTAGAGTATTCTTCACTTATAAAAGGACTTTACGCACCGAAGTACTTCATCATCCACGCGGCGTCGCACTATCAGGGTTTCCCCCATTGTAGACTATTCTCGACTGCTGCCTCCCGTAGGAGTCTGGGCCGTATCTCAATCCCAGTGTGGGCGACCACTCGTTAAAGCCGCCTAACTATCATCGCCTTGGTAGGCTTTTACCCTACCAACTAGCTAATAGTACGCAGACCCATCATAAAGCGATAGCTTATAAATAGAGGCCATCTTTGCCTAAGACTAAAGTATAATCTTAGGCACATGCGGTATTAATTCTGGTTTCCCAGAGCTATCCCCCACTTTACGGTAGGTTATCTACGCGTTACTCACCCATTCGCCACTTTACTAGATCACCCGAAGGTAATCGTTCTCGTTCGACTTGCATGCCTAATCCACGCCGCCAGCGTTCATCCTGAGCCAGGATCAAACTCTCCATCATAATAAATTATAATTTGATTGACTTTTTTAGGTTTACTCTACACTTCTATAAATTTTTTCTTTCAAGTATCTGTTTCAATTGTGTATGCATATTTTATTGTGAGCTTTTTGTGTCAATCCAAATGTTTGGATTTTAACACAACAAAAACCTTGCCTTCAACTTTCTAAAATGTTTCAAATTTTCAATTGGAGGCTGGCATCTTTGCTCATAATTTTTTGCTAAATCTCAATTGTGTGTCGTTTGTATTTTACGCTGGTTTTGGGTCAATCTATTTTACTGAGTTTTTGTTTGTCGGTGGACAACGATTGTTGATATCTTGTTTTTTTTGCTTTGTTTTCTCTATTTTATATTTTGCAAGCTATAAGCACACTCTTGATCTAAAGAGGGGTTTAAATCCTAAAATCAAATCATAAAAAAAGCGAGTGGCAAAAAACCACTCGCTTAAACCTCGTTCCCAAGTTTTACTTGGGAATGCATGCGAAACAAAATATATACGCTCCCAAGCTGGAGCTTGGGAGCGAGAAAGATTGTGTTTTAAAAAAGCTTATTTCCCCTCTTCGTAAAGAGCGGTTATCTCATCTTGTGGCAAGGCACGATCGTAAATACGGATGTCGTCAATAAAACCTTCAAAATGATAACCATTGGTTGATGTAGAAGTATCTTTTCCAATAAATAAATTTTCTGAAATATTACCATTTGGTGTAGAAATACAACTTGCCATTGTATCCAATACACCATTTAAATAAAATGAAACTTTTTGAGAAGTTTTTTCATATTTTGTTGTTAGATAATACCAATTTCCTAAAGATACACAATTATCGGAGAATCCCATAGGATCTCCGCCACCAGATACAGCAAAGGAAGTTTTACCCATATAGTCACCTGTTACCTTACCACAAATTGTCCACATCCATCCACTATTGTTTCCGGTTTTTCTTTTAGACAAAATAGCACTGTTATATGATCCATTATGACTTTCTAAATATATCCAACAAGACAATGTGAAATCTGTTCCATTTAATCTAAGTTCAGCAACATCTTGTACAACTATAAAATCATCATCTCCATCAAAACTATAAGCAGAATTTTCATTACCAAATCTGTCTATTGCTAAACTTGCACCATGAACTATTCCATCATTCCCATTTCCACTTTCGTCGTTAGCGTTACCGTTGAAAGGATAGTAAGCGACCAAGCCGTCTGTGGGGATATTGTTATCTGTCTGCTCCAGCGTCACACTCAGCGGATTCTCACCGTTGAATGCTTTTAGCTCGGCGATAGTATAAGTTTTGCTGACACTTTCGTAACCGTCTTTGCTGATGGTTACCAGCAACCTATCTTTATCTTCGGGATTGACGATTATTTTGTTGTTATCGCCAGAGATTGAGTAGGTGGTATCGCTATTCTCTACCTTTACGGTCGCACTGGTGTATTCCTCCATAAAGATATCTTCGTTATAAACTCTTGCGTTTACATAAAATGCAAAATCTTCAACAACGGTGAAAGTGAAAGCGGTAAGCCCAAAATCTTCTGGATCTGCAGAGGAGTCGATAGCAACCACTTGCGGATTTACAAGGTTAGATTCGCCTTTTCCCACACTGAAATTGTAAGGAAGCGGGTTATCTACCACATACGATGTACCTGCCTTTGGTATGCCATAGACTGCAGAGGTATCTTCATCTAAGATTAAATAGCTCGCTATCGAATAGTCGCCAATAGGCAGTTCATAGCTTCTCGTGTAATAACTTTCTCCAAATTTATTTAACTCAATTTTCTCTCCATTGAAAATTTTTTTTCCTTCCTCGTTTGTGGCTACAATCTCCAAATACTTGATGTTTGGCTCGCTCGCACCCTCACTAGCAAATAAAATACTGGACTCAATTTGTGACGACTGTAGCGAAAATGAGACCTCGGCAGTTTCCGAAGTAGAGGTTTGTGAATTGTCTTCCTCTGCCCCGGTGGCAAAGCACCCGAACAGTAAAAGCGTGGCGGTGAAAAGAGCTAACATTAGCTTACTAATTCTTTTCATTTTTTTCTCCTTGTTTTGTGATTATCTATATTTTACAGACAAATGCCAGCAAGTTTAAATATTGTCAATACCAAAAAAGCTTGTCTTCTATCTCCATATCGGGGCTTGTCCGTAGCGAAATTTACCTTGAAAATATTTTTGCTGAATGGAAGCCACCTCCAGCCTGATAGTCAGAGATTAAATCGATTTACTTATTCTAAGTGGCTGAGAGCCACATTTTTAATGAGAAACAGCTTTAAACCTCGTTCCCAAGTTTTACTTGGTGGTGCATACGGAATAAAGCGTATAGTTAATTTATTAACTCGTATACACTCCCAAGCTGGAGCTTGGGAGCGAGAGCCGCCCCCTGACCGACCCAATGGCGAGTCGCTTACAGCTGTTTCCCATCTTTTCTTGGGACGCTTACGCTGGTGGTTTGCTTGTGGTTTGCTCTGTTGCGGAGGGCTTACTTTTTTCGGTGATGCTTCGCTTATAATTTGCTCTGCTAACGCAGGGTTTTCTTTTTCTTTTTGATAGACCAAAAAGAAATAGAAGGAAAGAAAAAGTCAAAATCATAAGCCTAAATTCTAACTTGCAAAACTGCCTTCGCAGTGGCTGTTGTGCATCGTTTAAATTTTTTCTTAGATGCCTAAAGCAAGAGACCTAAACTCCTCACACAGCCTCTAGCTCAGTCGTTTGAGCAAGTTTACGAATTTCGGCTTGAATGATTTGCTAGCCCCTGCCCTAACGCCAGTGGTTTGCTTAGTGCGTGCTTGTGTTTCGAACTCTAGCCCGTGGAGCGGAGGGTGTCCCCGCCCTGCCTAGCAAGCGAGACCGCCTTGTCTTACCCTTTTGAACATCGTGGTGTGGTGGTTTCCTGTGTCCGCTCAGAATAAAGGGAGTGAGCAGGAATAAAGGCGGTTGGAATGGAATAAGGGCGGGTGGTGCATACGAAACTAAGCATACAGTTAATTTATTAATCGTATACACTCCCAAGCTGGAGCTTGGGAGCGAGAAACATTCTTTACGCCGAGTTGAGCTACGCTGAAGAGCGATGTGCTATATCTCCTCTATTAAGATAATTGTGATTTCTAGCACAAGCATTTCAGCGTGCGAAGAAGGTTTAGAATTTAGCTTACTGATTTGGTATTTTGACTTTACCTTTTGTTACTTTTCGCTTTGGTCAATCAAAGGGAAAAGTAAGACCCTCCGTCAGGAGACCAAACTTATACACTCCCAAGCTAGAGCTTGGGAGCGAGAAAAAACAACAAAAAAAGCGGATGCAAATGCACCCGCTTAAAATTTAGCTAAAAATCTCTTAGAATGGTTTACTTGCAGGCAACCACAATGGATTAGCTTTATCATCAAAATCGCCATGATCTGTAACCGCTGTAACAGTCCAACCGCTTATATTTTTATCAAAAGCTGAAGCTTGTTTAAACATCGAGTTCATATTGGTAACACTGCTCACATCCCAGCCAACAACATTTCCATTGAAATCGTTAGCTTCTTCAAACATATGACTCATATCTGTAACAGCACTAACATTCCAACTATTAAGGTCTTGATTAAACCTTAAAGCTCCACCGAACATATTGCTCATATCTATAACATTTGCTAGCTTAGCATTCCAACCTAAAGCTTGATTAAATGTAATAGCCCCATTAAACATATAGCTCATATTCGTTACACTGTCCACAGCCCAGCTACTTATAGCTCCATTGAACTTTGTAGCTCCGCTAAACATTTCGCTCATATCTTTTACACTGCTCACAATCCAACTGCCAATCTCTTGATTGAAATCTTCTGCCCCTTTGAACATCGCTTGCATAGTAGTAACGCTGGTCACATCCCAACTAGCAATGTCTTGGTTGAAATTTTCAGCTCCACAGAACATCTGGCTCATGTCGGTAACCTTAATAACCTTAGCAGCCCAAGTACTAACATCTTGATCAAAGAGTTTGGCTCCTCTGAACATCGCTTGCATATTTGTTACATTGCTTACATCCCATCTACTGATGTCTCGGTCAAAAGAGGATGCGTTATCGAACATCTTGCTCATATCTGTAGCACTAACCACATTCCAATCGCCAATGTCTTGGTTAAAGGCTATCTTATCGGCAAACAAATCGCTGAAGTCGGCAATCTCAGAGACATTAACATTGGTGATATCTTTGCCAGAAGCCACCATCTTGTCTAAAGTTTCTCGATTAACAGCATTAAAAATCGGCTTATTGCTTGCCAACCACTCGGTGTTACCTTCGGTATCAAAGTCGTAATAAGTAGCTACCTTGGATACATCCCAATCTCCTATTTCACTATTAAAAGACACTGCTCCACAAAACATATTATCCATAGTAGTAACTTCACTAACTTTCCAGCTTTTCAAATTTTGGTTAAAGCTTTTGGCGTTATAAAACATATTTCCCATATCTTTAACCTTATCCACCTTCCAATTGCTAATGTCTTGGTCAAAAGTGGTAGCTCCTTGAAACATACCGTTCATATTAGTAACATTGCTTACATCCCAATCTTTTATGTTTTCGTTAAATTCAGAATTATTTAAAAATACTTCATGCATATCTGTAATAGCGGAAACATTTACTTGAGAGACATCATGACCGATTACTATCATTGACAACAGCTCTTCCCTAGTAGCAAGCCCTGTGGTAAAACTCCATACATCGCTCTCTTTTGTTGAACCATCAGCTTTGTTCCACACCACTTTCCAGTAGTAAGTTTCATCGGTTTCCAAGGTCATAGGTATCTTAAAGGAAGTAGATGTCCTATCGCCATATTTAATAAATGTATCTGGCGTTCTCCCAATATAAACATCATAATAATTTGCAGTGCCACTCCAGCGTAACTCCATAGTAATGTTTTGAGCTATAGACCCATCCGAAGGAGCTAAAAGCTCATCAGGGGCAACTCCACCAGAGCTCGAGTCTGTAGAACACCCAAACATTAGCAACAATGTAAAAGCTAAATTTAACAATTTTTTCATTTTTTTTTACCTCTTTTTTCTTTTGATAAAACTATCCCCAGCCTCGTGTCCATTTCTGTCAATATTTTTTTATTTTTAAGTTACTTGTACACAAAAACTAACAACTTTTTTCAGTGAAAAATTAATTAAATTTATGTTTCTTTCTTTGCTTGACTTTCTTTCTATCTAAATTTTTATGCTTTTAAAATCGAAGATTAAAATCTCCTAGGGAGGAAGTTATCAAAAATCTGGAAATACTCGCACCAGCGGGAAACAAAGAAGCGTTTTTTGCGGCTATAGACTCTGGTGCTGACGCTATATATTTAGGGTTGAAAAATTTTAGTGCTAGAGCTCGAGCCAATAACTTTTGCAATGAAGATTTACCTTTTTTATTGCAATATGCCCACTGGCATAACGCTAAAGTCTATGTAGCTATCAACACGCTCGTCAAAAACAAAGAGCTACCAGAGCTTATAAAATCGCTGTTTTTTTTGGATAAGATGCAAGTAGATGCGGTAATTTTCCAAGATTGGGCTGTTCTATATATCGCCAAAAAGTTGTTCCCAAATCTGACTTTGCACGCCAGCACCCAAATGGGTTTTCATAACTCGCTAGGAGTAAATTTTGCATACTCCAAAGGGATAAAGAGAGTTGTATTGGCAAGAGAGATCACCAAGTCGGAGATAAAAAAAATCGCAAAAAAAAGCAAAGCAGAGTTAGAACTTTTTGCACACGGTTCTCTGTGCTACAGCTTCTCTGGAATGTGTTTGTTTAGTAGCTTTATCGGGGGATATAGTGGAAATCGTGGACAATGCAAACAACCTTGCCGCAGAACTTACGACGGCAATCACTATTTCAACCTCTGCGATTTGGAGCTGATAAAAGAGTTACCCGAACTAAAAACTATCGGAATTAATTCGCTAAAAATCGAAGGAAGAATGAAGTCTGCCGAGTATGTCCAGAGCGTGGTGAGTGCTTACAAAAACGAACAGACATCTGTAGAAGATTTTGGAAGAGACAAAAGCGAATATTTTTTCGGCGAGAGTTTGAAAAAACCGATTGTCGACTACCCTTTTACAGGTCGAATGATAGGAGAAGTACTAGAGGTAAACAAAGATTCTATAGAAATCAACAGCGTTACAAAGCTATGCGAAGGCTACAGAGTCCGCATCTTGAGTAAAGATGGACATGATGCCCAGCAGTTCAAACTAAATTCCCACATGATAGATACTCCTAACAGGCTTAATCAATTACCCAGCGAGATAGTCCAAAGGGTGAGCAAAGGCGACAAAATTTTTCTTACTGGCACACAAGATTATAAAACAAGCAAGAAAGTGCAAAAACTAAATTTCAACTTTGGCTATAATCCCAAATTTGAACTAAAAATTTTGCAAAGAAAGAAAAAATCTCTACCAACCGAACGAGAACTTTTGGTCAAAATAGATTCTCCTGCTTGGCTAAGAAAAATAGATTTGCGAAACATTGATAAGCTGATTTTAGATTTGGAAAGAACAGATTTGGAAAAATTAGATTTTGACCAAAAATTTTTACAAAAGTTTATTGATAAAATAATCGTGGAGCTTCCAACTTTTGTCAGCGAAAATTCCCTTATCTATTACCAAAATCTAGTTACCAAGCTATATCGAAAAAATGTAAAGCGATTTTTGTGCTTCGCAGGGCAAAAAGATTTGCTCCTGCCCGGGTGCACACTCTATCACAAAGACCCCGTGATGAACGATCTGGCAGCTTTGGAGCTTGGGAGCAACAATTTCTTTTATCCGCAAGAGGGCGAGCTAGACAACGATTACAGCTGCAAAAACGGTATTTATCCGCTTTATTTCACTCCACAACTTTTTTACTCTCGCTGTCCGATAAAAGATTTTCAGCAAATTCAAGTGGATCAATTTACCCTTAAAAAATCGACCAAAAATGGGTTTACGGTCGTCTACCCCGACAAGCCCGTGTCTATAATGGAAGAAAAAACAAATCTATATGAAAAAGGCTACCGCAGATTTTTGTTAGATTTGTCTTTTCAAAAACCTTCTAAACACTTAATAGCGAAATTGATTAGAGAGTACGCCTATCCAAACGAAGGAGTTTTGGGCTACAAGTTCAATTTTAAAAGAGGATTAATATGATAAAAAAAGTTAGCAACTACATTCAGAACCATTTCAGCACCATTTTTTTTGTGCTAGTCTGCTTGGCTCTGTGGCAACCTGCGGTGCTTTCGCCATTGCAACTTCACGCTGAAAAGCTATTGATGGGAGCACTTTTTTTGGGATATTTGAAAATTGAATTTGGGGAGTTCTCGCACCTGCAAGCTAACGCTACAAAAATTGTGATTCTAAGCATCGCCTCTGTTACCTTATTGCCCGTTTGTGTTTTCCTGTTAGTATTTTGGTTGCCATTATCCACTGCTCTGGGGCTAACAATGATTGCCGCAGCTCCAGGGGCAATGATGGCTCCACTGATAGCAGGGATGTGGGGCTTAAGAGTCTTGTGGACAAGCATCTATGTCATCCTCACCTCTGTCCTGTTACCACTTACTTTTCCGTATATAATTTTAATCCTCTTTGGCTCTAAAATCGAAATTTCCGTCTTAGATATGAGCTTATTTTTAGCGAAGATGATTATCGTACCATCAGTCTTAGCTTTTGTGTTCAAAAAAATCTCACGCACGATGGCACAAAAGACCTCCGACAACTCTGGAGCTATCGGCACTCTGTGCATCGCTTTTTTTGTGGCTATCATCGTGGCTAGCAATCGTAATTTCCTTCTTGATGGCTTTACCCAGCTACAAACTTTTGTTTCGCTAGGATTTATGATTTTGTTATTTTTGTTTCGCTTCTGGATAGGCTACCTTATACCTACGCAAGAAAAGCGAGAAAAATTAACCAACTGCATGATGTTCGGCTGTATGAACAACGGCATAGTAATCATCGTCGCCAGCAAATTTTTCTCCCCTGAAGTACAATTAGTGCTTTTGCTCTCGGAAGTTCCGTGGAGCTTTTCGCTACCGCTGTTTAAGAAATTCTTGGAAAGAAAGAGGAAAGAAATTTAGTTGACAAAATGTTTTCTTGCGTTTTTGAGATTGGTTGTTAATTGAAGGGAAAAGACAGATATGAGCGATTATTTAAAAACAGACTGGAATTATAATTCAAAGAAACTTATCGAACTCTTTGACGAGTTACCACTTTGGGCAGCACCTTTTGGATTGAAACTTTTAAACAATATAAAATATAAAAAAGGGATTAAAGTGCTAGATATTGGTTTTGGAGCAGGTTTCCCTTTGACCGAACTTGCCATGAGATTGGGTAAAAAATCAAAGATATATGGAATTAACCCTTGGGAAAGTGCTGTTAATAGAGCGAAAAAGAAAATTGAATTTTACAACATAAAAAACATCGAAATAATTCAGGGCGTAGCCGAAGAGATCCCACTGGCTGAAAACACGATTGATTTGATAGTAAGCAACAATGGATTAAACAATGTAGAAGACCTTGATAAATCTCTGTCTGAATGTGCGCGAATCATTAAAAATGGCGGACAATTTATCCAGACCATGAACCTAAAAGACACCATGATTGAGTTTTATTCTGTAATGGAGAAAGTTCTGAAAGAGTTGAAACTTGATAAAAGTTTAATCGCGATGCACAAGCAAATTTATGAAAAGCGGAAACCTCTTGAGCAGTACATTAGCCAAATTGAAGCAAAAGGCTTCTCGATAAAAAGCATTCTGCACGATAAGTTTGAGTATAAATTTGTCGATGGCACAACAATGTTTCATCATCACTTCATCAGATTAGCATTTCTCGATGGATGGAAAGAGATTGTTCCAAAAGACAGACAAGAAGAGGTGTTCAGCCTGATTGAAAACGAGCTAAATAGAAAATCAGACAACGATGGAATAATAAAACTAACCGTTCCCTTTGTGATAATTGATGCAAGCAAGCTGTAAATTAAAATTCGACTAACCAGCAAGTTTTTCTCTCCCGAGGTGCAACTCCCCTCGGAAGTTGTTGAAAAATTTTCGTTGCCCTGTTTAAGAAATTTTTGGAGAAAAGCAAGTTTTTGGACTAAACAAAATTTTTAGTTGACTAATAGTTAATGATTTATTTGGCTAGGAAATATGAAAAATATAGATAAAAAAAGTCTCAGAAAAGCTCATCTCCTCTTTGAAACTGGCGATATTGACCAGATTGAAATTGGAACTACAAAAGGGTTGCAACAAATTCATGACTATCTTTTTGATAAATTGTACGATTTTGCAGGAAAAACAAGAAATCAAAATATTTCAAAAGGAAATTTCAGATTTGCAAACGCACTATATATAAACGAAGCTTTGGCAAAAATTGAAGAGATGCCCGAAAATAGTTTTGAAGAAATAGTAGCAAAATATGTAGAAATGAATATCGCTCATCCATTTATGGAAGGCAACGGCAGAACAATGCGAATCTGGCTGGATATGATTTTGAAGAAAAGACTAAAAAAAGTCGTAAACTGGCAACTCGTGGATAAAATCCTGTATCTGCAAGCGATGGAAAGAAGTCCTGTAAATGATTTAGAATTAAGGGTCTTGCTCTTAGAAAACCTAACCGATGAGATAGATAATAGGGAAATAATTTTTAAGGGCATCGAGCAATCTTACTATTATGAAGACGCTGACAAATAGTTAGTGATAAGAAAAAAATCATTTAAGGAGAAATTATGGAATTAAAAGATACATGGAACATCCTTCCACTTTTACTAATTGTAATTGGATGGTTCGTTAATAATTTTTATGCTAGAAGACATGAAATATCAAAAAAAAAGACTTGAATATAGGCAAAAGAATCTTGAGTCGTTTGTCGATTTATATGAATTTTCAAAATTCAATTATAATTATGAAAATAAAACAAGCGTAAACGAATTAAACTCTAAAACTCGTAAGACTCAAAGATTATTTCATTTTTATGGTTATGATGATGAAAACAAATTATTTGAAAGATTTTTAGACTCAATTTTAAAATCAAATATAAAATCTCTGAACCAAACAACAACTGAAATTTTAGCATTAATTCGCAAAAGATTAAGAAAAGAACTAAACATAAAGTAATTATCTGAAACAGCTAGCAGGATTTATTTCTGCTTAGCTACTATATAAAAAAAATCACAGCATCACCTCACTTACACCGTCTCCTCCGAACTTCTCGGGAGGGATGGTATATTTTATGCTTCTTTCTCGCAGATATTTTCGCACTTTCCCCGCCAACACCCCTTTGCCATGCACGATGCGGACAACATCTAAACCTGCTAAAAGTGCATCGTCCACAAATCTATCAATCTCCGTCTTAGCTTCCAAGAAATTTTTCCCTAGAAGTTTTAATTCACGACTGACAGAAGCAGAAATCAAAACTTGTTGGCGTTGAATTTGCTTTTTCTTTTTGGCTTCTCTAGGCGAATAAAGATTTTGCAAGTAACACGAGACGGTCAAACCGCCAACTTCCACTTTTACTTTTGACCCATCGGCTTCTAACACTTTTCCGTTTTCAGCAAAATTTTGCACAAAAACGGTGTCGCCAACTTTAACAAAATCTAAAGGTTTATCTTCCGCAAACTCCTGCTGGCAAATTTTTTCCACAACCTTCGCTGACTCTTTGAATAACTTCTGAGCGTTTTTATTTTTTTTCGCCTCTTTTAAAACCAAGCTAAACTTCGCTTGCAGATTTTCAAAATATTGCTTAGCTTTCGCCAACTGCTCTTTCTTTATTTTTTTTTCGTTGTTTTGTAAAGAATCCAACTTACCAGCATAATCTTTTTTTGTGTTTTCAGCCTCTTTTAACTCCTTTTTCAGCTTCTGGTTTTTCTCTTGCCAAGCCGTTTTCTCTTTACCCAAATCGGACAAAAGCGTAGAGAAAATCAAAGCGTCATCGTCCAAGAGCTGCTTGGCTCTGGCGAGGATAGTTGGGGAGAAATGCAGATTGGTGGCAAGCTCTAGAGCATGACTGTCGGAGGGATAGCCCACTTGCAGGTGAAAAGTCGGATTATGTGTGTTTTGGTCGAAGCTCATTGAGGCGTTTTGACAGTGAGGATTATGATGAGCAAAGAGCTTTAACTTATTGAGATGTGTAGATATTACGCCTATGCTTCCGCTGGTGCAGAGCGACTCTAGAGCAGAAGCACCCAATGCAAAACCTTGCTCAGGGTCGGTGTACGAGCCAAGCTCATCAAAAAGAACCAGAGACCTCTCATCACAAGAGCAAAGAGCTTTTTTCAGTTGAGATAGGTAGCCAGAAAAGGATGACAGGCTACTATCCAGCGACTGCATATCACCAATGCCCACGAAGTATTTATCGATGACACCCACCTGACTTTCTGGCTCTGCGGGTATTAACAAGCCACAGTTCACCATCAGGCACAACAACCCCACACTCTTGAGGAAGACGCTTTTACCTCCTGCATTCGCACCCGAGACCACCAAGTAAGTGTAATCGCCTCCCAGCTCCGCCGAGAAAGGCACACACTCCCGCTCAGCGTCCAACTTCAAAAGTGGATGGTACGCCTTCTTAAACCTCAGTCTGGCTTGCTCGACCACATCTACCCTACCAGCCTGCAGATCTCGACTAAACTCTGCCACTCCGAAGTAAAAATCTAGCTTCGCCAAGATTGCTTGATTTTGTAAAAGTTGCACAGAGCGAGCAAAAACATCTTGGCTAAAACTTTTCAAAATCTTGTTGATCTCTTGCAACTTTTGCTCTCGCAGGTCTCGTAAAAGATTGTTCTGAGACACCACCTCAGCAGGCTCAATATACACAGAAGAACGGCTAGCACTCCGCCCATGCACAACGCCTGTAAGCGTGCGAGCAGCGGAAGTTAGCAAAAGCACCCTGCCACCTTGACAAGTGATAAAATCTTGCTGGCTAGTCAGATAGCGGCTTTCTAGCAAACTGTTTATCTGCGAGTCCAAAGACCTTATCCGAGCACAAATTTGGCTGAGCTTGCCACTGGCTGTCTCTTTTACATTTCCATTGGTATCAAATATTTTTTGGAAGCTAAAAAGAAGGTCGTCCATAGCGGACAGATTTGCAATGCTCTTGCCCAAATCTTGCAAATCTTCTTTCTCTAAATCTTCCAAATCGTCCCAGCGTGCTTTTAGCTCAGCACTTAGTGAACAAACACCTTTCACTTTTTGTAACTGTTTAAAATCTAAAACTTGCGGAATTTCAAGAATCTTGGAAATATCTTCCAAAATATCAAATCTTACCCTACTAATTTTGGAAATATAAACTAAAGATTGACAAATAAAATTTTGTTCAGCCAAAATCAGCTTTCTGCTCCCCAAAGGTGACAAATTTTTGAGTAAACTTTGCCCCAGCTCGCTATGAATTTTGGTTTTTATTGCCCGCAATAGACTTGTGAAACCTAAAGCTACGCTCCAATACTTTTCCATATTCTATATCTTTAATTATAAACAACTTGACCTATCACCCCTGCCACGGGACTACTACGCTATATGAACGACAAAGGCACGAAATACGAAAAAATAGCAAGGAAATTTCTGCAAAACAAAGGGCTAACGATAATAAAACTAAACTTTTCCACCCGCCGAGGAGAAATAGATATTATTGCCTTAAACAAAGACTGGCTCTGCTTTGTAGAGGTGCGTTACCGAGCACAAAATTTGGACACCGCTATCGAGAGTGTGAACAACAAAAAAGCAGAAAAAATACAGCTCGCTGCTCAAGAATTTTTAGAGCAAAATCAACAATTTGAAAACTATAAGCTACGATTTGACTTAGTAGCTATCTCGAGTTACAAATTGACGAACAAATTTTCTCTCCAATATTTCAAGAATTTCTTTTAGCCAAAGCTAGTCTGCAAAGTACTCCGCCAATATTTTCGCTTGGCAACGCCTACAAGCCTCTTTTCTGCCTATTTTACCCTCTTCGCTTTCCAAAAAACTCACTCGCACCTTAGCACTCTTGATCTTTACTAACCCTATAAAATGCTGGAAAAATTTTATATTTCCATAATAATAGAGATTGTCTCTGTTGGACTCGTCCACCTTTTCCCCATTAAGCTCCAGATATTTTATACAAACTGGAACCACTTGAGTGCTTTCAGCGGCAGCAAACATCGAAGTCTTAAATTTCCTGATTAGCGAACCGTCCGAAGTAGTGCCTTCTGGGAAAAGGAAAATCGGCAAATTGCTCTCTAGCACAGCTTTGATAGCTTTTATATCACTCAATAGCTTGCTCTTATTACGCCTTTCGATAAACAAACTTCCGCCCATTGTCGCTAATAATCCTTGAAAATGGTGTGTTTTTAAATCGACTGATGTGATAAACAAGCTAGGCTTGATTGTTGCTATAACTACTATATCAAGATATGATAAATGGTTGCTCACAAATAAATTACCTTGCTCGAAGGGCAAACTTTCATTACCTTTGATTTCTACCTCAATGTTCAAAAACTTGAGGGCACTTCTCGCCCACCTAGAGGTGGTACGCATGAAAAACTTTCGCCGCTTGTACAAACTTCTGTAACAAATGTAACCACAAAGAGAGTAAAAGATGTAAGAGATTACATAAACGAGAATTAGAGAAAGTTTAAATAAATAACGCATAATTTAAATATTTAGAGAGTTCATTTTTTTACTATGATTCAGTGTCATTTGTTATTTTTCGGGGTTCTCTTTTAGTTATAATAATTTCTCGCCTACTTAAACCTTAGCTTTAATACCAATATTAGTAGAAATTCTAGTTCTAACTTCATTATAAATTGGTAAATCGGTACCCTCGGCCACTTCAAGAGAGACAACGAGACCATATGCTACAGGAGTTTCGATCTTCCGGGCATCCTTGCGGCAGTTCACTTTTATCTGAAGAGTATCTCCATCAGAGATGGCGACGGCGCTTTCCCCTTCGAAGACTTCATGCTGAACGGTTCCCCTTCGGGTTGCATCGCTGTCGCTGTCAATCCCGCTTACACGGAGTTTTTCGCTCAGCTTTTTGCGTGATTTTTTCCCATCTTCAAAGTCAAACCAAAGCTGGGCTTCTCGGTAACGCTGAGTCGTCGATGCCACAGGTGAAAGCCATGCAAGGGTAACAGTGAACTTGCGCCATTCACGCTGGGCACTCAATGATGGCGGCAATGGCAGGTTATAGACATGTGCTTCTCCATCGTTTAACTGCCCAAACCCCAAAAGAGTTGCCCGTTGTTCGTTACAACCCAATGCCTTTTGAAGGTCAGGCACACCGTACCCAACCCATCGCGAGATCCAGTTTTTTATCTGCCTGCCGTTATCATCGGTTCGCAACAGTTTATCCAGCCTGCTTCCCAAATCATTCCAGCTGCAACCATGCACCAACATGGCTTTGAGAATCGGAACACCGAAGATCGCGAAATCATCGTCCGGGGCCTGCTCGGAAAAGATCGTTGCCAGATAGTCATAGCAGATGCTCGCAGCCCTTGTTGTCAAAGCAGTCGAATTACTGGTGCCACAACTATATTTCCACTTGTTAGTTTCGCTGGGATTAAGACTTGGAGCAGCTGTGGAGTTACCTCTAAGCGAAGGCACTTCAGGAATATTGAGTAAAGCACTTTGAGAGCTGTACATTGAGCTGTAAAGAACTCTTCCACCACTCAAAAGGATATCAGGTTTTATTGAGCGCCTATAGCCTGTGCCAAACGCTGAGACAGGGCTTGGAAGAGTTGACGTGAAAGGATCTATAAATGCATTTGGTTTGATTTGGCTTGTTTCGTCATAATGAATTGCTCCAACGGTCAGTCCATTGATGCTTTCTGCCGGTGATAACAACCTTCGGTGCCGGGCATCTTCATAAATCTTCTTTGCGACCAGAGCTTCGCGGTCACTGGCATTCAACGCTTCAAAATCACGGCTGGTCATACCCGTATCGATGGGCTCTGGGTGATTTCCTGAACTGATAACAAACAGTACGTTATATTTTTCGCTCAACCAGTCCAACAGACGTGCAAGCGGACTCATCACCTGCGAGAAGTGTCGGGCACGATCGCCTATGGATAGATTGATAATCTTTACCGTAGGTGCCGCCGCTTCGTCACTACCTTCGCCTTCCATGATCCGCTTTACGGCCAGATGGATAAAATCAACATAAAGAATATCATCTGGTATGTGTTCTTGGCGTGTTGAGCGAGAATCTCTGGGATCTGGCTTCATAATTGGCCGAACATATACCGGTCTACTTAAAGGGTTGGAACCGTCATTGAGGTCACCATGAACGATAAGCGAGGTCATGGCCGTACCGTGCTGACGATTGATAGCTGGATATTCAGAGGCCCAGTTATCCGAATCATCAACAATAAGTCTTCCGGCCAAAAGCCTGTGGTTCTCAAGTGGAAGCCCATCAAGTACAGCTACAACCGGATTACCTGTTGGTAAATCATCAACAGACACCTTGCAATCAGTAATGTCACCTTCAACCGGCTCTTTGCCCATAGCCATCTGACCGGTTGGCCTGAAGAACATGATGTTTTCACATTTGATCAGTTCAACTTCCGGCTGCTCAAGAATCTGTAGGACGGTCTGCGCCGGGATTTCTCCCAGAACCGAATGATAGGCAATAGTGGAAATCACACACTGAGAAATTACACTGCCTCCAAGTTTTTCGATTAACCCGGAAACAATACCTTCGCTTTCCCTGCGCTTATCATCACTCCCGCGAAACCAGAGCTCTGCTTCGAACCGGACATTGCGCTGAGCATCAAACTCAAAAATCTCCTGCCATATTTCAAAAACCTTACGTTCTGCCAGTCGGTCTTCAACGCCCCACCTGCGAATATCCTTCAGGTGCAGAAATACATCCTTGAATTTTGCCAAGCCATGATATTCACCGCTTTTGAAATTCATCGTATCCGGATTTTGTGTGTATCTCTGCCAGAGAGACAGCATTTGCGTAAGCGCAGTCTGGTTGCTCATAATCAGATACAGACGCCCACTCAGCTCTTTGTCCGGGTCCTTCTTGTCTTGGAAATCTTCATCAGGTGAGATGCCATCAAGAGCAAATTCACCCATCCATTCCTGCCCTTCGACTTTTTTCACTGCATTCGCAAAATCCTCAACATTTCCCACGGTTTCAATAACGAGGACCTGCTCGGGATCAATGCCGGTTGGCGTTTGTTGCAGTTCAACACTCCGGGCATTAAATGAGTTCTGAAGTTGCTGAAAGACCGGGTTTAAGCGCTGACCTTGTCTGGCAGCCGTAGGGCGTTTTAGGTTTCCGTCGAAACCATGTCCGGGTGTTTTCGAAGCCACCTCCGGTGACGGGAAAAGTAAAAGTGGTAGCTCCGCCATTAATCAGTCCCCCCGGTATCCTGTTCTGTTTTTGCGGAGCGGGCAGCCCAGTGTTTCAGAGTGCGACTGATGATGTTTTTCATATTTGCATCGGGCTGCTCCAAAACATATTGGCGGAAAACCGTTGTACCGAACTCTTCGATCTCTGCAAAATTCAACCCATAGAGTTTCTTGGCCAGCGTTCCCGAAGTGTATCCAAGATCGATATCAAGCCTTCGCTGAAAGCGTTCGAACCATTCCTCAAGACGGGCACGAGTCGGCTCCGGCAAATCCATTCTTACCTGAAAACGACGCCAGACCGCACGGTCCAACAGTTCGGGATGGTTGGTTGCGCCAATTACCACCACATGGCTGGGCAATGAATCAATCTGCATCAGCAATGAACTGACAACACGTTTGATTTCACCCGTCTCATGGGTGTCGCCACGCTCTTTACCCAGTGTTTCAAACTCATCAAAAAAGAGAACACATTTCCGGGTGCAGGCATGATCAATCAAACGACGCAGCCTGACAGCGGTTTCTCCAAGGTAGGTTCCGACAACACCTTCATAGCGGACCACATAAAGCGGAACCATCAATGACTCTGCTAACGCTTCTGCCAGTGATGTCTTTCCATTCCCGGGAGGGCCGATCAGAAGCACCCGATTGCGAGGCTCAAGACTGTAGGAACGCAGCAAATCAGCCCGATTATGCTCCTGAACCAACTCACAACAAATATGTTTTACTTCTTCAGGTAAAATAAGCTCGTCCAAACATTTTTCTGGCGATATTTCATACAAAAGGTTGTCTACTTGTTGATTCGATTGAGATATAAAAAATTCATTCTTCTTCAAACCTTTAACTCTCAATAACTTTTCTAATCTCGTAGCTAAAATTGGATGTTGCTTAGCACGTTCTTCAGCAATAATCGTTTCAGCAACTTTTCCGAAACGAGCTTTATCCCCATTAACACCAAATTTAACTAAATCAGCTAATAAGTCAGCTCTTGCCAAAATTTCCCCCTCGCTTTTGTTTACTCCAAACCTTTTAACAGTTCCAGCACCTTGTCCTTCTTGCCTTTTACCTCGTCGTACTTACCTTTTTCTTTTTCCACTATCGCAGCGGGAGCCGAAGAGGTAAACTTTTGGTTGCTGAGCTTGCCTGAGATTACCTTGAACTCTTTTTCCAATTTCTGTAATTGCTTTTTCAATTTATCTTTTTCTGCATCTAAATCTATCATTCCACTCAAGGGCATAAAAATTTCCAGATTTTCGACAACGCCCGCAATAGATTGGCTTGGTTTTTTAATATCTACACCCACTTGCGGTGCTTGAGAGTTAGCCAAGGTAATAAGATAACCACTATAGTTAGCAAACAGCTGCAAAAGATTTTCTTGAGGTACTTTTATCAAAATCTCCACCTTCTTAGCAGGAGAAAGTCCGACCTGCTTTTTAAGGTTACGAATGGTGGTAATTGTGGACTGAATGAGAGTCATCTCTTTGATTATTTTTTCATCTATCTGCTTCTTTTCTAGCTTTGGAAATTCAGAGATTGTAATAGACTCCTCTAAATTGGGGAAAAATTCTTTTATCTTGGTAAAAATCTCTTCCGTAATGAAAGGCATAATCGGGTGTAAGAGTCGCATCGATTTTTGCATAATGTCCAAAAGCACGAACTGTGCGGTGTTTTTCCGCTTATCATCATCCCCGTACATCCGCTCTTTGGAAAGCTCCAAATACCACGAGCAAAACTCTTTCCAAATAAAATCTATAAGTCCTGCGGCAACATCGTTAAACCTTAGTTTTTCGTAGTTATCCTCTACCTGCTCCACCACCTGATAAAATCTTGCATAAATCCACTTGTCGGCGAGTTCTAATTGCAGATTATCCCCATCGGGTACGGAGTTTATCTCTTGTAAAATATAGCGAGTGGCGTTCCAAAGTTTGTTGGTAAAATTGCGACCCGTCTCCAAAATCTTGTGGGAGTAGTAACTGTCTTCGCCTTTGGGAGTGTGATAAATGATAGCAAAACGCAGAGCGTCCGCTCCAACTTGCTCTATCAAGTCCAAAGGGTTGGGTGAGTTACCCAAAGATTTGCTCATCTTCCTCCCTTGCTCATCTCGTACTATCCCGTGCAGTAGCACCGTATCGAAAGGGATGGTATCTTTAAACTCCAAAGTGGTCATTATCATTCGTGCAACCCAAAGGTAGATAATTTCTGGAGCTGTTATCAAAACATTAGTGGGCAAGAAATATTGCAAGTCGCCTGTCTCTTGCGGCCACCCTAGAGTGGAAAATGGCCATAAAGCCGAAGAGAACCAAGTATCCAAAACATCTTCGTCTTGCTTAAAATTTTCACATCCGCACTCTGGACAACTTTTCGGCATTGCCTTTGCCACAACTACCTTGCCACAATCCTGACAATAGTAAGCAGGTATTCTATGTCCCCACCAGATTTGCCGAGAGATGCACCAATCACGGACATTTTCCATCCAGTGCAAGTAGACCTTCGTCCATCGAGACGGCTGAAACTCTATCTCGCCATTTTTGACTTTTTGGATAGCTGGAGCCGCTAGTGGTTTCATATCTACAAACCATTGATCGGACAAAAAAGGCTCAATTGTCGTATTACAACGATAACATTTACCCACAGTGTGCGAATAATCTTCAATCTTTCCTAGCACACCTTCTTTTGCCAACATTTCCAGCACTTTATCCCTAGCAACTTCCCTGCTCAAGCCTGCGAACTCTGTGCCTGCTTCTTTGCTCATCTTGCCGTGTTCGTCTATGATGCTGATGGTTGCTAAGTTGTGCCTTTGCCCAATCTCGAAGTCGTTAGGGTCGTGAGCGGGTGTTATCTTCAGACAGCCAGTGCCAAAGGTGGTGTCCACATAGTCGTCGGCTATCACGGGTATCTCCCTGTGGACGATGGGTAAGACGACTGACTTGCCTATCAACTGTTTATACCTCAAGTCGGCTGGGTTCACTGCTACTGCGGTGTCTGCCATCATGGTCTCGGGTCTAGTGGTGGCTATGGTTACACTGCCACTGCCGTCTGCCAGCGGATAGTGTATCTCATAGAGTTTACCTGCCTCCTGCTGGTGCTCCACCTCATCGTTGGCAAGGGCAGTAGTGCAACGAGGACACCAGTTGATAATCCTCTTGCCCTTGTAGATTAAGCCTTTCTCATATAGGCGAACGAAGACCTCTTTTACCGCTTGCGAGAGCCCCTCATCCATCGTGAACCGTAGTCGCGACCAATCACAAGAGCAGCCAAGTTGTTTAAGTTGTTCCAAGATTGTCCCACCTTTGTCCTCTTTCCACTGCCAGATCCGCTCTATTAGCTGCTCTCTGCCCAAATCGAAGCGGGTCTTGCCCTCTTTGGCTAGATCCTTCTCCACCATATTCTGTGTAGCTATCCCAGCGTGGTCTGTGCCGGGTATCCATAGGGCGTTGAACCCTTTCATCCTCTTATAACGCACCAAGATGTCTTGCAAGGTGTTGTTCAGCACATGCCCCATATGGAGCACTCCTGTTACATTGGGAGGTGGTATCAGCACAGTAAAAGGCTCTTTTGTGTCATCAGGTTTTGGTGAAAAGTAGCCTTTATCTTGCCAAAATTGATACCACTTTTTCTCTATGTCTTGGGGATTATAAGATTTTTGCATCGTTTGTTCCTTTTTTACTGGCTTTCTTTTAACCTGCTCACATATTCAGCAAATTTTTCTTTTTGCGTGGTGTAAGCTTTTTTGTGCTCTCCCTCGGCAACTTTGACAGCTACATCTATCATCTTCGCTGCCAAAACAGTGTTAGAGGTTTGAGTGGCCAATCTAATATGAGCATTGTAATAAGTATTTGCCACAAAGTTGCTCATCCTTGCTACATCGGAGTCTTTGTAATAAGAGCTGTCGGCAAAGCTTTCGTAAACACAAACATTAAGCAAATTATAAATAGTCCGTTCTAGACCCAACTTTTCGTTTGGAGCCACCACTACTCTTTGCACAAAACCTTCTTCTTGCCAATGCTCACTAAAAAGCATATCTTTGGACGAAGTCGAAGCAAAATAAATAGGTCGCTTACCGAAGTTGTGCTTAATAATCTGCAATATAGCCAAATCGCGAACATACATCACTGTGCCTTTTTTCAATGTCGTAGAAAGGAGCACTTTTCCTGTTTCGTCATCATATAATCTAAATGGTCTATCTTTTTGAATATAAAAAGGTCTTAACCTCTCTATCTCGGCATCGCTCCAACCAAAGATGACGCCGTTTTTGTCCCTAATCTGGCGAATGTACCAAGGCGTGTTGATAAGGCTAAGGTTCACTATCGCAACATCGGGTCGGATACCTTTTCGCTGTGCCTCTCGCAAATCTTTAGCTCTGGCAATTCGCTTTTGCACCGTGGCATCAGGCGATATGTCTGTAGCTGGTTGTACGATTTCATATTTTTTGCCATATGGGTCGTAGCTGGCTTGGGCATACCACAAGGGGAATGTATCGTTATCACCATTGGTGAACAAGATGGCATTCTCCTGACAAGAGTTCAAGAAGTTGGAGGCGTACTCCATCGCCGTGAAGTTGGTGCGTCTGTTGTGAATGTAGTACATAGAGGTGAAGTTCAAAAGTGGGAAAGCAAAGATTAAGATAAGAGCGATGCGAGATAAAACCTTCTTTGCTTTGGCAAGGTAAGCCAGCCAAACTAAGCCCATAGACATCCAAATCGTCCACATATTAAAAGCGGAAGCGAAAAAGTACTCTCTGTTTCGCACTTCGTGGTCAGTCAGGTTCATAATAACTATCATCGCAACGGAAGTCATAAACATAAATGGGGCGAAATAGAGAAAAGACCTTTTCCGCATCTTGTACTGAAATATCGCTCCAGCTACGCCTGAAAGAAGGATAAAACTGTGCACAAAAAAGCCGATGAAACCTTTGGAAAGTCCCAGCAGTTTGCTAAAATAAGGGATGTGGAAAAACTGTTCCCCAAAGTATCGCAAGAAATGGAAATTTATCTGATACCAAATCGGAGCATTACGACTCATAAAGTTTGAGCCTCCGTATTGCTTGCGTAAAAGGAAATCCATAAACGCACCCCAAGTGGAAGGGTTAGACTCGTTGATGTAAGGGGTTTGCCCTGCACGGATTATCAAAAGTAAATGGCACGAGAAGCCTAAAAAAACAAACAAAGCTCCTAGTAACCAAACTTTTTTTTGCACACTATCTTTCAAGAAGTAATACAGCACACAAAAAGCTCCCAGTGCAAAAAGAATTTTGGATAAACTACTGATGCCCAGAGCGTTACCGATAGGATAGCCCAAGAGCAATACGCAGAGCAACGCAAATCCATAAGCTGCAACTTTTATCCAGAAATTGCTGTCGCCAAAGTGAGGCTGAACTTTGGGATAGATAGCGATGAACAAGATGGCTGGCACTATCTGCAAGACTGTCTGGTGGAAACTAAAACCGATAAAAAGCAAGTAGACGATGAGCAAAAGCATATTTTGCCACGCCAGATCGGAGACTTTTTCACGCCAAAGCAAGACAAGCCAAATACATAAGTCTACAAAAGCTAAAGCTCCTGCGTAAACTTCTGCCTCTATGGCGTTGTTCCAAATAGAGTGCGAAAAAGCGGTGAAAAGAGCAGCTATCACTCCAACAGTGTAGACATAGACTTGCTCATTTTTTTGGGTGAACATCAGCTTTGCCAACTTCACTCCGATAAGGTAAGTGAAAAGCATGGCGAAAGAGGACATTATCGCCGAGTAGAAGTTAATCAAGACGGCGTCGATTACAGCACCGAAAGTAATGACTTCTAAAAATTTGCCTAAGAGGACATAAAAAGGGTTACCCGGGGGATGTGGTACACCCAAGAAAGTGCAACCGGGAATGAACTCTCCGCAATCCCAAAAATTTACGGTACTGCTTTGGCAATAGTAATAAACGGCTAAAACTGTAAAAAAAATAGCCGTCCCCAACAAATAATGCGTCTTTTTGTTAATTCGTATCATCTTCACCTCAAAATTATCAAATATTTTTGGCAAAGAACGAAACAAGGCGGTTTTTGTCCATAAAAATTTTTGGGAACAGCCAAAACAGTTAAGAAGAAAGAAGTTCCTCCCTAAGACGCTGCAAAATCTTCTTGGAATCTATATATGGACGAGCAGCCCTAGCCACATCAGCTCGAGAAGTATCTTTAATTTTTTGGGCAAACTCGTACACCTTTTGCAGGTCGAAGCTGTTATCTAATTGTAAAATAAATGAAAAATTTTCGGGGAAACTATTGTCAATCAATTGCTGAACAACAGGTATACCTTCTTTAAGATACTCTCTAATTTTGAGCGAAGAAGATTGAATCAAATTTTGATCTTTCATATTAAAAGAGCCAACCCCCAAATTGATTTTAGGATAAAAATTCCCCAACCATTCCTTATCTTTTGCTCCATAATAAACAACATTTTTTAGATCTTTTATTTTTTTTAAGTCTCCATTATCCTTAATATTACCCACTAAATGGAGCACAACTTTCCCGGTCAACTCTGGATGAATTTCAAATTCTTCCAAAATTCTACTCAACCCATGCCAAGGCCAGAAATTTGCCACCATGCCAATATTTAAAATGTCTGAATCCCAAACGGGTTTATCTAGTACTTTAAAATCAATATTATCGCAGGAAATAGAATTAGGAAAAATATAGGCTTTACCTTTCCTCTTACTTCTTTTACTTTCATATTTTTTTATTTCTTCAGTAACAGATATAGAACCCGCAAAAAGTCTTAAAAACCAACCGCCAAGCCATTTTTCAAAAAAATAACGAAAATCACCAACAACCTTCATCTCAAACTCTTCTTTACCATGATGCTCCAAAAATATTTTATTCTTATTTTTTAAAAAAAGCCAAACTAAAGGATCGAACATCGTATAACGCAAAGTTATTTTTTCATAACAATGAGCTATCTTGTTAATATATAAAATTTGCTTGAAGCGATACCAAGGCATTTTCCAAGCTCTTTTTTTATTGTCCAATTTTATTAGATGCAAATATTTGGGAGTACTGAGATTATAATCATAACAAGGTAAACAGTAAAAATCTATTCCCAAATCATACAAGTCCGATGTTTTTGCTAAATTCTCCAGCTTATTTATAATCCCCGAAGTACAACCGAAGTTTAAGCTGAAATGAGCAATTTTTCTTTTCCCCGATTTTCCCATCACCTCTCCTTGCTACGCAGTTTATAAAAAACTGTTTTATTTTTATCACAACCTACACAACCACTGCAGTGCTGGCTACAACTGAAGCTGGTGTCTATTTTCTCTAAGTAGTTTTTCCGCTCCAGTTGCTTTAGTGCCAAAAGCAAGCTTTGTGGCTCTTTTTTTAGCATAATAGCCAAATCGAACAAAGAGACGACACTGTTTGTCTGTAACACCTTTTTAATTTCTGCAATCATAATATCCTTGCCTATTTTCTAAAAAAATCAAGGCACAAACTTGGCTTTGAGCTAAATTTACACCTTGATTTACAATTTCTAGCGAACGATTATAGATTGAGCTATTTTCACTGGGATGACCAATCTCGACTCGCCCACACAAACCACCAGCTTATCTTCGCCATCATTTTTACTTATCCTGACTACTTGCCCGCTAAATAGCCCCATAGCCACCGTTTGCTCATCTGGGTTTACCACAATTCGAGCTCGCTTGCCTTCTGTCAACTCTGACAAAGGGAAACTGCCTTGCAGCTGCATCTGCTCGCATCTTCGTAACCGCTCTTGTCTGCCTAGCCCTTGCCCGCACTCCGCTCCCAGATTACGACAATGTCTGTGCTCTCTGCCGTTGCCTGTCAGTGCATCTTCGCCTTTTCTATGCGGAAATCTCATTAATCCTCCTTAAGGATAAAACCGTATAATCTCAATCCTCTATGGGACGATGGTACTTACTAAGTAAGAACATCCCAAATGTAAATCCACCTGAAGTCAACAAAATAATCAGCGAAGATGACCCGGGATGAGCAAAAAAGTTAGCCAGCTGGTAGTAAATGGTAGCCACGCACCATGCCAAGATGGTCAAGTAAGCACTCACCAGCACAGTCCATCCAAGGGTTGTCTCTCTGTATATAGCTCCCACAGCTGCCACGCACGGCACATAAATGAGGATAAACAATAAGTAAGCGTAAGCCGCTGAATTACTCCCAAATTTTTTGAGCATATCTCCAAAAGTTGCTTTATGAATTTCTAAAGATTCTGCGACTTCATCCTGATTTTGTCCAACATCGCCAAATCCCAGTGGGTCGCCCATTGCCGAGAAAATACCTCCAATGCCATCGCCCAACGAGACGAAAGCTTCTTCTATGCCAGCCCAAAAGTCAAATTCGTCTTCCACATCGCCATTTTGGTCGTTCCTTTCGTAGAGGGAGTTTAGCGTCCCCACGACAGCTTCTTTGGCGAAAATACCAGTGAAAAGTCCCACTGTGGCTGGCCAGTTCTCCTTTTGGATGCCCATGGGCGTGAACACTGGTGTAATGCTTTTACCAATAGAGGACAAGACAGCTTTGTCAGAATCTTCGTTACCAAAGCTACCGTCTGTACCTATGGAGTTGAGGAAACTCAGCACAACCAAGATTATCATAATCGCCTTGCCAGCCCTGAGGATGAAGAGCTTTAGCCTTTGCCAAGTGTGATACAAAATCCCACGAACTGTAGGAATGTGATAACTAGGCAATTCCATCACAAAAGTCGAAACTTCGCCTTTGATTAGGCTCTTTTTCATAATAAAGCCTGTGAAAATCGCCAACAATATACCAATTAGGTAAAGAGAAAACACCATCTTACCAGCACTATTGGGGAAAAAGGCAGCCCCAAAGAGCACATAGACAGGAAGCCTTGCGCCGCAAGACATAAACGGTGCCATCATTATGGTCAAAAAGCGGTCTTTACGGCTTTCCAAGGTGCGAGTCGCCATTATCGCTGGCACGGTGCAGCCAAACCCGATGAGCATAGGCACAAAGGACTTACCCGGCAGTCCGATAGCTTTCATCAGCCTGTCCATCACGAAGGCGGCTCTTGCCATATAACCGGAGTCTTCCAAGATGGACAAGCACAAAAAGGTGAAGAAGATGGGCGGAATGAAGGTAGCCACCGTCTGGATGCCTCCTCCTATGCCACCTGCCAAGAGCACCTTCAACCAAACAGGAGAAGCGAGTTTATCGAGCAAAGAGCCAAATCCGTCCACAAAGATAGTGCCCGCAAAGCCATCGAAGAAATCGATGAAAGGACCTGCCAAGTTCAGCGAAGCCCAGAAAACCAGATACATCACCGCCAAAAACAAGGGAATGCCTACCACTCGATGCAAGACAACCTTATCGATAGCTTCGGTAACAGAGCGACCTATCTGGTCGCTGCGATTGACAACATCCTCGGCTATCCCATTGATAAAGCCATACTTACCATCGGCTATCACCAAATCGGCGTCTTCACCTGTGTGCTTTTCGATTTTTTTTATTAACTTGCCGATATCCTCGTCAAGCTTACCTTGTATTGCCTGATAAGCAAACTCGTCCTCTTCCAGAGCTTTTACTGCCAGCCAGCGAGCGTCCACCTTTTGAGTTTGGGCATACGACTCCACCAGTGGCACGAGCTCATCAAGTTGCTCCTCTACCACTTGATCATAAACCACCTTGGCAGAAGATATCTTCTTGCTCTCCAGTTGCCTCCAAAGAGCGTCTTTCAATTGCTCTAAGTTCTTATTCTCCGAGGCTACTATGGGTATCACAGGGCAATCCAAATGCAACGAGAAATGCTCAATCTCTATCTTAATTTTTTTGCGTTTAGCAGCGTCCATCATATTCAGAGCCACCACCACAGGCACACGCATCTCCAAGAGTTGTGTCAAAAGGTACAAACTCCGCTCGACATTAGTAGCATCGATGATATTCACCACAACATCGGCTTGCCCCGAGAGGATATAATCACGAGTAACCTTCTCATCTATAGAAAAGCTGGTCATCGAGTAAATCCCGGGAGTGTCCACCACCTCTATTTTTCCCTTGTTATGAATCATCACACCACTTTTTTGCTCCACAGTAACACCCGGCCAGTTGCCCACATACTGCTTACTCCCAGTCAAGGCGTTAAAAAGCGTAGTTTTGCCACAGTTAGGATTTCCTGTTACAGCAATCGTATAATCTTTTTTCATTGCACTACCTCCACATTTAGAGCATCTGCTTCTTTTTTTCTCAAAGTCAGATTAAAACTATTTATCAAAATCTCAACAGGATCGCCCATGGGAGCTACCCTTAACACTTCAAAAATCTTTCCCTTTACCAAACCCATAGCCAAGAGCTTCTTGCGATAATGTTTATCGTCCGTATCGTACGAAACAATTTTTGCTTTATCACCCACTTTCAAATCTTTTAGCTTCATCTTTTCTCTCCTCAAAATATTACTTCGGCAAGCTTTACACTCACCCAAAAGGTTTACCTCACAATCTGCCAGCTCAAACTCCTCTTGTCGGCATATCCTGTGTAGCGTCGGTTTTATCAAATTGATAGACATCTCCATCACCTTTCCGCATTTTTGGCAAACCAGATGAAAATGCTTCTGATGCCCAAAAATATGCTCATAGTACTCCTTTTCACCATTGCCGACAGTTTTTTTTATCAAATTGCAATCTTCCAAAATCGGCAAAGTCCTATAAATAGTCGCTTTGGAAACCTCTAAGGACAACTGTAAAAAATGTTTGAAAATATCGTCTGCGGAAAAGTGAGTGTGTGTCGAAAAGACATAATCAACTATCATCTCTCTTTCTTTGGTGATTTTAAACCCTTTGGCTTTCAGTTTTTCTATAATTTGTTTTTTCTCTTGCATAAATATCACACCCTTCTAATTGTAAATGCAAATCATTCTCAGTTAGAAATAATGTCAACATCTTTCTCAAAAGAAACCCAAAAATGGGCGGTACACAGTAAAAGTATCCACCCTTATTTATTTTTTCTATATCTTTTAAATAACAATCTGTGATTATTGGGCTAATGTTCAAAACATTAAAATTGGGCTTCCTAGAATTTTCCCGCAAAATTTGCTTCGGAGTCTTACCTTTTCGCCCTCTGTTTCCTCTAAAATGATTAAAATACAGCGTATAACTGTGCGCTTTACGCACAAAATCGTTGCAATCATCAAATTCATCAATCAGATAAAACTCGTCCTCTACCAGCCGATGAGCACTTTCAACATCAGAATTAAAAGTGGGCGAACCTTTGGGGATAAGCGAATGATTAGCACCATTTATTTGCACACTTTTTTGAAAAAAGCTAAAAACCCTTTTTCTTGGGACTCACAAACTCTGAGCCATTGTCGGTTTGAAAAGTAACTTTGGAAAGATCAACACCACAACTCTTTAATCTTTTAGACAAAAAATCGATATAAATCCCTGCATTTACGGCTGTTTTCTCATAGCAATAACCGATGAATTGCATACCAGTTTTGTAGTCTCTAGCAGTGATTTGATAGCGAGGATAATTTTTGTACTTAATCCCCTCAAACAATTCTGGCATATCGGTCAAATACTTAATATCCACTTGGATTTTTTCAAAAGGTTTTGCCCTAGCTCGCATTTCACTTAAATCTTTGCGTTGCTGATATTTCCGTTTCTTTTTCTTTACCAAACCAGCATCACAGAGCTTTTTATGAACAGTCGAAGCTGAACAATTTAACTGCAAATGGTCAATAATTCGCCTAGCTCCCCAGCGATTTTTTGCCTTTTTGCGACAAACTACTATTTCCTCTATTATCTCAGATTTTAAGCGATTTGGGAAATTTTGCTTTTTTCGAGATTTATTAACCAGACCATCCTCGCCCTTTTCTTTATAGGCTTTGACCCACTTTCGCACAGTTTTTCTAGTGGTCTCAAATTCTCTAGCTGCAGCGGAAATAGATGTTTCATTTGCAAATTTCACCAAATTTTTCCGATAAAATTTCTTGTCTTTTCTACTCATAATTTTCAAATTGTCTATATATTTATTCATAATGGTCAAATTACAGCTCTCACGGCTGATTTGACCATTTTTTTTACAGACTATTTCTCCATTTTTCTAATTAACTTTTCCATTTTATCATAAACCAGCCAATTACAAATCACTAACTTGGGGTGGATACTTTTAGTGTGGAGTTTCCAAAAGAAACCCAAAAAGTGTTTGACAAGTTTCAAGCCTCGCCAAAGTTTTAAAGGAAAATAAAACTTGGAGAATGTTGTTATGAAAAGTATCAAAAAAATCGATGCAATGCGTAAACTCAATGGCGAAGTCTTGTTTATCGACGATATTCAAGGATCGGATATTTTGCATGCAAAGTTTATCTATTCGACTAAACCTCATGCAAAAATCAATAAAATCAATTTCCCAAAAGGTTTCAATTTAGACGAATTTACTCTTGTGGATGCCAAAGACCTTCCGGGAAAAAACTTGGTGGAAAACCCTGTGATGTCTCAACCTCTTTTTGCCGAGGGCGAAGTGGAGTACTTTGGTCAGCCTATTATGGGTGTAGGTCATCCAGATAAAGACACTTTGCTCAAATTTATGGAAGCTGTAGAGGTGGATTACACCGATCTGCCAGCTGTGATAGGCATCAAGGAATGTCTGGAAAACGAAGCCAACGCCTTCCCTTACGACCCAAAAGACGCTGGAAACCCCTTCAAATCGCAAATCACAATAGACAACCACAAGCACAAAGATATAGACCCATCATGGGTGAAGCATCACGGCGTGTACTACACTCCTCACCAAGAGCAGCTCTACATAGAACCTCAAGGTGTGGTTGCCGAGTTCTTCCCAGACGAAAAGAAGATGTTCGTGAAAGCAGCTTGCCAGTGTCCATACTATGTGCACGAAGCTATTGAGATTTATTACGGTGATGCCGTGAAGAAGGTGGAGATAGAAGAGTCTGACGCCTTGGGTGGAGCTTTTGGTGGTAAAGAGGATTACCCCAATATCTTAGCTGGTATTGCCAGCTTAATCTCGTACAAGAATGGTGGTGGCAAGGTCAAACTCGTGCTAGACAGAGAGGCTGATATTCAGATAACAACCAAAAGACACCCTAGTCGCACTGAGATTACCTCGTACACCGATCCCAAGAGCGGTCAGATGGAAAAAGTGGAGATCGACTTCAGATTGGACGCTGGAGCTTTTGAAACTCACTCTCCTGTGGTGATGGCTAGAGGGGCTCTGCATGCAGGTGGTACATATAATTGCACAGATGTCAAGGTGCTCGCCCGCTTCTTCAAGAGTAACACAGCTCCTAACGGTGCTTTCCGCGGATTTGGTGCTCCTCAATCGGAGTTTGCTATTGAGGCTCATTCCCAAGAAGTTGCCGACAAGATTGGGATAAGCTATCTGGACTTTAAGATGAAAAACATCTTGCGACCAAAAGACATATTCCCTACTAACCAAGTAAACCAAGTAGATAGCGTGTACGAAACTATGAAAGTCGCTCTGGAAAAATCTGATTACGAAAAGAAGGTAAAAGAGTTTGCTAAACACAACAAAACCAGCAAAATCAAGAAAGGTATCGGCATATCTACTGGTATGCACGGTGGCGGTTTCACTGGTACAGGCGAAAAAACTATGGCTTCCAAAGTACGCATAAACATCGACAAAGATGCCGTGGTAAAGATTTATGTTTCGTCTACAGATATGGGTCAAGGCTGTTCCACCTCTTTACCACAATGCTTTAGCGAAGGCATTGGACACCCATTGAGTAAAACTTTTTACCAAACTCCAAACACGCAAAAAACTCCCAATAGTGGTCCAACCGTAGCTTCTCGTACCATCTACATCGTGGGCAACCTTTTGAGTAAAATGGCAAAAGAACTAGTAGCCAAAGATTTTGGCGGGAAAAAAATCGAAGAGTATGTAGCTGCCAACCAAAGTGAATTTCCTAAAGATTTCTACAAAACTTTCGAGCTAGACCCATCTATCCAGTTTGATGTTGCCACCTTCGAGGGCATGGGCTATGGCGATTTCTCTTGGGGATGTACTATTGTGGAGATAGAGTACGATCCAGACACTTACCAAGTAGATGTGCAAAAAAGCTGGTCTGGTATAGATGTGGGTAAAAGAGTAAATCAAGAAATTTGCGAAGGGCAAATCCAAGGTGGTATCTTACAAGCTATCGGCTGGGGTTCTACCGAATATGTAGAGCGTGCTGGTATGCGTGGCTCGTCGATTACCGACTACATTGCCTACACCAGTGCCGACGCTCCCGAGCTGAATGTCTATTTCACAGACAACGACGCCTCAAGACCAAAAGGGCTTGGCGAGTTGCCAATGGACTTCCCCGCTGCAGCCGTCCGCGATGCTCTGCACAACGCCACTGGCATCTTCTTACCAGAAATCCCCGTGATACCAGAGAACATCAGGAACGCGATAAAGAAGTAAACAATATTTAAAAAAATACTGGGCAAGTTAAAATTTAATATGCATTCCAAAAGTTAAATACTTTTGGGGTGCATATTATTTTTGTATTGGTGTTATTGAATCAAATGAAAGAGAGAACATTAAAACAAATATTACTGAAGTTATGTTTTTACCAAGATACAAAAAAACTCTATAAAAATACCTCTTGCAGGAGGTAAAAGTTATTCCCCAGACTTTGCTTATGTTACAAAATCTAATGATGAAATCTCCCCCACCAAGTCGTACTCAAAGCTGTCCACTATCTTCACCTTTTGCACAGAGCCGACTTCCGCTTCATCGTCCAGATACACAACACCATCAATCTCGGGAGCGTCAAATTTACTGCGGGCGATATTTTTCTCATCCAAAATAACCTCCAACTCTTGTCCTACAAATCTTTTCAAATTGCTTTTGGAAACATCTATCTGGGCACTCATCAGTATATCTGCTCTCTTTTCTGCTAAAGCAGTATCCACTTCTCCAGATAAACCGTAAGCAGCCGTGCCTTCCTCTTTGGAATAAGCAAATACGCCCATCTTATCAAACTTGTTCTTCTTCACAAAGTTCGTTAATATAGTAAAATCTTGCTCGGTTTCTCCTGGAAAACCAGTGATGAAGGTCGTTCTTATCGCCTTTTCTTGTGGAAAGGAGCGAATGTAATCTAGCAACTCCTGTAGCTCTTCTTGTCCTCTTTTGCGGTTCATCGCATGCAATATCTTATCACTAGCATGTTGAAAAGGTACCTCGAAATAGTTGCAAATCTTCGGCTGAGCAAAGATAAAGTTCACTAGCTCCTTTTCTAGATGGTCTGGATGAAGATACAAAAGCCTAACCCATTGGATTTGCTCTATTTCACACAACTTCTGTAAAAGCTCTGTGAGTCGCACCTGCCCGTAAAGGTCGCTTCCATAAAGGCAAATGTCTTGAGCGGTAACTATCAACTCTTTCACACCCATTTGAGCGAGCTTTTCTGCCTCTATCCATAAATCTTCGATACTTCGACTCACAAATCTGCCCCTAATGTAGGGAATCGCACAATAACTACAATAGTTATCGCATCCGTCACTAATTCGCAAAAAAGCGTAATGATTGGGGGTCAGCAGCGACCGCTCTTCTGTGTGAGTAGTGGACAAAAGCTGCGAAAGTTTTTGAAAATCTTTTAAATCTATTAAATAATCTATCTCGGGGATCTCTTTTTCCAACTCGCTTTTGTATCGCTTCACAAAGCAACCAGTTACCACGAGTTTAGCAGACTTCTTTTTGGCTTTGGCAGACTGTAAGATGGTGTCTATAGCCTCCTCTTTGGCAGACTGGATGAACGCACAAGTGTTGACCAACACATAATCGGCATCAGCGATAGAGTCGGCAGGTCTTTGTCCACTATTTTCCAAGATACCTTTAAACCTTTCGCTATCTACCAAATTCTTGGGGCATCCCAGACTTATCAAAAAGTAACTCAAATCTTACCGAGCCTTTTAAGTAGCGATTTCAATCTCTTATAATCTTCTTTAACATTCGTCATCGCCCCCGGCATAAATCTAGCTTGCTCGAACTTGGTATTCAGACCTTTCACCTGCGAGATTAACTCCAGATCGACCCCTTTTTGCGAGAGGATATCGTAAACTTCCAAGTTCGTAGCAGACTTATCCAAAGATAGCTTATCGCAAAGGTAGTGCATCAAGCCTTGATGTGCAGCTGGGTAAAATTCGGGGCTATTGGTGTTTGCTAAATTAGAAGCCTCTTTAATATACTTTTTGAAAATTTGCTCCGAACTTTTTTTCTTCAGATAGTTTTGATCAAAATTTTTAGCCCTTTTAATCTTCAAAATCTTTGCCAAAATCAAAGAAGACAAAACTACAGACAAACACAACAGCCAGTAGCGAAAATCTTCGATCCAAATAATGTCTGTCGTTAATTTGGGCTCGGTGATGATAAAATCTATATCCTCGCCACTTTTTTGCACCGCTTGGGCACTTTCTCCCGTTGGATATTGAACAAAACCTTCTTTATTCTCTTTAACTTTTATAACAATTTTTTGAGTTACCAATTTCTTATATTTTTTTGTCTGAGGATTAAAAATCCAAAAAACTGTAGAAGGAATGGTGAAGCTCCCAGCTTTTTTGGCTATTACCATATATTTAGCTTGGCTTAACCCCTCTTTGCTGGTGGTCTCGGGAGTTGCAAAGCGATATTTATCGTTCTTGGCAAACTTAGGAAAGTCGTCCACAAAGTTGCCGTTCCCTGTAATTTTTATGGTATAGGTAATAGCATCACCAACATCTACCTCCTTGGAGCTAACCGTCGAGCTAATAGTAAAATCCCCTATCGAACCAGTAAAATTTTTCGGAGCAGGAGGAAGATTTTTTACCACTATTTCTTGAGGCTGACTCACGAGTCGATAATCTTTTGTTCTGCCAAAGCTAAAAAAATCGTCGCCATCTACCCGCACAGATGCGGTCATTACCATCGGCGTTACCTTTAGTTTGCCAGCTTTCTGTGGCGATAGTTGATAAGAAGCAATATGCATCTTGCCATATATTACACCATTTACAATGTTTTGCGTAAAATTAACCTGTTTAGCTGAAAAAGTTTGCTTACTCCAAAATCCATCAAAAACTGGATCGGTAACTTTCCGCAAACCAGAAACATTGTATCGCGTGTAGACAAAGTAACTAAGCAAAACTTTTTCGCCCACATAAACAGTTTTTTTACTGAGGTTAGTTTTAATATAAAGCGGTGAATTGTTTGATTTAGTTGCTTTAGCAGGATTTTTGCTAACTGTGATGGTTATAGGCTTAGTGGTGAAAATCTTCGCACCTGCCACCAACTTTTGCTCAGGGATAGTCAGTGCACCGACCTTAGTGGGCATCAGGGTATACTTGTAACTAATGGTCTTGCTTTGAGAACTTTTACCATTGACCAGCCGATAACTAGTAGAAGTGTAATGAGACTTGCCGATAATTTTAAATCCTTGCAAGTTAGATAAAGCTGGTTCAGGTAAATCTCCATCTGTCTGCACCACCTGCAAAGTTAAAACCAATTGCTCGTGGATAGATAAGCTGGTGCGATCGACACTAGCGTTAAAACTGTTTCCAAGGAGAAAATGAAATCCACAACTAAATACAGCCAAAAAAAGCCATCTTCTACCAATACTTCCCACTAGCTGGCACCTCCCCCTCTTTTTTTAACTTTTTCAAACGCAACATTTTCTCTTTATCCAAAATCTTATCTATCTTTTTATCAGCCATCTTCTTCTTTATCGCTTCTCTCTTTTGAGCTTTATCTTTCTTTTTGTCCTCTTCATTATCTTTCTTGCCTAACTCTTGGTTCTTGTCGTCTTTGTCTTGTTTTTTTTCATTTTTTTGTTCTTGAGACTGTTTTTGCTTCTGTTTGTCTTGCTCAGAACTTTTACCATCTTTATTTTCTTGCTTATCTTGCTCTTTATTCTCTTTCTTCTGTCTATCTTGCTTGTCTTGACTACCCTCTTCGCCCTGCTCTTTCCTTTGCTCCTGCTGTGCCTTTTGTGCTATTTCTAAGTTTAGTCTCGCCTGATAGTTGCTCGGGTCTTCTTTGATAGCCTCTATGTAAGATTTTTTTGCCTTGTCCAGATCGCCTTGCCTAAAGTAGGCGTTACCAATGTTTTGATAAGCAAAAGACCTGTGAGCAAAATCTCTGTCCAGCAAAGCAACATTGTAATGAGCAATCGCCTTGTCGTAATCTTTCTGTTTATAATAGCTATCGCCAAGATTGAAATTGCCTATGCCACCATTTTTGTTTTTGCTTATCACAACTTGTGAGAACTTTTCGCTCGACTTGGCAAACTTCGCTTTTTCATAAGCTCGCTTCCCCAAATAGTTGTGGTAAACTTCTTGGAAATTCAATCCAAAAGAAAGGCTGAAATGAACTAAAACCACTAAAATTAAAAATTTTTTCATAACTATTCCAAAAATCTATCGTTATTAACTACAGACTTGCGAAAAACAAAAATCTCCAAAACCAAAAATAAAAGTGCTAAAAGAGCAAAGTAAAAATATTTGTGCTGATAAGTGATGTGTAACTTATTGGAAAACTTGCTCTTTTCCAGTTTGTTTATATCATTCAAAATGGTAAAAATTTCCGCTTGATTGGGAGTGATAGCATAAGCTTTGCCCCCAGTAACCTGAGAAATAGAAGACAAAGTTGCCATATCCAACTTGGACTGCACAATATTTCCTTGAGCATCTTTTACATATTTGCCCCCAGCTGATTGATCTATCACAGCACTACCCAAAGGAGTACCAACGCCCACACAATAAACCCGTACGCCTTTTTCTTTTAGGTTGCTTGCCAATGCCAAAGCATCGCCAGTCAGATTTTCTCCATCTGAGATAAGCAAAACAATTTTTTGCTCGCCAGTAAGCACTTGAGTCGCCTTTTGCAAAGCGTCAGCAATATTTGTTCCATATTTTTTAATAAGGTTGGTATTCAAAAGTTCCACAAAAAGCCTAAAAGTTGAATAATCGTTAGTCAAAGGACATTGAACTTTAGCAATACCTGCAAAAGGCACTAAAGAAACTCTATCGCCAGGCAATTGTTCCACAAAAAGATTGATGAGGTCTTTAGCTCTAGCAAGTCTAGATGGCGAAATATCCGAAGCGTCCATACTTTTACTCACATCCACACAGATAGCCACATCTACACCCTTTTGCTCTATTTTTTCAGTTTGCTTGTCCCATTTTGGTGCTGCCAAAGAAACTATTAAAAAGAAAAAAGCTGCCAAGAAAAGAAGATTTTTAACTACCCAAACAAAACCAAACCTATCTTTCAGATAGTGAGAACAAAATTTTCTTTCAGCAAATCTGGTAAAATGACGATAAAAAATCTTTTTACTAACCAAAAAAGTAACAAAAAAAACTGGCATAAATAACAAAAGATACAAAAAAAATGGATACTCAAATTTCATAACTTCTATTTCCTCTCACTTTCACGGCAAGTAAATTTTCAAAGGTATACGCAAAACAAACTCCAAAACCATTAACAAGAATGCTAACCACAAAAAAATCCAAAATTTTTCCTTGTATTCGTAATAGTTTTTAATTTTATACTCTGTTTTTTCCAATTTATCTATGCGAGAAAAAATCTGCTCCAACTCCTTAGTGCTTTGTGCTCGCCGTGCCAAGCTTGTCCCTGTAGTTTTAGCGATGTCGTTTAGCGTTTGCATATCTATAGGGATATTCACCTTTTGATAAGAGGTCTTGCCGAAAAAGTTCTTGTAAGGGTAGTCAACTAATCCTTCCTTGCCAATACCGATGGGATAAACCTTTATACCATAAGTGGCGGCTAACTCAGCGGCTTCACCAGGGCTTATATCGCCTGCATTGTTTCTACCGTCCGTGAGTAGTATTATAACCTTGGACTTGCCTTGGCTATCGCGAAGCCTGCCCACAGCCGTGGCTAACCCTAAACCGATGGCAGTGCCCTGTGCAGCTTCTTCTATCTGGACATCTTTAACTATCTGCGACAAAAGTGCGTAGTCCAAAGTTAGCGGGCAAGAAGTGAAAGCAAAATCAGAAAAAGTAACCAGCCCAATTTTATCGTTGTGTCTTTTATGCACAAACTGCATGGCAACTTTTTTGGCAGCTTCCAAACGATTTGTCGGCTTCAAATCCACGGCTTGCATAGAGCCAGAGATATCCATAGCCAAGACAATGTCTATACCTTTGCCCGTTATTTCCGTTTTCTTGCGAGCATCACGAGGTCTTGCTAAAGCAAATATCACACAAACAATTGTCAAAATTCTCAAAATAAAAGGTAAAAATCTCCATAGTGATGATCTTTTATAAACACTTTTTAGAATGTTAATGCGAGTATAAGGTAGCCGTGCTTTATGCTTGTTTCTATAAAAAAATTCAAAAAACAAAATAGGAATAATTACAAGAAAAAGCCACAGATACTCAGGATTTTTAAACATCACAAGACTCCTTGGCTTGAGGCAGATTTTCAAATAATTGCTGCTCCATCTCTTTGGTTTTCGCCTGCAAGAAGAGCTCTTTCACCCACTTGAAGTACTCGTCTGCCAACAACTTGTTGCCTGCATATTTGGCAAACTTCACCAAATCGGCGTAAGCGAAAATCTCGAAAAGTTTGTTGTGAGCGGATATTTCGGGCAGTTTAACCAAGCCTTTTAACTCGTCTGTAGTCATCTGAGTAGCGGAAATGTTGTAAGTTTTTTCTAAAAAAATACGCAAAGCAAAAGATAGTCTGAAAAAATATTCCAAAAGATTCCCTTTTTGCAAACTTTCTTCGGCTTTTTGTAAGGATTCCAATCCTGCTTGCCAAGCAGGACGATTATCCACCACCTTTCTGTCTATTTCTTCTAGATGTTTTTTTTGCATAAAATAAGGTAAAATCTTCACTAAAAAAAACACAAATAAACAAAATAAAACTATACTCAAATATTCTAAAACTCCAAGATACAAAGATTTAGGAGGACGAATGTCTGCAATATCCTTAATCGTAGTATCCAAAAGCGAATGCACAATAAAAGGATAAGAATCACTACTAATTTTTTTCCTCTCTCCTTTCGCGTCTTGATACTCAAACTCAAGACTCGGCAGACTCACCAAACCACCAGAAGTAAAAATAAACTTATGCGATAGTTTTAAACCTTTTTCTTCGGCAATAACTTTCATATCTAGTAGCGACAAATCTGGCAAAGTGTCGTATATAGGAGTAATGATTTGTGGGTCATCTTCGATACTACCAGCTGGATCGGCACTCGGCAAATATATTTCCGCAGAAAAAATAGTACCCACAGTCAAAGAATCAGGAGCTTTAACCACCCAACTCTGAACACTCCACAAAAAAGAGAACAGGAGGAAAAGCCAGCTTGCAATAAAAATTTTCTTGCTCATTTTCTTTTCATCCTTTGTTTGAAAAATTTCATAAGCTCTTTGATATAAGAGTTTTGGGTATACAAAGTCAAAAGGTCAACTTTTATCTTCTTAAAAGTTTGCTGTGTCTGCTCGTCCAGCTCTTGTACTTTCTGAGCGAACTGTTGCCGTTTTTTCTTGTTAAAGCTATTTACTGTAAAAGTTTGCCCATTTTCTGGATCAACAAACTCCATAATGCCAGCTACGGGAAGCTCTCTTTCGGTCTTGTCCAACACTCGCAAGGCAATAACATCGTGTTTTTGGCTCAAGACTGACAAAGGTTTAATATAACCGTCATCCAAAAAATCGGAGACAATGAAAATCACGCTTCTCTTTTTGGTAACTTGCATCAAATACTTGATAGCTTCACCAATGTTGGTGGTTTTCTCTTTGGGAGAAAATTGCAAAATTTCGCTAAGAATACGCAAAATAGTTTTTCGACCTTTTTTAGCAGGGATGTACTTTTCCACGCCTTGGCAAAAAAGCATCAAACCTACTTTGTCGTTATTAGACAAAGCCGAAAAAGCTAATACAGCAGTCAATTCCGCTATATACTCCGATTTAAGGTTGGAAACAGTCCCAAACAAGGTAGAAGCCGAGCCGTCCACCAAGAAGATAATGTTTAGCTCTCTGGTCTCTTCAAATTTCTTGATGTAAGGGTAATCCATCTTAGCCGAAACATTCCAATCAATCTGACGAAAACTATCGCCATCTTGATATTGTCGCACTTCGCTAAACTCAAGACCTTGACCTTTAAAGATACTGTGATACTCTCCCGAAAAAAGATCGGAGACAATATCTTTGGTCGATATCTCAATCTTACGAATTTTCTTTAGAATATCTTTAGTTTTCATAACTTCCAAAACTATCGATTTAAAAACTGGGTGTAGCCCCTATCTAAGGGACACAAATTTCGCCAAAAATTCTGGTGATGATATCTTCCACAGTTACTTGCTCGGCTTCTGCCTCGTATGACAAAATCAGCCTATGCCTGAGCACATCTTTGCCGATGGCTTTAACATCGTCGGGAGTTACAAACCCTCGACCGCACAAAAAGGCGTGTGCTCTAGCAGCCAAAGCCAAGTTAATAGTGGCTCTAGGAGAAGCTCCACAATCTATTAAATCTTGTAAATCTTTTAAGTTCTCGTGTTTGCTTGGTTCTCTGGTAGCAAAAACCAAATCGATGATATAATCTTTTACTTTTTGCTCAATATATATCTGACCAACCAACTCTTTCATCTGGAGAAGTTCCTGTGGCGAAACCATTGGCGAAACATCTAAGCTCTCTTGTCCAATCATCCTGTCTAACACCAAGCTCTCTTGGTCTCTCGTTGGGTAATCAACTTTCAGTTTGAGCATAAAACGATCCATCTGAGCCTCGGGAAGCGGATAAGTACCTTCTTGATCAAGAGGGTTCTGCGTAGCCATCACCAAGAATGGAGCCTCCAGCTTGTAGGTGCTATCCCCAATAGTAACTTGCTTCTCTTGCATCGCCTCTAGCAGTGCAGCTTGCACCTTCGCAGGTGCTCTGTTTATCTCATCAGCCAAAACAAAATTAGCAAAAATCGGTCCTAATTTAGGATTAAACTCACCAGTTTTTTGATTGTAAATCATAGTTCCTACAATATCCGCAGGCAACAAATCTGGCGTAAATTGAACTCTAGAAAAAGATGCACTTATTGCTTTAGCAGTAGTACTAATAGACAAAGTCTTGGCGAGTCCAGGAACACCTTCTAACAAAATATGCCCACCTGTCAGCAATCCGATAAAGATTCTTTTAAGCATATAGTCTTGTCCAACTATGACTTTTTTGATCTCTTGCTCTAAGTTATTTATCTTTACCGAACTCTCGGCAATAACTCTATTTAACTCTTCAATCGTCATAATTCCTCCCAAAATCTTAAAATTCTTTTTTAAATTATAAATATCAAGTCAAACTAAGCATAAGAAAAAGCACCTATTTGTAAATTTTTATCAAACTAACAAACAAGCACTCAAAAAAAATGGTATCCCGTAGGAGAATTGAACTCCTGTTGCCAGGATGAAAACCTGGAGTCCTAGTCCACTAGACGAACGGGACACATTTTAAAAAATGGTGAGCGTAGATGGATTTGAACCATCGACTCTCTGCTTAAAAGGCAGATACTCTACCGCTGAGTTATACGCCCACTTACCATTATCATTATGGAGACTAATTAAAAGTTGCCTCTCGAGTGTCAACCCCTAAATTTAACTTTTTGCCTTAAATCTTTTGCGATACAAATTACCAAAAACAACCAGCAAAAACAAAACAAACCAAACAATCTTAAACGATTGTGAGACAACCTTCGTCCATTGCATACTGCCAGGTGCAAACTCCAGCAGAAGGCTATGCTGCCCAGCGGGAACGAACACAGACGAAAGCACATGATTGGTCTTGTAGATAGAGACTTCTTCATCATCCAAATAAGCATGCCAACCAACTGGGTAATAAACACTGCTTACTACAAAAAGTCCGTCATTTTTATTTTGCAAAGTAAATTTTATCTTGTGTGGTCCAAACTCCAAAAGCTCTACCTTATCATTTTTGGGCTTTTTTATATCTTTTTCCAAATCTTTTTCTAGCAGTGCAGTACGCTTTACCAAAAAATCTTCGCTTCGCAAGAAAGCAAACCTCGTGTGCTTATCTTTGACAACTTTATAATCTCGCACGAACCAACCTTTGGGCAAAGCTTCTCTGTTCTCATAAATATTGTACTTAGAGCCAGTAAAAACCAAATCTAAATCTTCAAAAGGCTCTTCGTCTGGCAAAACAGCTGTCGTCAAAAAATATTTAGCAGAAAGCATATTGGTGATGTTACGGGCTAGCCCTCCCTTTACAACTCCATTATCTACCAAATCTTGATAGATTCGCAGTTTTGCCGCCGAGTAGCCACCAATAGACTGAAACATCATCGAATATTTTCTAGTTGCCCAAAAATCACTCATTACAGGGTAGATGCGATAAGGACTAAATATCTCCCCTTCTGGCTTTTGTGCTAAGATAAACTTCTCTGCTGCACTAAGGCTAAATATCTTTTCTGCAACCTCATTGTTTTTTTGCAAATTTACATAGCTATCAGAAGATTTTTTGAGCAAAAACCTATCTTGAATCTGCATAAAATCTACAACTAACAAACCCGTAATTAAGACAAAGAAAAAAATCTTGCTCTTAAGCCACTTTTTGATATAAGCTACTATCAAACCAAAACTCAAAAACAGATAAACAAAAAAGCGTAAAGTGTCAGACAACAAAAACTCTTTGCGGATATTTTTGATAACTGCCATCGACTGGGCATCGTAACGATCTGATGGTGATACAAACGAGAATTGTCCAGAAAAGAGCCAAACCAATAATCCAATTCCCAAAAAGATAGCAAAATTGATGAGTACCACAGTCCAAAGTTTCTCTTTCTTATTTTGCAAAACATCGCTAAGCCCATATCCAGCCAACACAGCCACGATAAACTCCACCAAAATCAAAATCATAGAAGGAACCCTAAACTTGTTGAACCCTGGGACGAAATTGAAAAAAAGGTCGTAAATCAAAGAAAAATGTCGCCCAAAAGAGAGAAAAACTGCCAGGAGAGACAAGAAAACCAAACTTTTTATCATCTTCTTTCGCCAATTTAGACAAACACCGATGAAAGCTAAGAGGAGAAGAACCACACCAGCATAGTCCGTTCCTTGTGAAAAAGGCATATCGCCCCAATAGCCGGGGATGTCTCTGCCAGACAGGTGAGGGTAATCGGGATTACTAATATCGTACCTCTCACCGCTAGCTCCGCCAAAAGCTCTTGGGATAAGCAAGGTCAGAAGCTCTTTAGGAGCACAGCTCCAAGAGGTGGCGTAAGATTTGCTCAAGCCTACTTTGCCGTTTTCTGTCTTCGCCCCTCTAATGGTGTATTTGGAGTACTCTTGGGTAAGATACATCGGCTGAAAAGCTACCCCAACAACGACAATCAAAGAAAGTAGCACAAAAACGCCGCTTCTAAGTAAGTGCTGCACATCTTTTTTGTACTCAATCAGCTTAGCTATAGTAACACCCCCCATAAGCATCGCCGTATAATAAATTATTTGATAATGGTTAGTTTGAATTTGCCAAACTTGGAAAAAGGAAAAGAAGACCAGATTTTGCCAATTATGTTTATCGAGTAACTTTAAATAAAAAAGTAAACAAATCGGTATAAGCAAAACGGCATAAAATTTCCACATATGCCCAATAGCAAACAATACCCCCCAGTGAGGAATAAGAATAAAGCCTAAAGCAGCAAAAAATGAAGCCATTCTGCCAATTCTTAAATAACGAAGCAAAAAAAAGAGCCCAAGCACTCCTACAAGTAAATGTACGCCACCAGTGCCAAAGATAAAATCTAAGCCTAAATAGTGGTAAACCTGTGATGCTCGAGGAGGACTAGAGATAAAAGCGTAATTAGGCTGACCAGAGAACATAGCCAAGTTGTTAAATATCTTATCACCTGTTGCTTTGCTCCATTGGCTATTTAGGTTCTGGCTACTACCTATAGAGTCGTACCCAGCGGTACGAAGCCCACCGAAAGTAATAGGAAAAAACAAAAACAAGACCAACAAAGAAAGAGCTAACGGATAAAGCCAACCTTGGTTTTTAGAGAAGAAACCTTTTTCTGCTTTTTCTATAATTTTTGCGTTGTTACTTACTGTCTTTTTTTTCAATCCTTTCTTTTTACCCACAATATCTTCCTTTTTTTGAAATTTAACCTTATTTATAATCTCGCTGCCCAAAAATCGAGCTACCCACCCTGAGCATATTAGCACCACACTCCAGAGCCAGCGGATAATCTCCGCTCATGCCCATGGAGAGGTATTTCATATTAACAGTAGAGATAAGTTTGCACTCCTGAAAAATCTCAGCCAACTCCACAAAGCACCTTTTGGTCTCTTGCACATCAGAACTCAAAGAGCCAATGGTCATCAGCCCCTCAACCTCCAAGCTGGGAAGTTTAGAAATCTCTGCCACCAGCTCAAAAGCTTCACTCTTGCAAGCTCCCGATTTAGACGACTCTTGAGAAGTGTTGATTTGCACAAGCACCTTTTGCTTTCGCCCAATGGAAGCCAAAGCTTTATCCAGCTTCTTGGCAGTAGAGAGTTTATCCAGAGAGTGGATGAGTGCTGGTTTGAGTGCCAGGAGCTTGTTAATCTTATTGCTTTGAAGATGCCCGATAAAATGGAACTCTTGATAGCTTTGTTGTAATAAAGGAAGTTTTTGCTCGGCTTCTTGCACCTTGTTCTCCCCGATATATTTTGCTCCCGAGGCGATAGCTTCATCCACTACTTGTGCTGAGTGCGTCTTAGTTACCACAATCAGCTTGACCTCACGACTCTCATGCCCTAATTTTTGCAAAGTTTTTTTGATTTTTGCTCTTACTTCTTGCAAATTGTCGACTATCATAAGTTCTCCAAGTCGTCCAAATCGTCCAAGAAATCTTCGTCATCATCAAAATCTTCGTCATCATCCAGCCCTTCGTTGGTGATCCAGTCGGGGCAAAAAAATATTGAGTCGCGATAATCGTAACCAGATATGTTTTCCGTGCCCAATTTCTCCAAAATCTCCTGCTCCCATACGGTGTAATAGATGTAATTATCGTCTGTTTTGTAGCTCAATATCGGCTTGTTAAATCTTTCAAAATCTATCTTCCTTTCCAAAAGTTGCAAAAACTGACTTATCTTTTTTTTATCGTGTTCGAACTGAAAATCACTCATAATACACTCCTTCCCTGAGCATCAATGCCAACCCAAAGAGGCATTTTGTCAACCAATAGTTTTCGGATTGCCTCCGTGCCAAGCTCGGGGTAAAACACTATTTCCTGAGAGACAATAGCTTTAGCATAAAGCACTCCACATCCGCCCAAAGCCAAAGCATAGACCGCTTTGTTTTTTTGCAAAGATTTCTGCACGTGGCTATTTCTAGGACCTTTGCCAATTAGAAGTTTAACACCTTGATCCAGCAAAGCAGGAGTAAATCTGTCCATCCTCGCCGAAGTAGTGGGACCACAAGAGACAATCTTGTCCTCTTGCAAAATAGGACCAGCGTAAAAGATAGCTTGCTCAGCCAAAGAAAGAGGTAGCTTTTTACCCGATTGCAAAAGCTCCCAAAGCCGCAGATGAGCGGCGTCGCGTGCCAAAAAAATCTCGCCACTATAATAAAACATCTCGCCCGCTTTTAGGCTTTGTAACTCCTGCCTATTCATAGTGTTAGCTCACAGTGTCTATTCACATAGCAACCCAGATTAATTGCCACAGGCAGGCTGGCTATGTGGCAAGGTGCTGACAATATCTTCACAGCCAAAGCTGTCGGCTCATCCTCCAAACCTTGTACCCCAATCTGCAAACCGTTGATCTTTTGCAAGAGGGAGTGTTCCATCTGTGCATAACGCTCATCTTGGCTGGAGGTATCCAAAGGCAAAGCTAACGCCCTCTTCGCCAGCAGAGCTACCTGCTCGAAGTTTCCACCAAGCCCTAGACCAACGATGTACGGCGGACAAGCCGCAGCACCTGTCTGGCGTATCCACTCCACAACAAACTCTTCTATATCCGCTCTTGATGCTGTAGGGTCGAACATCCGCAGGGTACTTTTGTTTTCAGCACCACCACCCTTTGCCATCAGGGTAAATTGCAGATTATCACCCGACACCAACTGTGTGTGAAGCACCGCTGGCGTATTGTCGCCACTATTGACTCTGCGAAAAAGCGGGTCTTGCACAATCGACTTACGCAAGTTGACATAGCCCGCACGCACACCAGCGTTGATGGCTTGCGTAAAATCGCCACCGACTATGTGAACCTCTTGCCCCAGTTGAGCGAAAATCACTGCCGTGCCTGTGTCTTGACAGATAGGCAGTTTTTCCGCCTTGGCAAGCTCGATATTTTTCAGCATCATCGGCAAAACATCTTTTTCCCCTAGATATTTTCGCAATGATTTAGAAATATCTGGATCTAAATCGGTAGCCATCTTTTGGCACGCTCTGGCTATGGCTTGGCTTATCTGGTTACAATCTATCTCTCTCATCTACAATCCTCGTCTGGTTACTATCTATCGCACGACAACTTCTATGCTTGCACTCACTTACGCTAACTCTCCTCCGCCTACGAGCAAATCTCCGCGATAAAACACAGCCGACTGCCCCGGAGCGATGCTCTTTACGGGAAAGTCCGTCTGGACTAGATACCCTTTGCCTTTGGCAACTATGCTTTTAACGGATACAGGCGTGGTGTGATAACAGGTCTGCACCACCAACTCCTTTGACTGCAAAAAATCGTCCACAAAAAAGTTTGCGTTCTTAATGTAAAACGCCGAACTCGCCAGCTGAGCTTTATCTTCGACCACCGTGATGGAGTTGCTCTTAGCGTTCTTGGACTTTACATAAAGTGGCGTAGCGTAAGGAATTTCCAGCCCTCGCCGTTGCCCGATAGTGTAATAAGCTATCCCTTTGTGCTCGCCAATCTTCTTTCCTCCTAGCCTCACTGCTCCGGGCTGAGTGCCCACCAGTCGCCGCAGGAGCTCTTTGTAGTCGTTCTCAATGAAGCAAACCCCTTGGCTCTCTTTGCCAGAGTCGACCAAACCAAGCTCCAACGCCAAAGATTTAATCTGCGATTTTTTCATCTGAGCTAACGGGAAAACCATCCTTTCCAGCTGACTGGCAGACAGTCGCCAAAAAAAGTAAGTCTGGTCTTTGCTATCATCTTTTGATTTGTAAATGTAACGCCTACCATCTTTCTCTACAACCTTTGCATAATGTCCGCTAGCAATTTTAGCAAAACCTTTTTCTAGTAGCTTCTGAGCAAAAATGCCCCACTTGATGTGCAGATTACAGTCTACACAAGGGTTTGGCGTAAGCCCCTGCTGGTACTTTTGTAAAAAAGGTTGCAAAACTTTTTCCGCAAACTCAGGGCGTAAATCTATCACCTGAAAGGGCAACTGCAACTTTTGGGCAACCAGCTTAGCTTTGGCGATGGTCTTATCGCTACCAGCACCACCAGAGAACCCCAAGGCATGGTCGTCGAATAATCGCATAGTAAAGCAGTGGACATCGTACCCTTGCTTTTTTAGGAAGTAGGCACAAACCGAAGAGTCTATCCCCCCAGAGAGTGCCAACGCTATCTTTTTCATCCTTTTATGATTTTCCGTGCCTTTTGCAAATCTGTGGGAGTATCGATGCCCAAGATTTTGCCTTTTATCAAAGCCATCTTGATCTTTTCCCCATTGTGCAAAAAGCGGAGTTGCTCCAAGTTTTCGGCAATTTCCAAGGGCGATTTTTCTGATTGAATAAACTTGCCTAACGCTTGCTTGGTGTAAGCGTACAGCCCCACATGACCGTAATAGTCGGGCAGGGATGCGTCTCTATCGTAGGGGATAACGCTCCGCGAGAAGTAAAGAGCGAAGCCAGCTTTGTTACAGACCACTTTCACGCAGTTAGGGTCGCTGAGCTCTTGTGGGTCTGCAAAGCGGTACATCGCCGAGGCTACCTGCACATCACCAGCTGTGAATAATGATAGCACCGCTTGCACGGCAGTGCTAGGCAAAAACGGCTCGTCCCCCTGAATATTACACACTATATCGCACTGGGCGTCCCTGACCACTTCCCATACGCGGTCGCTGCCCGAACGATGCTCTGCACAAGTCAGCATCACATCACCTGCAAAACCTCGCACACAGTCAAAAACCCGCTGGTCGTCTGTAGCCACCACCACTCTATCAAAAAGTCCGAAGCTGAGCGTGTTTTCGTAGACTCTCTGGATAAGTGGCTTGCCTGCCAAATCTTGCAGAGGCTTGCCCGGAAGTCGGGTCGAGGCGTAGCGAGCAGGTATCACCGCCCAGATAGTTGGTCGTCTCATCTCATTTGTCCTTGTCTATCATTTCACCTTTGAGTGTCCAACCGGTGGCAGTGGTAATGTGTACATCGACATACTGACCTATCAACTCCTTGCCTCCGGGGAAAATCACCATCTTGAAGTCTTCGGACTTGCCTGCGACCTCTTTGACATCCTTCTTGCTAACTTTCTCCACCAGCACTCGCTTTGTTTTGCCTATCTGCTCCTCATACTTTTGAGTAGTAATTTTATTTTGCACCTCGATAATCTCTTGCAACCTTTTCAGTCGCTCTTGCTCGGGAACTTGCTGAGCAAAAGTCGCAGCACTAGTGCCTTCTCTGGGCGAGTATTTATAAAGGAAAGCGTAATCGAAGCGAATTTTTTTCAGCAAATTTACTGTGTCTAAATATTGGCTATGCGTCTCGCTGGGAAACCCCACGATGATGTCTGTGGTGATGGCTATCTCGGGGATTGCGGCTCGCAGGTTGGCAACCATCTGCAAATACTCTCCAGCGGTGTACTTCCTGTTCATTTTTTGCAATATCTCATCGTTACCAGACTGCAGTGCCACATGCAGGTGTGGACAAATCTTGGGGTAGTTCTGCATCGTTTCTATCAACTGGTGCGACATATCTTTGGGATGCGAGGTTACGAACCTTATTCGTTGCACGCCGTCTATCTTGTGGAGCTCTTGCAAAAGCTCCGCAAAGTTGAGACCATCGCAAGCGTAGGAGTTCACATTTTGCCCTAGCAAGGTAATCTCAGAAAAGCCTTGCTGTACGGCGTTGCGAGCGTCTTCCAATATCTGCAATGCCGACCGAGAGCGTTCACGCCCCCGCAGATGTGGCACGATGCAGTAAGTGCAAAAATTGTCGCAACCACGCATAATGGTAATAAACGCCGAAACGCCTTCTTTGCGAAAAGGGTAGCAATTATCATAAATTTGCTCAAAGTCAAAATCTGCTCGAAGCTCTTTTCCACCTTGCTCTAGCGACTGCAGCACCTCGGGCAAGGAGTTGTATTGATCCACCCCAACTACAAAGTCCACCCCTTGTGCAAAAAGCTTTGTCTGCATTCTCTGTGCCATACAGCCGATGACGCCCACATAAAAGCTCTCTTTCTTTTTCTTGTAAGCTAGCACGCTGGCAATCCTGCCCAGTACCCTTAGCTCTGCATGTTCCCGCACACTGCAAGTGTTAAAAATCACCAAATCGGCTTGCTCTATATCGGCTACTTGAGTATGCCCAACTTTTTGCAAAATTCCCATTACCAGCTGGCTATCTGCGATATTCATCTGGCAACCATAACTTTCTATTATAAATTTCATTTTTTGCTTTAGCTTCTCCCATTTTTTACCAACGAGCAAAAGAGAAGAAATTCGGTCAACAAAAAAAGGCGACCCTTTTTCGAGAGTCGCCTTAAATTTTAACAAAAATACTAGTCTTTCAAAAGACCAACATCTTTGTTGAATTGTTTGATTTTCTCATCCCAGAACTCCATGCAATCCATTCTCTCATCCCAATAGTTCTCATCGTACCATTGAGCGTTGATCTCTTCCACGGTTTTGCCTTGTTGCTCTACCCATGTGAAATATTTAAGGTTATGCATTCTTTTCTTGTCTATATAAGTAAGCTCCATAGTATGCTCTGTATCAATCCCCATCAAAGAAGCTTCATAAGCTACAGCAGCAGCTACATTGTCAAAAGCACCTTTCTCTTCTGTTTGCTCTTTCATACGAGATTGGTACATCTCCATAGAGTCTGTAGCAACTGTGATTAAGCAATCTTTTTCTGTCATTTCATAATATTTAGCCATTTTGATAGTACCCATCATATTAGCAATACTAGAAATACCCAAAAGACTCAATTGATCAAGAACATCTTGAGATACGCCTTTAGCTTTCAGAAATTTGTGTCCTTCTGGCTCATTGAACAGACGCATAATTTCCATATTAGCTTCATCATCAATACCAATAACCATATCAGTATTTTTCATATTATGTACCCATGGAACATGCTTATCGCCAATACCCTCAATCTTGTGTCCACCAAAACCATTTTCTAATAAAGTAGGGCAATTATAAGCTTCACCTGCAGCCAATTTTACGGTTGGAGAGTGATACTTTTTGAGGTAATCAGCAGCAGCCAAAGTACCTGCAGAGCCTTGAGTAAGGAACACACCTGAAAGTCTTTGCCCTTCTTTAGCGTTCTTATCAAAAACTTCTTTCATCGCTCTACCTGTTACATTGTAGTGCCACATACAGTTGCCAAAGTTTTCAAATTGATTGAAATTCAAAACAGCGTCACCTCTTTCAGCAACAAGCTCTTTTGCCTTGTCATAAATTTCTTTAACATTAGACTCACAACCAGGAGTTGCAAAAACTTCTGCACCAATCTCACGAAGCCAGTCAAATCTTTCTTGGCTCATCTCTTCTGGAAGAATAGCAATAGAACTATATCCCAAAAGGTAAGAGTCGTAAGCACCGCCACGGCAATAGTTACCAGTAGAAGGCCAGATAGCTTTTTGAGTAGTAGGATCAAACTCACCCATAGTCATCGCTTGGATAAGTGGCCCGTAGGTAGCACCTACTTTGTGAGCTCCAGTTGGAAAGTATTTACCAGCCAACACAAAAATTCTAGATTCAACGCCAGAAATTTCTTTTGGGATTTCTACAAAATTTACATCTCCAAAACCTTTACCTTCTTTTTGTGGGTCTGTAACTATTTCATTTTTCCAAGTTATGCGGAAAAGATTAGCAGGATCAAGATCCCAGATAGCCAATTTTTTTAGCTTATCTTTGATGCTTTGCGGAACTGTTTCAGGATTAATTTGTTGAGAAATAGTCGGCAATATTACATTTTTTTTGCGACATTGCTCAACGGCGGTTTGATAAACCTCTTGTTTGGTTTTAGCCATTTTGAACTCCTTAAATTATGTTTTTATAAAATTTACAAAACAAAAACGATTTTTGTTTACACTTTAATTTTTACCTTAATTTGAGAAACAACAATTCCTGTCAACATAAAAACGCAACCGATTTGTTCCCTTAGGGTTATAGTTTCTCCTAAAACAAAATATCCTCCCACAGCAGCAAAAACTGCTTCCAAACTTAAGATAAGTGCCGCTGGTGTCGGGTCTACTTTTTTCTGCCCTATTATCTGCAAAGTGTAGGCGACCCCCACAGATAAAACTCCACCGTAAAAAATAGCCCAGAAGCATCCACGGACTGCCACAAGTGTTACTGGCTCGAGAGCTAAAGCCAAAGCTAAGCTAAGAACTGTGCAAAAAGCGTACTGCACTAAGCAGAGCTCCAGTGGGTCTACTTTGTCTAAAAATAGGTCGATGCTCACCATATGCAGGGTAAAAAATATCGCACTGAGGAAGACACAAAAATCTCCCCAATTCACAGTACCATCACCTTTGGCAAAAGCCAAAAGGTACAGTCCCCAAAAAGTAAGACCGCACCCTACCCACATAGCTTTGCTGGCTTTTTTGCCCAAGAAGATGCCCAAAAAAGGCACTAGCACCACATACAAGCCCGTAATGAAGCCCGCTTTCCCCGAGGTTGTATAGTTAATACCTAGCTGTTGCAAGCTAGCTCCAGAGAATAAAAAGAGCCCGCTAATAAGACCTCTGGTGAGTGTGATGCGAGCAAATAGATTTGCCTTTTTGCCGAAAAGATAGTAGAAAACCATCAAAACAATTAATCCCAATCCAAAACGGAAACCGTTGTAGTAAAAAGGTTGCAAGAACTCAGTGCCTATCTTTTGAGCAACAAAAGTCGTCCCCCAGATAAAGGCGGCAAGTAGCAAAAGTCCACGAAAAAACCATCTTTCCATTTTAAAAAACCTTTGCCAGCGACTCAAACCAAAATCTCTTGGTAAGTTTTAAAATGAGTCTTGCAAACGAAGGGAAGTTTCTCGGCAGAAAATTTTGCTATAAACTTGCGAGCATCTTTTTTTACCAAGCCAGAAGCTCCTTTGTGCAAAGCAAATCCGCACTTATCAGACAAAAAATCCATCTGCTTGAGGAACTCCGCTCTTGCTAATATAGAAGCCGCTGCTACGGCTAGGTCGTCTTCGGCTTTCTCTCGGAAAATACAACGAATTTTGCCAAACTCTTTGGGCGAATAGGTGGTCAAAGTGCTTTGGCTAGCAAACTTATCGATAACAACGCCCTGAAAATCTGTTTGCTTTTGCAGCTCCAAGATAGCTTTGGTATGCAGCCAAACCATCAGTTGATTCAACTTTTGCCCCTTGGCACGAAATTGGCTGTAAACTTTGTTGTAATTTTTAGGAGCTAACGCCAGCACTTTGCAGTGCGATGGGAACTCCCGATAAAGAAAAGCGGCAATCTTCACGATTTTTTTATCGTCCAACTTTTTACAATCGTCCACCCCTTGCTCCTGCATTCTGGGCAACATAGACCTGTCTGCCACAAATCCAGCCACCACTAATGGTCCGAAGAAATCGCCTTTGCCCGACTCGTCTGTGCCAGCCCACTTCTCCCAGCTATGGGATTGCTCTGCTGCTGAGCTCTGTAAACCGCAAATCTTTTGCAACTCGGCTGCTAGAGAGGTGCTTTTTTTGCCACCCAAAACAATAGAAATACCTTTTTTGGCAGAGTGGTAAATATTGAGGTTATTTTTTTCTTTGCCCTGCTGAAAGTGTAAAGCTACCCCATAAGGGATAGCTTTTTTCTCAGTAAATTTAACGCTCGGCTTTTTTTTAATTTTCGCCAATAACCGCTCTACGGCTTGCTCTAGTGAGCTCATTTATCTTGGGGATGATCCTTTAGATACTCTTTGCCGTTATCAAAAACTTGAGCAGTGTTTTCAGCTCCTTGCAATATTTCCAGAGCCACAGCCACATCGGGGTCTATACTCAACATTTTTTTGTGTGCTACATTTGGAGTGAATTTCCTGCGAAGGATGTTCGACTCTAGGCTTACTTTTATTTTGTTGTAAATCGAATCAACACTACTTTTTTCCATCTCAATTTTTTGCGTGTTTTTCACATATTTCACAAAGTCGACCACCGTGCGAGAGTCTGCCTCAAAATCTTCTTCTATTTCATCAGAATTTTCTTTGAAATAGTTCACGGAAAAATCGAAGTAAGAGTTATTCAAGATAAAATCTTTCTCAAGTTTACTGAGCTTTATCCCTTCGACTTTGATATCTGGGGCAATGCCACCACCGCCGTAAACTTTGCGTCCACCAACGGTTTTGAACTCTTTGTGCTTATTGCTTTGCCTATACTCTTCCATCTTCTTTTCCAAGAACTCTTTGCTTGTGGTATCACTGTAACTTTTGACAATGGAGTCGTTGAAAGAGTTGTGCACACATCGTCCAGAGGGTACATAATACTTGGCGATTGTCATCTTGATGCCCTCGGCGTTTGGCAAGGTATAAGTCTGTTGCACAGAGCCTTTTCCATACGATTGACTACCGATAATCAGAGCTTTGTCATAATCTTGCAATACACCAGCAAAAATCTCCGAAGCACTGGCAGAACCACCATTTATCAGCACTATCAAGGGTACATCGTCTATGGATGCCGGATAGTTAGAGTAATAATTTTTGGTAAAACTGCTGTTTTTCCCTTTGGTGGTGAGCAAAAGTTTGCCCTTTTCCACGAACTCGTCCAAGATAGTCAGAGCTTCTTGAAGTAGCCCCCCAGGGTTGTTACGCAAATCTATCACATACTTACTGGCACCGGCTTCGCCCAATTCATTCAAGGCTTTGATGAAGTCATCTACCGTGTTGCCATTAAACTGGCGAAGCCTAACATAGCCCACTTCGTCCGTCAGCATCAGCTTATATGGCACACTAGAGACATTGATCTCTGCTCTTTTCAAATCAAACTCTTTGGTCTGCTCGAACCTTTTGATAGTAACTTTGACACTCGTTCCGGGCTTACCTTTGAGTAACTTTATAAGCTTATTGATGTCCAGACCGACAACATCCTCTCCATTGACAGCCACTATCTTGTCCCCAGACATCATCCCCGCTTTGATGGCAGGAGAGTCTTCTATGGGCTCTACCACAGTAACATATTTGCCCATCGTCGAGATGACTATCCCCAAGCCCCCAAAGTGTCCGCTAGTTTGCTCGAAGAAGCTCTTAAACTCTTTTTCTGTGTAGAAGGAGGTATGCGGATCTAGCTCGCCTATCATCCCCTTGATAGCGTTGTTCACCAGCTCTTTGGTCGAAATATCGCCATCGTAATTTTGCCTAATGAGTTTCAATACCTGCATCAGAGATTGCACATCCCTAAAGTTATCCCCTTCCGATGCCGATACAGAAAGCGGAGCAAGTAGTATCCAAACAAATATAAAAAACTTTCTCAATTTTCCTCCTTGTCAAAAAATAAGGAAATTATTTATTTCTTAAAGCGGTTAAAACTTCTTGATGAATGTCCTCTATAGACAAGTGCCCATCAATCACCACCACTCTCTTGGGGTTAAGCTCTGCCAGCTTATCAAACCCATCTATAAGCCTGCGGTGGCACTCTAGCCCCACTTGCTCAAATTTGTCTTTATCTTTACCAATCAACCTTTTTTGCGACTCTTGTAAGCTCACTCGCAAATAAAAAGTGATGTCGGGCGTCAACCCTCCAGTGCTAAATCTGTTTATCCAGTCGATGTCCTTAATAGCCACCTCTCCAGCAAAGCCTTGATACACAAGGGAAGAGTCGCTGAAGCGATCACAGACCACTTGATAGCCCTCTTTGAGTTTAGGCAAGATGTATTTTGCACAATGTTCGCTCCTGACGGCACTAAAGAGTAAAAAAGCACTCTTGTCAGATAAGTCTATCTGCCTATTATGAAGCAAAATATCCCTGATGCTATCCGCAAAATAGAAGCCACCCGGCTCTCTGGTCAAAAAACTTTTCTTCTTAATATCTTGGAAGTATTTATGCAAAAGGGAAGCTTGCGTGCTTTTACCACAAGCTTCTACCCCTTCAAAAGTAATAAACATAAAAGACGATGCTAAACCGTCAAAATATCTTTTTCTTTGTTTTTGACAGCCACGGCGACTTTCTCCACCCATGCATCTGTCAAATTTTGAATATCTTTTAGTAAATTTTTTTGGTCATCTTCAGAGATTTCCCCGCCTTTCTCCAACTTTTTGCCTTGCTCGTTGGCGTCCCTTCTGATGTTTCGCAGAGCAATTTTGCAACTCTCGCCTCTTTTTTTCACATCTTTTACGATCTCCACCCTCTTCTCTTGCGTAAGTGGTGGAAAAGGCAATCGGAGAACAATCCCATCGTTCTCGGGAGTAACACCCAGATTGGACGAAAGGATAGATTTTTCTATCTCTTTAAGGGTGGACTTATCCCACGGCTGCAAGACGATGAGCCTTGCCTCTGGTACGGAAATCTTGCACATCTGCTTCAAGGGTGTGGATTGCCCGTAGTAATCCACCATTACCTTGTCTAGTACTCCAGCGTTGGCTTTGCCCGCTACTATCCTGCTATAGTCGCCCAGTAAGCTGTTAAAAGCTTCGGTCATCTTTTTACTGGCGTTGTCTAAAGTTTCTTTCATCTGTCCTACTCCTTACACTCTGTTACCACTGTGCCTATGCTTTGCTCCAAGATAGCTTTTTTTAGGTTGCCTTTTTTGGTAATGTCAAAAACAACTATCTTCTTCTGGTTCTCTTTTGCCAAAGCGAAAGCCGTAGCGTCCATAATTCGCAAATTTTCTTGTAACGCTTGCCCATAGCTTAAACATTTGTAGAGCTTAGCATCGGCAAACTCTCTGGGGTCTTTATCGTAAACTCCTGCCACATTTGTAGCCTTGAGTAGCATCTGGCAGTCGGTCTCTATGGCACGCAACACTCCGGCTGTATCCGTGGTGAAGTAAGGATTACCCACTCCTCCAGCGAAAAAGCAGATGTTGCCCTTGCTCAGTGCCAGCTTAGCCAGCGATGGGTTGTAAGACTCGCAAACATAGGGCATCTGGATTATAGAGAACACTCTGGACTTGTAGCCTTTGTTGCGGGTTACACCGCTGAGCATCAGGGCGTTTTGGATAGTGGCTAGCATCCCGATGTTGTCGCCCGTGGGCTGGTCTAGTCCGACGCTTTTAGAGCCGATGCCTCGAAAGAGGTTGCCTCCACCAATAACAATAGCGAGTTCTACTCCAGCTTTGTGAATCTCGATTATCTCGTCCGTGATCTGATTTAAAATATTTTCATCAAATCCCTTGTTAGAAGCTCCCGCTAAAAACTCTCCACTAAGCTTGAGTAAAACTCGCATAACAAATCCTTTTAAATTTACCTCTTTATGCTACTCGCCTAGAGCAAATCTGGCAAATCTACTAATTTTGATGTTTTCTCCCAGTTTGGCAATTACTTCTGTGATAAGATCTGCAACTTTTTTGTCGCTATCTTTCACAAAATCTTGCTCTAACAAACTATTTTGCTGAATGTATTTAGCTACTTGTCCATCAACTATCTTTTCGACAATCTTCTCTGGCTTACCGTCATTAAGAGCTTTTTGAGTATAAATCTCTCTTTCTTTGGCAATCAATTCTTCATCTAAATCTTCTTTACTCACAGCCAATGGATTAGTGGCTGCGATATGCATACAAATATCTTTACACAAATTTGTGAAATCTTCGGTCTTAGCCACAAAATCTGTCTCACAACTCATTTCCAAAAGCACTCCCAACTTATTGTTGGAGTGAATATAAGAGTACACAACACCCTCATTGGTGTCTCTCTCCGCTTTACTTTCGGCTTTGGCTATGCCTTTTTCACGCAGATATTTGATAGCTTTTTCTGCATCTCCCTCACATTTAAGCAAAGCTTTCTTGCAGTCCATCATACCCACGCCAGTTCTTTTTCTTAGGTCCATTACCTCTTTAGCACTTATTGACATCTTCTAAACTCCTAAATTAAACTAATTAAGCAGAAGCGTTTTCTTCGCTAACTACAGCCTCTACAGGAACATCGCTCTTTTCTGAATTGCTAGACTCTGCTGATTCGGCTGAATCAACTTGTTCGTCTTTGCTTGGCTCTTGTTCCATTCCCTCGCCCTCGGTCAAGATTTTAGCACCTTCTACCACAGCGTTGGCAAGCGTATCAAAAATAAGACTCACGGCTCGGATAGCGTCGTCGTTAGACGGAATAGGGAAATCTATCAAGTCTGGGTCAGAGTTGGTATCCACCAAAGCAACGATAGGGATGTTCTTCTTCACAGCCTCGTTGATAGCGATATCGTCGTTGTTCGTATCGGAGATTACCACTACTCCCGGCAAGCGATCCATCTTGCGAACACCACCCAAAGATCTCATTTTTTTGTCGTATTTTTTTTGCATTTTGCCGATTTCAAATTTGGTGTAGTTGTTGATCGAGCCATCTTCCATCATCGAGTCGAATTTATCTAGCTCGCGGATACTCTTGCGGATAGTGGTCATATTGGTGAGCATACCACCAAGCCATCTGGAGTTTACGAAAAAAGCTCCACATTTTTCGGCAGCCTCTTTTACAGAGTCTTTAGCTTGTTTTTTAGTTCCCACAAACAGTACAGGCTCGCCTCTTTTGGCTACACCTTTCACAAATTCGTAAGCTTCTTCTATCTTGGTTACAGTTTGACCAAGATCTAAAATATGAATTCCGTTTCTTTTGATGAAAATGAACTTCTTCATCTTCGGATTCCATTTATGAGTTTGATGACCGAAGTGAACTCCAGCCTCCAAAAGTTGTTTCATAGATACAACTGACATTTTTTAGTCTCCTTAACTAGCGGTTAATTTTTTGTCTCAGTTTAGGCAACATCTTGCAGACTCCAAGTTTCTTTTTTTATCAAGAAACAAAAGCACCGCCCAAGATGTCCAAAGCCTATATCGAAACAAGTTTTTAATAATAAATTATCTTTTAGAAAATTGTGGTTTTTTACGAGCTTTGGGATGTCCAACTATCTTTCTTTCCACAATTCTAGAGTCTCTAGTCAAAAAACCTTCTTTTTTAAGAGTTCCTCGCAAAGCCTCGTCATACTCCAAAAGTGCTTTGGAAACTGCGAGCTTCAAAGCGTCAGCTTGAGCAGATTTGCCGCCACCTTTCACTTGTGCTTTCACATCGAACTTTTCTGCAAGCTCTACCAATTTCAAAGGTTGCTCTATAGTTTGGAGCAAAATATCTCTCTCAAAATAATCTTTCATCGGCAATTCGTTAACGATTCTCTTACCTGTGCCCAAAGAGATTCTCACTTTACCAATGGCTGTCTTTCTCTTTCCAACGGCGTCAAAATATTGCATAAAATCTCCTTAAACCTCTAAATCTTTTGGGGTTTGTGCTGTGTGAGGATGCTCATTGCCAGCGTAAACTTTTAGTTTAGTGAGCATTTGTCTGCCCAAAGGTCCTTTGGGTAGCATCCCTTTTACAGCGTGAATAATAATCTGCTCAGGTGTCTCCTGAAGCATTCTCTTGAATGACTTTTCTTTAAGACCACTTTGGTAACCACTATAAGTTTTGTAAACTTTAGCATCAGCTTTGTTTCCTGTTACTCTGATCTTTTCGGCATTCACTACCACAACGAAATCGCCAGTGTCAAGGTTTGGCACGAAATAAGGTTTGTGTTTGCCTCTAAGTATAGAAGCAACTTGGGTAGATAATCTGCCCAAAACCTTATCCGTAGCGTCCACTTTGTGCCAGACTCTTTCGATGTCACTCATCTTTGGTGATACGGTTTTCATCTTTTATTTTCTCCTTCAAAAAAAAACTCTTTCTTTACAAATCTTTTAAAAAGATTTGTTATTTTGTACTTTCTTTTAGCTAAACCGCGGGACTACACAGCACAGCCACAGAAAGCAAAAGAAAAATTAGAAGATAAAATGTCAAATGATTTTCTTATGGGCAGGTTTTCTCTAGTTCCGTATGCATTGCCAAGCTGGAGCTTGGGAACGAGGAGAAAAAACAATCTTTAGAAAAAATAGAGTATTACTCTACGCCCAACAAATCTATCTCTTCCATCGTTTTGCTGGTATGATAGAGGCTGCAAATTATCTTTTGGTAATGCAAGATTCCCTCAAATCCCAGTGTTCTGCCAACTCTGTCTTTGAGCCACTTTTGTGCGGGTTGATAGCCACCGATGTAAAATTCCCAAGCAACCAAAGGCACTCGGTCGAAATACTGGCTATCGTTTATCCAGACTTTACCCATCTGCTGGTCGTCTGCTTCGGCTATCCAGCCGGGATTTTTTTGTGTTATCTTGTGGGTAATTTGGTTTTCGCCGTCTATAGGGTAGCTGGTGATGTACTGCTCCACCAGCGGACTTTCCAGCAGGTGCAACCCTCTTAGGTTGCCACCTAACTCTACCAATTTCCAAAATTTTTCTTGCTCTTTTGGATAAGGCACTCTGGGGAAATCGATTTTGAGGAACTCTTTGTATTTTGCTCGATAGGTGGGCGAATGCAACACCGCATAGATGTAGTCTAGCAAATCTACGGGGGCGAATGTCCCTTCTTTGCCACTTGGCTCGGGGACGAACTGCAAGCCGACGGAGTCGGCTATCGCTTTTATCATTTCTGGGTTAATGTTGGGAGTGCGTGTCATTTGGTTTCTCTTTTTAAATATTTTTTTTCTTGGTTGTTATTTCTTTAGTTTCGTATGCATTCCCCTGCTCTTACTGATTGCTTGCAGAGTTTCTTTATCGTGTATGCATTTTCCAATAGAAACATTTTATATTCTTACTCAATTTTACTGCTTTTTTCTTCCCGTATGCATTGCCAAGCTGGAGCTTGGGAACGAGGGGAAGAGGATTGCTTGTTCATCGATTATTTTATAGCGACTTCTGCCCATAGTTTTTTCTTATTCCTTTGCTTATCTTGTTTTTCTTTTTATCGCTTCCAGATTTTACTTTGGGAGTGTGTCTTGTCCCGTATGCATTCCCAAGCTAGAGCTTGGGAACGAGGGGAAAAGCTAAAAATTTTTATAGTAAGTTATGCATCTTTCATAATATTTTTGTAACCATAAATATTTTTTATAAATACTTTTCTCATTTTTATATTTGTCCAAATTTATATTAATAAAATTTATAATTGAATTAAACTCACTTTTCTGCTGTTTTAAAGAAATTTTATTTTCTATTTCAGATCCATATGGTTTGAGATAATCAATAAAATAACTATTATCTTTAGAGTCCAATTTTATAAGATCAAAAATTGTTTTAAAATTATTCAAATTTTTATCTTTATTTCTCACTTTCTTTATCACTTTTCTTGCATCTTCAATTATTGTAGGAGAAATTACAATTTTGGGAGCATCACCAATTTCTTTTTCCTTTTTAACTGTTTCTGAATAAGCTTCACCAAATATAATTTCATTTTCATTGAACACAAATCCTCTACTAACATATCCTCTAACTAAAGTTTTAAAAGGAGTAACAAGAAGATTATTTTGTAATTGTCTTAAAATTTGAATTAATCCATAAGCACAAATTTTATCACTAAAAGGAACTGTAATTATTAAAGAATCTGAAATAGCTAAAAATTTAAAATTTAAAAAAGTCTCTTTGTCTTTATTAAAATTTTCAGCTTCCTTTTTAAATGCATATAATAAATTCCATGTCTCAAAAAATTTTTGTTGATTTGAAATATTCTTTACTTTCTTTGTGAAACCTAAAATATCTATAAAAACAACTAATGAATCTTTATATAAACCATAAGACTGATACTTGCTTAATTCAATTTCTCCTATCACCACTCCTCCCCTATTTTTTTCTCGTTCCCAAGCTCTAGCTTGGGAATGCATAATATCTTCAAACCAATCTCTCTATTTCAAGCAAGCCCTTATTCCCCAAATAACTACCAGCACTGCTATAAATCCAATCTTCAGGATTTGCTACATACCCTCGCTTAACAGGATTACAATGCACATACTCAATTTTTTCATTAAGCATTTCATCAGAAATTATCTGTTTCGGTTTCGTCCCTTCTTCCCAAAATTGATAAGAAATCTCTCTTTTATGAGCCTTTTTATAAAATTCCAATTGTTGCAAGATTGTTTTCACATTTTTGGTAATCAAGAAATTAAGTATTTTTTTTGCTGTGAATGACTTAAATTTTTGCAAACTTTTGTTTAAATTGTCGCTACTTACAATAAGGTGCAAATGATTTTCCAAAATAACATAACTATAAATTTTCAGATTGTCGCTTTTCTGTAAATGTTGCAAACTTTCTATGATGATTTGTTTGGTTTCTATTTTTGTGAAAATGGGTATCCAATGTAGCACAGTGCAAGTCACAAAGTGGATTGCTTGTTCATCGATTATTTTATAGCGACTTCTTCCCATAGTTTTTTCTTATTCCCCTGCTTGTCTTGTTCTTCTTCTCGCTCCAGATTTTACTTTGGGAGTGTGTCTTGTCCCGTATGCATTCCCAAGCTGGAGCTTGGGAACGAGGAGAAGGCTTATTTTCTCCCACTATTTCTTTCCTATTTCCATTTGCAATTTTTTCTCGCTTCCAGATTTTACTTTGGGAGTGTGTCTTGTCGCGTATGCATTCCCAAGCTAGAGCTTGGGAACGAGGAGTAGCGACTTCTGCCCATAGTTTTTTCTTATTCCCTTGCTTATCTTGTTTTTCTTCTTATCGCTTCCAGATTTTACTTTGGGAGTGTGTCTTGTCCCGTATGCATTCCCAAGCTGGAGCTTGGGAACGAGGAGAAGGTTTATTTGTTCCCACTATTCCTCTCCTATTTCCATTTGCTGAGTTTCGTCTCTATTTTTATACAAAGGAGCAATACTTTCTCCTCCTTTGCTGTCAGACCTAATATAACCATCGGCTACAATATTTTTAGAAATAAAAACATACAAATCTTTATTTTCTGGTTGTTGCCTACGAAATACCAATCCCAAATTGTCCCCACTCAAAAAATGTTGCATAACATTCCCTCTAGGCATACAATGAAAACCTTTTGATTTGCCCGTAAAATAAGTCCATCTATCATCAAAAGGTCGATAAGCAATTTTACAATATTTCTCATCTTTTAATCCCGAATTTTTCAAATCTTTTTGAGCCAAGTCCACTTTCCAATCTCTCACATCTTTACCAAGATTGTATTTTGTTCTTGCTTCTTCTACTTCCAATTGAACAAAATCTGTAATTACTTCTTTAACCTGTTCTTTAGTTTCATGGATAGTAAATTTATCTCTCGCAGTTACAATTCCTACACTATTCACAGGAAACAAATCTTTCACAGAAAACCCTTTTTCATATTCGGCTTGCAGTTCGTTATCTTTGGGCACAAAGAAATAGTTCGGCTCTTTGCATTCCAGCTCTTGCCAAGCGATATTTTCCACACTATGCTCATTCAAGAAATTATACTTATCTTCTCGCTTGCCATAGAGGTCGCAGTGGTTGACTTTCGCCAAATCTTTACTGTCGCCTTTCTTGACGAAGATGTTGATGCTCACCCCTTGCATTATGTCGAAGACATTGTCGTCTTTGCTTCCGTCGGGACAAACCTCTTTTTTCTTGGCGTTGCCGTGCAAATCTAATGTGTAAATCTTATCAAAACTTTGCAGAAGATTCCAACGCATTCCCCTAAAAGTCGGGTTGTCCAAAAATCCGTGTGGATTGATAAAAGCCAAAATCCCCTCGCCGTTCTTGTCGATGTAGTGTTGACCAAAGCGGATAAATTTCACATAATCGTCGTTAATCCATTTGGAGTTTCGCTCTTGCAATTTTACTTTGCCCCCTGGCTCTTTTTTGTAATCTTCCATTATGTTCAGTATCCAGTCGCCCTTGTTCGAGCTTTCTCCTGAATACGGTGGATTGCCTATCACGCACATTACGGGTGTGTCTCGCTTGATGTGGTTGGCTTCGTTCGCCTCGGTGCTGAGCCAAGCAGAAAAGATGCTTCCCGTGTCGGGGTGTTCCTCTTCTAGGGAGTTGGTTAGGTAGATGTTGAACCGTTGGTCTTTGGTCGCCAGATAGCCTGTCTCTCGCAGGAGCATATCTAGTTTGAGATGAGCCATAGAGTAGCTCGCCATCAGCAGCTCAAAGCCGTTGATCCGTGGGATGAGATGCTCCTGTACATATGAGCTCCACGCACCTTGCATCGCCTTGAATTTCTTGCCATAGATATACTTTACCACTTCTACCAAAAAAGTTCCTGTGCCTGTGGCAGGGTCCAAGATTTGCACCTTGTGAACTTCTTTCTCCGCTTGCTTATATCCTGTCTTGGAGCGGTTGTCGGGAGTTTGGGTGTCCACTTTTATCTTGGTTTTGCTGGTGTCGGCTAGCCCCTGTGATAGTCCAAACTCTTGCTTGAGGATAGCGTCCACCGACCTTACGATAAACTTCACCACTGGCTCTGGCGTGTACCATACACCTCTGGCTTTTCGCAATTTGGGGTCATACTCGCCCAGAAAGGTTTCGTAGAAATGGATTATGGGATCTTGCATTTTGGTAGATTTGCCAAAGTTTTTCAGAAGCTCTTTGATGTTGGTAGCTCGATACACATCGGCGAGGTTGTCCACGGTGGTTTTTATCCTCTCATCGATGTCTGGACCGGCTATATAGCCAAACAATCGACGCAAAAATGGATTGGACTTGGGGATAAGCTCTGCTGCCTCGTATCTGCTAAAATCGTCCAAAGTTTTATCGTTGAGTCTTGCGGCAAACATCCCATAAGCCAAAGTTTGCGAGTAAATGTCAGCAAAAGCTCTGGGAGTTAAGTCGTGTATCAAAATACTTTTAAAAGTTTCATACTGCCCTTGTAAAGAGCTGTTTTCCGCAGTTTGTTCATCTGCCAGCAAAGCCTTTTCTAAAATGTTTTGCAAGAGTTTTGCCTTGCCTGCCATCATCTTAGCCAGCTTAGAAGGATGTTTTATCGTCTGTCCGATGTATTGACAAAAATCTACTAGTAAATTCTCGAAATGTTCAAAATTTTCTGGGCAAGGTACTATCTTGCCCTCTACTACCTCGGCTATTTTTACTTCGTGCACCAGTTTTTCACTTTGATAAAATCTGAACCACAAATAGTCGGTGATTATCAGATTGTCCAGAGCTTTACGATAGCGGTCAAATTGCTCTTTGTAAAGTTTCGCCGTTAAATCTTTCCCTACATCTTTTGCCTCTATGTAGCCGATGGGGATTTTCCCTTTGGTTAATACATAGTCGGGATTACCACAATTTGTTACATTTGCTGGCTCATTCGTTACCTCTACCCCATAAGTCAGATTTCTAATCAAATCTTCCAAGTCGCCCCTATACGAGTGTTCACGGCTGATACCCGAAGCATATCTGGTGCTAACTTTCGCTAAATATTCACTTATCATTGCATTACCTACTTTTATCTCTTAACAAAAATTAAAAGATTCTAGGCATCAATAAAAATCAAGTAATATTTTAGTTTTTAATTATTCTCATTGGCTACTTCTGCAAAAAATACTCCAAACTTTGCACATATTCTAAGAATTGGTCTCTGCCTTTTTTGGTTAAGCTATAAACGGTTTTCGGTTTGTTATTTGTAAATTTCTTCTCCACCTCTATGTACTGCACCTCTTTCAATTTTTTCAAATGCGTCGACAGATTACCATCGCTAGCCTTTGTAATCTCCTTGAGATAATTGAAATCAGATTTTTCTACCGTTACCAAAGTAGAGATGATCGCCAAGCGAATAGGCGAATGGATGATTTTGTTAATCTTCTGGTAATTAAATTTGTCCATTTTTACTTCTCTTATAAATTATAATTCCCGGGACTACTTGGAGCAAAATTAACAATCCAGCAAAAACAAGCAGAGAGTTTAGAGAAATCCAAAGTGAAAAAACAATCGCAGCAACTAACCAACAAAGAGAGATAAATTTCAAAAGCTTATCCTGATAAATACTCCCAGTTATGAAAAAAGCTACAAACAGCATCACACTAGGGAAAACAGGAATTATCCGCGGAGCGATATAAGGAGAAAAAACCGCTACAATAAGCAAAAAAATCAACGCGGCAATAAAAACTAGCCACACATTTCCCACGATTTTATCTAAAAAGTTGGTCGCTCCTAACTTCCTTTTTTTGTTAATCGTGATCGAAAATGCTATGCCAACGATGTAAGCTCCTACCCAAACTAAACCCATATAAATCGGATTTGATATTAAAGCGTAAGAAAGCACGCAAGCCACCGCTGTGAGTATCCCCCAGACAATATAATGTAGTCCGTTATCTGCAAACCTTCTTTTCGATTTTTCGATTGTCTCTTTTATTAGCTTAATCTCTTCACTAAGTTTATGATTTTCCATAAATTCCCCTCTTTTTTTTGTCATACAAAGTACTTTGTTTTGCAAAGCAAAAGTGTCAAGAGGTTTTTGGAGATTTCTCTTTTAGTGGGGCTTTTCATCTTTTCATTAGCTTCGCCTTCGGCGGGACTCCACTTTTTCCTTGAACGCTCAAAGAAAAGATAGAGGAGAAAAGAAAACCGCTCCGCTCCAAGTCGTCAGAGACATTTCGTGAGGTGTCTACAGCCGTCCGTAGTGTAAGAGTACCTCCGAGATTTGTTCTTAGCTATGAGGTCTTCTATTGTTAGCTTTGCAGTGCCATAGATAAAGGTTTGTGTCTCTGGCTCTGCCCGTGAAGAGGAGGAAACCATATCTCCACCTGGCAGGTAAGAAACAGCCTTTTTTTGCTCTTTCTAGTTTTTGTTGACAACTACATTTTATTTAATTGCAAGGAATTTATAAATATGGAGAAAGAATGGAAAACAATGAAACCATAAGAATTTTTGATTATATCTGGGGAAAAGTTGTAGAAATAACAGATAGTTACAATGTTTATGATTGTTTTTTCATGAAAAAACAATCTTTAAAAATACTAAATGAATTTAATTATGGTATTTTTGAAGTGTTAAAAAAAAGTTTGGCACGAGATTTAATGAGGCTTATTTTTACTTTGTTAGACCCGATAGGGAAGGGGAAAAAGAAAAATATCGGATTTAGATATCTCGAGGAAAGTATAAAAAAAGAACCCTTTTATTGTAATAATCCTAATAAAAAAGAGCTATTTGAAAATAGGTTTAATGAGCTGTATGAATTATCTAAAAGCATAAAGGAATATAGAAACAAAGCACTAGCTCATAACGATTTAAACCAAAATTTCCCATCATCAAAAGATGAAGAAAAGATTTTTATTTTTTCGTGGTATAATCTTACAAAAATAATCACTTTAATGCAAAAAATTATTTCAAACATCTCTCAATCTCGAAAAAGTAACACGGATCTTGGTTTTCGAAGCACTAATGTTCTACCAGACGCTTTTATTGAAAATTTAGCAATGCGAAGCAAGAAAAATCTCTACAAAATGAGAAAATAACAAATAAAAATGACTAGAGAAATAAGCATACCTGACAAAAAAATCATTTCTACTTTATTTTTTTTTACCAATAAAATCGTTGCAAAAAGAAACTCCCAGCTCCCCTTTCACCTTCCCTGCCAGCTTCTTCCCCACACCTTTAACTGTCTGCAATTCGTCCAGTGTCGCTTCTTTCACGCCCTGCACCGAGCCGAACTCCCGCAGGAGGTTGTACTTGGTCTGCTCGCCCACCACGCTGTCCAGTTGGCTGGCTAGCGTTCGCATCGAGCGGCGTTTGCGGTGATAGGTGATGGCAAAGCGGTGTGCCTCGTCCCGCAGGTGGATGATCATTTTTAGGGCAAGTCCCTTGCGTGGGAGCATTATGGAGTCCAGTTGCCCGGGTAAAAACACCTCTTCCAGCCTCTTGGCAAGAGAGACTATTGCGATGTCAATCCCCATTTCGTGCAAGACCTCCACAGATGAGGAAAGCTGTCCCTTGCCACCATCAACCACTATCAGGTCTGGCTTCTCGTACTGGTCGAGCTTGGCAAGATAACGCCTTAGGGTCTCCTGCATGCTGGCGAAGTCGTCTTGCCCCTGTACGGCTTTCATCTTGAAATGCAGATAGTTTTTTTTCTTGGGTTTGCCGTTCTCAAAAAAGACCAGCGAAGAGACGGTGTCGCTCCCTTGGATGGTAGAAATATCGATGCAGATAATCTTGGTGGGCAACACGGACAAGCCCAGAGCCCGCTTTAGCTCCAACACGGGTGCTGCGGTGCGTGCCGACCGCCTTAGGTACTTGAGCCTTTCCTGCTCCACCAAGTCAAAGGCGTTTTGCCTAGCCATCCAAAGCAATTTACTCAACTTCCCTTTTTGTGGCACAAAGAGGTTCAGTTGCTTCTGCAAATCTTCGTCCAACTCGCCTTGCGGATCTAGCTCTAGGAGTATCTGCCACGGCAACACATCTAGCCTCGGCAAATAATACTGTTTCAAAAAAGCTGCCAACATCTCGGGCATAGCTTTTTCTTCCACATTTTTTAACGGGTAACTCTCTTTACCCACAAGTTTACCCTCGACCAACTTCAACACCGTTATCGCCCCCAGCTTCTCTTCGAGATAACCCACCACAACATCGCGTCTTTTATTATCGTCGAAATAAACCGTCTGCTTCTGCCCGAGCTTTTGCAAGCTCTCCCACTGCATTTTATAAAATGCTGCTTTTTTGTAGTCCATCTTGTTCGAGGCAGACTCCATAAGCCTCTTCAGTTCCGAGCTTATCTCTTTGCTAGCTCCCGAGAGGAACTTTTTGACCCTTAGTACCAGCAGCTTGTACTCACTATCCAGCTTGGGGTCGCCTTCGCACACTCCCACGCACTTGCCGATTTGGAAGTTAAGACACCGCTTTTTGCCCATCGTGTTGCACTTCCGCAAGGGAAAAATCTCCTCCACCATCTGCTTGACCCTGTGCATAGCACTGCCATCGGTAAAAGGACCAAAGTAATCGCCCTTATCGTGCTTTTTCTCTCTGGTTACCACCAGTCGTGGATACGGCTCATCCGTCAGTTTTAGAAAAGGGTATCGTTTATCGTCCTTGAGCAAGATGTTGTATTTGGGACGATGCTTTTTAATAAGGGTATCTTCCAAAATCAGAGCTTCGTGAGCATTAGAGACCATTATGTAGTCCAAATCTTGGACATTCTCCACCAGCTTGCGAGTTTTCAGATCAGACTTCGTACCCGCAAAATAACTTCGCACACGATTTTTCAGACTAGTGGCTTTACCAATATAGATGATTTTGCCCGCTTTGTTTTTCATCAGGTACACGCCAGCTTGGTCGGGCAGAGTCGATAGCTTTTGTTGTAAGTTCGGGTTCATCTTACTTTCTCAGTTTTCGCAACAGCCTTTGCCACTCTTGCACACGCAGTGCATACGCCAGAGCCAAAAAAAGTGCTAAGCCCAAAAAACCCAGAAGTGCGAACTTGCCCAACAGAGGTGCAAATCCTAGAGTAGAAGCTACCCAGCAATAGCCGTTAAAGGTATCAACGAAGAGCCACACCACCACACCACACAGCAAAATCTTGGCGACTTGCCCCAATGGGAACTGCAAGTAGTTGTAGCGAGCTCTCACCCAGTAATAGAGGATGACGCTTTGCAAAACTGCCGAACACAAAGTTGCTAAAGCCAAACCAGCAGCTCCCAAATATCTCATAAACCAGATGTTAAAGCCGATGTTTGCCAGCAATGCCACTACAGACACCTTGACGGGCGACTTGGTATCGCCATGAGCGTAGAAAAGGCTTACCAAGATGTGATTGAAGCAGAAGAAACTCAGAGCCAAGACATAGTAGAAGAAAGGGGCGTAAGTCCGCAAGACCGCACTCTGGTCGAACTCACCACGAGCGAAGAGCAGAGTGATGTACTCTTTGCCCAAGCCGACCATCAGAGCGGTGATAGGCACCATCAGGAAGGCAGAGAGCACCAAAACATAGGAGAAGGTCTTTTGTAGCTCTTGTGTGTCGTTTTTTGCCACTAACTTGGCAAAGACGGGTAAGCTCGCCGACCAGATAGGCACACCCAGCACGCCGAGGGCAAGCTGCATCAAACGGTAGGAGTAGCTAAGGCTGGAGGCACTGCCCACTATCAAGAAGGACGCCAAGAAAAGGTCGACATAAGAGTTGAGCTGACGCACACCGATACCAAAAATCCCCGGTAAAAATCTTCGCCAAAGTTTGCTCATATGGCTACTACTCCACGCCAGAAGTTGTCGATAACCAACCCTTTTGAGCAGTGGCAGGTTGACCAGCAACTGCAACACTCCACCCACCACTATGCCCCAAGAGTACGCCTCCACCTTTTGCACGGAGTCGCCCCCTATCCAAAAGAGAAACCCACCGATGATAGCAATAGTTCCTAAGTTGAAAAAAGCTGCCGAGAGTGCCGGCCAAAAGAAGTAGTCGTGGTAGTTCAAGATAGCGATGATTGTGGAGGCAGTGCCGATTAGAAACAGGTAAGGCATCATTATCTTGGTAAGTCTGATGCTCAAGTGTGCAGTGCTAGCATCTAAGCCGGGAGCTACCATCTTTACCAGATAAGGAGCAAAAACTATACCAGCAAACGAAAGTACCAGCAACACCAACGACAAAAGGGTGAGCAAGGAAAACCCGAACCGCAACTGAGCCATCCGCCCTCTTTGCTCGCCGACCTCACCGTAGAGGGGGATAAACGCCGCTGCCAGTGCACCTTCGCCGAAGAGTAGTCGCAAGAAGTTGGGAATGCGATAAGCATAGTTGAACGCATCTGCCAGATAGCTTACGCCAAAAAAGGCTGTGAAGATGATGTCTCGCACCAAGCCCAAGACTCTGGAAATCATTACCGCTACGGACATTGAGCCCACTTTTTGCAAAAACTTAACGCTCATCTGACATCGAGCTAATAAAGTAGCTCATCTCCGGGAGGCAAGACATAAACTTTTTGCAAACGGTTCAAATTTATCAGGTAGTTTGCCGAGACACTCAATTTCTTGGCAACTTTTTCCAAGGTGTCCCCTTTGCGAATCTTGTAAGAGCTTTTTTTACCATAGACATAGTCGCCTTTTATGTACCGACCGTTGATAGTCAAAATCTGCCCCGGGATAACCTTGTCCGATTTCATCTTGTTCTCTTTGCGGATTATGTTAGTATAAGTTTTAAACTTCTTGGCAATCTTAAACAAGTTGTCGTCCTTTTGCACACGATAGTAAATGTTTATCGCATCGTTCTTCTTCGCCAGCTCCGCTTCTGCCTCTTTGAGCAAAGTAAAGTTGGGCTGAGCATCTTTTGGCACCCAAAAACTGTAATCGCCAAAAGGCAAAATAACATTGTTGACCTTGGCGTAGCGACTTCGCCGATGCTTATAAATCTTTATCCAGTAATTATTTTGCCAGATGGTGCTGATGTTCGTGCCTTGGGCGATAGCCCACTTGTCCAGTTTGTGGTAACCACGCAAAGTAATGTTCACCCGCTTGAACTGCTCTTCTATCGGCTTTTCTCGCTTAATCGTTTCGCCAAATATCTCCTGCTCATGGTCGAAAATAATTTTGATAGCCACCGCACGCCACACATAGCGATTGGTTTCCTCGGCACTCATTATCAACTCCGAAAAAGCTTTCGCTCCCTGCTTGTCTATTACTCTACTGATGTTCCTCACGCCAGCGTTGTAAGCACACATCGCCAAAAGCCAACTGTCCCCGCCTTTCTTTGCTAGATACTTTTTGTTGAATTTGAGCAGGCGGATAGCGGCTTTGCTCGATTTGACGATGTCGCGTCGCTCGTCCACGAAGTTATCTATCCGCAGATTGTAATCTTTGGCTGTAGCGGGCATAAACTGCCAGATGCCATCGGCTCCTGCCCAAGAGCGAGCCATGGGGTTTAGTCCGCTTTCTGCCACGGCTAGGTATTGCAAATCTTGCGGAACATCTTCCTGAGCAAAGATTTTTTGGAAAAGGTCGAAATAAAACCCGCTCCGTGATATATAACTTCTAGCGTTTTTCAGCTCTTGATTGAATATCTTGACGAACTTCTCGCGAGTCTTGGGAGCAAAGAGTTCTACCCGCTCGCCAGCGAATATCACGACTTTGGGTATCTTGAAGTTCATATCACCAGCGGCGACTTCCACTTGACGCCGAAGAGCCTCGTTTTCCAGATAGACGCCGTTGAGCGTGGAGATATACTCATCTATGACTTTGCTCAACTCAGCAATCTCCTCGCTTCTTGCCTGCACCTTATTTTGCAGATGTTGCACAGAGTCTTCCAGCGTGCGAATGCGAGCTTTTTGACTCTTGAGGAAAGCTAACTCATCGCCAGCAAAGACATCCTCTTCTGGTTGATGGCACGCTGCCAGAAATGGCAACAAGAAGATGACGAATAAAAAACGGCTCTTCATTCAAAAAGACCAACTCAGGAGGTTCTCCTGATTTTCAAAACTTGCCCCACCTTAATAGTGTTGGATGTCAGCCCATTGAGAGATTTGATGGTCGACACATAAGTCCGAAACTTTTTGGCAATTTTCACCAGAGAGTCGCCACTCCTTACGCAGTAATAGTTGGAGTTGGTCGAAACATATTTTTGCCCCACTTGGATTTTTAGCTTTTGACCAATCCTTATCATCGTCCCTCTGATGTTGTTGATAGCTTTAATCGCCGAGATGCTCGTGCGATATTTCATCGCTATCGAGCCGAGGTTGTCCCCCCGGCGAACCTTGTAAGTTACGAGCATATTACCTTTGCTCGCCAGCTTCTTTTCTACAGACGATAAAAGCTCAAGGTTGGGCTTGGCATCTTTTCGTACCAGTACAGTGTACTCTCCGGGTGGCAAGATGATGCTGTTTATTCGAGAGTATTTGCTCCGTCGCATCTTGTACATCTTTATCCAGTGATTGTCCAGCCAAATGTCTCTGATGTTCGTGCCTTGAGCGATAGCCCACTGGTTCAGTTGGTGGTATCCTTGCAACTTCACGCTCACCATCCGCATTACCTCGAAAATAGACTTTTCCTTAGCAAACTTTTTGCCAAAAAGCTCTTCCTCGTTTTCAAAAATCAGCTTGATAGCGATGGCTCGCCACACATAGCGATTGGTCTCGTCCGCCTTCATTATCAGCTCTTCAAAGTCCGTAGAACCTTGCCTTTTTATATCTTTTGCAACATTGCCCACACCAGCGTTGTAACTGCACATCGCCAGTAACCAGTCTTCGCATCCTAAGTTTTGCAAATATTTGTAACTGCTGAGCATATAATCGGCAGCAGCGGCAGTAGACTGCAAGATGTCCCGCCTTTGGTCGACATAGGAGTTGATTTTCATCTTGTACTGCTTACCCGTGCGAGGCATAAACTGCCAAATACCATCGGCTCCTGCCCACGAGTGAGCAATAGGGTTCAGGCAGCTCTCGGCTACGGCTAAATACTTGGTGTCGTCTGGCACACCTTTCTCTTGAAAAATTTTCTCAAAAAGCGGAAAATAGTATCCACTACGCTTGATATACTTGTGAGCGTACTTCAGCTCGTTATTGAAAATCTTTTGGAATTTATCACGAATGCGTGGTCTGGAAATGTCCAAAGTTTTCCCAGCAAAGTTGACAGAGTCGGGCAAACTAAATCCCATATTCACCTGAGCGATGCTGGTTACCACTTCCAACTGCTCTACCACCTTGTCGTGCTTTGCCTCAGAATCTTCCAACTGTTTAGACAGCACCGCTATTTCGCTGTTGAGCAACTCGATGGTTTGCTCTTTTTCTTTGATTTCGTTGTCTTTGCTTTGCATGGCAAGGGATATTTCTTTGATAGGCTTGGGGCTTATATTATTAGTGTTTAAAATATTTTCAACCTCTTGAACATACTCCTGAGACAGCAGATGTTCTTTCTTACTGGTCGCACAGCCAAACATAGTGCCAAAGCACAAACAGACGAGTAAACTTTTCCTAAAAAACTTCATATATAACAAACTCTCCCTTAAATTTTCATTTTATAAATCTGAGGTCAACTGGCGATAAAAGTTTACCGTTTTGCGTAAACTCCTGCCAAACTTGCAAACTCTCTACACTCAGCCTCTTTTTGGCTCCAGCCGTGTACGCTCCTGTGTGAGGAGTAAGGTACACATTTTCGTATCTTTGCAGTTGCAACGCCTTGGTCGGCTCTTTGTCAAAAACATCCAGTCCAGCTCCGCGGATCAGCTTCTTTTCCAGCCCTTTTATTAAAGCTTTGTCATCCACCACACCACCTCTTGCCACATTTAACAAAAATATCGGCTCTTTGACCTTGTCCAAACTTTTTTTATCGAAATAGTGAAAAGTGTCGGCATAAAGTGGACAGTGAAAAGTTAGCACATTGCACCAACTGAGCCCATCTTCGTACGAGCAAAACTCAAAAGGTTCTTGCTGGCTACCATCCAAGAATGGGTCAACGCATCTGACCTCCGCTCCGAAATACCTTAGCGTCTTAGCTACCCTTCGCCCCACTCTGCCGACTCCCACCACCAGCACCCTCATATCTGGAAACTCCAAATTCTCGGGCAGGTTGTCTTTCCAATCGCCCACCAGTATAGCACTCCGCGAGCTACGGTGTGTTTTCATCAGAGCCATCAACAATGAAAGTGTGTGCTCATAAGCAGCGTAGGCGTTCGCCTGCGGAGTGTTGCACACCTGCACGCCCCTATCGACCGCTTTTTGCACAGCTATGTTGTCAAAACCACTGCCTGCACGGATTATTAGCTCAAGCTTGGGTAGTTTGTCCAAGTAGCCAGCATCGAAACAGGTCTTGGTTCTAATAATTACCACCTTACTCTCGGGGTCGAGTTCTGAACAAAAGAACTTCTCAAAGTTCTTATCTACCACTAACTGCCAAAATTCGCTTGGCATCGGCTCTAATACTGAGGTTCGCATTTTTCTTCTATTTTTTAAATAAATTATCTATAATTCTGGATGGCGTAATAGCAGGTGTCTGGTATATTTTCGCTAATTTCTCGGCGGTATCTCCCAGCAAATAAGCTCCACCTAAGGTCGCTGACTCCGCACTGAGCCCTTGTGCCATAAAGGAAGCTATTATCCCAGCCAACACATCGCCACTGCCACCTGTGGCTAGTCCGTCGTTGCCTTTGTTTATAAGCCAAATCTTCTTCTGCTGACAAAACAAAGAGGTGTGAGATTTTAGCAACACACAGCAGTTATACTTTTGCACAAATGCTCTCAACTTTTGGCAAGGGTCTGCCAGCACCTCTGCCGGCGAGCAACCGCACAATCTGGCAAACTCGCCAATGTGTGGGGTCAGCACCGCACCTTCCAGCTTGTTTAGTAGCTCTCTGCTCTTTGCTAGAGCGTTCAGACCGTCGGCGTCTATCACCAGCTTACCTCTATGCTCACGCAAGCACTTCTCGAGTACTTTTTGACAATCAGCTCCTAGCCCTGGACCTATCAAGAGGACATCGGCTTGCATACTGTCCAGCTCGGAAAAAGACTTACTCATCACCTCCGTGAGACAGCACTCAAAAATCTGCTCCATCCCCTGTGGGTGATAGAGAGTTACCAATCCCGCTCCGCTATGCAGGGCAGCTCTGGCACTCAAGATTGCCGCTCCACTGTACCCCCTAGAGCCAGCAACTATCGCCAATCTTCCATACTCTCCCTTGTGTGCCGTTACGCTTCGCTTTGGTAGCAGCTGCTCATCCAAATAACAGCAGTTCTTCCCTTTTGCTGTTAATACCGCTTCGGAGAGCCCGATGGGCACTATTAGCAGCTGACCGCACACTCGCTTGCCTTGTCCCAAGAAATGTCCCAGCTTCGCTGCTGCCATGCTTAGTGTGATGTCTGCCACCACACAGCTCTCTGCCTGCCCATTATCAGCGTCCAGACCGCTGGGTATGTCTATTGCTACCACTCTCGCCTTGGAAGCGTTGATCTGCTCTACTATCGCCTTGGCTCTGCCTGCCAAAGCACCTGTAAAACCTATACCAAACAGAGCGTCAACCACCAAGTCGCACTCTGAGATAGAGTCGGTATCGTTCAGAAATGGCAAGCCCAGTTTGCAACAAGCCTTCCAGTTTTCAGCCGTTTCTGGCGAAAATCTACTTTGCTCCCCTATCAGCAGTAGTACCACTTCGTAGCCAAACTTGTGCAACCAGCGAGCTATCACAAAGCCATCTCCGCCGTTGTTACCATCGCCACACACCACCACCACTTTGCTCCCGAGGCGTTGCCTGTGGATAATCTCCGCACAGCCTCTGCCAGCATTTTCCATCAAGACCCGAGAAGGCAAAAAATAGTCGCTCATCGCCAAGGCATCTGCTTCCCGCATCGCTTTTTTATCTAAGATATGCACCTATTTTGTCCCAAATATTTTGTCTCCAGCGTCGCCCAATCCCGGTAAGATGTAGCCAACATCGTTGAGTTTCTCGTCCACAGCGGCGGTGTAAATCTCCACATCGGGGTGCAGCTCTTCCACCTTTTTTATACCTTCGGGAGATGCCACTAAAAATATCCCCTTGATTTGCTTGCAACCCGCTTTCTTTAGAGCTTCGATGGTGGCTATCAGCGTTCCGCCGGTTGCCAGCATCGGGTCTAAGATCAAAGCCATCCTTTTGTCCATAGAACTCGTAAACTTTTGGTAATATTGCACAGCTTCCAAGGTTTCTTCGTTGCGATAAAAACCAACCACGCTTATTTTGGCAGAAGGGATGATGTCTATCACGCCGTTCATCATACCGATGCCAGCACGCAAGATGGGCACAATGGTAATCTTCTTGCCCTTAATTTGTTGCACATTTGTGCTTCCAGACCAGCACTCTATCTTTTTGTCCTCCAGAGGCAAACTCTCTGTCGCCTTGTAGGTAAGGTAATGAGCTATCTCAGCTGAAAGCTCTCGGAACTTTTTCGTGGAAATTTCTTTATCCCTCAAAAGCCCCAATTTGTGCTTGATAAGAGGATGATTTTCGATATGAACCAACATTATACTACTCCAATTGAATTTTTTCTTTAGTTATTCTTGGATGTATCTTGTCAACTACTTTTTACAGTGCGTAATGCAAACTCTCCGTACCTTTTTTTCAGTTTTTTTAGGAGCAATCTGTTGTGCCCAAAGTAAAGGGAAGTTTCTTTGCTTTTTACTACCAATTCAGACAATTTGTCGGGGTTTTTTCGCAATATCGTCTCGTAAAGAGCTTGTATTCTCACCAACTCTCCAAACGCTGGATGATACGCTCCAACCACTATCTGCTGGGCATCCAGAGCCACATCCGAGTGCAACCCAATCTTGATAACCCTAATGCCTTTTGCCTCTAGCTCCCTCTTCCACTGACAGCAAACCTGCACGCACTTGTCCATCTCTACAGGCGAGTACTTGCCCGCTATGTAGAGCCTTTCCAGCTCTGTGCCAGCCAAGACCAGTGTCGGATAAATCCGCACCTCTTGGGGTCGCAAGTAACACACTGTGTGCAAACTCTCTGCCAAGCTTTGCTCATCACAGCTCGGCAAAAAGGGCATCAACTGCACAGTTACACGCAAATTCTGGCTTTGCAATAGCTTAACGGCTTCAATAGCTTGCTCTCTGGTGTAACCACGAGCCGATGCTTTAAGAACTTTGTCCGAAAAAGACTGAATACCCAGCTCTACAGTTTGCACATTATACCGCTTCAAAAGAGCCAAGTTCGCAACTGGCAAACAGTCTGGTCTGGTAGAGAGCCTTATGGTGTCGCCAAGCTCTTGGTGAGAACGCACTGCCAACAGGTACTGCTCTTGCACACTCATCGGCAAAGCGGTAAAAGTTCCACCAAAAAAAGCCACCTCTTTTTTTTGCCCTCTTCTGTAACTTACGAACCTCTCGACCGCCTTTGCTACTTGCTTTGGCTGCCACACATCTGCCTGAGCGGTAATGGTATTTTGCTGGCAGTAAATGCACCGAAACGGACACCCCAAAAAAGGCAAAAAAATGGGAAGCGTTACAGCTTCCCTCTTTTTAGTTAATTCTCTTTCTTCTTTATCTTTTGCCATACATCTTTAGCAGCCTCTTGTTGAGCAGACTTTTTGTTCACTCCAGAGCCTTTGCCCCAAAACTTGCCATCAAAATAGACCTCCACAAAGAAAATCTTATTGTGTTCAGGACCCTCCTCAGAAACAATTTTATACTTGGGTAAAGCCCTGAATTTACCCTGAAAATGCTCTTGCACGAGGCTCTTGTAGTTTTGCAAATAATCTCTAGTAACCTCTTTCTCAAAGCCCTGCAAACACTTGTCATTAACAAACTTCCGTGCTTCTGCTATCCCACCGTCCAGATATATCCCGCAGATGAGCGACTCGACCACATCGGACAAGATAGAGTCCCGCTCTCGTCCCCCGCTTTTGCTTTCTTCGCTAGACAAAAAAAGCGTATCGCCAAGGTTTAACTCTTTGGCGATGTGTGCCAAGTACTTCTCCGAACCCACTTTGGACTTCAGCTTAGAGAGGTAACCCTCTTTCTTGCTCGGGTATTTATTGAACAAGCACTCGGCGACCAAAAATCCCAAAATAGCATCGCCAAAAAACTCCATTCGCTCAAAAGAAGCCAGCTTATTGCTCGCTTTTCGCACGAAAGAAAGGTGAGTCATCGCTTTTTTCAGGTAGTCGAGGTTTTTAAACCTGTACCCTATTCTTTTTTGCAACACTTCGGCTTTTTCGTGCCACTTAGCATCGCCCTGAGGCAACTCCCCTTTGACCTTACCAAAAATCTTGAGATTAAACTTCACCTGCTTATTAGCCTTTGTACTTCTTGAAAATCATGACGCCGTTATGACCACCAAAGCCAAGAGAGTTGCTCAAGGCGACATCAATCTCCAAGTCCACGGCTTTATCGGCAACATAGTCCAAGTCGCACTCTGGGTCGGGATTTACGATGTTAATGGTAGGGTGCACTTTACCAGTCTGAATAGATTTACAACAGACCAGAGCCTCTATAGCCGCAGCACCACCCAAGGTGTGAGCTATCATCGACTTAGTCGAGTTGATCTTCAAAGATTTGGCGTGCTCACCAAAGACTGCCTTGATAGACTGCGTCTCAAACTTGTCGTTATATGGTGTAGAAGTGCCATGAGCACTCAGGTACTGCACATCATCAGGTTTGAGGTCAGCATCTGCCAAAGCGGCTCTCATGGCTCTGGTTCCTCCCTCACCGCCTTCTGCGGGTGCAGTGATGTGGTGAGCATCGCAGCTGGCACCATAACCTACCACCTCGGCGTATATCTTGGCACCACGGGCTTTGGCGTGCTCCAACTCCTCGAATACCAAAACACCAGCACCTTCTCCCATCACGAAGCCATCGCGGTCTGCATCGAATGGTCTGCAAGCTGTCTTGGGGTCGTCATTGCGAGTGGACAAAGCTTTCATCGAACAAAACCCTGCCAAAGACAAAGGTGTAACAGCAGCTTCCGAGCCACCAGTTACCACAATGTCAGCATCGCCATATTGCACAGTGCGAAAAGCCGTTCCGATGGCGTGGTTCGCCGAAGCACAAGCCGATGAGCATGTAAAATTAGGACCTTTGAGCTTGTACTTAATAGCCACTCCAGCGGCGGCGGCGTTAATTATCATCTTGGGGATAAATTGCGGAGAGACTCTCCTTGGACCTTTTTCCAGATAGTTTTTTGCTTCGTTTTCAAAGGTACTCATCCCCCCTATCCCACAACCCATAATGCATCCAGCTCGAAAAGGTTCAAAACTGTCTTCTTGGGTGAGTCCAGCGTCGGCCATAGCCTCGTCTGCAGCCACAAGCATAAAAATAGAATAAGTGTCCAACTTCTTCGCAGCTCGCTTATCCAATTTTTCTTTGGGATCGAAGTTCTTCACCTCACCTGCTATATGCGAGGCAAACCCTTCTACATCAAATTTACTAATCTTATCAATACCGTTGACTCCGCGAAGTAAAGCGTCCCAACTCTCTTCCACGCTATGTCCTACGGAGTTTAGTGTACCAAGTCCGGTAACAACAACTCTTTTTTTCATACTAACTTAACTCTCCTTCTCAAATAAAACAAAAGCTACTCTTTTTCAAGAAAGCGATTTTTAAACTTCCTGTTTCAAAAGAGTAGCATCTTTGAAATCTTAACTTAATTTTTCTTTGAGATACTCGATAGACTCGCCCACGGTTTTGAGTTTACCAGCGTCCTCGTCTGGGATTTCGATATCGAACTCTTCTTCGAACTTCATAATGAGTTCAACTGTGTCCAACGAATCTGCACCCAAATCATCGATATAACTAGCAGAAGGCACAACCTCAGCAGCGTCCACATCTAACTCTTCTACGATAATATCTCTTACTTTAGCTTCAATATCCATTTTCAGTCCTCCTAAATGGTTCTAACTTAATTATTTACTACTATTTACATCACCAGTCCACCATCAACATTGATGGTTTGTCCAGTAATATATTTTGCTCTATCGCTTGCCAAGAACAAACACAGCTCTGCGACATCTTCTACTGTACCCAATTCGCCCAAAGCGATGGCTTGCTTGTACTGGGCTACGACCTCTGGTGGTAGGCTGTCGGTCATATCTGTCTGAATGAACCCGGGGGCGATAGCGTTGCATCGTACACCTCTAGAGCCAAGCTCTTTGGCGATAGATTTGCTGAAAGCTATCACGCCACCTTTGCTGGCTGCATAGTTAGCTTGCCCAGCGTTGCCCATCAGTCCTATCACGGACGCCATATTGAGGATTACCCCCGCTCTTTGCTTCATCATTATCTTGCTAGCCTTTTGCGTGCAGACGAAAGCACCTTTGAGGTTCACATCCATCACCGCTTGCCAATCTTCCTCTTTCATCCGCATCAGGAGTCCGTCTCTGGTGATACCTGCGTTGTTGACCAAAATGTCCACAGAGCCAGCATCTTTTTTGAGTTGAGCAAAAAGCTCTTGCATCTTTGCAGAGTCGGTAACATCACCGACAAAACCTTGCACTTGCCCAAAAGATTGCAACGAGGCAACAGCTGTATCGACACTGGTTTTTTGCAAATCCACGATGGTAACTTTAGCTCCATTTTGGGCAAAAAGCCGAGCCACAGCGAAGCCTATGCCCATAGCAGCACCTGTTATTACAGCAGTTTTATTCGTTAACATAGCAACGCCCCCTCAAATCTCTTTGAGCTTGGCTACAACTTTTGCCACATCTTCTAGCTTATCAACATTCAACACATTGGCTTTACGGAAAATTTTCTTAATCATTCCACTGGCAACTTTGCCCGGACCAAACTCTACGAAAATCTCAACTCCTTGGTCGAGCATACACTCTACAGATTTTATCCATTGCACCGAGCCACTGACCTGCTTGAGCAAGTTTTGCTTTATCTCTTTAAGATCTGTGTGCAACTGAGCGTCCACATTACTCACCAGTGGACAACTGGCTTCTTTGAGTTCTACCTTGCCCAACTCCACTGCCAGATCGTCTGCAGCTGGTTGCATCAATGGACTATGGAAGGCACAGCTAACTGCCAAAGGGACAACCCGCTTAGCTCCTTTCTCTTGTGCCAACCTTGCTACTTTCTCTACAGCCTCTCCATTGCCAGAGACCACTAACTGCACAGGCGTGTTGTAGTTAGCTATCACCACTTGCTCGCCATCAGAGCTGTTAACCTTGCTGCACAGTGCTTCCACTTCCTCCACGCTCAGTCCCAAGATGGCACACATCCCGCCGTTACTGCCCTCTCCTGCCTTGGTCATATACAATCCCCGCTTGTGCACCAGCATCAGGGCGTCTTCAAGCGATAACACACCAGTAGCGACTAAAGCCGAGAACTCGCCCAGAGAGTGCCCTGCTACCAAATCTGGTTGCAGATCTACCTCTTTTTGCAAAGCTCTCATCGCCACACACGAGTGTAACAAAATAGACGGCTGGGTGTACTGTGTTTGTGCTAACTCCTCCGCAGGTCCTTCTTTCATCATCTTCAGCAAATCGAATTGTGCTGTTTGCGAAAATTTTTCGGCACTTCCCCGCAATTGAGAGTCGGCTGCCAAAAAGTCTCCAGACATTCCCACATATTGGGCTCCCTGTCCAGGAAAAATAAAAGCTACTTTCTTACCATTAAACATCTTTTCTCCTTAAACTCTGAGTAGCATCGCACCAGAAGTAAGTCCCGCTCCAAAGGCTGTCATCATCACCAAATCGCCTTTCTTGACCAAACCCTCTTGCAAAGCATTATCGAAAGCGATAGGCACGCTAGCGGCAGAGGTGTTACCACTGTTTTGGATGTTCACAACCACTTTCTCAGAGGCTATCTTCATCTTCTTTCCCAATCCATCTATAATCCTCTGATTTGCTTGATGGGGAATGAGGAAATCTATATCACTAAAAGTTATATTATTGCGAACTGCTAGCTCTTTGCACACTCCATACATACTTTTGATAGCCAGTTTAAAAATCTTATTGCCTTCCATTTGGACAGTGTGCAGGTTTTGGGCGACACTCTCTGCACTGGCAGGCATCCTAGAGCCTCCAGCTTTTTGCAATAAGAGGTCTGCATCTTTGCCACTGGCTTCCAGATAAGAGCCGATGAACCGCGATGTGTCTTCTAGCTCTGCTCTGGAATAGATGCACGCACCAGCTCCATCACCAAAGAGGATGCAAGTTTTTCTATCTTGGTAGTTTGTAATCCTCGTAAGCGACTCTGCTCCTATCACCAGCACCCGCTTGTGAAAGCCTGCCTCTATGTAGGCTCTAGCCATATCACTGGCGTAAACAAAGCCTGTACAACCAGCCGAGATATCCATAGCTGCCACTTTCTCCAGTCCTAACATTTTTTGCACCAGACAAGCTGTAGCAGGGAAAGGGTAGTCGGGCGTGATTGTCGCCAATAATATCAAATCTATATCGCTAGCGGATACGCCAGCATCTTTTATCGCCCTTTTAGCGGCGATGTACGCTATATCACTTGTGGCTTGGTCTTTAGCAACTCGACGCCTTTTCCTTATCCCCGTCATCGAAGAGATCCATTCATCGGAGGTGTCTAGGTACTCCTCGAAGTATGAGTTGGTTATGACCTCATCCGGTACATAGTGCCCAGTACCTTCTAATTTTGCTTGAAATTTTGCCATTGTCGTTTCCTTTATATTCAAAAAAATCTCTGCTGTATCGTACAATTCCCGATTGTGCACTTTTGGCAGCAAACTCTATACCCTTAGCGATAGCTTCTTGATTGCTTGAGCCGTGTCCGACCACGGTTAGCCCCTTTAGCCCCATTAGCAAAGCTCCGCCGTACACAGCAGGGTCCATCCTGCTTTTTAGTAGCTTAAACACCGATTTCATCAGTAGTGCTCCTGCTTTTGCCAGCACGCTTTTTTTTACGCCTTCCTTGAGCAAGCTAAGCACGAACCTAGCTGTACCCTCTGCGGTCTTTAAGAAGATGTTTCCCGTAAAACCGTCGCACACCAACACATCCACATCCCCATACACGCCAGATGGCTCTACATTGCCGATGAAGTTTACAGAGTTCTCTTTTTGTAGCTCTTCGTGCACCTTTGTGTAAAGTTGCGAACCTTTGCTACTTTCTTCACCTATATTCAAAAGCCCCACTTTGGGGCGGTCTATCTCGAAACAGAAGTGTGAGTAGAGGCTGCCCATCTGAGCGAATTGCACCAGAACCTCGGGCTTGCAATCTGCATTAGCTCCCACATCCAGGACTATCTTGTCCCTCTTATTACCCGGGAATATGGTAGCGATAGCCGGACGCAAGATGCCCCTTAGTCTGCCATACACCAACAGCGATGCCGACATTACAGCACCTGTGTTGCCTGCCGAGAACACGGCGTCCACCTTCTTGTGCTTGTACATCTCCAAAGCTCTCACCAGCGATGAATCTTTCTTTTTGCGTACTACTCTAGCACCCTTGTCTTCCATGGTGATGACTTCTCGGGCATCCACCACTTCCACCTTTGTCTTGTCGTAGTCGTATTTGCGTAGCTCTTGGGCTATTTCCTCCTGCCTGCCTACCAGCACTATCTTTCCACAATAGCCTCTTTCCAAGGCTGTTATGCTACCGGCTACCTCGCAAACAGGAGCGAAATCTCCACCAAAAGCGTCTACAGCTACTATCATCTAATGCTTGTCGCTCAAGCTTCCTTTACTTCCAAGACCTCTTTGCCCCCATAGTGTCCACAGCTAGTGCAGAGATGATGAGGTCTAGTGGTAGCACCACAGTTAGAGCACTGAGAAATGCCCGGCAAAATAGCTTTGTAATGAGTTCTTCTTTTTCTTTTTCTTTGTTTAGATGTTTTTCTCTTAGGTACAGCCATCTTAAATCTCCTAAATGATATTATTCCTTAAAGATTACAAGAATTTATTGCTTGAGTATGTGTCAAGTTAAATAAGTCGCAATCAAGGCGTTCCAATCGTCTAAAAAGCCCTAGTTTCCTACATTCTGTACTCAAATCCAATAGCGAATACATCGTTCCTTTTGGAGTATGTAACATCTTTTTCGCTGTCTGTGTCATCTTCGTATGCGTTGAGCATATAGGCAATATTCACGCTCATATCTTTATTGATTTTGTAGCCACCACCCACACAATAAGAGTTGCAATCTAGAGCGGGACTCATCTGCTCGGACAAGCCGTAATCGGAGGCAGACAGATAGTTCTCCGTCCTCATATAGCCAGCGGTTACCCAAATTTGCTCGGTGAAGTTGTACTTAGCCGAAAAAGCTAAGTCGTGAGAATTATTGGAAACTTTACTAGCCAAATTGTAAGAAGTCTTAGTATCAGAGTCGTAAGAATCCCAATCAACATCTTTTTCCAGATAATAGGTAAAAGTAGTCGCAAAGCTCAACTTATCGTCCACTTCGTAGTTCGCACCAAAACCAAGAAGCCCCGGCAAGTCACGGCGAGATTTAGAGCCATCTACTTTGTTCAATTTAGCCAGCAAGCCTGTGCCAAAAGCGTTTGATTTATCATCCAACTCAAACTCCAAGTTCACTTGGCTTTCGTAACGCAAAGCCAAACGCAAAGCCTCTAAAGGCAAGTAATTTACACTAACCACTCCGCCGAAACCGTGAGCAGTCTCACTGTACTCCAACTCCAAATCTTGCACAGCTTGTACAGCTCCGCCCACTGTAGGAGTAAAGGCTGCACTAGCTTCTATACTCTTGCTAGCGTAAACATAGCGAGCACCCAAAGCTACGGAAACTTGCTCATTGACTTGATAAGATCCACCAGTAGTGAGGGTGTAGTAAGCACTGAAGGCTTTGACATTGTCGTCAGCAAAACTAACTGAGATAATATTTTCAGAAACACCTGTTTTCTTTACAATTCCAGCTATTAAACCTTTAGCAAAAGAGTTGCATAGGTAATAAGAGGTAAAGTTCCCATCCTCATAATCTACCGTGCCACCTCCGCCACTAGCGGTCAAGCTTCCGAAAAATCCCCAGTTGTCTTTTTTGTAAGTCGCAAACAGGTTTGGTATGGGTGAAGGGGCGGTTTGCTTCTCAGTTACCTTTTCCCCAGCGACTTTGTCTGTATAGGCGTGCTCATAAGTTTTGAGGATATACTGCATATCCACGCTCATCTTAAGACCTTCCTCCCCGAGCATCACACCAGCGGGGTTAAAAGCCGCTACATCCGCAGCATCGATAGCCACATTCCTAGTTGGCTCGCCCATATAGAGGGAGCCAAGGTTCTGCTTGTTGTCAATTCCGCCAGCTAGCAACTGACCTGTTATAAGAAAAGCCAAAATAATTCCTGTTAATTTCTTCATCTTTCGTCTCCTAATTTTCATTGGGTTTGTTTCCAATTTTTTAATTTTGAGACATCCTTTTTTTCGCAACCAATATGTCAAAGCCAAATGGAACTAATAAAGAAAAAAGACCAATCGGTAGGTTTTAAAACAAATTTATCACTATCTACTTCTTTACAAAAGAAAAAGCTCCCTTGCTAATAAGCAAAAGAGCTTTTTAAAAACAAATTCCCTCTATTCAGAACAACATCCTTTGTCGCCTTTGCAGGAACTTTCTACGCTAAAAGATTGCATACCTACCTGATTAAACTGCACGATGTTTTCCGCAACTGTTCCCACAACACCTTTGTAAACCCTGATGCCAGCTGCATCGAACTTGCTCAACGCAAACGCACCTATGCCACCTACCACTACCGCATCTATGGGTACATCTTTAAACGATGCCAACGGATTGCACTGCTCGTGCTGATGGTCTTGGTCTTGGTTTTTTACAGTAACAAACTCTTTGCTACTATCGTCGTAGACAATAAAAAAAGGTGCTGAACCAAAATGGTCACGCACCTTGCTCTTTTCAGCGTTATCGCTATCCACAGGAAAACAGATTTTCATATTTCCTCCCTAATCGTTTTATTTTTTTCTTCAAAAAGAAAAGCTAAAAGCAGTTAAAGCAAAATATGGATGAGCAAAAAATTAAGTCAAGAGAAAACAGCAGATAGCTTTTCTCACATTTTACTTAGCTTGGAGAAAGTTCAACTAGCCATAAGAATGTCTTATTGTGTCCACAAACAAGATAAGAAAGCTTCTAATCTAACCCAGCTTATTACAAAGTACATTCAAAAATAAGTGGCTAACTGCCCCTATTTCCATCAGATATTTTATGATTTTGGGTTGACATCTACCAAAAGGTTTCTACCTTTCGATTGTTAGTTTTTAGAAATTAAGGAGTGAGTTATGGAAAGTAGTATCATCATCCCACTATCAATTGTCGTTTTGTTCCTCGTAGGCATCATCATCGTGGGGAAAGTCGCCTCGATGAGGATAAGCAACACAGAAGATTATCTAGTGGCTAACCGCAAAGCTCCTTTGTACCTGCTGATAGGCACGCTCTTCGCCACCTTTTGGGGAGGAGGCACTATTATCGGAGCTGCTGGCTCTGCGTTCGAGGGCGGTCTTTACAATGTAATCGGCGACCCTTTTGCTGCGGGGCTTTCTTTGGTACTTATCGGACTTTTTTTCGTCAGGATTTTACGGAAACTCAAAATTCGCTCTCTGGGAGAACTGTACAGCTTTCGCTTCGGGAAAAAGACTGGCTATTTTGCCTCAGCTGTGATGATACCTACCTACATTATTTGGACAAGTGTGCAACTTCTGGCTATCGGCAAGATTATCAATGTCTTGCTCGGAATAGATTTTATTACCGCTTTTTTGGTTGCCACGGCTGTCGTAGTTTGCTTTACCTATATGGGAGGCATCGTTGCCGTAATCTGGACAGACCTAATCCAGATGGTAATTATCCTCGTAGGCTTGCTGGCGATAATGTATGTGAGCATCAAAACCATCGGAGGTATAAGTCAGCTACACGCTTTGACACCGAGCGACTATTGGCAATTTTTGCCCAGCCAGCGAGGTTTTATGCCATGGATTACTTATCTGGCGATGTGGGTTGGGATGGCTCTAGGGAACATCCCTAGCCCAGACATCGCCCAAAGAGCTTTCATCGCCCGAGACATCAAGACAGCCAAGCAAGGAATGATTATCACAGGGTTTCTCTACTGGAGCATTGGTTTTGTGCCGATAATACTGGCTCTTATCGCCATCGTCTTCATCTCCAAGGGATTAATCCCCTACGAGCTGATAGGGCAAGATAGTGATCTTGTAGTGCCTATCTTGGCACAGAAACTTTTTGGACCTATCGGGCTTGGCATCTTTATCGCATCTTTGGTGGCAGCTATACTCTCCAGTGCCAGCACCTCTTTGTTTGCCACTGCTGTTTTGTTCTCCAACGACATCTTTCGCCCACTGCTCCAGAACAAGCTAGGCAAAGAAAAACTAGAAAAAAGTATGCTCAGAGCTACCAAGATTTTTGTGTTGCTTGTCGGCATTTTAGCTGCTGTCTTTGGTCTTTCTTCCAGCAGTATCTATGATCTCACAATTTTTGCTTTCACTCTTCAGTTTGGAGCGTTGTTTTTCCCTTTCGTTTTTGCCCTCAAGCTAAAAAATATTACCTCACAAGGCATCATCGCTGGGATGCTCACTGGCATCGGCATAAATCTAGTGGGCTCTATCATAGAAAAAAGCGTCATCCCTGAGCCGTGGGAATTTTACACGCTCGTTCCCGCTCTTGCCAATATGCTGGTTATACTCATCGTATCACATTTTACTAAAAACAAAAGTGGTGGACGACCTCTTGCGGAGCTATACTTGGCGGAGTAACTACTTTTTGAAATCGTTCCTAACGGGAATCCAGCTGTCGATATTGTAGAGGATTTTGGGAATAATGAAGTAGTTCATAACCTTTACCCCTTGCGTGTTTTCAAGTGTTTCGTTGATAAACTGGTACATCTGGTTATTGTCCAAAAATCTGGTCTCGATAGACAGATTGGACTCACCCCAGCCAGAGGCGATGTAGCAAACATTAGGATTTTTTTTACAGCGTTCCACAAAATCATCATAAATATCTTCGTCCACCTTGAGGTTAATATCGGCAATAGAATGGTAGTCGAACATACTTGGCTCGACGATGGTAGCAATGCGGATAGCTTTTTTCTTGATTAACCTGTTGATCCTGCGGTTTACAGTTCGCTCGTTTGCACCGATTTTTTCAGCTATCTTCGCTGCAGAAGCTCTTGCGTCTTTGGACAACAATTTAATTATCTTGTAATCCAACTTATCGAATATTTTGTCAGGCATAATATTCTCCCTTTCCTTTTAAATCTGGGCGGTACACAGTAAAAGTATCCACCCTTATTTATTTTTTCTATATCTTTTAAATAATAATCTGTGATTATTGGGCTAATGTTCAAAACATTAAAATTGGGCTTCCTAGAATTTTCCCGCAAAATTTGCTTCGGAGTCTTACCTTTTCGCCCTCTGTTTCCTCTAAAATGATTAAAATACAGCGTATAACTGTGTGCTTTACGCACAAAATCGTTGCAATCATCAAATTCATCAATCAGATAAAACTCGTCCTCTACCAGCCGATGAGCACTTTCAACATCAGAATTAAAAGTGGGCGAACCTTTGGGGATAAGCGAATGATTAGCACCATTTATTTGCACACTTTTTTGAAAAAAGCTCAAACCCTTTTTCTTGGGACTCACAAACTCTGAGCCATTGTCGGTCTGAAAAGTAACTTTGGAAAGATCAACACCACAACTCTTTAATCTTTTAGACAAAAAATCGATATAAATCCCTGCATTTACGGATGTTTTCTCATAGCAATAACCGATAAATTGCATGCCAGTTTTGTAGTCTCTAGCAGTGATTTGATAGCGAGGATAATTTTTGTACTTAATCCCCTCAAACAACTCTGGCATATCGGTCAAATACTTAATATCCACTTGGATTTTTTCAAAAGGTTTTGCCCTAGCTCGCATTTCACTTAAATCTTTGCGTTGCTGATATTTCCGTTTCTTTTTCTTTACCAAACCAGCATCACAGAGCTTTTTATGAACAGTCGAAGCTGAACAATTTAACTGCAAATGGTCAATAATTCGCCTAGCTCCCCAGCGGTTTTTTGCCTTTTTGCGACAAACTACTATTTCCTCTATTATCTCAGATTTCAAGCGATTTGGGAAATTTTGCTCTTTTCGAGATTTATTAACCAGACCATCCTCGCCCTTTTCTTTATAGGCTTTGACCCACTTTCGCACAGTTTTTCTAGTGGTCTCAAATTCTCTAGCTGCAGCGGAAATAGATGTTTCATTTGCAAATTTCACCAAATTTTTCCGATAAAATTTCTTGTCTTTTCTACTCATAATTTTCAAATTGTCTATATATTTGTTCATAATGGTCAAATTACAGCTCTCACGGCTGATTTGACCATTTTTTTTACAGACTATTTCTCCATTTTTCTAATTAACTTTTCCATTTTATCATAAACCAGCCAATTACAAATCACTAACTTGGGGTGGATACTTTTAGTGTGGAGTTTCCACTTTCCTTTTAAATCTTCCTTTACTCAAATATTTAATTATCCATTTTTGTCAATTTTTTCAAAAAAAGCAGGTCTGCCAACTAACTGTTATCTGGGCAGACCTACTTCACATTCCAATTCCATCACAAAGAAGAAAAATCTTTTATTTGCCTCTGCTCCTCGCGTAGAGGTACATCCCGTAGAGCGTTGTCAATATTGTGCCGATAATCAAGGTGAGGTGATAAAGTGGATCAAAGCCTTCGCCCGTGTAGAACAAAAGCACTATCCCCAGAGCGATAAAGGCGAAGCCAATCACGCCAGAGATGACAATCCCTGCGTTGCCCAGTGGGATTTTGTACGGTCTGGGTACATCAGGGTCGGAGAACCTGAGCTTGATAGCAGCTGGGAATAGCCACAAGTAAGGCAAGAAAAACACCAAGAAACTGAAAGAAAGAATAGTCCAAAAAGCTTCGTTGGCACTGCCACTGAGGACGAAATTGAGCACTATCAAAAGCGTGGAAATCACACCCATCAAGATGTACGAATAGTCAGGCGTGCCGTACTTTTTGCTTCTATGACCGAGCATTTTCGTCTTGGAAGCAAACTCTGCCTCGTCCAGCACCTCTACTCCACCTAGCGTCCACGATACCATATTGGCTACCAGAGTCAAACAAGCGAACAAGATGATAATGTAAAACACTGGCATCTGCATCGCCCCTAGCACTGAGGTGAGTTCCTTGATAGCGAAGAAGAAGCCATCTAGCGGGTCGATGGAGTCCGCTGGCAAAGCCACTAAGACCCCAAATGTGCCTATGATGTACAAAGCGGCAATGAGTAACCCAGCGAGGATGGTCATCTTGGGGATGTTAGTCTGAGGGTTGTCCACCTTGGATGCGATGGAGCTAATCAGCTCAAAACCTAACAGGTTATACACAATTGCCGAGCTGTATGAGATGGTGTTGAAGTCGATGGACAGTTTGAAGTGGCTAAGGGCAAAAGAGTTAGCCGAGCCGAACTTGAAAAGATAGACAACACCTAAAATCCCAAATATGAGCAAGATAGAGACTTTGGTGATGGCAGCAATGTTGGTAACGGTGATGCTCAGGTCTACCCCCCGAATGCCGATGAACACTATCAACCAGCACATACTAATGGAGATCAGAGCTTGCCCAAACATTCCCATCTCTGGGGCAAAAGCCATGGTGAACCAAGTGGTAAAAGCGATGAAGACCGCTGGCATCCAAAAGGCGACATTTACCCAGTAGAACCACGCCACTAAACTGGCTTGAAACTCGCCATAAGCCCTTTTCACCCAAGCGTAGATACCGCCATCGTGGGGATAAGCAGCCCCTAGCTCTGCGTTGATCAGCCCATAAGGGATGAAGAACAAGATTGCCGTGAGTATCCACACGCTGATGGACGAGACTCCCATCGCCGCTGGTGCTACGAATGTGTCCAGCACCACGATACCGCAAACGGTAAAAGAGATCATCTTAAATAAACTTACTTTCTTTTCCATTATTTCTCCTTTTTTTATCTAGGTAACTGTTGGGTAATGCAATGAATATTTCCTCCACCCAGCAGTATCTCACGGGCGTAAATACCCACTACTTCTCTATCTGGGAACACCTCTTGCAATGTTTGCAAGGCCAGCTTGTCGTACTTGGGGTCGTCAAATATGGGCACGATGACTGCCTTGTTGGCGATGTAGAAGTTGGCGTAAGAGGCTGCCTGACGGTCGCCTGCCTGCCTTGGCAATGTGCCTGCCACGCTGTCCACGCCTTGGCTCTCCTCTTGGGTTATCAAGATTGGTGTAGGCGTGTATAGCTTATGTATCTCTAGCTTGCGACCTCTTGCGTCAGTTTGCTTGCTCAGAGCGTCGTAAGCAGCCTTGGACATCTCGTATTGTGGGTCATCTTGGTCATCCGTCCATGCTAACACCACCTTGCCAGGAGAACAGTAGTGCAATATGTTGTCGATATGCTCGTTGGTCTCATCAAGATAGATGCCTCGTGGTATCCAAATCACTTTTTCTAGGTTTAGATACTCCTTGAGTACCTCTTCTATCTCTTGTTTGCTCATACTGGGGTTTCGTCCTTCGCTCAGCAGACAAGCCTCCGTGGCGATGAGAGTACCTTGCCCATCGACATGAATAGAGCCACCTTCCAGCACAAAACTTTCCAGAGAGTAGTAATCTTTGCCCTCTATCTCGCAAACTTTTCGTGCAACCTCGTCGTCTTTGTCCCAAGGGAAGTACAGACCATCTACCAGACCGCCCCAAGCGTTAAAACGCCAATCTATGCCTCTGGTGATGCCTTTATCGTTGATCACGAAAGTAGCCCCGCAATCACGCATCCAAGAGTCGTTATTAGACATCTCCACCACACGCACACTGCTATCCAGAGCTTGCCTAGCTGCTTGATATTGCCCAGCGGAGACGCACATAGTTACAGGCTCGTAGCGAGCGATGGTCTCTGCAACATTCTTAAAAGCCTTTTGAGCGGGCTTGCCACCCATCCGCCAGTTATCACTCCTCTCTGGCCAGAGCATCCAGCATCCAGCGTGTGCCTCAAACTCGCCCGGCATCCGAAAGCCATCTTTTTTCGGCGTAGAATTTATTAGCTTTGCCATAATTTCACTCCTTCGCTTTTATAATTTTTTAAGAAATGCGTTGATGCTATCTTCGTGTTTTTTTTTCGTTTCTGCCGATGGATTTTTAGCAAATTTATGTGTAAAATACACCAATATCGCCATCTGAGCCGTGAGTCTGTTCTCTGCCTCGTCAAAAGCCAAGCTGTAATCTCCTTCCAAAGCTTCTCTCGTGATTTCTTCTTTATCGTTGGCAGGCAAGCAGTGTAAAAGCAAAGCCCCTGGAGCAGCTTTTTTCATCAGTTCATCTGTAATAACATAGTCTGGCATAAAAGCTGCTAAGCGTTCCTTTTTCTCATCTAATTGAGTAGTCCAATAAAAACTGTCCCCATAAACTACATTGCACTGGGCAATTTTAGAAACATCGTCTGTAATTTCATAGACAGCCCCAGTTTGTGCACAATTTTTGTCGGCTAAATCCAGCCACTCTTTTTCCATTTGATACTTCTTAGGACCTATCTGTTTGAAATTCATCCCATATTTAGTGCAAGTAAGCAAAAGAGAACGGCACACATCCGTGGCGTCGCCCATAAAAGCCAGTGTAACATCGGCAAGACTCTTGCCAGAGGGCAGATGCTCTTGGATGGTGAAGATGTCGGCAAGCATCTGAGTGGGATGATACACACAATCGAGCCCGTTGATGACTGGCACGGTAGCGTACTTACTCAGAGCGGCAGTAGTCTCACCACTATTGGTGCGTGCCATAATAATGTCGCACATCCTACTAAGCACCCGCGTGGTGTCCTCGATAGACTCTTTGCCACCCAAGTGGATATCTTTGGGAGACAAAAACAGGGCGTGTCCGCCCAAAAGCTCCGCTGCCACCTCAAAAGAGACTCTAGTACGAGTAGAGCCTGCCTCAAAAATCATCGCCAAAGATTTGTTCCTAAAAAGCTGTGGCACGGCTCCGTCCCTACGGGCATCTTTGAGCAGAGTCATCAGCTGTAACATCTGGTCAATCTCTTCTCGGGTAAAATCGTTCATGGTAATCATATGCCTAAGATTTTTTTTGCGAAGGTCTGTCGCACTTGAAGAAGGTTTTTTCATCTTTCACTCCTTACTTTTCATTATATCCCAATCTGAATTTAAAGATAGTAAGTTGTCAAGCACTTTTTGTCTTTTTCAGTCTTTCAGATGTCTTATTTTGACAAATAGAGATAATGCTTAGCCATACACTTTGGATTTAATTATTGGAAAATCAGTAAAAAAGAGCTTCTTTCTGACTTATTAGAAACAAAACTTTGGAGTCAAACTTTTTGTTTTTTTCTTTTAGCTTTATTTATTTTTTGTGAAAATTTTTTCGCTTTTTCTTTTCTTTGCTGAGCGGTAGCTTGCAGGTGCTGTTTTTCTTGCTTCAATTTCAAGTAACTTTCGTAAATGCCTCTATCCAAACCCCCAGACTTCACTGCCTCTCGCACGGCACACCCCAACTCCACCTTGTGAGTGCAATCCCGAAACTTGCACTGCTGGGCAAGCTCTGCGATATTGCCAAAAATTGCATCCAGCGAACCCTCTGAGTCCACCAGCCCCACTTGACGAATACCGGGGTTGTCGATGATGATGCCACCTGTAGGCAGGACGACCAGCTCCCTTAGCGTGGTAGTGTGCCGACCTTTGCCAGTACTGGTGCTCAGGCTGCGTGTCTCTTGCCTGTTCGTGCCGACTAAGCTATTGAGGATGCTAGACTTACCAACTCCCGATGAACCCAGCAGACAGTAACTCTTGCCGCTATAGATTAGCGAACTAAGCTCGTTTAGCCCAAGCCCGCTCTTATTGCTCAGCAAGACCACTGGAGCCTCGCCAACTCGCCCACGCACTGCTGTCTCTAGCTCTAGCACCCTCTCCCATGGCAACAAGTCCACTTTGCTCAGCACCACTATGGGCGACACCCGACCCACGACACACAGCAACATATAGCGTTGCAGACGGTTGAGGTTGAAGTCGGCATCGACACCCTGCACGATAAAGCCGTAGTCAATATTTGCAGCAAGCACCTGCTCGGCTTCGCTCTTACCAACCATTTGCCTGCTGATGCTAGAGCCTCTGGGCAACACCAGCTCGATGAGAGCTTGACCAGCCTCTTTTGGAGTGAACTGCACCCAATCGCCCACCACTGGCAGATCTTTCTGCGATATTGCCTCAAAGCGTAGCCTACCTGCGAGTGTTGCCTCCCACAATAGCTTCGCATCGCTGACGACATACCTGCCCTTGTGCATCTGCACCACGCGTCCCACTTGGCTCTTGGGGATGTTTTGTGCTTGCAGATACAGCTCCAATTCCTTTGACAGCCCTAACTTTTGCAAGTTTGGCTTACTCATCTATTGGGCGGTACACAGTAAAAGTATCCACCCTTATTTATTTTTTCTATATCTTTTAAATAACAATCTGTGATTATTGGGCTAATGTTCAAAACATTAAAATTAGGTTTCCTAGAATTTTCCCGCAAAATTTGCTTCGGAGTCTTACCTTTTCGCCCTCTGTTTCCTCTAAAATGATTAAAATACAGCGTATAACTGTGTGCTTTACGCACAAAATCGTTGCAATCATCAAATTCATCAATCAGATAAAACTCGTCCTCTACCAGCCGATGAGCACTTTCAACATCAGAATTAAAAGTGGGCGAACCTTTGGGGATAAGCGAATGATTAGCACCATTTATTTGCACACTTTTTTGAAAAAAGCTCAAACCCTTTTTCTTGGGACTCACAAACTCTGAGCCATTGTCGGTTTGAAAAGTAACTTTGGAAAGATCAACACCACAACTCTTTAATCTTTTAGACAAAAAATCGATATAAATCCCTGCATTTACGGCTGTTTTCTCATAGCAATAACCGATGAATTGCATACCAGTTTTGTAGTCTCTAGCAGTGATTTGATAGCGAGGATAATTTTTGTACTTAATCCCCTCAAACAATTCTGGCATATCGGTCAAATACTTAATATCCACTTGGATTTTTTCAAAAGGTTTTGCCCTAGCTCGCATTTCACTTAAATCTTTGCGTTGCTGATATTTCCGTTTCTTTTTCTTTACCAAACCAGCATCACAGAGCTTTTTATGAACAGTTGAAGCTGAACAATTTAACTGCAAATGGTCAATAATTCGCCTAGCTCCCCAGCGATTTTTTGCCTTTTTGCGACAAACTACTATTTCCTCTATTATCTCAGATTTTAAGCGATTTGGGAAATTTTGCTTTTTTCGAGATTTATTAACCAGACCATCCTCGCCCTTTTCTTTATAGGCTTTGACCCACTTTCGCACAGTTTTTCTAGTGGTCTCAAATTCTCTAGCTGCAGCGGAAATAGATGTTTCATTTGCAAATTTCACCAAATTTTTCCGATAAAATTTCTTGTCTTTTCTACTCATAATTTTCAAATTGTCTATATATTTATTCATAATGGTCAAATTACAGCTCTCACGGCTGATTTGACCATTTTTTTTACAGACTATTTCTCCATTTTTCTAATTAACTTTTCCATTTTATCATAAACCAGCCAATTACAAATCACTAACTTGGGGTGGATACTTTTAGTGTGGAGTTTCCAGGCTTACTCATCTATCTGAGGGTATCCACGGCAAAGAACATCCGCCGATCTTTTCGCAAGATGACGACAGCCAATAATAGCAGTAGCACCGTTTGGATAATCTTGCTATCAGGATTAGTAGCAAAGATTTCGCCAGAAACATTTGCCATTAAGTGAAAAATAATCGTGATGAAGATACTGCGATTGGTTTTGTAATAAACCCAGTTCATCAAAATAACGAAGATGAAGATACTCACGACAAAGTTCAAAAAGTAAATCCAGCCCTCTGCCACGACATTGCTGTGGTAATAACCTTTCACAAACGAGAGAGGCAAGTGCCAGAACACCCAGTAAGTGGCAAAAATAAGCGAGGTTTTTAGCAGATTGAACTTACTCCGCAAGGCATCCACCCCGTACGAGTGCCAAGCTAGCTCTTCCATCACTGGGGCAAACAAAAGGATAAACCAAGGCGACCAGAGAAAAGATGTGAAAGTTGCCCTGCCAGAGATGTGGAATTGGTGCAAATCGTATCCCAAAAGCAAAGAGATAGCCTGTGCCAAAATTATAGATAGCGGAAATAAAAAGAAGGAAAATCCCAAATACCAGTTATTCATACCTTTTATCCCGAAAATCCTTTTTGCTAGCTCTTGTTTTAGGTAAGTGTTTTTCCAGAAAAAATAGCCCGCCACACAGCAAGGGGACACGAGCCCAGCGAGAGCCAAGATTTGCTGAACCGATAATAGTAGCTGCGATTGCTCTGGCAAATGGCTAAGATAAGCTACCACAAACCAAAATCCCCAAGGTATGAGTAAAGACAACAAATAAAAAGTTACCGCTTTGTTATATTTTTCCAACATTTTTTCCTCCCTCTTTCTCGCTTCTAAATTTATCGCCTAAAAAATATTGACCGACGGTCAGTCAATCTTTTTGTGTTTTTATGATTACTAGAAAAACAAAAAAAGCGAAAACCGTCGCTACAATTTTGAAAATTTCGGAAGGACTTGCATCAGATTTTGCTGTCTAAAAATTTTATCCTAAGCACACATCTATTCAACTTTTTTTCAAGCCGTGACCTGTAAAAGCGGAGATTATAACCTCTTGCGAATTTTGTTTGCCCGAAAGATAACTTTCCACTCCCGCATAAGCTGCCACCGCCGTAGGCTCTATGTAGATTCCCATCTTTTTCACTTTCTCCAGAGCTTTGGTGATTTGTTCCTCTTCCACTTGGATGAACTCTCCCTTGGTATCAGCTACAGCTTGCAAAATTTCTAACCACCGCACTGGCTCTTGAATAGCTATCCCCTCTGCCAAGGTGTCTTCACTTTGCACACTCGCCAATTTATCCCATTTCGACTCTGTAAAAGTCCTCGCCAAAGGTGCACAAGCTTTAGCCTGCACAGCCACAATCTTGGGAATATTGCAGATAACACCGCTATCGTGCAGATGTTTAAAGCCAAGATAAGCTCCTAGAAGCAAAGTGCCATTACCCACTGGCAACACGATAGTATCTGGAGCTTGCCACCCCAGCTGCTCAGCTACTTCGTACGCAAAAGTTTTAGTTCCTTCTAAAAAGAAAGGATTATAACTATGACTAGCATAATAAAGCTTTTCTGCCAAAAGCAAGGCTTTATCTGCCACAGCTTGCCTAGAGCCGCTCACTGCCACTAACTCCGCCCCCACAGCAGAGATCTGTTGCAACTTCCCCGCAGAGTTAGCCTCTGGAACCAAAATCTTGCTCCTTATTCCAGCTTTGGCACAGTAAGCAGCAATAGCTGCCCCTGCATTGCCAGAAGAGTCTTCGACCACCTCTGTTATGCCTAGCTCTCGTAACTTGCTCACCAAGACTGTAGCTCCTCTGTCTTTGTACGACCCACTGGGGAAAATGTAATCTAGCTTAAAAAAAACCGTTCTTCCTGCTACTTTTACTTCCTCTAGTGGCGTTAGCCCTTCTCCCAAGCTGACTCTACTACTAAACTCTACTGGTAAAGTGTGAGCGTATCGCCAGAGAGAAAAAACATTTTTATCAACTTTTGTTACTTGAAATTGGCGAAGATTTTTGTAACTCAACAACCCTCCGCACTTGCATTTCCAGATTTTCTCTTCCTCGGCAAACCTTTTGCCACATTTAACACAAAGTAAATATCCCATCATAAAACCTCCTTTACTATGCGTTTTGCCAAGATTAGCCCCGGGTCTAACAATGGCACTAGAAAATCTTGCTGACGCATAGCCAAGGGTATCTCGGTACAACCCATAATAATTGCTTGTGCTCCTTGTCTTATCAACCCTTGGGAAACCTCGTTGAGCTTTTGTCTAGCCCAAGAAATTTCAGCACCGCTTTTTACCCCTTTCTGTGGGTCGTAGATTGCTCTATTGACTATCTCCTTATCATTGTCGCTGGGGTAAAGCAACTCTCCGCAACCTGTTTTTGCAAAGTAGCTCTCGTACACTCCACTTCCGTAAGTTCCCAAAGTGGACAGTAACCCCACTTTGCCCAGTTTTAGCGATTTAATGTGCAAACAACTCTCTTCCACCAAGTTCAAGAACATCGCATCTTTGGTTTGCAAAAAGTCTAAAAAAGGTGATAAAATTTTTTCAGAATGTGCCGTGTTACAGGGAATTGCCAAGATTTTAGCCCCGATACTTAACAACTTCTGAGCTACATAGATAAACCCTTGGGCTGGATGAGGCAAAGAGTTGTCTTGCAAAAATGCACTGCGATCGCCTATCCTCTCGGAAGCAGAAAGGTGGTAGATTTCCAGATGCTCTTGGTCAATATTAGCAGGAGTGCTATCTAGTAGCTTCCGATGAAAATCCACTCCTGCGTAGGGTCCAACCCCTCCTATTATTCCAACTATCTTTTTCATAATTCCCTTTACTGTTTCAAAAAAGGTGTCGTTACAAGAACAACACCTTTTATACTCTTAAAATTCCAAAAGATTAATTCCACTTACTCTTATCCAAGAGCCCTTCGCTTTTCGCAATTATAGTAGAGCAAGTCATATCGCCAGTCACATTTATGCAAGTTCGCCCCATATCCAAGATAGCGTCAATTCCCAAAATCATGGCGTAAGCCGCAGCCACAGGAGAGCCCGCCTCCAGTGGCATACCGATGCTTTCCAGAACCAGCATCAACATAATAGCACCAGCTCCCGGCACACCTGCAGTACCTATAGATGCCAAGACGGCAGTAAGAATCACAGTAATTTGTGCACCAAGACTCAAAGGCATGCCCACAGCAAAGCCGATGAACATAGCACACACACCTTGATAGATAGCAGTACCATCCATATTGATAGTCGCACCCAGTGGCAAAGAGAAAGAGTAAACATCTTTGTGAATACCCAAATCTTCTTCGGCAGTTTTCATAGATACAGGTAGCGTTCCACTGCTACTGCGAGTTACAAAAGCGGTAATCATAGGGGCTTTAATCTTAGTCAAAAATTTGAAAGGGTTAATGCCCGAAAATTTAGCTATCAATACATAGACAACCACCACTTGCAATACATAGCCCGTAAAAGCTGCCATCGTAACAGTTCCCAGCGGACCCATTGCTTTGAGACCTTGCTGCCCAAAAACCACTGCGATAAGAGCAAAAACGCCCACAGGTGCATATTGCATTACCCAACGCACGATAAGGTACATCACCTCGGCAGAAGCATCAAACACGCTAAACAAAACATCTCCAGCTTTCTTAATCCTCGCATCCTTGCTAATCTTGAGATAAGACAAAGCTATTCCAAAGATAATCGCAAAAAAGATGGAAGGCAAAATTTTGTTAGAAACGATGTCTCCAAGAGGATTTTTAGGGATAATGTTCAAAAATGTGTCGGCAAGGCTAGGGGAGTTGACCACTTTGCCAGCAGCTGCTCCAATATTCCCCAGATTAAGACCTAAACCCGGTCTAAACAAATTGCCCATAAGCAAGCCCACTGCCACAGCAAAAGCACTGGTAACCATATAAAAGGCAACCGCCTTAATCCCTATTTTGCCTAATTTTGCAGGGCTAATGCTGGCAGCTCCTACCACTAATGTACTAAGCACCACAGGCATCACAATCATCTTCAAAAGCCTTACAAAAATATCTCCCAAAGGCTTTAGCCAAGAAATACTTTCCCCTCCCACTAGTCCTACAATAGCTCCCAAGATTAAACCTAGCAAGATTCGCACCAACAGATTGGTTTTGAAATACCAATCAAACATTCCTTTTTTATCCGACATCTATCCCCCTTTATGGTTAATTATCAGATTTTCACCTTAATAATATAGCAAAACTTAAATGTCAAGCAAAAACTACATTGTCAATTTTGGCGGGCTTTTTTGTCAATCTCTTAAATAGATGCAAACCAAAAAATCGTTGCGACGGTAGTTCTGAATAGCTTTCAGTGAAACAAAACTTGAAAAACAAAAACACCAAACAGCTCAAATCAAAAAGATAAGTTGACATATCAAGAGCTACGGTACCAGATAACTTACCAGCTGCCAAAATAATAAAAGAGGTTGATAATGAGTATGTTTGAGCGTAATGAGTTGCTGTGGGGACACGAAAAGCAAAAGATTTTGGGAAATAGCTCCGTGAGCGTCTTCGGGCTAGGGGGTCTGGGTTGTAGCGTGTTGCAAGTTCTAACTCGAGCAGGAGTAAACCATTTTCATCTCTACGATAATAGCAAAATCAACGCTTCAGACATCGGTCGGCAAACATTATACGACTCAAACGATTTAAACAAAAACAAAACCGAAGTTACTGCCAAAAAACTATTGGCAATCAACCCTAATTGCAAACTTATAATGGTAAACAAAGATATAAACCTCCTAACAGAAATAGAACAAACAGATTGTTATATCGATTGTGCAGACACATACAAAACAAAATCGAAAATTTACCAACTTGTCGGAGAGCATAACTATCTGGTTCACGCAGGAGTGGAGAAAAAATTTGGACAAATTTGCACTTTTTTTGAGAAAAAAAACACCTTAACGATGCAGGAATTATTAAAATCTATTCCAAATCGAGAAATTTGTCGGGCTATCTGCCCTCAAACAGTACAAATTGTAGGTGCCTTGATGGCAGAAGAAGCTATGAATATTCTCTGGAAAAAACCCAAACTTTTGTACAAAATCTTATTCTTCGATTTGGAAAACTACACACTAGAAAAAGTCGAACTAAAAAAAGATTAAATGTGCTTAATAGCTCTCGCTTTGAAAGTTAGATAAAATTTTTGTCCCACCTGTGGATTAAACTTGGCAAAAGATTCCAAGCTAATATTGACCAAAATCTCCTCACCGATATCAAAAAAAAGTTGATAATAGCTTTTCTTAAAAACAACATCTTGCAATGCACTTTCAAAGCTATTCAAAGCGGAACTTTCTAAAATTTCGCTAGAGACCACAATATTGTCTGGAGGAATATGCACGCAGCTAAAATTGCCTTTCCCTTCGTAAGCGAACTTTACTCTTCCGCCTTTCACCACAAATTTACCGTCTAATATTTCACCCTCGTAAACATTCTCGTAACCCAAAAAATCGGCAATAAAACTGTTTTTCGGATTGTTAAAAACTTCAAATTTTTTACCTTTTTGCAATTGTTGCCCATTTTTTAGGAAAACAAAAGAGTCTGCCAAATAGATAGCTTCGTCGATAGAGTGCGTTACCAGAAGCACTGTTAGCTGAAAATCTTTTTGAATATCCCTAATTAGCCGCAAAACTTTGCGTTTCATAAAGCTATCGATAGCAGAAGTTGGCTCGTCCAAAAGCAAAACTTTCGGTTCAAAGATAATTGCTCTGCCCAGAGCAACTCTTTGCTTTTCGCCTCCCGAAAGGTTGTGTACAGACCGATGTAAAAGGTGTTCAATCTTTAGCAAACTTGCCATTTGCTTCACCTTTTCAGGTGTTTTTTTGTCTTTTCGCAATTTGAGCGGGAAAGCGATGTTTTCATAAACATTCAAATGCGGGAAAAGCATATAACTTTGGTACAAAAGAGAAATATTGCGGTTCTCTGCTAAAGTGTCAGAAATGTTTTCGCCTTGTAAAAATAGTTCCCCTGAAGATTGCTTTTGTATCCCAGCCACTATCTCCATCAACACAGTTTTCCCCGAACCAGAAGGACCCAGAATAGCGGTGCATTCACCTTTCTTTACAGAAAAATCGATGTTTCCCAAAGAGAAATTGGAAAACTTTTTAGTTATTTTGTTTATTCTTAACATTGGATAAAAGTTGAACCACGATAAAAATTAAAAGACAAATCAAAATTAAAAGAGAAGCTATCGGCTTGGAATATTTAAGTCCATAAGCTCCAAATCTCTCAAATATCAAAACAGATGCCGAAAGTGGATGATAAGCAAGGATTACCACCGCTCCAAATTCTGAGATGCCTCTTGCCCACATCATTATAAACCCTTTTATAATGCCGTTTTTTGCCAAGGGTAAACTGATGGTAAAAAAAGTGCGAGAAAAACTAGCTCCCAAAACTCTTGCAGATTTTTCAATCTTTCGGTCGTAGCTGGAAAACCCACCGATACTGTGATTAATAAGGAAAGGCACGCTCAAAAAAAACATCCCCAAGCTAACTCCTAGCTTAGTATCTACCACAGAAAGCCCGAGCTTTGCCAAACCAGCACCAAAGAAAGTGTGCGAGGCAAACGCCGACAAAAGAGCTATCCCTGCTGCCGAGTGTGGAATGACAACAGGGATATTGATAATAGACGAAGTCAGCTTTTTGCCGGGGAAATCGTATCTGGTGATGATATAAGCCGCAGGAATTCCCAAGAAAGCTCCTGCAATGGTAGCATAAAAAGCACACTCTAGTGATGTTAGCACTGCCGAAAGAACGACCGCATCTCCTAGAGTATCTCCAAAAATGCCTAAATCTAAACCCGAAAAAATCTTCACAATGGGAAAAACAATCATAAAAAAAAGTACAAAACCCAAGAAAATGAAAACTTTTTTCATAATTTAAAAGCGACCTTATTTACTCACATATTTTTTGATAGAAGCAGGAAGAGATTTTGTCTCACCACTGATTTTAGCGGGAACTATCGCCGGCTGACCATTTTCTTGCATTATCTTGTTACCTTCCTCGCTCAGGACAAAAGCCACAAACTTCTCTGCCCATTTCTTGTTGCTAGCGTTAGTAGGTATAGTCAGTCCATAAACCATCGGTGCACCTTTTTTAGTAATAGTCTCTCCCGGGTTCTTGCCACTAATTTCAATAGATGCTTGTTTATAAAAATCTTTGAGTTCGCTAGTTTTTAGATTAATCTCGTTTGGCAAAATAAGGTACTCAGCTCCGTGTTGCTCTGCCACCGAACGATAAATAAAAAGATAATCCAGCAAACCACTCTCCAAAAGAGCTATGAGATCTGTTTCTTTGGGTCGCACTATATGTTCTTTTTCGACGAGCTTATGATAAAGCTCTGGCTGTTGATAATGCTTTTCAGCCAATTGCCACACCAGTTGACTGCGGTAACCACAAGGATCAGCATTGGGATCAGAGTGTCCATACGAAACACCCTCTCGCAATAAAATTTCCGCCCAATTCTCAGCCGTCATCTCCTGTGCATATTTAGCATTGTGAGCGAACATAATAGCCATCTCGTTGGTAACAAAGCGAATATTCCAGTCAGCAAATTCGGGAATTAGCAACTGATCTATCACTGTATAATCGGCAGAAAACATTATATCCGCCTTTTTGTTCAATTCGCTTATCTTGCGAGCGCAAGTCCTAGAGCCAGCAGCTTCGCGAGAAATCTTCACCTGTGGATACTTTTCATTAAAAGCCTCACTCATCTTTTGCAGGGGAATAGACAAACTCCCCGCGTGAAAAATCATCAGTTTCTCCTCTTTCTTGCTACAGCCCCAAAAAAGAGCAAAAATAGACAACAACACAACTAACTGTTTTTTCTTAAACATACTCCTTCATCCTCCTATTTTTATTTAAAAGCGTAAAACATTTACCTGTCCATTAAGAACTGTAATCTCAGGCGGGATTTGCAAAAAACCATCGGCAAATGATAAGTGAAATATATCAGCAGGTCCATTGTATTCCAAAAGACTTACACCATCTTTTGTAAATTTCACAGGAATAAAACTTTCCCTTTTGCTCCGCTTTACAGGCAAATCTTGAGCAATCTTTACCTTGTTAAAAGGCGAGTAACTCCTGCCCTGCATCGCCCTGAGTACTGGCAATACGAACAAGAGATAAGCTAAATATACGGCCACGGGATTTCCTGGCAAAGAGAAAACAAATTTATTTTGGTAAAAGTAACATCCAGTGGGTCTTGCGGGTTTTATCGACAAACCAGAGAAGATCTCTTGTGCACCCACATAAGACAAAGCTTGTTTTACAAAATCAAACTTTCCGACAGACGCCCCTCCCGTAAAAATCAAAAAATCGTATTTATCTATCTTGTCATTCAAAAATTTCTTCGTTTGTTTGTAATCGTCCCCAAGATGAAAGTGGTCTGCCTTTGTTGTCTCTTTGCTTAACAGCTCTTGCAAAAGCTCAGCATTAGCGTTATAGATGCCGTACTCACTCTTTTTTGTGCCGACACTAGCCACCTCACTGCCAGTGGTAATAACACACACAGACGGCTTAGCAAATACATTCACATGGCTCACTCCAGCATAAGCCATAGTAGCAAGCTTGCATGGGCTGATCCGCGTGCCCACCGAGTAAAGAAAATCACCAGACTTTATATCTTCGCCCTTAACGCAGATGTTGCTGGCAATCTCCCGCAAATCACATTTCAAACATATTTTATCGTCTTCTCTGCGGACAAACTCCTGAGGGACGACCTTCCCAGCACCTTTGGGCACAGGAGCTCCCGTCAAGATTTGCACAGTGTTCCCAGAGGCAAGTTTATCAGATGGAGCTTGCCCTGCGGCGGTCAAATCTACCACTTCCAACTGCGATTTTTCCTCTTTCCCAAAGATGGCATACCCATCCATTGCAGACTTGTCGAAGGGTGGCAAATCTATCTGAGCAAAAACAGGAGAAGACAATATATACCCTCCGCTTTTGCCAACTGACAGGCAACAACTTTTGGGAGAAGGGATTTTTTCTTCTAATTTTTTATACGCAATTTCTCTCTTCATCTTTTCTCTTTAAGTTAAATTCCACATAACCTATGAAAAAAAGAACAAAAAAAAGAGTCAACAATTTATTGAGCAAATCTTGGAAACTCCACACTAAAAGTATCCACCCCAAGTTAGTGATTTGTAATTGGCTGGTTTATGATAAAATGGAAAAGTTAATTAGAAAAATGGAGAAATAGTCTGTAAAAAAAATGGTCAAATCAGCCGTGAGAGCTGTAATTTGACCATTATGAACAAATATATAGACAATTTGAAAATTATGAGTAGAAAAGACAAGAAATTTTATCGGAAAAATTTGGTGAAATTTGCAAATGAAACATCTATTTCCGCTGCAGCTAGAGAATTTGAGACCACTAGAAAAACTGTGCGAAAGTGGGTCAAAGCCTATAAAGAAAAGGGCGAGGATGGTCTGGTTAATAAATCTCGAAAAGAGCAAAATTTCCCAAATCGCTTGAAATCTGAGATAATAGAGGAAATAGTAGTTTGTCGCAAAAAGGCAAAAAACCGCTGGGGAGCTAGGCGAATTATTGACCATTTGCAGTTAAATTGTTCAGCTTCGACTGTTCATAAAAAGCTCTGTGATGCTGGTTTGGTAAAGAAAAAGAAACGGAAATATCAGCAACGCAAAGATTTAAGTGAAATGCGAGCTAGGGCAAAACCTTTTGAAAAAATCCAAGTGGATATTAAGTATTTGACCGATATGCCAGAGTTGTTTGAGGGGATTAAGTACAAAAATTATCCTCGCTATCAAATCACTGCTAGAGACTACAAAACTGGCATGCAATTTATCGGTTATTGCTATGAGAAAACATCCGTAAATGCAGGGATTTATATCGATTTTTTGTCTAAAAGATTAAAGAGTTGTGGTGTTGATCTTTCCAAAGTTACTTTTCAGACCGACAATGGCTCAGAGTTTGTGAGTCCCAAGAAAAAGGGTTTGAGCTTTTTTCAAAAAAGTGTGCAAATAAATGGTGCTAATCATTCGCTTATCCCCAAAGGTTCGCCCACTTTTAATTCTGATGTTGAAAGTGCTCATCGGCTGGTAGAGGACGAGTTTTATCTGATTGATGAATTTGATGATTGCAACGATTTTGTGCGTAAAGCACACAGTTATACGCTGTATTTTAATCATTTTAGAGGAAACAGAGGGCGAAAAGGTAAGACTCCGAAGCAAATTTTGCGGGAAAATTCTAGGAAGCCCAATTTTAATGTTTTGAACATTAGCCCAATAATCACAGATTATTATTTAAAAGATATAGAAAAAATAAATAAGGGTGGATACTTTTACTGTGTACCGCCCATTATTGAGCAAATCTTTTGCTTTTTTTAGTCTTACATTTTATTAGAAGAAAAAATTGACAGCTTCCGTAACACTATTCTTCTTAAAAAAGCGGTAAAACTAAAAAGCTAAAAATCACTCATAACTTTTTGCAAAAGGAGGAAAAAATGAGAATTATCGTCGTGTGTGGCTTTTGCAAATCGGGAAAAACCACTACCTGCCTCAGCCTCATAAAGGAGCTAAAAAAGCAAAATTACTCGGTTGCCTACGCCAAAGATATTCACGAGTCAGGCTTAATCTTCGACAAGCCCAACACCGACACAGACAAAGCTCTAAAAGCAGGAGCGGACAAAGTTTTTGGTAATAGCCCCGAAATCAGTTTTAATGTAACTTCCCATAAAAAAAATCTGCAACAGATTATAAAGGAAGCAAATAGCGATTTTTTAATAATAGAGGGCTACAAAAATTCCCATTATAATAAAATCGTCTGCCTAGAAAAAGAAACTGATGCAGAGAAAATAAACAACCAAAACCTCATTTGCTATGCCGGTGTCTTATCCAAAAGTGGAAAGGAAAAAATTGGTAGCCATAAACTTATAAATGCACAAATAAACCCTAAGGAGATAGTCGAAATGAGAAAAAAGAAAGAAGACAAAAAGAAAAAAGAGATATCTTTACTAATAAACGACAAGCCCATCCCGATGATTGACTATGTATCCAAAACTTTGCAAGACATCATTTTAGCTTATGTAAAAAATTTAAAAAAAATCGAAGAGATAAAAAAGCTAAAGATAACCATCAAGAACGATTGATTTTTTAACCTCCGCCCACAGCTGGGAAAAAGCAAACCAAATCTCCATCTTGTAAAAGTGGATTTTCTTTTGTGTAAACACCATTTACCAACAAAATAGACACTTCCTGCAAATCCAAATCTATTTTTTGGCATAAATCTGTAGGTCTCATCCCCTTCTCAAAATTAAAAGTAAGCTTCTCTCCTCGATTATCGCGGAAATAAGCAAAAAGCTTGAGAGTTACACTCATTGAGAAAACCCCTTCAAAAGAGCTTTAGAAGTTTTTTTATTTCTGCAACTAGGACACAAAGCCAACTCTTGGACTGGAATATTGCTCTTTTTACTCAGAAAATCTAATGCCTTTTGGGTAATATGCTTAACTCCACAAACAGGACAAGCTACCAAATCGTGTGTCTTGTGCCAAATGCCAACTTGGTTCTTACTGCGAAAAACTTCGATAGCTCCAGTAGGACACGCTTGAGCACACGCAAGACAAGCGATGCAATCTTCGTTTTGCACCACATAGGGTGTCTCTATGCTTTGCTCTGCTCCTCTACCAACTATTGAAATAGCTCCTGTGCCTTGCTTTTGGCAAGTTCTGTAACATCTTCCGCAGAGCAAACAGTTTTTGAGATGGGTACTACGAGGAGCAAACCTTGATTCTACCTCTTCTTTGAGCAACTTTTCCAAAATTTCTTTACTCTCAGGAGCTCTTGCCAATAAAAGGCTAGCTGAAGTCTTACGAGATTTTACCACCTTTTGCGTATCTAAATAGAAAACCTGACCATCTTTTACTGGGAACTCACACGAAGCCACCAACTTGCTCCAACCCTTACCTTTTAACTCTGCCACACACAGTCGGCAACCAGCCAGCTGCCCAAGCTCTTTGTTAAAGCACAATGAAGGAATAAAAAACCCGTTCCCCAAAGCAACCTCTAGCAAAGATTGCCCCTCGACAGCCAAACACTCCTTATCATTGATAAAAATTTTCATGATTACTTCCCTTCTATTTTTATAGCACCAAATTTGCAAGCCTCTAGACAAGCTCTACAGCGTACACAGCGAGTCTGGTCGATAGAATACTTTTTGCCCTTTACCTCTACTGCCTCAAAAGAACACGCCTTGGCACATAACCCGCAACTTTTACAACTTTCCTCTTCTATTACAAAAGTAGTCAAATCTTTACAAACTCCCGCTCTGCAACGCTTTTGCACGATATGTTCTACATACTCATCCCTAAAATACCGCAAAGTTGACAAGAAAGGATTAGCCGCCGATTTCCCCAATCCGCACAAAGCAGAAGATTTGAGATACTCGCCCAACTCTTCCAAGGTGTCCAAATCTTCCATCTTCCCTTTCCCTTTGGTAATCCTGTCTAAAATATCATAAACTTCTACCAAGCCATCGCGACATGGAGTACACCTTCCACAAGACTCATCGATAAGAAATCCAGTAAAATAACGAGCAACCTCCACCATACAATCAAATTCGTCCATTATAATCATTCCGCCAGAACCCATCATAGATCCATGTTTCAAAAGAGTGTCAAAATCTATCTTCTCATCCAAATGATCTTGTGTCAAACAACCACCAGAAGGTCCCCCAGTTTGCACGGCTTTGAATTTTCTTCCATTTTTTATCCCTCCACCGATATCAAAAATAACCTCACGCAAAGTAATACCCATCTCTACCTCTATGAGTCCAGTATTCACCACCTTACCCACCAGAGAGAAAACTTTTGTCCCGCTAGAATTTTCGGTGCCTGTAACACTAAATTCCTTGCCACCATCACCAATAATGGTTGGTATGTTAGCATAACTCTCTACATTATTCAAAAGAGTCGGATACCCAAACAAACCCTTCTCTGTCGCGTGTACATACTTTTCGTTCGGTCTTCCCACTTTACCCTCTATGGAACGCATAAGAGCTGAAGATTCTCCACAAACGAAAGCTCCTGCACCACGCTTAATCTTAATCTCCAGATTAAAGCCACTATTAATTATATTTTCTCCCAAATAACCTAATTTGGTGGCAGCATCTATAGCAATCTGCAGATTTTTGACTGCCATAGGATACTCATCACGAACATAAATATAACCCTTACTAGCACCCACAGCAAAAGCGGCAATAATCATTCCTTCCAGAACAAGATGAGGATTACCTTCCATTATGCTTCTGTCCATAAAAGCTCCTGGGTCTCCCTCGTCGCCATTACACAAAACATACTTCACCTTTCCACTGGCTTGAGACACAGATTTCCATTTCTGCCCTGTCAAAAAACCACCACCACCTCTTCCGCGTAATCCAGAAATATTCGCTTCCGCTAAAACTTTCTCGCTTCCCATTTTAATCGCTTTAGCTAAAGACTTGTATCCATCTTTTGCCAAATAATCTTCTATCTTACAAGGGTCTAGCTCTCCTACATTTTTCAAAACGACCCTTTTTTGTTTACTACAAAAAGTCCAATCGCTCTTAGAACTAACCCTTTTCTTCTGTTTAAAATTGAAATAGAGCAATCTTTCTACTAGTTCATTCGACTCGATGCTCTTCTTGATTATCTCGGGGACATCTTCCACCTTCACTTTCGTGTAAGTAACCTCCAGAGGTGAAATATGTACTAATGGTCCCTCTTGACACAGCCCGTGGCAACCAGTTCTTTTTATATGCACATCCAGATCAAGACACAAATCTGCAAACCTCTTTGCAATCGCACCACCACCTCCAGCTTTACAACCAGTTCCGTAACAAACATAAATCGTCTTCATTATTTTAAGACCTCTGCTTTTTATATTTTTGGAGAATATCTGCTATTTGCCCTACTTGCAAATTCCCATAGTAATCTTCGTTAATCAAAATAACTGGAGCAATAGCACACACCCCAAGGCAAGCCACCGTCTCCAAGGTAAAAATTCCATCTTCAGTCGTCTCCCCCTCTCGCAAACCGATCAACCTATATAACTCGTCCAAAATTTTAGCCGACCCTTTTATATGACAAGCTGTACCATCGCAAACTTTTATCACTAACTTCCCTTTCTTTACCAAAGAAAAAGATTTGTAAAAGGAAACAATAGAATGCAAATAAGCGTACGACACAGAAAAATGCTTACTAATCTTGCGTAAATTTTCTTGAGACAGATATCCAAACTTCGCCTGAACATCTTGCAAAACAGCAATCACATCGGAGGCGTCCTTGTATTTATTCAAAATTTCTTTCATGCCAAAATCCTTTAGAAAATAAGAGCCCTGCAACCCAATAAAGATTGCAGAGCTTCTTTTTTCCATCACCTAAATAAATTTTACTTTATCCAATTCCAACTCTTTTAACTTCGCCTGAGTAGGAACGCCATCATTACTCCAACCTCTAAGCTTATAATAAGCAGGAAGCATCTGCTTGACTTTACTAGTCATACCTTTGGCAGGACCACTTTTGATAGGTAAAGAGTACATACGCTCTGGCAAGTTATCATCGGTAGCAGACAATCCAGCTTTAAAATTAAAGAGCCTTTCCAAGTTGTTAATTCTCTCTCCGATAGACACGATGTTGTCGGCTGTATAATCTTCTCCTGTGTTAGCTTGCAACTGAGCAGCTATCTCTGGAGCACCGAGTCCGAAAGTCGTGAACAAGCAAACTCCTGCCGAATCTATGGCGGCTGTCAAATCTTGGAAGCCTTTGACCCAAATCTCCTTACCCTCGGTGGCGAACTGGTCTATCTTCTCTGGCACACCTAGTACTTCTGGCGAGATAGTGTATCCGCGAACATGAGCAGCTCCATTGTTAGAAGTTGCATAGTTCAAACCGATGCCTTGGATAGCTCTAGGGTCGTAAGCAGGCATTTCTAGTTTTTTCACACTCATAGAGTAGCTAGCATCGCCAAAATGTTCTGCCAAGCGATAAGAGCCTTGAGCAATCAACTTACCGATGCCTTCATTCCTCGCAGTCATCTCTGCGAGCTTCACCACAGCTTCTGGGTCACCAAACCCAATTTCAAACCCCACATCCTCCTTCTTGACCAGACCATCCTCATACATCTCCATGAGGCAACCTATGGTCGAACCAGTAGAGATGGTGTCCAATCCTTGCTCATTGCAGATGAAGTTGGCTTTTATCACTGCATCAAGGTTATCTACACCGCACTCTCCACCAAAAGACCACGCTGACTCATATTCAGGTCCTTCACCGTATCCAGCGTACTTCTCAGCAGTTACTTTCGTTACTCGCCCACAAGAGATGGGACAACCAAAGCAAGACTTGTTCTTCACCAGTTGGTTATCTGCCAACGACTCTCCACCAATCTTGTTCGCCGTAGCGAACTGACCATCTCTAAAGTTGCAAGTGGGGAAACCACCAGATTCGTTGATAATATTCACCAGAACATTCGTACCATAGGTAGGCAAACCAGTTCCTCCCACTGGGTGAGCTTTCAGCTTCGCCACAGCATCCAGAGCGACCTCTTTCGCCTTTTGGGCATCAGCAGGCACCAAAGCACCAGATCCGACCACAGCAACAGCTTTGAGGTTCTTCGAGCCCATCACAGCTCCCACACCTGTCCTGCCAGCGGCTCTATCTTTGTCGTTCATTATGCACGATAAAAGTGCTAGGTTCTCTCCAGCAGGTCCTATGCAACTCACTCTTGCTCTAGGAGAGGTACTAGCAACTATCGCATCGGTAGCCTCTGGAACACTCACCCCCCATAGTTCCTTGGCAGAGCGAAGCTCTACCACATCATCATCTATACTCAAATAAACCGGCTTAGCAGATTTGCCTTCCAAGATTACCATATCATATCCAGCATACTTCAGTTCTGGTCCAAAATGACCCCCCGAATTAGACCCCGCAATTGTCCCAGTTAGCGGAGACTTGGTAACCACTTCATATCTTCCCGTAGAAGCCCCCAGACAGCCAGTCATCGGTCCTGTAGCAAAAATAAGTTTATTATCAGGAGAAAGAGCATCCACCTTTGGAGAGACCTCATTAACAAAATATCTCACCCCTAAACCTCTTCCACCCAAGTAATCTTTGGCAAATTGATAATTTAGTTTTTCGACTTCAATTGTGCCATTACTCAAATTTACTCTTAAAACTTTTCCAGTCCATGCATACATATTACACCTCCATGCCAAAAGCTTTCATAAACTTCTCAGAGATCAACTTTTTACGAGCCACTGTCTCTAAATCTTCATCTAACCAAGAGATAGCTCCCGAAGGGCAAACCTTAGCACATTCTGGATCTCCTTCGCAGGTGTTGCACTTTAACACTTTCTGAGCGTCTGTAGCGTAAGAGATATTGCCAAACGGACAAGCTGCCACACAAAGTCTACATCCGATACATTTACTCTTGTCATAATCGACTCTGCCTGTATCTGGATTGGTGAACAAAGCTCCCGTCGTGCAAACCATAGCACAAGCAGGCTCCTGACACTGCAAACAAGTAAGTGGCACAGAAAACTTCAAATCCGAAGCCAAAACAGAAATACAAGATTTTGAAGGCGAGAAAACACCCTCGTTAGACAATGAACACGCCAACTGACAGCTACGACAATCAACACATTTCTCTGGTTGCAGAAGCAACACTTTTCGTTTAGCCATAAATTCCTCCCATTTTTTTAGTTTCCTTTCCAAATATCGGGAGGTATAGCCGTTTCCAGCTATGCCCTAAACGGTTTAATAATCGAAGACCGAATCTATAAAATCGATCTCTACGACCAAGAAACTTCAGAAACCTATATTTTATTCCCTGAGAATATAAAAGATAAAAATTCTGTCAACAATTAAAATATTTTTTGTTGGGCGGTACACAGTAAAAGTATCCACCCTTATTTATTTTTTCTATATCTTTTAAATAACAATCTGTGATTATTGGGCTAATGTTCAAAACATTAAAATTAGGTTTCCTAGAATTTTCCCGCAAAATTTGCTTCGGAGTCTTACCTTTTCGCCCTCTGTTTCCTCTAAAATGATTAAAATACAGCGTATAACTGTGTGCTTTACGCACAAAATCGTTGCAATCATCAAATTCATCAATCAGATAAAACTCGTCCTCTACCAGCCGATGAGCACTTTCAACATCAGAATTAAAAGTGGGCGAACCTTTGGGGATAAGCGAATGATTAGCACCATTTATTTGCACACTTTTTTGAAAAAAGCTCAAACCCTTTTTCTTGGGACTCACAAACTCTGAGCCATTGTCGGTTTGAAAAGTAACTTTGGAAAGATCAACACCACAACTCTTTAATCTTTTAGACAAAAAATCGATATAAATCCCTGCATTTACGGCTGTTTTCTCATAGCAATAACCGATGAATTGCATACCAGTTTTGTAGTCTCTAGCAGTGATTTGATAGCGAGGATAATTTTTGTACTTAATCCCCTCAAACAATTCTGGCATATCGGTCAAATACTTAATATCCACTTGGATTTTTTCAAAAGGTTTTGCCCTAGCTCGCATTTCACTTAAATCTTTGCGTTGCTGATATTTCCGTTTCTTTTTCTTTACCAAACCAGCATCACAGAGCTTTTTATGAACAGTCGAAGCTAAACAATTTAACTGCAAATGGTCAATAATTCGCCTAGCTCCCCAGCGATTTTTTGCCTTTTTGCGACAAACTACTATTTCCTCTATTATCTCAGATTTTAAGCGATTTGGGAAATTTTGCTTTTTTCGAGATTTATTAACCAGACCATCCTCGCCCTTTTCTTTATAGGCTTTGACCCACTTTCGCACAGTTTTTCTAGTGGTCTCAAATTCTCTAGCTGCAGCGGAAATAGATGTTTCATTTGCAAATTTCACCAAATTTTTCCGATAAAATTTCTTGTCTTTTCTACTCATAATTTTCAAATTGTCTATATATTTATTCATAATGGTCAAATTACAGCTCTCACGGCTGATTTGACCATTTTTTTTACAGACTATTTCTCCATTTTTCTAATTAACTTTTCCATTTTATCATAAACCAGCCAATTACAAATCACTAACTTGGGGTGGATACTTTTAGTGTGGAGTTTCCATAAAATATTTTTTGTGGGCGGTACACAGTAAAAGTATCCACCCTTATTTATTTTATCTATATCTTTCAACTAATAATTCACGATTGTAGGATTGAGATCCAAAACAATACAATTTGATTTTCTGAGGTTCTCTTGCAAAATTTGCTTCGGATTTTCCATGAAAAGATTATCAAAAGTATTGACCGACGGTCAGTCAATCTTTTTGTGGTTTTATGATTACTAGAAAAACAAAAAAAGCGGAAACCGTCGCTACAATTTTAAAAATTTCGGAAAAACTTTTTTATGAGCAAGGATATGAAAACACATCCATTTCCCAAATTGCCAAAGAGTGTAGCTTGTCCAAAGGGGCTTTGTACCACCATTTTTCATCAAAAGAGCAGGTGCTAGAAAAAATCTGCGTTAACTATTACCAAGCTCTAAAAGATAAATTTCTTCCCATCACCCAAAAGAAAAATCTCACAATGTACGAAAAAATTTCCCAGATAATGAGTTTTGCTCGTTCTGAGCAAATAAATACATCTGCTACCACTTTTGCCAAACCTAAAAAATCAGGGACTTTCTCCACTGAAAACGCCATTCTCAATCAGCTTTTAGAAAAATACAGCCAAAAAATTTACACGGAAATTTTTAGCGTTCTGCTGGCTGAGGGCAAAGAGAACAAAGAGTGTTCGTTCCCTTGTTCTGCACAGACAGTAGCTAATTTGATTTTTAATCTAGACATCGGAACTAATGAACGCTTAAAACAAATTATCTTCCAAAATGAAACTTCTAAGCAGGAAAAAATGTTAGAAGATACAATAGATGGGTTTGTATTCGCTTTGGCAAAGATTTTGAATATGAAATTAGAAAAAATAGCCACGATGATTTTAGCCAACGAAATGAAAAAAATTTACAAAAAATTACTCAAAGAGGTACAAAATAATGAAGATTAAAAAAAAAATTGTTGTACTTTTTTTGGGAATAGCCATTTATCTTAATGCCACAGAAAAAAGAACCAACTACATACCCTTGGCTCAATACGAGCACTTTGCTAGCAGCGAGCAAAGTATCGACAGCAAAAGTGCTGGTCTAGTAATCGAAAGAGAAAATTTCTTTTTCGTAGGAATTACCACCTTTTATAGATTTCACGATGCCCTCTTGTTCAATTTCCCTGACTCTTATCAAAATATAGATATTTTCAGCGAAATACAAAAAGACAACTCTCAACTTTTGTTTATTTTCAAATCTAGCACAGATAGTCCCGAAAGCCTAGAATTACAAACATTTCAGAGTGCACTAGTATACGGGTACAAACTCTTAGACAAAGAGCAACTTTCCCTCGTGTTTGGTGGTGGCGTCGCCTTTAGCGACTTCGGAATAGAGTATTCTGGCGGAAAAACTTGGCCGATTCTTCCTGTGCCTTTGCTCAAAATTAAAACCCATAATAAATATCTTGGAACAAAATTTGAGTTTATTACCTCTCCCAATCTTGACATCATCCTCTTTCCAGCAAATCGCTGGCGAGCAACTTTTGAAGGGCGTTTTGACCAGCTACGAGACGAGCGAGATTTACTCTTCGAAAGCAAACTACAATACCGCTTTTTTTCTGCTTCCGACAAACTGGGAGACTTCGCAGGAATAGCAATCGGCTTAAAAAATGACAACTATGGATCTTTTAATCTCGCCAAGCGAGAGAATGAAGATTGCCAAGAAAACGAAACTCTAGAAATCCAATATCGTTCTGTGTTTGCAGAGCTAGATTTATCTTTCTTAAAAGTTTCCACAGGGTGCACATTCGACGGCAGAGAGGTGTACGAAAGAGAAGAGACCACCTACAAAAATTTGGATGATGGATGGTTTGTAGCAGTGCAGGGAGCGTGGCAATTTTAATTTACAAATAAAAAAACCAGCAGGATTTTGAAATTTACTGCTGGCTTTTTAAAGATTTACTGCTTACTCTTCTTCCTCTTGACCTTCTTCTGATAATTTTTCCATTAAAGTCTCAAGGATAGCTCTGATAGCTCTTCTGCCTTTTACGCCAAAACTGGTCTCAATACCAAACTTGTCTTTGATAACAAGCACTTTTTCCACCTCTCCTTTCTTAAGGGTGTCTTCGGTAAGAGAAGTAATATAGCCTATTGGAGCTTTATAAATCAAGCTATATCGGTAATTTTTTTTGTCCCACAGACCCATATAAACACCTTTATCTGTGATGAAAAACACACCGTAAGACAAAAGCTTACCGTTTTCGTACATCGGTGTCCACTCTTTGTAGAGTATCTCTTGCGAGCCATCGTCAGCTAACTCTCTGCCAATGGCAGAAAAAACAGGGGTCTCATAAGGTCCATAAAGTTGTCTCATCGGTCCAGATGAACATCCAGCTACCACTGCCACAAGCAAAAATAGTAGTAATTTATTTTTCATAACATCTCCTAATTCTATATTTTGTCCACAGTTGTCATCAGCAATAGATTTGTCAATACAATTGTCAGCTTCCTTTGGGCGGTACACAGTAAAAGTATCCACCCTTATTTATTTTTTCTATATCTTTTAAATAACAATCTGTGATTATTGGGCTAATGTTCAAAACATTAAAATTAGGTTTCCTAGAATTTTCCCGCAAAATTTGCTTCGGAGTCTTACCTTTTCGCCCTCTGTTTCCTCTAAAATGATTAAAATACAGCGTATAACTGTGTGCTTTACGCACAAAGTCGTTGCAATCATCAAATTCATCAATCAGATAAAACTCGTCCTCTACCAGCCGATGAGCACTTTCAACATCAGAATTAAAAGTGGGCGAACCTTTGGGGATAAGCGAATGATTAGCACCATTTATTTGCACACTTTTTTGAAAAAAGCTCAAACCCTTTTTCTTGGGACTCACAAACTCTGAGCCATTGTCGGTTTGAAAAGTAACTTTGGAAAGATCAACACCACAACTCTTTAATCTTTTAGACAAAAAATCGATATAAATCCCTGCATTTACGGCTGTTTTCTCATAGCAATAACCGATGAATTGCATACCAGTTTTGTAGTCTCTAGCAGTGATTTGATAGCGAGGATAATTTTTGTACTTAATCCCCTCAAACAATTCTGGCATATCGGTCAAATACTTAATATCCACTTGGATTTTTTCAAAAGGTTTTGCCCTAGCTCGCATTTCACTTAAATCTTTGCGTTGCTGATATTTCCGTTTCTTTTTCTTTACCAAACCAGCATCACAGAGCTTTTTATGAACAGTCGAAGCTGAACAATTTAACTGCAAATGGTCAATAATTCGCCTAGCTCCCCAGCGATTTTTTGCCTTTTTGCGACAAACTACTATTTCCTCTATTATCTCAGATTTTAAGCGATTTGGGAAATTTTGCTTTTTTCGAGATTTATTAACCAGACCATCCTCGCCCTTTTCTTTATAGGCTTTGACCCACTTTCGCACAGTTTTTCTAGTGGTCTCAAATTCTCTAGCTGCAGCGGAAATAGATGTTTCATTTGCAAATTTCACCAAATTTTTCCGATAAAATTTCTTGTCTTTTCTACTCATAATTTTCAAATTGTCTATATATTTATTCATAATGGTCAAATTACAGCTCTCACGGCTGATTTGACCATTTTTTTTACAGACTATTTCTCCATTTTTCTAATTAACTTTTCCATTTTATCATAAACCAGCCAATTACAAATCACTAACTTGGGGTGGATACTTTTAGTGTGGAGTTTCCAATTGTCAGCTTCCTTTAGGCACTACACAATAAAAGTATCCACCCTTATTTACTTTTTCTACGAAAACTTGGGTTTTGCGAGCCTCTTTTTTTGTTTCGGTTGGCGAAAAACTCTTGCTTTCTTCTTTGCTTCTCTTTTTCCCACTCTTTTTTCTCGGCACTATTCATTGCCTTATCTGTCTGCGGATAAGGATTATCGCTAACTATCTCTATTTTTTGCTTAGTCAATTTTTCAATATCTTTGATGTAAGCGTTCTCCTCTGGCTCACAAATAGAGATAGCGACACCCTCTTCTCCCGCTCTGCCACAACGACCGATGCGATGCACATAGGTCTCTGGCTCATTAGGAATATCGTAGTTTATCACATAACCCAGTTTGTCTATATCTATACCCCGAGCAGCAATATCTGTTGCCACTAACACCCTGATAGTACCTGCCTTGAAATCTTTCAACGCTTTCTGCCTTTGGTTTTGGGACTTGTCTCCATGGATAGCATTACAAGCAATTTTATCTTTGTGAAGGTTCCGCACGATACGATCTGCCCCGTGTTTCGTTCTGGAAAAAAGCAACACCTGCTCTATTTTGGGATTTCCTAAGATATGACAAAGCAGCACCTTTTTTGTGTCGCGATTGGTGGTGTACAGATATTGCTGGACGGTTTCCGCTGTCGAAGAGACAGGGTCGACTGCCACCTTTTGCGGGTTAATCAACAGTTGATGAGAGAGCTTGACGATTGTCGGTGGCATTGTTGCCGAAAAAAACAAGGTCTGCCTTTTCTTGGGTAGCTTGGCGATTATTTTCTTGATGTCATGGATAAAGCCCATATCCAACATACGGTCTGCCTCATCAAGGACAAAATATTTCACATCTGCCAAGGAGATATAACCCTGCTCCATCAAGTCTAAAAGTCTGCCCGGAGTGGCGACTAACACCTCTACTCCCTGCTGCAAAGCTCTGGTCTGTGATCCTTGAGGCACTCCCCCGAAAATCACAGTGTTCTTAATGCTGGTGTGTCTGCCGTAGGTCGAAAAGCTCTCTCCAATCTGAATAGCCAGCTCGCGTGTCGGGGTAATTATCAGAGCGGAAATCTTTCGCTTCCCCCTAGAAGTCTGTTGTCTTGTCGCCAAGTGCTGGATGATTGGAATTGCGAAAGCTGCCGTCTTGCCAGTACCCGTCTGAGCACTACCTAGCACATCCTTTTTGTCCAATGCAAGTGGTATGGCTTTGGCTTGTATGTCCGTCGGTTTTTCGTAGTTTTCCTCACTCAAAGCTTTGAGAATGGGAGGAATTAATTTTAGATCTTCAAATTTCATTTTTTTCCTTTTTGTTACAACAGATAAGCATGAAAAAATTTGGCGATCCAAAACTATTTTCTATCAAACCGTTGCTTTGTTTTTTGATAACATCCTAGAAAACAAGGAGTTTCTCCTTGTCTCTTTGTGTTATCTGTTATACTATTTTAATTATTTATCTTTTTTTATGTTAAAACTGCCAAAATCAGAGAGTTTTCCCAAACAAACAACCTACGAGTTACTCCCTTAAAATTTGCTCCTATCTCGACAATTAAATACATCGCATATTTTACAATATAATTTCTCAAATAAAATCAATTAAAGAAATTTATATGGATACTCTTGGTTGCGTTTTTGAAAAGAAATAATTTTTTGATTTTGAATTATTCCATTCTTTATTTCTATTGCTCTTGATATAGTCTTATCTTCCCCCCAAGCTTCTTGTCCCCGCATAACAATCGGAATAAAGGGCAATAAAGCTTCCGAAATATCCCATGAAGCAGAATCCCAATAGTAACTTGGGCTGTGATCGACTGAGTAATAAAACTTACCATCAACTTTGTTCATCGGATGTTCAAATGTTGTGGGTTTGGCACACCAAAATCCCATTCCCTCGTCACAGCTTATATCGATAATAAGAGTGCCTTTCATCAACTTATCTGCGTCCTGTTCAGGCACAAACATTAATGGATGCTCAATATCTTGAAGAGTACCATTAACAATTATTTGCACATCTGATAATACTTCTGAAAATGGGCGAGTGCTACCGTCAGATTCAACTGATAATAAGTTACCTGAATCGCCAGTAATCATTTGTTTAAATATTACGGTGGGCAATTGAACACCTACATCTGTTGGCTTTCGACAGGTGTATATTACAATGTCCGTTGCCCCTTGACTCTGCAAGGCATAAACAGCTCCCCGACTCACAGAACCAAAGCTAAATATCACCGCTTTTCGTGCTTTTCCATAATTTCCTATAACACCTATAAGGTTTAAAGCATGGCTTACACCAGCATAGCCTGCAATTTCATTATTCTTGTAAAAAATATGCATGTTCTTATCACCAGCTTCACTCCATTTATACATCTCTTCCCAAGCTATAATCGTCAATTTTCTTTCGATGGATACTTGCGTAATTTTTCGTTGTTGCACACAATGTGGCCAACCCCAAACGATTGCCCCTTCATGTACTTCAGTCAAATCTTCTGGGAGAGGTTTCGGCATAATCACACAATCAAAATCTTTCATTATCTCTTCTCGGGAGGCACTTATTCCTGATGTAAGTTTGGCGATTGTGCTATCTTTTATTCCAAATCTTAACCCATATCCTGATTCAAATGTAATATTTTTCCTAAACCTCAGAGGAATCCGTTTTATATGTTCAGGATGAATTGCTACTCGTTTTTCATTTTCTTTTAATGATTTCCCAATGATACCAACTGTTAATAATTTTGTCATCTTGTATAACTGTAACAATAAAAAACACAAGGAAATTCTAAACAGCCCTCTATCAAGTTATCACGCCGTTTATTAAATGTTATGTTGTTCAAATTTACCCCTTTCCACCCTATATTTTTTATTGCGTGTTGCCATTTTTACCTACTTTTTAAAAAAACCAATCATAATCCCTAACGGAATCGATGAAGATAAATTTTGAAAATTACTTCTTAAAATTAACAACTATTTTCAAAATTTGATAGAAGAGACTTTTTACTCATTATTAGAATCGTAAAGTAAAAATCTTTGAACCAATTATCTCATTGCTAAACAATCCGTTAGAGAAAAACGGATGCGGAGAGTTAAATTTAATTCGTCTAACAACTATGTGTAGACGCATTTAGTATATGTTCCCAAAATGGGGTAACAACCAAACACATTTGCTATCTTTTCTTTTATTCATTAACTTCTTTGTCTCTTTACACGCAATAGCTATTCCTGTTTCCTGTCAACTAAAAAAGCCACCCACAAAAATTGCAGACGGCTATTCTAAACTAATGAGATTGGGGCAGGATGGGTTTATGTTAAAAAATAGCCTTCTTTCGCTCTATCTCGAGCGAAGCTGTGTAGTGTACACTGCGAAGGCGTAGAGATAGTGTGAAAGAAGACTACTCTCCTAGAACTTCTCCCTTGAAATTTTTGAACATAAAAAAAGCTCTTGGTTATGGCGGCGACCTACTCTCCCACACAGTTGCCCGTGCAGTACCATCGGCGCAGACAAGCTTAACTGCTGTGTTCGGAATGGGAACAGGTGTTGCCTTGTCGCTATAGCCACCATAACAAAGAGCTTTAAACTTCGTAAAGTTGCTAAAGTTTTAAGCCTCGTAGTTAGCACTTATTTTTTTGAAACTTCACCCTTCGCAGTGTCCTATGACACAGCTTCAGAGTTTGTTTCCCAAAAAATAAGCACTTTTACGAAGTTTAACTTTGGCTAAACTATTGTTATAGTAAAAGTTGGTGAGATATTAAAGAAAATAAAATTAAGTCAATGGAACAATTAGTATCACTCGGCTGAGAGCATTACTACTCTTACACCTGTGACCTATCAACGCGGTAGTCTCCCGCGGTTCTCATAGGGAAATCTATTTTGAGGTTGGCTTCCCACTTAGATGCTTTCAGCGGTTATCCATTCCAAACTTAGCTACTCGGCAATGCAGCTGACGCCACAACCGATACACCAGAGGTTTGTTCACACCGGTCCTCTCGTACTAGATGCAAATCCTCTCAAATTTCCTGCTCCCACGAAGGATAGGGACCGAACTGTCTCACGACGTTCTGAACCCAGCTCGCGTAACTCTTTAATTGGCGAACAGCCAAACCCTTGGGACCTTCTTCAGCCCCAGGATGAGTTGAGCCGACATCGAGGTGCCAAACACCGCCGTCGATATGAACTCTTAGGCGGTATCAGCCTGTTATCCCCGGAGTACCTTTTATCCTTTGAGCAACGGCCCTTCCATACAGAGCCGCCGGATCACTAAGACCTGCTTTCGCATCTGCTCGACCCGTCAGTCTCGCAGTTAAGCTCCCTTATACCTTTATGCTCTTCGATTGATTGCCGACCAATCTGAGGGAACCTTTGTAAGCCTCCGTTACTATTTAGGAGGCGACCGCCCCAGTCAAACTACCCACCAGACAATGTCTGCTAGTAGGGTAACTACTAGCGTTAGTGATTCAACAACATAAGGGTGGTATTTCAAGGTTGACTCCACGCAGACTAGCGTCCACGCTTCAAAGTCTCCCACCTATCCTACACATACCTCATCAAATCACAATGTCAAGCTATAGTAAAGGTTCACGGGGTCTTTCCGTCCGTTCGCGGGTAGGCGGCATCTTCACCGCCACTACAATTTCACCGAGATCCTGGTTGAGACAGTATTCAAGTCGTTACACCATTCGTGCAGGTCGGAACTTACCCGACAAGGAATTTCGCTACCTTAGGACCGTTATAGTTACGGCCGCCGTTTACCGGGGCTTCACTCAGGGGCTTGCACTCCCTCACTTAACCTTCCGGCACCGGGCAGGTGTCAGTCTATATACTTTCTTTTGCAAGTTTGCATAGACCTGTGTTTTTGATAAACAGTCGCTTGAATCTTTTCACTGCGGCCGGGGGCTTGCTCATACCGCTAGGGTAATCACTTCCCCCGGCACCCCTTCTCCCGAAGTTACGGGGTCAATTTGCCGAGTTCCTTAACCAGAATTCTCTCGAACACCTTAGGATACTCTCCTCACCCACCTGAGTCGGTTTGGGGTACGGTCTGCTATGACTTTAAACGCTTAGAAGCTATTTCTTGGCAGCACTATAGGTGGACTTTACGGGCTTAGAGCCCTCGTCCCGTGCCTCGGAATATTGTAAGGTAGATTTACTGGCCTTACTTCCTACACACATTCAACATCACTTTCAATCGATGTCTCCACTGCAACACTGCGTCACTCCATCACTCATCATAACAGGTTCTGGAATATTAACCAGATTCCCATCAGCTACCCTGGAAACCAGACTCGCCTTAGGGGCCGACTAACCCTGAGCAGATTTTCTTTACTCAGGAAACCTTGGGTTTTCGGTGTGCGGACTTCTCATCCGCATTATCGCTACTCATGCTAGCATTATCTCTTGTAGCCGCTCCAGCATCTCTCACAAGACACCTTCAGCGCCGACTACAATGCTCTCCTACCGACAACACCTATTAAATAGATGTCATCCCGCGATTTCGGTATTATGCTTATTAGTCCCGATCATCTTCGGTGCATTACCACTTAACCAGTGAGCTATTACGCACTCTTTAAATGATAGCTGCTTCTAAGCTAACATCCTGGCTGTCTGTGCAATAAAACATCCTTTCTCACTAAGCATAAATTTAGGGACCTTAATCGTCGGTCTGGGATCTTTCCCTCTCGCCCATGGAGCTTATCCCCCACAGACTGTCTCCCTTACATCAAATTACGGTATTCGGAGTTTATTAAGGTTCGGTAAGCTGGTAGGCCCCCTAGCCTAATTAGTGCTCTACCCCCGTAATTCTAATAAGAGGCACTGCCTAAACAGTTTTCGGAGAGAACCAGATATCGCCTGGTTTGATTGGCCTTTCACCCCTACCCACAGTTCATCCACTGATTTTTCAACATCAGTTGGTTCGGTCCTTCATTTGGTTTTACCCAAACTTCAACCTGACCATGGGTAGATCACCAGGTTTCGGGTCTAATCCTGCCAACTAAACGCGCTATTAACACTCGCTTTCGCTTCGGCTCCATCACTTTATGATTTAACCTGGCTGACAAAATTAACTCGCTAGCTCATTATACAAAAGGCACGCCATCGTCCGACTAGCAGACTCTGACTGATTATAAACATACGGTTTCAGATACTATTTCACTCCCCTTCCGGGGTACTTTTCACCTTTCCCTCACGGTACTAGTTCACTATCGGTCGCAAAGTGTATTTAGCCTTACCGGATGGTCCCGGCAGATTCAGACAGGGTTTCACGTGCCCCGCCCTACTTGGGATACTGCTACGGCAGATACAGAATTTCGTCTACAGGAGTATCACCTTCTTTGCTCCAGCTTTCCAACTGGGTTCGACTATCCTCTATCAGTCCGACATCGCAGTCCCGCAACCCCAAGCACCTATTTTATCCACACAGATTACTTTTGCAATCCATAAAGATATAATAGGTGCTTGGTTTGGGCTAATTCCCGTTCGCTCGCCACTACTTGGGAAATCATTATTATTTTCTCTTCCTGCGGTTACTAAGATGTTTCAATTCACCGCGTTAGCTTCGAGTACAAGTACTCGATAATTGAGTATAACCTCAACTGGGTTGCCCCATTCGGAAATTCCCGGGTCAATGCTTGCTTACAGCTATCCGAGACTTATCGCAGCAAACCACGTCCTTCTTCGCCATCTTTGCGCCAAGGCATTCACCGTATGCCCTTTCTACTTAAATTTTTGATTCTCTTTAATTATCTCACCACTTCTATAAAATTTCTTATCAAAAGATCTAAAACTTTTCTTATTTCGATTTTTATTCGTTTTGTTTTTTTCTAAATAGCACAATTTTATGCTTTTTAGAAAAAAATGGTGGAGGATAACGGATTCGAACCGTTGACATCCTGCTTGCAAAGCAGACGCTCTACCAGCTGAGCTAATCCCCCAAGCAAATCGCTTTGCGATTTGGAGTTGTCAAATTTGGTGTAGAGTAAACACACTTTTTTAAGGATTGCCAAAAATTGCCAATCCTCAGTTACTATGCCATAAAAGGCATAATAATGGTGGGCCTGAGAAGATTTGAACTTCTGACCTCACGCTTATCAGGCGTGCGCTCTAACCAACTGAGCTACAAGCCCATTAGAATAAAAATAGGTAGAGTAAACCAAAGCCAATCGCTTTGTTCTTTTTTCCTTTAAAAGGAGGTGATCCAGCCACACCTTCCGGTACGGCTACCTTGTTACGACTTAGTCCCCCTCACTGGCCACACCTTAAAAAGCTGCCTCTGCATAGCAGTTAGCTCACTCTCTTTGGGTGCAACAAATTCGGTTGACTTGACGGGCGGTGTGTACAAGACCCGGGAACGTATTCACCGCAATATGCTGACTTGCGATTACTAGCGATTCCAACTTCATGGAGTCGAGTTGCAGACTCCAATCCGAACTGAGACTGGCTTTGTAGATTAGCTCCACCTCGCGGTATTGCATCTCATTATACCAGCCATTGTATCACGTGTGTAGCCCCAAACATAAGGGTCATGATGACTTGACGTCATCCCCACCTTCCTCCGGTTTAATACCGGCAGTATCCCTAGAGTCCCCACCATTATGTGCTGGCAACTAAGGAAAGGGGTTGCGCTCGTTACGGGACTTAACCCTACATCTCACGACACGAGCTGACGACAGCCATGCAACACCTGTCACTGGATTCCCCGAAGGGCACTCTCAATATTACTCGAGATTCCCAGGATGTCAAGTTTGGGTAAGGTTCTTCGCGTTGCATCGAATTAAACCACATGATCCACCGCTTGTGCGGGTCCCCGTCAATTCCTTTGAGTTTCATCCTTGCGAACGTACTCCCCAGGCGTTACACTTAACGCGTTAGCTACGACACTAATTGTATTTAACAACAACTAACATCTAGTGTAAATCGTTTACTGTGTGGACTACCGGGGTATCTAATCCCGTTTGCTACCCACACCTTCGCAAATGAGCGTCAGTTATTACCCAGAAGGCCGCCTTCGCCGCTGGTATTCCTCTTGATATCTACGCATTCCACCGCTACACCAAGAATTCCGCCTTCCCATATATAACTCTAAACTTGCAGTATCAAATGCCATACACCGGTTGAGCCGGTGCCTTTAACATCTGACTGGCAAGTTCGCCTGCTTGCTCTTCACGCCTAGTAAATCCGGATAACGCTTGCTCCCCTCGTATTACCGCGGCTGCTGGCACGAAGTTAGCCGGAGCTTATTCAAAAGCTAATGTCTCCCTCTAATATATCTTATACTTTAGAGTATTCTTCACTTATAAAAGGACTTTACGCACCGAAGTACTTCATCATCCACGCGGCGTCGCACTATCAGGGTTTCCCCCATTGTAGACTATTCTCGACTGCTGCCTCCCGTAGGAGTCTGGGCCGTATCTCAATCCCAGTGTGGGCGACCACTCGTTAAAGCCGCCTAACTATCATCGCCTTGGTAGGCTTTTACCCTACCAACTAGCTAATAGTACGCAGACCCATCATAAAGCGATAGCTTATAAATAGAGGCCATCTTTGCCTAAGACTAAAGTATAGCCTTAGACACATGCGGTATTAATTCTGGTTTCCCAGAGCTATCCCCCACTTTACGGTAGGTTATCTACGCGTTACTCACCCATTCGCCACTTTACTAAATCACCCGAAGGTAATCGTTCTCGTTCGACTTGCATGCCTAATCCACGCCGCCAGCGTTCATCCTGAGCCAGGATCAAACTCTCCATCATAATAAATTATAATTTGATTGACTTTTTTAGGTTTACTCTACACTTCTATAAATTTTTTCTTTCAAGTATCTATCTCAATTGTGTATGCATATTTTATTGTGAGCTTTTTGTGTCAATCCAAATGTTTGGATTTTAACACAACAAAAACCTTGCCTTCAACTTTCTAAAATGTTTCAAATTTTCAATTGGAGGCTGGCATCTTTGCTCATAACTTTTTGCTAAATCTCAATTGTGTGTCGTTTGTATTTTACGCTGGTTTTGGGTCAATCTATTTTGCTGAGTTTTTGTTTGTCGGTGGACAACCAAGGATGATAAAGGTTTGAGAAGCTGAAATTTATTTAAATAAAGAAAATGTTGCCAACACTCACAAACACTAACACAGCAAGCGATCAATACAAGAATCCTATCAGGAATAAAGGGATGACATTAGCAAAGCCGACTTCGATATCGTCTTTGAATACATACGCATTTTCGATTTCTTTAATTTGCTTGCGAGATTTATTGCGTCCACCAATCTCTATCTCTAGCTCGCCGCCTGCCGTTAGCAGTGTGTAGTCGACAATTTTGGATGCAAAGAGTTCTCCATCCAGTTGCGAAACGAAGAAAGATTCTCTGATATTGCCTAAATCGGAAGCGTGTCGCCAGAGTTCACTGCTAATGGTGTAGTACAAATTGGGGTTGGAGAGCATTATCTTGGAATGATGCAAAGAGCGGACGGTCGATTTCTGCCGTCTGATGATATTGATAATCTCAGCTCTGGCCATCAAATCCAGATATTCGTAGAGCGTCTCTTTGCTGATGTCAAGCTCGTTGCACAAGCTTGCCACCACAAGCGTGGGGATGGTAGACATCGCCAGATACGCCAAGAGCTTTTTAAATTCGTAACTTGCAGACCCTCTAATATTTTTCAGCGTTGGAATGTCTTCGTAGATTATCTTGTCAATCACATTGTAAAGCACCTTTTGGTACTCCAAGTCTGAGTGGTCGGCAAAGAACGGGTAAAAGCCGTACTGCTTGTACTGCAAAAAGTATTTTTTTATCTCTGGAGCTATTTGTAAAATTTGGGAGCTAATCTCGATATGATTTTGCAAAATTTTGTCCAGCGTGTAAGGCTTTATTTTAATTTCGTACTTCAATTCCAAAAATTCGCGAAAAGAGAGCCCTTTCAAGTTGTAGATAAACGCTCTGCGAGAAAGATCGCCTTTTTGGTTCAAGATGTTCAACTTGGAACTGCCCAAGATTATGAGCTTTTTGTCTGGGAACGAGTCGTAGAGTGCTTTGATGTCCACCGACCAACTGGCTTGTTTGTGGACTTCGTCGATGATAATAGTGTCGCCATACAAACTAAAATAATCTTTGCCTATCTCATAGATTCCTTTTTTTGCCACCAAAGGGTTGTCTACGGAAAAGTACAAACACTTGTCGACAGAGCCGTATTTTTGCAAATAATGTTGCAAGACAAAAGTTGTCTTTCCCGTGCCTCTGGCTCCTGTGAGTACTATCAGCCTCTTGCTCCAGTCAACAGCCAAATAACGACTAAACCTTCTGGGCACAAAGCGTGCGACTTTATTTTGTATCAAGAACAGGTCGTTTAATACTTTTTTCATCCAAAACCTCTCCGCTTCATAAAAAAACGACTAGTAGGGTTGTCAAGTTTTATGTAAAAATAAACATCGTGTTAGTCATATTAGAAATTGACTATGCCTTTTCCCTTTTTTAATTAGTTATTTTATTTAATTACTTTTCTAATTTCGGGGCTTGTCCGTAGCGGAATTTGCCTTGAAAGTAGGTTTTTTGGATGAGAGCCGCCTCTTTGCTCCAAGTCTCAAGACCAAGGAGCTTGATGCGGCAAAGATTGTAGAGTTTGGTGTTGTGCAAGACTTTGCCCGCCATATCTGCCACAGGCATCAAGTTTTCGCATGGGAAATCATCGCATTCAGAGCAGTTGTGCAAACCCTTTTCGGCGACACATTTTTTGGTTTTGCAACCCTCTCCATTTGTCATAGGCATCTCAAAACAGCAACCATTTTCACTTCTACAACCAGAGCAAGGCACTTCTTCGGGCTTTACACCCACCTCTGTTGCAATCTGCTGAGCTAAATCTTGGCTGATGTTTCCTTCGTAAACAGCACAAGCAAAACACGGCAATCCGCAGGGTGCGGTCATTTTTCTTAAATTCATTTTTTCTCCTTTTTCAATTTCGTGGGAATTTGGTCACAAATCCTGCTACTATTAGGGAAAAGGCACTCAAAACTACACCGCCCAAAAAAGGGTAGGTAGGATGAATGAGCCACAAATAACCACCGACCACGGGCAATATCACCGCAGCGATGTGATTGATGGTGAAACTCACTGCTGTGCTGGAAGCGATATCTTCGGGAGCTGCTATTTTATGAAAATAGGTGCGAATTGCCATAGAGCCGTTGAAGGTGATGTGATCCAATATATAGAGCAACGCCACAAGCCACCTGTAGGGACAGTAGGCATAAGCGGTGAAGATGATGATTAAACTGCCGTATTCTATAAAGAGGATGGGGCGTTCTCCAAATTTACGGATAGATTTGGCGATAAGGGGAGCTAAGAAGTAATTGATAGCGTTGTTAAAGACAAAAAGTAAAGTAATCTCTTGGATAGAGAAAGAAAACTTTTTTATCAACAAAAATACTGAAAAAACCATAAAGATTTGCCGTCTAGCTCCCGAGAGTAGAGTCAAAAGATAAAAGACAGTGTACTTTTTGCGAAAAACAAATTTCTTTTGTTTTATTTTACTCACTTTCACGCTCGGAGCAGAAAAAAATCCCCAAAGACCTATCAACATCACCAAAACACCCAAGATGAAAAACATTACCTTGTACGATAAGAAATAAGACAGTCCCAAAATGCTAAGCCCAACGGTGATAGAGACTAAAGATATAATGCTGCGTTGACTGCCCAAAACCAAGGGAGACTGATACTCGTCGAAATTTTGTAAGATGAGCGACTGGTTGGTGGTCTCGTAGTAATGGAAGCCGAAGCTCATAAGCAAGGTGGAAATAAGCAGTCCGCTAAGTGTTGGCATAAACCCTGTGCTGACTATACCCGCTCCCAGCAGGACAATGGACAAAGCTGAGAGGTGATGCTCCTTGACAAGAACTAGCACAAAGATGACTAGCATCGCCAAAAATCCAGGAATCTCTCGCACCGACTGGATGATACCCATTTGCAAACCGTTGACATCGACTACATCCACAGCAAAGTTATTAAAAAGGGTTCGCCAGCCTTGTAATCCCACAGTGGATGCCATGGTCAGTATCAAAAGATACCAATACATCGGGTTTTGCCTTATTTTTTCCAAAGTTACTCCTTATTCCTTAACTCCGAGTACCTGAAGCAGTCTGTGGTGTGGTCGTTGACCATGCCCACGGCTTGCATAAATGCGTAGCAAATCGTAGCTCCCACGAAGTTGAAACCTCGCTTCTTCATATCTGTACTAAGCTTTTGCGAAAGCTCACTTAAGGCAGGCACATCTTCTTGCGTTTCCCAAGCGTTCTGGATAGGGTTACCACCGATAAAGCCCCAAAAGTAAGCGTCCAAACTGCCAAAATCTTTCACAATCTGCAAAGCCGCTTGGGCGTTTTGCACAGCGGAGTTTATCTTACGGCGATTACGGACTATCCCTGCGTCTGCCAATAAACGATCTAGGTCTGCTTGCCCGTAGCCAGCGATTATGCGGAAATCGAAGTTATGAAAAGCTCGGCGATAGTTCTCTCGTTTACGGAGGATAGTCAGCCAGCTGAGCCCAGCTTGTGCTCCTTCCAAGATCAAGAACTCAAAGAGAAGCCTATCATCGTGCACTGGCACTCCCCACTGCGTATCATGATAATCTATATAAAGCGGATCGTCCGTGCACCAAGTGCATCTTGTCTTGGCAGAGCTCATTTTACAGGGCGGTTATAATTCCCCGAATCTGTCATCTCTTGAGCAAATTTATCCAAACCAACTTCTTTAATTCTGGCGATGCAACCTTTTCTGTCTGATTTGAACAGAAGTGCAAAAACTTTAGAAATCCAGTTGTTGAATTTTTTGCAATCGTTTGGATTGGTGTACTCTTGACAATCGGCACAAGTTGAGTAATTATTATCAATACAGCAAGTTCGCAATTTACACCAAGTCGCTTTTGCATATTCGTGGCAACCTACACATTTTCCGCTTAGGTATCGTCTGCAAGTCCCACAGTAAAGCCCGCAATAGGCGATGAGGTTTTTATCTTTGACTATTTCTCTCATTTCTCCTCCTTATTTTGTTTCATCCGCTCTGCCAAGAACTGACCAGTAAAGCTCTGCGGGCACGCTGCGACCTGCGACACCGTACCAATGGCTACCACCTGACCCCCACCTTCTCCACCATCGGGTCCAAGGTCGATGATGTAGTCGCTAGCTGCGATCACATCCAGATTGTGCTCAATGACGATAATCGTGTTGCCCATATCCACCAAGCGGTAGAGCACCTGCAAAAGCTTGTTGATGTCGTCGAAATGCAGTCCAGTGGTCGGCTCGTCCAGTAGATACAGCGTCTTGCCCGTAGACATTTTAGAAAGCTCTCTTGCCAGCTTTATCCTTTGGGCTTCGCCACCAGAAAGAGTTGTAGAAGATTGCCCCAGCTTGACATAATCTAGTCCAACATCCACCAGCGTTTGCAATTTCGTACGGATAATGGGAATGTTTTCAAACAGCTCCAAAGCTTTGGAAATCTCCAAATCGAGAACATCAGCGATGTTATAATTCTTGTATTTAACAGTCAAAGTCTGCTCATTATAACGCCTACCATGACACACACTACACGGCACGAACACATCGGGCAAGAAGTGCATCTCTATCTGTTTCAATCCATTACCACCGCAAGCCTCACAACGACCACCTTTCACATTGAACGAGAACCTGCCAGCATTGAAGCCATGCAATTTGGCGGCAGGCAACGAGGCAAACAGCTTGCGGATTTCATCGAATACCTTTATGTAAGTAGCTGGGTTTGAACGGGGAGTCCTGCCTATCGGGGTTTGATCAATATTTATCACCTTGTCAAAATATTTGTCACCAGCTATTCTTTTGTGTTCACCCACCGGATATTTGCTACGATTGATTTTATTAGCAAGATAAGGGTACACTATTTGATTGACCAGCGAAGATTTACCTCCACCAGACACACCTGTCACGCAGTTGAACAAACCCACAGGAAACGCCACATCTATCTCCTTGAGGTTGTTCTGTGCCGCACCATACACCCTTAGCATCTCTCTACCTTTCTTCCGCTTACGCGATGGCACCTCTATCTTCTTCACCCCGTTCAAGTACTGACCAGTAAGCGAGTTAGAGTTGTTCATTATCTGCTGAATGTTGCCTTGAGCTACCACCTGCCCTCCATGACAACCAGCATAAGGTCCAAAGTCAACTATCTCATCACAGCTCTCCATCATCTCTTGATCGTGTTCCACCACCAAAACGGTATTCCCAAGCTCCTTGAGTCGCTGGAGCATCCTGATTAGCGAGCGATTATCTCTCTGATGCAATCCAATAGACGGCTCATCCAGAATGTACATCACTCCCACAAGTCCACTGCCTATTTGGCTAGCAAGCCTTATACGCTGGGCTTCTCCACCAGATAAAGTCGGTGCAGAACGATTAAGATTAAGATAGTGCAAGCCAACTTCTCGCAAAAAAGTTAGCCGATTGATAATCTCTTTGAGTATCTCCTTGGCAATTTGCAAATCTTCGCCAGCCAACTGCAATTTAGTAAAATATTCCAACGCCCTAGAAACCGACATCCGCACAATCTGGTCAATATTGTGTCCATCTACCAACACAGCTAAACTTTTGGGATTGAGCTTTTTACCCAAACAATGGGGACAAATCTCTTCACCCATAAAACTCAAATAATATTTCCTCATATAAGATGAACCCGTATTTTTTAAACGACGAGCCAGCGTGGGCACTAACCCCTCAAATCCGCTATCAAAATTGTATTCGCCTCGTTTGGAGCTCCAGACAACATTTACCGCAGTTTCGTGCCCATACAACAAAGCGTCTTTCACTTTTTTGGGCAAATCTTTCCAAGGAGTTTTTAAACTAAAATCAAGATTTTTTGCCAAGCCCATAACCAACTGATACTCCAAGCTATCTGTTTTTTCGCTAAGCTCTTTCCAAGGCTTAACAGCTCCATCCCATAAAGACAAATTCTCATCTGGTACAATTTTTTGGGGATCAAAGTCGAACAAAATCCCTAATCCGTTGCAATGCTCACACATCCCGATGGGACTATTGAAAGAAAATGATTGCGGTGATAAGTCGTCAAAACCCACTCCACAATCGGGACAAGAATTTTTTTCGGACAACATCTCTTGCTCTGCTGTGTCTGGGTAATCGACTTTCAAAAATCCGCCACTCAATCGCAACGCTGTCTCGATAGAGTCCGCCAAACGAGAGCGAATCTCTTGCTTAAGCACAAGGCGATCAACCACCACATCTATGGTATGCTTGCTCTTTTTATCCAAAGCTATCTCTTCGGAAAGATCGCGAACTTTACCATTAATCATAATGCGGGCAAACCCTTCTTTTCTAGCCTCTTCTATCTCTTTACTATGCGTACCTTTTCTGTTTTTCACCAACGGCGCAAGGATTTGGAGCTTACTCTCCTTTGGTCTTTTGTAGATATGCTCTAATATCTGATCCACCGACTGGCTACCTACAGGCTTGCCACAGATGTGGCAATGTTGCGTACCGACTCTGGCGAAAAGCAATCGCAAATAATCGTAAATCTCCGTAATCGTGCCCACTGTGGAACGAGGATTTTTAGAAGCGGTCTTTTGCTCTATAGAAATAGCTGGGGACAACCCTTCGATGTAATCGACATTGGGCTTCTCCATCTGTCCCAAAAACTGTCTAGCATAACTAGAAAGACTCTCCACATATCGCCTTTGCCCCTCGGCATATAGCGTATCAAAAGCCAGAGAAGACTTCCCCGAACCAGACACCCCTGTAAACACCACCAGAGCATCTCTGGGAATAGTCAGATCAACATTTTTGAGGTTATGCTCACTAGCACCTTTTACGATTATTTTATCTTTCATCAATTACCTTCCCACAAAATTTTATCTTTCCTCAAATATAAACCGAATATTTTTTTTCCAATCTGGCGAATACATTAACGATGACGGAGGTAAACACCAGATAGAGAGCCGCAGCCAGCAAGAAGGGCAAAATATTAAAATCACGCGAGAATATCTCCTTGGCGGAACGCAAAAGGTCGCCCATACCTATTACCGCCACTAGAGCTGTATCTTTGACTAAAGTGATCGACTCATTACAAGTGGCAGGCAGCACCCGCCTAACTGTCTGAGGCAAGATGACCTTACCCATCATCTGCCAGTAGCTCATCCCCAGAGCTTTGGACACTTCATATTGCCCTTTGTCTATCGACTGTATGCCTCCACGGTAGATCTCAGTAAAGTACGCCGCATAGTTGAACACATAGGTGGTTACAGCTGCCATAAAGGGCGAGAGGCTGATACCGAAGATAGATAGCCCGAAGTAGACGAAAAACAGTTGCAAAAGCAGCGGAGTGCCACGCACAACCCATGTGTAAAAGCCGATCACCCTAGCTGGGGTCGCACCTAGGGAAAGTTTGCCCAAGGCAAACACAATGCCCAAAGGGATAGAAAACATTATGGTAACGGCGTACAAGCTAAGCGTAACACCGCATCCTTTGACCAGATAAAACAAACTCTCTAACAAATATTCCAACTTGACTCCCTTGTTTTTGAATTTTGAACAAAAAAAAACCGCCCACTCACTTCTGAACAAGCCAGAAACAAAATAGGCGGTCGTCAACTAAAAAACAGATTATTTCAAAAGTACAGACTCCCCAAACCAAGTTTGCGAAATCTCATCAGCAGTACCATCTTGCTTGAGCTGATCTATAGCGTCGCTCAGCTTCTCTACAAACTCTTTATCAGCTTTTCTCATCCCCACGCCATACTCCTCTTGTCCTAGATTTTGCTCTAGCACATGATACTCTCCCGGCTTTTTGGCGATGTAGTAGCGACCAACAATCTCATCCACCACTACAGCATCTATCCTGCCAGAAGCCAAATCCAAAAGTGCTTCCGTATTGTTAGAATATTTTCTTTCTTCTTTGATAGAGCTTTTCACTTCCTCGTTGTTTTGCAAAGCTTTTTGACTAGAAGAGCCCAACTGTAAACCAACAACCTTACCTTCCAAATCTGCTAAACAACTTATAGCAGAACCAGCAGAAACTACAACAATTTGTCTATTTGCCATATAAGCTGGCGAAAAAGCTATCTTCTCTTTTCTCTCTTCAGTAATCGTTAATCCATTCCAAATAACATCTATATCGCCTTTGTTTAGCGACATCACTATTCCGTCCCAATCCACTGGCTTAAATTCAGCTTTCAAACCCAATTTTTCAGCTGCGGCGTTTGCCAAATCTATGTCAAATCCTACAATTTTTCCATTCTCAGAACGAAAGCCCATTGGTGGAAAATTATCGTCTAGACCAACAACAATTACACCGCTTTTCTTAATTTTGTTCCAGCCATCTTTTTGCTCTTTGCAACCAAGCACTAAAAACAAACTAATCAACAACAAAAAACCCATAAATTTCTTCATTTCTTACTTCTCCTTAAATGTTCAATTTCTACAATCACAATATTGAAAGACAAATAAAAAGCTACTAAAATGAAGTCAAACCTTTAAAAGAAAAATTTAAGAAACTCTCCGCTCAAAATTTGCTTGACTACAAACACCATTTTTTTAGACTTAGGACAAATAAATGAAGAAGGTCTTTATGAAAATGCGTTTTATAAATCTATTTCTGTTTCTCGTTTTGTTTCAAAATGTTTGGAGCTTAAAATCAACTTTCTACGGATATATCTACAAATACCCCATAACTATGGAAATTGATATAAACGACGACGGTGATGCCAAAGGGTACTATTATTATAACAAGCAAAAAAAAAAACTTACACTAACGGGTAAAATCACAAGAAAAGATAAAAAGATTTTTTTGAAAACCAACAACAATATGGAATCTTTTCAAGGCTACCTTATGAACAATAACGAAAGTAGAATTATCGGCAGATGGAAATATAAAAACAAAAACTTACCTTTTGAGCTACAAAGAGAACGCTTCACCACTAAAAACACCCACTATTACAATAAGACGGGACTTAACATAGATCCTATCGCTGATGAATATTTTGAAACAAAAGAGATGGAAATTTTCACAGACACTGCTTTTATATTCAGCTACTACAGCCTTTTGGGGTCAAATCAAATCAGTTTTGACGCTCATCCCAACATTACTGATGTAACAAATATGCAAAAAATGATTGAGCTAGCCAACAAAATAAGAAGCGAATCTAATGACGGTTACTCATACTCTCTCATTGTTTGGCGAAATCTCCTAGTTACCTTTTTGCAATTGCACTATACACCCGAATATTTTCTAAAATATCTTAACAATGAAAACATTTTAGCCAAGGAGCGAAAAAATAAAAACGACTACTTTACTCGCTGGGCTTTTACCAGTTGTTACACTTTTGACCTCTACAAAGAGTTTAAAAAAGAAAATTCTAAAAGTAAGAAAAAAGCTATCTCTTTTTTTATAAATAAAAATTTTACCAAAGCTGAAGCTGAGTTTTTAGCATCTTACACAGAGTACTTAATCCAAAATAGAGCTTACGGGTCTTCTCCTTCTTCAGATTTTTGCGAAATTTCTGATTTGCTCCAAAGAATTATAGCTGGAGATAAAACAGCTGCAATATTGGCAAAAATTACCGCTAAAAAATACGACAATCAAGAGCTCTTCTTGTGTCTAAAAGCGTCAATTTTACTCAAAGGAAACAAGCAAATTATAAAAAAACTACTGGAAAAAGTAGAAGATATAAACTCTTTTGACGAGAGTCCGCTCTCTTGTGCTGTTCAAGATCTGGAAATGTTAAAGTTTCTGCTCAATCAAAAAATTTGCTCCCTAGATATAAATCATAAAAATCTGTTTGGTAAAACGCCGCTATTTTACGCTATACAGTACAGCAATCACGAGTCTGTCGCCTATCTTTTGCAAAAAGGAGCAAATGTAAACCAAAAATATGCAACTAAATCTGAAATTGATATGCGGATGACAGACAACGAAATCTATCACGCCCAAAGGACACCTCTTATGCACGCTGCCCAAAATTCTGATGTAGCAATGCTCAAACTTTTGCTAAACAATGGTGCAAACCTCAAAGACTTAGACGAAATAGACAACAACGCCTTGGACTATGCCATATCCGAAAAGAAAGAGGAAAACATTAAATTTCTCCAAAAACTAAAGCTATCGTCTACAGGTAATTGGAACAATTATTCATCAACTTCGTGGTAATTTTTTTTTGCAAAAACTAACTTATACAACCTAAAAAAAACTTTCTATTTTGTTTGACACCACAACGCCTAAAATTTGTATGGATTTGTTTCTGGAATAGCTCAGCGGTAGAGCGGGTGGCTGTTAACCACTAGGTCGGGGGTTCGAATCCCTCTTCCAGAGCCATTTTTTTTATAAGCATCTGACTTGAAAAAGCGGATGCTTTTTTTTAGCTAAGATTTCTTCCTAGCTAGTTGACCACAAGCAGCTTGCACTTTAGAACCTTGAGAGTTTCGCATCGTATAGGTCAATCTACTATCATTAAAATTTGCACAGAACTTAGCAATCTCACTCTGGCTAGGGGAGGCAAACTCTAGCCCGTCCACCTTGTTGTACGGTATAAAGTTTATCTTAGCTGGCAAATCTTTAAGATAAGCGATGAGAGCTTTAGCAGAAGCGTTGTCCATATTGACCTTGGGCAATAAGATATACTCAAAAGTCAGCTTAAAGGGAGAATTTTTCGCAAAGGTCAGCAAAGCTTTTTTCAGAGCCTGCAACGAGTACCGCTTGGCGATAGGCATCAGCCCTCTACGCTGGTCATCCACTGCCGAATGAAGCGACACTGCCAGTTTCAGGTTGGACTCATCTTGGGCGAGCCTGAGTACTTGCTCTGGCAGGCCACAAGTGGAGATTACTATCCTCTTGGCTCCCAAACCAAAGAACCCCTTTGCCGACCGCACACTAAAGAGCGTAGCCTCGTAGTTGTCCAGTGGTTCACCCATCCCCATATAAACCAAATTACTGAGTCTTTTACCCTGTTGAGCACAAGTTTTTCCAGCCCAAAATATCTGAGCCACTATCTCCGCTGAAGTAAGATTACGAGTGAACCCTAACTTACCCGTAGCACAAAATCTACAACCCATCTTGCATCCTATTTGAGTAGATACACACAAAGTCATCCTATGAGCAGTTGAGATTAGCACACTCTCAATAATGCCCTCATCCGCAAGCCGCAAAGCAACTTTAAGCGAACTATCATCCGCTATTTGCTCATCAATAACATTCGGCATCTCCCAGCTAAGCTCACTATTCAGCACTTTTTTCAAATTTTCAGGAAGATTACTCATCTGACCTAAATCCAAAACAAACTTGTCATAAACCCAATCCAAAATCTGACTTGCTCGAAATTTGGGAAATTCTCTCTCTGCCAAAAATTTTGCTAATTCTTCTGTAGATGTAAAATCGAAAATATGCTTTTTAATAATGGTACTCCTTGCCAGCTGTAATCGTGAAAGCACGGTAAATTTGCTCGCAGAGGAGAGCCCTTATCATATCGTGTGTAAATGTCATATCGGAAAAGCTCAGCAATAAGTCAGCTTTTTCTTTCAGAAATGGAGCAAACCCAAAAGATCCTCCAATGAAAAAATTCAAGTCTTTGTTAGATTTTTTTTGCAAAAAATCGGCAAACTCTGGAGAGGACAACTTACTGCCTGTCTCGTCCAGCAAGATGTTTATGCTACTATCTGCAAACTTACTCAGCACCGTCTTCGCCTCTAGCTCTTGAATTTGACTTTTGCTAAAACTTTTTTTTGCTTTTGGTAAAACAACAACTTTCAGCGGTTGGAACTTGGAAGCTAGCTTCAAGTAATAATCTACCAACTCCTTGATTTGCTTGTTCTTGGTCTTGCCAATCCAATAAAGCTTAATCATCTACAAAAAAATCAGCGAGTTTCGACAATCGCATTCTTCTTGGATAAGCTCTTGTGCAAAAACTTGCAAAAAAGCGTCTATAATTTTTGCTTTGTTTTGGGACATACTCGCTATTATCTCTTGGTGAGATATTTCCGCCTCCACTCCACTGCACATATTGGTTATCACACCCACGGCTGCGTAACACATACCCAGCTCTTTGGCTAAACAAACCTCCGGCACGCCTGTCATTCCGATTACATCAGCACCCAATTTAGTATAAGCTCTAATCTCGCAAGCCGTCTCAAATCGTGGTCCTTGTGTGCAACCATACACAACACCTTTTTTAAAATTCAGCGAATTAGAAAACGGCTCCAATTTGCTTTGTAAATATTTGCAATAAGGAGAGTCCATCTTGACATGTGCCACACTACCACCATTTTCATAATAAGTACTCACCCTTCCACTGGTAAAATCCAAAAAATCGTCCAACAGAACCAAATCACCCACACTATAAGTTTTGTAACAAGATCCAACAGCAGCTATCGCGTAAATATAACGAACACCCAACTTTTGCAAAGCTTTCAGATTAGCTCGATAGTTTATCTTGTGCGGTGGCACAGAGTGTGCTTTGCCGTGTCGTGCCAAAAAAGCAACCTTGACACCAGCAAACTCTCCGACATCCACAGTTACTTGCCCATACTCTGTCTGCACTAGAACACTTTGCAAATCACACACACCGGCATCATAAACGCCAGTACCTCCAATTATAGCTCTGGTAACTTGCTGGCTCATACCAACTCTTTACCCAAATCGCCTGCAAACTCAATAGCTGGGTTGCTCTTTTTTATGCAAGTCAAAGCGTCCAGCACCGCAGGATAACCAAGGTTAAAGGTGTACTGCTTTTGCTCTTCCCCTTGCGTATAGGTAACTTTCAGCAGGCTCATCCTCTTGTCCACAAAGCTTATTTTAACTATTTTTTGCAAAGAAATCTGAAAACTTGGCAAAGCCAATTTTTTGAAAATAACCCTATCGCTAATAAGAGTGATAGAATTTAAGGTAAAAAGATTACGAAACACAGAGTTAGCAGCTAACAATACTACAACATAAGGTAAAATTGTTTTAAATTTTCCCACAGGTTCAAAACCCAAAATAGCGTAAACACCATAACTAACTGCTAAAATCCCCACAAAAAGAGTGAAAAATCTCAAAAACGGATTGAACCTAAATTTCTCTTTTGTCATTTAATCTCCTCCAATAAAAAAAGCATCTATTTAAACCGCTTGGTAAATAGATGCTTGAAAATGGCGGGAGTGACGGGACTCGAACTCGCGACCTTCTGCGTGACAGGCAGACGTTCTAACCAACTGAACTACACCCCCAAAACTGAGTGATCAATAGTCTTTTTCAAAAAAAATGGTGGGTGTTGAGGGACTTGAACCCCCGACCACCTGCTTGTAAGGCAGGTGCTCTCCCAACTGAGCTAAACACCCATTTTTAAAATGGTCGGGGTAGAAGGATTCGAACCTTCGACCCCTGGTTCCCAAAACCAGTGCGCTAACCGGACTGCGCTACACCCCGAACTAGAGAACCATCAATCGTGTTTACCTACTGAAAATTCGGGGTGTTTCTGGTCAAGTACTTTTTCCAATTTTAAAAATATTTTTTTTATATCCCTGCATAACTAACTCTATTACCAGAATATTGGGCGTATATAGCCATCAACAATAAACTAAAGTTTAAGTTACTAAACTTCACCACAGAGTCCATATAGTCAATAAGGTCGGGTAGAAACTGGTTTTGTTGAGCATTTTTCTCAGCTATCTCTTGCAAGGAGTCCAGATAGTCGAAGTTCGTAATTCTTGTCTCTCCGATAGAAAGTTTATAAATATCTAAGAAGAAGGAGCTTAGATATCTCAGTACTACCAGCATCTCGTTTTTGAAAGAGGGCTTGCCCAGCTCAGAGGACATCTGGCTCAGGGTAAGGTCGTCGCTGTATGCCATCGCTTGGAGCAACTTTTTTGTCAAATCTCTGAGCTCCAAGCCATAACCTCTTGCAAGCCTGATGGCTCGTGCCATATCGCCGTCAGCGATCTTGCCGTAAAGTTCAGCCTCGTCTTGTTCCACGGCGTAGTTCTTATGCAAAACTTGAGCGATAACCTTCCACGAGAGCTTGACGAAAGGCACGCCTTTGCACCGCGAGATAATCGTGGGAAGCAGGCTCTCCTTTTGATGAGTGATCAAGATAATTACACAATCTTTGGGCGGCTCTTCGAGAATTTTCAGAAAAGCGTTGGCTGCGTTTTGGTTCATAAGGTGAGCATCTTCTATCACGCAAATTTTGTAGCGACCCTCGCTGGCACTCATATTCAGCCTATGGGAGAGCATATGCACGGCGTCTATTCTGATGAGTGTGCCTGCCGAGAAGAAAAACCTTTTGTAAGGCGAATCGATTTTATTTTGCAGATAGTTTTTGTACTCTTTGAAATACTTGCTCTCGTTTATAGAACCATCTGGTTGAAATTTCAAGTTAGGAGTAGGGAAAATATAGGTGAAGTCGGGATGAGACAACGCTAGAAATTTTTTGCAAGAGTTGCATTCACGGCAAGGTTTTCTGCCTTCGGATGTGCAGTTAAGAGCCATAGCAAACTCCAAAGCTTTGCTAAATTTGCCCACTCCGCTAGGACCAGAAAAAAGATAACTGCCTTTCTCCCTGCCAGAGAGCAAAGCGTTGCTCAACAGAATGTTGGCTCTGTCTTGCCCCTTTATCTTATTCAGCATAATTTTGTGGGTATAAAATCCGCTCCACCTCTTGGATAATAATGTGCAAGACGACCATATGCACCTCCTGCACCCTATCGGAGGTCGTAGCGGGAATTAAAAAGGAGACATCGCACAAATCTAAGAGCACACCTCCGTCTTTACCCAAAAGCCCAACACAATAGATTCCTCGCCGTCTGGCTTCGTGCACGGCTGCCAGAACATTGGCAGAGTTGCCACTGGTGGAAATAGCTATCAGCATATCGTTTTTTTGCCCATAAGCTGCCACGCCACGGGCGAAAACTTGTTCAAAGCCGTAGTCATTGCCTACACAAGTGAGGTAAGATGGATCGCTGAGAGCTATCGCTGGTAGTGCTGGACGATCTTTGCAAAATCTGCCCGTAAACTCCTCGGCGAAATGCATCGCATCGCACATACTGCCACCGTTGCCACAAGATATGGCTTTACCACCCGACTTAAGAATCTTGGCTAATTTTTCGGCAACCGCTTTGGTTTTGGTTAAGTTCTTCTCATCGCTTATAAAATTTTGCAAGTACAACAAACTGTCTTGGTAAGATTTTCGTATGTTTTTCATCTTCCCCTTCTAAAACTTTATCTTGAATAAGTCGGCTTCTATGCCGTACCCTTTGGCAGAAGTAAAAAATCCATCGAAGAAGAAAAAAGCTACGCTGGTCTCAAAGTAGCTAAAAATCAAGCCCGCTTTCAGCTTGTAAAACATTTTGTCGTCTTGCCCATTGCCCACTACCATCTGCATCGGACAATGCAGATTGGGCATATAGTTGAACCCCACAGAGTAGCCATCGTCCAGAGCGTAATCGCAATCTTTGAACTTAACCATATAGCTAAAATCTTTGGTCAGATAGCGTTCCAACCCAAAAACCACGGTAGGATCGATAAACACTGTGTGGTTGTAGAGATCTTCTTCGTAAGCCTCTTGCCCATCAAAATCAACACTTCCAGGTAAATCTAAGTCTACCTCTATTTTTTCTTTTGTTACTTTATTATAAGTCATAGAACCCATCAAATCGTCTATGGAAAAATAAATCCAACCATCCTGAATCTCCATCTTCACGCCAACTCCCATTCCTAATCCAAAGCCAGAGAAGAAGTCGTCAGCATCAGATTTATATTTAGTGAAAGATATGTCTGCACTAGAGTCGGTTATGGTAAAATAGTCTGTCTCGACTTTGGCGTAATAGATAGGAGTGTAAAGATTTACACTAAATCCTGGACAAAAAGTGAAGTTTAGAAAATCTATATCAAGAAAGTTATCGATATAGATGGGTTGCTTTTTGGAATAGACAAAGCTACTTTTCAAAAAAACAAGTGCCTCAGAGCCGTCGGCTGGGTTCATATCTTTTAGGGCCATCATAGCAGTGCTGTCCATATTGCCTTCAAAGATGAAACTCAAGAAGTTGGAGCTTAGGTTGACTAGGTTGCCATACGCAATAAACCTAGAGCTAAAGTTCCAGTTCCAACTCCCGAAGTCCAAGGCTGTTAGATTGTTGTAAGTCTTGAATTTGAAGTCGTTGGCTGTCAAAAAATCTCTGTCGTCATCCGTGAGCGTGTAGTCAGTTTTACACATATTTAACACTTTTTCAAAACCGTTGTAATCGAAAGCATCGTTGGCTACACCTGCCTGCAAAACGCTTCCGGGCAACCTGACTTGCGAATACTCCCTAGAGGAGTAAGCGGCTTGGTTTTCTGGAAAAAATAAAAGAGAAGCAAAAGAGCTCGTAAAAACAAGTAAAAATAAAAGAGAGGAAAAGAACTTTTTCAGCTTTGTCACTACATCTCTCCAAAGTTATTGTACTTGAACTCTAATTTCCCCTCAAGGTCTAAATCGCCTGCGAAAGATGCAGCAGAGCCACAGATAGAAATCTTGACCCCAACAAAGCAACTATCGTACAAGAATGGTTCTAAGTCCCTTTGCGATAGCTCAGCAGTTGCCTGTCCATCGGTAGTGTTCGCCAGGAGGTTATCCAACTGGATGGTTCTGGCAACATATGCAGGAAAGCCTTCTCTACCAGCGGTTTCCACCGTAGCATTGGTTTGGATGGAATCATCGTAGAGCACGCTCTTATCTGTGCAAATTATTACCTGAGCACCCAAGAGCATATTGGAGGTGTTTTTATAAGTCAAAACAAACTCGCCATCTATATAGTTATCGTACATCTCTTGATCAACCTTAGACGAGTTATAAACTTTTCGCATCCCTTCAAAACCATCGCCGTAATCTTCCCTAAGCTCAAAGATAAGGCTATCGCCTTCCGTATCGAAAGAGATGGGGCATTTAATTTGCACCTGCACATCCATATTGTCTGCAGCTTCTATCACCACTAAGCTGTCCGAGGCTTTGATAGTTGGGAATATTTGGTAATCTAGGGCTTCTGGCAATATTGATAGTAAGTTTAAGATTTTTTTTTCGTTAGGTAGGTTGCCAAAATAGTTTATCATCAAAGAAGGTGAAACATCCAAATCTAGCTTGTCGGCATAAAAAGATTCCAGCTCTCCTTGCGAACTTTTCATCTGAGTCTCAAAAACGATCATATCTTCTACCGAATAGTTGTACGATCTGATAATTGGTTTCATTTTAAAGTAAACGCTCGGCTCACCTATCATCTTTAGTTTTTTAACCTCGTTCCCATCTTTATCGGTTACTCTCAGGCGATGCAGATCTACAGGGATCGAACCGCTGTTCTCTCCGAAAACAACATCCTCTTTGACTTTGCATTCCATCTGGTCTATTTCCAAAGAAGCAAGGCTCATACCCATCATCATTTTATCTTCGGTAACTCTGGTAAATCCATTAGATCCCGGGAAAACTAGTTTAACCACAACTCTGAGTGTATCGACCAAATCGGTGCTAACACTATAAGATTGCCCCAAATGTTTATTAGAAAAGAGGATATAGTTCTCGGTGGTACGACTACTATCTCCCGAATTTCTGCCTAATACGGTAAAAGTTCTTTTTAGGGTGTCTTGACTATAGATATTGTTTATCACATCAGGGAAAGTAACGCTAGCCAATACCGTAGATTTAGTAAAGTTTTCAAAGTTTATCGTAAGCTTGTTGTCCATATTGTATGTGGTTTGAACTTTGTATATATCAAAATCAGAAAAGCCATCGGCGTTGCGGTCTATCTTTATCTCTTCATTCCAAGTAAACTCAATAGTATCTGCCAACATTACTCCAATGTAATCACTAGTTTCGATTTGATGTCCTCCTACCAAAGTCTCAAAGCTAACATTTACCTTAAGATTGTTCTCTTTTTGTAAAAGCACATTAGTTTCTCCAGACACATATCCGTCGACCTTGATTATGATGTATTGAGTGTAAATTATCCCAACCACAAATTCACTAGCATATTCATCACCTTCATCGGCAACTGAGCCAATGTCAAATGCGATAAGCTCTGTACCATCAGCATCACAAACTTTGACAACCACAGAATCGACATCAAAGCCTAGATTATTTTCAACGCTCACTTTTAAACGAGCTTTATCTATATCCACACTTTTGAAAACTAGATAAGGATCTCCTAGACTTAGGGATGTTTTTGTAACATTTTCAAACCAAAAAGGGTCTACATCTGCAGAAGCAGGTCCCAAATCCAAAGAACTAAAAAAAGTATTAAGCTCTTTCAAAACAAACTCAAAATTTTTGTCGGCGATGCCAGATAGGTAAAAAGGAGCCTCTCTTTGTAAAGTTTGGGTAGCATAGTTTACCGCATCAAACTTAATGTTGCTGCCCTCGTTGTAGATGATGGTGGTGTCTATGCACAGCTCTCCTGTTTCTTCATCAGCCTTTACACCCTCAGTGTATTTGCTCATCTCTTGGGCAATATCGTACGCTTCGTCTAATATTTTGATACGATAAGACGCTTGATTGTTGGGTATCCCCAAATCATCGAAGTTGACATCACAGCCCGCTAGCAGGCTCATTATCAGCAAAAAGCAAACTTTACAAAACCTCATACAACTCCCGCCTCCAAAAGGGCGTGCATATGCAAAATCCCTTTTAGTTTATTTTGCTCCACCACAGGTAGCATCATTATCTTGTTGTCTTCCATAAACTTCAGTGCATCCACAGCTAACCACTGCGAGTTGCACTTCTTGAAATCTTTAGTCATCAGAGTGCCGATGCTGAGCCCAGCACAAGCTACCAAATCGCCATCTTGCAAATGGCGACGCAAATCACCATCTGTGAAAAAGCCAACCATCTTTTGCTCACCATCCAGCACTGCCACACAACCTAACTTGCCCGAGGTCATCGCCAAGATGCTCTCCTGCAGGTTGGTTTCAAGCCTTACCACCGGTGGAGTCTTACACATTACTTCTTCTACTTTGAGGAAGATTTTTCGCCCGATAGTGCCACCGGGATGGAACTTAGCAAAATCTTCGACAGAGAAGTTTCGTCGCTTAAGGAGTGCCACGGCGATGGCATCACCCAGAGCCAGTATCACGGTGGTGCTGGCAGTCGGTACTAGCCCAAATTGCTCCGTGCTAACCTCCACGGCACAGTCTAGCACGAAATCAGCGGCTCTTGCCAACGGCGAGTCAAGCTTACCAGTGAGGGCGATAATAGGCACTCCAATAAACTTGAAGTATGGCAAAACAGCTAGGAGCTCTTGACTGCCACCGCTGTACGAGATTGCTATCACAACATCGTCTTTGCCGACTATCCCTAGGTCTCCGTGCAACCCTTCTGCGGCGTGCAAGAAAACAGAGGATGTCCCGGTAGAAGCGAAGGTTGCCGAAATCTTTCGCCCAATGTGTCCAGTTTTGCCTATTCCCACTAACACCACTTTGCCCCGACAATCAAAAAGCACATCTAGCACTTTTTCTATCGAGTCGTCTATCCTACCAGCTACTTGTCTGATAGAGTTAGCCTCTTTTTCAAGTTCGCTTTTGATGAAATCTTTCAAAACTTTATCCTCAAAAAATCTAAACCAACCGTAAATCCTTGGGAGACAGAGGCTGGGTCGGAGCCGTAACCAACATATCGCACACCCAGTTGCCAAGCCAAATCCAGAGTGATAGCCGCAGAGAAATACGGGTCTTCGCCCATCCCGTATCGCAACTGGATAGGCAAGCATTTAAACGGCAGATAGTCCACACCTACGCTAAATCCTTGGTCGTAGGCGACCATAGCTTGGCGATACTTGCTCACCAAGTACATCGAACCAAAAAACGACTCTCGGAAGAGATTGTAGCTGATGCCCAAGCTGTACTCTGGGTCAAGGGCAATGTTGAGGTCTGCCAGCTCGTAAGTCGTGTCCACCACCACTGTGTCCAGCTCACCACCTTTTTTGCTGACTACTCGGGAGAGTCGCACCTTCTCCACATCGGAGAACGAGAGCTTGCCAAAAAGGTCGTCTACACTCAAGTAGGCTCGTCCCTCATCCAAAAACAGCAAGTCAGGTAGTCCATCTATCATTGCACCTAATCCTAAGCCCATGGAGTGATTTATGTTTGCTCCGTTGAACTTGGACCTTGTGTACTCGCACTCCAGCGATTTCTCTCCTTCCGTTGCCCCTTCGGTCTGGGCAAGCTTGTCTATCTTGGCGTAACCTATAGAATTATAAATATTTATGTTCAACCCAAAGTTGATGGCTGTCTGTCCAAAAACGAAGCTGTTTGGCACTGCATACGCCAGCGAATTTTTAACGAAAGCTACAACTTGCGTACCTTCGCCCTTTTTGTCCGCAAGTATCATCTCTTTTTCTTTGTTCTCTCCATCTAATAAAAAGTTGACCCACTGCACGCCCAAATCTTTAATCTCAGCTTCCAAGATAAGATCGGAGTTGATTTGAAAGTTTTCATACCCCACATTTAGCAAGGTTTTCCGCAAGCCAAGGCAGACATCCCAACTATCTGCACTCAGCTCATCGTCCATCTGCGATACGAACTTATCTTGCTTATACATCTTCACAAAATCTTCCCAAGACAGCTCCGCCTCTTTGTAAGAAAGTGTAAACCCCAATGGGATAGCAAAATACGAAATATCCCGATAAGCTATCGAGGCTGGATTCTCAAGAAAAGATTCGTAATAGTTGCTTTTCTTGTGCTCGTTTTCAGCCTCTGGCTCTACGGCATCCTCTTGTTTGAAATCTATCACTTTTTTGATAAATTCCCGCTCATCAACGCTGCTGGCAGTATCACTAGCTGCGTCTTCCACGGAGTGCAGTGCTGTATCTGACAATGAGTCGGTTGTCAATGCTGTGGCAGGAGCAGGTAATGGAGCAAGCTCTTCTAATTGCGAGCCTTCTTTTTGCCAAGAAGTGCCTATCTCTTCTAGCTGGTCATCACTTGTCAGCGGTTCTAGCTCTCCATCTTGGGTAAGAGGCTCTAGATCGTCCAGTGGCAACTCTTGCAGTTGCAAATCTTCTAGGGGCAACTCCTCCAAACCATCCTCGGCGAAAAGGCTCGCAGAAAAAGCGAGCCAAAAGAGCGTCATAACTCCTGCCAAAGACAGCCTAAAATTGAAGATCATACTAGACTAAAATCTCCTTTAACTTGTCCAACTGAAAACTACCGATGTCGCCTTGGGTGTGCTTTCGCACCGAGACGGTGTTCACCTCTTGCTCTTTTTCGCCACAGATGAGCATATACGGTATCTTCTGGTTTTCTGCCAATCTTATCTTGTAGCCGACCCCTTGGTCTTCATCGCTTATCTGGGCTCTGTAGCCTTGCTCTAGCAAGGTATCTCTCACTTTGCCCGCGTACTGCAGGTATTGGTCTGAAATAGGGATAATCCGCACTTGCTCTGGCGATAACCACAGCGGCAGGTTGCCTCCGTGATACTCCAAGAGGGTGGCAAAAAACCTCTCCAGTGAACCAAGCAACGCACGGTGAATCATATACGGGCGATGCGAGGAGTTATCTTTGCCGACATACTCCATATTGAACCGTGTGGGCAGATTGAAGTCGAACTGAATAGTGCTGCATTGCCAAGACCTGCCTAGAGCATCCTTTATCTTGATGTCTATCTTAGGTCCGTAGAAAGCTCCACCACCTTCGTCCACTTGGAAGTCGATTTGCAACGCTTGCAAAGCTTTTTTCAAAGAGCTCTCCGCTTTGTCCCAATCTTCTTGCTCGCCAACAAACTTGTCTGCAGGTTTGGTAGAAAGGTATATCTCGAACTCCTCAAAGCCAAAAGATTTGAGCATAAAGATGGAAAACTCCACGGTCTTCTTCACCTCTGCGTCAATCTGCTCGCTCGTGCAGATAATATGAGCATCGTCTTGAGTGAAGCCCCGCACACGCATAAGTCCGTGCAAAGTCCCTGCCCTCTCATAGCGATAGACATTGCCCATCTCGGCATACCGCACCGGCAACTGGCGATAGCTCTTTTTGCTATTGTTATATATCTCGATGTGAAAAGGGCAGTTCATCGGCTTGATGTAGTAGTTTTGCTCGTCGATGTTTAAGGGAGCGTACATACTATCGTCGTAGAAACCCAAATGTCCCGAAGTCTCCCAAAGCTCAGCTTTGCCGATGTGTGGCGTATTTACTAGGCTGTAACCGTTTTTTAGGTGTTGCTCTTTCCAAAAAGTTTCGATGAAGTTTCGTGTCAAAGCCCCTTTGGGATGCCACAGCACCAAGCCAGCACCGATCTTGCCCGAAAAAGAGAAGAGATCGAGTTGCTTGCCCAGCAGGCGATGGTCTCTTTTTTTTGCCTCTTCTAGGTTCGCCAAATATTGGTTAAGCTCTTTGCTCGAAGGAAAGCTAATGCCGTAAATCCTTTTAAGCATCGTGTTCTTTTCGTCTCCACGCCAATAAGCTCCTGAGGTTTTGAGGAGCTTGATAGCTTTTATCCCGCCAGTGTCTGGCAAGTGTGGACCGCGACACAAGTCGGTAAAGTCGCCCTGCGTGTACATCGAGATAATCTGATCATCGCCAATAGCCTCTAGTAGCTCCACCTTGTACTGCTCGTCTTGCTTTTGGAAAAAATCCAGAGCTTCGTGCCGAGATACCACCTTGCGATGGTACACAAACTTTTTCTTGGACAGCTCTTTCATCTTCTTAGTAATCTGCTCCAGCTCTTGCTCCGTAAAGGAGTCTTCCCGCTCAAAGTCATAATAAAACCCGTTTTCGATAGCAGGACCTATGGCAACTTTAACCTCTGGGAAAAGCTCCTTCACCGCCTGAGCTAATAGGTGTGCTGTAGAGTGCCAATAAACCTCTTTGCCCTCTTTGGTGTCGAATTTGACAAGCTCAAGCCTACAATCTTCTAGCAGTGGCTCTTGCACTCCCACCATCTGCCCATCCACTTTGGCAGCCACCACAGATCTAGCCAACCCCCCAGAGATGCTATGAGCAATCTCCAGAGCGGTTGTCCCTTTCTCAAACTCTTTTCGAGCACCATCAGGAAAAGTTATCAGCATTTTTCTCTACACTCCTTAATACTCTAGTCTTCTTTAACTTCTGCAGACTCAGCTACTTCGGCAGGAGCCTCTTTTTTAGGCTCGGCGAACTTTTTGTTACGGCAATTTTTACAAACTTTCAAACTCTCTTCGCCTTTTTTTACTTCGTACACGAGCTTAATAGCTGTTCTGCCACACACTGGACATACGCCTCTGCCTCTGCCAGGGATTTCTCTAAGACCTGCACCTCTATTGTTTTTTGACATTGTTATTCTCCTTATATACAATATATTATGTTTTAAAAAAAATTATTCAAATTATTTGATTTTTTCGCTAACTGACTAAAATAGAACAGTATAAAATAAATCTTTGTTAGAAAGGAAGTTAGTCAAGAGTTTTTTGCAAAATTCTAACTTTAGTAGCCAAACTCTGCCAAAGCGTTTTTCTTTTTTTTCCAATCCGCTTTTATCTTCACCCAAAGGTTGAGTTTCACCCGCTTGCCCACAAGGCGATAAATTTGCTTTTGAGCTTCGTAGCGGATTTTGGCTAGACCTTCACCACTTGCTCCAATTACGATGATTTTTTGCGATTTTCGCTCTACCCAGATATTAGCAAAAATCTCCACCTTGTTGGAATGCTCTACATACTTCTCCACCGTTACCGCACAAGAGTAAGGAATTTCCGCCTGATAGTTCTCAAAAACTTGCTCTCGTATCAACTCTGCGGCAATAAAACGCATCGGCAAATCGGTAAGGTACTCTGGATCGTAAAACTGCGTAGAGTGTGGCAGATATGGTCTGAATATCTCCACCAAAGATTTGTAATCGTCTTGTAAGGCACTGATGTGCTTAACCTCTTGGAAGGTGTCTTGCGGGATATCCAACTGAGCTATCTCTTGCTGACAGACATCCTTTTTATTAAAAACCAGTAACTTAGGTGCTTTATACTTCCCTATCAAGCTCATCATCTGCTTATCGAACTCAGAAGGAAACCCAGAGGTGCACGACACCAAAACGATTAAATCCGCCTTCTTCAGCCCAGCGTCTATGTAGCCCAGCAGCTTGCTGTGTAACTCATACCGTGGCTCCACAAACCCCGGCGTGTCCAAGAAGACGATTTGAGTTTGCTCATCGCTGTAAATCCCTTTGACGCTCTGTCTGGTGGTCTGTGGCTTAGCCGAGGTGATAGATATCTTCGACCCCAGTATCTTGTTCATTATCGTGGACTTACCCACATTGGGCTTACCCACTATTGCCACAAATCCGCTTTTGTACTGACTCATTTTATTTCCTAATTATTTTACTATATAGATGATCTTGCTGGCGTAGTTGACCCTCAGGTAAAAGAAGAGACCAACGCCCAATAGCAAGAAGAGCACGATCAAGAAGAGCATCGAGAGCTTGCTGGCGACATTCTCCAAAACGGGAATGTACTCCAAGGAGATGTTGTGCAAGCCGGGGGTTAGATAGAAACCTTGTAAAATCTGGTTCACCCTGTAAATCTTTACGCCATCGTCTTTATCGAAGGCGTACCATCCATGGCAAAAGTTATTACTAAAGACAACGAACGAGGGCGTGTCGGTGAAGATACGCAAGGTTATCTTATCGTTGTCATCGCTGATAATCTTGGCACTGCTCTGCTGTGGCATCTTCACCTGCGTGGGCAATTGCTGATCAAGCAAAGCCAAGCTGAAGGGGTCAAAACTGGTGCTATTGATCGCTTTGTACACCGACTGTCTGTTTTCCAAGACAAGGACATCGCTCACAAACCAAAGCTTCCCGCGGTAGTTGGTATTCTCGTAAATGGAGATTTTCGTCTGAGGGTCGTAGTCGATATAAGCAAGCTCGTCCACCTTGATGGGAGCGTCCTTTCGCAAGACATACCGCACTGCCAGCATATCCACCACATTCCAGTTGAGGGGCAAATCGCTATTTAGCTCGAACTCCAAGCAATTTTGGACAAGCAGGCGATAATCCCGCAAGAGCATCGCGGCTGTGCCACCGATAGTTGCATACTCCACACCCAGACGATTGTCGAAGAACAAGCTCTCCAAGGGGTAGAGTCGATAATCTTGCTTGTCTACAGACAAAGATTTGTCCAGCGACTTGTAATGAGAGTCGTTTGCTACTGGGTACTGACTGCGGTGGTAACATCCCGCTACGAAAAATATCGAAAAAATAAGAACAAAAATGACAGACAAGAACAACGAATGGTTTTTAACATTACGACGATAAGAGAGCAAAACAAAAAACCCAACAATAGAAAAAGTTTGCAACAAAATAAAAAGAGAGGCAAAACCGCCGTAACCAAAGCGTAAAAACAAGATAAGAAACAAAAAAGAAGCCAAAATCAAGAAGACGAAGTACGCTCTGCCCTTTTCGAGCCAAGCGGTTTTTCGCATCTTCAAGACTCTCTCTAGCCCAACACCAAACATCGTAAAAGCGATAGTAACGCTGATGCCGTACGACAAGAAAGGATTTTTGATAAGCCAAGCCCCCGGCAAAAACTTTGCAAATAGAGGAAAAAGCAAGAAAAACAGAAAAAAGACAATATAGCGATAATTTTTCACAGTTCCTATAGTGGCAAATATCAAGACGACCAACGCTGGCAAAATGTTCGATTTCAGCTGAAAAAACCTAGCCATCTGCCCTAAATGCATCTGGTAGTCGTGAGCGTAGGTAAACTCGCCCAAAAGCCTTGCGAAGCTAAAGACAGGCTCTGCCGCAGCCAAGATAGCCAGTAGCACTCCACAAAAAATCAACAAGCTAAATTTGGCATAAGAGACAAACTCCCGATGGTAAAGGTATTCCCAAAAAAGGAAGAGAAGCGAGAAGCTCAAAGCCATCAAAGAGAGCCAAAATGTTTGCGGGTCGCAGACTCTAAATAATGCCGTAAGGGCGATAGCAAACCAAGCGAAAGCCCAGATAGAGTAGTGATACTTTAGATAGATGATGGCAAAAATTAGCCAAGGGATGAGGGCAAAATAGCTCAGCAAAGCAAAATCTGGAGAGGCGTCTATATATTGCCAAAAGGGAAACACTAGCCAAACTCCCGCACAAAGAGCGGCAATCCACGAGCAAACACCTTTGCCGTAGTGCACCAGAGCGTAAACGCCACAAGCACCTATCCACAGTGCGAGCAAAGGCAAAGCTAGCAGAGAGTCAAAAAAGAGGAAACTCTTGGGCAAAGAGGTCAGGAGCGACGGCACTCCAGCAAGATAGTGATTGTTGTACAAACTCCCCGCAGAGCCTTGCAAAAACAAAAGGTGTTGTTGCTTGGCGAAAGAGTTTTGATAGATGCCCAAAGCGTACATCACAAAGAAAAACAGCAAAGATAAAAACAACAAAAAAAGTACGGGCAAAAAGTTTTTTTTTATCCCTTGCCGAAAGTTCAACCATGGGTGCGTCATAGATTTATCCTTTTTATGATTATCTCCGTTCTGTTTTTTTTTAGCTCAAAAGTCTCGCCTAAAAACTCAAAGTTCCCTTCGGGCTTTTTGCCCCAACTTTTCAGCTGACGATAAAGCAAAAATCCTTTAGTAATCTCTTCTAAAGTTACGCAATTTTTGAACTTAATGTTTTTCATCTATTTTTATCCATCTCATCACTAGCTTTTTAGAAAAGCTGAGTTTGTCCATAATAAACAACAAAAAAATTGACATTCATCCACTGGCACAATTTTTGTCAGAAATAAACAGCAGGCAACTTAGATAGTTACTGTTTGGCGAACCATGTCAGGTCCGAGAGGAAGCAGCATTAAACCAACTCAGTTCCGTATTTATGTTTGTCTGCTATTTCTTAATAATAACAAAAATCTACTGGAAAAAAAATGATAAATCATCGCTTTAGCGAGCTGGAAAACGGCTTGCAGATCGTCTCTTGCCCCCTGCCAAACAGACAAATAGTTTACTTGGCAGTTTTTGTGAAAACTGGCTCAAATCAGGAATCGGAGGCAGAGAAAGGCTTTGCTCACTTCACAGAGCATCTGGTGTTCAAGTCCACAGAAAAGTTCCCACAAAACTCCATAATGGACGAGGTCTCCCGCCTTGGTGGCTCTATCAACGCTTTCACGGAGTACAACTCCACCTGCTTCTATCTGCTGCTACCCAGCCAACATCTGGCAAGAGGGCTAGAGATCTTGAGCCAGCTTACCGCTTGGGCTAATTTCAACCAAGACGAATTTGTTACAGAAAAAGGCGTGGTGATAGAGGAGCTTTACCAATATCAAAACGACCCCGACGAGTGGTTTTTTGAAAATAGCTTGGCACACTTTTTCCAAAAAGCTAACTATCGCTACCCTATCATCGGCAATCTCGAAAGTCTGCAAAGCTCCACTCCCACAGCTCTGAGGGAATTTTACAAGAAAAAGTACACCCCAAGCAATTGCTTTTTGGTCGTGTGTGGGCACACCCCAGCAAATCTGGAGCAGATGGCAGAAAAGTTTTTTGGTTCTTGGCTAGGCAGAGCATCTGACAACGCCAAAAACGAAAATGAGCTACTAAACCAGCACAAGAAAGGGTACGAGTTTTTTGCAAAAGATGTACAGAAGTCGCAGTTTAATATAATCTTTAACGCTCCTGCCCAACGCCAAAAAGATTACCTACCGTTTATGATAGCCTCCACCATCTTGGCAGAGCATCAAAACTCTATCTTGCAAAAGAAGCTCAAACAAGAGCTGGGGATAGTTGACCATCTGGGGGCATGCGACATAGGGCAAGCCACCGCTGGAGCTTTGGTTTTGCAAATTTTCCCACAGAAGCAGACCCAGAAGGTTCTAAAGGTTACCAAGGAGTGCATCGAGGATTTTGCCCAAAACGGCTGTACCTACAGCCAGTTCCAGCAAGCTCTGAAGATTTTGGACAACGCTCACCGCTTTAGCCTAGAATCTTGCGAAGATTTGGGGGTACAGCTAGGGCTTTCCCACATCGCAGGAGATTACAGGTTCACCTTGGAGTTTTGCCATAAACTAAAAGAGGTCTGCTTTGCCGATGTGCAAGCAGCTATCAAAAAATATTTCTGCGACTTTCAAATCTACCATATGGGGACAAAGCCTCTGGCACAAACAAAAATTTCACCAACTGCAAGGAACGCTTTCCCCAAGGACGATTTGTTTAGCTACCAGCTTTTCGACAACTTCAAGCTGGTGCTAAAGCCAGAGCCACAAAGAGGAAGCTGTGGCGTGTGTTTATCCAGCAGGTCGGCTCTGGGACAAGAGCAAGCAGAGTTACTTGGCATCCAAAGCGTTTGCTCCCACCTCTTGGCTTATGGCAATCAAGAGCATACTCATAGTCAGTTCGTGGATTACTGCCAAGAAAACGGCTTGAAGCTGAGCATCAGCAGTAATATGGACATCACCTCACTAGACCTCAAATGCTTTGCTAGGTCTTTGCCCGAGGCACTGGAGCTACTAGCACTCACCTACTGGAAGCCACGCTTTGAGCCCAAGCAGTTCAACTTGCTGGTAGACCGCTATCTCTCGGATTTGCAAAGGGTGCAAGACTACCCCACTCACAAGGCAGATTTGCTTTTCAGGCAAGAAATTTTTGGCAAAAATAGCCCGATCGCTAACAAGAGAGGTACGGCTAAAAGTCTGCAAAGATTGAGCTTAGAGCAAGTGAAGAGTTGGCACAAAACTCACTTTTTACCTCAAGATTTCGTCTTGAGCATCGTGGGAAATTTCGATGTTGAAAAAATTGTCTCGTTGTGTGAAAGAGCTTTTGCCGCTTTTGCTAGTGGGCAAGCGAGTAAGCAAAGCTCTCTACCGTGTGCAATAAAGGAGAACTTGCAAATCTCCAAACAGCTGAAAGAGTCCACCCAAGACATAGTTTATCTCATCGGTGCGACAGACAACGCCCTCAACACAAAAGAAAAGACAGCCTTTGCTCTGCTGAGCCAGATAGTCGGCGGGAGTATCAGCTCGCGGATGTTCGACACCTTGCGAGAGAAGATGGGCATCGCCTACTCCTGCGGATTTTCACACAGTAGCACCCTAGGCTATGGCTATTACAAAGGATCTGTTCTCGCTCAAAAAGGCTCTGGACAGAAGGTATTGGATTGCATCAAAAACATCTTGCAAGAGGTAGCCAGTAGCGGTGTAACCCCACAGGAGCTGGATATGAGCAAAAGCTACCTTGGCAATCTGAAGCTCTTTTACGAAGAAGACCCGCTGAATATAGCTTGCTCTTTGGCACATCTGGAGCTTTCGGGGTTTGGTTATCACCACTTTTTGCAATATAATGCTCGCATCGAGCAAGCTTCTGCTCAAAATCTGCAAAGCGTCGCCCAAAAATATTTTCAAAACTTTAGCACAGGGATTTATCACGGCTGTTAGAGGAAAAAAATACTCGTCTGCCTCCTGCCTGTTTAGTAATAGCTTTTTCTTTATTGTTAATTTCGTGCCAAGTACCCTCACAAGCGATAATGCTTGACATTGAGAGCTTTCCCCCGTTTCGTTGTGAAAATCAAAACAAGCTAAAGAACGAAAGATGCTGACTTCAAAAAAAAAGGAGATTAAAAGATGTTCAAAAAGATTATCAAACGAAAGGGTGTAGAAGTAAACTTCGATTCCCAAAAAATCACAGCCGCTTTGGTAAAAGCTGGCAAAGCAACTGGCGAGTTTAACCAGAAACTAGCAGAAAAGCTCACTCTGAGAGTTCTCTCTTTGGCACAATCCACTATCAAAGATAAAACTCCCACAGTGGAAAATGTGCAAGACATCGTGGAAGAGGTGCTTTTGGCATCACCCTACAAGCAAACTGCCAAGGCGTACATCATCTATCGCGACCAACACTCCAAGATACGAGAAATAGCCTCCGCATCGGGCGTGAAGATGATCGACAACTACCTAAAAAAACTCGACTGGCAAGTGAAAGAGAACAGCAATATGTGCTACTCTTTGCAAGGTCTGAACAACTATATCGCCTCCGAGGTGAGCAAAATCTACTGGCTAAACGAGATCTATCCTAACAAGATAAAGGACGCTCACTCCAAGGGCGATTTGCATATCCACGATTTGAGCCAGCTGTCTGTTTACTGCGTTGGCTGGGACCTGAAAGACCTGCTTATGACTGGTTTCCAAGGGGTCGAGGGGAAAGTGGCTTGTGCTCCTCCTAACCACTTCGTGTCTGCTCTGGGGCAGGTGGTCAACTTCTTTTACACACTGCAAGGCGAGGCTAGTGGTGCTCAGGCGTTTGCCAGTTTCGACACACTCCTAGCACCTTTCATCTATTACGACAAGCTCAGCTACCAAGAGGTGTTCCAAGCGATGCAATCTTTCATCTACAACCTCAATGTGCCCACCAGAGTCGGCTTCCAGACACCTTTCACCAACATTACCATGGATCTGACTATGCCCTCGTCTTACAAAGACGAGCCTGTTATCATCGGTGGCAAGATGAAGGACAAAACTTACGGTGAGTTCCAAAAAGAGATGGATATGCTCAACAGAGCCTTCTTGGAAGTAATGAGCGGTGGTGATGCCAACGGACGCGTCTTCACCTTCCCGATACCCACATACAACATCACCAAGAACTTCGACTGGGAAAACCCTGTTTTGGAGCACCTCTGGAAAGCCACTGGCAAGTACGGCATCCCTTACTTCGCCAACTTTGTCAACTCCAGTATGAACCCCGAGGATATCCGCTCGATGTGCTGCAGGCTAAACATCGACACATCCAAGCTACAAGTAAGGGGTGGAGGACTCTTTGGCTCTTACCCTCTCACTGGGTCTATCGGCGTGGTAACTATGAATATGCCTCGCCTTGGGTATCTGTCCAAAGATGAGCAAGAGTTCAAAAACAGGCTAGCAACCCTAATGGACACGGCTTACGAGAGCCTAGAGATTAAAAGAAAAATACTGGAAAGCTACACAGACAAAAATCTTTACCCTTACTCCAAATTTTACCTGCGAATGATGAAACAAAAGAGCGGAAAGTTCTGGGTGAACCACTTTTCTACCATCGGACTAGTGGGGATGAACGAGGCTTGCCTCAATCTTTTGGGTGAAAACATCGCCAGCGACAAGGGACAAGCGTTCGCCGAGAGGATAATGGACTTTATGAGGGACAAGCTCCTAGAGTACCAAACGCTCTCTGGGAATAACTACAACCTAGAGGCAACACCAGCCGAAGGTACTAGCTATCGTCTAGCCAAGATAGACAAACAGCTATACGGCGATATAGTATCTGCTAGCAAATCTGACGACAAAGAACCATACTACACAAACTCCACTCAATTGCCTGTGGACTACTCCGACGACCTCTTCGAGGTGCTAGCCAAGCAAGACGACATCCAAGCCAAATACACTGGTGGCACTGTTGTCCACCTCTACGGTGGCGAGCAGATTACCGACTACTCCGTGGTAAAAAACCTCGTGAAAAAGATTAGTGCCAAACACAGATTACCCTACTTTTCCTTGACTCCCACCTTTAGCATCTGCAAAAAACACGGCTACCTAGCTGGCGAAAAGCAAATATGCCCCAAATGCGGTAGCGAGTGCGAGGTATACTCCCGCATCGTGGGGTATCTGCGTCCCATCAGCCAATGGAACGATGGCAAAAAGACCGAGTACGATGAACGAAAAGTGGTGAAATACCAATGATCATCGGTGGACTGCAAAAGCTATCGATGATAGACTATCCGGGAAAACTCTCGGCTATCGTTTTTACCAAAGGGTGCAATTTTTTGTGCCCTTTTTGCCATAACGCAGGACTAATAGAAACTAACAAAAAATCACTCTACTCTCAAGAAGAAATTTTAGATTTTCTAAAAAGTCGCCAAGGAATGCTAGATGCTGTAAGTATCAGCGGAGGCGAGCCACTTTTGCAAGGCGACCTTCTGCCTTTTTTACAAGAGGTAAAAGATATGGGCTTTTTGCTAAAGTTGGACACCAACGGCTACTCACCTGAAAAGCTAAAGCTAGCTCTACCATTCATAGATTATATTGCGATGGACATCAAAGCTCCTTTATCCAAATATCATCTTCTAGCTGGGAAAGATTTAGATGTGCAAAAAATCCAAAAAAGCGTTGAAATTGTTAAAAACTTCCCAAAAACAAAAGAGTTTCGCACTACTCTTGTGCATCCTCTTTTGGATGTAAAAGATATTAAGAAAATTTATCAAGAACAAAAACTTGACCACCTACCTTACTATTTGCAAAATTATCAACCTATCCCCCAAGATACCAACAACAATATGTGGAAATTTACTCCACAAGAGTTGGAACTATTAAAACAGGAGGTTCCGTGTCAGATAAGAAGTTCATTTTAAAATCAAGTTTTCGCCCCAAAGGCGACCAGCCTCAAGCGATAAGCGAGCTAACTGCCAAGTTCCAAGCAGGTGAACGGTATGCAACTTTGCTGGGAGTTACTGGATCGGGTAAAACTTTTACCATGGCAAATGTTATCCAAAATTTGGGCAAACCAACTCTTATCTTGTGCCACAACAAAACCTTGGCAGCTCAGCTCTACGGCGAGTTTAAGCAATTTTTCCCCGATAACGCCGTGGAGTATTTCGTCTCTTACTACGACTACTACCAACCAGAAGCGTACATCCCCGGCAGAGACATCTACATCGAAAAAGATTCCAGCATCAACGAACGCATCGAGATGCTACGACTCCACACCACCATGAGCCTCTTCGAGAGGCGTGATGTTATCGTGGTAGCTAGTGTTTCGTGCATCTACGGTCTGGGGATGCCCGAGGAGTACTTCAAGGCGGTGGTAGATATCTGCCAAGGGCAAGAGATGGAGCGAGACCAGCTCATCACCAAGCTAATAGACTCACACTACCAGCGAAACGACTTCGAGTTCGTGCGTGGAGGCATCAGGGTCAAAGGCGACACAGTGGAGATCTACCCCGCTTATCTGGAAAATTCCGTACGAGTGGAGTTCGACTTTGACCATATCGCTAGAATTAGCCGGATAAACCCCCTAGACAATAGAGTGCTAAGCGAAGTAGACTCTTTCCCCATCTACCCTGCTAACCACTTCATCACGAGCCAAGAGCAGCAAAACAAAGCGATAAGCTCAATTAAAGAAGAGCTGGAGAATCGCATCGCCTACTTTGAGCAAAACAAACAAATCTTGGAAGCACAAAGGATAGAACAACGAACCAACTTCGATCTGGAGATGATCGGCGAGATAGGTTACTGCTCGGGCATAGAAAATTACTCTTATCATCTAACAGGCGGAAAAGCCGGACAAACTCCAGTGTGTTTGCTAGACTATTTTCCCGATGATTTTTTAACTATCATCGATGAGTCCCATGTTAGCGTCCCACAAGTACGAGCAATGTACGGTGGCGACTTTGCCCGTAAAAAGAATCTGGTAGAACACGGGTTTCGTCTGCCTTGCTCTTTTGATAATCGCCCCTTAAAGTTTGCAGAGTTTGAGCAAAAAAACAAAAGAACGCTCTTTGTCTCGGCTACTCCTGCAGATTACGAATTAGAAAAAACTCACGGAGAGTTCACCGAGCAAGTAGTACGCCCCACAGGTCTTTTAGACCCAAAGATTGTCATCAGTCCCATAAGTAACCAAGTGGACGATTTATTAGAAAGATTGCGAAAAGTCATCGCAAAAAGCGAAGTCGCACTAGTGGCAACCCTAACCCAAAAGATGAGCGAAGACCTGACCGATTACCTGAAGAATGCGGGCATTCGAGCAGAATATATGCACAGTAAGACCAAAACCGCCGAGCGAACCAAAATTATCCGTAGCTTACGACTAAAGCAAATAGATGTGATAGTGGGCGTGAACCTCTTGCGAGAGGGGTTAGATATGCCCGAAGTGTCTTTAGTGGCTATCCTCGATGCCGACAAGACAGGATTTCTCCGCTCAAAACGAGCGTTAATCCAAACATCTGGTAGAGCCGCTAGAAATGCCGAAGGGCTAGTGGTATTCTATGCAGATGAAATAAGCGATGCTATCGCCCAAACAATAGAAGAAACGCAAAGAAGAAGGGCAAAGCAGATAGAGTACAACACACAGCACGGCATTACCCCCAAGACTATAGCCAAGAGTATGCAAGAGATACTGGATGCCACCAAAGTGGCTCAAGAGGTGGACAACGCCAAAGCTCCCACGATAGACGACTACCTGCAAGTGGACTCATTGCAAACAGCCAAGGCGGTGCTCAAAAAAGAGATGCTGGCAGCTGCCAAAGCACTGGATTTCGAAAAAGCTGCCACCATAAAGGATAAACTATTGGAAATGGGGATTGACCCCAAATAAGCAAAATAAGCTAAAAAAGAGCTTACATCTTCTCTACAAAAGTTCCCACGATTTTTTTCAGCTCTCCGTTGTTAAACGAGATGGTCAGCTTGGCATCTTGCCCAGAGCCACTGACCTCCAAGATTTGCCCCTGTCCGAACTTCTTGTGAAAAACAACTTCTTTAACACGGTAAAAAGATTTCTTGCCCACACTCACTATGCGTGGCGAGGTCTTCCGCTCTTTCTCTTCATACTTTTTGCCAAACACAAAAGATTGCTTTTTCATACTGCTTTTGCACAACCTGCTATCAAACTCATCTAGAAATCTACTCTTATCCGTGATTTCCGTCTTAAATCCACTAGAAGCATATTTACGCCTTTCCCGGCAAAAAGTAAACAAGAGGTTCTTCTTGGCTCTGGTGATAGCCACATAGAGCAGTCGCCGCTCCTCTTGCAATCCAGAGGGTTCGGCTATCGAGAGCTGATGAGGCAAGATGCCCTCTTCGACACCCAAGATAAAAACATTCTCAAACTCTAGCCCTTTAGAATTGTGGATGGTCATCATCTGTATCTTGCCTTTCTCGTCTTGGTCATCGTCCACAGACGATTGCAAGCTGATGCTCTCCAAGAAATCGCTCAAAAGCGGATAAACGCCATGCATCTTGTGGAAGTTCTCGCAAAAAGTTTCCGTCATCAGCAAAAACTCGTTGATATTCTCGCCTTTGGACATACTGGTGTCCGTCTCCTTTCTCTCGTAAAAATCTACCAGCTTGGTGTCGGAGACGATCTCTTCCACCAAAGCCAACGGTGATATCACCTCAGAGTCTGTCTTCCAACCTCGCATCTTGTCTGCCAGATTTAGCATCGCTTGCCACGAAGATGCGGTAACTGGCACTTGGTCGTCCGCAGTCAGCTCCAGAAAGGTTTTGCCATTTTCTTGCAGGTAGCCAAACATTTTATTCGTGCTCACCGCTCCGATGCCTCTGATGGGGACATTGATAATCCGTTGCAAACTGTAAAGGTCGCGAGGATTGTACAAAAACTTGAGGTAAGCTATAATATCTTTTATCTCCATCCGAGCGAAAAACTCCGTGCCACCTCGTACGACATAAGGGATTTTTTTCTCGATGAGCACATTCTCCAAAATCCTCGACTGCGAGTTGACGCGATACAAGATAGCAGTGTTTTGATAGTCAGCTATTTTTTTTATCTCTTTTACGATAAACTTGGCTTCCATATATTCGTCCGTCAGAGCTTTTATAGACGGCAAATTGCCCGTAAATCCTTCTTGAGCGAAAAGTTGCTTCTCGTGGCGTTGCTCGTTGTTTTTGATAAGACAGTTCGCCAGATCCAAAATTTGCTGAGTGGAGCGGTAATTTTGCTCCAGTTTGACTACCTTGACTGGGGCGAAATCTTTTTCAAAGTTGAAAAGGTTGGTAAAGTTTGCTCCACGCCATGAGTAGATCGACTGGTCATCATCGCCTACTACGCAGATATTTTGCCCTGCTCCCCAGAGCATCCTGAGTATCTCATATTGAGCAAAGTTGGTGTCTTGGAACTCGTCCACCATTATGTAACGAAACTTCTTGCGATACTTGTCCCTTATGGCTTTATTCTCTTTGAGTAGTAGCACTGTTTTCATCAGCAAATCGTCAAAATCTAGGGAGTTGTTGTCTTCCAAAAAAGCTTGGTATCGCTTGTACAAAGTGGTGGTGGTGCGAGTATAAAGGGAGTCTTCGTTGTTTTTGGCGTACCCTTCTGGGTCGAGCAGTTTGTTCTTGTGGTTCGATATGGAAGAAAGCATTTTGATATAAGAGAACTTCCGCGGGTCTACACCGAGCTTTTTCACTATACTCTTGGCGATGCCTTTTTGGTCTTTACCATCGGCGATGGTGAAGTTTTTTTGTACACCTATCTTTTCACCATCTATCCGCAATATGCGAGCACAGATAGAGTGAAATGTGCCCACCCACGACCATGAGAGCTGGCTGTTGTCCTCTCTTAACCTTTCTTTCAGCTCAGATGCCGCCTTGTTGGTAAAAGTAACTATCAAGATATTTTGTGGATCTACACCACTGGTGGCTATATGCCCTGCCCTTGCGGTGATACACCTTGTCTTGCCACTGCCAGCACCAGCTATCACCAATAGATTTTGCTCTACCGTTTCTACAATCTCTTTTTGCCTGTTATTTAGCATTAAAAAAACCCCTTGTTTCCAAAAAAAATACTATTCTAAGGAAAGGGGTATGGCTAAACTGTCAAGCTTTGTTTGTGAAAGAGGACGCCATCCTTTTCTATCCCTTTTGAGCGGTGTGGTATAATAAATTCCTGCGTTCGCTCAAAATGAGGTTGGATGATGACACTAAGCAGGTGGTGATCTGGCGTGAAGGCTGGTAATAGCACAAGGCGATTAGTGAATAGAAAAGAGGTTAGGTGGCGAACCAAAGTAGGGGTTGTGCAGGAATGAGGATGCGTGATAACGCAAAACTAGCGGTGAGTGGGAATGAAGGCTGGTGGGTGCTTTCTTTCTCTTCTTCCCGCATCCTAGCGTTTGTGGCGATTTAGAAGCGTGAATGAATTAGGTCTTTCGCTTTTTCAGGGCAAGGCAAACCATTTTTAGCTTTTGCCTGTTAATAGTGAGCTTTATTCCCCTAAAACCGATACATCACCAGCGAAGTAACTGTATTGCCGGTGGAATGATGCACTACAGGTGAAGCAGAAGCGTCGCCTAGGTAGTACTCTCTTTTGAAGTTCAGTAAGAACATCCATTTTTTGCTAATTATCAAATTGGAGGACAGCGAATACGAAAAGCTGTGCAGTCCGCCCTTGGCAATGTAGGTGGCGTTGCCGTCGCTATCGTAGTAGTTAAAGTACGCCTTGGCAAAGTTGTCGTCCATCATCGAGAGCCTGAGTTTTGCCTTCAGTCCGCAGAAGCGAGGTTTAATCATTATCGGCACGCCCGGGCTTTCTAGGGCAATTTCCCAAAAGTGCACATCCAAAGATTGATTTTTTATCGGTGGATGGATCATCTTTACTGGGGCGTAAGTGTAGTCGGCTCGGAAGTAATAAGCTCCTACGCCAGCTTTGAACTTTGCGTCGTTTATCACCCCCGGAGCGTAGCCATCGCTACTGGTTTCTCGCTCTCTTTTCCAACCAGCGGACGCCACTAGATAGGTTTCGATAGCTCCGTCCAAGAAGGTGTACTTGCCTGCTACGCCCAGAGCTTGCGTGCCGACTTCCCAGTTGGCTTTTGAGTAGCTCGCACCTATCAAGGGGAAGCAAAGGATGTCGTCGTTGTCCCCGCCAGAGTTTGTCCTGCCGTATAGTCCGAAAACTCCTCCCACGAAGTGCCAGCCGTCTTTTCGCTTGTGTTTCTTTCGCCCTCGCACCACCTTTTTCTGCTCTTTGTCTATCACCAACATCGGCGGTTCAGGCATTTTCTCTACTTGCAATTCGCTTGCAAATAACCCTGAGAACAATAACATGGTAGCTAAAGTAAAGTATTTCATTTTTTTATTCCTAAAAAATAAGGGCATCCTAAGATGCCCTTATAATTTATTATCTCATTCTTTGCAGAGCTTCGCTAAGACTGATATGCTCTTTAAATCTGGTAATCTTCAAATATCCAAAGACGGAGTCCACTATGGAGTACAAACATGGCAATACCAAAAGCGTAAGTAGCGTAGAGAAAGCCAAACCAAATGCCATAGAAACAGCCACCGGCTTCCAATCGGATGTAGCACTACTGGTGGAAAGTATCATCGGTAAAAATCCAGCTATCGTGGTAAAAGTGGTAAGGAATATTGGTCTAAGACGAGTTTTACCTGCTTCTATCAGCGAGCTCCAGCGGTTATGCCCCTCTTCTCGTAACCTATTGACGAAATCCACGAGGATCAAGGAGTCGTTTACCACCACCCCCGCAAGACCCACCACTCCGATGAGCACGGGCAAAGAAAAAGGCAAACCAGTGAACACCAACCCAATGACAACACCGATGAACGCAAAAGGCAGGGCAAACATCACAATAAGAGGTTGCACATAACTTTTGAACTGCCAAGCCAAGATGGTGTAAATAACGATAATCGCTACTATAAAAGCAAGGAGTAAGGAGTTATAAGACTCTTTTTGCCTCTCTGCTCTGCCACCAAACTCCAAAATGTAGCCGGGGTACTTACTACTGAAGTCGGAGAGCAACCCTTTTTCTCCACTAATCTTACTCCCTGTGAGCATCGCTATGACTTCAGATGGTATCCGTTTAACACTCTTGCCATCTTTATCATACATACCACAGCCAGCTGTGATAGTTACAACTCTCTCACCGTTACGATGCTTGAGCTGACCGATACCAAGGTTTATTTTAAATTCCGCCAGCGTTCTAAGTGGTAAAAGATTGCCACTAGCAGAACGAATTTTGAAATTCTTGAGCTTCTCCAAATCTCCTATCTTGTCTTCGTCCAGTCGCAGGGTAATATCGCACTCTTTCACACCTTTGCCTCTGTACTGACTAATGTCGCTACCGTTCACCGCTGTCCACACAGCTTGAGATATGTCTTGCACAGTAAAGCCGTATTTGGCTAACTTATTATGATATGGCAATATCTCCACTTGCTTTTTATCATAGTTCAAATCGTTTTGCACATCTTTCACGCCAGGTATAGAGTTTAACAACGATTCCACATTACCCGATATTGCTATCAATTTCTGGAGATTGTCCCCCTGTATCCGCATGGAAATATCATCGCCCACAGGAGGTCCGTCGCTACCTTCATCAAACTCAACAAAGACCACCTCTGGTATTGTCTTTAGAAATTGCCTGATAGACGCTTTTATTTGATCCTGCTCATACACAGCTTCATCTGGATCTACTAGGTCAATGTTGATGGTAGAGTAGTAGCTGCGGATGGTAGAGCGGTGGTTCTCAGTAATCATCCCCACATAACTCACGATAGACAAAATATCCTCTTTTTCTGGTAGTTGCCTACTTATATGTTTTTCTATTTTAGCGGTAATGGCTTCCGTGTTTTCCAGCGATGTTCCCACAGGAGTTTTTATCTTGAGAATCATCGTGGTAGATGGAGAACTAGGGAAAAAATCAAATTTTACCAAACCACCAAACAACATCCCCAAACTTGCCAAGAGCATTAAAAACACTCCCAGCAACGCCAAAAATCTATGTCGCAAAAATTTCACTATCAAACAATGGTAAATCTCTAACATCTTGTTGTAAATTTTATGAGGTTTTTTCTCTTTGATTTGTGTGCTAAATTCTGCTAAATGGCTCGGCAAGATTATCAAACATTCTGCCAACGAACAAAGCAAAGCGATAGAAACCACTATGGGAAAAACACTCAAAAATTTGCCCATCATCCCTTTCATCATCAGCATAGGCATAAAAGCCGCAGCGGTAGTAGCCACAGCAGCCATTACAGGGAATGTTACCTCTTCCGTACCATCTATGGCGGCTTGCTGAGGTGATTTGCCCATCTCTATATGACGATGCACATTTTCTATTACCACTATCGCATCGTCTACTATCATCCCTAGTACCAAGATAAGTGCGAACAAGGAAAGGTTGTTCATCGAGATGTCGATGGTGTACATAATGAAAAAGCACATCAGGAAAGAGAATGGAATACCCAAGCCAGCAAACAAAGCGTTTTTCCATCCCAAGAAAAGTAACAACATAAAAAACACCAAGATTATCCCAAAAAATGTGGAGTTGCCCAGCGTGTTTATGCTATTTTTTACATCTTTAGAGTCGTCGTTGTTGATGGTTACTTTTACCCCTTTGTTGTCTTTTTCAAACTTGCGTGCGACTTTGTTTACATCTTCCATCACATTGATAATGTTGCCGGTAGCTTTTTTGAACACTTGGAAAAAAATCGATTTTTCACCATCTAACCTTGTTACTACATCCAGATCATCAAATCCATAATAAACATTTGCTATATCTTTTAGTAAAACAGTTCGTCCTTTGGAATCAGTGGTTACTATTTGGTTCTTAATTTCCATCACAGTAGCGTATTCACCTACTGTCCGCACAGCTCTCTGTGAGCTACCAAAGTCAATATCGCCTCCGGGGAAAGTGATGTTTCGTCTGGTTATCGCCAAAGTAATATCGCTCAAAGACAATTCGTAAGCTGCCAATTTATCGGGGTCTACATCTACAAAAATTTTCTCTTCTCGCTCTCCATACTGCTCCACCTTAGACACATTATTGATTTTTTTCAGCTTCTCTTTCAAATCGTCTGCCAAAGAGTTTGTCGTCTTATTTTCATAGGGAGAAGCCATAGAAACATTACAAATGTCGTTTACTTCTCGCATATTTAATCGCACCACTGTGATGTCGCTAGCATCATCTGGCAAATCATTCACTTTGTTCACCGCATCGTTGAGGTCGTCCCAAGCATCGTCTGGGTCTACATCTGTTTCAAAAGTAACCATCGCCACCACATACCCAGTCTGGATAGTGGTCGTAACATAATCCACTCCGTCTACATCAACAATCTCTTCCTCTAGCTTATCAGCGACCAACACCTCCATATCTTCTGGAGAAACGCCCGTATAACTTATCACTATATAAGCTCTACCAAAATCGACTGGAGGAGCATCCTCTTTGGGGATTACGATCATCGCATATATTCCCGCCACAAAAACCAGCAACATCAAAAGGTTAATCAGTACCGAATTTTTTACCGAAAATCTGGCTATCGTCATTTTTTAGACCTCTTTATCTTTTTGGGCAGATTGTACACTACTTGGTTTATAATAATTCGGGCTCACCTTTTGTCCATTTTCTAAATCATCTGCACCATCTATCACTACATAATCGCCATCTTTCAAACTAGACTCCACGATAACCACATTTCCCACCATCTTCAGCACCACCACTTTTGTTTTGGACACCGTATTATCCGCCTTGTTCAAGCAAAAAACATAGAAATCGTCATACTCTTGCACCAATGCATCATAAATAACAGCTTTCACACCTTCGTACACTCCCACAGCTATCTGTGCCGTTACTGTCATCCCCGGCAACAGATCTTTCTCTCCCGGCAACTCTATCTTCACAGGATACACTGCACTATTACAAGCAGGCGCTTTACCCGCACCGATCACCTTACCACTCAAGAGCAAATCCGAACCATCTGGACTTACATCCACTTTTTGCTCTTTCTCTATCTTCAAGATACTCGACTCACCCACACCAGCGTTGAGTAGCAACTTCTTGTAGTTCACCACCTTGCACACAAAGCTAGAGGCACTAATGCTCTCACCCTCTTCCACAGGCAAATCGGTAATATAACCACTAACCGGTGCTGCCATCCTCGCATAATCGTATAAATTCTTTTTAGTCGCCAACACTGCTTGACTACTAGCGAAACTCGCTAACATCTGTTGATATTCCGACTCAGAGATTTGTTTGGTGTCATACAGCTCTTGGCTGGCTGTTAGGTTACTCTTGGCTATAGCAAACAATGCCAAAGCTTGCTCATATTCAGCTTTGTTCACATTAGCATCAATGTCGCCAAGGCTCTCCCCTTTTTCCACCCAATCGCCTATCTTTTTGTGCAATTTTCGCAATCGCCCAGACACTCCTGCTACCATCTCTACTTGGCTACTACCCTGCAGCACACCACTAACCTGCACATATTCGGGGACATCTTGCTCACGGAACTCTTGCACGAGCACCATCGTCAATGAGCTCTCATCCACCACTTTTTCCGCAGAAGTTTCTTTTTTCTCATCTTTTGATCTCATCATTAACACTAACAAAGCTACCAAAACTAGCAGCGACACAGACGATATTATCCAAATTTTCTTTTTTGTAAAATTCATCTTCTCCTACTCTCCATTTTATTTTTCAAAATAATTCCAACAATTTATCATCGTTTTCTATTACCAACAATCTTTTCAAATCAGATTTAGCAGTAAAAAAGTTGTTTTTAGCCGATACCAAATTAAGTTGAGAAGATTGGTAAGAGTTCAAAGCGTCCAGATAATCGGCAGTGGATAACAACCCATTATCATAGCGAGCTTTACTTTGCTTAAACATTCCTTCGCCAGCTTCCACACCGTAACCCGCAGCAGCCACTTGCTTAGCGGAACTCACAAAAGTATAAACAGCAGCTTTTATCTGCAACTTTATCTGCATTTGCGTCGTATAATTTTCTGCTTCCACTTTTCGCAACTGGTAACGAGCCTCTTGGTAGTCAAAGAAATTATCCGAAAAAGGCAAAAACGAAATCGGCATAGACACAGACAAGGACAAGGTATTTGATCCCTTTTGATACTCAGTGGTATAATCTTTGCTTTTAGAATAAGAATAAGAGGCCGAAACGGTAGGTAACGGGCTAAGAGCTGCCATCAGTTTGCCCTTTTGGGCTATCGCTTTGCTCTCTTGCAAACTTTTCAAAGAGAGGTTTCTTTGCTCACCAAAATCTACAACCCTTTGCACCAAACTGCTCAAATTGTTTACATCCAGCTTTTGCACTTTAGCGAAAATCTCTTGATAATCTTCCATCTCTATCTCTTTTAATTCCAACTCTTGCTCATCAATATGTAAAAAATCACAAAACTCGTTTTTACTCTGTAGGTAAGCGTTTTGCTTGGTCAAGAGTGCGACCTCTTTGCTTTTCACCTCCGATTCCATACTCAGCACATCCACGAACGAGCGAGAACCTGTTTTCTTCTTAATAATAGTCTGTTGTAAAGATTCTTGGCTACTCTTTAAGTCGTTTTGTGCTATCTCCAGCTCCCTTTGTGCCAAAAGCAATGCAAAATATTTCGTCTCCGCTGTCGCCAAAGTTACAAACTCCTGCTCTTGATAAGCCAACCTTTTCATCTCTTGCGTGTTGGAGCTTATCCGGTACGAAAGCCACTTAGCTCCTTGCACAAAAATCGGCTGCGACAGAGTAACGCCATAAGATTCATTCTCCGCCTCTTTGCCTGTTATCACACTTCCCTGGTCCACTTTCGTCCAACTATAAGAGCCACTAGCAGTACCAAAAAGGTCTACAAAACTACCCCACGAAGCATAAACTGAAGATTTGTAGTCGGCCTTACTCGCCTGTAAACTACTACTATTTTCTATTGCCAATCGTTTTGCGTTGTCCAAATCTAAGACAACCGCAAAAAGACCTGCAGAACTTATCAAAAAAACCGTTAAGAAGAAATTTCTCATTTTTTTTATACCCCTTTTTTTAGCTATAACACGCAACCATTGACTACTAAAACGCTTTTATCCCTTAGAATTTATAGTACAATTTGCTTCCAATCTATAGCTGGATGATGGTATCTGCCGTAACCTTTGGTTTTCACATTCAATTGTATCGCTCTTGTAGGGCAATAGTTTATACACGCCATACAACTCTCACATTTGCCAGCAGACCACACAGGCTCACTACTCTGCATCGTGATGCACCCAGAAGGACAAACCTTGCTGCAAATACCACAACCAGTACATTTATTGTCCACAAAATACTTTTTCCCAAGGTCGCTAAATCTAGACCATAACTTATAAATAAGAGTAAAAAACAACTTAAGACTCAAAATCTCTCTTACTTTATTCTTAGCTTGTGCCTCTATTTGTACTTTTATTTTTTGCAACTTTTTAGATGCTTTGCACAAAATCTTTTCCCGCTTTTCATCACTTTCTAGCTCGCCAAAAACCAAATAAGCCGAAGGCATATTTACAACAAACGAAGCGTTCAGCTTACGATTAGCAAATTTTTGCAAGTCTGTAAAAGCTCGTCCGGGCGAAGCTGACCTAGTTTGCAAAGCGAAAAAGTAGTCCACCTGACTAAAGTCGCTCTCTGCCAAAAATTGTTTGACCATCTTGGGCAAACCAAAAGCGTAAAGAGGGAACGCTATGCCTACTGCACCAGTCGGACGAATATTTTCCCCAAGGCTTTTTTTTATGCTGATTAACTCCACACCTTGCACATCTTTGGTAACTTCTTTGGTTGCATACAGCGTGTTTCCTGTTCCAGAAAAGTAATAAACTTTCATCTGCCCTGTACTCCTTTGTAAACTATTTCAATTTTATCTTTCAGCTCTCGCTGGGCTTCTGCTATGCTTTTTTCTCCCAATATAAACTTTGTGAAACAAGTAGTAAAAAGGATATAAAAAATTTCCCCCACAGTATAAGAAGATTCGAGCAATTTCTCTTTGTGATTATCTACAATTTTGCAAACGAGCTCTATGCAAAGGCGATCCACTTTTTGGAAAAGTTCAACTCGTTCTTTGGAAATAATACTCCCCATAAAATAGCTTTGCCATATTTCTCTTATTTGTTGCTCGGGGAAAGGCAAATTAAAAAACGAAGAAAGAAGTGCATTTACATCTTGAACAAAATTTGCACTCGACGGCAAAGATTTATCTTCTACTTTTTCTAAAATGTCTATCAATAATCCACAAAGGTAGTCCGCCACCAAGTCGTTTTTGTTTTCATAATAATTATAAAGCGTGCGTAAAGAAATCTCCAAGTTATCGGCAATATCTTTCATGGTGAAATTGTTCAGCCCCTTTTTGCCTATAAGCTTGCCGAACTCCTGCAAAATTAGAGTTTTTCTCTTAATTTTTTTCATCTCTCTTAGGTTCTTTTTCATACTTTGTACTTTTTCATTTTGTGCAATTTTTTCAAGTTTCTTCTTTTGTCAATCAAAAAAACAAATGTTAAAGAAAAAAGTTGACCTAGCCCCGCAAACTCCGTGCTTTGCTTGTAAAATTAACTAACAAAACACTAGGGGATATTTTATGGCTTTTAGCTACCAGCGACACATCTTCGGCTACGAGTGCGATATCTATGGACACCTAAACAACGCTACCTACTTGCAAATCTTGGAAGAAGCCCGCTCTATGGCTCTTGCAAAAATCAATTTTTCTATAAAAAAACTGATGAAACAAAAAATAGCCATTTTTGTTATAGACATCCATATAAAATACTTAAGGCAAATAGATTTCGCCGAAAATATTGTCGTAAAGAGTTACATCAAAAATCCAGCAAGAGTCCGCTCTATATGGTATCAAGAGATTTACAATGAGAACGGGCAACTTTGTGCCACCGCCGAGATTGTGGGAGCTTTTGCACAAGATGGCAAAGCGACAAGACTAAGCAAAACTCTCCACCAAGAGATGCTAACAAATCTAGAGAAAGAAGGAATTATCGACTATCCAAAGGAGAAAGCGTGAAAGAGATTATAGAAAGTTTATACGAAAAAAAAGAGTACTCAAGCGAAGATTTACAAACTTTTAAAAAGTTTATCGCCAAGCTAAACAGCGGCGAGATAAGAGCAGCAGAAAAACAAGGCGAAACTTGGTGTGTAAACGGCTGGGTGAAGAAAGGTATATTGCTTGGCTTCCGTTTGGGCGAGATAGTCGCTTTCCCCAAGTACGGTCAGCACAGCTTTTGGGACAAGTCTACTTATCCTGAACAAGCCTTCAGCATCAAGAGCAATGTCCGCATCGTGCCGGGTGGCTCATCCGTGCGGGACGGTGCTTATCTAGCCCCCGGGGTAACGATGATGCCTCCAGCTTATGTAAATGTCGGAGCTTTTGTGGACTCTGGCACTATGATAGATTCGCACGCATTGGTCGGCTCTTGTGCTCAGATAGGAAAAAATGTCCACCTCTCGGCTGCAGCCCAAATAGGTGGCGTGCTAGAGCCTATCGGAGCTAGTCCTGTCATCATCGAAGACGAGGTGTTCGTGGGTGGCAACACTGGCATCTACGAGGGTGTCATCGTAAAAAAAAGAGCAATTCTCGCTTCGGGAGTGATTATCACCAAGTCTACCCCCGTCTACGACGCTACTGCAGACAGTTTCTTGCCCACAGAGAAAAATCAAGCTCCTATCATCCCAGAAAACGCCGTGGTCGTGGCTGGCTCTCGCCCACTAAAGAGCAACCCCAGCTTCAGCGTTTATTGCCCGATCATCATTAAATACCGCGATAGTAAATCGGAAGCTAGCGTAACTCTGGAGGAAGCACTACGGTGAACATTTTTGAAACCCATATGCACCTAGACTTAGAAGATTTTGACAAAGATAGAAGAGAAATTATCGAAAAAGCCCAGAAAATAGGCATCAAAAAGATGCTCAATGTGGGAACTGATGCAAAAAGCAGCCAATTATCTATAGATTTGGCAGAGAAATTTCCGTGCATATATGCCACTGTGGGAGTGCATCCTCACGAAGCTCAAAGCCTCGATTTGGAAGGTTTGCGAGAGATGGCTAAGCACCAGAAAGTGGTAGCTATCGGCGAGGTGGGCTTAGACTATTTCAAAAATTACAGCCCTAGAGAAGCTCAATTGGCAGCTTTTAGCCAGCAAGTGGAGTTGGCTCTTGAGCTGGATATGCCACTGGTCATCCATTGCCGAGACGCTTACAAAGATTGCTATCAAATTTTGCGGGAACACAAAGCAAAAAATGTTTTATTTCATTGCTACAGCGGTAGTTACAAGTATGCCAAAGCTCTCTTTGAGCACGGCTGGCTCATCGCCCTTGGTGGAGCGATCACTTTTAACAAAGGCGTGCAAGACGAGCTGATAAGCAAGATGCCCTCCGATAAATTCGTGGTGGAAACAGATTGCCCTTTCTTGACTCCCAACCCCTTTCGTGGCAAACGCAATTCGCCTCTCTATCTGCCTTACATCGTCCAAAAAATCGCCTCGCTCAGGGGCGAGAACGAAGAGAAAATAGCCAAACTTGCCTACAAAAACGCCTGTAACTTTTTCCAAATACGATGCTAAAAATAGAAATCAAGCGAGAAAAAAGAAGAAGCCTTACTCTAAAAGTTACTGCCCCCAAAAAAGTGCTGGTAAAAGCTCCTACGCACTTACCCAAAGAGCAGATAATGCAGTTCGTGCACAGCAAAGAAAAATGGATACAGGGACGAAGTGCCCAACTAGAGAAGCAGATATCGTTTTTCGCTCAAGACAATATTTTGTACTTGGGCAAAGTCTACCAACTGCAAACCAGCTTAGCGGCAAGGTCTGCCGTGCTACAAAACCAGCAGACAATCACAGTCCAACATCTGGTCGGTCAAAATCCACGCAAGCAACTAGAATGCTGGTACAAAAATAAAGCCCGCACCGTTTTTGAGCAGATTGCCAAGCATTATTGCCAGCAGATGGCAGTGAATTTTGAGAAGCTCCGGCTCTCCTCAGCCAAGACCCGCTGGGGTTCGTGTTCGTCTCTGGGCAACATCAACCTCAACTGGAATCTGATCAAAGCCCCCAAAAGCATCATCGCCTATGTCGTGGCACACGAGCTCACTCACCTCCACTACCCGCATCACGGCAAATCTTTTTGGCACGCCCTCGAGGAGCATTATCCCCACTACAAGCAGGCGAAACTGTGGCTAAACAAGAATGGTGGGTATTTGGTGGGGTGATGGGTTAGAAAACGAAAACAAACTTACCAATCTTCATCGTTTCGTTTGCCCATCTTTTATCTCTTGCTCCAGTTTTTCTAATTCTTGCAAATCTTCGTCATCAGCTTTCTTTGCCTCAAACTTTTTCCCATCTTTAGCAGTTATTAAATAATCCTTAACAACTGATTTCTGGTCTAACTCACCATCTTTTAATATATTAAGTATATGCATACTAATGTTAGGGACAGAGACAGCAAAAGTTGTGCGAGCTGGTTTTAGTTCATCCAGATGTTCCCGTCTTTGGCGTACAAAGCCACAGATGCCTTGCCGTCAGCGATTTTATAAATGATAAGGTTGGTTTGATTGTTACTCACTTTATCCCCTTACCGAAAAAGCATCGCCAACGCTGTATAAACCAAAAGCAAACTCATAACGCCGTTAAAGATGTTAGCTTGCTTTTTGTTTTTCAAGAAATTACGCAAGAAAGAGCCTAAAATTGCCCAAGAGAAAAGCGAGAAAAAAGCAGTGATCGCCAAACTACTGGTGAAAACTAGCAGTAAAAATTTATTGCTAGTATACGGCACTACAAATACAGAAGTAACTGTGAGAGCATAAATTACAAACTTAGGGTTCAGAAACTGCAAAGAAAATCCCATCAGAAAAGTGAAATCTTTTTCTTGCTCTTTTTCTTGTAAATTGCCACTAAAGAATATTTTATAGGCTAAATAGAAAAGGTAAATAGCTCCCAAATAAGCTACAAAACTCTCTATTGATGGGAAAAAAGAAAAAACAAAGTCTACAAAATAAACGCAAAATGTTAAAATAAGAAAAACACCACTCACCACTCCCAAAACAAAAAATCGCACTCCCCATACACCTTTTTGTCTTCCAGCAGTCGCCGAGATCAAGTTGTTTGGACCTGGCGAAAAGTAGCTGACTGCCACATAACTAAAAAAAGCACTCCAAATCATTACCCCTCCTGACACTTGATATACAGCAATCCAAATCGTTTTGCATATCGTGTCAACAAAGTTTTAGACAGATTACTCTGGTTGACAAAGCGACTTTTTGCCGATGGCTCTGATGGTGAAGATAAACAAAAGAACGATGAAAAAACTGAGCAAGCTATAAAAAAACCAGAGTAAACTTTTTATGAAGAGAAAGTGAGTCGATTCGTAAAAAAGCAAAGTGGACAAAGTCAAAGCAGCAAGCGGGAAGGAGTAAGCCCACCAAGCCAAAGAGAACTCGATTTTGGCAAACTTCTTGCATTGTAAAAAAACCAATCCAGCCAAAAATAGGGAGAAATAGTACAAAACTAATCCAAAATTTTCAACCTGTCCTACCAGTTTGGTGTACGATATAAAAGCTATCGATGGTGGTGCAAACAGTATAAACAGCGATGGCAAAAGCTTGCTGACTATGGGCTTGTGAAAGAGAATGCGATTGATAACGATACTAAAAAGCACCAACCACATAAAAATCCCTATGGAGAAGAAAAACCAAGAGAGTTGTATGTAGCCTAGTTTTACGCCAGCTATAGGAGCTATCACATTACCCACTACGGGGATAAACCAAGCGGGATTGAGATGATGATACTCCAAATCTTCTCTACTTATCCACTGCGAAATATTGTAAAAAGAGAAATAGATTTGCAAAGCCGCTCCTATCCACCAGAGGACTCTGGCGACTTCTAGTTGCAACGGTAAAAAAATAATGCTAAAAATCAAGAACACCTTGGGTATTATGGGAAAAAAATTTACTCGTATAGGATGAACGACATCTTGGCGAAAAGCTTCTGGATGCCTGAGCATCTTCAAGCTATAAGTCCCAAATATTGCCACAGCCAAAAGCACGGTGAAGTACATAAAGTACAAGTACCAATCCCCAAGGGCGAAAAGGTGGGATATTTTTTGTGAAGCCAGCGTAAAACCAGCAAAGCCCAACACTATTGCAAAAAATGAGTTATAAAAGTAAGACAATCTGTTTTTCATCTAAACACCTCTGTTTTAAAATTTCCTTGTTTTCAACATCACCAGCGTACAAGCTTGCACAGTCTGGATTCCACAATTTTCAAAATAAGCTATTAAATCTTCGTCCTCTGTCCCGGGGTTAAAAATCATCCTTCTGGGTTTGAGACTGGCTACTTGCTCTTTCATCTTGCTCAGGGCTGTGGGATTGACATAGACGGTGATGGTGTCCACTGGTGGGCAATCGCCAAGGCTGTTTATCACTTTGTGCCCTTGTATCTGGGAGTGCTTGGGGTGATAGAGCAACACCTGATGTCCCAACTGCAGCAAGAGGGTCATCGCTTTTTGTGAGTATCGCTCCTTCTTGGGGGATGCTCCGATTATGAGGACGCTCATCGTGTTAAACCATCCACCTTGCCAGCTTCTGCACGAGCTTGCCACTCATCTTCCCCATCATCCACTGCTCGGCGACCATCTTGTTTATCATCGAGACTGTGGGGAAGCTGTGTTGCATCATCAAGATGTGGTGCATCTTCTTGCCATACTGGATGATAGGTAGCCACTCGTGGATAATCTCGCTCACCGACTCTCCGACTACGGTAACACCATATATTTTGCCCGACTTGCTCACCAACACCTTGATAAATCCCGAAGGAGCACCATCAGCCACCAGTCTGCCATAATCGGCAAAATTTTTCTTTACTATCTCAAACTTGAGACCTTTCTCACGGGCTTGTTTCTCGTTTAGTCCCACTTGTGCCACTTCTGGATCTGTGAACACAGACCACGGCACTAAGTACCGCTTGCGAGCCAAGAATGGCAACTTGATAGGTGCAATGGCATCCATCAGTGCTAACATCCCTTGGTGCATCGCTGCGTGAGAGAAGAGAGCCAAGCCATTACAATCACCCACTGCGTAGATACCCGACCTGCTTGTGCGTAAGTGCTGGTCTACGGAGATACCGCAGGGTGTGTGCTTGATCTTCGCCTTCTGGAGGTTCAGGCTCTCCAGCGATGGCTTTCGCCCTGCTGCCACCATTATCCGCTCGGAGACGACCTGTCCCTGCTCCAGATGGGTGATGACCTTGCCAGCTGCCTGCTCCACCTTGGCGATACTTGCTCCATTGTAAACACTAATGCCCTCTTGCACGAGCTTCTCCTGTAGCAAGTCGCCTGCCTCTGGGTCTGCTAGGGGCAAAAGATGTGAGTCTTTGTGGATAATGGACACTTTCGTGCCCATGCGAGCAAAAGCCTGTGCCAGCTCGCATCCGATAGCACCTCCACCAATAAGGGTCAAGCTCTTGGGGTATTCATCTAGGTCAAAAATGTTTTCGTTGGTCAGCTTGGGGACATCGGCAAGTCCCGCAATAGGCGGGATCATGGGGGTGGTACCAGTGGCAATGAAGATTTTCTTGGCTGTATACCGCTTACCATCAGCCTCCACCTCTTTAGAAGATACGAAAGAAGCAAAAGCCTTGATAATTGTAGCTTTCTCAAAAGTTTTCTGAATTTTTTTGCCACTAATCTGAGCCACTTTGTCTCTGACCTCCTGCATAGAGCTGTTTTGGGTGATGTGCAGGTCAGACTTTATGCCAAACTTTGCTAAATTTTTAGCCGTATGCAACGCTGAGGCTGCCTTTAGCAACGCTTTGGATGGAATACAGCCCACATTTAAGCACTCGCCACCCAGCTTGTTTTTCTCGAAAACCAAGACCTCCAGCCCCATTGCCACACCCATAGCAGTAACAGCCATACCCGCAGGACCCAGACCAATAACCAGCAAATCATACTTTTTCGTTTTCATAAATTTTCCTTTTCGTTTAAGCTTAATGACATCCGTAAAGTTTCTGAGGATTTGGGTAAAGCCTCTCAACATCTTTCAAGAGCGAAACAGTCTGCTCATCTAACTCCAAACTATCCAAAAATTGACAAATATTACAGTTATCCCCACAGTTCAAACAGTTTGTACTGTAATAAACATGCTGATCTACCTTTTCGCTATCTATTAGCTCCACCTCTTTCAGACACTTGAGGTGTGCCGAAATAGTCGCCATAGAACAACCTATCAATTCGGTAATCTGATAAACACACAATCTACGCTTGCGTAGCATCAACACTATTTGCAATCTAGTTTTATGAGCTAAAGCTTTGAAAACCGCCAGATGTCTAATCACTTTACAGCGTTCAACTTGGCTATTATGCTATCTTTGGGTTGCACTCCCACGAACTGGTCTACCTTCTTGCCATCTTTGAGGATAAACACAGCAGGAATACTCATCACTTCAAACTTTTTGGCAAGTTCTGGGTAGTCGTCCACATTCACTTTGCCAAAAGTTACTCCTGTTACCTCTTTCTCCAGTTCATCTATCACTGGTGAGAGCATCTTACACGGTCCGCACCATGGTGCCCAAAAATCTACCAACACTACACCTTTTGCTGTTACTTCTGCAAAATTTTCGTTACTCAATTTCATCTCTTTCTCCTTTTTTCCTTGTGAAAACCTTAATTATTAATGTTTAGCCATTTCGCTAAATAACTAAATACTGTCAAGAACAAACACTCTTTTTAGAAAATATTTTGCCCTTATTTAAATCTTAGAAATAGCCATAGCTGTAGCTTTAATAAGGGGATAACCTACAGGCGAATCCGTGAGAAGCGGATGAGTACCTATTTGCGAAGTCATCAAAGAATAGATGGTCATTCTATTTTGGATGATAAAACCCAAAACATTGGTCAATTCTCCGCTAGAAAGTCCTCCGTAAACTGCCCCACCCAAAACAAGACCAGATTTGCGACCTACCACTAGCTTAACATACTGTTTAGTTGCTCCTGGCAATGTCCCCGGATGCTTATCTATACCCTCAAAATTCCCTACTACATAATCTATACCTTCATCTTTAGCACTTTTTTCGGTAAGCCCTGCTACTCCAAACCCTTTTTCACCCAAAGCAGAAGCAAAAATAGAGATAGTCCCGCTAAAAGTTTTGATAGAACTAAGTCCAAACAGATTAAGTCCAACCGTGCGACCTTCCGAAGCGGCGATAGAGGCGAGCATCGTCCTAACGCTCTTGCGAGTTACAAAATCTTTTTTAGCAGCACAATCACCCACGGCAAAAACATCTTTATCAGTAGTCCGCATATACTCGTCCACACTTATAAACCCATAATTATCTATCTCTAGGTTACATCTATTTGCTAGGTCAATCTCTGGCAAATATCCAACAGACAACACTACTGCATCCGCTTCTAATATAGAGCCATCGGACATCAAAACTCCTGAGACTTTACCATCTTTTCCTTCGATGCTCTTCACCATTTGATTCGTGATAAGTTTCACTCCTCTATCTAATAGCAATGTCTCCACCCTTTTGCCTATATCGCCATCAAAAGCCAAAGGTAAAACGGTATCCAACTTTTCTACCAGAGTTACATCTTTCCCTTTTTTGCGAAGCTCATCAGACATCTCCACTCCGATAAAACCAGCTCCGATCACCACAATTTTTTGGCTGTTTTGCAGATTATCGTTCATCGTATCTAAGTAATCTTTTTCTTTGGGAACTGTAAACACTCCTGGTAGTGTTGCCCCGGGCAACCATTTAGGCACTATCGGATTAGAACCAGTCGCTAAAACCAGCTTATCGTACTGTATAATTTCACCAGAAGCCAATTTACAACTCTTTTTATCTCTATCGATAGAAATAACAGTATCGACAATCATCTCAATACCAGCAGCATCAAATTTAGCTTTCACAGGCATAACATTCTTCTCCGAAGAATCTAACGAACCAAAGACATAAGGAATACCGCAAGGAACCAAAGTTTTTTCATTTTTAGTAATCACCAAAATTTTTTTTTCTGAATAAACATTTTTACCCGTAAGAGCTGTAGCCAAGCCTCCTGCACTACTTCCGACAATTAATACATCCGTTTTCATCATAATATCCTCCTTACTTTTTCGGTAACTCCTACGCAAAATCTTTTATGAGTCAAGACAAATAATAAAAGCCAGCGAACATCTACATCAAGGGGCTTCCAGAGTAGACATCCACCGACTTTTAAAAAAATCTTTATTATTAAACAAAAAAACTCTTAGCCTCTTCCCTGATAAATATCACGAGAAAAAACTAAGAGCTTTCATATCCAAAATCCCTACGACAGCATTATCTGTATCAGGTACGATGAGTATAATCTCAGCCTTGTCCCCTATCAATTTAGGAAAAAGCACCCCAAGTTTTTTTAAATTATTCCAAAATTTTACCCTCTTTATCTATTCGCAAAGGTTGACCGTTCAAGTTTACAAAAGAGACACCGTCCACGAAGTTTCGCACACTGTTGTAGATTGTGGGGATTCTCACCTTGCCTTTCATATCAATAAAGCCGTATCTGCCCTCTTTTTTAACAACCGCATACTCTTCCCTAAATCTGCCTATAGCTTCGTAAATATAGGGGGTCAAGAGTTTGCCCTTGGTGTCCATCAGTGCCACTTTGTCGCCCTTGGTCAGCAAGATGAAACCATCTTCTCTATCCACCACCGCTTGCAAAGATGGCTTGATTATCTCCTTGCCTTTTTTGGTCATCACGCCATATTTATAGGCAAACTCCGTGCGGACTATATCGCCACTCATCCCTTGCACCGACTGGTAATCTGTGCCTGTTCGCACCTTGCAGTTTTGATCCAAAAAGCCGTAACCACCATTGATCATACACAGCCCTATTCCGTTTTCCACAGGGTCGATGCGGTCGTACTCAAATGGAATTATCACTCTGCCTCTATCGTCCAGCACGCCGTATTTGTAGAGTTTTTTCGCCACCAGATACCCTTGTGCGTTGTATTTATCCAAATAGATATAATCCAACGGGACATATATTTTGCCCGCTTTGTTGACAGCTCCATACTGCGAGCCTAGCTCCAGTTTCGCTCCGCCACTGGGGAAAGGGGTGATATTTTCGTACTTAGCCTCCAAAAACACTTGACCGCTTTCGGAGACCAAACCGTAACCATTTTCTGTCTTGGTTCGCAGGAAGTTAGGTGCAATCTTGACCAACGAAAACTCTTGATACTGCGGTTTGATAACGAAGCGATAATCGTTTTTGGTTACAAAAATCAGCCCCAATTTGCCGTCTTCCTGCACATAGTAAAGGTTGTTGAAGAAAGTCTTGTTGAGCTTTTCAAACCTAATGGGGATAACCTCTTTACCTTTACGAATGTTAATAAAGCCGTAGTGCTTAGGTCTTTTGTTGTCGGAGAGCATCACCAGATCTTCCTCATAGAGCCTTATACCCACATAGTCGTAATCTTTGCCGTTGAGGTGCTCGCCGCTCTTGACATCCAAAATCTGGCTCTTGCCATCGCTAACCACCACACACAAGTCGCTCAAGCTATCGCTGATGAATTTATGGCTGAAGAAGGTTTCTTCTTTTTCGCCTATCGGGAAGTACTCATCGTTCTGCGTTCCACGGATATAACCGTTTTTAAGCACGGCAATCTCATCGTAGATAGTAGGCACTATCAGCACTCCTTCGCGGTTGAGCACTCCATACTTTTCCCCTTTGCACACCTTGGCTATCCTACCTATAAAGTCGTAGATGGTGTCATAATCTTCTGGAGCTACTACCACATTGCCCGCTGTGTCGATTAGCCCCATTTTGCTATTTCTTTTCACATAAAAGAAGTCATACTTGAGGTACATTATCTCGTCGTAAACTCCGCTGGGCACGATGATTTTGTTTGTGTAAGGCACCAAGACGCCCTCTTTGCCTTTGTAAAGAAAGCTAAAAAAGTCTTCGGCAAGATTTTCTACCTTTTCGTACTTTATGGGCACTACTATCTCGCCTTTGGGGTTGATATAACCGTAGCGACCGTTAAGGTAAACTTTTCGCAATCCTCGGGGAAAATATTTCTCAGAGATAAGCCGAGCACCTCTTGCGTTCAAGATACCGACCTCTCTGCCTTTCATATAGGTGATGATGCCCTCAGAGGGTCTTGTGAGCAGGTCGTACATCAGGGGGATAACGGGATTGCCCCGCTTGTCGATATACCCGTACTTCCATTCGTCTCGCACTCTTGCCATACCGCTACGAAAGTCGTCCGCCTCCCGATAGATAAACTTGACAATCACAGAGTCTTTATCGTCCATATAACCCCAGTACTTCTCGCCTTCGATATCTTTTCTGATTTTGATAAGCTCTTCGGAAAACTCGCCCACCTGGTGATATTTCGGACTAATAATCACGGTATTGAACTGGTCTACCACGCCCCAATTTTCCCCATCGCACACCTTATACAAATCTTTTTCCATAGGAAAGATGAACTTGTACTTGCCTTGCAAGACCTCTGGCAACACCCCAAAAAGCAAGGAGGTTGCCATTAAGAAAAAGAAGAGAGAAAGTTTTCTCATTGCAAACTTTTTAGCCCTTCTTTAAACCTTTTGATACCTTCCACGAGGTTATCCATAGAGTTCGCGTAAGAAAAACGCACGCAACCGCTGGCACCGAAAGCCGAACCCGGCACAATGGCGATGTGGTAATTTTCTAGCATATAGGTGCAAAACTCAAGGTCGTCTTTCACCTTGCCACCCAAGAAAGCAGAAATGTCGGGAAATGCGTAAAAAGCCCCACATGGCATAGAGCACTTCACCCCAGCGATGGAGTTGAGCTCTGCGACCATAAACTTCCGCCTGAGATCGAACTCTGCCCTCATCTTGTCCACATCGTCCGTTCGCTCTTCCAGTGCGGTGATAAACGCCTTTTGGCTAATGGAATTGACATTAGATGAGACTTGCGACTGAATACTGCTCATCTTGGCGATAATCTCCGCAGGTCCTGCTGTGTAGCCCAATCGCCAGCCTGTCATCGCAAAAGCTTTGGAAGCTCCATTGACCACCACAGTTATCTGCTTTATCGCATCGGAGCATTCGGCGATGGAGGCAAACTTACCCTCATAAACCAGCTCCTCGTATATCTCGTCGGATATTATCAAAATGTCGTTCTTCACACAAAAGTTACCGATTGCCGCAAGCTCCTGCTTACTGTACACACTGCCTGTCGGGTTAGAAGGCGAGTTGATAATAATCGCCTTGACCTTGCCCTGACTGGCAACCAGCTTTTCCAGCTCTGCTATCTCTATTTTGAAATCGTTCTCCTGCTTGGTCTCCAGTATCACTGGGATACCTTCCGAAAGCTCAATCTGAGCGGGATAAGTAACCCAGTACGGAGCTGGCACGATTACCTTATCGCCTGGGTCGCAAATGGTGAACATCAGATAAAACAAGCTCGCTTTGCCTCCGGGCGAGACTATCACCTCTTGAGGTGAGTATTCCAAGCCGTTTTGCTCTTTTAGCTTCTTGGCAATAGCAGCTCTTAACTCTGGCATACCGGGAGCAGGCGTGTAGCGAGTAAAGTTGTCGTCTATCGCTTTTTTACCAGCTTGTTTAATATAGTCCGGTGTGTCAAAATCTGGCTCACCAACTCCAAAATTAACAACATTAATCCCCTGCGAAACCATCTGTTTGGCTTTGGCAGCCACTGCCATAGTCGGCGAGGATTTTATCGCCTTTGCTCTTTTACTCAACATTTCCCTTCTCCTTATCTATGTCTTAGTGATATTCTCAAAACTACACAATGCAATTACCCGCGCACCTGCGTGGCTTGTCAAACAGATAATCATTTTTTAATACGAGCTTTTTGCAATCCCGTAAAGAAGGCACAATTTTTACTTTTTGCTCCAACTGTGCCAAGCTCCCGTAGTACTCTGGATTTACCTCTATAATGGGCAACTCTTGCTTCCACGGTAATAACTCAAATTTGTCCGACAGACTGAAAAAATCCGAACGCATCAGCAAAAGGTCGCTAGTTTTTTTCACGGGCATAAACCTTGTTCTGGGTACTAGCAGGGCTTTGCTTTTGGCAAAAACGGAAATAGCTGAGCCCATCGCCGTTTCTAGCTGCACCACCTTTTGCCCTTGCACAGTCTTAGGGTTGATTATCAGCGGCAAACGAAAATCTTCTTTGCTTTGCAAAGATTGCAAATTTATCCACAAGCTATTCGTGTTAAAATATTTGTGCTTGGCTATATCTTGAAAATCTTCCAGCTCCTCTGGCTTAGTTTGTGCCAACTCCCGCAAGATGAACTTACCCTGTCTTTTGGCAAGATGACCACCTTTGCGATCCATGGCTGTGCGAGAGCAAACCTCCATCATCATATCCAAGCCGCTCTTGGCAAAATATTGCAAAATCTTGGCATCGAAGCTCGCTCCTAAGTTGTCCGAGTTGGAGATAAAAGCGTAGTGAACGCCCTTCGCCAATAGCTTGTCCAGCAATCCGCTCACCTGCAAAGCGGTGTAAACATCGCCGTGCCCCGGGGGCGACCAGTTCAAGCTCTCGTCGGCAAAATCGCAAAGCTCCAGACTGCCAGCTTGCAAACGAGGGTAGCTGTTTTGCAAAAAGTCCAAGGGAAGCTCCTGCTGCAACGAACCTGAATATTTGCCAAGGTACTGCCTGCTGGCTGTAGCTGTGGCGAAGCTGTGCATAAAAGCAAGAGGTGTATCTTGCTTTGCACATAGCAGTTGCCGCACGATGATGTCCAAGAAGTTCAAGCCATCCTTCACCTCAATCAGGCTCTTAGCTTCTTGCAAGCCCATAGATGTCCCCAAGCCCCCATTGAGCTTGATGACCACCGACTTGGCACTAAGCTCTGGGACTACCGCTGGCAACTCCTGATACCGCACCAAATCTGCCCTTGTCAGCGGCTGAATCTCGCACTCGCTTATGTAGCCGCTGCTTTGTGTAAGTGCCTTCTGCCTGTAATAAAGAAAATCGTCTATCACTTTGGCAGGAAGTCTTGCTCCTTGCATCTTTGCTCGTATGGCTTGCAAATCGTCTCCTTATCTTAGAATTGTAATAATTTGCTTCCAGCCATCGTTAGAGCAACAAATTGTCAACACAATTTGTCTTGACATTTGCCACCCAAAAAAGTTTTTAAAACAAATTTTGAAGAAAGGATTGTGAGAAATGAAGTTTGACACCAAAACTATCCACCCAAGCAAAAAGGAGAAAACTTTTTGCAACGCTCTAAACTCGCCGATAGCAATGAGTTCCACCTTTACTTTTGACTCCATCGACGATGTCCAGAAGGTGATGAGCTTCCAAAGCGACGACTTCGTATACACTCGCGGGAACAACCCAACTTTGCGAGAACTGGAGAACAAGCTCAGCCTCCTAGAAGACGGAGCAGGAGCGGTCGCTTTCGCCTCGGGCATGGCTGCTATCTCCTGCGTGCTACTCTCTCTGCTATCTCCCAACGATGAACTCATAGCTCACCGCACCCTTTACGGCTCTGCCCATAGTGTAATTAACAAACTTTTACCCAAATATAAAATAGTGCCCAAAATCAGAGATTTGACCGACCTTTCTCTGCTACAAAAAGCTATCACACCGAAAACCAAGGTCATCTATTTCGAGACTCCAGCCAATCCCAATCTGGATGTGATAGACATACGAGAAATCTGTCAAATCGCCCAAGATGCGAAAATAGCTGTGGTGATAGACAACACCTTTGCCACTCCATATCTGACCAAGCCACTAAATCTGGGAGCGGATGTCGTAGTGCATAGTGCCAGCAAATACCTCTGCGGACACGGAGACGCCATCGGTGGAATAGCTGTAGCAAAAGACACCGAGTATCTAGCGGATTTGAAATTCAACTATATGTGCGAATTAGGAGGCGTGCTGAGCCCATTCAACGCCTTTTTAATCTTACGAGGCATCAAAACTCTTGGCTTGCGAATGGAAAAACATTGCTCCTCTGCTCAAAAGGTTGCCGAATTTTTAACAAACCACCCCAAAGTGGAAAAAGTAATATATCCCGGTTTACCCTCTTTTGCCTATCATCAATTAGCCAAAGAACAGATGTGTAATATGTTCGGCGGGATTGTCAGCTTCGAGGTCAAAGGTGGACTATCCGCTGCCCAAAAACTTGCAAATAATATCGAACTTTTCAAGCTGGCTGTTTCTCTGGGAGATTGCGAATCTCTGATCGAAGTGCCAGCGGCGATGACCCATTTTTGTTACCCTCAACACGAACTAGCTAATTTTGGACTAACATCCTCGATGGTCAGGCTTTCCATCGGACTGGAAGACCCTACAGACCTTATCGATGCTCTAAAAAAAGCCCTTAGCAACATCTAAGATGAGAAAGTATAAGATAGTTTTCGATTTGGCTCAAGAGTACTACTGGATGAGCTTTGCCCCGCTTTGGCAAGAGATGAGCAAAGACAGCCAGCTGGAGCTTTACCTAAAGATAGGAAAAATCCAAAAAAGGTTTTTGGGGGTTTTCCTCTTATCACAAACCAAGAAGATAGCCCAAAAGTTTAGGGACTTTCCTATCACCGATAAGACAGAGGGCTTTGATGCTGTCGTCTGCGGAGATACGCTCAAGAACCCACAACTTTACGGCGATGCACTGCTTTGCAACATCGAACACGCCGTGAGCATCAAGACCCAGCGATACCGCAAACTCGCTCAGCAAGCGGGAAAAGTGCGGTACATCAGGTTTGTAGAGGGTCAATATCGCAAAAAAATCTTGGAGCGATACCTGCCACCCAGCGACATCTTCGCTTTGGGGCTTCCCAAGCTAGATCAGCTCTTTGACGGTAGCTACTCCCACCAAGCGGTGATAAACAAGCTGAAGCTCGACCCTAGCAAGAAAATCGTCCTCTACGCTCCCTCGTACAAACCGACCTCGATTTTTGAGCTCACTCCATATCTGGCTAACTGCCGCGATTACAATGTGATACTCAAGCTTCACCCTTACTCATGGGGTGGCAAGTACGCATCGCACCGCCAACACCGCTTCGTGGAAAAAATCGCCAAGAGGCATAGCAACCTCATATTAATCAAAGAGGACGACACGAATATTATGCCGTATATGGTGGCAGCCGATACGCTCATCACCGAGGGCTCTAGCGTGATGAACGAGTTCGTGGCGATGGACAAAGTCGGCATCATCTACACCTGCGATGCCAAACACTCCGATGGACAGTCTGTACTCCAAGAAGATATCGGCTCGTGGCTAACCAGCTATCCGCACATAGCATCTGGCGAACAACTCAAAGATGCACTACAAACAGCTTGTCATCCAAGCACAGAACAGCTTACCCAACTCAAGAAAGACAAAGACTTTATCTACAGCTACTGCGATAGTGCCGCATCTGCTCGGGTAACTGCCCAGATTAAAAAGTTACTGGGAGCAAGATGAAAATCGTCTCTATCCAAGGTAGCAAAGGCTCTGGCAAGACCACGAGTGCAGTCAGATTGATCAAATATCTCAAGTCACTAAAGTTCACCATTGCCTACCTCAAACTATCACCCAGCCTAAGTTTAGACAAGAAAAACTCTGACACGAGCAGAGCAAAGTTGGCTGGAGCTAGCTCTATCGTCGCCCGAGACGCTGAGCAAACTTTCGTCCGCTGTGAAAACAAATCGCCTCTGAAAGATTTCTTAGACAAACTAGACGAAGATTTTTTGCTCGGCGAAAACCTGCTTGATGGCTACGATTACCAAATATTTTGTGCCAAACAAGAAAGCGAGCTGGACTCAGCTGACTTATCACAAACAAACTGCATCTGCGGAATTTACGCCAATTGCTACCTGAAGTACAAAAATATCCCAGTGTTTAACGCCAACACACAAATAGAAAAAATAGCATCGCTACTAACCAATAACACAAAAAATGAGGAAATATGAGACCACTTATCCCCTACAATTACAAGTTTTTTTGTAAATTTTTCATCCTAAACCTGTTTTTTTTAGCTCTTGCCCGAGGTTTGTTTTTATACAAATTTTCCCCCCAGCTCATCGACTTGCCGTGGCAGGAACTTTTACAAGCTTTCATCATCGGTGCTCAGATGGATAGTAGCCTACTGGCTTACCTTTTTGCTCCTTTTTTCTTAATAGGCATTTTGCCGTTTCTGGGAGTGGAGTTTTCGCAAATTTCCAGATCGCTTTTGGGCTACCTGCTGGCTCTCTGCTTTTTGCTCGTCTTGCTCTTGACCCTTATCGATATCGAGTTTTTTGCGGTGTACAACGCTCACTTGAACCTGACCAGCGTAGAGTATCTGGACGACGATCTAGGAGTGCTTTGGGAGATGATCTGGTCGGACTACCCAGTCATCTGGTACACTGGAGCGTTTTTGCTTGTCAGTGCCATCTACCTCTTTTTCTCGCACCTTATCATCAAATCCAGACCACTAAAAACAAGACTTACAGTTTTCAACTTGAGCAAAAGATTTGTCTTGCTGATAATTTGCACAGGGGGACTATTTTTAGCAGCTCGTGGCTCTATCGGCAACGACCAGATAAACTGGGGAAAAGCTTTTTACTCCCAAAACAATATGGCAAACCAACTGGCTCTCAACCCAGTTTTCAACCTGTATCGCAATGTGTACTACGCACAAGACGCCTCCAGCGAAAATTTCTTCGAGAAAGTCAGCCACTTTGACACCAACCAAAAAGCTATCGCTTACGCTAAAAAGCACATAAATTCAGGAAATTATCCTAACGAAAGCTACCCTTTCTACAAAAATGTCATCTCTTACACCCCAGAAAAAAAACTTAATGTTGTTTTGATAATCTTAGAAAGTTTCTCCGCAGAGCTGACAGGAGCAATGGGTTACAACAAAAAGCTCACTCCAAATTTTGACGCTCTAGCCAAGCGGGGACTGCTTTGCACGCAATTCTTCGCCTGCGGACAAAGAACCAACAAGGGTCTGTCTGCCACCCTCTGCTCGTGGCCGCCACTGGTGGGCAAATCGATGATGGCACAAACAGAAGGACAACAAAAAATCTCAACACTTGCTTCTGTGCTAAAAAGCAAAGATTACCAAACTTGGTTTTGTAACGGCGGAGATATCCAGTACGACAATATGCAAGGGTTTTTTATCAGCAAAGGGTTCGATAACTTCATAAGTAACAAAGATTTCCCCAGAAAAGATTACCTAAACAAATGGGGCGTCCCCGACGAGCTGGTGTTCAACAAGATGATAGAGATAGCAGACTCCGCCTACCTCAGCCATCAACCGTTTTTACTCACGATGATGAGCCTAACCAACCACCCACCCTACACAGTGCCCGACTACCGCTACGGGCAAGTACTAGAGGGAGGAGAGCTAAACGCCAACTACAACACCTTCAAATATGTGGATTGGTGCATAGGAGAGTTTATGCGGAAAATGAGGCGAAAACCATACTTCAACAACACGCTTTTCGTCTTTTTGGGCGACCACTCCAGAACTTTCCACAGAAAGTTGCCATTTGATTACCGCAAATCTTTCGTCCCCGCTCTCTTCTACGCACCCAAGCACATCTCCCCTGGCAAGATAACAAGGCTCGCCAACCAAATGGACATCGCTCCCACGATACTGGGAATGCTAGAGATGTACTACGACGCCAGCTTCTGGGGCAAGAACTTGCTAGAACCATCTACTACCAAAGATTATGCCTTCATCGTCCGCAACTCCAAGTTTGGCTACCTGCAAGATGGCTACTACCTCACAGGCGATTTCGGCGGCGAAAGCAGCGAACTTTATCGCCTATGGACAAACAAAAAAGTGGAAAATAACCAGATAAAAGAGATTTTCTTGAAAAAGGTTTACGCTATAGAACAAAGTGCCTACAACCTCTACAAAGAAAGAAGAATAACGCCCTAGCTTTAACTTTTGTAACTCAGCTCCAACTTTTTAAGCTCAGCCATCGAGTTCACACCCGTAATCTCCAGCGGATTTTGGCAAACGAAAGCTCCCACCTTGTGTCCAGCAACTTTCAAAATAGCTATCGTGTCCGTAAGATAATACTCACCTTGAGCGTTGTTGCTATTAACAGACTGCAATGCCTCAAAAAGACTCGTAGCGTCAAAGCAGTAAATCCCACTGTTAATCTCATCTATCTTTCGGATATCCTGCGATGCATCTTTGTACTCCACGATGCTCTCCAGATCGCCCTTATCATCACGCACTATCCTGCCATAGCTAGCCGGATCATCCATCTTGGCAGTCAAGACGGTACACTTGTAGTCGTGCCTGCGATGATGTTCTATAAGCCCCGAGATGGTCGCAGGGCTCAGCACTGGTGTGTCTCCGCACAACACTACTACAATCCCCTTGAAACCTGCCAAGCACTCTTGACAAGCATTCACCGCATCGCCCGTACCCAGTTGCTGCTTTTGCTCCACGAACTCCACGGATGAGCTCACTACAGACTGCACCACCTCTTTCTTATAGCCCACCACCACACAGATGCGTTCACTGCCGAAACTTTCTGCGACATCTATCACACGGCAAATCATCGGCTTCCCCAAAAAATCTATTGCCACCTTGGGCAAAGGAGAGTCCATGCGAGTCCCTTTGCCAGCAGCCAAAATAATCGTTGCTATCATCGTATTATCCTCACTTTAATTTTCGCTTTTTTATCAATAAATTTGATAAGCAAACCTCCCAAACCCAGTCCCAAAAAAGAAAAGATGGTTTGCTTAGACTCTGCATCTAAAAACAAACCACCTAAAAAATAAAAAACAATCATCAACATCACAGGCACGACAAAAACCACAAACGAAGACAAAATCCGATCACTGGCTTTGACCTCCACACCCACCTTTTGCCCCACCGACAAGCCCAAGTCGGAACGAACCTGCACTCTTTTGTGCTGAGCACCACAAACTCTAGCCAACAGGCAACCGTGGCAACCACTAGTGTTTCCCAGCTCCAAGGTGTATACATTGCCCTGACGAGCCTTCACCATCGCGTACTCGTGGTTATCTTGCATACACCCTTACTATTTTGTCGATGATGTTGGTAGAAGACAGACCCTCCACAAACTTGAGGCTTCTGACCTGTCCACCATAAGACAAGACAAACTCGCTACCCACTATCTGCTCTGGAGTCCAATCTCCACCTTTCACCAAGATGTCGGGCTTAATCTGCTTTATTACCTGCAATGGTGTATCTTCCGAGAATATCACGACCTTATCCACGCAAGCCAACGCCTCTAGCACCATCTTCCTCTCATCTTGCGGGTTTATCGGTCGCTGATCGCCTTTGAGCCGTCTAACAGAAGCGTCGCTGTTCAGACCCACTATCAGCCGGTCACCCAGCGAAGCAGCCTCTTGCAAATACGCTACATGCCCAGCGTGGAGCAAATCGAAGCACCCGTTGGTAAAAACTACCTTGCCCATCTAACTATCAAGAAGCGATAGAGTCTGCGTCCTTCTCTTGTGTTTCCTCTTGCTTCTCTTGGTCCCACTTGTCCTGAGCATCATCATCCAAAAGGTCGTAGACAAACTCGTCAATGGAAGCTTCGTACAGAGAAATATCTTTCTTTAGCGACTCCAGATAGTCCATCACCAAAACCTCTTGCTCTTTGGCAATTAACTGAGCCTTAACCCTTTGAAATATCTCGTCCAGAGGAGCGATATCTTTGTTATTCGCTTTAATCTTCTCGTACTCAGCCTTCACTGCGTCGTCTTGGATGTTTATATCTGCAAACAGCTCTTTTTTCAAGAAGATATTCACCAGCAAAATTTTCTTTATCTCTTTCAGCTCGTCCAAATATTGCTTACTGCCCTCAATCCCCTCGTCTTTAGCTTTCTGCTCAATCTGGATGTTTATACCTAAATTTTCAGCAGACTTGCGAAAAAATTGCTCTACCTCTTCTTTCGCCTTCACCTGCTTTCTGACATCTTGCAAAGACAAATCGCCCAAAGAAATAATCAAATCTTGCAAAGTTGCCACAGACTCGCCGACTTTGGAAAGCACTATTTTCTCATCCAAAGGTTTTTCATCATAAAAATCGTCAGCCACTTTTTGGATGTTCTCTGGCTTTAGCTCCACTTTTTCTGCCAGCGGAGCTATAAAAGATTGAAACTGCTCCTGTGCTTTTTGAGAAACCAACTGCTGCTTTATTTTAGCTTTAACAGCCTCGTACTCTGGCAAATTTTCCAGCTCCTGCTCAGAAAGAGAAGATTTTATCTTATCGTACTCCGCCCTAAGTTGCTCGTCTGTCAGATCTTCCTCTTTGGCAGTAAACTCCTGATTAACAAAAAGCCTAATCAAAAGCTCTTGTTGCCCCAGTTTGACTTTTTGCAAATAATCTTTGCTCTCTTGCACTCCCGCATCTTTTGCCCTCAGAGCGATGATTTCGATAGATGCCAGCTGAGCTGCTGTGTTCTTTGTAAAGTTAAGTAATGCCTCTTTATTGCCTTGCAACTCTTTTCTGTTTTGCTCGGGCATTTCATTAAAAATCTTGGCGACTACAGAAGATTTAATCTCCACGCCCTCAGACGACGCCAACACGGTTTCCTTGCTGCCACAAGCAGATAAGCTCAACAAGCTCAAAAGCACAAAAATTTTTATCACTGTTTTCATTTTCATCTCCTTAAAATTTCCTTTTTTTAAGTGTATTTCTTATTACCTTTCTGGATTTTCAAATTAGTTGTCAACTAAAAAAATGTGGTATACGTTTGAGCAAGAACTTAACTCTTGATAAGAAAGATACAAGCGAGAATTAAAAAGCAAAGCAGGCAAGGGACAAAAAAACAATCAACTTTAGATTAAGCCACCTGATAATTCTTGGTAAAGCTCGATGTTTTTCTCGATCGTTTTTTTGATGTCAAACCTCTGAACTGTTTTCTTACCACGGTTTCCCATTTGCTTCCGCATCTGCTCATCTTTTATCAACTTCACAAGGGCTTCTGCTAACTTTTCTGGTGATTTTTTGGGCACCAGAAGTCCGTTTTCTTCATCAAACACCGCCTCTGGTATACCTCCGCTAGCACTAGCTACCACTGGCAAGCCCAACGCTTGAGCGTCCAAGATGGAAGTGCCGAGCCCCTCTAGGTGCGATGCCAACACAAAAATATCAAAACTTTTCAGATAGCTCCCCACAGATTCCCTAAATCCAGCAAAAACAAAACGATTTCCCAAACCCAATTCGTGATGCATCTTCTCCAACTCCGCTTGCAATCTACCCTCGCCTACAGCCACAAAAGAAACATTTTTAACTTTTTGGCAGACAATCTTAGCCGTTTGGAGTAAGTTCGGATAATCTTTGTGTCCCACCAAAGCTGCCACAGTTCCAACGATAATATCTCCTTGCGGAAAGCCAAACTCTTGGTGAATATCTTTGGGAGTGTCAGCTTTAAATCTCTCTAAATCTACGCCACTGTGAATTACGGTTGTATTTTGGTAACCATCTGCCTTAACGACCTTTTCTATTCCCTGCGAGATACAGACTAGTCTGTCCAACCTTGCGTATTTCAATCTGCTAAAAAAGTTTTTCTTCAAATGGAAGTCTACCCTGCGAACACCTATCAGTTTTATTTTGGGGCAAAACAACTTCAACCAAAATCCCACCGCGATGGCATGAGCAGAGTGCAGATGAGCTATGGAGAAGTTCTCTCTTTTGCATATTTTTGCTATTTCCCAAGCCGAAAGCAGACAAAATTCATTTTTCATCGGGATAGTGCAATAAGGCAAGCCTCGCTCCTGACAAAAAAGAGCCAAGCTGGAGCTAGGACGACAAATCATCTTCGTGGCAAACCCTTTCTTGTGCAGAGCTTCAAAAAGATAAGTAGCCTGCCTTTGTCCGCCTCGCCAAGAACGCTCTGTGTCGATGTGAAGAATGTTAGGCATTTAAAGAAAATGGTTTTTTCATATGTTTTTTTGCTTTTAATTCTCGCATACAAATTTGCAATTTCTCAAAAACTTTTTCTACAGTTACCTCTTCTCCGTTCTCAGCCGTTATGTGCCAATGTTTTGAAAAAATTTTTTGCAAACTCCAGTTTTGCACTTTAGTACTATCCGTAAATATCGCCAAAGATGAGCAACCTACCGCTTGACTAAAATGGTTAACACCACCATCATTACAAATCAGCATTTCAGCTCTTTCTAGCAAAGCTCCCGTCCCTGAAAAATCTAATAATGGCGTCAATAAAATTGTATTTTTAGAAAACTTCATCACTTTTTCTACATATTTTTTTTCTTTGGGAATCCATCTCAAAATCGGGACACAACCTAATTCATCCTTTATCAAATCACAAAGCTTAGCGTATTTTTCTAGTGACCACATTTTTCTTTTTACTGGTGATCCTGGCGATAAAACTACAAATTTCTTGTTCACAAGTCCATTGTCTATCAACCATTTATTAATATAGCCTCGATCTTCATTTTTTATTTTGAAATAGAGATTAAATTTTTCTTCTTTTATCCCTAAAGGAGCTAGCAAATCAAATCTCATAGCTCCAGAGTAGCGTTGCTCTCCCTCGTCTGCCAACAAATTATAAATTTTTTTGTAACGAGAGGTTGCGTACCCTAGTCGATATTTTGCCCCACTAAAAAAGGTTATCTGCCCACCAGTGGTACCTCTAGTTTGGTCTATCACAAGGTCGTACTTCTCTTTTCGTACTCTCCAAAAAAGTTTAGCTCGCTGCCAAACATTTGTAATTCCCTTTTTGTGGCGAAACAAAACCAACTCATCAATATTAGGATTGTTTTCCAACATCATTTGACAAGGAATGCGAGTTAAAAAATCTATTTTAGAATCTGGAAATTTTCTTCGCAAAGCTGGTAAATAGCCTGTATTTAACAAAACATCTCCGAACCTAAAAGGAGCAATAATCAAGATTTTCTTCATTTCTGCAAGATTAGTATTCATTTTAAAATCTCTCCATTGATTATCAGAAAGTTAGATTAGAATTTTCTAAAACTTTTTTGTAAGAAAAATCAAAAATATAGCGACCATTTTTGTATTGCTTCACATTAAATAACGATGGTATTTCACATAACTCATCAGAACTTATACCACTTAACTGCAACAAATCATTAGATAAAGAACCCGTAGAATAAGCAGAGTTTAAATTTTGGACCAAGCTACCCCATTTATCTCCCATAATCTCAATATAATCAGGAGAACCCCAAATAAAAAAAGGGATTTCCACCATATTTTTAGTGGGACTTCCAGCATCACAACCTCTTATTTTTCGGCAATCATAAACCTCTTGCCCATGATCAGAAAAATAGCAAAAAACTGTAGGGACATCAGATTTTTTACAAATCTTCAGAACTTCACAAACGACATAATCGTTATACAGCAAACTGTTGTCATAACAATTTATTTGTTTCTTATATTTGGACTCTAAACTTTTCTTGCTTTCAGGTAAACTTTGATTTAGAAAAAAATCCCACTCTTTAGGATAACGCATGGAATAAGTTAAATGAGAACCTAAAAAATGTAAGAAGATTGCCTTCCTACTGTTAGTCTCCAGCAAAGCTTTCTCTAAAAGTGGCAACAACTCTTCGTCAAAATGAACTGACGACCTTTCCCTATCTGCGTAATTTACATACCTTCTAATTGTTGTTCTCTGCGTTATTTGCTCCAACACATTCCCCGAAGTTGAAGCAGCTGTTTGATTTGAAAACCAAAAAGTTTTAAATCCACACTGGTTAAAAACATCAACTACGCTAACATAAGGTTCAGAAAATCTTTTTTGTGTAAACATAAGTCCATTTTTTAGCGATGGAACTGTGTGTGTAGCACTGCTTATTACATCATTGAATTTTAACAGATTCTTGTCTTTTCCCAGTAAACTGCTTAATCTAGGGGTCGTATTTCTAGTGTAACCATAGCAGCTCATATGATTGCGATTTACTGCCTCTCCTACTATAACAACCAAATTAACTTTCTCAAAATTTGTGCTTAACTGACCTAAATCTTTTCTAATTTTTTCTTCTGAAGGAGCCACTACAACTCTCTCTTCTCCAAAATATTTATTAATTGAGTAGACATTTAGACACATATAGTGGGAGTTATAAAATTTTCCTCCTTTAACTATAGAAACGAGCAAAATTACCACTGAAAAAAAAGTTAAAAAATAAGGCAATAACCTAAATTTAGCAATTTTGAAAAAATTATTTTTAGCAAACTTGAAAACCAAAAAAGGTATCAACACAGACATACACCAAGTAAATAGCAATTTAAAGCTAAGAAAATCTTCTACAAATTCTCCAGCTTCCTTATTGGTAGTTTCAAAAATAGCTTGTATAGCCCAAAACGAAATGAAATTTTTATAAAGAACGATGTGCAACACATTTATCAAACTACTAATTACCGCAATAAACAAAACAACATATATAAAAAAATTCGATAGTCTTTTTGGCAAAAAGAAAACTGGCGATAGTAAAGAAAAATCTAAAAGTAAAGCTCTTAGGGTATCTGATAATACATAATCTCTAAAAGTTAAAAAATATAACAACAAGCCATTGAATAAGGTGAGAGTTATCAAAAAAGAGGTAAAATAAATATACTTTTCAACTTTTATTTCAGGAAAGTTGTATAACGATAAACGAAATTTCATCTTATTTCCGATTTATTTTTTCTTTGCTTGCCAACTTCAAAAGATACTGACCATAACCATTCTTACTCATCTGGTTACCTTGCATCATCAGTTTTTCTCGGTCGATAAACCCTTGGCGATAAGAGATCTCCTCCAGACATGCCACCTTGAGCCCTTGGCGACGCTCCAATATCTCGATATAAGAGCCTGCTTCCAAAAGCGTTTGATGAGTCCCCGTGTCCAACCAAGCAAAACCTCTTCCCATCAGCTCTAACTTTAAACTTTCCTCTTGCAAATAGGCATCAATCACCGAAGTAATCTCCAGTTCTCCTCTTTTGGATGGTTTCACATTTTTAGCAATCTCGCTGACACCGCTAGGGAAAAAGTATAACCCTACAATCGCGTAATTGTTTGGCGGGTTGCTGGGTTTCTCCTCGATGCTTTTCACATTTAATTCTTGGTCAAAATCGGCAATTCCATACCGTTCTGGGTCTTCCACATAGTACCCAAAAATCGTTGCCTTCTTCTTTATCTCCACATTCTCTCGAGCATTTTTCAAAAGATCGACAATACCATTGCCATGAAAAATGTTATCACCCAAAATCAAGCAAACGGCGTCATTGCCGATAAACTCCTCTCCTAGGATAAAAGCTTGGGCTAAACCATCAGGACTAGGCTGCTCTACGAAGGAAAATTTTACTCCAAAATCTTCACCATTACCGAGCATCTCTTCAAACTTGGGTAAATCTTGTGGAGTGGAGATAATCAAAATTTCTCTAATCCCTGCGAGCATCAAAACGGAGATAGGATAGTAAATCATGGGCTTGTCATATATCGGCAATAGTTGCTTAGAAATCGATCTAGTAACAGGATAAAACCTAGTACCACTGCCTCCAGCTAATACAATTCCTTTCATTTTCGCTCTCCATACATCTTATCATAATACGCTTGGTAATCTCCGCTGGTTACCCTCTGCAACCACGATTGATTGGCTAGATACCAATCAACAGTCTCTTCCAATCCTTGTTCAAATCTCAAAGAAGGTTGCCAACCAAGTTCATTTTTCAACTTGCTGGAATCTATCGCATACCGCATATCGTGACCAGCCCTATCTGTAACATACGATATGAGCTTTTCACTTTGCCCCGTAGTTCTGCCCAGCTTTTTATCCATCACCTTGCAAAGCAACTTGATAAGAACAATATTTGTCCACTCATTAAACCCGCCAATATTAAAAGTCTCCCCTATTTTATCTGAAAAGAAAATGGTGTCAATAGCTCGGGCGTGATCTAAAACATACAGCCAATCACGCACATTTTCTCCCTTACCATACACAGGCAAAGGTTTATTATGTTTAATGTTATTAATAAATAAAGGCAAAAGTTTTTCTGGAAATTGATTAGGACCGTAATTGTTAGAACAATTAGAGATAATCGTCGGCAAACCGTAAGTGTTAGCGTACGCTCGCACAAAATGGTCTGATGACGCTTTCGAAGCCGAGTAAGGAGACTTTGGGGCGTAAGAAGTGTCTTCTACAAAAAAGCCTTCTTTTCCCAAAGATCCGTAAACTTCGTCTGTAGAAATATGATAAAAAAGTTTCCCCGTATAATCCGCTTTCCAGCTCTCTTTAGCCAATTGCAAAAGAGTAAGCGTGCCCATAATATTTGTCTTGGCAAACTCGAAAGGGTTAGTAATTGACCTGTCCACATGAGACTCTGCCGCTAAATGAATCACTCCGTCGATATTATAATCGGAGAAAACTTTGCCAACCTGTTCTTCATCACAAATATCCGCCTTCACAAAATGGTAATTCTCTTTGCTCTCTACCTCTTGCAGATTTTCCAAATTGCCCGCATAAGTCAATTTGTCCAGATTGATAATCTTTTTTTGGGGGTATTTATTCACCAACAACCTTACCAGGTGGCTACCAATAAATCCCGCACCGCCAGTAACTAAAATGTTGTTCATTTGTTTAAAAAATCCTTATTTTTTCTTTCTTTCAAATATTTATCTACCTCTTCTTCCCAACAAGGCAAAATTTTATTTAACTCTTTTTCAGTTTTTTCAACTGACATAAAAGAGTAGTCTGGTCTTTTGGCTGGCAGATTGAAAATATTTTTGGAAACCTTTTCAACTTCAATCTTAATTCTTAATTTATCCAAAATAAACTTAGCAAATTCATATCTTGAGCAACCATTATGACTACAAACTTGAAATAAACCATATCTACCTCTTTTTATCAACTCCAGAGCAACGCTTGCCAAATTTTTCGCTGAAGTCGGAGAAGAGTATTCGTCGTCAGCTATTTGCAATTTTTTGTTTTTTGACCACGAAATTACTTTTTCTATAAAATTATTACCTTGTCCAAACACCCACGAAGTTCTTATAACTAAAGATTTTTGACAACAAGCAATAGCATCTTGTTCTCCTTGCAATTTTGACTTACCATATACAGACAATGGACAAGGTATGTCTTCCTCAGAATACAGCACAGATTTTTTACCATCAAAAACATAGTCAGTAGAAAAATGAGTAAAACAAATCTTTAAATTTTGACAAATCTCTGCCAAATTCCTCACCGCTATAGCGTTCACAGAAAAAGCGATCTCTTGCTCATCCTCTGCCTTATCTACATTATTGTAAGCAGCACAATTCATTACATGAGTACATCCAGATTTTTCTATGATATTCTTAATTCCGCTAAAATCGCAAATATTAACATCAGACTCTTGTGGGGCTTCAAAAGAAATTTTTTCTTGAGAACAAATAGTATCTAAAGCTTTCCCAAGTTGCCCGCCAGAGCCTAGAATCAAAAGTTTCATAACACAATCTCTTTTAAGGTGGGGCACTTAGAATCTTTGTCCGATATAAGCGGAGACTCAATGCCATATTCGTCTAGTTGCCAATCGATTGCAATGGTTGGATCGTTCCAAACAATACCCGCTTCCGACTGAGGAGCATAATAATTGTCAACTTTGTACTGTACAATAACTTTCTCAGACAACGACAAAAATCCGTGAGCAAACCCTTGCGGAATAAAAAACTGCTTCTTATTTTCATCCGACAACTCAACAGTTTCGTACTTACCAAAAGTTGGAGACCCTTTCCGCAAATCTACCGCTACATCTAAAATCTTGCCCAAAACACATCTGACCAACTTACTTTGAGCATAAGGAGCTTTTTGCAAATGCAGTCCCCTAAGCACACCGAAACTTGAGCAAGATTCGTTCTCTTGTACAAAGTTAATCTTTCCCACCTTTTTCTCAAACTCATCTTGGCGAAAGCTCTCTAGGAAATAGCCACGAGGGTCGGAGAAAATTTTTGGTGTTAAGACTAAAAGATTGTTTTTCATATACCTTTCTCTTTAAAAAAACTTTTAAACAAACATAAAAAGTAAAAAAAACAAAAAAAATAGTGCGTTCTCGTAAAATAAAGGTGATGACTTTCAACAGAAAAAAAAGCTAAAAACGTAATCAAAACTGAAAAAAGCAAAAAATTTTTATTTCGAATAGAAGAATAAAAACCCAGCATCCAAATGCAAAAATTCACCATAAAAACAAATACTCCAAAATTAAGCCAATAAGTTAAAAAAATGTTGTGAGTCCCAAATCCTCCTCCCCTCAAAAATGAAGGTAAAGCATCATTCGACTTGTAATTATAGTTTAGCCTTTTTATTCCATCTAACTCTCCCAATCCTAAAAATATCCCCTGAGAAGAACTAAAAATAGTTGACAATGAACTCTTCCACAACAGAGGTCTAGGATCTGCCAAAGATATTTTTCTCACATACATATGTTCAACAGTAAAATAAAAGAGTAGAAATAGAAGGAAAAATATTGGAAATATTTTTTTTCTCTTATGTTTGAAATAGTAAAAAAAAGGAAAAGAAACTAGTAAAAAAGAGATTATGAATATTGTAATTCTAGCTTGCAAAGCATAGAGTACTATCAAAAACAAGAGGATAGCTGGTAAAAAAAATAGATGTAAAAGCAAGACTTCTTTCCACTTGTACTGCAATAAAAGCAAAAATATCAATCCAAGAAGCAATTTTAAAGAAACATAACTTGGATGCTCTCCAACAGAGAGGCTACTTGATATTAGTCCCGTTTTAAAAAATAGAATTAATATCGGAAATGCAAAAAAAAGAGATCCTAAAACAAAACTAAAAAAAACATAATCGTTCAAAAAGTTTTTTTCCTCTGTTCCACAAAATAGAAGCATCAACCAAATGTAGCTTAAATACTTTTTTTCTAAAAAAAGTTCGGTATCAAAAAAAACATAATGAATAATTGGCATTGTAAAGCACAATAAAGAAAAGACAGTACACAAATAAAAACAAATCTTTATGTGACTTTCAGCTTTTAATAACTGTTTTGTCCTCGAGTACCATTTTTTTTCAAATAACAAAAGAATCGTCCAATAAAAACAGATTTCTGGTAAAAATTTATCAAAGACTGAAAAAAAAGAAAAAAAACAGATCAAAGAAAAAATTGAAACTTGAAAAAATCTATCTTTACTTAATTGCATTTAACTAACATCTCTTTTATCTCTTTTACAACTATATTCACAGAAATACCTTTCATACATTTCATGGTTTCACATTTACCTCGTGAAAAAAGCGAATTAAAACAAGGAGAGCAATCAACTTTATTATATATATTAATATTTTCACTGTAGCCAGAAATCTTGGGATCAATAACTCCTCCATAAATTATTATGGACTTAGTTCCCACAGCTTTTGCCAAATGCATAAGTCCTCCTTCCAACCCAATAAAAAAATCAGCATTTTTCATAATCAGAGAGAGTTCTCTTATCTCTTTTCCTCTAGCGTCTATGACTCCATTTAGCAACCTAACACTAGGCGTTCCTATTTGAACAAATTTAATTTGTGGAAACAATTTTATAACTTCTTGAAAATTTGATATTCCCCATTCTTTACGATTTGCAACAAAGCTCTGCTTACCTTCTGGACATATTGCGACATAGCTATTCAACCTTTCATACTTTTCAGAGTTCAACTCCTGTTCACTAAAAAACAGTTTCGGAAAAGCGTTATCTTTCAAACCAATACTTTCAGCCAATTGTTCATAAAGGCTCTTTTCAGTTTCATCAAGAACAACATATTCTGGTCGTAAATGACGCTTGGTAGAGCAATGATGTTTGCAAGTAACAAAACTTAAATCTGGATTGTTAAAAAAAAGAGCTTTTAGATGTGGAGACCTTTTATGTAACTCAACCACTATTTTTTTAGACGGATATTTTTTCTTTAACTTGCTAATCAAACCAGTAATCAGTAAAGTATCGCCTAAAGCCGAAGAAAAACAACAAATAAACAAAGAATTTCTACTACATAAATACCATAATAATTTGATCGATTCTACCAGGGATTTAGCTGTAAGTTTTTCAATAATTTTCATTTTGTACTATTTTACCTTTTATTTTCTCATATAAAAAAGTTCCACAACAAACTAATTAAATTTGAATTTAGACTAAACTAGATGCTCGTTTTTTCGTATTCACTACTAAATCAATCACAGATAGATTCGGGACAAATTCTCCAAAAAGCTGATTATACTCTTTATATTTATAATTTTGAAAATTCACTTTAATGTTTTCCTTTTTGAACAAATCTAAATCCATATATTTACTTCCACTAATACCAGAATAGTAAGTTGATGCATCGAAACATTTACAAATATCAACTAGCCTTTGTGTCCCCGTAGTAGAAATTCCAAGCTCGCTTGAAAATTTAATTGGCGTTTTCAAACCCAAAAAATCTAAAAAATAGTTCAAGGTGAATAAATTTAAATCGAGAAGAAATTCCCAGTTTCTATTAAGATAAATATCTTCCAAAAATGTCCTATGCTCTTCAAAATAACGAGACTTAGCATAACAAGAAACTATTGAGTTATAATGTTTTTTTTGCCAAGATTTAGAGTTATCTACTTCAATATCTTTTAAAGGAATTTGAAACTTATATTTTACAGGAACGGTTAACCACATCTTCCCTTGAGGCGTTTTTATTTGGTTTCTATTGTAATAGTTGTTCTTTTCGTACTGTGCATCGTCTAAAAAAACAAAAACATCGCTTTTTAGAATTTTTTCAAAATATCCCAACCACGGAAAATAGTACGGTTGATGAATAGCAACAGTTTTCATAACCTAATCTCTTTTACTATCTCGAAAGCTTCTGCGTACTCTACTCCAATTTGCCCACCCCTATAGCTAGCTCTACCCAAAATAGCTTTTCCTGCTTGATCAAACAGATTGATAGAATGATAAGTTTTAAGAGATTTTTCCTTTAGCTTGACGAAGTCACTTACATTCACAAAAAGTTGAGGTCTAAAACTTTGAGGCGTTAACCCTCCTGGGATCATAGATTCATACATATATAAAGAAAAATTGTTTTTTCTTGCTGTAGAAAAAATAATTTTCGCCATATTTTGATGATTTTGATGTGTATCATGATGCCAATTAACATAAACCCTGTCTGGCACAAACTCTTGTACAATCCCATCAAACATCTTGGTATGCTCTCTATTTACACAAAACTTATAAGGATCTAAGTCTAAAATGTCGATTTTAGCCCCTAAGATTTGAGCAGCATCTTGAGCCGCAAATAGTCGCTCTTGTTTGATTTTATAAGCTGTCTCTCCTTGCAAATTTTCACACGGAATTATTGCACACACAATTTTTACTTCATGACCTTGAGTAGCATATTTTGCAATGGTTCCTCCCATTCCAATCTCCGCATCATCGGCGTGAGCACCAAAAACTAAAATTTTCATAAATTTTATCCTATTATAGAAAGAAGTTTATATTTAATGAGGCGTCGTATATTTTTAGAACAAATCTTAAACTCTAAACTTTTCTTAATATTTTTATAAGCTTCTGAAAATTTTTTCATATCATAAAGTCTTCCAGAATAGTTTAAATATACATTATAAAGAACTTTTTTCTCTAACTTATTGAAAAAATCTTTTTCAAATTTATTTTTAAAAAGATTCAAATAGTACAAAATATGCTCTAAATTATATGTGTAGTTAAAATTAACCGATTTAGATTGATTGGCATCATGAACACTGTATAAAACAAGTTGTTCTCCAAGTACCTTAAATCTACAATCACAATAAGCCATTGCCAAGATCATAGAAACATCTTCACAATAACCTTTTTGGGTAAGCATGTAAGGTAAAGCTTTAATATAACTTTCCTTTTTAAAAAAAAGAGTGCTCGGACAACCTCCACCCCACCCTGGAGTGAAAAGCAATCTCTCGGCTACTTCTTTACCTGACCTAGTAGATGCCACTAAATCTATATTGCTTTTTATATGCTTTACTTTTTTATCATTATAATAAACCCTATAATGATGACAAGAGACTAAATCTAAATCTTCTTCATTAATAGCCTCAATTTGTCTTTCTATTTTGTTCTCTTCCCACTTATCATCTTGATCACATAAAGCTATGTATTTCTCTGAAGCTAACTCTATACCAAATTCCCTAGCCTCTCCAGTACCACTATTCTTAATTGAGTGAAGAGAAATTCTTTCGTCCGCCAACTCTTTTAATAAATTTTTTAAACTTACTTTGAACTCTTTACTAGATCCATCATCAATTATATATACATTCAAGTTAGAATAAGTTTGAGCTAAAACAGAATTAAGAGCTTCTCTAAAGAAGAAATCATCTCCATTGTAAAAAGGTATAACTACGGCTACTTTCTCATTTTTCACCAATACTCCTTACAAAAAAGCTGCTCAATATTGGTAATCATTTTATTCATTGTATATTCATTTTTTGCCTTAATTTGAGCTTTCTTAGCCATTGATTCAAATTTGAAAAAATCTTCAACTACTTCACCTATTGCACTAGCCAAACTTTTCTCATCTCCAGATTTCACTATTAAACCTTCTTGCCTATCACAAATGATCTTTGACATATCCACTATGTCCGTAGATATTACAAGTTTACCTAAAAGCATCGATTCCAAAACTGTGTTGGGCATCCCTTCACTGTACGAAGAAAGAATCGTACAATCTACACCTGCCATATAAGGGTAGACATCATCCAAATGACCTTTTAAAAAAACTTTGTCTTCAACTTTTTTTTCCGCAATCAACTCTTCTAAAAATTTTCTTTGATTACCCTCTCCAAAAATCAAAACAACGAAATCTTTACTTTTTATTAAAGAAGCAGCTTTAACTAAAACATCAAAGCCCTTTACATCTACCAGTCTCCCAAACGCCCCAAAAATTAAACAGTCTTCAGTGAATCCATATTTTTTTCGTAAATCAATCTTTTCGATATGCTTAGGTAACTCAACCCCATTAGCAATCACCTCTATATTTTTTTTGTCAATCCAACCAAAACTCTTATATTTATTTTTTATTGAGTAGCTGTTGGTAACGATCTTATCTACAAAAAAATTATAAGTCAGCTTATAACGAAACTTGTCGGAAATCATAAATGCACCATGCCTTGCGACAACCAACTTCACCCCAGACAAACGGGCAGCTGCTCCCACCATTCTCACATCTTTAGTTATATTGAGTATCACTATATCTATTTTCTTCTTTTTCAAATAAAAGGCTATTTTAAAAAATTTAAAAATATTCAACTCTGAGTGAAGCTCAAAAATTTTTGTTTTAACTCCTTCAATTTTGCTTTTTCGTAAGATCTGGGAATTTTTTCTAGCGGCCACAATACATTTGTGTCCCCTTTCTTGTAAACCTTTAGCTGTCATCACCATCCACTTTTCGCCTCCACCCCACATTTGAGCAGGATTAGAGTTAGAAAATAAGACATTAAGCTTTTTCATTTATTTCTCCGATAACTTCTACCAAATCTTTTTCTTGGAAATCTTGCACAAAATAGCTCTTAGATCTTTTTTCTATAGGAGACCATTTTACAAAATTATCTTTATTTTTTTGATAAAATACAAAACTTCTAACTTTATGACATTCTGCTATATGAAAAAGACCACTGTCGTTGCCCACAAAGAAATCGGCTCGCTTAATTAATTCAGAAACAAAACCAATATGTTGATCAGAAAGGGTGGTTACATTTGGATTGTTGGAAAACAAAAAATTTAAAATCTCAGTCTTTCTTCCCAAAATAAAAATTGGCATTTGCACTTGATTTATGATTTTCTTAAAAATATCTTTTTGCCAATTCTCCTCAGAGATTGTATCTCCAAAAGGATGTACAACTAAAAAATTTTTATTTATCTTTTTATCTATTAAGAAAGATTGCACTTCCTGTTTCGCCAATTCGTTTTCCGGCAAAGACGGATTAAAATTAACCGTTTTATCAAAAGCTACTTTCAAAAACTCTTTGTACTCATCTTTTGCGTGCTGCCGAGGAATTTTTTCTACATAGTTATTTAAAAATTGCCAAGAGCCTTTGAGCTTTCGTCCAAATCTTTTTTTGACTCCACCAAAGTATGCCAGCATTTCATTTCGGACTCCACTCCTTAGATGTAGCGAAAAATTATACTTCTCTTTTCTAAATTTGAGAACCAATTGCAACTGTTTTATAAAGGAATCTTTTTTACGATTAAAAATGAAAATATTATCTATATTTTCTTCTAAAGAATATAACTCATACCCTAATTTATTGAAAACGACATCAACTTGAGCATCTGGATAAAAATTTTTCAACGAAGAAAAAATCGGAGAGTACATAATCGTGTTCCCAATAGTTCCGTTACAAAATAACAAAATTTTCAGAATTTTCTCCTACTCATACTCCACATACTCTTTTTCTTCTATCAATAAAGAACCAAACTTCAAATCCATAAACTCTTTCGAAGCAACAGAAACTCCAGCTTTTTCCATCTCTGGACACAAAATATCAAACTCCTGCTTCACATTTTTTTTCTTAGCTTCATCTTTAAATTTTTCTAGCTTTATTGACAAGATACTAACTTTATCAACAATCTCACCAATCGAAACTTCAATTTTCATTTTCTTTAGTCCTTATCTTTTTTGCAACTCTTCTTCCAGCACTTCTACCTCACTATTGTCGTCTATCTTTTGGTAATCCAGACCGTCTTCCGAGTAGTCCAGCTGAAAGTAACAATCTTGACCAACTGCGTCTGCCAAATACAACCCCACAAAAAAGCCGTTCTTAATCTTATCAAAAATCGTTGGAGCTAAGCGTTTTTTGCCCTTCAGCTCCACCAAATAGTTGCCTTCCATTTTTTTTATCTTACCAAAGCTCTGCAATCGCAGCTCATCCCCTTGGATATCAAACCGTTCGACTTTTAGCAAGTCTTGCTCTAACCTTGATTGAAAATTCACTTTGCCAAAACGCAAAGATGCATCTTTGATGTAAGAAACAGGTGCGGAAAAACCAAACTCCGAAATCAAGAAGTTGCAGCCGCCATCTTTTATCTTGCCGTCTTTGATTTTAATGTCCAACTTCAACTGCAAATCGCCTTTCAGGTGATACTTGGTCAGCAAAGGCACTCCCGCCAACTGTAGATCCTCAATGTCCATCTCTATCTTGTCCCCAGAGTATCTGCCATCGAGCTTGCCATCAGAGGCTAAAATATTATACTTGAACTTCTTATACTTGTTGAGAAGAGAAAAAAGGCTAATAGTGAACTTTGCTTTATCGAAAGAAAACACAGGCTCTTGCTTATAAAAAACAGTACCCTTGCTCAAGATAATCCACGAGGGAAAAATGTATTGTACATCGTCCACTTGCAGAGCCAAATCTTGGTCGTAGTAATTAACATAACTACTTGCTTTTAAAGGCGTTATCTTATCTTTGGTATAATGATAAACGATGCCGTATGCTATCACACAAAGCAGGATGGACAACGCCAGACTTCTGTACTTTTTGGATATTTTCACTTAGAACTCCCTTTTTAAAGGTCGCAGAAACAGATTTTTTATCTGCTGCTCGGGGTTGGCTTTGCTATGCACCACTTTGCTCACCACCTTGGTGATGGGCATATCGACCCCAAGCTCGCCTGCAATTTGCAAGATGGCACTGCTAGTGGCGACACCCTCTGCTAGCTTGTCAAACGCCTTGCCTTCTACCACCATCTGCCCAAACTTTCTGTTATTGCTGTTCTCCGAGAAAAGTGTCGCTTCGTAATCGCCCAGATGGCAAAGTCCGTAGGCAGTAATCTCTTTGCCGCCCATAGCATGGATGAGTCTGGCGACCTCTCTGGCTCCTCTTGCCATCAAAGCACCTTTCAGGGCTTTCAGCCCAAGACCGTCCAACATCCCAGCAGCAAGTCCCATCACATTCTTAGCAGCAGCACCCACTTCGTTGCCAACCATATCGTCTCCATAATAAAATCTAATCAAAGAGCTTTCTAACAGTTTGACTAATTTTATCGTCAACTCCTTTTTCTCAGAACAAATTACCATACAGTTAGGCACCATCTTTACAAAGCTCTGCACATGACCCGGTCCTACCCAAATAGCCAAATCAATGTCTTGTTTTATCTGCTCTCGCATCACCTGAGTCAACCTTTTACCAGAGCCCTCTTCCAGCCCTTTCATCGCCAAGACAAAACACTTACCTTGCAGATCGTATTCATTGAGCCTACTAGCAAACTCTCTAACTCTTTGGCTACTAATAGATATCACCAGCAAGTCTGATTGCAAAGCTTTTGACAAGTCGCTAGTTACGGTGATGCCCTCAGGAAACTCCAGATAGTCGTTAGCACCCGTAGACGACAACTTTTGGAAAATCGGGTCTTGGGCAGGTCCCCAACTGGTAACCTCGAACTTCTTGATCGTGTGCAGATACCAAGCTATGAGTCCACCCCATCTACCACAACCTAGCACAGAAACTTTCACAATAGCTTACTCCTTATTTAATTTTCAACTTCAAAACAAGAAATTAGTAGCCAACCTGCTGTCAAGGCTAAGCTAGCAAATTTACCCTTATTTGTTCTTTTGCTTCTCAAATTTCTCTACTACTTTCGTACTTGAGGATCTTCTCCAATCTCTTCTGATGGCGACCGCCCTCGAACTGGGTAGCAAGCCAAACATCCACAATCTCTTTCGCCAAATCTAAACTAACAAACCGAGCTGGCAATACCAAAATGTTGATCTAATCTACCAAATAGTATCTAACCGTAGAAACAACACGCACTTTCTTGATATATGGCGTAGAGTCGTCTCTATTTATTATAGAGAACAATCCTTGATCAGCTGACTTAATCTTCCCAACTTTACTTTTTGAATCTTCGGCAAACTTTAACGCCACCTCTCTTGCATTTTCTGTAGCCTCTTGGATCATCAAAGGTTTCAATTCGGAAAGTTTTGTATAAAAATATTTCGGTCGAGAATCATAATCGTTAGTATTTATCAAAACTCCCAACTTAGCCAACTCTGGCAAAGCAGCAAAAGTTTCCCGCACAGCCTCAATCTTGCTAGTATAAATCACAACCATGCTCACGCAAAAATAACGATAAGAACTTTTTTCATTTTCTCCATAACGATTTGCTTGTTTGTCTATCACATTGAAAGAGGATTTTTGAAAATCTTCCAAGCTAAGCCCTTTTTCCCGAAGAAAGTTACAAACAATCTCGGTCTTCTTTCGCATATCCGCAGTAAGCTCAAGCACACTATTTGATACTCCCGTAATCTTGATTGGCCAACTAACTACATCGGCAAGCACAGTCCGCTCAGACAATCCCTTGACCACCACACTACGACCAGCCACCCCAAGCTGCTTAGCAACAAAAAAAACTGAAAACCCCACAATAAAAGCAGCAAAAATCAAAGCTAAGGGTAAATACAGATTTTTATACTTTTCCAAACTATCTGTTTTCTTCATAATTTTTTATCTTCTCCAATCTCTTCTGATGGCGACCGCCCTCGAACTGGGTAGCAAGCCAAACATCCACAATCTCTTTCGCCAAATCTAAACTAACAAACCGAGCTGGCAATACCAAAATGTTAGCATCGTTATGTTGGCGAGAAAGCCGAGCAAACTCTACACAATGACATAATGCAGCTCGAATACCGTCCACCTTGTTGGCAACTATGCTCATCCCCACTCCAGAACCACACAGCAATACACCTCGTAGATATTTTTTCTTCGCCACAGCTTCCGCTAAAGCAAATCCATAATCTGGGTAGTCGATAGAGTCGCAACTCTCACATCCAAAATCTACCACTGCAAACTTTTCACTCAAATATTTAGTCAACTCTTGTTTTAACTCAAAACCAGCATGATCACTAGCGATAGGTAGTTCAATCATTTTCCCTCCTTTTTAAGAGATTTTTCAAAATCTTCTGGATATTTTTCTTTAATAAAATTTTCTAATTTCTTGTAAAAATCACTATTTTTCGTTCTTAAATTGTAGATATAAGAAACTCTAGAAAAAGGAATGGTATTATTGTAAGTGGTAGTTTTTGTCGCTTGTTCACTTTTTAATTTTCGAAGTTCTTCTTTGATTTTGTTTAGATTGTAGTTATACTCCATCCAGTCAGAATCAGAATTAGTAGATTCTTCCGCAGAATTTCTAAACTTTAACTTTACTTGACTTTTTTGTCCATTTTCTATAAAATTCAAATTTAAAAAGTAAAGATACTCATCAATATCTTCATTTCTAGTTTGTAGTAGAACAAACTTTCTCACAAAAAAACCAGGAGGTATTCTTATTTTGCCATACAATAAATGATTTTCTGGGAAAATAGAAGCTCTTTCAAATTTATTCGCTTTATTCTCATAATACTCATCTAGAGCCATCACAGACAATCCTGTTGACATTAAAGCAAATCCCCCTTTTGTAAGATTTTCATCATCAGATGTAGATGACAAAACAGCTCCACCCAAAGAAATCATTCCTAAAACCAATTTTTTATTATAATCACTGATGGATTTTTTCAAAAGCATTCCTTTCTTCCAAATCAGAAAATCTTTTCCAATAGTTAAAAAAGTATTTTCCCCAGTACTTTTATTTTCAAATACTATTTTTATTTTTTCTATATCAACCCAATCCTGCGTATTATTCTCAATAGCAATCTCGATGTACCCAAAATAAGGAGAGCACAAATCTGAATTAAGCTCTGCTGAAAATAAAAGTCCTTTTTCTTCCTCAAATTTTTCTGTTTTTGCATCAGCTATAGCTAACGCATTTGCTTTATATTTATTATGAACTTGTGCACAAGAAGTAAGAACTATTAAAAAAATAAATAAACAAATTCCCCTCATATCAATATCTCCTTTTTTTCAAAGCAAGTGGTTTTAATTTCTTCCAGAAGTTCTGAGAGCACTTTTTTCACATTGGGGCGAATATCTCCGGCCACGATGATAAACAACAAATCTTCACCCGGCATAAACTCGCCCTCTTTAGCTTCTACCACTATATCGAATATCCCCACAGCTTGCAAATATTTCTCCCGCAACTGCTCTATGCGAGCGTAGTTGGGCTTCACACGCAAAGAGCTCACTAGCTGTCCATCTCGGGATTTGCCTCGCACCATTCCGTTGTGCACCAGCACCATACCCACATTTTCGGCAAACTTCGGGGTCTTTTTCATCTCAGCAATTTTTTTAGAAATATCCATCGTCTCCTCTTTTACTTAACTTTTTGCACAATCTTTCCACTACGCAAAGCGTCTTAACTTTCCTTTGCCCATCAATCGGCTTTCCTCCTTTCGTCAAGAGGTTTATTTGCTGGTAATGGAAACTCCACACTAAAAGTATCCACCCCAAGTTAGTGATTTGTAATTGGCTGGTTTATGATAAAATGGAAAAGTTAATTAGAAAAATGGAGAAATAGTCTGTAAAAAAAATGGTCAAATCAGCCGTGAGAGCTGTAATTTGACCATTATGAATAAATATATAGACAATCTGAAAATTATGAGTAGAAAAGACAAGAAATTTTATCGGAAAAATTTGGTGAAATTTGCAAATGAAACATCTATTTCCGCTGCAGCTAGAGAATTTGAGACCACTAGAAAAACTGTGCGAAAGTGGGTCAAAGCCTATAAAGAAAAGGGCGAGGATGGTCTGGTTAATAAATCTCGAAAAAAGCAAAATTTCCCAAATCGCTTAAAATCTGAGATAATAGAGGAAATAGTAGTTTGTCGCAAAAAGGCAAAAAATCGCTGGGGAGCTAGGCGAATTATTGACCATTTGCAGTTAAATTGTTCAGCTTCGACTGTTCATAAAAAGCTCTGTGATGCTGGTTTGGTAAAGAAAAAGAAACGGAAATATCAGCAACGCAAAGATTTAAGTGAAATGCGAGCTAGGGCAAAACCTTTTGAAAAAATCCAAGTGGATATTAAGTATTTGACCGATATGCCAGAATTGTTTGAGGGGATTAAGTACAAAAATTATCCTCGCTATCAAATCACTGCTAGAGACTACAAAACTGGTATGCAATTCATCGGTTATTGCTATGAGAAAACAGCCGTAAATGCAGGGATTTATATCGATTTTTTGTCTAAAAGATTAAAGAGTTGTGGTGTTGATCTTTCCAAAGTTACTTTTCAAACCGACAATGGCTCAGAGTTTGTGAGTCCCAAGAAAAAGGGTTTGAGCTTTTTTCAAAAAAGTGTGCAAATAAATGGTGCTAATCATTCGCTTATCCCCAAAGGTTCGCCCACTTTTAATTCTGATATTGAAAGTGCTCATCGGCTGGTAGAGGACGAGTTTTATCTGATTGATGAATTTGATGATTGCAACGATTTTGTGCGTAAAGCGCACAGTTATACGCTGTATTTTAATCATTTTAGAGGAAACAGAGGGCGAAAAGGTAAGACTCCGAAGCAAATTTTGCGGGAAAATTCTAGGAAACCTAATTTTAATGTTTTGAACATTAGCCCAATAATCACAGATTGTTATTTAAAAGATATAGAAAAAATAAATAAGGGTGGATACTTTTACTGTGTACCGCCCATTTATTTGCTGGTAAGCCAATATCAATCTCAAACTCTTTGCTTGACAATCTTCAAATTTTTATGGGGCTTGATACAATGATTTTAAAAAAAGAGTACCTAAACCAGTCCAACTCTTGGCTTTTCCAAGACGCTATAAAATTCCCCCAAAATGGCTTAAAAGTAAAGAGTCGGAAAATTGGCAAAAACTGTTTTCGGATTTGTTTATACCTGCCAAACGATGCCAAAAATGCTAGCTTCAAGGTGAAAATAGATTACAACCTAGAAGCCGACCAAGTGCTATCACACCATTGCTACTCCTGCAAAAAAAACGACTGCTCCCACTATTTCTCGGCGATAGATTACTGCTACAAGCACCTCTCTTCCGAAGATTTGCTACAGCACGACAACGATGAAAATATCGAGTACGAGATAGAAATTTTCAATAAATTTGAAACGCTCTATGAACAAAAAGCAATTTATGTGGAAAATCTTTTGCTACACAATACGCCCTTACGCGTCTATTTGCAAGGGTTTCCCGCTTTGGATTTGGACAATATTTATCAAGGCAGAGAGCTTTTTTCCGACCAAGATTTGACCTTACTGAGATTTTTATCCAGAAACCGTACATTCACACACAAAAAGCTCAAATATTTTGTCGTCCCCCCAGAAAAAATTCCTTCCCTCTTATTCATTCTCAAAATCTTTGAAACTGGGCAAGTTAAGCTCAAAGAGACACAAAAAGACCTCATCTTTTCGCAGCAAAAACCAAAGTTTAACATCACCGTCTCCGCCGAGCAAAAGATGTCTATCTGCACGGAGTTCGACACCTACAACTATTTCGTGGGCGACACGCTTTACTTCTGCTCCGCCAACCACATCTACTCTACCAATCTGCCGTTTGCCAGAGCCAAGATCGAGAGTTTCTTGCAAGGAGAGTACTACCTCAACGATATCGAACTGATTTTTTTGCACCTTCTGGCAAGGGAGAAAATCGAAAAAGCGGGACACAACCTAGAAATAAACTGCTCTATTCCCAAGTATATCAAATCTTTACCAAACCTTCGTCTGCAGTTTTCTCATCCTCCCGGCAAGGTTACGATGAGAGCCACTGTCGTCTTCGATGAACAGCACGAGCTATCTGTGCTTCGGCTTGTCGACTCTTTCAGCCTAAGCGTCCAAAATTTTGCCAACAATCAAGAACTGTGGTGCTATTTGCCCGCAAATTTTACTCAAGCCGTGAGGAGCTATTTCCAGAAAATAGGCAAGCCACTGGCTGAGTACACAGAATTTACTGGCTACCAAGTGGAGCTGATAAAAGACAAGATTTATCAAGTGGTCAACCCCGCGTGGCAAATAGAGGTCAGTAGCGACTTGCAAGAGCTCTTAACGCAGAAAGTAGAGCTGCTGCCAGAGTTTGACATTCGTGCCTTGGAACACAACAACCTTCTAGGACTGGAGGTAAATTTCAGCTTCCAGCGGATTAAGATACCTTATCACATCTTGCGTAAGATGGAACGAGAGAACAAAAGCGATTACCAGATAAGCCACAAGAAGAAGATTATCATCTCCGAGGCTTCCTTTGCCAAGGTCAGGCAAATAGAGCAAATCATCAAATCTTACCCGCACAAGGACGATAAGCTCTGGACTCTGCCCAACTACAAGCTGATCCAGCTAAAAGCTCTGGAAGAGAGCAAAACCAAGATAGACAACCTCTACCTAAGGCGGATGGTCTCGGATTTGCTCCATCGCCACAAAAACGACATCACACCATCGCCTTTGCACAGATGGCTACGAAGCTACCAGCACGAGGGGTACAACTGGCTCAAGACCCTAGAGGCGTACCACCTCAATGGTATCTTGGCAGACGAGATGGGAACAGGCAAGACCCTGCAAGCTTTGGCAGTCTTGTCGATGATGCCCAAAGACAAAAACAGCTTGGTTATTTGTCCTAAAACACTGGTTTACAACTGGATAAGCGAAGCCAAAAAGTTTGGTATGAACATAAAGATAGTGGATTATCAAGGCAATAAAGAGATCAGGAAAAAGTTGCTCAAAGAGAAGAATAAAATATTCGTCTCCTCCTACGCTATCGCTCTGAAAGATTTTGAACTGTTGAAGAAACAAAAATTTTACTACCTCATCTTGGACGAGGCACAAAACATCAAGAACCCACGCTCCTCACGGTCAATGATGTGCAAAGCACTAAGTGCCGAGCATAAGCTAGCCATCTCGGGCACACCAATGGAAAACTCCCTGCAAGATTTGTGGTCAATCTTCGACTTTCTCTTACCGGGTTATTTGCCTGGCTTCCTCTCCTTTTCCAAAGAGGCAGACTCGAAAGCCAAAGCCAAATACTTGCAAAAGATTATCTCTCCGTTTGTCTTGAGGCGTAAGAAGATAGAAATCTTGCAAGAGCTTTCCCCCAAGGAGAGCCAGATTGTTTATTGCAAGATGAGCAAAAAACAGCACGATTTTTACTACTCGATGTGGGAGCAAATCAGCAAATCAATCTTGAACGACAAGAAAATTACTCCGATCCACATCCTCTCGGGACTCACCAAGCTAAGACAAATCGCCAATGGACTCAACCTGCTGGACAAGAACGAGACAGATTTATCGGGCAAAATAGAGGTGGCTCTGGATTTGATAAAACTTTGCATCGAGAACGGTAAAAAAATCTTAGTGTTCGCCCAGTTTTTGCAAAGTTTGAAAAATATCGAGCAGTACCTGCAAGAGCAAAAAATCGAGTACAGCTATATGGACGGCTCTACCAAAAACCGCCAAAAAACTATCCGCGAGTTCAATGAAAACGATGAGAAGAAGGTGTTTTTGCTGAGCCTGAAAGTTGGAGGATTGGGGCTAAACCTCACGGCTGCGGACACAGTAATTTTGGTAGATCCATGGTGGAACCCGATGGTAGAAAATCAAGCTATCGACCGTACGCACCGCATCGGGCAAACCAAGAAAATCAACATCTACAAGCTGATTACCAAAAATAGCATCGAAGAGAAAATCTTGGAGCTACAAAACCGCAAGAAAGAGCTGTTTGACAAAACTATCGAAGGCGTGGACAACACGCTCAAGAAATTGGACATCAATGAGTTAAAGGAGCTTTTTAAGTAATTTAAAAAATCATTTATCAAACTTTCTTAAAAAAGTTATTAAATTTACTTTTGATTTATTGTATATAAAAGGATTTAATTTTTCTTTTTGAAAATACTTTAATTTATCTATATCAACTAAAATTCTACTATAATCTATTTGCTTAGTAAAATCTGATGGATACTTTTTAGCTGCGGCATCAGCACTTTTGTCCTCAATTTCACCCAAATCTGACAATATAAGCTTAATTTTAGCAAGAGGAATATTTTCTAAAGAAGGAAGTTTAGTAGAAAATGTCCTTTTCGTTTCTTTATGTTTTTCCCAATCATATTCCGTAAATCCCACAAAATTGACATTTTTTGATTTTGTATATCTTAAATCTCCTGAAAACATTATTAATCCTGTCCACTCTCCTACTACTTCCCATTTCAAAAATATACTGTTTTTTTTAGCAATACCAATCTCTATTGAATTTAAACTAGGCTTAGCATAAATTTCTGAATCATTAACCAACATCACATATTCTTCCCGATCAATATCTCCCAAAGCAAATAAAAAGGAAAACATAAAAAATAAAAAAGAAAAAATAAATTTACTCATACCTTTACCTCATTTTGAAAAATTAGTACTATAAACAAAAGCCATTCTTCTCTAATATGTAAAATAAATCAACTAAAATTATTAGAATAAGTGGAAACTCCACACTAAAAGTATCCACCCAAAGTTAGTGATTTGTAATTGGCTGGTTTATGATAAAATGGAAAAGTTAATTAGAAAAATGGAGAAATAGTCTGTAAAAAAAATGGTCAAATCAGCCGTGAGAGCTGTAATTTGACCATTATGAATAAATATATAGACAATTTGAAAATTATGAGTAGAAAAGACAAGAAATTTTATCGGAAAAATTTGGTGAAATTTGCAAATGAAACATCTATTTCCGCTGCAGCTAGAGAATTTGAGACCACTAGAAAAACTGTGCGAAAGTGGGTCAAAGCCTATAAAGAAAAGGGCGAGGATGGTCTGGTTAATAAATCTCGAAAAAAGCAAAATTTCCCAAATCGCTTAAAATCTGAGATAATAGAGGAAATAGTAGTTTGTCGCAAAAAGGCAAAAAATCGCTGGGGAGCTAGGCGAATTATTGACCATTTGCAGTTAAATTGTTCAGCTTCGACTGTTCATAAAAAGCTCTGTGATGCTGGTTTGGTAAAGAAAAAGAAACGGAAATATCAGCAACGCAAAGATTTAAGTGAAATGCGAGCTAGGGCAAAACCTTTTGAAAAAATCCAAGTGGATATTAAGTATTTGACCGATATGCCAGAATTGTTTGAGGGGATTAAGTACAAAAATTATCCTCGCTATCAAATCACTGCTAGAGACTACAAAACTGGTATGCAATTCATCGGTTATTGCTATGAGAAAACAGCCGTAAATGCAGGGATTTATATCGATTTTTTGTCTAAAAGATTAAAGAGTTGTGGTGTTGATCTTTCCAAAGTTACTTTTCAAACCGACAATGGCTCAGAGTTTGTGAGTCCCAAGAAAAAGGGTTTGAGCTTTTTTCAAAAAAGTGTGCAAATAAATGGTGCTAATCATTCGCTTATCCCCAAAGGTTCGCCCACTTTTAATTCTGATGTTGAAAGTGCTCATCGGCTGGTAGAGGACGAGTTTTATCTGATTGATGAATTTGATGATTGCAACGATTTTGTGCGTAAAGCACACAGTTATACGCTGTATTTTAATCATTTTAGAGGAAACAGAGGGCGAAAAGGTAAGACTCCGAAGCAAATTTTGCGGGAAAATTCTAGGAAGCCCAATTTTAATGTTTTGAACATTAGCCCAATAATCACAGATTATTATTTAAAAGATATAGAAAAAATAAATAAGGGTGGATACTTTTACTGTGTACCGCCCAAATTATTAGAATAAGCAAATTTTCTAGCTAATAACTTTTAACTTCTAATTATCTAATACCAAAATATTTCTTTTATTTCTTGTTTTTATATTTTGGAATCAGTTTCTGTCCCTTCTTTGCAATTCAGCAAAAACCTCAGCAAACGAGATGCCCTCTTTGGCGAGGTAACAAGTGAGGAAATAGAGCAAATCGCCTACTTCCCAGATTTTGTCTTCGCGACTGCGGGCATCACACACCTCTTCCGCCTCTTCCATTATCTTCTCTTTGAGCAAATCACCTTGGGCGAGTTTGGCAGTGTACGACTCGGGGCGAGGATTGGCAAATCTATCGCGAACGATGTCGTAAAGGACATTGAGATCGAAAGGCTTATCGCCAAAGCAAGAGTAGTTACCCAAGTGGCACGCTACACCTTTTTGCTCGGCTCGCACCAGCAATGTGTCCCGATCACAATCGGTGCGGATAGAGATAAGCTCCTGCCAGTTGCCACTGGTCTCTCCTTTCGTCCAGAGAGCCTTGCGACTGCGAGAGTAGTAGGTAACCTTCTTGTCTGCCAATGTCTTATACAGCGACTCTTTATTAGAGTAAGCCAGCATCAACACATTCCCATTAGTGTCCTGCGTGATGGTCGGTAGCAAGTTGGCTTTGTCCCAAGCCAGAGACTCGACAAAGCACTTGTGCAGGTCGATAGCCCCCGTGTAGAGTGCCATGCCCACTTGTACGCCGTAACCTCGCCTGCTCAGAGCGATGACCTGCTGGTCGTCCTTGATGCCGCCTGCTACGGTGAGTTGGTTGGTGGTCTGCAACTTTTCGATAGCGTCCACATCCATGCCGGTCATACACCCTTCCGTCTCCACCATGGTATACAAAAATTCGTTGCAATAACGCTCCAGCTCTTGCACTGTAGCAAACACATCCAGCCCTGTGTCGTGTTTCCAGCCTTGCGTGGTAATCTTGCCTTTGTAAGCGTCTATGGCGATTATAATCCGCTCTTTGCCAAAATACTCCACCAACTCTTGCAAAAAGCTGTGGTTTATCTTATCGCCCGCAAAAGCTGTTGTGCCGATGATTAGCTTTTGAGCTCCGTAAGAGAATATCTTCTTTGCCTTCTCGATAGTGCGGATGCCACCGCCCACTCGGCAATCGGCTACGGTGCAAATCTGTCTGATGAGCTCCTGATTGTTGCCCTTGCCCATGGCAGCGTCCAAGTCTATGACTGCCACTTGCGAAATCTTGGCAAACTCCCTAGCCAGATCCACAGGGTCGGACTTTTCCAGCACCTTGTCTTTGCCGTTGCGGAGTTGCACAGCTTTGCCGTTCATCAAATCGATAGAAGATACTAACATAAAAACCTCGTTATAGATAAAAAAATGGAGCGGGCAACGAGAGTCGAACTCGCGACCCTCAGCTTGGGAAGCTGATGCTCTACCACTGAGCTATGCCCGCTCAAATAGAAAACTGTTAAAATGAACTAACTAAAACTTAGCCACTACCTCTTTGCACAAGGAGTGCATCTTTTCTTTGAGGGTGTCTGTGAGTTTTTCGGTTGCCAAAGATTTTTTCAAATCACCATATTTGTCTTCCAGAGCCTCAAAGAGCTTCTCTTCCACGGCAGCGATATTGTTCATCTCTATCTCGTCCAGATAGCCATTGTTTGCCATAAAGATAATCATAATCTGTTTGGCGACCTCCAGTGGCTTGTACTGACCTTGCTTTAGGATCTCAATGAGCCTTTGCCCTCTTTTTAGCTGAGCTTGAGTGGTTTTGTCCAAGTCCGAGCCAAACTTAGCGAAAGCTTCCAATTCGGCGTATTGTGCCAGATCGAAGCGGAGCTGCCCAACTACCTTCTTCATGCAGTTTATCTGGGCACTACCTCCCACTCTAGACACAGATAGCCCCGCGTTGATGGCAGGACGGCGACCCGAGTAGAACAGCTTGGACGATAGGTATATCTGCCCATCTGTGATGGAGATAACATTGGTAGGGATGTAAGCCGAGATGTCCTCTGCTTGGGTCTCGATGATAGGTAAAGCGGTAAGACTGCCACCACCAAGCTCGTCGCTTAGCTTACTGGCTCTCTCTAGTAACCGTGAGTGCAGATAGAAGACATCCCCGGGGAACGCCTCACGACCCGGTGGTCTACGCAAGAGCAACGAAAGCTCTCGATAGGCAACTGCGTGTTTGGAGAGGTCATCGTAGATGATCAAAGCGTGTTCACCCTTATCACGGTAGTATTCGGCGATAGACGCCCCTGCAAAGGGAGCGATGTATTGCAAAGCGGGAGAGACTGACGCTGTAGCACTAACTATAGTAGTGTAACCCATAGCACCGTGATCTTCCAAGGTCTTAACGATGCCAGCCACAGTCGAAGCTTTTTGTCCGATAGCCACATAGATGCACTTGACTCCCGTATCTTTTTGGTTGATGATGGTATCCAAGCCGATAGCTGTCTTGCCTGTCTGACGGTCGCCAATGATGAGCTCCCGTTGCCCTCTACCGATGGGTATCATCGAGTCGATAGCCTTAAGCCCTGTTTGCAAAGCCTCTTCCACGGGTTGCCGTTGGATTACGCCCAAAGCTTTCCGCTCTACGGGCAAGAACTTGTCTGTCTTGATATCGCCCTTGCCGTCTATGGGACTACCTAGTGGGTCCACGACTCTGCCTTGCATAGCCTCGCCCACTGGCACTTGCAGCACCTTACCGGTTCTTTTTACAGTGTCGCCCTCTTTCACGCTGCTACCATTACCAAAGAGGATGCAACCGACATTGTCTTCCTCGAGGTTCAGAGCCATACCGTAGACATCGTTCTCGAAGACGACCATCTCCGAGGCTAGCACACTGTGCAATCCGTACACACGAGCGATGCCATCGCCTACCTCTACCACTTTCCCAGTCTCGGCGATATCTACATCAAAAGTAAAATCGTCTATCCTACTTTTTAAAATATTACTTACTTCATCAGGTTGTATTTTCATTCATTCACTCCTACTTGACCTATTGAGCAGCCAATCTGTCCAAACTGCTTTTCACCGAACAATCTATCGTAAAATTTTGGGTATGAGCCACAAAGCCCCCCACGATACGCTCGTCCACCACCAAAGATATCTTCGGCGTTCTCCCGATCTTCTTGGCAATAGCCTCTTTTATCTCCAGAAGCAACTCATCGGAATGCTCCCTAGACAAAATCAGCTCCACATTTTCGCTGTTTTGGCAATCTAGCACAGCCGTTTTGAGCTCTTGCAAAATATCCAGCACGAGACTAAAGCGATGCTTTTTGACCAAAAGCCACAAGAAGTTGTACCAAACTTTGCTATCGGACATCTGCCCTGCTAGCTCTTTGACAAACTTCTCCTTTTTGGAAAAGCCGAAAACAGAGCTGTTTAGACTTCTGGTCATCTCCAGATTGATTTGGAAAAACCCGATTAATTTTTCAACATCTTGCGAGAACTCTGCCAGCTTATCTTTTGACACCAACGAGAATAAAGCTCTAGAATATCGAGAAGCTATTATCTTGCTCCTCACCCTAGATGCCCTCGGCGATAAGTTTTTTGATTAACTGTGCATCGGCATCTTTATCTAGCTTTTGCCCGATAATCTTCTCCGAGACTTTGGCAACCAAAGCTACCACCTCGTCGCTAATGCTAGAGATAACGCCATCCTTTTGCGAAAGAAGCTCTTGTTTGCTCTCTTGCAATATCGCTTTCTCGCGAGATTTAGCTTCACTCAATATCTGATGAGCTTGTCCTTCAGCTTTATCGAGTACTCTTTTTTTCTCTTCTCTTATCTCGAAGTCGGCTTTTTTTAACTCATCCTCTTTTTGAGAGACCAACTCTTGAGCCTTAACTCTTGCCACTTCGGTCTCTTTTAGCTCACTAGCTATCTTCTCTTGCCTCTTCTCCAAAAATTTTTTCACATTCTGAAAAATAAACTTATTCAAAAGCCACATCAAGACGATAAAGTTCAAGATAACCAAAATCAGCGAATAATCTATGCTTACCATAAGGTACGACTCCTTTTCAAATTTTCTTAAAAATCAACCCAGCTATTATACTGAGAACATCAAAAGAAGTGCAATAACCAACGAGTAGATACCTGTGGACTCCGAAACGGCTTGACCTACAAGCATTGTTCTGGTGATGAGTCCAGCGTGCTCGGGACTTCTAGCGATACCCTCACAAGCTTTGCCACCCACAAATCCCTCACCTACGCCCGGTCCTATAGCACCAAGTCCCATACAAATACCAGCTCCCAGTAATGAAGCAGCTTTTACTATCAATGTCATATCCATAATCGATCCTCCTAATTCTTAAAATTAAGAACTTTTTTTTATTTTTTTAGAAACTATTAGTAATTAAACAACAAACATCAGCAAGAACGACACTATCAGAGCGTAAACAGCGGTAGATTGGGTAACAGCTGAGCCGATGAACATCACCCGCATCACCCCCATCTCGCCTTTGCTTACCTTGGCTATGCTCATATTGGACTTGCCTGCCAGCTCGCCAATGCCGATGCCAGAGCCGATGCTACCAAACCCGATGCAGATGCCCGATGCGACTAGAGCCACGGACTTCATCACTATTACACCTGCCTCCAGTCCTGCTGGCTGTAGTGGTGTAGAGTAGAGGAGCATAAGGGATATTAGCAAGGCATAGATGGTTACCGACTGGCTGAGTGCTTGACCTATGAGCATATTGCCCAAGAGTGTTGCGTTCTTATCTGGAACTCTTCCCATAGCCACACATGCCTGTCCACCAGCTGCTCCTGCACCATAGCCAGAGCCGATAGCTCCCAAACCTATGGCAAGCCCTGCTCCGAGGAGCGATGCCACTCTGTACCAGCCTCCTGCGGGGTTGTCGAAGCCACCGAAGAGCAAGAGCAGTCCTATCACCAAAGAGAGGATAGCCCCTGTGCCTGTAGCGGCTTGCCCGATGAGCATACTGCGAAACAGTTTGTCGTTAATCCCCGGTTGCCTTTCCATGGACTCCACAGCACCACCAGCAATGTAGCCAGAGCCGATGCCTGTTGCCAGCGAGGCCGTTCCCACGGCTATACCCGCAGAGATATACGCCGAGATTTTAATTATTCCTGGGTCTATCATTTTTTTTAATCCTCCACGATGCCAGCACTAAGATACGAGAGCGAGAGCATAGTAAACACAAATGCCTGAATTATGCCGATAAAAATTCCGAAAAATCCCGAGAGAAACATCGGGAAAGCTACAAACTTGGTCAGATTGGAAATCACAACGCAGATAATCGCACCGCCCAAAATATTGCCAAAGAGACGGAAAGAGATGGAAACCAGCTTGGAAGCCTCGCCCAACACATTTAGCGGGGTCAAGAAGAACATCGGCTCGGCATAGCCTTTCATATAACCCCACGCACCTTTGACTTTGATCATCATAAAGTGTACCACCACATTGGCGATGATGCCCATCCCCAGCGGAACATTCAAATTTCTGGTCGGCTCGGACAACCCGGGCACTACGCCCAAAATATTACACAGCAAGATAAAGAGGAAGATGGTAGCGATGTAAGGCAAGAAGTTGAGCCTGTCTTTGCCTAGGGAGTCGCTCACTAGTTCTTCGAAAAACTTGTAGATGTTTTCCCAGAGGAGTTGCCACTTGCCGGGGATAAAGTCCGCCGTCTTGGCGACAAATAAAGCTCCTGCTAGAAGCAAAAGGTCTACCATCAATATCATAAACAGCAGTTTAGCTGTCCCTAGCGGAGAAGCAGTAAACTTGGCAAAGAGGTTGTAAAGTGCTTTGCTTCCGAGTATTTTGCCCTCGCCGTGATTGTCTTGCAAATATTGGTCAGGCTGAAATTCGGTCAAAATTTGCTTTTGGATGGTGTTGTTGTTTGGCGTGTTCCAGATGGCAAATTTGCCAGTTTGGGGATTTGTGCCAATGTTCAAATCCGAGCCTAAACCAACCAAAGACACAATCACCTGTAAAATAACCATAAACCCAATAAAAATAAATAGTTTATTCTTTAGCATTATTTCCCTCGTTTATTCCCCTTTGTAAGGTTTCACTAAATCGTTTTCACACTCATTATTTGTCAAACCTTTTTTCCTTTTTTGCCCAAATCTAGTGTTTTCTTGGAAAAAACTAGCCTACCACCAAAGTATCTGAAATAAAGACAATCTTCTTAACTTTATATTAAAGATAAATTGGGCAAAATAATTGACAAGATTATAACTTGAATAATTTCTGCCAAATAATTGGAGAGAATATGATTTTTAAGAAAATTACTAAGTTTGTAGTAGCACTCGTGCTGATGGCAAGTTTGTTGTCGTGCATTGGCGTGGCTACTAAAAACAGCGAAGATGGCGAAGGCTCACAAGGGACGGTGAATTTTTGTCTGCAAGGTGTAAACAGTGCAAATGCCAATATATTATTTAGTAACTACAATGAGGAAACACCCACCAAAGTGGTTCTAAAATTTCATAAGATAGGCACAAGCGAAGAAACAACAAGCAGTATATCTCTGACACCTTTTGGTACTAGCTATATAACCAACAAAGTACTCTCGCTAGACGAGGGTGATTACGAGCTAACAAGGTTTGATATCCTCAACGAACAAGGCATTACCATCTACTCCACACCGATGGCTGGTAGCAAAGTTGCTACAAATACAAAAATTTCTACGCCTTTAGGCTACAATTTTAGCATCTCCACTGGTGTGGTAAAGACAGTGAATATGCAAGTGGTGGAAGTGGAAGAAAGTACTGACCCTGCCGATTTTGGGTTTACCGCTTTCACTTTCGAGGTAGTAGATTACAATAAATTTTACATAAAAGCACTGGCTCTGGATAAAGACAATTATTGGGAAGATGTTACAGCGGACTTAAAAGTGCTAAACGAAAATGCAGAGAAGATTAAAGAAACGAAGTTGCAAAGCAATACGAACAGAATTTTTGTGGATAAAGCCAACAATTACACCTTAACTATAACTAAAGATGGCTACAGCTCGCAAGAGTTCAAATTTACCCAAGCAGAACTGGAAAATTATCAAGATAAGAGCAATCCCCTAAAGGTGAAGCTAACAAATATGGCAGATATTCTTAATCGAGAAACGCTAGTGATGCTGATCGCTACTGGCAAAGATGTGTCTCAATTAGATGTCTCGGGCATCACCGATATGTCTTATCTTATGGTTTCGGTAGCCTCTTATCTAGGCTACGAAAAAGGTTATGAATGCGATGTTGTAAAAGATTTCAACCAAGATATCAGTTCTTGGGATGTGAGCAATGTTACCAATATGAGTCAGATGTTTAAATTTGCATACTCATTTAACCAAAACATCAATAGCTGGGATGTGAGCAATGTTAAAGATATGAGTGGTATGTTTAACTATGCATATTCGTTTAATCAAAATATCGGTAGTTGGGATGTAAGTAATGTTAAAAATATGAACAGTATGTTCTACTTTGCAACCAAATTCAATACGGATATTAGTGGTTGGGAAGTAAAGAATGTAACAGATATGCTGGGGATGTTCGCTTATGCGTCCGCATTCAATCAAAAAATGGACAATTGGGATGTAAGCAGTGTCAAGACTATGGCTCATATGTTTGCCCATACAACTTCGTTTAATCAAGATATCAGTAACTGGAAAAACAAATTAGGCAATGTTGAGAATATGTCCCATATGTTTTGGGATACAAAAGCTTTTGACCAAGATATCAGTAGCTGGGATGTTTCTTCTGTGACTGATTTTTCCTATTTTGACTCTAAAGCCTCGCCATCTTGGACTGCTAATGAGAAGCCAAACTTTAGAATAAATAAAGAAGAGTTAGTAGCAATGATTGCTCAAGGCGAAGATGTGACTAATGTCAATGTCTCGGGCATCACCGATATGTCTTATCTTATGGATTCGGTAGCCTCTTATCTAGGCTACGAAAAAGGTTATGAATGCGATGTTGTAAAAGATTTCAACCAAGATATAAGTTCTTGGGATGTGAGTAATGTTACCAATATGAGTCAGATGTTTAAATTTGCATACTCATTTAACCAAAACATCAATAGCTGGGATGTGAGCAATGTTAAAGATATGAGTGGTATGTTTAACTATGCATATTCGTTTAATCAAAATATCGGTAGTTGGGATGTAAGTAATGTTAAAAATATGAACAGTATGTTCTGCTTTGCAACCAAATTCAATACGGATATTAGTGGTTGGGAAGTAAAGAATGTAACAGATATGCTGGGGATGTTCGCTTATGCGTCCGCATTCAATCAAAAAATGGACAATTGGGATGTAAGCAGTGTAAAGACTATGGCTCATATGTTTGCCCATACAACTTCGTTTAATCAAGATATCCGTAACTGGAAAAACAAATTAGGCAATGTTGAGAATATGTCCCATATGTTTTGGTATACAAAAGCTTTTGACCAAGATATCAGTAGCTGGGATGTTTCTTCTGTGACTAATTTTTCCTATTTTGACTCTAAAGCCTCGCCATCTTGGGCAGATAATGAGAAGCCAAAATTTGGTAATTAAGAAAAATAAAAGAAGTAGAAGTGCTGGCAAGCAAACTTACCAGCACATTTTTTTTGTAGTTTTGGGGTGAACTTTGCTCTCGCTCCCAAGCTCCAGCTTGGGAGTGTATAAGCTTGGTCTCCTGACGGAGGGTCTTACTTTTCCCTTTGGGTGACCAAAGCGAAAAGTAACAAAAGGTAAAATCAAAATACCAAATCAGTAAGCTAAATACTAAACCTTCTTCGCACGCTGAAAGGCTTGTGCTAGAAATCACAATTGTTTTAATAGAGGAGATATAGCACATCGCTCTTCAGCGTAGCTCAACTCGGCGTAAAGAATGTTTCTCGCTCCCAAGCTCCAGCTTGGGAGTGTATACGAGTTATAAATTAACTGTATGCTTAGTTTCTTATGCACGACCAGCCTTGCATTTCCACCAGCCTTCATTCTTACTCATCCACCCTTATTTTTGCTCACTCACCTTATCCTGAGCGGACGCAGGCAACCACCACCCCACGATGCTCAAAAGTGCAGGACAAGGCGGTCTTACTTGCTAGGCAAGGCGGGGGACACCCTCCGCTCCACGGGCAAAGCGAGAGCTTAAACAGCCCTACCGTAAACGCTAGAGCTTAGCCATAAGCACACAACTTGCCCAAAGCAAGAATACAGGAGGTCTCTCCACCAGAGGAACTCTTGAAAACCTCGCCAGCCCTCTCGCGACTTGGAGCGGAGCGTACTTTTCTGTTACTCTTTTCGGACGCCCGAAAAGAGTAAGCCCTCCGCAGAGAACAAACCATAAGCAAAGCACCAGCGTAAGCGTCCCAAGAAAAAACGAAAACTCGCTGTAAGCGACACGCCACTGGCGTCGGGCTAGGGGTTAGCAAATCATTCAAGCCGAAATTCGTAAACTTGCTCAAACGACTGAGCTAGAGGCTGTGTGAGGAGTTTAGGTCTCTAGCTTTAGGTTTCTAAGAAAAAATTTAAACGATGCACAACAGCCACTGCGAAGGAAGTTTTGCAAGTTAGAATTTAGGCTTATGATTTTGACTTTTTCTTTCTTTCTATTTCTTTTTGGTCTGTCAAAAAGAAATAGAAAACCCTGCGTTAGCAGAACAAACCGCAAGCGAAGTACCACCGAAAAGAGTAAGCCCTCCGCAGGCGAGCAAACCACAAGCAAAGCACCACTTGCCCTCATTATTCTGAGCGGACGCGGGAATCCACGGGTGGGGCTGGCGGGCTACGCCCACAAAAAAAAACCACCGCCTTTCGGCGATGGCTTTCATTCGTAGCCTAAGAACTATTACTTGAATTTCGGTTTCTCATCGTCTGTCCAACTAGAAGATGTTCCATTATCAAAAGCTCCATAATAACCAACATTACTCACATCCCAGCCACTTATATCTTGGTTGAATGCGTCTGCAACGCAAAACATATCTCCCATATAGGTAACACTACTGACATCCCACTCGCCGATATCTTGGTTGAATGCGTGTGCTTCACGGAACATACCTTCCATATTTGTAACACTACTGACATCCCACTCGCCGATATCTTGGTCAAAAGCTTTTGCATTCTCGAACATATAAGGCATCATTTTAACACTGCTCACATCCCAGTCACCAATATCTTGATTGAATGCGTCTGCACCGTAAAACATATCTCCCATATCTGTAACACTACTGACGACCCAGTCGCCGATATCTTGGTTGAATGCACTTACATTAACGAACATACCTTCCATGTTTGTAATATTGCTCACATCCCAGCCACCTATGTCTTGGTTGAATGCATATGCACAATAAAACATCCCCTCCATATCCGTTACACTGCTCACATCCCAGCCACCGATATCTTGGTTGAATGCTTCTGCACAATAAAACATCCACTCCATATTCGTTACATTGCTCACATCCCAGCCACTGATATCTTGGTTGAAATTCTCCACGACAGAGCAATCCCCAGCATATGAATATCCTAGATACGAAGCTACAGAGTCCATTAGGTGAGACATATCGGTGATACCCGAGGTGTTGACTTGGGTTACATCTTTGCCCTCGGCGATCATTTGCACCAGTTCTTCTTTAGTAAGCAAACTATCTGTGGAGATATTTTCAGTTTTTCCCAGCTGTACCACCAGCGGTTTGAGTTTGTATTGTGCGAAGTCGGCTTGCTCCAGAGTGAATACTTGGCTTGCGTAGCCTGCTTTGCTGATGGTGAGGGTATAGCTCTCGCTATTCGGCAAGATTACCTTGTTCATCACTGCGTTGAGGTCGGTTTCTTTTACTACTGCTCCGCTCTCGTCTGCGATGCTCAGCTCCGCTGGAACATACTCCCAGCCTACGCTGTCTATCAGTGCCAGCACATCGATGTAGAGCCTATTGTAACCGACCACCTCGAAGGTAAAAGCGGCGTGTCCGAAGTCGGCAGGGTCGGTGTCGTCGTCCACGGTGATGACCTGCATTTTTATCTCGTTTATCTCGCCCTCTGCCACGGTGAAGCGGTAGGACAAGGCTGTGCCTATTCCCACCTCGGTGGCGATATCACTGCCTGCTGTCGGCGTGGAGTAGATGGTGTTGCCCGTCTCGTCCAGCACATCAAAGCGGGTCAGCTCGTATGCACCCTCGTCGAGGCTGATGACCTTTTTTGTGATGTACCCGCTACCGAATGGGGTCAGCTCGATTGTCTTGCTGACCGTTTCCTTGCCGTCGGCTGTGCTGTACTCCAGTGCCACGCTGGCGGGGGTTGTCTCTGTAGCTTCGCCACTCACGCTGGCACTCACGCCCGCACCACCCAAGCTCTCGAGGCAAAACTTCACCTCTCCGCTGGAGGCAGTGCCTCCGCTGTTATCGCCCAACTCTGTAGCCAAGCAGCCCACTAACACTCCCGTCGCTAACAAAGCGACCGCTAATTTCAATAATCTAACCATATTAATCTCCTTTTTGGTTAATACTTTCACAAGATTTGTTATACATTTTGAAAAAACTATTCAGTTGGGTAAATAAAACCTATATCTTTTCCGTCAGAAGCAGCACCTTTCCCAGCAGAATCGTCAGAAAGTTGATAATATGTAGTTTCCTTGAAAGATAGACCAGAACCTGAGGTGTTGCAGTCATAACAAGAAATAGAACCATGATTACACAAATCTACATATCCACTTATGATAGAGTTATAAAGTTCAGTAACAGCATAACTTCTAGAAGCAATATTAAATATTTTTGAACAAAAATAATTATTAGTACTAGTAACATGATTGGCAATCACTTTATGACCGCTACCACTGACGATTAATCCAGTAGGGCAATCATCTCCTTTAGGATTGCGATTATTAGTAACTAAAATATTATTCAAATTAGCATTGCAATTTAAACATAATCCAATTATTCTATCGTATGCAGAGAAGTTATCTCTAACAACAACATTTTTTAAATTAACATAATTTGTGTCGGAGCAAACAATTAAAATGCCTTTGCCTTCTTGAGCTGTAATATTTTTCATCGTAAAGGCTTTATCAGTATTTAGACAAAAAGAATAATCTTCTTCTCCTCTAACAATAGTGTTTTCAAGACTTTCCCCAATGATGTTAACATGCTTTTCTGTTTTAACACTTTCATTATAAGTTCCATCTTTAACAAAAATTGTAGCTCCAGCTTCTACAGTATCAATTGCTGTTTGTATTGAAGTAAAATCGCCACTGCCATCAAGAGCGACTACATAGTCTACATTTTCTGGCTTATTTATTATAAACTTTCTTAATTCCACCACCAGCGGTTTGAGTTTGTACTGTGCGAAATCGGCTTGCTCCAGAGTGAATACTTGGCTTGCGTAGCCAGCTTTGCTGATGGTGAGGGTATAGCTCTCGCTATTCGGCAAGATTACCTTGTTCATCACTGCGTTGAGGTCGGTTTCTTTTACTACTGCTCCGCTCTCGTCTGCAATGCTCAGCTCCGCTGTAACATACTCCCAGCCTACGCTGTCTATCAGTGCCAGCACATCGATGTAGAGCCTGTTGTAACCGACTACCTCGAAGGTAAAAGCGGCGTGTCCGAAGTCCGCAGGGTCGGTGTCGTCGTCCACGGTGATGACCTGCATTTTTATCTCGTTTATCTCGCCCTCTGCCACGGTGAAGCGGTAGGACAAGGCTGTGCCTATTCCCACCTCGGTGGCGATATCACTGCCTGCTGTCGGCGTGGAGTAGATGGTGTTGCCTGTCTCGTCCAGCACATCGAAGCGGGTCAGCTCGTATGCACCCTCGTCGAGGCTGATGACCTTTTTGGTGATGTACCCGCTACCGAATGGGGTCAGCTCGATTGTCTTGCTGACCGTTTCCTTGCCGTCGGCTGTGCTGTACTCCAGTGCCACGCTGGCGGGGGTTGTCTCTGTAGCTTCGCCACTCACGCTGGCACTCACGCCCGCACCACCCAAGCTCTCGAGGCAAAACTTCACCTCTCCGCTGGAGGCAGTGCCTCCGCTGTTATCGCCCGACTCTGTAGCCAAGCAGCCCACTAACACTCCCATCGCCAACAAAGCGACCGCTAATTTTAATAATCTAACCATTTTAATCTCCTTTTTGGTTAATAATTTCACAAGATTTGTAATAGCTGGTATTTGTCCAAACATTTTTATGCTTTTTGGGGAAAGTGTCTATAAATGACAATGAGGTATAATCTTTTTTTGCTTTGCCTTCGCTGTGATATTGTCTTCCTTATTTTACTGACAAAAAAAGAGTTACACTAAAGAAAAAAGCAAAAAATCAACAACGGCAAGATTTAAAAGAAATGTGAACTAACACAAAACCTTTTAGAAAATCAATAATCACAAATTATTACTTAAAAGGTAAATATGGATAGATGCTGTTACTGTGCACCTCAGTCATTCAAAATTTAAATACTTGACAGGATATAACTTGATATTCTTTTTCGGACATATATGGAAAATATTTATGTTTTTTAAAAGAACAATAAAAATCTTATTTTTTTCCGCTGTGGTGATGAGTCTGCTCTCATGCTTTAGCAAAGCCACAGACAATAATGCAGAAAATCCCACAGACTCTAGTTGCAAAGTAAAATTCAGCATTCAAAGTGCAAATCCCATAAACTCTAGCATCTTGTGCAGCAGTATCGAAAATGATACTATTGCCAAAGTGGTATTAAAGTACCGCCATGCAGATAGTAACGAAGAAAAAACCGCCAACATAACGCTGAAACTGTACGGTGGGAAATATGTTACCGAAGATGTAGTTACTCTCAATGCTGGAGAGTACTATTTGACTAGATTTGATGTACTTAACACAGATGGACTCACAATATATTCTACCCCAAAGACAGGCAGTTTTGTGGCTAATAGCATTGGCATTTCTACGAGCTTAGAGTATAGCTTTACAGTAACTGCATATACAGTAAATACCGTGGTTATGCAAGTAGTGGAAGTGGAAGATGACACCGACCCTGCTGATTTTGGCTTTGAAGCGTTCACTTTCGAGATGGTAAATTATAATAAGTTTTACATAAAAGCTCTGCTCTTGGATGAAAACGACAAATGGGAATACGCCACTGCAGACTTAACCATAAAAACTGATAGTACCCAAACGAACGCCATAATAGAGACTGAATTAAAGAAAAAACCAAATAGAATTTTTGTAGATGGATATAGCAACTACCATTTAACAGTGAGTAGATTGGGCTACCATACCCAATCGTTCAACTTCTCTGCTGAAGCTCTAAAACTATATACCGATGAAAATCCTTTAGAGATAAAGCTTTTGCGAAAACCTGGAATGATTACCAGAAAAGAGCTCGTGCGGTTTATCGCCAATGGAGCAGATGTAAGTGGTGAGCTTGTAAACTATATCACCGATTTGTCTTATCTGATGAACTCGGTCGCCGCGTATCTTGGAGAAGATATAACCAGTTGCTCCGTAGTGCAAAACTTCGACCAAAACATCAGTGGCTGGGATGTAAGCAATGTTACAGATATGAGCCATATATTATATTATGCAAAAGCGTTTAACCAAGACATTAGCAATTGGGATATAAGCTCTGTAACAAACTTCTCTTGCTTTGATGATAGCACCTCAACAACTTGGACAAGCGATAAGAAACCAAAATTCAAGCTAACTAAGGCAGATTTGGTAGAAGCAATAGCTAAAGGGAAAGATGTTTCTAGTGTTGATGTATCAGCAATTACCGATATGTCTGGTTTGATGGAAGCAGTCGCAACATATAAAAACGAATCCATAAAAACCTGTTCAATAGTGCAAAACTTCAACCAAGATATTAATAGTTGGGATGTAAGCAATGTTACCGATATGAGCTATATGTTTAATCGGGCATACCATTTTAACCAACCTCTTAACAACTGGAATGTAAATAATGTTACCAATATGAGCCATATGTTTCATCTGGCAACCTCTTTTAATCAAGATATTGGTGGATGGAATGTAAGTAATGTTACCGATATGAGCCATATGTTTGAAGATGCAAATGTTCTAAACGACTCTCTTAACGAATGGGATGTAAGCAATGTTACTAATATGAGTTATATGTTCTGCAGTGCAGGTCACTTTAACCAACCTCTTAACAAATGGAATGTAAATAGCGTTACCGATATGAGCTATATGTTTCTTTATGCATCTTATTTTGACCAACCTCTTAACGAATGGAATGTAAGTAGCGTTACCAATATGGAAGCTATGTTTGCCCAATCTATTAGGTTTAACAAACCTCTTAACGACTGGATTGTAAGTAGCGTTACCAATATGGAATATATGTTCTACTATGCTAAAGAATTTAACCAAGATATTAGTGGTTGGAGTGTAGATAATGTAACCAATCACGAGGAATGGGATGTCGGTACCCCATCATCTTGGACAGACGATGAGAAACCAGCAAAATTCAGGTAAATAAATAAATGACTAAGAATATCAAACTTTTGCTGGCTATGGCTATGGTGATGAGCTTTATTGCTTGTGGTGGTGGGGGCGGTGGCGGAAGCACAGGCAACACCGTTCCAGAGACCCCAGAGACCCCAGAGACCCCAGAGACCCCAGAGACTCCGGAGACTCCGGAAGTTCCGGAAGTTCCCGAGGTTCCAGAGACCCCAAACACAGGCAATGTGCTATTCAGTATGCAAATAGTAGAAGAGGTAGATACTAACGCAGTAGATAATGACACACTTAGTAGCTCCGAGTACAACACTCCTATCCCAAACAAAGTGGAGCTGGCATATCGTTTAGCAAACAGCGAAGATGTGGGCAATGAAGTACTTTACAACTTAAAACTTGTGGACAATCAATATACTACTGATGGCTCTCTACAACTACCTGTAGGTAACTACGAGCTGACCAAATTCAACATCCTAGACAGTTCTGGCTCTTTAATTTATATAACACCCAAAAAAAATCATAACTTAAACATCAACCAGACTATTGCTACTCTAAATTACCCTTTTACTGTCTCTAAGGAGGTAACTAACGATCTAACTATGAATGTGATAAAAGTGGAAGGCTCTACTTTTAATGTGATAGATTACAACACTTTTTATATTATAGCTTTTATACTTAACAGTAATGGTTGGGAAAAATCTGACGCTACCCTTATTGTGAAAAATGTAGCTGGCAACAATATCCTTACCACTGAGTTGAGTGCTACAACGAACAAAATTATAATTTCTGTTTCTGAAAGATATACACTCGTAGTGAGTAAAGACGACAAAAGTAAAACGATAAACTGCGAACAAGCGGAACTGCAAGAGTATTACACCGATATTCTTACAGTAAATTTAGAATAAAAAACCAAAGCTACAGATGTAGCTGAAGAAAAAGGAGAGATTATGAAAAATCTTATCAAAATGTTAATTGCTGTCGCTTTAACTATGAGCCTAGCGGCTTGCGAAAGCAGTACAGGGACCAGCACAGGCGATGTGAAATTCGGAATGGAAATCCCCAATAGTGTGGATGGAAACATACTTTTTGGCACAGGTGGCAAAACTTTTACAGATGAAACCCCCAAAACGGTAAAAATGACTTATTACTCCGAAGGAAGCCCAACAGCTACTACAACTATTACCTATGGTTTGAGCGAAGTTAGTGCAGGTAAATATTATACAGATGATATTATTAAATTGACTCCGGGCAATTACAAGCTATCCTTATTTCAAGTCCTAAACGCAGCTGACTCTGTTATTTATATGACACCTAAGTCTGGTGCTCCTCTAGCCGTTAGCACTATTACTACTCCATTGGATTGGGGATTTGCCGTTGCTAGCGACGATGTAACCAATGTAACTATGGATGTGGTAAAAGTGTTAGAAGAACATAATCCTGCTGATTTTGGTTATGTAGGTAATACTTTTGAAGTGATAGATTACAACACCTTCTATATTAAGATTCTTACCCTATCTGCTGGTTGGGAAAATGCTACAGCCAACCTTGTTGTAACTAATAATGATGACCAATCAATTATCAAAGAGAACACTTCACTAGATAGTACCCTTAATAAGGTTATTGTTTCTGTTTGCGATAACTATAAACTTTCTATTACCAAAACTGGTTACATCGCACAAGATTCTACTTTTACTGAAACAGAATTGCAAAATCTTTATAACATCCCTTTGGTAATTAAGTTAGTGAAAGAATAAAACTAAAACTACCTGTTAGTTAAGAGAAGAGCCATCGCTTTTAGCGGTGGCTCTTTTTCTAGTTAATCAAAGGTTTGTCTGATAGCAAAGGGCGTTCCGTTTCAGTCCGCCTGTGTAACTCCCAAAAACCTCTCTTGAAGCCATATCCCCTTGCCCTATCGTTAGGTTTGCTAACAAACTCTAAAACTCGTTTGTACCTCTTTACACAATTTCACTAAATCGATTTTTACAATTGTTATTTATTGGATCTTCCCTTTAAAATAAAGAAAAAAACTAAATGGTTGACAAAATTTTAATTTAAGACTTTATGCAAAGTAATGGAGAGAGTTTATGTATTATAAAAAACTCATAAAAATCATAATGTCACTCGTAGTGGTGATGAGTCTACTCTCGTGCTTTGACACAGCCACAAGAGGTACAAACGATGAAAGTATCTCAACTGGCAAAGTAGAGTTCTACCTGCAAGGAGTAAACGCCATAAACCCCAATATATTATGTAGTAATTCCAATGGTGAAAACCCCACTAGGGTGTTGCTAAAATTTCAACAAATAGGCACTAGCGAAGAGATAACCAAAAGTTTAAATCTTAGAGCTTTTGGTACTAGCTATGTTACAGACGACCTTATCACTCTAAAAGAAAGTGAGTATGAACTGACAAGGTTTGATGTACTTAGTCAAGAAGGCTTTACCATCTACTCCACACCTATGGCTGGTAGCGATGTCGCCATTAGCACAAGCATCTCCACTACTCTTAATCACAAATTCACCATAAGCGAAGGTCAAACCATCACAGTACATATGCAAGTAATAGAAGTAGAAGAAGATACCAACCCCGCAGATTTCGGTTTTACCGCTTTTACCTTTGAAGTGGTAGATTACAATAAATTTTACATCACTATTTTTATTCTGGATGACGATGACCACTGGAGATCTACCAAAGCACATTTGGAGATGCGTGACGGTGATAACCAACTTATTAAAGAAAAAACGCTACAAAGTGATGTAAACACAATATACATAAGTAAATTCAGCAATTACTATTTAGGCATAAGCAAACTTGGCTATAGCACCCAATCTCTTTACATTTCCGAAAGTGAACTGCTGAGTTATAACTCTGACTCTACAGCTCTGGAGGTAAATTTATTAAGAGATGCTGAGCTGATAACAAAAGAACAGCTTGTGGAGAAAATCGCCACAGGACAAGATGTGAGCAATGTAAATGTCTCTTATATTAGCGATATGTCTTATCTGATGGACTCTGTGGCTACTTACCTCGGAAAAGATGTAAATAAATGCTCAATAGTGCAAAATTTCAACCAAGATATTAGCTCTTGGGATGTGAGCAATGTTACCAATATGAGCTATATGTTCCACTATGCAGAATCTTTCAATCGGAATATTAGCAACTGGATGACAAATAAAGTGCAAAATATGGAGCATATGTTTGACTATGCAGAATCTTTCGATCAGAATATTAGCAACTGGCTAGTACCCTCTGTCAGCAGCTTCGCTTGTTTTGATGACAACACCTCTGCCACTTGGACAAGCGATAAAAAACCAAAATTCAAGCTAACTAAGGCAGATTTAGTGAGGATGATAGCCAAAGAAAAAGATGTAACCCTCGCCAATGTCTCAGCGATAACCGATATGTCTTATCTGATGGACTCTGTGGCTACTTACCTCGGAAAAGATGTAAATAAATGCTCAATAGTGCAAAATTTCGACCAAGATATTAGCTCTTGGAATGTGAGTAGCGTTACTAATATGAGTTATATGTTCCATCAGGCAAACTCTTTTAATCAAGATATTAGTGGATGGAATGTAAGTAATGTTACCAATATGAGCTATATGTTCTACTATGCAGAATCTTTCAACCAAGACATCAGCAACTGGATGACAAATAAAGTGCAAAATATGGAGCATATGTTTGACTATGCAGAATCTTTCGATCAGAATATTAGCAACTGGCTAGTACCCTCTGTCAGCAGCTTCGCTTGTTTTGATGACAACACCTCTGCCACTTGGACAAGCGATAAAAAACCAAAATTCAAGCTAACTAAGGCAGATTTAGTGAGGATGATAGCCAAAGAAAAAGATGTAACCCTCGCCAATGTCTCAGCGATAACCGATATGTCTTATCTGATGGACTCTGTGGCTACTTACCTCGGAAAAGATGTAAATAAATGCTCAATAGTGCAAAATTTCGACCAAGATATTAGCTCTTGGAATGTGAGTAGCGTTACTAATATGAGTTATATGTTCCATCAGGCAAACTCTTTTAATCAAGATATTAGTGGATGGAATGTAAGTAATGTTACCAATATGAGCTATATGTTCTACTATGCAGAATCTTTCAACCAAGACATCAGCAACTGGATAACAAGTAAAGTAGAAAATATGAGCCATATGTTTGATGGTGCGGAAATGTTTGACCAAGATATAAGCTCTTGGGATGTTTTGGATTTACCTATAGGATATTTTACCGATTTTAGTGAAAACAGTTCTATTGATTGGACAGACAGTGAGAAGCCAAACTTTAGAATAAGTAAAGAAGAGTTAGTAATAAAGATTGCCGAGGGCAAAGATGTGACTAATGTCAATGTTTCTGGCATCACAGATATGTCTTATCTGATGGTTTTGGTTGCCTCTTATCTAGGCTACGAAAAAGGTTATGAATGCACTGCTGTGAAATATTTCAACCAAGACATCGGTAGCTGGGATGTGAGCAATGTTACAAATATGAGCTATATGTTCAAATATGCAAGATTTTTCAACCAAGATATCAGTTCTTGGGATGTTAGTAAAGTCACTATTATGTCTAAAATGTTCAGATCTGCCAGCTCGTTTAATCAACCCCTTAACAGCTGGAATGTGGGTAATGTTACCGATATGAGTGCAATGTTCTACTTTGCCGGCTCGTTTAATCAACCCCTTAACAGCTGGAATGTGGGTAAAGTCACCGATATGAGTGCAATGTTCTACTATGCCGACTCGTTTAATCAACCCCTTAACAGCTGGAATGTAGGTAAAGTCACCGATATGAGTGCAATGTTCTACTTTGCCAGCTCGTTTAATCAACCCCTTAACAGCTGGAATGTAGAGAATGTTACCAATATGTCTGAAATGTTTCGTTCAGCAACTTCGTTTAATCAGCCTCTTAACAGTTGGAATGTAGAGAATGTTACCAATATGAAAAGTATGTTTATATTTACAGATTTATTTAATCAACCCCTTGACAGCTGGGTTGTAAGCAATGTTACGGATATGTTCTGGATGTTCTACAAATCACTAAGATTTGATCAAAATATAAGTGGCTGGGATGTTGCTTCCGTAATAAGCCACAACGATTTTGATACAGGTACATCGTCATCTTGGACAAGCGATGAAAAACCAAATTTCCCATAAAATGATTTAATAAAAACAAAAAGGAGAGATTATGAAAAATCTTATGAAATTGTTGCTTGTAGCAACTTTGGTAACCTGTTGGGGTTGTGGCAGTAGCGGAGGTAGCACAGGAGCTAGCGAGCCAGAAACAACACCAGAAACACAGAGTCAAGGCAGTGTGAAATTCAGCATGGAGGTCGTTGAGAAAGCAATTGCCAACTTGCTCGCCAACAGTACAGCAAGCAGCTCTATCGACAAAGTAGCTTTGGCGTATAACCCTGTCGGCGGTACGACTGTCAACGAAACTATCGACCTGAACGCTTTTGGCGATAGCTATGTTACTAATGATGCCATTACTTTGTCTGCTGGAGATTATCAACTAACCAAGTTTGATGTGTTGAACGACTCGGGTGTTACTATCTATTCCACGCCCTCAGCTGGTAGCGATATAGCCATCAGTACAGGCATTACCACACCTTTGGTGCATTCGTTCACTGTATCGGGAGGAGCCACAAACACTGTAAAGATGCAAGTAGCAAAGGTGGACGATGGAGATTCTCCAGAAGATTTTGGGCACACAGCTTTTACTTTCGATATGGTTGGCTACAATATTTTCTTCATAGATGTTCTGGCTTACGACTCTACCGTTTCTGTAGTAGATTCTGTTTGGCAATACACGACTGCTAACCTTATAGTAAAGAATGTCGGCGGCGAAACGATAAAAGATACGGCTTTAGCAGCACAGATGAACAGAATCATCGTTGCTAGCTCTACAGACTACACACTCACTGTAGAAAATGGCGGATTCGCACCACAAGTTTTTAACATGACAGAAGATAGTTTGAAAATGTACAATACAGAACCTTTTGTAGTGAAATTTAAGTAAAACTTCAGATTACAAATTGAGCCATCGCTTTTAGCGGTGGCTTTTTTATTACTTAAAAAGTTTTCTTATCATATGTACAAAAAGATAAAAACCCACTCTGAAAAGAGAAAAATCTTAATCTACAGATTTTAGAAAAAATTGGTAGATTATCTCACGCTCGTCTAACTCGTCCAAAGGAACTGCGTACTTTTCGCTCTCTTGATACTCCATAGGTTGATAATCTAATCGCAAACGCAAATCACCATAGCTAAGCAAAAGTCCGTCTTGTACAACCAACTCTTGACCTTGCCAAGAGCAGCTAAACGAAAGGGTTTTGCTCTTTTGGATAAACTTTAACCACTCGAAATACTTCCCAAAAGAAGCAAATTGCTCTTTCAAATTCTGAGCTTGAGCGAATTTCAAATCACCTTCCAACTGATCTATTTTTTGTTGGCAATCTTCCCAAATCTTCTCGTTTAGATAAAAGTCCAAAATTTGCGAAAACTCTCGCTCTTCCCCCAAAGTGGGCAAAGAAAACTTCTCGGAAAATCTATCGGTAAAATCAGAGACAAAAAAAAGGTTGCGAAAAGGACCGACAAAATGCTTGCCACGAGCGATGGTGCTGCTTACAGTCGCCAAACATGGCACGCCCACGGGGTCTAGACACAGATAGCGATATTGAGAGTGCTGCTTCGTCTGACCTTCGGGTAAACTTTTGAAGTAGATAAGAGCATCCAAAAGCGTGGGGAACGGTTTCTCTTCAACATCCACCATCTTGCTTTGCAACTGCTGATGGTTCTCAGAGGTCAGATATTTTTCTTTGCTCTTGGCTAAGTTGTGGCAAATAGCTTTCAGCAAAACTTTGCGTTGCTCTCCATAAAATAGCAAAATTCCCACCATCTTCTACACTCCTATTCTTGGACAAATATCGCCTAGCGGACAAACTTTGCATTGGGTAGTTTTAGCTTTGCACAAAGTTTGCCCCAAAGCCACAAAGTAACGATTTGCTTTGCCGATGTACTTGGTGGGTAGCAACTTAGCCAGCTCTTGCTCCGTCTTTTGCGGAGTCTGTCCCGAGGTAATGCCAAGCCGTGCACAGATGCGATGTACATGAATGTCCACACAAACGAAAGGTAAGCCGTACGCTCTGGAAAGGTAAAGATTGGCTGTCTTCAACCCCACTCCGGGCAAGCTCATCGTCTGTTGGCGATTAGTGGGCAACTGCCCTGCAAAATTTTCTTGAATATGCTCATACCATTTGCTCAGGTGCAGAGCTTTCTGCTGATAAAACCCCACAGGATAGATGAGCTTTTGAATATCTTCTGCCGACAAATCTTTTAATTGGCTAAGTTCACTAATCCGCCAATTTTCCATCACCTTGGTCGTGGTGCTGTCGAGAGTGCGTGCAGAGAGCATCGCCGATACGAGGATTTGCAATGGTGATGCCGCAGATACCGACTCGAAGTGCTTCACGGGAGCATCACAACTACGGTAATACTCCTCCAGAGCCGAAAATATTTGCTGGAAATCTAAGCTACAAGATAACTTTCTATTTACCATATTTCCCAGAAGCTTGTGCACACAACCTTTCCACCAATCTAGCCGCTGCCAGTAAGTCGTCCACCACGAAGTCAGGGCTGGCTAGATTTTGCTGGAAAGTTTCTTCCCCAACACCAGTACGCACCAAAATCGTCTGCAAACCGCTATTTTTACCGAAACCGATGTCCGAGGGCTTATCCCCTATCATAAAAGATGCTCTCGCTTTTATGGGGTACTTTTTTTGCAACTGCCGAAAGAGCAGATTGCCGGGCTTACGACATCCGCAGGCTTTGCTCAATCCACTTACAACGCCCTCTGGGTGATGCGGGCAGTGCAAAACCTCTTCCACTTTCGCTCCACCATCGCACAGTTGAGTGAGCATTTTGCTGTGTATACTTTGCAAATCTTCTTCTGTGTAATAGCCACGAGCTATTCCCGATTGATTGGTAACAACAAATACCAAAAATCCCAATTCCGTAAAGATTTTAACCGCCTTGGCACTAAATGGATAAAGCTCGAAGTCGCTGGGCGAGGCGATATACCCTTTTTTGTCAGGATTAAGTGTGCCATCTCTATCCAAAAAAACCGCCTTAATCATCGTTAGAATCTCCGTCTTCTTCGTATTTCAGGTCGCTAGGCAATTTGACATTGAAGAAAGAAAAGGAGTATTCCCAAAAAGCTCCCTCTTTAGTATAAGAAAAAGAGAAATCCCAGCAATGCAAGTGTTTCACAGCAGAAAATGTTTGTGCACCCATATCGTCCTCTTTCAAATCGTAGCTATTAGAATATTTCAGTACCCAAGTTTTGGAGAGGCACAACTGAGCTGAGCAGGTCATATCCAGAGAGTAATCTTCCTCTTTGTGATAAGGCTCGCCTTTGGCTTGGCTACCTACGAAGTTGTGCGTGTAGCTGATGCTCGTGCCGATGCTGTTCTCTTGCTCGATGTAGTTGTGCCGTTTGGCTGGCTCTCCTCCATTAAAGAACTTATTCAGCTCAAACATATTGTGCTGGGCAGGAGAGTAGTCAAAGTAGCGAACCTTCTTCTTGTGCGAGAGTTTAAAGCCAACTGAGTTGTTCAACGGCACTTTGTACTCCCAAGCGGTGAACTCGAAGTTATTAGGGTCTTGTGTGGCTGTAGCGGTGTTGGAGTTGCTCAGACTGTACGAGAACCAGCTGGAGAGATAGCTCCACTTGAGGATGCTGTTGACCAGCGTACTCACAGGGATGAGCTTTTGCCCGTCTAGTTTAGCTGTCCAACTGATGTCGTCCCACTGTCCTTCGTCGGCTTCATCGTTGTCGTACACAGTGTATGCTGTGGTCGCCTTGAGGATGCTGTTGAGTAGTAGCTTGTCGTTACTGCCCGGGGGGTTTAGTTTCAAATCCCAAGTGTTGGTAAAGTTTATTTTGCCTTCTTTGGATTTTGTGGTGGATGATATAGCATAAGGTCCACTGGCTTCGTTTTTTATCTCTGGGATATAATCAAAACTCGCTCCCACGCCGATGGTGTGCCTGAAACCTTTCAAGAAGAACTCACCGAAATTCTTGAAGCCCACGATGTTGAAGCTCAAGTCGTTGCTAAGGCTGTATTTGTAAGAAGTCTCGAAGTCGTTGTAATTCATCTCGTCGCTAGAGTAGGAGTAGCTCACGGGCAAGCTCTGGCTGAAAGTGAGCCAGCCCCAGAATTTCCGAGAGAAGCTCAGACCCAAGCTAGCGGTAGCACCTGCTTTGTGGCTAACCACCACAGTCTCACTGGTGTCTTTGTCCGACTCCAGCAGTATCTTAGCCAGATCGGAAGAGTTGTCGGTGATAGCACCGCTGTGGATGGCTTTGCTGCTGAATGAGTAACTGTAATCTTCCCACCACGGATTGTCTTGCGGTTTCACATCGCGAAAAGCTTCCCAAATCGGTCTGGAGGTCAGCGAGTAGCTCATGGATGGCAGGGTGATGTCTTTGGTCTCATCGCCCATATCTTGCACATATTCGCCCGTAATGTTGAGCGTACTGCTCAGAAAAGGCCAACTATAAGAAAAACTAGACTCTATCTCATCGTCCGTTCTGGTGTCGATATCGTCCTCTTCTTCCACTAACTCCAAGCTGGAGTAGTAGTTAGCGTCCACCTTCAGCTTAGAACCATTGAGGAACTCTTGGCTATGCTCGTAGTGATACTCGCCCTCGTATTCGGAGCTTCTGCCAGCGTCGTCCAAGGTCTTGGACTGGTTAATCTCTAGGCATCCTTCGTAAGAGTAGCGTTTTTTGTAGCGAGAGATAAACTCTCCATCAAGCCCTGTGGTCTCCCTGATGTTCATCGTGAGTACAGCGTCCCAATAGTCGCTGAAAAAGAGGTAGTACCCTATGTTTTCCAAGAACTTACCATCGTTGGAGTTTCGCCCCGGTTTGGGCATCAAGAAGCCGTTTTGTTTGCCTCTGGCGATAGAAAAGGAGTACGAGGGCAAAGCAAATATGGGAAAGTGGTTGACCAAGAGAACCACTGGCTTCATCACCACCATCTGCCCTCTGTAGATCCGCATCTGAGTGGAGTAGATGTCCCAATGGTGGTTTGGGGAGTCGCAAGTGGTGAACATCCCGTTATCGATGTCGTACACGCCATTTTTGACCTGTCTTATCTGGCTACCGTAGTAGTAGCCCACATCGAGCTTGCCAGAGCCCTTTAGGAACAGTGCCCACTCTTTCTTGGGGTTGACCCAAACATCGAAGCCTATCATACAGCTAGCGACATCTTTGATGTAAGTAACCCCGTGTGATGCCATTATGTTTCGCTTGAGGTCTATGGTGATGGTGTCCGACCGCAATATAGAGCCCTCGGAGGTAATCTGCACATCGCCGTAGAGGTTCGCCATCGAGAAGATGACATCGTAGAACATATCGTCCGCTATATAAGAGATGGAGTCTTGGGCAACGGAAATATCCACCGCTGTACCCACGGACGAGAGTTGCTTGCTGGGAAGCAAGAGTGCAGACTCGGGAGCAGTACTCTGCCCAAATACAAGCTGATAGCACCCAAGAGCTATCAGAAAGCTTGCAAAAATTCTCTTCATCTAAAAAACTTCTATCTTGAAATATTTCGTGGGGTTTGCCTTTACATCTATCAAGAGTGAATCGACTCGCTTGGTGCTGGTGATAATCTGCTCGTAAAGCACCGTGTCGCGTAGGAATTTGCCAGTGCTAGTGTTTTGGTCGTTTATCATTTGTAGCAAGCCGCTTGTCTGCTCCAATATCTCTTGCGTCTTTGCCAACACACCTTCGTCTTTGTTTATCTTTGCTAGCGTCAACTTCGTGCCAGACACCACCGTTTCCAGTTGAGCCAAAATTTGCCCCACCTTCGCAAAATCGACACCACCAGAGTTTAAATCTTCCAAGATGTCGTTCATCTTGATGATGAAGCGGTTGAAGGTAATCTTGACCTGACCAGATTGCACTTGACGAAGGTCTAGCTCTGTGCCTTGCTTGCTGGGCAAGATGTTCAGCTGCTTATTGCCCATCAAATCTATATCCTCCACCACAAAGGCGGTGCCTTCCCGCAGAGGGAAAGGAAGCTCGACTTTCAGGCTAAACAACACCCCAGAGGCGGTAACTTCCACCTGCTCTACAAAACCTTTGGGTACGCCCTGCACGCACACGGATGCCCCTTTTGCCAATCCTCCGCCTGAAGCGAAAGAAACTTTGATCTTTTCGTACCTATTTTGAGCAAAAGCTCTGGTAATCCACCCGTACGAAAAAAACAAAATTACCAAGCTGAGTGCTGTAATCAGCCCAACTTGGAAAAAAATCTTACCTTTATCTTTGTAATATTGCATAAGCAAAAATATTCCCCTAATCTACTTGCTTCCCCTAACACACTCAGCATCTAATGGTTACAACTATTTAGACACTGCCAAAAGTGCGAAAAGAAAAATGGTACCCCCGAGAGGATTCGAACCTCCTACTTTTTGAACCGGAATCAAACACTCTATCCAGATGAGCTACGGGGGCAAAAATAAAAAATCTAATCGGCACTTATTCTAAGTTCTTTTGCCTTTTCATACTTCTGCTTGAGCAAAGCTTTGCTATCTTCGGTGGCTTGCACAAAGCAAATATCAAAAATTTCGTCCAACTCCAAAGTCTCTTTTTGCAAAAGCTCTTCGGAGAGTGCTACCAAAAGTTTATCTTGTTTTTCTAAAATATCTTTAGCCGTCTTATACGCATCTATCACGAAATCGTGAATCTGCTGGTCGGCTTTTTCGCTTAGGTATTGGCTAATGGAGTCGTGATGAGCCAGCTCTTTGCCCAAGAAGGTCTGCTCTTGCTCTCTGGTAATTGCCATTGGTCCAAACGAGTCGCTCATCCCCCACGAGCAGGTCATCTTCTTGGCGATGTCTGTTGCCCTAGAGATGTCGCTACTTGCCCCTGTGGTTACCGACTCAAACTTCAGCTCTTCGGCAGCTCTGCCACCTAGTAGCTGCACCAGCGTCTGCTTTAGGTAATCTTTGGAGTAATTACTCCTGTCTGTCTGCAAGTAATGGGTCGCCCCTGCGGTGAAGCCTCGCGGAATGATGGAGACCTTGTGCAGTGGGTCGGTCAGTGGCTGACAGATGGAGGTAATCACATGCCCTATCTCGTGATAAGAGGTTATTTTCTTGTCTTCCTCCGAGATTACCTTGCTCTTCTTCTCTTTGCCCAAGATTATCTTATCCTTAGCCTCTTCCACCTCTTCCAGCGTAACCTCTTTCTTCTCCCTGCCAGCTGTGATGAGAGCAGCCTCGTTGAGCAAGTTTGCCAAGTCTGCACCCGAAAACCCAGCAGTAGCCCTAGCCACCGTGGAGAAGCTCAAATCCTTCTGCATCTTGATTTTCTTGGCGTGCACCTTCAGGATAGCCTCTCTGCCCTTTATGTCGGGCAAGTCAACTGTAACTTGGCGGTCAAACCGCCCAGGGCGAAGCAACGCTGGGTCTAGCACATCTGGTCTGTTGGTAGCGGCGATGATAATTACCGAGTCGTTCTCCGTAAATCCGTCCATCTCTACCAAAAGCTGATTGAGTGTCTGCTCCCGCTCGTCGTGTCCACCTCCGAGCCCAGTACCACGATGTCTGCCTACTGCGTCTATCTCATCGATAAAGGCGATGCACGGGGAGTTCTTCTTAGCCGATTCGAAAAGGTTACGAACTCGCGAGGCTCCCACACCAACGAACATCTCCACAAAGTCTGAGCCACTCATCCTGAAAAAAGGCACGCCTGCTTCTCCTGCCACGGCTCTAGCCAAGAGGGTCTTGCCTGTGCCCGGTCGCCCCTGCAACAGTACGCCACGGGGTATCCTACCACCCAAAGACAAGAACTTGCTGGGATCTTTGAGGAACTCCACTATCTCTTCCAGCTCGCCCTTGGCTTCGTCTATACCTGCCACATCGTCGAAAGTAGTATTGATGTCCTCTTTGTTCACCAGTTGGGCTTTGTTTTTGCCAAAGCTAAAAGCTTTGCCCCCACCACCCATAGAACGCATCAAAAATATCCAGATGAAGATGAAAATCAAAAATGGCAACCACGAAAGTAGTGCCGAGGCGAGGAAAGACGGCTTGTGCGAGGAGATGTTTATCCCCTTGCTTTGCAACCTTTGCACCAGAGCTGGGTCTTGGAAAGGCAAGTAGGTAGCGTATTTAGCACCGTCAGTGCCCGAGAAAAGTACATCTTTTCCATCGAAACTGGCAGAGAGCACCTGCCCAGATTCACTCATCTGCACAAAAGTGGAGTAAGACACTTGCCTTGCTCCCTGTTCCACAGAAAAAAACATCTGATAAAAAAGCAATCCTGCAAAAAAGATCGCTACTATCAATGTTAAGTTAGGTTTTTTAAACTCTGGCAATTTGTTTCCATTTTTGTTGTTCATTATTTACTTGTCATCCTTTTTTAGTACACCTATGTAAGGCAAATTTCGCATAATTTGGTCGTCGTCCAAGCCATAGCCAACCAAGAAGTCGCTTTTGGTGAGAGTAAAGCCCACAAAGTCAGCTTTCAGTTTGACCTGTGGGTCTCTTTTGTGCGGGCGATCCAGCAAGGTGCAAATCTTGATAGAGGCAGGCTTGCGATTGCCCAGATAACCAACCAAGTAATTCATCGTGAGTCCTGTATCGAATATGTCCTCTACCACCACTACATCCTTGTTTTCTATCGTGTCGCTAAGGTCTTTGCGAATCTGCACCACTCCCGAGCTACTCCTGTCCGCTCCGTAGCTAGAGACATCCATAAAGTCCACCCGACAATCGATAGTCAGCTTTTTGGTAAGGTCGGTGATAAAGTAAACAGCACCCTTTAGCACACAAATAAAAACAGGACTTTTGCCCTTGTAGTAAGCGGAAAGTTCTGCCGCAAGCTGACCAACTCTTTGTTGTATCTCGTCTTCGTTCAAGATAATTTTTGAAAATCTTTCGTCCACTTTAAATACCCCACACTCTTATTTTTTTCTTTGAGCTGATCTCGATTTTTCTAGTCTTTCCAGCTCAACTTTTAAGATGTTTTTGCTCTTGGCATCGGCGACCACTCTCGCGTCCACTCTGTATCCTCCAATCCACACTATTCCTTTTGTGTCAGTGAGTATTGGTATCCTTTTTCTTTCAAATTTAGAGACCTTTTCGTCAATGAAAAATTCCTTTAATTTTTTGTGTCCTTTTTTCATCCCCACAGGCACAAACCTATCCCCTGGCACAGCCGATCTCACGACCATGGGCATTTCCAATTTGGTGTAATCCAAATACGCCACGGCACTCTTGTCAAAATTTTCAGGGATTTTGCTTACCTTGGAGATCCTAATCCTGCAGTTATTGTAGACAAACACCTTCACCAGCTTGGACATCACAAAAGGTTCGTCTTCTGTTTGCGACTCTTGGAAGTCGTGGTCGAAGAAGTAAAGAGAGTCGTACTCTTTCACCAAGACCATCTTCTCGAAGAGGTTGATTTTCACCGAACCTCGCGAGGCAAAAATCTTCTCGATTTGGTTGTAATGGCTACGGAAAAAGCCGTCTACCTCGCCCGTAAACTCCTCGTATATATCTTTGTACAGATAGTAGCGGAGCAGTGGCATCTCTTTGGCTAGTCGTTCTATAGAAAAGCAAAAAACCCCGGGTTCGCTCTCCCCTTTGATTTTCAACTTTTTCATCTTCACTTTGGACTTCTCCTGCCAAAAACTGTGAGTCTGGCTCAAGATAGTGGAAAACTCAAAGATGTTTTCCATCGCTTTGGGGTTTAGGTTCTCTTTGAGCCACGGCACGAGCTCTAGGCGAATTTTATTGCGAGTGTATATCGGTTGCCTGTTGGTAGAGTCCTCCGACCATTGCACGCCTTGATCTTGCAGGAAAGCGACAATCTGCTTGCGGTCGATGTTCAGCAAGGGGTGTGTCAGCAAAAGTCCGCTTTCCAGCTTGAGCCTTTTTTTTATCCCAGCTGCTCCCGAGATGCCAGCACCCCGCACAATGTTGAATAGCACCGTCTCTACTTGGTCGTTCTTGTTGTGAGCTAGGCAGAGGTTCTTTATCTTGTCCCGCTTAGCGATTTTGATAAACTCCTGAAATCTAATGTCTCGTAGCTCCTTCTCCCCGAGGGTTTTACCATCAACATTGCTTATCTCGACCAAGATGTTCTTCTCAAAGCATATTTTTTGCAGTAATTGCTGATCGGCTGTACTCTCGCTCCCACGCAGGTTGTAGTTGATGTGCGATACCAAGAGCTTGAGGTCGTACTTATTGCGTAGATAATAAAAAGCCAAAAGCATAGCCAGCGAGTCGCTACCACCAGAGACTCCCAGCAAAAACTTTTTGCTTTTTAGAGGTATCCTGTTTTGCAAAAGGAACTGCTCCACCTGATGCACAAAGTCGAAAGAGGTTTGCCCACCTTGGATATTCATCCTATTGTTGCGGCCCAAAATCTTAGGCACAATTATCTGCTCATTCTTAGATTTTGGCTTCTTTTTGACCACCTCTACCTGCTGCGACACACCGACTGCAGGTGGCTCTAACGCCTGCGGTGGTAACCCGTCAAACAAAAGCAGTTGTTGGATTTTACTCAGTTTTTTTCGACCCATAACAGTTCTTTCCTCATATACTTACCCTTATTTCTTTGGTATACATATAGAAGTCAAGAAAAAATAAAAAAAAGAGGAAAATTGTTATTTTTTTTAATTTATTGGAAATAAAAGAACTAACTATTGTTCAAAAAAACCAGAAATTATTTTTTTTTGTTTTGGTTCTTCTTGGTTCAAACTGGCAACTTTTTGCTCTGCAGTACCCATAATCCCCAGATAAGCAAAAGTTATCATTTCTTTGGTTGCTTGCTTCAACTGCTGTAAATCCAAATCGTGCATCAAGGCTTCTCTGATGGTGTTGTAGAAATACGAGACCAAATTGTGAGCGAAAAAAATATCAAAAACAGGACTGCCAGCTTTTTGGTTTATCTCCTTGTGAAACCTCTTCGTCTGGAAATTTATCATATTGTCGGAGAACTGTTCCAAAGAAGAGCCTTTGCTGTGAAAGAGCAAAATTGATATCATCTGGCGATTTTTATGCACAAACTTGGCAATTTTTTGGGCAAGTGCCAGATGAGCCAAAAAATCTTCTTCGCACTCTTGTTTATTGTTCTCATCGGAGTGAGTCAGCAGGAACTTTTTCACGATAGCGACTTTCTGCAAGAAAGGCTCTAGGACTGCCTCAAACAGGGCGTCTTTATTTTTAAAGTAGTTGTAAAGATTACCAACGCTGATGCCGATTTCTGCGGCTATCTCTCGTAAGGAGACTTCCTCAAAATCGTATCTGCTGAAGTGCTCCAACGCCTTTTTCAAGATTATCTGCTTCTTAGCCAGCTTCATCTCTTCGGCTTTTGTCATCATACGCACATCCCCCTATAAATGCTCAAAACAGTAACAAGCTGGCGGACATTACCATCATCCCCGCGATGAGCCCGTAGATAGCCAGATGGTGCTCAGCGTAACGCTCTGCTGCGGGCAAGAGCTCATCAAACGAGATGAAGATCATAATCCCTGCCACCAGCGAAAAGAGAAAGCCGAACACAGCTTGGTTCATAAAAGGCATCAAGAGAAGGTAGCCCACCAATGCACCCACTGGCTCGGCTAGCCCCGAGAGGAACGAGAGGTAGAAAGCTTTTTTACGATTGCCCGTAGCGTAAAATATCGGCACACTCACGGCGATGCCCTCGGGAATATTGTGGATGGCTATAGCCACGGCGATGGCAATGCCAAGGTCTGCATCCCCTAGAGTGGCTATGAAGGTTGCCAGCCCCTCGGGGAAGTTGTGCACGGCGATGGCAACTGCCGAAAAGAGCCCCATCCTGTACAACTTGCCCGCAGGCACATTTTTCATATCTTCTACTATTTTCGCCTCGTGCGGGTTCTCGTAGGCAGGTATTAGCTTGTCGATGCCCGCTGCCATAAACATCCCCAAAAACAATGCTACACTCGCCCACATTACCCCAATATTGCCTCCATAAAACTCCACCAGAGAGTGCTGAGCCTCTGCAAATATCTCCACGAAAGAGACATAAACCATCACTCCTGCCGAGAAGCCCAAAGCTATCGCCAAGAAGTTGGTGTTCGAGCGTCTGGTGAAAAAAGCCAAAGCACTGCCAATGCCCGTGGCTAAACCAGCCAAGAGCGTTAGACTAAAAGCAAGCCAAAAATTTTCTACTAACATCTTAAATCTCCTTACTTAATTCCCAAAATTGCCGCTCTATCCAGAAAGCCAAACCTCTTTTCTATCACAAATCCAACCTCTTGAGCCACAGACAAAGATTGTACAAAATCTTTTTTGCTGACATGAAATGAGGGTTCAACCAGATAAATTTTAGCACTTTTTTTACAAAACTTGTAAACATTTTGCAGAGCTAGCAAAACATCGGGTATCTCGTGCAATACATAAAATAACAAACAAAAATCTATTTGCTCAGGCACCTCAAATTCCGTTGCCGAAGCCAAAACTCCCTGAATATTACGCTCTAGTCCTACCGTTTTTGCTCTGCTTTCTACGATGTCCAACATCTGCTTTTGCACATCTAGGGCAAAGATTTTGCCAGCTTTGCCCACCATTTGGGCTAGGGGCAAGGTGAAATAGCCGGGACCAGAGCCTATCTCCAAAACCTTGCTACCACTAGACACATAAGGGGCAAACATCTTTTGGGGGTTGTGAACTAACTTGCGGATTTTACTTAAAAGAAACCCTGACTTTTCCACGGGACACACCCTCTGGTTGTTCTTACTCATCATTCTGCTTTCTCCTTTATGTTCGCTTTTTGTGGTCCAAAAGGCTTGAGCATCCTTATCAAGATGGGAGTGATGAAAAAGTCGGACAACAGTGCCGTGCTAATGCCAATCATTGCCAAGATGCCCATACTCCGCAAAACCTCTGCACTTGACACCAAATAGACGCAGTAGTTGAGAATCAGCACCACAGAGGTCAGCACCAGTGCAAGACCGATAGAAGCGAAGCAGTCGGAGGATGCACGCTTATAACTGCCCGTCTCTTGGTAGTAGAGCTTGTAATGGTTGATGAAGTGGATGGTGTCGTCCACAGCCAGTCCCAGCACCATAGGCATAATGGTAACGGTGATCATATCCAGTGGTATGTCCAAATAGCCCATCGCTCCGCCAGCCAGCAGTGCTGGAGTGATGTTGGGTATCATCCCGATGAGTCCGATGCGGACACCACCAAAGGCGATCATCAAGATGATGGCTATTATCACCAAAGCTATCAAGAAGGAGTAGATTTGCCCCCAAGTAACCCGATTTGCCATGGCTATCATCTTCGCCATAGTGCCCACCTCTTGGATTTTGGCAGTGGGGAAAAGCTCTGACGCCTTCTTTTTTATCTTGATGATGTCTTTATCAGCCAATTCTGTGTCCATCTCTGAGAGTTCGACCTGCACGCGGTAGCGGCGATAGTCATAATCTATCCAGCGAGTGGACTCTTTGCCCCCAGAGTTCTCGTAGAGCAGCAACTCCTGAGCGATAGCTTGCTTGGTGTCAGGAATGCGGAACTCCTTGTCTTGATTGTCGAAAAGCACCTTATTCATATCTTTGATTATCTTCACTATAGAGCTAACCCTTTTGGTTAAAACAGTCTCTGCGTGTATGAACGAAATAAGTTTATCCAAATTTTTCATATTCTCTGGCTCTTTCACAGCTCCGTCTTCGGGAAACTCAATGACGATGTTATAGGAGTTCAACGCTCCTATTTGCGATCTAGCTGCTTGCATAATCCTTTTCACATAAGGGACATTGGCTCCCACAGTGTCTTCTGCATCAAACGAGATGCGAAACAGCGAAAACCCAAAACACCCCAGCAAAGTTACAACGATATAGCAAAATATTATCTTCTTGGGGTTGTCAAAAATCCAATCGCTAAGTGCTCTAAGCCCATCAGTTACCCACTGCAGATGCACTGTCTTATCAGAAACGACTATCGCCTTGTCTTTGCCAAACGAAAAAAGGACAGGCGTGAGGCTCAGCACCAAAAGGAAGCTGACTAGCACTATCGCGGCGGAGGTCAACCCTATCCACTGCAAGGTCGGCGAGGAGATGAACACGAAAGAGCAAAGAGCCAAGATGGTGGTCAATGCTGTGAAGAGTATCGGCCAGCCCGTCTCCTTTAGACAGTAGCAGACAGACTCTTTGCGGTTACCCGTCTTGAGGAACTCAGACTTGAAAAAATTGAAAAGGTGGATGTTGTAACCCACTGCCACAGCCAGACCCAAGAAGATAGGCATGGTTACCACCGTTGGGTCGATGGTCAGCCGCATATGCCCCTGCATCCCGAAGACCAACAGTAAACCGAAGATGATGGTTAGGAAAGGCACCAGCACTCCCCGCAACGAGCGGAAAGCAAACAAGAGAATGATGAAGACCACCAGAAAGGAAAACTTCATAACTCCCGGCACTTCCGACTCAAAAAAATTGGTCTTCTCGTACATTATCACCGGCACGCCAGTGGCTTTGGGGTTTAGCTGAGCGTATACGGGCTTGGTTGCTATATCTAGCACCGCCTTTCCGATGTGCAAAGAAGCGTTGTCGTCGTCCTTGTCGTACCTTAGCAGTCGCACGATTACCCAAGCCTCCTTACTGTCCGCACTAACTAACTGCCCATTTATCAGCTCCTTAGAGAGTGCTTTGGCTCGCAAACTCTCCAAGCTCTGCTTGTCGGCTGGGATATCCTCGGGTATCAAATCTTGGATGATAATCCCCCAATTTGTGCCTTGGCTAAACTCCAGAGAAGTGATGCTGAAAACATCATCAGCATAAGGGACTTTGTCCTCTAGCTCTTGCCCCAATGCCCTTATGAGCCTGAGGTTCTCTTGCGTAAAAACATCCTCGCATATAATGTGCACGGCCGCCATCTCCGTATTGCCAAAGATTCCCTCCATCTGGTTTTGGTCGAGTATAGTTTTGTCCTCATCACCAAACCAGTTATCTTCGTCCGAAGATTTTTGAAGATGTGGCAAGCCCAGCACGCTCACCAGCAAAAGAGCCAGCAAACAAAAAAGGTAAACCCATCTTCGCCTGAGTATCCACTTGCCATAACCATAAAACCAATTATTTATCTTGAGTAAATCTAACATTTTGCCTCCTATCTTTAAAAAGAGTATTCCGCTTTGCACCACGCCATACTATTATCGGCAAATTTGCCAAAATCGCCTTTCCTTTCTCCATCGTAATAATCGTAACCCACTAAAATGTGAAGACCTTGACTGCAATCGTAGTCGCTACTAAATTTGCAAAAAATATCTTGGTCAACCAAACTGTTTACCACTTGAGCAGAAAACTCTAGCTGTTGGCGAAAAACTTTTTTCTTCAGCGTAAGGGTCAGCAAACTTTCCGACTCGTCTCGTTGCACGGCTGTAGAGTAATCGCAAACCAAATCCGCACTAAACTGTGCCATTATCGTCCAGTCGCCTCCGGGGTAGCAATCTACCCCCAGCAGAGCGTCCACCCACGGCTTTTCCACCTTTCCCATAGCAAAAAACTTTCGCTGGTAATAGGCGGACTCCAGACGATACACAAACGAGCCTTGTGATGCGGAAGCCTCTAAGCCAAAAAAACCTGTCCGCTTGTAATCTATCACCAAGTTCCCATCCGAAAGGGTTTGCACGGGCAACCAGAAGTAATAGCCACTCACAGCAAAATCTAGCGACCCGAGGTTTTTACCCAGCCTGCCTGCGATTTGAGCAGCTTCTAGCGTCTTTGTGGGCAAATTATGCTTCACACCCTTGTATCCGACGACATTCCACAAAGAGTCCGCCAGTGGGTACTCAGCTTTGGCAATGAACGGCAAATAGATGAGCTCGAGGTCGAAACAGTCGGGAAAGAAACTAAACTTGAAGGCGTCCACTGCCAGACGGCTGTCTTGCAAATCTTGGCTTAGTCCGAGAGAAAAATCTTGCGGACAAATAATATCCGTGATTCGCAGCCCATCAGCTTTGCCCCAAGCGATGATCTGACGACCGACCCGCACATCCCAAGAGTCGGCGAAGTAATCGAAGTAACTCTCCGTGAGCTCAAAACTGCTCGGCTCAGCATTGTTATCACGCATCGCCTTTACACTAGAAAAGAAGTAAGTGCTTTGCTTAGAATGGCTTAGCTCCAACAAAAGCCAGTTTCTGTCCAGCAAGCTTTGTTGCTCGCCTTTGCCTTGCCAACCGTGGTGCGAGGAGACCTTGCCTGCCACATCTAGTGCAAATATCTGCCAGCAAAAAAACCCAATACCCAAAAGAAGTGCTTTTTTCATCAAAACTTGCCCCTTTTCAAATTTGCCTCTTTGAAAGTTCTATCTGATACCTGTTGATTGTACTGCACTGACTGCATCTTCAGCAAGGTCGTATGTTTCTCCTGCTCGTTGTCCATAAAACGAGAGTAAGCCGTCCAGATGCCATCGACTGCTCGAAAGTCGCTAGCTACCATCTTTTTTAGGTATCTGCCTCGCTTGTCGTAGTACTCAGCTTTGACTACCAGCAAGTACTCTTTGCTCACCCACTTCACCACTTTGGAGTACTGGTAGCCTTCTTCCTTGGGTGTGGACTCCACCACCCAGCAGTCCAGCCCATCTAGCGTCTCTTGCCTCAAAAGCTTGTGAGTGTCCTCTTCTGGCTCTCTTTGCCCCATATCATCGTAGGTGAAGTCCGTACCCATAAAGTAGTCGCTCGTGCTGGAAGATGCAATGCGGCGTACCTTCCTCAGTGCCGGCATATAGAGCCACTTATCGTCATCTTTGGTGATGTCGCCATACGACCAGTTCAAAAAAGCCGTTCCCGCTACATCCGCAGGTTGCAAAAAGACAAACAGCGACTTCTCATCTTGCCCGTAATCTTTGCGAATCATCTTCGTCTGTCTTTCCCTTGTTCTGCCTTGACGATTGGTCAGCACCATCTTGCTAGTGGACACCATCGTCTTACCATCGTCCCGCGAATCCACCTTTTGCATCACCTGCAACCCCGTGAAGGCAAACAAAAAGCTACAACTGCTTAAACCGATAATCAGTAAAAAATTTTTCATCTTTAAATCTCCTTTTCAACTTTTGAACACTGTTTACTGAACAGTGTTCATTGTCAAGCATAAAATAAATCTTTTCCCTCTTTCTTCTTCAAAGAGTTGGTGAGCTTCGCTCGTCTGGGCAAAGCTTAAGTGGATAAAAAAAGCCGCCCTTTTATTAAAAAAGGACGGCTTGCTTATTGTCTTAAACAGTATTACATAAAGAATTTGCCGATGAAGATCAAAGCAACGATGTAAGTTACAAGGCTAACTTCTTTTCCTTTGCCTGTGCAAAGTTTCAAAGCTGCGTAAGAGATAACACCAAAAGCGATACCCTCAGAGATTGAGTAGGTCAAAGGCATAACTGCCATTGCCAAGAAAGCTGGAAGACCTTCGGTAAAATCGTCGAAATTCACTTTCAAGATCGGAGTAAGCATAAACACACCCACAACGATAAGAACAGGAGCAGTAGCAGCACCTGGCACCATGGTAATCAGCGGAGAGATGAACAAAGAAAGCAAGAACAGAGCAGCGATAGTCAAAGCGGTAAGACCTGTGCGACCACCTTCTTCTACACCAGCGGCTGACTCTACATAAGTGGTAACTGTACAAGTTCCCAGCATAGCACCAACTGTAGTACCTACAGCATCAGCGAAAAGAGCTTTCTTCACACCGGGAAGTTTACCGTCAGCGTCCAACATATTAGCCTTAGAAGCCACACCAACCAAAGTTCCAACAGTATCAAACATATCTACAAACAAGAATGTGAACAAAACAGTAGCCATATCCAAAGAGAATACATTGCTAAAATCGAGCTTCATCATAATAGGTGCAAGACTAGCTGGAGTAGAGAAGATGCCGTTAAATTTAGCAACGCCCAAGATAAGAGCCAAGATAGTAGAAGCAAAGATACCAATCATCAAAGCACCTTTCACTTTTTTGTAATGCAACACACCAATAACCAAAAGACCAAAGACGCAAATCATTGGTTTGGCGGTGAGCATACTACCCAAGCCTACCAAAACAGCAGGATTGTCTACTACCACACCAGCACCTTGGAAACCGATAAAGGCAATAAAAAGCCCAATACCAGCAGAGATAGCGTATTTCAAGTTAATAGGAATACTATTGACAATCGCCTCACGCACATTCAAGAAAGTCAAGATCAAGAAGATCACACCTTCCAAGAAAACTGCAGTAAGAGCAAACTCCCAAGAGTAGCCCATACCCAAAACCACTGTAAAAGCAAAAAAGGCGTTCAAGCCCATGCCCGGTGCAAGACCAAAAGGCATATTGGCATACAACGCCATCACCAAAGTAGCTATCGCCGAAGACAAAGCTGTTGCGGTGATTATCGCTCCAAAAGGCATTCCAGTTTTTGACAAAATAATAGGGTTTACAATAAGGATGTAACCCATAGTCAAAAAGGTTGTGATGCCGGCAAGGATCTCTGTCTTTACAGTTGTTCCGTGCTCACTAAGTTTAAAGAATTTTTCAAACATTCTTCCTCCTAATTAAATAAAGTTTTCCCAAACCAAAAAATAGCAAATTTAAAGTCAAGATTTTTCTTTATTTTCTTGACTCATTACAAGCCTAAAACGAAAGAAGTAATATAAAAATTTCAAAGTAAGGAGAAAATTATGAAAATATTGGTGGCAACACAAAAGCCTTTTGCAGCAGAGGCTGTAAACAAACTCAAAGAAGCAGTAGCAAAGTCAGAGCACGAGCTTGTCCTTTTCGAAAGCTACGCCGAACAAGCAGACTTGGTGAGTGCCGTGAGCGATTGCGATGCTCTTATCATCAGGAGCGACAAAGTTACCAAAGAAGTGATGGACGCAGCCAAGAACCTAAAGATAGTGGTGCGTGCAGGAGCTGGCTACGACAATGTAGATTGCGTTGCTGCCAGTGAAAAAGGCATCGTAGTGATGAACACTCCGGGGCAAAACTCCAACGCAGTGGCTGAACTGGCTCTGGGAATGATGATAATGGCTGCAAGGGGAAGCTACAATGGCAAATCTGGAAGCGAACTCAAAGGCAAGACTTTGGGTATCCACGCCTACGGTAACATCGGATGCATAGTAGCAAACCTAGCAAAAGGCTTTGGAATGAGCGTCATTGCTCACGACCCGTTCGTGGATAAGTGCAAAATCACAGATGGCTGTGGTGCTTGTGCAGAAACAGTAGAAGAGCTTTACTCCAAGGCAGACTATCTTTCTTTGCACATTCCTGCTAACGATAAGACAAAAGGCTCTATAAACTACGAACTCTTGGCAAAGATGCCAAAGGGTGCATGCCTTGTGAACACCGCTCGTAAAGAGGTGATAGATGAAGAAGGACTTTTGAAAAAAATGGCAGAAGATAAAGGTTTCAAGTATATGACCGACATCGCTCCTGCCAATCTGGACAAATTTCAAGCGTTCGGCGACCGTTTCTTCGCCTCTCCCAAAAAAATGGGTGCTCAGACTGCCGAAGCCAACATCAACGCAGCTGTAGCAGCAGCAGAGCAAATTATTGCTTTCTTGAAAGACGGTACTAACACATTCCAAGTAAACTAAGCAAACACGAAAAATACAAGGTAGGAAATAGATCCAGTAATCTCGGTTCTCTTTTCCTGCCTTTGTTTTTTGCTCTGGGTTTTACTTACCCCAAAGTTCCACAAAAAGCTCTATGAACTACTCCACACTCGTGCAATGGTGCGATGAGCCTTTGCCTAAGTTCTTGAAGTTCAAAGCTATAGAAAGGGCATCCGACCAGTACCGCATCACTTTTGTCAAAAGTAACCTCTTCTTGCAAATAAACCTATCTGGCAACGATAGCTTCTGTTTCTTCACGCAAGACGACACGCTTGACTTTACCCCCACTTTTTCGGGGATTAATACCATTTTCCAAAAAGCTACTCTGGAGCAAATAACTCCGCTGGGTGGCGATAGAGTTTTAAGCTTTTTGTTTCACAAGAGGTCTATTTACGGCGAAAATCTCCAACTAAAAATTATCGTGGAGCTAATCCCCGGTAAGTTAAATATTGTATTCTTAGAAGACGATAAAATATTGCAAGCTAAGAAGCTCTACACATTTGCTGATAACCCTCAAAGACAAATACTCTCTGGACAAAAGTACCTTTTGCCAGCAAACCAAAACAAACAAGATTTCCGCTACCACCCATTGCCGTGGCACGAGACAGACTACAGCTTTGCATCTGTAAACGGCTATCTGGAGCATTTTTTTTATAACCACATCCACTTGCAAAGACTGAAGATTATCAAAAATAGGCAAGAGAACCAGCGAAAGAAAAAAATAGAAAAAGCCAAGGTGAAGCTCGCCAATCTAAAAAACATCTGGCAAGATTACAGCAAGACTGAGTATTGGAAAATGGCTGGTGAGCTACTAAAGTCGGCTTATCACACTATCACGCCTGGATTGCAAGAGGTAGCTCTAGTAAACTACTACGATCCCAAAATGCCCAAAATCGTCATAAAGCTCAAAAAAAATCTCTCCCCTAAACAGAATGTTGATTTTTATTTCAAGAAGTACAAGAAAGGTGTGAGCGGGAAGAAGATAGTGGAAACCCGCATCAAGATGGCAGAGTCTGAGATTAAAGCTCTGAAAAATTTGCCGGAGTACAGCCTAAGCACCACGAGCATCGTCCCCAAAGTAAAACCGAGCGACAAAAAGTCTTTGAAGCAAATCAAGATAGACGAAAATTTGAAAATCTTAATCGGAAGAAACGATGCCGAGAACAACACCATCACCTGCAAACTAGCTGGGAAAGGTGATTTGTGGTTTCACGCTAGATCCATAAGGGGCTCACACATCGTTATCCTAAACCCTTACAAAAAAGAGGTTGCCCCCAAGGTAATCGAGATAGCCGCTGGGCTTGCGGCGTATTACTCCAAGGCGAAACATTCGGGGAAAGTAGCCGTGGACTATACACACATCCGCTATGTGTGGAAGGTACGAAAAGGTCGCCTAGGACTGGTAAATTACAAGAACCAGAAAACTGTGTTTGCCAGACCGAAATCGATGCGTGAGGTGAAAAAGGAAATCTGCGAGACTAAAGCTAAGCAGTAATAACAACTTAGTGAATCTCTATGACTATCCGCCTGTTCAGGTCTCTATTAGCTTGTATGGGCTTACCTTTGGGGTCTTTGTTGGGTGCTAGCGGCTTGATGTAAGCGTAGCCTGCAGCTTTCATCCGCTCGGGCGATATTCCGTTCTCTATAAAGTAGCGGACAATATTAGAAGCTCGACCCACAGACAGCTCCCAGTTGGACGGAAACCTTCTGGTGTTTATCGGCACATCATCCGTATGCCCCTCAATGTCTATCTTGGGGTCATAATATTTTATGGAACTTATGGAGGTAGCAATCTTTTGCAAAATTCCGATGTTTTTCTTGATGATTGTAGCTTCGCCTGAGCGATAGAGAGCGTCTGATAAAATGTTTATCGCAATAGAAGACCTATTCAGCCTTACAGAAACTATGCCTGCCATCCTCTCTTCTAGAAGCATTGAGTCTAAATCTGCTTTCATCCGCGACAAAGGCGTCGAGAAATCTTCTTCGTTAGCCTCTATCTCGGCACGATACCCTTCTTTGAACTCTTGCCACATCCCAGTATTTGTGGTAGACATTGAGACCAAAAGAACAAAAAAACAAAGAAGCAAGGTAACCAAATCGGAATAGGTTGTCAGCCAAGATTCATCAATGGGAACATTTTTTTTAGTTACTAACTTCATTCTTTTTTCGCTTCTCACAAATTTTGGAGACTAAATCTCATTAGCCACATCTGCATCCCCATTAGCCTCTTTGTCCACGAGTGAACGCAAAAAATCTTCTACATAAAAAGAAGATTTATCTTGCATAATAAGAACAACACCTTCCAAAATCAGTTGTTTACGAAACATAACAGCAGTTGAAATATCGATTGACTTGTTCGCCCCAGGGATAAAAAGCACTCTGGCTAAAATCAGTCCATAAAAAGTGGTGATCAAAGCTACAGCCATGGCAGGTCCTATCTTGGATGGATCATCCAACTGACTAAGCAAGATAACCAAACCTATCAAAGTACCCAACATACCAAAAGCTGGCGAGGAACCACCTAAGCTTTTCAAAATTTCAGAAGTTTCCCCAGTATTTTGACTCTCTCTAAATATCTCATTTTGGATAAACTCTTTGGACTCCTCCAAAGAGTAACCTGTAGACAAGATAGAAAAAACATATTTATCGAAAGGGTCGCTAACCTCTGAGTAAATCTCGTCATAAGCCTTTTTGCCACCACTTTGTACTCTCTCAGCCCAATCTTTGATACGGTCAATCTCTTGAGCAAAATCTTTGCTGTTCATTGGATACTTAAACATTACTCTAAAAGCGTAAGCAATCGCTTTGCCAGTCCTAACAAATCCACGAGCTACAATCTCACTAATTACCGTGCCACCCACAACTATCAAAAGACTGGGATAGTTGATGAACACTTGCCAGTTTGATGTCGCAGCCAATATAGATATTATTATCACTATCCAAATGAGGATAAAAGCCAAAAATGAACTTATAGAACCTATCATAAATTAGTACCCTATTTTATTTAACATTTGTCTAACTCCTTGGATACTAGGATCTAAACGCAAAGAGTTCGTCCAGTTTTTACGAGCTAAAGACAAATTGCCCAACATATAATAAACGCTTCCCTTAAGGGCGTAAGCTCTGGCTGTCGGCTTGCGATTTATAGAGCTGTTAACCTGTTGCAAAGCTTTTTGATAATTGCCTGCATAGAAACTGTTTTGAGCCTGTACCAAAAAATCGCTTTCTGTAGGTCCTGAACTCTCGTTTTCGTCTTGAGAAGATGGAGTCTGGATAGACGCATAATCGTCCAAAGACTCACCCGTATTCCCCGATTTGGAAACATCTATCTGCACATTGTTGTCTCTGGGGTCAAGGCTCAAGATTACCTCTGAAGATTTGTTGCGATATTTAATAAGAATTTCGTTCTTTTTAGGACGAATAGGAGTTTGCTGAATGACCGTGGTTTTAGGTTCCGTATCCTGTTCGGTTACTCCTAATCCTCTGGCTGTGTTTCTGTCTACTACAGTCCCAGAAGAGACACTCATCGCCTGACTCTCCGAAACAGTGCTTTCTTCTACGCTTCTCTTAAGAACATATTTGTTCCAAAGAGAGCATCCAGAAAACAAAAATAGACTAGAAATTATAACTAAAATTAATCTCATACTTCATCGCCCCAAACTCAATATAACTACTTTGATTTTGCTCCAATTTCCTACCAAAGGGTATTACTCCCAAACCAAGCCCTACTTCTATATCTTCCGTGATGTCAGAAGTAGCTCCTATCATCGTGGTCAAAAAGCTCCCCGAATAATTGATTGGTACAAAAAATTCACCTTTTATATAAGGCTTAAGCCAATAATTGTCTTTTAAAGATTTAAGCTTACTCTCTTTTTTATAATATTTGGTCATCACTCCACCACCAGCATAGCCCAAGAAAGCTGTAGGTAGTGTAGTGAAAGATTCCATGCCACTTTCCAGTGTCAGCTGACAGTTCACGATAGATAATCCAGCCGAAAGGGTCATTATCACCTCCGCAAAGGAGAAGTTCGACTTCTGTTTGCGGACTGCCCCCAAACGATAATCTATCATCCTTGCCAAGTTGCTACTGCTGCCACCATAGTTGCTGTCAAATATAGATATTCCATCTACCTTATAATCGTTTACTGTGAAAAATCCGACATTAAAGTCGAGTGCATATCGTTTTGGTATGTCTATATCACGGTCGTGGTTTGGTCCTTCTATATAAGCTTTAGACCAGATAATCTCGCCTGTTTTATTGCTGACCATCTTCAATGAGAGTAGTACATCACCGTAAGCACTGCGAGTACAATTACCCTCGAGGAATGCATCTATATTGTACTTGTCTCCCATTTGCCGAAGCTCATCGAAAGATCTAGCAGAGTTGACATAGCTAAAGGATGTGTCGGTTATCTTTACCCTAGCAAGATTAAACTCTGGAACCACAACCAAATCTATCCCCTCGTTATTCAAAAGCACTTGCTCTAGTTTGGATTTCACGAAGCGAACCATCCCAATAGAGATGGCATCACGGTCTGCTTTTACACGATAAACTGCGACCCTTTTGACCCCTAAAGGAAAGTTGAGCACAGACTCTTGCACTCTGAGCATTATGCGAGAGATGTTGCGGACTTCCGAACGGTCGCTACGGGGGTAAGAGCCCACAGCACTCATATTTGAAAATTGATTGTACTCAAACTGAGCAAAAAGAGAAGAAAAACAAACACTCAAAGCTATTACAAATAGAAAACTTCTAATACTCTTCATTGGTTGTACTACCTTCGCTTTGATTCCCGCCAATATTTCGTCCACCAGCTTCTCTAATCTCTTTTCTAATTATAGACATCATTTTTCTTCTGGCTCTCTCTATTTCGTCTGGCTTCAGCCTGTTTTTATTTATTCTAAGCTCCGACCTGATAATCTCTCTCATCCGCCCGGGCACATTAGACAAAAGATTGTTGACCCTTACTTCGTCTGCTCCGACCAAAGCCGCAGACAGTAGCTCTCTTTCCATTTTTTGGATAGCTCTAACCAAGATATCTTCTTCCAAGTTACCAAGGTCATCAAAGGCTATAAAGTACTTCAATACCTTCTCGGCTGTCTCCACATCTGCTTTGGTAATATCGTCGATGAACTCTTTTTGCTGAGCAGTGGTGAGGGTGTCGAGTATCTCGAGCATCTTGCCAGCACCATCGGAAGAGACATACTCCATACCTCGCATCTTGAGAGCCTCTTTTGCCAAGCGACTAGAGACCTCTTTGTATACAGAGGTGGGTATCTTGCCCAACTTACCCATATTGCTCATCACCGCAGACTTCTGCTCTAGAGGGTAAGATGCCAAGAGTTCCGAAGCTTTTTCGGCTGGAACTTGGGTGATGACCAACGCTTGCACTCCATCTGGCTCACCCTTAAGGGCTTGCCTTATCTGCTCTACAGACATAGAGTTCAAGAAACCAAACATCCCTGTATCGTCTTTGCCATCGTCAGTAACTGTCAATGAGCTCCAAGCGTTTTTAAAGTTTTGCAACGCTTCCAGCTTTGTTTTAGTGTCTAGCTCTTCCATATTACGGATGTTCCAAGAAAGCAACTTAAAATCATCGTGCGAAACTTTCCCTTCCAAAAGGTCGAGCAAGTTCTCATCGATAGCTTTTATTAGCTTGGTAGCTTTGTCTATGCCCTCGTCGCCACCACTGTCTACCCAACCTTGCAAGACGATGCCAACATTTTTGGCTTCTGCCAAAAATTTATTAATCGCAAAGGAGCGGAGTTTTTTGTATTCGGCAATCTCCATCTTCTCGGGCTCAGAGGTTCTATTAACCTTTCTAAGCTCCCGCATCTCTTGCATAAGGCTATCAAACTGCTCATCATAGCGAGGGAAGTTTACTTTAGGTTGCACCAAATTTGAATCTTGCAAAGCTGCGTTTTTCTTAGAGATAAAGAAAAACGCTACCAAAAAACCAATTAGCAAAAGCAATCCGATTAAACCAGCTATAAGATATGTCAAGAAATTAGAGTCTTCCTCATCTGGAAGAGGCTCTTCTTGGGCTTGCTCTTCTTCCATCTCTCTTCTTCTTTTCTCTTCTTCGGCTAACCTTGCTGCTTCTTCTTCGGCTTTTTTAGCCTCTTCTATCATCTTCTGCTTTTGGTTGGTAAACCTCACCAATGTTACATTGACTATATCTCCACGATAGATGTCTATGCCAGCCTTCATCTTTACCAGCTCATCCATAAAAGAGACATCTTCTGGAGTGTAAGCAGAGGCGTCCAACATCACATTGACCACCACATTGTCGATTTCATAATCTGATGCTCCGCCAAGACCTGTAGGTACTCGGCTTTCGGTAACGGTAGTTTTACTAGGCATCGAGAAGTCGCCAAGTCCTTCTAGATCGTCCACAAACTCGTTGACAAACCTTCCTTCTGTGCCCGGCATCACTAGGTCGCCGATGCCAATGCCAGAGTTCACGGTTTGAGATGTTTGAAGCATTCCCATTCCTAAAGCTTGCCTAGCCTTGAGATTAACAGCTACATCCACCTCATAAGTTTCCTTCTCACAGTAAGATGCCAGCGTAGAGGAAAGCCTTATTTCGTAAGCTCTAGATATCTTATCTGCGTACATTATGACACTAAGAGGCTCGCTACTTCCTTGTTCGAAGGAGTACTGAGCTTGCAATAGACCAAAAGCTAAAAAGACAAGTATTGATAATCTAAATCTTTTTCTTTGCATTTTTTTTCCCGATATTAAACAATGTGATACCTTTTTTTACTTCTTATCATCAAACGGAATTATAAATAGTATATATGTCAAACCTTTTTTTCCTTTTTAGGCTTTTTTTTCTACTTTTACTACACTTAACTGCATATCTACCAACGAATTATTCCTGTATTTTATTTTTTGTAAATTTTTGTAAATTTTTATATTTTATTGTGTAATTACAAGTTAAGTCGTTTTAATTATTGGTTAATTCTTGACTTATTTTTGTTTTTTTTTAGAAAAGGTTTATGAAAAAAAAAATGTTTTATTTGCTTCTTATTTGCTCCTTATTTTTGTTTTTGCTTTATAGACAACATATTTCTTCGGAAAAAATCAGCAAAACAAGAGTTGCTTTAGGGACTATCATCCAAATCAGTCTAGAGGGCGAACCTGCGAGGATGGACAAGTATATCGATAGTTGCTTTGAGATTATCGAAAACTTGCAATATAAGCTAGGATACCAAAATCCAAAGAGCGAGCTGAGTACTATCAATAGCAAGGTCAAAGCTCCTATGACACCAGAAATTGCCTACCTTTTGGACTTTTGTCAGGAGTTTTTTCGCCTTTCAGGAAAAAGATTTGACCCTACAATCGGAGCACTGACTGACATTTGGAATTTTACTCAAAAGCAAGTGCCAACCTCCTCTCAGATTGAGGAAGCACAAAAAAACTGCGGTCTGGAAAAAATCGCATACGATTCCCTAAACATTACTAAGCCCAAAAATTTGAAAATAAACTTAGGTGGAGTTGCCAAAGGGTATATAGTACAAAAGGTTTGCGACTATTTACAAAATAAGGAAATCGAAAGTGGCTACATAAACGCTGGAGGAGACATCGCCATCTTCGCTAACAAGCACAAGAAGATAGGCATAACTCATCCTCGGCAAAAAGGAAAGCTCATCGATACTATCCAGATAAAAACTGGAGCGGTGGTAACCTCTGGCGATTACGAGCGGTTTTTTATAAAAGATGGCAAAAGATACCACCACATCATCGATCCTACCAGCGGATATCCCAGCAATAACTGCATCAGCGTAAGTGTGGTGGACTCTAGCATCCTCAGAGCCGATGCTCTGGCTACCGCTTACTTCTTGATGCCCGTGGACGAAGCCATCGCCATCGCCAATAAAACCCGAAGTGCTCTCTTAATCTATTACCTAGAGGGCGACCAACTAAAGAGCAAAGAGTCTTACGAGTTTGGCAAGTATCGGCTAGGTGTGCAACTAAGATGACTGAGTTTAGCATCATCGTACCTACATACAATCGAGTAGCAGAGCTAAGAGAGTTCCTCGACTTTGCAGACAAGATAAACTATCCCAAGCAAGATTTTGAGCTAATAGTGGTCGATGACGGCTCACAAGACAGTACACTTGAGTTTTTGCAAGAAGCGAAGAAAAAGTTCACAAGTTTGAGACTACACTACGACACGCAAGTAAACCAAGGACCTGCTAAAGCGAGAAATAAGGGAGCTTCTTTTGCCAAGGGCAAATACCTCTTATTTGTTGATTCTGATTGCCTTTTGCCAGCAGAGTGGCTAAACGAAATTAAAAAAGAGTTAGACAAGCAAGAAGTACTATTTTTTGGTGGTCCTGATAGGGAAAGTGTAAATTTCAGCAATATGCAAAAGGCTATCAGCTACGCAATGACAGGATTTTGGACGACTGGAGGCATTCGTGGGAGTAGGAAGAAAAACTTTCAACCACGGAGTTTTAATATGGGAATAGAGCTTGAAGCTTTCAAAAGTGTGGCAGGATTTAAAGATTTAAGATTTGGAGAGGATATAGACCTTAGCATTAGACTGAGCAAAAAGGGGTATCAAAGTCGCCTTTTCCCCAACGCTTGGGTTTATCACAAAAGACGCACAAATCTTAAGCAGTTTTTTAGACAGGTGCTCAACTCTGGTTCGGCTCGGGTAAACCTAGCGGCGATGCACCCGAAGAGTACGAAGATAGTCCACCTTTTGCCAGCTGGTTTTATCTTGGGTGTTTTGGGGCTGATAGTCGGTAGCTTTTTTTACCCACAGCTACTGATACCTATTTTGGGCTACACCTTGCTCCTTTACATAGGGGCGATGCTGAAGTACAAAAAGTTTTTTTTGCCTTTTTTGTGCGTGATAACTGGCTATACCCAACTAGTGGGCTATGGCTACGGGTATTTGCTTGCTAGCATCCGAAAGGCGATTACGGGCAAAAGCAGATACGATATTAAAGTGGAGAAATTTTATGATTGATTTTTACGACAGACTAAAAGAGGATCCCAAAAATCCTGAGCTATTCATTGTTGATGGTGAAACTTTCAACGAAATCTTCTCATCAGAAGAGATTATCCAAAATCCCCCTTTAAACAACATAAAATTTACTAACAATCTGTTAGTAAGAGAAAGATGGAACAGCGATGAAAATAGTTTCTCCATCCAGAACCGCATTTTTGAAGGCGACCTAAAATTTAGCAATTGTATCTTTGAAGAAGGACTGTCTTTAACAAATTGCTCTTTCAAAGAAGATGTTATTTTCAAAAATTGCATTTTCAAAGATACCACCTTCTTGGATGGAAACAAGTTCGCAAAATACTTGATTTTCGACAATTGTACTTTTTACGAAGATATGATTGTCAAAAAGATCTCCGATTTAAACAACGATTTTTGCAAGCTAAGGCTTGAATCTGTCTCTTTCCAAAAGAAAAACGGAGAGTATCCAAAAGTTTTCTTTGAAAACAACTCTTTCTACAAACTTCATCTAAAATATTTTACAAACCATGCTGAAAACTTCCGTTTGATAAACACAAAAATTGCCGGCAAATTACAACTAGAAGGCTCTGCACTAGATAATATGGAGTTCACAGGTCTCGATCTTGAAGAAACCGAAAGAATAAGAATCAGAAATTCCTCTTTTTGCAACACCCGTTTTAACAATGTGAAATGGGGTGATGTAACAGAAAACAGGTTTGATGCAGACAGCGACACTTTCCGCCAACTAAAACACGCCAACGACAGCCAAGGTAACTATATCCAAGCTAATAAATTTTACAAACTGGAGATGGTGAAGTACAATAAGGAGTTGGATTGGTGCGATTTTTTAGACAAAATCGTGTTCACTACAAGCAAATATGTCTCCGACTTTTCGCAAAACTGGTTTTTACCTCTATTTTGGTACTTTTGCATAGGGATAGTACTTTTCGCTTTGGTTTGTTTCCAAGAGGTAAACCCCACATTTTTAGACTTCACCAACTTCATAAACCCATTTGTCAACCCATACAATTTAGAAAAGTTCACGAGCCCAGAAGCTAAAATAGCTGTAAAAAACACGATTATGATTTATCTGGTTTTTAGATTTTTCGCCATCTTCATAGGTTATCAGTTGCTGATGTCTCTTAAGGCAAAGACCAGAAGAAAATAATCTATCTGCTTATCTTCGCTCCGTCTTTGGTGTCCACCACTTTTAACCCCAGTTCCTGCAAATCGTCTCTAATCTTGTCCGCTAAAGCCCAATTTTTTTCTTGCTTGGCGATATTGCGATAGCTAAGCAAAAGCTCTAATAGTCGCTCTTCTAGCCCTTGGATAGTAGGTTGCTCTTGCTTTTTTAGTTGCTGGTCCAAATCGGAAAAGAACCCTAACACTTTACCCAGCTTTACCAAGGTAGCTGCTGCTTGCCGACGGATTTGAAGCGACTCTTTTGGCTTCTTGGCAAGTTTAGCCAGCCCGAAGAGCACAGCTAGAGCTTTGGCAGTGTTAAAGTCGTCGTCCATGGCGATGATGAATGTTGCCACCTCTTCTTCCAAAGGCTCGCACTTGTCTATCTCAGCCTTGTTGGCGAGGTACTCCACAGATTGCAAAGCACTGTGAAAATTGTCCAAAGCCACTTTAGACTCTTGCATAATTTTTTTGTTGAAGTCAATGGGGCTTCTATAATGTTTGGACAAGAAAAACAGGCGAATAACATCGGCGTCGTACTGCTGGAGGATATCACGAGCAGTAAAGAAATTGTTGAGTGATTTAGACATCTTCTCGCCCTCAATGTTCAAAAATCCGTTGTGCATCCAATAGCTGACAAATTTCTTACCCGAAAGAGCTTCGGCTTGAGCTATCTCGTTCTCGTGATGCGGGAAGACAAGATCTATGCCACCGCCGTGAATATCGAAGCTCTCCCCCAGCAAGTGCCTGCTCATCACTACACACTCGGAGTGCCAACCGGGTCTACCATCGCCCCAAGGACTTGCCCAAGCTGGCTCGCCGGGCTTGGACGCTTTCCAAAGCGTAAAGTCGGCTGGATGCTTCTTCGCAGAGTTTACCTCGACTCTGGCACCAGCTCGCAAATCTTCCAGCTTCTTGCCCGAAAGTTTGCCGTACTGGGCAAATTTGGAAACTTGGAAATAAAGATCACCTCCCACCTGATAGGCGTAGCCTTTAGCCTCTAGCTCTTGCAAAAAACCTATCATCTTGTCAATATACTCAGTCGCCTTGGGGTTATAGTCGGCGGGCATAATGTTCAGAGCTTTGGTGTCTTCTTGAAAAGCTTTTATGTATTTTTCGTTGATTTGCGAAATATCCACACCCTCTTTTTGAGCTTGGGCGATTATCTTATCGTCTATGTCTGTAAGGTTTTGCACGAAAGTTACTTGATAGCCTCGGTAAAGGAAATATCTGCGAGCGACATCAAAAAAAACAAAGGGACGAGCGTTACCGATATGGAAGTAGTTGTAAACCGTGGGACCGCACACATAAAGCTTAATCTTGCCCTCTTGCTGAGGGACAAACTCTCTCTTCTTCTTAGCCATCGTGTCGTAAATCTTCATCGTATCTCCTTTAAAACCAATCTATTAATCCTGTTGTTGCTAATCTCTTCTATCACCAGCTTCTTTGTGCTATCTATCTGTAAAAAGTCGCCCGGCGATGGCACTTTGTTCAGTTTGTCGTACACATACTCAGACACATTGTCGTACTCATCAGCCGGCAGATGCAGGGCAAACTCTTGATTGAGGAAGTAAAGGTTGCAACTACCGTCTATCTTGTACCCTTGAGCAGTTTTCTCCACCATCGGCTCTTCTGTGTCCGACTCGTCCAAAATCTCGCCCACTAGCTCCTCCAACACATCTTCCATGGTAACCAGCCCACATGTGCCCCCATACTCGTTGACCACCACAGCTATGTGCCTTCGCCCCGATTTAAACAAGTTCAGCACCTTGGCAATAGGCATATTCTCTGTAACGAACAAAGGCTCTCGCATCAGCTTGTCTATGCGGAAACTCTTCTGCTCTTGCAAGATAATGTCTTTAGCATAAATAAATCCCACGATGTTGTCTATCTCCTGTCGATAGACAGGTATGCGAGAAAATCCGCTCTCCACGATAGCCTTGATCACCTCTTGTGGCGTTTGCCCTTGCTCGATGGCTACCATATCCACTCTGGGGCTCATCACTTGGGCAATTTTGGTATCGGGAAACCGCAAGATGTTTTTCATAAGTTTTTTTTGCTTCAAATCAAGAGTTAACTTCCCAGAGTCTACCAAATCTTTTATCTCTTTTTGGGTAACTGCGTTACTCTTTTTGCTTCTGGCAAGGAGTTTACCCATAAGCTCTATGCCAAAAATAAGCGGGAAAAGCAGATATACCAAAGCCTCCAAGATAAAAGCGGAGTTCTGGACTACGAACTTGGAATGTTTGTAACAAAAAATCTTGGGCAGTATCTCTGCAAAAACCAGCAATAAAAGCCAAACCACTAAAATCTCTGTGCATATTGTCCACTGCAAGTTCCAACCATAATTTTCTGCCAAAAAAATAGCAAAAAATGCGGATATAGAGGCGATCAACACATTCACCACCGTGTTGGAGATGAGGATAGCCACCAGAAGACCATTGGGGCGAGCGTAGAGCCGTTGCACCCTCTTGGATAGCTGACAGAGCCTGCGTCTATCGATATTAGAGATGGAGAAGTAAGCGGACTCTACCCCTGAAAAAAAGCTGGAGAGAAAAAAAAGCAAAGCTAAGGTGTAAAGATGGCTCATTGCCCCACCTGCAAGAGCGTTGCTTCTTGGGCTTCCATCTTTTGCTTTAGCTCCAAAGTCAGATGGTCGTAGCCTGCCAGATGGCAAATCCCGTGAGCAAAGACGCTGTACAAATCTTGAGCAAGCCCTTGTTTGCCACTTCTTCCTTTTAGATACTCCAAACAGATAAGCAAGCTCCCATAATTGCGATTTAACTCAAAAGCAAGAACATCTGTCTTTTGCTCCAGACCCCGAAAAGCTTTGTTTTGCTCAGCGATAAAATCTTGCCCGCACAAGCAAAGCTCTAGCTGGTACTCTTCCGGCAGAAGTTTAAGCTGCTGAGCTCTAGCGTAGATTTCCTCCAGTTGAGAAAAATCGGCTTCGATTTTGGTTTGATTTTCGATATTTAATCCCATAACTTAATTTCAACTTCATTTCTGCCCTAAGCGATGTCAACACAAATTTTCCTTGACGGCACTCTAAAAGATTTTTTTTTGCTATAGAGTACTTTACGCTAACAACCAAACCCAAATGAGGTGATTTTTTTAAAATCAACAAAGTTTTATGATAAAAGTTATAATTGACGAAAAACTAGATAGTTACAAGAAGCCGATTAGGGAGATTATCGACCTTAGCTTCAACTATTTGGGCGTCCAATACGAGGTCATCTCTGGGCTGGTGGATATAAATGTGGAAGATGTTTTGGTTTGCTACTCCAAGCAAAAACCTTCCACCAGAGAGATTACAGAGCTTATAGGGCTTAGCACCAGCACCAACATCTTTTTTATCACTATCAACCTGGAGCTTTACGAGAAAATCGAGCTCTCTAGACTGAAAGATCTGAAGAAAGAGTTTCACGATTTTTATATCTTGGGCAACGAACCACCGAATATCGAAAAGAAAAAGGGAGATTTTGGCAATTTCTTTTTTTACAACTTCGATCTGTGGGGCAATCTGTTTCAACTGGCTAACTACCAAAAAGATAGCTCTATCCCCGTTTGTAATATGATGCTCGCAAACTTCTTTCAACTGGTAAAAGATTGCGTTTCTAGCGATGAATTTTTTCTTATTCGGACAAAGCTCTGGCCAGAGAACCAAAAATTTGCTCTGTGTCTGACTATAGAAATAGACAAACTTTATAAATGGAAGAGCTACTCTAAGAGCTTAAAAAGTATAATTCTCAATCTCTTTATTCATCCACTGGCTGCTCTGCGGGAGTATCTCGAGCTGAACTTCAAAAGAGAAGAGCCGTACTGGTTGTTCCCTTTTTTGCAATCCATCCCGCATCTTACCTACTGCCTGCCTGCAAGTAACGACAATTTCGATCCACTGGAGAAATCTATAGCGGATCAGATGTCCGCTTTGGACAAGAGGCTAATAAAGCTAGAGACCAAAGAACTCCCCACCTATAAGAGCTTTCTGTTTCCTCCGTGCTACTCAGAGCCATTTGTCTGCTTCAACAGCCGTGAGCTCAAAAAGAGCAAATACAAGCAATTAAGCGAAGCTGCTGCCCAAACACTTATATCTGCTCGCATAAACGGCTGTGGTTACTCATCTGGCGGAGTAGCTTGCCTAGGCTTTAGGTTTTCCGATCTCTACGATATTCCTTTCTCTTTTAGGATACTCAAAAACCTCGTAGAGCTTGGAAAAAAATCTGAAATTTACTTCGTTGACCAAAATAAAATCAAAAGCTGGTTGAAAGTTCGCCAAAAAATCAAATGGGTGGTCGAACAAAACAGCGTGAAGATTATCAGCAACTATGACATAGACAACATAGTGCTGGAGATTGTTGGCAACTACGAAGTGGAGTATCACAGAGGCTGTAATTTGCGAACAGAGAAGAACTTACTCTACATCAGCAACATCAAAAAGTACAGCCACGCCACTCTTACGCTCAAAAAGTTTTACCGCCTCAATAGACGGATAGATTAGCTTTAGCTCGCTGCCTTTGTAGCTGTCGTCAGCGGGCGAGTTTTCCCCAGACCCCATCCTCGCAAATCTGCTCTGGCACCACTTTTACCACTCTGCCATCGGCTGGCAAGTTGTCGATGTACACGCTCAGGTATCTGTCGCTAACCCCCGTGGTGTATGCTCCTTTGGTCTGCTCTAGCTGTGCCACTAGTGGTGTCTTGCTTTTTATGAGCATCAAGGCAAATTGGTGCTTCTTCTGCTGAGAGAGCTGTGCTAACGCCTTTGCACGCTCTGTCTTAACTTTTTTGGGCAAATGACCACTCATCTGGGCTGCTCTAGTGCCAGCTCGCAGTGAATAAGGGAAAGTGTGCAGGTATGCGATGGGTAAGTCGGTGATGAAATCGTAGCACTCTTGGAAGTCGGCTTGGCTCTCACCGGGGAAACCCACGATGACATCACAGCCGATAGCAAAATACGGGTCTATTTTGCATAAATCTAGCACAATTTGAGCGAACTCCTGCCGTGAGTACCTGCGACCCATAGATTGCAGTGTCTTATCGCTCCCCGACTGCAGTGGGATGTGCAGATGATGTGCCAGCTTCTTGCTACGGGTGATGAACCCCCAGATAGAGTGAAGATGTTGCGGCTCGATGGACGAGATGCGGATTGCCTCCAGCTGTGGTATCTGCTCGATAGCCCAGAGCAAATCTTGCAAATTGTGTCCATCGGCGTGGTATAGCCCAATGTTAATGCCACCTAGCACCACCTCGCGATAACCGTTTGCCACCAAGAGCTTTATCTGCTCCAGCACCTTAGCAACTGAGCGAAAAGTTGGCACGCCACGAGCGTAGGGGATGATGCAATAAGCACAAAAGAAGTTACAGCCGTCTTGTATCTTAACAAAAGCACGCGTGCGACCGTACATCTTGCTTGTCATCTGCTCAATATATCCTGCCGAAGTGGGACATGCTGGTCTGTGATGGAGCAAATCGAAGATTTGAGACTTGTCCGAGGTAACATAGTCCACAGCTCCGAGCTTTTTTATCTCTTCCGCTTCTAGATTGGCAAGGCAACCAGTAACCACCAACTTAATGCCTGGATTATCTTTTTTTAGCCGTAATATTTTGCGGATTGTCTGCCGACACTTAGCTCCAGCTCTGGCTGTAACGGTGCAACTATTGACCACAAAAACGCTAGCTTTTGCGGTGAAATGGGAAACTATTTGATAGTCGTGAGAAAAATCTTCGGCAATGCAGGTGGCTTCATAGGTGTTGACTTTGCAACCGAAGGAGATGATGGAAACGATTTGGGCTTTAGATTTCATAGTTTTCTGCTCTTGTTTTATAGATTAAAAAAGCCGTCCTTTGGTGGAAAGACGGCTTATTATAATTGGTACCAGAGACCGGACTTGAACCGGTACAGGCTAAAAGCCCGAGGGATTTTAAGTCCCTTGTGTCTACCAATTCCACCACTCCGGCAATTTCAATGGAAATTGGAGGCGACACCCAGATTCGAACTGGGGATGAGGATTTTGCAGACCCTTGCCTTACCACTTGGCGATGTCGCCACAAAAAAATGGAGCGGAAGACGAGATTTGAACTCGCGACCCTCACGTTGGCAACGTGATGCTCTACCGCTGAGCTACTCCCGCTATTTTTCTCATAAAATTTTTGGGTGTTTTGCTGTCAACTTGTTTTTTTTCCTTTATTTTTGGAGTTAGTCGCTTACAGCGGGTTTTCATCTTTTCTTGGGACGCTTACGCTGGTGCTTTGCTGGCGGTTTGCTCTCCTGCGGAGGGCTTACTTTTTTCGGTGGTGCTTCGCTTGTGATTTGCTCTGCTAACGCAGGGTTTTCTCTTTCTTTTTGACAGACCAAAAAGAAATAGAAGGAAAGAAAAAGTCAAAATCATAAGCCTCAATTCTAACTTGCAAAACTGCCTTCGCAGTGGCTGTTGTGCATCGTTTAAATTTTTTCTTAGAAATCTAAAGTAAGAGACCTAAACTCCTCACACAGCCTCTAGCTCAGTCGTTTGAGCAAGTTTACGAATTTCGGCTTGAATGATTTGCTAGCCCCAGCCCAACGCCAGCGGTTTGCTTAGTGCGTGTTTGTGTCTTTTCTGGGGACGCTTACGCTGGTGTTTTGCTTGTGGTTTTCTCTCCTGCGGAGGGCTTACTCTTTTCGGGCGTCCGAAAAGAGTAACAGAAAAGTACGCTCCGCTCCAAGTCGCGAGAGGGCTGGCGAGGTTTTCAAGAGTTCCTCTGGTAAAGAGACCTCCTGTATTCTTGCCTTGGGTAAGTTGTGTGCTTATGGCTAAGCTCTAGCGTTTGCAGTAGGGCTATTTAAGCTCTCGCTTTGCCCGTGGAGCGGAGGGTGTCCCCAGCTTGCCTAGCAAGTGAGACCGCCTTGTCCTGCTCTTTTGAGCCTCGTGGGGTGGTGGATTCCTGCGTCTGCTCAGAATGAGGAATAGAGGTGCAGGGAGTATCTCTACCCATCTAGCGGGTGGGCGATAGACCACCATCCCCTCTGGTAAGAGAGCAAACTAAAAAAACCCCAAAAATCATTGGACACCAAAAAGCACTGAATGAATTTATGAAAAAAATAATAAAAATCCAAAAAGGAGAGTAATATGGTTAGAGTATTGAAATTAGCGGTCGCTTTGTTAGCGACGGGAGTGTTGGTGGGTTGCTTGGCTACTGAATCGGGCGATAAGAGCGGAGGCAGTGCCTCCAGCGGAGAGGTGAAGTTTTGCCTCGAGAGCTTGGGTGGTGCGGGCGTGAGTGCCAGCGTAAGTGGCGAAGTTGCAGAGACAACCCCCGCCAGCGTGGCACTGGAGTACAGCACAGCCGACGGCAAGGAAACGGTCAGCAAGACAATCGAGCTGACCCCATTCGGTAGCGGGTACATCACCAAAAAGGTCATCAGCCTCGACGAAGGTGCATACGAGCTGACCCGCTTCGATGTTCTGGACGAGACAGGCAACACCATCTACTCCACGCCGACAGCAGGCAGTGATATCGCCACCGAGGTGGGAATAGGCACAGCCTTGTCCTACCGCTTCACCGTGGCAGAGGGCGAGATAAACGAGATAAAAATGCAGGTCATCACCGTGGACGACGACACAGACCCTGCGGACTTCGGACACGCCGCTTTTACCTTCGAGGTGGTCGGTTACAATAGGCTCTACATCGATGTGCTGGCACTGATAGACAGCGTAGGCTGGGAGTATGTTCCAGCGGAGCTGAGCATTGCAGACGAGAGCGGAGCAGTAGTAAAAGAAACCGACCTCAACGCAGTGATGAACAAGGTAATCTTGCCGAATAGCGAGAGTTACACGCTCACCATCAGCAAAGCAGGCTACGCAAGCCAAGTATTCACTCTGGAGCAAGCCGATTTCGCACAGTACAAACTCAAACCGCTGGTGGTACAGCTGGAAAAAACTGATAACATCTCCACAGATAGTTTGCTTACTAAAGAAGAACTGGTGCAAATGATCGCCGAGGGCAAAGATGTAACCCAAGTCAACACCTCGGGTATCACCGACATGTCTCACCTAATGGACTCTGTAGCTTCGTATCTAGGATATTCATATGCTGGGGATTGCTCTGTTGTAAAAAATTTCAACCAAGATATCGGTGACTGGGATGTGAGCAATGTTACAAACATGGAATTTATGTTCTTTGGTGCAAACGCATTCAACCAAGATATAGGTGGCTGGGTCGTCAGTAGCGTTACAAATATGAAAGGTATGTTCACTTATGCAGCTGCATTCGACCAAGATATCGGCGATTGGGATGTGAGCAATGTTACAAACATGAATGGTATGTTCGTTCATGCAAGTGCATTCAACCAAGATATTGGTGGCTGGGTCGTCAGCAGTGTTACAAATATGGGTGGGATGTTCAATGATGCAAATGCATTCAACCAAGATATAGGTGGCTGGGATGTGAGCAATGTAACGAACATGGAACATATGTTTGAGAGTGCATACGCATTCAACCAAGACATAGGAGATTGGGTCGTCAGTAGTGTTACAAACATGGGATTTATGTTCGCTAATACACGAGCATTCAACCAAGATATTGGTGACTGGGATGTTCGTAGTGTTACAAACATGGAATATATGTTCGCTATTGCACAAGCATTCAACCAAGACATCGGCGATTGGGATGTGAGTAGTGTTATAAATATGTCAGGTATGTTTTATCATACAGATGCATTCAACCAAGACATCGGTGGCTGGGTCGTCAGTAGTGTTACAAATATGGGACGGATGTTTGAGTATGCAAAAGCATTCAACCAAGATATTGGTGGCTGGGTCGTCAGTAGTGTTACAAATATGGGACGGATGTTTGATTATGCAAAAGCATTCAACCAAGATATTGGTGGCTGGGTCGTCAGTAGTGTTACAAATATGGAAGGTATGTTCCGTGAAGCAGACGCATTCAACCAAGATATTGGTGGCTGGGATGTGAGTAGCGTTATAAATATGTCAGGTATGTTCTCTGAAGCAAGTGCATTCAACCAAGACATCGGTAGCTGGGATGTGAGCAATGTTACAAACATGATACAAATGTTTGAGAGTGCAGACGCATTCAACCAAGATATCGGTGGCTGGGATGTGAGCAATGTTATAGGCATGGGAGGTATGTTCTCTGAAGCAAGTGCATTCAACCAAGATATTGGCGACTGGGTCGTCAGTAGTGTTACGAATATGCACGGTATGTTTAGGCATGCACACGCATTCAACCAAGACATAGGAGATTGGGATGTGAGCAATGTTACAAAAATGGGATTTATGTTCTTTCAGACAAACGCATTCAACCAAGATATAGGTGGTTGGGATGTGAGTAGAGTTACGAGTATGTGTTATATTTTCTCTAATACAGACGCATTCAACCAAGATATCGGTAGCTGGGATGTCAGTAGTGTTACAGACATGAATTATATGTTCTCTAGTGCAAAGGCATTCAACCAAGATATCGGTGGTTGGGATGTGAGTAATGTTGGTTATTACGACTCTTTTGATTCTTCAACATCTTCTAGTTGGACAGACGATGAGAAACCGAAATTCAAGTAATAGTTCTTAGGCTACAAATGAAAGCCATCGCCGAAAGGCGGTGGTTTTTTTTGTGGGCGTAGCCCGCCAGCCCCACCCGTGGATTCCCGCGTCCGCTCAGAATAATGAGGGCAAGTGGTACTTCGCTTATAATTTGCTCTGCTAACGCAGGGTTTTCTCTTTCTTTTTGACAAACCAAAAAGAAAGAGAAGGAAAGAAAAAGTCAAAATCATAAGCCTCAATTCTAACTTGCAAAACTACCTTTGCAGTGGCTGTTGTGCATCGTTTAATTTTTTTCTTAGAAGCCTAAAGCTAGAGACCTAAACTCCTCACACAGCCTCTAGCTCAGTCGTTTGAGCAAGTTTACGAATTTCGGCTTGAATGATTTGCGAACCCCAGCCCCAACGCCAATGGCGAGTCGCTTACAGCGGATTTTCATCTTTTCTTGGGACGCTTACGCTGGTGGCTTGCTTGTGGTTTGCTCTCCTGCGGAGGGCTTACTCTTTTCGGGCGTCCGAAAAGAGTAACAGAAAAGTACGCTCCGCTCCAAGTCGCGAGAGGGCTGGCGAGGTTTTCAAGAGTTCCTCTGGTGGAGAGACCTCCTGTATTCTTGCCTTGGGCAAGTTGTGTGCTTATGGCTAAGGTCTAGCGTCTATCACAACGCTGTTTAAGCTCTCGCTTTGCCCGTGGAGCGGAGGGTGTCCCCAGCCTGCCTAGCAGGCGAGACCGCCACCGCTAACACCACCCAGTGTGTGCTGACCAGCTATACGAAGCACACGCTTAGAGCGGTGGCGGGAGAGGCTGGGCTAATAAATACATAAAGCAGGAAGCGTAAAATTCGTTAACCGCCTGAGCTACGCTGACGACGAAGTGCTATATCTCCTCTATTAAGACAATTGTGATTTCTAGCACGAGGCTTTCAGCGTGCGAAGAAAGTTTAGAATTTAGCTTGCTGATTTGGTATTTTGATTTTACCTTTTGTTACTTTTCGCTTTGGTCACCCAAAGGGAAAAGTAAGACCCTCCGTCAGGAGACCAAAAGTTTTACTTGGGGGTGCATATAGAACTAAGCATACAGTTAATTTATTATCGCGTATACACTCCCAAGCTGGAGCTTGGGAGCGAGAAAAGAAAACACACAATCTGTTTCGATTATGGTGTGTTGTTCTCCCAATCGTACCATACTTTTTTCAAATATGGCTCTCCTTTCTCAGAAAAGTCCCAAGAGGAGTCCCAGCCATTTTCTTCTTTAAAGAAATCATCCCAATCTTCATCTGACAAATAATAATTAGTTGGCAGAAGAGCGTATTCATAACTATCTCCATAATCTCTTTTTATAGTCTGTAATGTCATACCTGTTGCTCCTGCATAGGCATAATTTGATGGTCCAGGGCTATAACTAAAGAAGTAAGAATTTGCTTTAGCATCAAGATCCTGCCCTGCTGATGAAATTTTAATAATTTTTGGGGTTTTCAAAGCATGATTGAGCAAAACAAGATTATAATTAACAGTGTTGTAATTTACGGATGCCAAGGATCCAGCATAATTATAACCATTTAGCCCACAACTACCATAAACAACAGGATTTTTACAAGAACTATTAACATTCACTATATTATTAACAATCTTTCCAGCGTATCCAGTCCCAGCAATACCTCCTACATAACTAGTTTTTGAAGACAGATAAACAGTGATTAAATCAATATAGCAATTAGATATCTCCCCATTTGAACTTCCTGCAACAGCTCCCATAGAACAATTATAAGCACCCAAATAAGAGTTTGTTATTTCCACATTCTTAAATACTGTTCGCTTAATCGATCCTGAAGAGTTTAAAGTTTCGACAAATCCAAACTTATAATCACCTGGTCTACTTTCATAAAAGTAAATTCCAGATATCTCGTGACCATTTCCATCAAAACTTCCAGCTATTTCCTCTAAAACCTTAAGATAAACAGATGGACTTCCCCATATTGTGTGTACTGAGGATGAATTATTTTTGTAAAACTCTATATCTGTGTACAGCGTTACTTCGCCTCCAGATGCTATTTGTGGCTTGCTCGCACCCCGTAGTTTTTCAAACCCCCTGGCTGTGTAGATGTTAGTACTAGCACTCTTGTCATAAGTAAACATATCATGCTCAAATCCTCTACGATGAATTAAATCTTTGCTATCAACTGTGCTACCTAAGGGCTTGGGATACTGATCACCTTCTGCATAAACCCAGTTAGCACCAAAGTCAAACTTAACTGTATTTTCCCAAAAAGTTTCCTTAGTACTTTGAGGTAAGTAACTATAAAGTGAAGGATTAGCGTCTCCTGTATAAAGATTATCCCCATTTTTATCAGAGGTTCCGACATAGCCAGTAAAACTTCCAGAAACATCCCAGTAGGGGAAGTATCTGCGATAATAGCTTTCTTTGTCTTCGTCCCAGAGGGCGAAGCCTGTCTCTACCCAGCCGTGGTTATAATTTGTAGTACCATTTTTAGCTCCCCATATCCTTCCAAATGAGCTGTTTATTTGTGGCTTGTAGTGCACTTTGAACATATCGAGCATACAGACATTGTAAGAGCAAGTTGTACCAGTACCTACATTACCGACCATTCCACCGACGAAAGTCTCTATATTGTCATGTTCTCCACTAGTAGTATTAGTATTTTTTAGGCAAGTGATGTCGCCATTGACCACGAGGCACTTGGTGATGCTAGCTCCGCTCAGAGCCTGCATATTGCCAGCGAACATCCCTAAGTAGCTTTGCCCTGTTAGGTGGCAGTCTTTTATTAGGCAGTTGGTGATAGTGCCACCAAAGACATTGGCAGAAAGGATAGCCACGGTGTCGCCGTTGTAGTTTACAGTTACATTTTCCAGCACCAGATTTTGCACGGTTCCTTCTAGATTTTCGATGAACCCTCTGCCTGTTACGGTGAAGTTTTTTAGAGATTTGCCGTTACCATTAATAACACCCTTGAAGTTCTTGATAGAGTTGATAGTGGCACCTTTTAGATCTAAGTCTTGAGCAAGGTCCATAGAGAAGCTATCGGGGCACCTCCTTCTCCAATGCTAAGATCGTTGGCTTCCTCTCCTTCTCCCAGCATTTCCAAAAATTCGTCTGGGTTTTCTATGGTATAGTCTTTGTTCTCGCCTTTAATAGCAGCGAAAGTTTTTTGTCCTGCTCGCTGGATGGGCAAACCACTTCCCTTGTACCACGGTTTGCCTTTGCCATCTGTAGCTTCTCCCTCTTTCACTATCTCTTCACCCCATAAATTTTCCCAAAATTCATAAGAATTAAGTTGCTCACTGGTTACTGGGTCGCCGTTTTTGTCCTGAGCCATTAGTAATCCACTAGTAAAAAGTACTCCACAAAGAGCCAGAGTTAAAATTTTTTTTGAAAAATATTTTTTCATTTCCCCCTCATTCTCTTCAATTTTTCACAGAATCAATCTTTTTCAAAAAAAATTAAGAATAAAAAGATGTCAATTATACTTTTTAATTTTGGTTTTTACTTAGAGCTTGGGCAGAAACGAGCTAAATCCATTATCCCGCAAACACCTGCAGCGGTAGTTCCAAAGACGGCATAATCTTTGCCGTGTGTGTGAATAGAGTCCATTATCTGGTCAAAGGAGTTGTTACAGAGCGTAGAACCTGTGAAAAGAATAAAATCGCCAGTTTCCAAAAGTTGCTTATTTACCAAATTACCGTCTTCTATGGTGATGCCGAATTTTTGCTTGCCTATCCAATCGGGGTCTAGGTCGCTGCATCGCACTTGCATTCCAGCATTTAGGAGCTTCTCCAAGATGGCTGGGTTGAGCCCAATCATCGAGATTTTGCCTTTTTGCTCTCGCAATTGCTCGGCTATCCAGCGTCCACACTCTTCTGGTTCTTCGTCCTTGCAGTGGATGCTCTGGGTGCAAAGTCCCAAGTATGACGCTACTGCGTTTAGTGTCGCCACTTGCAACGCTCTGCTGGCTGGCAGAGAGCTGTCTTGTGCGAACACCTCTTGTAAGCTTCCCACAAACTCGGTGGGGTTGGTAGTGAATGCTTGCCCTTTAAAACCCTGAAAGTCGGCTTGAATCATTATCTCTTTGCCTTTTTGGATGGGATAGTCTTGCCTTTGTGGCGAGCCGATAGCCTCTTGCACACTTAGCCCTTTTACAGAGATGACCACCTGCACAGACAGCTCGTTTAACAACGCTTTGCTTACCTCTTGCAAGCTCAATTTCAAATAATTTTTCACTTTGTTTCCTTTTTGCGTAAATTTGTAAAGCCGCTTTCTGTGAACTTGTCCAAAGTAGACGGCAAAATAAGGTGCTGATAAAATTTCTTTAGCTCTGGTGGACAACCTTTGATGAGGACTGCCTCGAACTCTATCTTGGGCACTTTACTCTGTAACTGGTATTTTATACGCACATCCGAGCAGATTTTAGCGTCGGAATAAGCCACTATTCCCAAATCTACACTACCCGAAGCCACCATACTCAAGGCTGCCACATCGTTTATCGCACAGACAATTTTTTCTTGGGCAGATTGCCAAATAGCGTGATTTTCCAAGTATTTTTTGATATATTTGCCCATGGGTGCGTACGAATAATCGGCAATGGCAATTTTATCGGCTGTGAGTATGTCTTGGGGATTATTTACCGTGAGTGATGAGCTTTGGGGCACGACCACTACCAAACTATTGCCCAATATCGACTGACTGCTTTTGTAGTAGCCTTCCTTTTCCAAATAGCTACTCCACTTGCGATTCCCACTAATGATTACCCCATAGGCTCTGCCGTTTTGCAATTGCTTTACCAGTACAGGAGGGGTAGCATAGTTCACTCTGAAAGGTCGTGCTACGCCCAAGAAGTAAGACTCTAAAAGTGGCTCTAAGGTTTTTTCAAGACAAGGAGGAGCCCCCAATACCGCTATAGGAGCTCCACCGTTTTTGTCTAGTATGTCGAGTTTATAACAAAAAAATAAAGCCAGAAGTATAAAACTCAGGAAAAGGAATAAAAAAGTCTTAAACCCCGGCTTTATTGTATTTCTCATCTTAATGGCAACCTTTCGCATGTTCGGTGCAGGCAGATCCTTGGCTGGTAAGGTTGTCAGCCAGATATTTGTTCGCCAAGTCTTCGATGTTTCCAGATGCTCCTAGCACCGTCTTTATTCCGTTTTCTGCAAAGAGGTTGATAGCCATAGAGCCCATACCTCCTGTAATGATAACGGTGGCTTTTTGCTCAGCCAAGAATTTGGGCATCACTCCCGGAGCATGCTCGGGAGATGCTAAAAAGTCTGTTTTCACGATTTTACCGCCTACAACATCTACCAAAGCAAAATAGGTACAATGTCCAAAATGCTCTTCAACATTTTTTTTGTCGTTCGTTGGAAATGCTAATCTCATTTTTTCTCCCTTAATTTAAAATTGCTTCAATTCGCTGTTTTGGTATGCAGCGATAGCTTCTTGTCCTGTCATATCGCCAGCTCCCACGAACATCGTAATCCCTAGCTCATCTAATACCCGCTTAGCATTTCCGCCAGGACCATTACCAGTGATGACCACCTTTACGGCTTTGCCTTCTAGTTTGGAGGCGGTCAAAGGACCTACTCCGTGTGCCTGATCTTTACAAGCACTGTTGTCGATGACTTCCAACACTTTGTCGTCTTCACAGATTAACAAAAAATCTGTCCTGCCAAATCTAGGGTCAATTGGGTCTGCAAGGCTTTGACCTTTAGAAGTTACTGCTATTTTCATTTTTTCTCCTATCTCTTTTTTATTTTTTCGTAAATTTTTTCAAACTTATCCCGATAAGTCGGGCAAGTTTCCACTACAGTTTTCCCGATCATTATTGCCTGTGAAAAAGCTCTGTCATAGGGCAAACAGCCCAAAACTTCCACAGAATGGTCGGCTAGATATTGTTTTATCTGGTTGGTAAGTTTTTCATTGATATTTGCTTTGTTGATGATGACTACAGCTTTTAGGCTAAAAGTCTCTACTAACTCCAGCACTCTACGCAAATCGTGCCACCCCGAAACAGTAGGCTCTACCACCAATAGTACCAAGCTCGCTCCCGAGAGGCTAGAAACCACAGGACAGCCAATCCCGGGCGAACCGTCTACCAAAACAATTTCTTTCTGTGTCTTTTCGGCAATTTTCTTGGCTCGATTTTTTAGCTCTGCTACCAATTTCCCAGAATTTTCTCCACCAACAGATAGATGAGCGTGTACCATCGTGGTGTTAGTTTTGATTTTAGAAATCAGCACCTCTCCAGTTAAGCGAGGCAGGTTCGTGATCGCCCCAGTAGGACATATCCTAGCACAATAGCCACATCCTTCACAGCGAAAAGGGTCAATTTGGTACTTTCCTTGCTTATTTGTGTCTATTGCTCCAAAGGCACATAACTTCTTGCATTCCCCGCAATTCACACATTTCTCAGCGTCTATTTGTGCTAACTCTCCTGCATAAAAATCTTGCTTATCTTTTTCGATAGGAGACATCACTAGATGCAAATCTGGAGCGTCCACATCACAATCTACCAAAACCAACTCACTCCCACCAATTACCGCCAAAGCAGAGCTAACAGAAGTTTTGCCAGTTCCACCTTTACCTGAAATCACCACTATTTCTTGCAATGTTTTCATCTTTTAGCTCCTGATTTGTCCACTAGATAATCGTAAATCACTTGTAACTGCTTTTGCACGCTAGAGTTTTCTGGATATATCAATTTCCCTTGTGAACAATCTTGGGCAATTTTTTTGCTCTCGCCTATCTTGGCGATAATCTCCACCTTGTTTTTGCTAACAAAATCTTGCAACAACTTATCGTCAGAGATCCATTTATTGACAACTACCGCCAAAGGTTTGCCTAGCTCACGAGCCACCGCCACAGCTAGCGACGCATCGTAAAGTCCAAAAGGGGTCGGCTCCACCACCAATAGCACAAAATCCGCTCGACTAAAAGTCTCTACCGCTGGACAAGCAGTGCCGGGAGGAGAGTCTATTACTGTGAGTCCCAAGAGCAAAGGGTTTTCATCTAAATAGTCCAAAACTTGGCTAATCACAGGCACAGCTTGCTCTTGACCCACATCTAGCCTACCTTCGATAAACTCCAGATTTCCGCTCTTGCAAAAGCTGATGTTCCCCACTTGGTAGTCATCTGGCTGGAGTGCCCCTGCAGGACACAGCTCCCAGCAAGCTCGGCAACTATGGCACAATTGCGAAAAAGTCAGTACCAAACTTTGCGCCTGGATGATGGAGTTGAAATTACAAACTTTTTGGCAATTTCCACAAAACTGACACAAACTTTTGTCCCACAGGGGGATAGCTCTTTTTACGGGTTGCTTGTTTAGCTCGTCCACCTGCAAAAAAAGCCCAGAGTTTGGCTCTTCCACATCCAAATCGACCAACCTAACTTGACTGGTTTGAGCTATCCAGCTACTGAGGTTGACAGACAAGGTGGTCTTGCCTGTGCCCCCTTTCCCGCTGGCTACAGCCACGAGAAAGTCGCTTTGCTCTTTAGGGCTATCTTCCCTACTTTTTTTCATCGTTGTCGCTTTGTGCGTTTGGTGCGAAATTTCCATTGCCCCTACCCAAGCCCAAGCCCCTGCCTCTGCCCATACCTCTGCCTAAGCCTCTGCCCAGTCTGCTTGCTTGATTGCTACCGCCTTCGTTGCCAGCACATCTGCCTAAACCTCTTCCGGTCATACTTCCTTGTCCTTGTGGACCTTTTCCGTCTAATCCTGGCATTTTTAGCCCTCCTTATTCTCTATTTTCTTTTCGATTTGCTCTACGATGCTCACAAAGGGAGAGCCTTGGCTAGAAGCTATGTGAGGAGTCCCCTTGTCGCCTGCCATCATTATCTGCGGGTTGAGCGGTATTTTGCCCAAGAAGTCCAGATTGTACTCCTTGGCGGTTTTTTCTCCGCCTCCGCTGTAAAAGATGTCTGTCTGCTTGCCACAATGCGGACACACAAACCCGCTCATATTTTCGACAAGCCCCAGCACTTTCATCTGCAAAAGTCCTGCAAAGCCGATAGATTTGCGGGTGTCTGCCAGAGCCACCTCTTGTGGCGTGGTAACTATCACGCATCCGTCGCAATCGGTGATGGTCTGAGCGATGGTCAAAGGCTCATCGCCTGTGCCGGGAGGTAGGTCGATCAAGAGGTAGTCGAGCTTCCCCCAATTGATGTCCGAGAGCAATTGACGAATTACGCCTATCTTGGCAGGTCCTCGCCAGACGGCAGGGTCGTTGACATTTTGCGAGTAGAAGCTTAAAGAAACGATTACCAGATTTTCGTTTACTCGATAAGGCTTGCCCGGCTCTTGCGGATATTTGCCGTGTCCGCCAAACATCACGGGGATGTTCGGTCCATGCAGGTCTGCGTCCAAGATACCCACTTTGTAACCTTTCTGGGCAAGTCCATAAGCGATGTTGCTGGTTACAGTGGACTTCCCCACACCGCCTTTACCACTCATTACCACCACTTTATGCTCTATCTTTGATAAGGTCTCTTTTATTTTTTTGTCTTGTTGTGCCATTTGCTTGGCTCTATCTTGTTCCATCAGCTTCCTCTCCCTTAACTATCAACATCTTATTGTGCAAAATCGCCTCTAATATCTTTTTCGCTCCAGATGCCAAATCTCGCTGTAAAGAACCTCTAGAAATATGCATCTTCTCGGCAGCCTCTATCTGGCTAAAACCTTCGTAGTTGCACAGACGCAAAGCCTCTAGCTCTTCCGAGCTGATGATAACCTCGCTCAACTCACAGCGAGGTATACCCAAAGGTTTAAACACTCTATCGTTCCCCAAATATCTGCAATTACGCATCTTGCGATTTCTTGTCATTTACACTCCTTATCTTCTGTGTGTGCATATGCACAAAATAAAGTTGCAAAAGTTTTGTCAATGGTTTTTTTGGACACACAAATTTCTTGACTTATTTCAGACAAAAAAACTCTTCTATAAAAGTTTCATCTTATCGAAAAGGATAATGATTATGAAAAAAGAAAAATCTATAATTCTATTTAATAAAAAAGAGGTTCGTCGCCATTGGGACGATAAAAAAGAGCTTTGGTTTTTTTCTGTTGTGGATATTATCGCAATCCTGACAGAAAGTGCAAATCCTAGAAAATATTGGAGTGTCCTTAAAACAAGACTAAAAAAAGAAGGTAGCCAGTTGGCTACAAATTGTAGTCAACTGAAAATGATGTCTTCAGATGGTAAGTTTTACAAAACAGATGTTTTGGATACCGAAAATATTTTAAGGCTTATACAATCTATACCTTCGCCAAAGGCTGAACCTTTTAAGGTTTGGCTAGCAAAAGTTGGCTATGAAAGGATTGAAGAAACTGAAGATCCCGAGCTTGCTTTTGACAGAGCGATGCAAACATATCTTAAAAAAGGATACTCAAAAAACTGGATAAACCAAAGACTTAAAAGTATCGAAGTACGCAAAGATCTCACAGATGAATGGAAAGAAAGAGGGATACAAGAAGGTCTTGAATACGCTATCTTAACTGACGAGATTACCAAAACTTGGTCAGGGAAAACCGTCAAACAATACAAAGATTACAAAAAACTCAAAAAGGAAAATTTAAGAGATAATATGAGCAACCTTGAACTCTTGCTGAATATGCTGGCAGAAGCTTCTACGAGCGAAATTTCCAAAAAACAAAAGCCAAAAGGTTTGTCAGAAAGTAAAAAAGTTGCCCAAAAAGGTGGGAATGTAGCAAAGCAAGCTAGAGTAACTTTAGAAAAGCAAACAGGCAAAAGTCTAATTTCGTCTAAAAATGCAAGCGAATTACAAAATCCTAACGAAATTTTAGAAAAAAAACAGAAAAAAATAACTTAAGCACAAATCTTTATAAAATTCCTCTTCCACCCATTTCTGCCAAAATCCCCCTGACTATCTTCTGCGTAGCTCCTTGGTTTTTGCGGACGAACTCGCCACAGGTCTGCCTTTGCAGAGCGAACTTTTGTCTATCGAGCATAAACTCCGTGAGCAGAGCCAGCACCTGCTGGGTGTCGCTGATGACTGTGGCTGCCCTCGCTTGCACCAATTGCTCTGCCTCGTAGGAACTATGGAAGTTGCCACCAAAGAGTAGCAAGGGTGCGAACACTGCCGCTTCCACAACATTATGCAGACCGTAGTGAGCAAAGCCTCCACCGACATACGCTATATGAGCAAATCTATAAAGCCCCGCTAATTGCCCGATGCTGTCCACCACCACCACTTGTGGTGAAGCGTCTTTTTTAAGTTGAGAATAGCACACACTGCCTGCAAACTCTGTTAAAAACTGTGGAACAAGTTGTAGGTTATGAGGTGCTAAGATGACTTTGAACCTCGGAAATTTTAGTAAAAGCTCTTGCAATGCCGGAGACAAGACCTGTGCTCCTTGTGTCCAAAGACTGCCTGCAATGAATACGATATCTTCTGCGGAATAACACAGTGGCGTGGAAAACTCTTTACTCGAAGCAGAAACCACCAAATCGTGCTTGGTGTCCCCACAGACGACCATCTTGCCTCGATACAGCTTGGCAAGGCGGGTTTTGTCTTCTGCCGAGATGGGGAACATTGCGTCGATATTAGCGTACAATCTTTTGTGGAAAAAGGCTGACAGCCCCTTGTCTCGCTTGGAAAGTTTGCTGAGCGTGGCACAGCTGAGGAACACCTTGATGCCCGCTTTCTTGGCTTGCCAGAGGTGGTTTGCCCACACATCCAGCTTTGAGATTAGCCAAAACTTGGGGTTAACCAAAGCAAAGAATTTTTTTGCGTTTGCTCTAGTATCCAATGGCAGATAAGTTTTGACATCTATCAGCTGGTGGTCTACACCCACAAAATCAAAACCAGATGGAGAGAAGAAGCTAGCAATAACAATCAGTTTAGGATGCTTTTTCTTTAGCTCTGCAACTATTGGCTCTGCTTGTAGCCACTCCCCCACAGATGTACTATGCACTAATATCCGCGGAGCTTGTGGAGGAAATTTGCACAGATTTTGTTCTAAGTTAGTAAACAAGTTTTTACGAGCTTTAAGACCCACAGAGAGCTTTTTGCTGAAAATTTTGGCAAAAGGGAGCAGTGCCAAAACTATCGGCAGAAACAAGTAATTGTACAACCATTTCATAAGAGCTTTTTTACCTCGTGCAACACCATATCTGGCATAATTTGTCGCATACAATTGAAATGCCCACGAGGACAATCTGGCAAACCTTTGGCAGTGCAAGGACGGCAACTTAGCTCCACCTGCACAACTTGGCAGTTATCTCTAATGGGGAAAAAACCAAGATCCCTAGTGGTGCACCCAAAAATCGCTACGCAAGGTAATAATTGCGACTGTGCCAGATGCAACAATCCACTATCGTGGCAAAGCAAAAGTTTAGCGTTTTTCATCAAAGCAGCTGTTTGCAAAAGGTTTAATTCACCACTCAAATCTATAATCTTGTCTGAATTTACACATAGCTTTTTCAAATCATCAGCCTCTTGTTTTTCTTTTTCTCCGCCCAAAATTATAATCTGCTCATCTGGTAATTTGTCGATTAGCTGAGCAAAATTCTCTACTGACCATTTTTTAGTGGCGTGTGCTGCCGAGAGCGAAATCAGTATGGGCTTCTTGCCACTGGTGTAATTCGCCACGCTTTGAGCATCGCAAGACGAGAAGTGAACGAAATAGTTACAATGCTCCTGCAAACCCAAGCCAGAGCAAGCCTGATAGTACCGCTGGTAGATGGGCTTGGCGTGTCGTAAGAGGTTCACGCCAAATCTGGTGAGCAGCCAGCGACGCAGGTAAGGCTTGCCGTAGACCATCGTAGTAGATGCCAGTCCTACCCGCAAGTAGCGGGTACGCAAGCTATTGTGCAGGTCGATGAGCAAGTCGTAACCTTCGGCTTGTAACTGCTTCTTGAGACTTTTTAGGCTCATTACCGCTGGGTTGTAACCAATGGCGTGGTCTAGGTCGGGATTGTGCTGGATCAGGCAGACAAACTGGTGCTTAGTCAGGTAATCGATTTGTGCCTCTGGGTATCGCCCTCTGAGGCTCTTGAGTATGGGCGTGGTTATGATGACATCTCCTATGGAGCTAAAGCGGACGACTAAGATTTTTTTCAACTATCTACTCCCCGATTATCTTTATCAGCACCCGTTTGGGACGATTGCCGTCGAACTCGCCATAAAATATCTGCTCCCAAGGTCCGAAGTCTAACTTGCCCCCTGTTATCGCCACTACCACCTCTCTGCCCATTATCTGTCTTTTGCAATGAGCATCGCCGTTATCCTCGTAGTCGTTGTGAGCGTAGTGATCGACTGGCTCGTGCGGTGCGAGCTTCTCCAGCCAGCGGTCGTAGTCTTGCAGTAATCCCGGCTCATCGTCGTTAATGTAGACGCTCGCTGTGATATGCATCGCATTGACAAGGCAAAGCCCTTCTCTAATGTCGCTCTCTTGCAGAGCTTCTTCCACTTCTGGAGTTATGTTGATATATCCTCGCCTACCTTTCACAGTAAATTGCAACTCTTTACGAAAACTTTTCATTCTCCCCCCTTTAGTAACTAAAAACTAGCTTGGTGTAAAACTCTGGCTGGTAGTCTGAGTGCTCGTCCTCTTTTTGCCAGCGAGCACCCATTTCTAATTCTCCCAATAAATTACCTTGCAAGCTCAGTACTCTGGGCACTAGCCCCACACCGAACTTTGTGTCTTGCTCGTGCGTATGCTGGGCGAGCTCGGCTCTATCGTACTCACCAAAAAACTTTATCGCTAGGTCTCGGATGAAGATGCTCGGTGTCCGAAACCCTTTGTCAATTCGCCAAAACCTGTGCAGATAATAAAGGTAAGCTAATTTTTCTTTCTCTGACCACGCTAGATTATCATCGCCCAGCTTGCACGCCTGTGCCTTTAGCACTATCTGAGCAAGCGAAAAATAGTGGGCGTAGTCCAGCTCGCCATCGACTTGCTCTTGGTTGTCGTATTTGGCAGTTAGGCTCAGATAGTCGCGGGGGAAGTTGAACACCAAATTCAGCCCCGCAAACCACTCTTCTTCGCTTTGCAAACTTTCATCGTACTCGTAGCCACCTAGCAGGTAAATATTCTTCAGCCCAAAAGCCAACGAGCTGTACACAGGCAGATACGCTTGTAATAAAAAGTTGTCGCTGTTTTGGCAAAAGATATTGAAGATAAGTGGGTCAAAGATGGTGGTAATGGCGTTGAGACTCCAACCGTCTGCTACGCTAAACATATACTGGGTAGTGCCCAAGATGTCCGTGCCGTACTGAAAGACAGGCGATATGCGGGCATCTGGCACGATGATAGACGCCAAGTTCCGCAAAGCAGCGTTGCCATGCTGTGTGTAGTGCAACTCTTGGCAAGAGAACTCTTGCTCTGGCTCGTCTGCTGGGGGTGTGTAGCTTTCGCTGGCGATGGTGTCTCGGCACAGGCGATAGCCGTCTTTACCTAAACCTAGATAGTAGACCAGATCCCTGTCTATGCTCACAGAGTGGGCGAACTCGGCAGAGGTAACTCTCTGCACTATGCCTGTGCTACTCTTGTCGTTGCGGGTGTAGCGGTAGCCTGCTAGTCGCCCGCCGTAGTTGGCGGTGTAGAGCAGGTGATGCCCGTCGAGCAAGGCGTCTGCCTCTGTCCATGGCGAGTTGAGTAGCGGGGTAAGCTCTGATTGCCCTAACTCCCAGCTGTATAGTCCGATAGAGCCTAGCTCCGCTTTGGCAGTGAAGACAAACGATTGCCCATCGCGGATGGTCTGTGAGATATATTTGTGGCTGGTCAGGAGCAACTTCGGCTCGTCGCCAGCTTGCTTTTGGTAAAGCTCGCTCCCATAGCTATCTGCCTTATCTACAGTGTAATAGATGCATTGCAGGGAGTCCACAAAGAAACTTTGCACTGAGTTCTTTACTAGCCTTGTCTGCTTACCTGTTTGCAAGTCCAGTGCATATAGCTCTCGTCGCACGCCAGAGCCCATCTGATCGATGTTGGCAAAGCCTGTCCGCAAGACGGGCTTCCTGTAGTAGAGCTGGTTGCCTTGCAGCTGAAAAGAGTAATCTCCTGTGCAGAGCATACTTCTCAGTCGCTCGGAGTTGCCCTCTGCCCAGCGATAGAGCCCTGCGATGGGGACACCGCTGGTGGTGTGCTCTTCTAAGGTGTAATAGCAGATGCCGTCTTGTGCCAGATATTCCAGCACATTGCCTTCTGGGATTGCTGGTAGCTCTTTGCTCGGGTCGGTGCAAAGTGCTGGTAGCTGGTCTATCGCCCGCTGGTAGAGTGTGGCAAAGTTTGCCCCAAAGACATTCTGAGCGACGGCGTCCATAAAGAATGAGGGCAGTATGATGTTGAAGAGCCCCAGCAAGCCTTGGTCGTCCACTCTGCGGGCGTACTCGGCAAGTCGTTGCCTGCCGTAGGTTTTGGCTAGGTAATCGACCAGTAGCCCACCGTAGAGGTAGCTTGCCGATGCGGGGAAGTTGTTACTATCGTAGAAGGTTAGCTGTGTGAGGCTAGGCGTGGTGCCAAAAAACTTTTGCGATCCAGCGACTGCAGAGTAAATGCCGTTGCTCAGTCTGCCCTCGTTGGTGGCTATCTGCGACTCGCTGTGCACGGTGTAGCCCTCTAGTAACCAGAGGGGTTGATAGATGTTGGGGCTGACCCAGTTGCCCAAGATGGCTGCCAAGATGTTGCCCTGCCGAGCGGACATCTGGGCGATGTGCGTGTACTCGTGCACTCCCACTACTCGATACCAGCTCTGCCCCCACACGAACTGGTCTGACCGCAGTTTGTTTGCGAATAACGAAATTTTTGGCTTGAGCGGATTTGCATAGCCGTTGGCTTGTCCGACATCTTGGAACACAATGGGAATTTTTTGCGTTATCTGCTGGTTTGTAAATAGCTTAGGGATTCCCAAAAAATGGTAGCCCAGATTGAAAGCTCCTGTGCCACTAAAGCCTGTCAGGGAGTCCACTTTGCTTTTGTACTTTTCCAAGAAATAAAGCCCCTTTATCGCCTGTCGTTTGTTGGGCTTTTGGTAATAGCCTTGGAAATGCTCGCTGGAGATGTACTCCCAGTTCCAAAAAGCTCCCAGCAGTAGCGAAGGAAAGCAGAGGATGAAGAGGATTATCTTTTTCAAGTTACCTCCTGCGGGATGCCAAAATCAGGACATCTTGCAAATCGGACTCGGTGGTGGCTCGCATCCATCTTTGCTCAAAGGAGCTGTTTTGCACGATTTGTGCCAGAGCCGCTAGTGCCTTTAGATGATAAATCCGCATATCCATAGTGCCTGCCAGAGCAAAAACCGCTTGCACGCTGGCTTGACCATCGCCAAAATCTATGCCCTGCCGACAGCGAACGATAACCAGCTCGAAAAGTTTTTCGCCGTCCAATATGATGTGCGGGATTGCCAGAAAAGGGCTGAGCAGGGTGCTACCCACCTTTTCCCGCTCTTCTAACTTCTTTAGATAGTAACTTTTGTCTGCCCCCAGTTTCTGCGAGAGTTTCTGACTTATCAGCTCCAATGCGGTTTTTTGAGTTACAGATGTAGGAATGTCCACGACGCTTGCTCGCAACACCGTTTCGTCGAAGAAGTCGGTGATTATCTCTTCCCGCTGCAAGAGGATGTTTCTAAGCTCCTCGGAGAAGTTTTTGCTTCGCAACTTCTTGCCGATAATCCTGTCCACGATGTTTTGCAAGACATAAGCTCTATCTGTGTGCCGCTTGCCGTAACTCCAATACCAGAGCAAGCTCAGGGCAATGAAGCCCAAGGAGATGCTCAAAGGGGCGATGCCCATCTCGAAGATGAGCAAAGCGTAGGCGATGAGTCCGAAGATTTGTAGCCAAGGGTAGAAAGGGGCTTTGAACTTGGGTCGATAGTTACTCATCCGGCTCTCTCGCATCACTATCAAAACTATATTAGAGGTAGCAAAGAGTAAAATTTTCAAGGTTGAGGCAGTTTTGATTAGCATCTCAAGCTCCAAAGAGAGAATAACCGTTATCATAAACAAGGAGGTGGCAACGATGGAGACCACTGGCGTTTGCCCTTTGCCAGCCAGCGTGGCAAAACTTTTGGGTAAGAGCTTGTCTTTTGCCATCGCCATGGGTGTGCGAGAGGCTGCCAAGATGCCGGCATTGCCTGTGGAGATGAAAGCCAAAAGAGCTGCCACTGCCAAGAGCATACCACCTGCTGGACCCATAAAGACACTAGCCGCATCGGAGATGGGCGTGAGTGTGGGCAAGCCAGATTTTAGCATATCGTCTTGCAACACTCCCACTGTGATGAAAACCACCAAAAAATAAAACACAGTAACCACCAAAAAAGCAGAAATCATCCCAAAGGGTAGATTGAAAGAAACATTTTTCGTCTCCTCAGCGACGCTTACGGATTTTGTCAGACCTCCGTAAGAGACAAAAATCATCCCTACAGTGCCCAAGAGAACCCTGTGTGGCGGGAAAAAGTCTTTATCAAATGCATAAAAGGAGTAGTCTACGCTCGGCAAACCCAGAGCCACAAAATAGCACAAAATCCCCAGCAAGAACAAGACCAAGGCGATTTGCAATCTGCCAGCGTGCTTGGCACTGCAGATATTGAGCATCATAAATATGATGCAAAAAGCTACTGCCACCAGCTTTATCTGCCACATCGAGAAATCGGGCAAGAATATCCGCACGAAAGCTCCAATCCCCAAAAGGGCAAAAGCACTCTTGAAGCTAAGCGAGAACCATGCTGCCATCCCCGAGAGAGTGCCAGCTATAGGTCCTAAGCTCCTATCGATATGAAAGTAGTCGCCGCCCGATTTGGGCATCGCCGTGGCTAGCTCCGCCTTGGAAAAAAGCGAAGGAAGCACCAAAACGCCTGCCAAAAGGTAAGCCACGAAGACACTCTTGCCACACAGAGAGTAAGCTATGGCTGGCAAGATAAACAGTCCCGAGCTAATCATCGCCCCAGAAGAGACACAAAAAATGTCCCAAAATCCTAGCTCTTTTTTCAAACTCATAAATTTCTCCTACTTCCCTTAAAAAAAAAGACCTTAAAGAGTTTTATAGTCGTCCTCAAGGTCTATCAACAAAACTGGTAAGATTAGTCAAATAGCTCTATGTCTATGGCGTCTTTGGGGCATTTGTCCACGCACGCCTCACAGCCGATGCATTTGGCTTGGTCGACTTTGTGCATCTGCTTGAGAGACCCCGATATAGCGTCAGTCGGGCAGACTTTGCTACACAGCGTGCAACCTATACACTCATCCGTGATTTTTGCTTTGCCTCGCTTGGATTTTTGGTCGACTATCACGCCTGTGGGACATACGCTGGCACACAGCCCACAAGAGACGCATTTGCTGTAGTCTATCTTGGCTAAGTTGTCTTCGACTCTTATGGCGTCCACTGGGCATTTTTTTTGGCAAAGTTTACAGCCGATGCACGCCACAGCACCGCAGTTAGCTTTGGCTATCACGCCTTTTTCGTGGCTACTGCAAAGGATATGCACCTGTTTACTGGCAGGGGCTAAGATTATCAAATCTCGTGGGCATTCCCGCACACAAGCTCCACAACCAGTGCATTTGTCTTTATCTACGCTCTTATTGCCGCACTCGTCCAGATCGATGGCATCGAAGGGGCAAACATCTACACAGCTGTTGCCACCCAAGCACCCATAGATACAGCTGTTGACCCCAGTGCCTACGGTTTCCATCACCTTGCAATGGTTCACACCGCGGTAATTGTAGGCAGTGTTCGTGCGGTCTGTGCCACCCGAGGAGCAAAGGATTACTGCCACCTCTTTGACCTTGAGCTTGGCACTCACGCCCATTATGGCGGACACTTTCTTGACCATATCCGCACCACCGGGGATGCACTTGTTTGTCTCTTCGCCCTGTTCGACAATCGCCTGAGCGTAAGCAGCACAGCCGGGATAGCCACAAGCACCACAGTTTGCACCCGGAGTTGCCTCTAGCACTTGCTCTATCTTGGGGTCTATCTCCACTTTGAACTTCAGGGAGGCAAAAGCCAAGATGAGCCCATAAAAGACGCCCAAGCCACCGATAATCAGCACAGGATATAACAAAAATTCCATAATTCCCTTCTTAAAAAAAACTAGAGCTAAATCTTAAAGCCAGCAAAACCAAGAAACGCCAAAGCCATACAGCCTGCCACGATGAAAGCGATGGGCATGCCTTTGAGCGAATCTGGCACATCAGCGTAATCTAACCTTTCTCTAATGCCTGCCATCAGCACTAGCACTAGGGTAAAGCCTATTCCAGCGAAGAACCCTTGCAAAACGGACTCAATGAAGTTGAAAGGTGTGCCATCTGCCCATGATGACTGGATGTTCAAGATAGCCACACCCAGCACGGCACAGTTGGTGGTGATAAGCGGCAAGAACACACCAAGTGCTTTATAGAGTGCTGGAGCGAACTTGGCGATAGCCATCTCCAAAAATTGCACCAGAGAGGCAATAGTGAGGATGAACGCTATGGTTTGCAGGTACTCCAGCCCAAAAGGCACCAGAAGGTAGTACTGGATAAGATAAGTGATGCACGATGCCATGCTCATCACGAAGATGACAGCCATGCCCATCCCCAGAGCCGAGTCAAGCTTGCGAGACACGCCGATGTAAGGGCAAAGCCCCAAAAATCGCATAAGGACAAAGTTGTTTACAAAGACGGTAGAGATCGAGATGAAAAGTAGCTTATACAAAATATCCATACTCTATTGCTCCTTTTTTTGCACAAGGTTGATAAAGCCCATAATGAAGCCCAGCGTGATGAAAGCACCCGGTGCCAAAATCGCTATGAGCATCGGCTGGTAAGCATCGGGCATTATCTGAAACCCCAGAACCTTGCCAGAGCCGAGTAGCTCGCGGATGATGCCCAAGACGGATAAAGCAAAGGTGAAGCCAAGCCCCATAGAGACAGCGTCGATGAGACTATCCAGCACGCCATTTTTGGAGGCAAAAGCCTCAGCACGCCCCAATATAAGGCAGTTTACTACTATCAGCGGGATAAAAAGCCCAAGGCTCTTGTGCAAAGCGGGCAAAAAAGCGTGCATCAGCATATCTATCACCGATACAAAAGAGGCTATAACCACTATGTAGCAAGGGATGCGGACTTTGGCTGGTATCCAGTTTTTGATAAGTGAGATGATGACATTTGAGCCAAGTAGCACAGACATAGAGGCAAGTCCCATTCCCAGAGAGTTGCTCAGCGAGGAGCTGACTGCCAAAGTCGGACAAAGCCCGAGAGCCATGATGAACACAGGGTTCTCTTTGACAAATCCCTTTAAAAGGTTCTCTTTGAGGCTCATTTGTTGCCTCCCTCTTGCACCACGGCAGCTTCCAACAACTTTATCCCCGCACTGATAGAGCTGGCTACGGCTCTGCTGGTGATGGTCGAACCTGTGATACTCACAATTTGTCCGCCGTCTTTTTCCACGGCGATTTGGGAAAACTTCTTGCCCTCGAACTGGTCTTGCCACTGCCTTTTTTCGCAATTAGCACCCAGACCGGGGGTTTCTGCTTGAGCGATGATTTTGATGCTGTTCACCGAGAAATCTTTTTTCAAGCCGACGACCGTCTTGACATCGCTAGAGTAGCCGTATTCGCTGGCAATAAACACATAGCCGATGATGGTATCGTTTTCGTTTTTTGCTAAAAAGTACGAGAACTCTCCTGCGGTTTGTTTGCTAAAAGTTTTTGCACTGGGCAACACAAAGAGCATCGCCGACTGCTGCTCTTGAGTGGCTATGCCTTGGATGATAGGAGCGGTTTTCTTATTCACAAAAGCCAATGTTCCACTGGCTGCCACGCAAATCAATAAGAGTATCCCAGAAAGTTTCAAGTAATATTTCATCTTTTAGCACTCCTTTTGGTGGAAGCTCCGAAAAACCTCGGCGTCGTCCACCTGTCTATCAGAGGCACGGCTAGGTTCATCAGCAATATCGAGTAGCAGACGCCCTCGGGATAGCCACCTTTAAGCCTTATTAGGACAGTCAGCACACCACAGCCAATACCAAAGATTACCCTGCCTCTGCGGGTGCAAGGCGAGGTTACCATATCTGTAGCCATAAAGAACGCCCCTAGCACCAGACCACCTGCAAAAACCTGTGAGATGGCAAACAATATGGAGACGGAGAATATTCCGTCTATACCGCCAAAAATGTAGGTGAGGACGAACACTGTCAAGATATAGCACGATGGTATTCGCCATTCTATAATATGCCTGTACGCTAGCCAGCCAGCCCCTAATAGCAATGCTATCACGGAGGTCTCGCCGATTACACCGCCACAGTTGCCCCAGAAAAGGTTCTGCACCACCTCGAAGCTAGAGAGCTTGCCGATAAGCATTTGGGCTACTTCTCGCCCCTGCTCGGCAGTTACGCCTAGTCCGTCCACGAAGTTCTGGTCTCGCAGATACTTGACCACTCCCAAAGGTGTGGCACTGCTGACCAGCATCTTAGCTTTGGCTGAGGCTAAATCTACGCTGACTCCTGCCATTCCACTGATAGAACCCAGAGTTGTCTTACTCCAGTTGGTCATCGCCGTAGGCCACGAAGCCATCAAGAACGCTCGTGCCAGCAAGGCTGGATTGAGGATATTGTGTCCCAGACCACCAAATGCGTGCTTGCCGACGCACATAGCAAAGACACTGCCCACCACGGGTATCCACCACGGAGCTGACACTGGGATGTTGAAAGCAACCAGCATACCTGCCACCACCGCACTGCCGTCGCTAACGCTTACGGGCATCTTGCGAAATCGCTGGATGAGGTACTCGCAAAGCGCAGCAGAGAGCACACCATAGAGGGTAAGGAGCAACGCTTGAGCTCCGAAATAGTATATGGAAAAGCCCCAAGCTGGCAACAGAGCCAGCACGACATTCCACATTATCGCTCTGACAGTAAGCTCGTCGTGAATGTGGGGAGCTGCACTTACTACTAGCTTCATACCTTTTTCTCCTTGAGAGCTTCTTCGGTTAGTTTAGCTTTTGCCAAATCTATCCACTGCACCATCTTGATGTGAGCAGGGCAAACATAGGCACAACTGCCACAACGCAAGCAATCTAACGCTCCGCTCTTTTTGGCTTTGTCCCACAGCTGGTGTTTGGCAGAGTTTACTATCATCCTAGGCAATAGATACAAGGGGCAAACATCCACACAGCGAGCACAGCTAATGCAAGCACTCTCTTCTTGGCAGACAGTTTCCGATTCCCGCAGGAAGACCAACGCCGAGGTTGTCTTGCTCATACTCGCCTGCAAACCACTAACGGCAAAGCCCATCATCGGTCCACCAGAGACAACCTTGGATATAGGAGCTATCAGACCTTTTGCCTCTTCCAGCAGGTACTCGAAGCTCACACCAAGGCGAACGAAAAAGTTTTTCGGGTTTCGCACGGCAGAGCCTGTTACAGTAACCACTCGCTCTATCAGAGGCTTACGGTAACGCACAGCTTGATAAGCTGCCACCGCAGTTGCCACATTTTGCACCACCACGCCTACATCGGCAGGCAGTCCACCCTGATTGGGGACTTCCCGCTCCAAGCAAGCCATTATCAGCTGTTTCTCCGCTCCTTGCGGGTACTTCAGCTCCAGCGGTTGCACGCTAATATCGTCTTGACCCACCAGCAATGAGTGCAACGCCTTGATAGCTTTGGGCTTGTTCTCTTCTATCCCTATGATGCCTTTTTTAGCACCAAGGATTTTCATAAATATTTTCATCCCCGCGATGACTTGCTCACCTTTCTCCAGCATCAAACGATAATCGGAGGTGATGTAAGGCTCGCACTCTACGCCGTTGAGGATAACTGTGTCGATGTCTTTGCTCAGCATCTTCACATAGCAGGGGAAGCCAGCTCCACCCATCCCTACCACTCCAGCGTCTTGTATTCGCTTGATTAACTCTTGATTGTCCAGTTCCAGATATCGCTCGTCGTCGCTAAGCTCCACCCAGTCGTCCTCTTTCTCAGCCTTGATGCGGATAGCTTCGCTCAACTTGCCACTAGGGTCTGGAAACTGGTCGATAGCTTCCACCTGACCAGTAACAGAGGAGTGGACATTAGCAGAGATAAAGCCGTCTTGTTTGGCTATCAGCTCTCCAGTTTTCACACTATCGCCCACACGCACCAACGGGATAGCTGGCTTGCCCAGATGTTGGTTTAGGAACAGAGTAACTGTAGAAGGAAGTCCGGGAGTTTCTATCGCAAATCCGCTACTAAGACTCTTAAAATCAGGTGGATGAACACCATACTTAAAAGTTTTTTTTCGCATAATTACCTTAATTTAGATTAAAATCTAAAGTTAATTAGTCTAAGTCTAGGTTGTCCAGTTGCTCGTGAAAAGACTCTTTGGGTTGCTCTTCTTCCGACATATCGTGAGAACGGAAAGATTGGTCGGTACTCTTGAGGATAATTCTGCATCCTTTGCGGTCAACTTTGGAGATTAAAAGCTCTTGCGACGAGCCTTCTGGGTACTTTTCTGCCAGAGGTTGCCCTAGGTCTAGACTCACGAAAGAGTATGGCAAGAACCCCTCGAACTGAAAACCTTCGTAATCCAAATCTAGCACCACGCCTTTATTCTCGATAACCTTTTGCACCACGCCTTGCACTTTCTGTCCACTTTTGAGCAAATCCTCTTTTTCCCAAGGGTTCTCTTCTAACTGCTTGATGCCGAAAGAAATTTTGAAAGCGTCCGTGTCGATATCCAGTATCTTCACTTGCACCTCTTGCCCTATCTTGTACACAGACTTTAAGTCTTCTATTCTCTTGCTCCACGCAACATCTGCTATATGCACCAGCCCGTCTATGTCGTCGTCCAGCTCCAAGAACATCCCAAAGCTGGTGATAGATTTGATTGGTCTTGTGATAACTTGCCCAACTTCGTACTTCATATTGATAGTCAACCACGGGTTGATCTCCATCTGACGCAGTCCCAAAGAGATTTTCTTCTCCTCTTTGTCGATAGTCAGCACGATAGCCTCTATCTGTTGACCTTCGCTAAGGATTTGCCCTGGGTGATTGATAGTCCTCGTCCAAGACATTTCCGACTTGTGGATGAACCCTTTTAGTCCCACTTCCAAATCTATGAACGCTCCATAGGAAGTGAGCTTGGTAACCACACCTTTCACGGTGTCGCCTTGGGTAACTTTTTGGTCAATGTTTTCCCAAGGGTGTGGCAAAAGTTGCTTAACACCCAAAGATATTCTGCCTGTCTCAGCAGCTATCTTCAAGATCTTTACCCTTATCTTGTCGCCAATCTTGAAAAGCACTGATGGGTGCGAGATGTTTGACCAGCTCATATCCGAGATGTGCAATAAGCCATCGAACCCGCCGATGTCCACAAAAGCACCGTAGTCGGTGATACCTTTTACCACGCCGTCTACCTCTGCCCCTTCGCCCAGATTTTCAAAAAGCTCCATCTTCTCTTTGTTGACCTTTTCCATCAAAAAATCTTTGCGAGAAACCACGATGCTCTTTTTCTCTTTATCTATACTAATAATCTTGCCTTCTAAGGTTTGATCCAAATATTGCTTAAAATTCTTTACAGGCTTAACATCTACCAGCGAGCCGGGTAAAAAGGCGTTGCAATCTTCGATAGTTACGAAATAGCCACCCTTCACCAGCTTCTTTACTTGGAACTGCACCAGTTTACCTTCTTCGTAAGCTTTCACTAATCCTTGAAAAACTTCTTCTTTCTCGGCAACTTTCTTGGATAGCTTTACCCTGCCCGAGGCGTCTTCCATATAAACGATGTAAACTTTTATTTGTTCCCCTATTTTGGGTACATTATTACTAAATTCGCTAAGAGAAATGACGCCTTCGGATTTGTACCCGATGTCTATGACTACATTGCTCTCATCAATGCTAACAACCGTTCCGTCAACAATCTCTCCTTTCTTAATCTTACCGAACGACTCTTCCATCATTGCCAGCATTTGTTCTTTATTTGACATTTTATCCCCTGTTTTATGCTAAAACCTTATCTTTAGTGTCTTATGAACACAGACTTTTAATCTTAGCAAATGTACTTTTTATAATCCAACTTGGTGTCGAAGCTCCCGCTGTCAAGCCGATTTTTCTAAAACCACTTATCATCGCTGGGAGCAAATCTTCGGGTGTCTCCAGATGGTATGTTTTGCTGTAAGTGGAGGCAATCTTCGCCAAAGTCTTGGTGTTGGCAGAGTTTAGCCCACCGACTACTATCATTACATCCATTTTTTTTGCTAATTCTTCTGTAGCTTTTTGTCGTACTTGCGTAGCGTTACATATAGTATGCACCACACGCAAATGCTTACAATTTTTTGCCAGTTTTTGCCTAAATTGCTCAAAAAAGTTCTTATTTTGTGTAGTTTGCGAAACCAAAAGTACACTTTTGGCTTCTAAAATCTCTGCTGGAATTTCACTTACATCTTTGGCTACTACCGAATTTTTCCCCGCATAAGATTTAATGGCAACGACCTCTGGATGCACTTTGTTACCAAAGATAACCACCGCTTCTCCCTGCAAATTTCCTTGCTCGACCAACTGGTGTATCTTGCCTACATTGGGGCAAGTGGCGTCTACTATCTTGACTTTCTTCTTTTGCAAATAGTCTAACTCCTGTTTAACCATGCCGTGCGAACGAACCACCACACAGTCGCCCTCTTGCACCTCTTGCAGGCTCGCTAGGCAATCGACACCCGAGCTTTCCAGATTTTGCACCATCTGGGGATTGTGAATAATCGGTCCTACTGTTACCACGCGAGTGGACTCTTTTGCTGCGGTGTCCAGCGCCATCTCGATGGCTCTCTTTACTCCGTAGCAGAAGCCCGAATGCTCGGCGACTTCCACTGTTGGCTTGGTTGTCGTTAATTTCATAGGTAGCTCAACCGATGGACGACCTCTAAAACTTTTGCCACCTGCTGTTCGATGCTCAGACCCGAGGTGTCTATCTCTATAGCATCGTCGGCTTTTATTAGCGGGGAGATTTCCCTACCCATATCGGCTTTGTCCCTTGCTGCGATGCTCGCTTTTATCTCTTCTAGACTCAACGATTCGCCTTTGGCTTTAGCTTCCAAAAATCTCCGCTCCGCTCTGGTCTGCACGGAAGCCACCAGATAGAACTTAAAGTCGGCTTTTGGAAATACAGCACTGCCAATATCTCTGCCATCCATCACTACCGACTCTTTATTGCCCATATCCCTCTGCAGCTCTGTCATCCGCTGACGAACGAAACCAATGGTTGCTATCTGCGATGCCCCCTGTGATACGACATCATCCCTGATGGAGCTACTGACATCCACATCGTCCAAGAAAACCGTCTGTCCATTGTCGGCAAAGCTTATCCGCAAAGCTCCGACCACCTCTTGCAGCAGAAGCGAGTCTGTGAGCTCTATGCCCATCTTGAGCAACTTCAAGGCACATGCTCGATACATTGCCCCTGTGTCTATGTAATTTATTCCCAATTCTTTGGCTACTGCTTTGGCTGTGGTGCTTTTCCCAGAGGCGGCAGGACCATCTATGGCTATTATCATAATCTATCTCATCTCCTTTAGGTAAGGGTTGTCTCGCTTTTGTTCGCCTAGTGTAGTGGCAGAGCCGTGTCCCGGGTACACCAGCAGGGCATCTGGCAAGCCCCAGAGCTGTGTGCGGATAGACGCCATTAGCTGTGTGTGGTCGCCACCGGGTAAGTCGCTCCTTCCGACGCTCCTATCGAACAAAGTATCGCCCGAGAACAAAAACTGCTCGCTGAGGAAGCAGACACCGCCTTGGGTGTGTCCCGGGGTGTGTAGCACCTTTAGAGCTTCTGTGCCTATGGTAATGACCTGCTCATGAGCAAGGTGTGCGTCTGCTGGCTGGCAGACCACCTCCTGAGCGAAGAAGGCACTTAGGTTGGCTCTGGCGTCTGTGAGCATCGGGGCGTCCGCCTGATGGATGAGAAGCTTGGCTTGCGGGTAAAGCTGCTTGAAGAAGCCGATGCCACCAATGTGGTCGGAGTGTCCGTGTGTGAGCAAGATGTGGCTCAGCTCCAGCCCTTTTGCCTGTATCAGCTGGCTTATCTGCTCGCCTTCTGCTGCGGGATCAATAATCACCGCCTTGCGACTCTGTGGTTCATACACCAAATAAGTGTTGGTTTCGTAACCAAGTAGCAAGACAAATCTTTTTACTTTTAGCATAAGCACCTTCCTTTTTGCTAAAATCAGCATAAAGGGTTGGGATATTTGTCAAGCTCTTTGACAGATTTTGGTTGATATTGCCTTTCTCCAATGTAGAGACGCCATTTATGGCGTCTGTTAATCATTGGTGTTTTTTTAGACGCGACAAATCGCGTCTCTACGATGATGGGACAGTTGGATTCCCGCGTCCGCGAGGATGAGGGCTGGTGGTGTATAGACACAATGGCAAGTGATGACTCAAAGCAAGCGGGCGAGCGATAACCCACTACCCTCGTCATTGCGGGCTACGACCCGCAACCTAGCAAGGCAACGCAAAAGCCAAACGCTAACCCATCCTTGGATTCCTGCTTTCGCAGGAATGAGGGAAAAGGTGAGAGAACGAGATCCCGTGTCAAGCACGGGATGACGGTGGAAAGGGTGGGTGCTTCTTGCTCTTCTCCCCTCATTCTCGCGAAAGCGGGAATCCATTCTCAGCCAATATGCGATAAAAACTTGCAAAGTGGGCAAAGCACACCAACTCCATTACCTCTAATGACAAAATCCAGCAAACCACAACACTGCAGCAAAGCCAACACTCAGCGATTATAGAAAAGTATAATCCAGCTGAAAGCTAAAAACGGAAAAATGTATTGACAATCTACAGCCCCACAAAAGATTTTTTACTACTTGAAATAGAACTTATATTAAACCCAGGGGGTGAAACTGGTTTAGACAGAGGTTTGAATCGACTATCGGTGCATACCGGGCAATGTTCAACTATCCCGTAAAAGTGTTTGGACAAAACAAAAGTAGACGGAAACGATAACTACGCAATGGCTGCCTAATTAGGCGCCTGCTTCAGTGAGAAACCTTTTGACCTTTTCTCACAACCGAGGCATCATTTTTGGTCGAAGTAGCAAGAAGAGTCTGTACTCGCTCTTTTTGTGAAGCTTTTAGAGGACTCGTCGAAGGCTCTAGGTTGATTGTTCCCTTACCTCCGATTAAATTAAAACAACTAAGTATGTAGACCCGGCAGCGGTCGACTTTTGGACGCGAGTTCGACTCTCGCCACCTCCACCATTTTAATAATTTTTAGGGAGAATATCTATTATGAAAATCAATCTAACTATCGACGGGAAAAGTTATGTTGGCACACAAGGACAAACCGTATTGGAAATTTGCAAAGAGAACAAAATTTTTGTTCCTACTTTTTGCCATGACCAAAGACTAAAACCTTACACTTCTTGTTTTATCTGTATTGTAGAGGTTAAAGGTGAAAGAGGGAAATTTTCGCCATCTTGTTCTACAGAGATACAAGAAGGTATGGAAGTTATTACCGATTCCGAAGATATCAGGACGACTCGCAAGATGAACTTGGAACTTTTGCTTTCCAATCACTTGGGCGATTGCTACGCACCGTGTACAATGGAATGCCCCAGCACAGTGGATATCCCGGGATACATCTCTATGATCTCTAGAGGTATGTACAAAGAGGCTGTCCGCCTGATAAGAGAGGAAAACCCATTGCCACTAGTTTGCGGGCGAGTGTGTGCCAGACCTTGCGAAGATGTTTGTCGCAGGCACAACATCGACTCTGAGGTAGCTATCGACTGGTTGAAAAGATTTGCAACCGATTACGAAAGAAACAATGGTGGACCTCTGCGAATAAATAAAGAAAACTCTAGTGGTAAAAAAGTGGCTGTCATCGGCTCTGGACCTGGCGGACTCGCTTGTGCTTATTATCTATCTTTACAAGGTCACGCACCTGTTATTTTTGAAAAGTTGCCCGAGCCAGGCGGAATGTTGCGTTACGGCATCCCAGCTTATCGTATGCCAAGAGATTTGCTTAGACAAGAAATTGACTATCTGCTGAGCTACGGCAGTGAGCTTCGTTGCAACCAAGCTTTAGGCAAAGATTTCAGCATCCAAGATTTGCAAAAAGAGTACGACGCCATCTTCTTGGCCACAGGTGCTCAAAACGGCTCTTCTGCTAGAGCCGAGAACGAAGATTTGGCTTTGCAAGGTGTAGATTTCTTGCGAGAGCTAAACCTAGGCGAAAAGTTCGATTTCAGCGGTAAGACAGTGGTAGTGCTCGGTGGTGGCAACACAGCTATCGACTGTGCTCGCTCATCCGTGCGTCTGGGAGCAGACAAAGTGATTATCGCTTATCGCCGTACAGAAAAAGAGATGCCCGCAGCCGACAACGAGATCGTGGACTCCAAAGAAGAGAACATCGAGATAAAAGAGCTGTGTGCTCCGCAAAAGTTTAACGGAGAAGCAGGGAAATTAAAATCTATCACTTTAGATTTGATGAAACTCGGAGAGCCTGACGATTCGGGCAGAAGAAGACCTATCAAAAATGGCGAACAAGAAGAACTGGTTTGTGATATTGCAATCGCCGCTATCGGACAAAAAGTTGATCCTGTAGGATTAGACGGAGTCGATTTGGAGAGCTGGGGAACTATTAAATATCAACCAAGCTTTGCCACCAATGTGGAAGGCATCTTTACTGGAGGTGATGCTGCCCGAGGTCCCGGCATAGCTATCCAAGCTATCGCCGATGGCAAATTAGCAGCTCGCTCTATCCACCAATATCTGCAAAGGCAAGAGGTTACTGCCAAAGACGCTTACGACAATTTCGGCTTTTACATCAAGAGAACCGACCTGCTGTCCAAAAAAGAGCTTAAAAATTACCTATCTGATAGAGAATCGTTGCCCAAAAGCGAGATGCCGATGATCTCTCCCAAAGAGAGAACAAAGTCTTGGGATGAAGTGGAAAAGGGGATAGACCTCGAGACTGCCCTCAAAGAGGCCGAAAGGTGCTTGGAGTGTGGCTGTCAGGATGTCAGCGAGTGTAAGCTGAAAAAGTACGCAGAGATATACTCTGCCGACTGCACCCGCTTCAAAGGCGAGATAGACATCAACCCCACAGACCAGTCGCACCCTTACCTTGCTCACGACCCTGCCAAGTGCATCTTGTGCGGTAGTTGCGTGCGGATTTGCCAAGACCTAGAAGGAGTAAGTGCCTTAGGCTACACCAACCGTGGCTTTGCGTCTATCGTGCAAACCGACTTCAACGACGGCTTCAAGCTCTCTCGCTGTATCAGTTGCGGAGCGTGCATAGAGGCTTGCCCAGTGGGTGCTCTCACGGAAAAGGTTACCTCTGGACATCAGGGACCACTGCAAGGAGAAACCTTGCAAGCTACCTGCTACGGCTGTGCTGATGCCTGCGACATTAAGGTAGAGAAGTTAGACGACACAGTGCTCAGAGTTACCGCAGACCAAGACAAAGGATTGGGACTCGTCTGCAAAAAAGGGAAGTTCGCCTTTTGCGAGCAACCCCAAGAAAAGTTTCTCTTGGAAGGCAAAGAGGTAGCTTTAGAGTCTGCCACTCAATGGCTAAAAGACACACTAAGCCAAGGCGACTCCCTTGCTATAGCCATCGGAAACGCCATAGACAAAAAATCGTTGAGTGCAGCCCAAAGCATCGCCAAAAAGTACAACTTGCCACTTTTTAGCTCTTACGCCACTACTAACAGCCAAAAACTGGAGATTTGTAGCGATATAGAGCCTGTAGAGGCTACCCAGCTTGCTACTAGCACCGTCTTCTATCTAGGCTCTACAGACGATGCGTGCAACTCCGTGAGCCAAAGAAAACTGTTCCAAGGCAAATACTACCTCTACAGCAAGAAAGAGTCTTTCTTGCACAAAAACGCTCTCGAGAGCTTTGACGATGTGCAAAAGATGCTAAATAAACGCAAAGAGGTAAAAGACGCTATCGTGGTGATAAACCCTGAGATGCTAAGCAAAAAAGAGCTGGAGCTCGTGTGCGAGAGTTGTCCCAAGAATAAAATCAGAGTGCAACTGCCTTGGGCAAATATGCAAAAGGCGAGCTTAATCTTAGGCAAAGAAGCCAAAAGTTGCAAAAATATCATCAACATAGGCGACGACCCAAAGATGCTGAAATCTGTTTGTAGCAACGCAAAAATCGTTGCCAACTTCACTACAAATGCACAACAAAAAGAGAGCCTTTTGTGTGTCGGAATGCACCCATACGGCTACACAGAGGCTTGCAGTTTGGCACTGTCTGTACTAGAAAAAGTTTCCAACTAGTGCAAATTAGCTAACCATTTGAAAATAAAGAAGATAACAGAAAGGCAAAATCTGACAAAAGTATAGTAAATACCTTGATTTAAGTATTTTATTACTTTTTTTGTTGACAGAATGCAGAGTCAATTTAGCCAATGAAAAAACAATCTACACATAAGGAGAAATTATGACAAGGGAAGAAATTGTAAGCAAAATTGCAAAAGATGCTGACATCAACAAAAAGCAAGCCGCCGCCGCTCTTTCGTCTTTTTTGGGTAGCGTTACTAACGCTTTGAGCAAAAAGGATAAAGTTGCTTTGGTTGGATTTGGAACTTTTTCGGTAAAACACAGAGCCGAAAGATCTGGCAGAAATCCACAAACTGGAGATAGTATCACTATTCCAGCAAGAGATGTACCTTCTTTCAAAGCTGGCAAAGGCTTGAAAGACGCTGTAAAGTAATTGCCACAAAATTTCTAAAATAAGGCAAGAGCTTTGAGCTTAGTTCTTAAACCTCTTGCCTATTATTTTAGCTTTATACTTCTCTAGTTGAAGAACCTTTAATAGTTTTACTCTAAGATAAAGAAAGTTCCTTTTTAAAAAAAACCATTAAGGGTTTTTGTATTTTGAAGATTGTAGGTAAGGAGACAAAATGAAATTCTCTATAGAGAAAAAAGATATCGCAAGCAAAATCGCCCACTTGGTAACCGTAGTGCCTAGCAAGAACGCTATGGCAATTTTGACAACTTTTCTATTGGAAGCCGACCAAGACACCGAGACAGTAACCATTAGTGCCTCAGATATGGAGATTACCGTTACGGCGAAGATCAAGGCAAATGTGCTGGAGTCTGGCAAAACCGCAATCCCTGCAAAGTACTTTAGCGACATCATCGCCGCTTTGCCTAGCAGCACCATCTACATCCAACTAAACGAAAGCAAATTGAAGATTAACTGCGGAAATTCTAAGTTCTCCACACCGATTATCGAAGATTTTTCTGTTTTCCCTATCATTCCCAAAATCGATTTCGATAAAGCTATTGAGTTTGAGATGGATATGTTTACCAAGATGATTTCAAACACCTCTTTTGCTGTTTCCAATAGGATTAACTCGCCCGTGCTTAACGGCATCTTTTGGCAACTGAAACCGCAAGGGCAAGTGATGGTCGCCACAGACGCTAGCAAGATAGCAGAAGTTACCATCAAAGAGAACCTCAGCGTTACCAAAGAGCTCAGCAAGATAATGCCGGTGAAGACGACCTTGTTTATCAGCAAGATACTAGATGAAAAAAGCAACAATATCAAGGTACTTTTTGAGGAAAACAGAATCGTCTTCAACTACGAAAATTTCACTATATTCTCCCATGTGATAGAAGGTGAGTTTCCAGATTATAAGAGAGCTTTTCAGATTGAGAACAAAAACATCTTGGTGCTGAACCGAAACGAGATTAGCGATGCTATCAAGCGGGTATCTTTGGCTTCTTCTGATATCGACTTCCGAGTGTTGCTGTCTATAAAAGATGAGGGGATCACGCTTAGCTCTTCCAACGACGAAAAAGGGTTTGGTAGCGAGGAGTTGCAGGCTGTCGAGATGGACTCAGATCCGATGGATATTACACTCAACTACAAATTTTTGCTCTCAATTTTGAATGTCATCACCTGCGAGAATGTCAAGATTTGCCTTAAAAGCTCAACTGAAGCCATACTTATCTACAATCAAGAGCAAGTGGACGAAAACTTTAGCTCTCGTTTCCTTTTGATGCCACTTAGGGTTAGGGAGTAAGAAGTACGCTCACAATGCTCTCAAAAATATTCTTAAAGAAAGGAGAAATTTTTCTCCTTTTTTTTCTGGTTGCTTTTTCACAACTGTCTGGACTAGAAAAAGCCGTTTGGGCTACACCCTGGGACATTCAAACCAAAGAAAGCATCGACCGCATGCTAGATAAAGCAGAGTATTGCGGAATAAACACTATAATAGCCGAGGCTCGCTACAGAGGGGACGCCTTGTACTTCCCCAACAAGCACAATAGCGATTTTTTAAATCCAGAGCCTCGCCACTACAATCTGACTAATACCGATTTCGACCCACTGGCTTATCTGAGCAAGACTTGCCCACAAAGAGGGCTAAAGCTGGTGGCTTGGCTGACAACCTTTGTTATCACGGGCAATAAGATAGACAACATCGGACTAGAACATCCTTACTTGACCTACCCGTTTTGGGTTACTTACGACCAAGAGGGCAAAAGAATGCAGCCCGACTGCGAAGAGGGTTCTTATTTCGACCCTGCTATCCCCGAAGTGCAGGAGTACCTGTACAACATCTATATGGATGTGGTGAACAACTACAAGCTGGACGGCATCCAGATGGACTACATCCGCTATCCTGCCAAAGAGTACGGTTACAACCCTGCGGCTATGCAGATTTTTGCCCAGAGCCATTACTCCGACTACCAAGAGTTCAAAAGGGACAACATCACCAACTTTGTGGGAAAAGTTTACCGTGGAGCAAAAAAAATCAACCCGCAGATAAAGGTTTCGGCAGCTGTATTCGCCGACTACGACGACGCTTACTACACCAGAAGTCAAGACTGGGTAGCTTGGCTAGATAAAGGCATCGTGGACAAGCTTTACCTAATGGCGTACGCCAAAGAAGACAAGATTATTAAAAAGCAACTGAAATTTGCCGGCGAGCTGCCACAAAGAGACAAAATCGTGGTAGGACTGCGAAGTTGGGACGAGAAGAACCACTACACGGGCAGAGAGATTTTGAGCAAGATTCGGCTGACTCTGAACAACGATTTCCAAGGGGTCGCTTTTTTCAGCTATTATGGTATCAAGACTCACAACTATTACTGGTACATCAAACGGGGGCTAAATGAATGAAAAACAACAATGGATGAGAGTCGATGCGTTGTTAAGCAAACTATGTTTGACCAAAACCAGATCAATCGCCCAAAAAGCTTGCCAAAAATCTTTGGTAAAAGTGAATGAAAAACTGGTAAAACCTTCGGAAAAAGTTTTTGCTGGGGATAAAATCGAATTTTGTCTGGCTGGTTACACAAAAATCGTTGACATTTTAGAGATACCCAAGGGTAATGTTTCCAAGAGTAGCAGTGTTAATTTTTACAATTTGATAAATAATAGGAGAAATGATGAATAAAGATAGAGTAAATTATCAAACCCCAAACGAGGACGAAATAGATCTTTTAGAAATAGTAGCCAAGCTATGGAAAAGAAAATGGACGATTATCTTGCTGACGGCACTGCCGACATTGCTAATGATAGCTTTTGCTATGTTCAAGATGGAGAGGGTAAATCTCTACAAAGCGACCACAACTATCGACGCCTACCAAGAAAGCGAGAAAGGTAATACCTCTTATATAAATCTTTTCAAAACTATCGTTGCTGGCGAGAAATTTTTATACGAGATACAAAGGAAGTTCCCAAAGGTTGTGCTAGAAAATTTCCAGTTTAGCTTCGATGACCCAAAGTCGCCTACCAACTACATCGCCATATCTGTGGTCTCTCCTGATCAAGAGCTAGTCGAGCCTGTAGCAAATCTGGCTCCTGCCACTATCCAAAAGGTACTCAGTGAAGATTATGCGGACATTATCGAACAGACCAAGCAGAAAAAAGCTCTCAAGAAAGAAAGTGTAGAGACTTACCGCAAAAACCTCCAGCTGGTGAAAAGCAAGATAGAGAAAGCGAAGACTCAAGAAGATGTCAACAACCTGCTCTCGCTTATCAGCCAACTCAATAGCTCCTTATCCAGCATAGAAAAAACCACCATATTTGACTACTCCAAGATTAAGGTGCTAGACAAAGCTACCCGCCCTGAGCTGAGCATCCGCGATACAGAGAAAGAGGCAAAAAAGAGAAAAAAAGCACTCGAAGGCAAATGGAAAAGCAAAAAGGTTATCGTGCTAGTAACTTTCTTTACTTGCTTTTTCTTATCCGTAATGCTAGTGCTTCTTGTTGATTTTATCAAAAACAACAAAGACAAGTTTAAAGAGTATCTGGATTAAGATTTAAGAAATTACCTTACACTTCAAAAGAAAAAGGGATAGTGATGAGCGATATCAAAAAAATTTTCGGAAGAAAAGTTTTCAATCGGTTCTCGGTACGAAAAAGGTTGTCTGCCAAAGATTTTAGACAGTTTATTTTTTGCATAGAAGAGAACTTACGGCTGCCCAAAGCACTGGCAGATAAAATTGCCACGGCTATGAAAAACTGGGCAGTAGAGAAAGGAGCAACCCACTATACTCACTGGTTTCAACCGCTCACTGGCTCTACAGCTGAAAAGCACGACTCGTTCATAAACCCTACCAACAAAGGCAACAGCATCGAGCTTAGCCTCTCGGGAGCAGAGCTAATCCAAGGCGAACCTGATGCTTCCAGCTTCCCTTCTGGCGGTTTGCGGAGCACCTTCGAGGCTAGAGGCTACACCAGCTGGGACTACACTTCTCCCGCTTTTCTCAAAGAGGACACCGCCGGAGTTACCCTCTGCATCCCCACAGCTTTCTGCTCGTACAATGGGCAAGCTCTGGACAAGAAGACCCCCCTGCTACGGTCGATGCAGGCAGTAAACAAAGAAGCCACCCGACTCTTGCATAATCTCGGTTACCAAGATGTAAAAAAGGTTACCCCCAGCGTAGGAGCTGAACAAGAGTACTTCTTGGTTGATAAGAAATATTTTGCCAAGAGGCTGGATTTGATCACCTGCGGTCGCACCATTTTCGGAGCAGACGCCCCCAAAGGGCAAGAGCTGGACGACCACTATTTCGGACAAATCAAAGACCGAGTTGCCAACTTTATGAAAGACCTCGATTTTCGCCTGTGGGAGATGGGCATCACTGCCAAATCCAAGCACAACGAAGTAGCCCCCAGCCAGTTCGAGCTGGCGTCTGTCTATTGCCAAACAAACTTGGCTGCCGACCAAAACCAGCTGGTGATGGAGACGATGAAAAGAGTTGCCCTTCAGCACGATTTAGTCTGCCTACTACACGAAAAACCTTACCAAAATGTGAACGGCTCTGGCAAGCATAACAACTGGTCTTTGGTTACAGACACGGGCATTAACCTTTTCGAGCCGGGAGCTACTCCCGAAAAAAACCAGCTTTTCTTGGTGTTCTTGGTCGCCGCACTCAAAGGTTTCGACAAGCACGCCGACCTCCTTCGGGCATCAGCGTCCAATCTGGGCAACGAGTATCGCCTAGGTGGGAGCGAAGCTCCGCCTGCCATCATCTCAGTGTTTTTGGGTGAAGCTCTGAGCGAAGTGCTAGAGAACATCGAAAAAGGGCTGAGCGTTATGAGCAAGAAAGGGGGCTATCTAGAGCTGGGTGTGGACACTCTAAGCAAGCTACCCAAAGACAACACTGACCGCAACAGAACATCACCGCTGGCTTTCACTGGCAACAAGTTCGAATTCAGGATGGTACCGTCCTCCACCTCCATCTCTATGCCCAATGTCGTCTTAAACGCTCTAATGGCACAAGAGCTCTCCTCTTTGAACAAGAGGCTCTCCACCTGCAAAGACACCACCAGCGAGATTTACAAATACTTACAAGAGACCATCCCCAAGGTGAAGAGAATTATCTTCAACGGCGATAACTACTCAGACCAATACCTGCAAAGAGCCAAAAAGCTAGGCTTACCGTATCTGAAAAACACAGCTGAAGCTATCTCTGCATACCAAACGAAAAAGGCAGAAACCCTCTTTGAAGAGACGGGAATACTCACCCCGCAAGAGCTCAGCTCCCGAGCCGAAATCTATTACCAGCGATATTACAAGCAAGCTCTGATAGAGGCACGCACTGCCAAGAAGATGATTAACACTCAGTACTTGCCCGCGATTATGAACTACATCGGCAAGCTAGCCCGCTCTATTAAAGACCTAGATAAGATTGGCGTTGAGCAAAAAACCCAGTCTGCTATCTTAAATAAAATCAACATAAACTTCTGCATAGCCTACGAAAAACTTGGCAAGCTGAACTTGGCGATGGAAGAGGTGAAACAAATGCAAGACCATGAGCAAAAAGCCAAACTTTGTGCCGAAAAGCTAAACGAAACCTTGCAAACACTTCGCCAAGAGATAGACAACTTAGAGAACCTTTTGCCAGCCGATATTTGGCCAGTGCCTTCCTATTGGCAGATGATGTTCAAACTGTAAAAGCCAGCTAAGTCAGATGAGCTTTTCTCCTCAAAAATTTAGCTCTTTTACTCCAGAAAAGCGACACAAAAAACTTTTCGACCTGCTACAAAAAATAGAAAAACAGTGGAATGATACCACCAGCAGAACGAAACTGGTAGCAGAATTTAGCTCGCTAGCACCTTTAGCTGGCAAAGATTTTTCGCAAGTGAGCTTTGCTAGTCAGAAAAAGTTCCTGCTGAGTGTAGCCAAGCTGGAAAACCTGCACCAGATATACAAAAGAGACTGGGAAATCCTGAGCAAAGACGAGCAAAAAAGCGACAGCACCAACCCTAAGTTACCGCTTGTCTTGATTTTGGACAACCTGCGGTCAGCTTTCAATGTAGGGGCAATTTTGCGGACTGCTGAGTGCTTCCACATCCAGAGGGTCATCTTTTGCGGGGTAACCCCCGATCTGGGAAACCACAAGGTAAAGAAGACCTCCATGGGCTGCTGGCAACACCTAGAGTGCCAAAAGTGCCAGACCACCCTCCAAGCCATCGGAGAGTGCCGTAAAGCAGGCTACAAGGTCTTGGCACTGGAGACCACAACTAACTCCCTGCCACTAGCTAGCATCGAGTTCGACCAGCCCACAGCACTGGTGATGGGCAATGAAGCCCTAGGCATACAGCCGCAAACGCTCCAACTTTGCGATGGCGTGTATCAGATAGAACTCCAAGGCTGGAAAAACTCACTAAATGTCGGAATTTGTTGTGGAATAGCTCTTTATGAACTGAGCCAAAAAAAATAGGAAGATAATGGAAGCAAATCTAACCCTTTTTATAAGATTTATCTTAACTCTTAGCATTGGACTTTTAGTCGGCGCAGAACGCGAAATATCTAGATTACAACGCGAAAAACGCCAAGCTCTAGGCATTCGCTCCACCACATTGCTTTGCTTACTAGGCTTCCTCTGTGGCGAACTACACAAGATAGGTATAAATCTTATCATCCCCTGCGGTCTGATAGTCGCTTGCCTTATAATAATCGTTCATCAATTGCAAAAAAGCAAATTAAACTCCTACGGATGGACGGGGAGCATCTCATGCGTACTGTGTTACCTGCTGGGCGTTTTTATGGCTCTAGGAGTCCTCTGGCTCTCTATAGTAGCTTCCTTGTCCATCGTCTGCTTACTTTCCCTTAAAAAAGAGCTTCTAAAACAAATAAATAGCCTAAAACATTACGAAATCATCGATACTCTGAAATTTTTGTTTATCTGTCTGATTATTTATCCATTGCTTCCCGATAAACCTTTTTCACCCTACAATTTAAATCCAAAATCTATCTGGGAGGTAGTGGTCGTCGTCTGTCTTATTAGCTTCTCTGCCTACATTCTCATCAAAAAATTTGGCACTAGATATGGGCTTAATTTCAGTGCATTCTTTGGAGGTTTCATCTCAGGTAACGCTTCCACCATATCGTTTGCCAAACTCTGCAAGGACGAAAGCGATTGCCCTTACAACTTAAGCCTTCGAGCAGCGTTGCTGGCTGCTTGTGTTACATATATTCGCATAGCTCTTTTCATCCTCATTTTTAACCCTAATCTCTTCTACTTACTTTGGTGGAAGATACTTATCTATTTTTTATCTGGTATCGGACTTTGCACACTTTTACGAAGCAAAAATAATCTTACAAATATTTCGCCCAAATTTCACCCGCTAGAGCTAAGAACAGCTCTAAATTTTGCTCTCATCTTCACAATTATCACCATTCTCATAGAACATTTCAAATCCAGTGCCAACCAACTGGGATTTTTTGCTTTATCTTTTAGCTCTGGGATAACCTCTTCCACTCCTTTCATCGTCTCTTTAGCCAAGGAGTTTACCAAACCATCTACAGAAATAAGCGAATATATTTTAATTACTTTGACTTTCTCTACAGCAATGAAAGGTTTATATTTTTATTTATTCAATCACAAAAACGGAAAGAAAACTTTTTCGTTTTATTTTAGCTGGATTATTATCCAATTAGGAGTCATTTTTGTCTGAGAATATCAAACTAGAAGCAGTGCTACGGCAAGAATTTTCTGCCGATTTGCTCAACAGTGCTAAAACTTTTTTTTACAAGCGACTATCTTTTTTGCTCCACTCGCACTACCAAGGCAAGTTGGAGATAATGCCCAAAGTCCCCATCTGGGGAGCGGAGAGTTTCAGCTTGTGGTACACACCCGGCGTGTCTGAGGTCTCTTGCCAGATAAGGGACGACAACCTGATGGCAGATACCCTAACCTGCAAAGGCAAGAGGGTAGCTATCGTTTCTGACTCCACTAGAGTATTAGGAGATGGAGACTGCACACCACCGGGCGGCATGGGGGTAATGGAAGGCAAGGCTCTGCTTTTGAAGTACTTAGCTGGTGTGGACGCCACACCCTTGTGCATCGACTCATACAACGAGCAAGGGGTGCACTCACCGCAAAAGATAGTAGAGGTAGTGAAAGCGTGCAGTCCCAGCTTCGCCGCTATCAACCTAGAGGATATCAGCCAACCCAACTGCTATACAGTGCTAAAGACATTGCAAGAGGAGCTGAGCATCCCCGTATGGCACGACGATGCCCAAGGGACGGCTTGCACCATCTTGGCTGGTATCTACAACTCGCTGAAGCTGACCAAGAAGAAAATGGATGAGGTCAAGATCGTCTTGATCGGAGCTGGTGCAGCTGGCAGTCAGATCGCCCAGTATCTGCTCAAGGCAGGCACTGACCCGACAAGGCTCTATATATTCGACCAAGATGGCGGTTTACACCTCGACAGAGCCGATTTTTGTAAGAACCCGCAATATTTCAAACAATGGGAGCTATGCAAGATTACCAACAAGCAACGGCTTGACGACCCTCTCGATGCGTGCCAAAAGGCGGACATCATCATCGGAGTGTCTGCACCCGGGAGCATAACCCCGCAAATGGTAAAAGCGATGGGCAATAAGCCGATAGTGTTTGCATGTGCCAATCCTGTGCCAGAAATTTATCCTGCCGAAGCTATAAATTCAGGAGCTTACATCGTCGCCACCGGCAGAAGCGATTTCCCAAATCAGCTCAACAACTCTCTGGTGTTCCCAGGATTACTGCGAGCCGTAATCGAAACTGCATCTTCCCAAATTACAGACAATATGGCTCTGTGTGCCGCCCAATCTATCGCTTCTACTTTAAAGGAAAGCGAACTAACGCCCACACAAATAGTTCCCAATATGGAAGATGAAAGGCTCGTGCCCAACTTGCTCAAAGATGTAGGACAAGAGATTATCAGACAAGGAGTTAACCGCCGTGAGGTTACCCCTGAGAAGATGTGTAGCGACTACCAAGCGGAGATAGCCAAAGTAAGAAGCTACACCAAACAAATTGCCATTTTCCCACAAAATTTGATAGAAGAAGCTTTACTGTGGACAAAAGAAAAACTGTCAAACACCTAGCTTTACTCCTGCTTTTGCTAGGTTGGGTTGCCACTGCCACAGCCAAAGAGGTCAAAATCGGTCTGGCTCTCTCTGGCGGAGGAGCCAAGAGCATCTCACAGATAGGCGTGCTACAGATCATCGACAGCCTAGAGATACCCATAGATATGGTCTCTGGCACCAGCATGGGCTCTGTCATAGCGGCTTTGTACGCTTGTGGATACTCTGGACAAGAGCTGGAGGAACTTTTTTTGCAAACCAATTGGCAAAAGCTGTTCGACGAATCTATCTCTAGGCAAGATTTCTCTGGGAAAAAGAAGCGATGGAAACCTTTTGCGACTCTGTATCTGCACCTAACGGACAATTTTAAGCCCGTGCTCCCGGGAGGGATACTTTACGGCTCGCACATCACGAACAAATTCTTCGATATGATTTACCACGCTTACGATATAAGGGATTTCAACCGGCTACCTATTCCTTTTTTTTGCAAAGCTACCGACCTCTACCAGACGAAATCTACCATCTTGGACAAGGGATTTTTGCACACGGCGTTGCGAGCGTCTATCAGTTTGCCTTCCGTGTTCACACCCATTACCATCGACTCTAGCACCTATGTGGACGGTGGCTTGCTGGATAACTTCCCCACCAAAGACCTGCTAGACAAAGGAATGGATGTCATCATCGGTGTAAAGACCACCTTCCAAACCCAAAAAGAGGAAGAAGAAAACCTAATCTCCGTGCTCAATAAATCTATCGGGGTGAATATCAACAACAATGTACAAGAATCCGAAAAGTATGTTACGATTTTGATCTACCCCAAGCTGGAGGAGAAAACTTTTCTGCTGGACTTTAAAAATATGAAGAGCCAGATAACCGCTGGGAAAGAGGAAGCCTTAAAGAAAATAGCAGAGTTGCAAAAGCTAAGCGATCCAGAAAAATTCGCCCAACTAAAAGCCAAAAAAGAGAAATTCAAAAACCGCGAGAACTCTTTTTCCCTAAAAAAAGTAACTATCAAAGGCAACCAGCACCTAACAGACAAAACTGTCTTTAGCCTAGCAAAACTGCAAAAAGAAAAAATCAAAAGTAAGAAAGATGTTGTAAATCTCTGCAAAAAACTTTACGACACAGACTATTTCGAGTACTGCTATCCGCTCCTGAGTCGCGATAGCCTCACGATAATGGTGAAAGAAAAACTTCGCCAAAAAATAGGATTTTACGGCAACTACAACGACTACACGGGACTTTCGCTGGGAACATTGCTCAAGATAGACAACCGCATCTGGAACAACTCGAACCTCCTTATCAACCTAGAGTTTGGTGGCAAGAGCGAAGCGGATTTGGACTTCGTCAAGAACTTCGGCAACCGCTGGGGAGCTTACCTTAGGGCGTTTGCATCTTATCTACAACAACCTTTTTACCTCTACAACGAGCAAGATTTTGCCAAGACTATAAAACAAAGCAAAAAAGAGAGCAATATCACTCTGGGAATGGGTATGTACACCAACAAATCTACCATCTTGGAAGGGTACTACTTCTACTATTTGTCCGAGCTAGAAGACATACCCAAAGAGTACGATGCAGATGATAAGACATTTTACACCAATGGTTTAGGGATAAAGGTGTACTACGAATTTTTGGACGACTCTTATCTGCCTATGGACGGCGAATCGGTCTTGTCCAAGTTCCACTTTAGCAATAGAAACCTAAAAAGCGATGCCGACTACCAAAAGTTTTCGATAAAGTATAAAAAGCTAATTCCTTTTGTGGAAGACAGATTTAGCCTAAAGCTCCGCCTAGATTACGGCAATCTCTCCAGCAACAGTAGCTTGCCGATAAAACACGACCCTTTTTATCTGGGTGGCGTAGACAACTTTTTGGGGTTTGAGACCAACTCTATCATAGCTCCAGTCTACAAGCTGGGCTATCTTGGGTTTCGCTACCGATTTTACGATCGCTTCTACTGGGACATAGGGGCGAACTTCGCCGACCTGCGAGAGAAAGATTATTGGAATGTGTTTGAAGACGAATACAGCACCTACCACAAAGGGTACGGAACAACCCTGACCTACTATCATCCACTGCTCATATCAAGGCTAGGCGTGGCTATTAACGCCGAATCTGAAAACTTCTTTTACTTTTCTATAGGATATAACTTCGACTCTTTCGAGTTTTCCAAGAAGTAACTTCAACCTCGCAAAGTGCTGATGTTTTGAGAGTAGTCCCCGTTGAACACAAAACTGCCCGCAACCAAAATATCAACTCCCGCCTTTACCAGTTGCCGTGCGTTATCTGCACAAACTCCGCCGTCCACTTGGATTTGGAAGTTGTACTTCTTTTTGTAAGGAGTAAGATACTCCAGCTTGTCGTACACCAGCGGTAAAAAAGATTGCCCGCCAAAGCCGGGGTTAACACTCATCAACAGCACGAAGTCCACCTCTGCCAGCAATGGCTCGAGCAGACACACAGCTGTTCCCGGGTTTATGGCTATCCCCGCTTTGATACCGTGCGATTTAATCTTGGCAAGCAATCTGTGAGCATGCACGCTCGCCTCTAGGTGAAAAGAGATGTACTCCACACCAATTCTTGCCAGCTGGTCTATATACTCTGCGGGATTATCCACCATCAAGTGAGCGTCTAAAGGCGTTTGCGTACGCTTCCTGATGGCGTCTATCACAGGAAAGCCGAAAGTAAGGTTGGGCACAAAGTGGCAATCCATAATGTCCAAATGGAGCATATCAGCAGATTGCAGCTTTGTCAGCTCGTTTTTCAAATCGCAAAAGTCGGACGAGAGTAGCGATGGAGCTATGAGCGGTTTTTGTTTTTCAGCCATTTGTACACCTCTGTGTTATTTTTCAGATAAAAGATAATATCGCGAAGAACCAAGCCAGTACTCGCATGCAGTCTATCCATTATCTGCTCTTTTAATAAAAAAAATTCCTGTAGCCAAATATAATCGACTACAGAAATATACAGTATACCATTTTCGTACTTTTCCACCCGACTGCGGTCGTTCATCCCTTTGCCTACGCACTTTTTCCAGTGCAATAAGACAAGAGCAAAGTCTCTGTACCGCTCGCCAGCGATTTTCAGTAAAAAAGGTTGAGCTTCAAACTTCTTAACTTTCCCCACGAGAGCAAAAGATTAATCTTCCTCAGTTGGCAAACTCTCTTCTTCCTTGGTCTCTGGTTCGCCCTCTTTTTCAGCAGACTCTGGCTCTAGGACTTCCATCTGGCTGTTTTGCACCAAAACATTGATAAGCACATCCACAGAAGAACCAAAATGCAAAATAACTTGGAACTCACCCACAGATTTGATTTTCTCAGGGATTTCTACCATTCTTCTTTTCACTTCCAAACCAAACAGCTCTTTGATTTTGGAAATAATCTCCACATCAGACACAGAACCGTAGAGCTTACCATCCTTATCAGAGTTCATCTCAAACGCCAAAGTTTTGCCTTCCAAGATAGAAGCTGACTCTTTTAGCTCAGCCACCAGTTTCAGTCTGGCTTCCTCAGCTTTTTTCTTGATAGACTCTATCCTTTGCATATTGTTCTTATTAGCCAGCACAGCTTTGCCTTTGGGCAATAAGAAATTGCGAGCAAACCCATTTTTTACCTCTACTATACCACCAGCTTCGCCCACTTTATACAAATTTTCAGTTAAAATCACTTTCATCTTTCCTCCTATTTAACTTCCTAAAATCGAGCCAACGCTCTAGCAATCCTAGGAACGATAAAACAAATAACAAATAATTATTTAATACTAACACTACTACAAACAAAAAATACAAAATTTTAGACTTTTCAAACCACTTTCTCCAAATGGTGAAAACCACTCCCATACCCACTAGCGCATAGGCAATCGCCAAAAAAATCAGAAGATTGCTCCCCAGTGCCCACGGCAAACTATCACCAAGAGCAAAAGCGGCTAGCCCTGCAAGTAAACAAATGTCCACCCAGCTGGGCAACTCCATCTTGCGAAATTCAAACTCTGGTATCTCTGCTTTTTTGCCTAGCAGTACAGAACCAAAGTAAAAAGAGCACAAACCCAATACGGCGTACAAAGACGGATAGTTTTGGCTATACAACCGCCGAGCCACGCTCAGATAGTCTTGCTTTTGGTTATCCACAAACCAATCTCCAGCCAAGGCAAAAGCTCTTTGGATGACCTCCAAGTAATAAGGGTGGAAATAAGCAAAAATTGCCGACTCGCCCACCAAACAAACCACCCCCGCACCCAACAAAGCCACATCATAGCGACCTTTGTTCAGGAGCAGATAGAAGTACACAAACACGCTCAGCACCAGCAGACTCATCTCAAAAAAATCTACCCTGTTTAGCTTACCAACTACTCCCAGCACGCACACAAAAGCCTCTGCAGTCAAGAAAAAGGCGTTCATCTTTCCACTTTTGAGTAGCCTATCGCCCATCATCCCTACAGCGTACACAATCGCCAGAAATGGGTTCAGATAGCCTATCAACGCAAAAACGATTGCCAGTAAAAAAATCATACTCTTTTGTAGGGTAACAAAGCTACTTGCCTTGCTTTCTTTATCTCCTTGGCTACCGCTCTTTGGTGTTTGGCACAGTTCCCCGAAAATCTGCGAGAAAGGATTTTGCCACTCTCGGAAATCATCTTTTTCAGAATCTCCACATTTTTGTAATCGATTACCAACTCTTTGTTCTCACAAAATTTACATTTTTTCTTTTTAAAAATTATCTTTTTTTTTCTAAAAGCCATAATAAAAATCCTTATTTATCAAAATTAAAACGGCACGCTCTCGTCGTCCATATCTACGCTAGGCTCAGCAAAATTTTTCTCGCCCACAGCCGCAGATTGACCGCCATCGCTAGAGTAAGCCGCTTGTCCATTGTCATCTTTTTCCAAAAAATGCACTCGACTAGCTTGGATTTCCGTTACTTTGACATTCTTGCCATCTTTGGCGGTGAACGACCTAGTACGCAAGCTACCTTCCACTAGCACCGGATCTCCTTTTTTAAGATTTTGAGCACACCTTTCTGCAGTGGTACTCCAAGCTACTACATCCAAGAAGCTAGTCTCTTGCTGCCACTGCCCTTGCTTATCCCTATAGTTCCGAGAAAAAGCCATCGGCAAGGTAACCACCTGCGTTCCTGAGTTTAAGTAGCGAAGTTCCAAGTCTCTGGTAATCCTCCCGGAGATAGTTACGATATTAACATTTGGCATTCTTAATTTTTTACCCATTTTTCTCTCCTTTTGGATAGTTTATCTACTTTTGCGAGTTTGCGGTGGTCAGAAACCTTATCACATTTTCGTCGTAGCGATAAAGTTTTTCCAAGCCATCGAGCTTATCGACATCCATCTTAAAGTAGTTTAGGTAGTAATAAGCGGTCTCTCTTTTTTGGATAGGATAAGCCAGTTGCTGCTTACCCATGCTTTCGGTGGAAGCTATATCGCCTCCGCTTTTTTGGATGTAATCTAGGACTTTTTTATTGATGTTGTCTGCCTCTTCCACAGACAAGTCCTGATTAACTAAAAACATACTTTCGTAGTTCATCTTTTTGTTCTCCTTTGGTCTATTTTCGATCCTGAGCTACTGACTCAGAATAGGTTTTCTTGTTTTTGCTAAAATGCTCAAGCATCTTGTCTGCATCTTGTTCTAAATAAATCTCTACCAGCTCTTGCGAAAAGTTTATCACCCTCGGTAAGATGGCTGTTTGCTCCTTGCTGAAGTTACCAAGGACATGACCTATCAAACTTTGATGTTCGCCTCCGCCCACTCCGATGCGAAGCCTCTCGAACTCGTCCGAGGACAAACACTGGATGATCGATTTTACACCGTTGTGCCCTCCAGCAGAGCCAGATTTGCGTATCCTAATGCTCGTGAACTGCAAGTTTACATCGTCGAAGATTACCAGCACCCTCGTTGCAACAAACCTCTTAATCCCATCTTTTACGGCTACTCCGCTGAGGTTCATCATCGTCCTGGGTTTTAGCAAGACGAACTCTTTTTTCTTGGCGTAGTAGTAGTTTGCTGCGTCTGCCCACTTTAGCCCCATCTTGGTTGCCAGCTGGTCGACCAGCATAAAGCCCACATTGTGCCGAGTATTTTCGTACTTTTTGCCTAAATTACCAAGGCCAACGATAAGTGTAGTCAAAGATTATTCTGCCGACTCTTTATCTTTGGCTGGCTCTTCTGCCTCTTGACTTACCTCTTCCTCTTCTTTAACAGCCTCTTTAATCGGAGGAGTAACATGTACCACGGTAATATCCTCATCTACATTGGTTTGTAAACCATCGAGCGGCAAATCTGCTACACGCAAAGTGTCTCCGATAGCCATATTGCTAATGTCTACCTCTAGCTCCGAAACAATCTGGGAAGGCAAGCAGTTTATAGAAATAGAGTGCATCAAGAAATCTACAATGCCTCCTTCCAATACACCTACAGACTCTCCAACCAACTTGATAGGTATATCTAAGGTGATAGTATGACCTTTGGTAAGCTCCATAAAATCGATGTGAGTTACCCTTCTGGTGCTAGGGTGCACTTGCTTATCTTTAATAATAGTTTTGATAGATTTCCCATCCACTTCTAGATTAAAAAAAGCCAATTCCCCCAAAGATTTGTTGTAAGCTTTTACAAATTCATTGGAACGAAGTTTGATAAGAGTTCCTGGTTTCCCATCGCCATAAATAACGCCGGGGATATATCCTTCTTTACGAATATTTTTATTATCAGATTTTTTTTGAGCTACTGCCCTTTTTTCAACTTTTAGATTAAAATCCATTTTAAGCTACCTCTTTCTTATATGTCTATTTTAAATAATTCGCTAACCGATTTCTCTTCGCTAATGTTGTACATAGCTTTAGCCAAAATCTTGGCGATAGATATGACCTCTAATTTCCCACAATCTCTTACCCTTTTGGGCAAAGGGATTGTGTCTGTAATGTAAAGTTTTTCTAGGCAAGAGCCTTCTAGCCTCTCTAAAGCAGGACCCGAGAGCACCCCGTGCACACAAGCCGCATAGATTTTTTTCGCCCCGTGCTTCTTTAGGGCGTTTACCACCTTAACCAAAGAGCCTGCCGTGTCCACTATGTCGTCGGCTATCAAAACATTTTTGCCTTCCACATCACCCACGATATGAGTAAGGTCTACACAGTCATCGTTGCCAGTCCGCCTTTTGTCGCCAAAAGCGATAGCTGTGGGATTTTTGTCTCCGCACTTTTTATCTTGTCGCCTTGCGTAGTTTATCCTTTTGGATAAATCTCTGGCTCTAGCCACACCACCCGAGTCGGGTGATACGATAACCTCTATGCCAAAGCCATCGTAGAAATGTTCCGCAAAAAGATAAAAAGCCGAAAGATTGTCCACTGGGATATTGAAAAATCCTTGGATTTGCTGAGAGTGCAGGTCAAAAGTGATAATCCTTTTTGCTCCTGCAGACTCCAGCATGTCTGCCACCAATTTTGCCGTGATGGGTGTGCCAGATTGGTCTTTTTTGTCCGTTCTGGAGTAACCATAATAAGGTATTACACAGCTCACGCTCTCTGCCGAGGCTCTCTTGCAGGCGTCCATCAAGATCAAAAGCTCCATCAAATTGTCGTTTACAGTCCGATAACCGTTTTTGCTATCACAGTCTTTGCTCATCTCCGAGGGAGAAACAGGTTGAAAAACAAAGACATCTTTACTCCTGATGCTCTCACAAAGCTTGGCGAAAGTCTCTCCGTTGGAAAACTCGAAGACCTCCGCCTTACCCATAACATCTACAGCACCTTCGCTCTCTATATACTCAGAGACCTTTTGTGCCAAATATTTATTAGCGTTACCTGAAAATATTTTAATGCTATTCTCCTTTGAAACTAATCTAGATTAACTAAATTAAGCTTCACCGTTTGTTTTTTCTTCCTCATACTTTGCCAGTACAAGATCTTCGATCTCTTTTCTGGTATCAGAATTAAGAGGATGTGCTATGTCGCGGTAAGATCCATCACTCAGCTGACGATTTGGCATAGCCACGAACATTCCGTTGCTACCGTCGATTACCTTCACATTTCTCACAATAAAGCTGTCATCAAAAATAAGGTTAACAAAAGCCTTTAGCGGTTTGTCATCGTCTCTCAAGAATACTTCTACTTTTGTAATGTTCATATTACACTCCTTCCTGTTTTAGTAATTAATGTCCAAAATTTTTTATCTTTAAAATAGTTTTCTGCCTTCGTCAAAGAAGTTGGGTCTTTGAAAAATCCAATCACTGTGGCCCCACTGCCCGAGAGTATCGCATTTTGAGCTCCTTGTGCCAGCAAACCTTGCAAGCACTCCCCCACGATGGGGTAAAGCTCTTCCACTCCAGCTTGCAATCCATTGTAGCAGTAGTTCACATCTGCCGAAGCTATAAACTTCTCGAAGCCCTTTGTCTTGCCGTAACTCTTCACATTGTGATAAGCCTCTTTGCTGGAGATAGCTACCTGTGGGTTGACGAGCAAAATGTTGTCGATACCCTCTAATGCCAGCTTGCTGACCTCTTGACCTCTGTCCTGCCCCAAACAAACCCCTCCTCGCAAGAAAAAGTTGATGTCGCTACCAAAAAGGGCTGCTGCCTCATCTAACTGCCTTGTGGATAGTCCCAGATCCCACTCCTTATCTAGCATAAGCAGTGTAGTGGCAGCATCGCTACTGCCTCCGCCTAGCCCCGCTGCTACGGGGATTTGCTTGTGCAGATAGATGTCTGCACCTTTGTCCACCTTGTATCTGCTTTTCAGATATTGGGCGACCTTGACCACCAGATTGTCCGAGCTTTGCAAGTTTGCATGGCTACAACCAAAGTTTATCTTACCACTTCTATTTGTTTGGGCACTAAGCGTGTCGTATAAATCTATCTGAGCAAAAATTGTTCGTATCTTAGTAAACTTTGCCCCTTTGCAGAGCGTGTCCAGATACAAGTTTATTTTAGCATAAGCTTTTGCTCGTTGCATCTTTATAAGGTTATTAGTACTGTCTTTTCTCTTTGATTTTAGCTCTTCTACCTTTTGCCTCACGCAGATAAAACAACTTCGATCTCCGCACTTTGCCACACCTTAGCACCTCTAACTTGGCGATAAGGGGTGTAGACATCGGGAATATTCGCTCCACGGCTACGCCGTTGCTCACTTTTCGCACGGTGAAAGTTTTGGAGATGTCGCTTCCTTTTTTTTGAATAACTATTCCTTGGAAAGCTTGTATCCTCTCCTTGCTACCTTCGGTAATCTTATAATCTACTCGCACAGTATCACCAACGCCAAACTCTGGCAAATCGGTTCTCATTTGCTCTTTTCCAACTTCGTTTAATATATCCATTTTATAACTCCTTATGCAGATAGTAATCTATCCAACACTATAGCCACGGCACTTCGCACAGAAAGATGATTGTAACGCTCTCTGCCTTGCAGAGGAGCTAGCACATAATCTGCATCGTTATGCACTTTTTGTATGAGTCCGCCTCCGGTGCCAAACAGCAAAAGTATGGGTTTGTCTTGCAAACCCTTCAGACTCTCAAAACTCATCTGACCGCTCATTTTTTTAGCCGTAGTTGTAACAGTGATAGGATATTCACCATCTTCATTTTTTATTTTGTTTTTTACTTCGTTTAAATTTTTTGCGTATCTTGTTATTTTTAATGCTTCTACTCGATCGGGATTGTACTCAAGGGCAATATCTGTCTGCCAAAAGCTCAAAATATCTCTCAAGAATTTCTCTTGCCCTGCTAGCGGGTTGACTACAAAGAAGGTGCTCACACCAAAGCAAGCACAACTTCTGGAAATATCGTGAACATCTAGATTGGTGATGGATGTTACGACTTGCTCGCCTTTTCTATCCAAAACACTCTCGTGGAGCAAAGCCACATAGATTTTTTTCATTTGAGCAAATCTTTTCTATTTTTACGGGTAATCTCCAGAGCTTTTTGCTCTCGCCACTGTTGTATGTGGGCGTGATTTCCATCGAGTAACACCTGTGGCACGCACATACCATCGAACTCCTGAGGTCTGGTGTAGCTAGGAGCTCCCAAAAGCTCTTGCTCAAAGGAATCGCTCAAAGCTGACTGGATATTGCCCAGCACACCATCCAAAAGGCGAGCTATGCCATCGATGAAGCTCATGGCTGGCAACTCTCCGCCAGAGAGAACATAATCGCCCATTGAGAACTCTTTGGTGATGTATTTGTCCCGTATCCGCTGGTCGATGTCTTTGTAGTGTCCACAGACCAAAATCAAGTGCTTAGCCGACTTTAGTGTGTGCAAATGACTTTGTTGCAGGGGTTTACCTTGCGGAGTGAAGTAGATTACCTGATCGGCTTGTCGGTAATGGCAAGAGCTTATCGCATCTGCCAGAGGCTGAGGGGACATTACCATCCCGCCTCCACCGCCGTAGGGGTAGTCGTCCACTTTCTTGTGCTTGTCTTGCGAAAACTCGCGAATGTCTAGCACATTAGTGGTAAGCTTCCCTTTTTGGTGAGCTAGTCCCACAATGCTAGTAGACAAAAAAGTCGGGAACATCTCGGGGAAAATCGTCAAGACTTCTATCTTCATAACTCTAGTAAACCTTCTATGTTTCGCACTCGCAAAATCTTATCGCCACAGCTCTCTATATAGTGGGGCTCTTCTGGCACCAGCAACTCTGTGCCGCCTGTATCTATCTGTAGCAATGGCAAGCCACTGGCATCACTATAGCCGACCACCTTACCCATTGGTCTGCCATGCCAATACACGCTGTAACCTTGGTAGGGGCACTCCAGCGACTGCAAAGTTGTGTAATCTTTCTCCAGCAAGCCTAGCTTGACATTTTTAGCTTCGTTTAATTCTTCCACCAAATCTTCGTCGTTTATTTGCAAGCGAAGATTGTCAGTTTCGCCAGAGCCACTTAGGACAAAATCTTCCAAATATCTTATCTCTTGATCAAATATTAGCAAAAAATAATCACTTTTTTCAACACTTCTATGCCAATTTCTATTTATCTTTAATCTTATTAAGCAATCCACTTTGGCTTTGTATCCGCGGAACGAAGCCAAAACCACCACTGGCGAGCTATTCAACTATCTCCAGTTCTAGGGCAAATCCCTGCTTTCTGGCGATGCCTTTGAAAAGGGTACGCAAAGAGGAGATAGTTCTCCCTTTTTTGCCAATAACTTTCCCAACATCTTCTTTATGCAATGAGATTTGAAAAATTTTCCCAAACTCTCCGTCCACCTCTTGTACCTTCACATCAGCTGGCGTATCTACTATCTCTTGCACGAGCAATGTCAGCAACTCTTTTACTTTCATAATATTTTTACCTTAAAAAAAACTACTTAGCCTTAGCCACAGATTTTTTTTCTTCGTCCCAAATTTTTAAAACGCCTTCTTTGCGAAGCAAAGATTTCACCGTGTCGGTTGGTTGAGCTCCCAGATTAAGCCATTTAAGAGCTACCTCTTGGTCGATTTTCACTTTTGCTTCATCACTTTTGGGGCTGTAAAATCCTAAAGCCTCAATATACGCACCGTCTCTTTTTTTGCGACTGTCCACAGCCACTACTCTATAAAACGGAATGTTTTTCCTTCCCATTCTTTTTAATCTTAATTTAACCATTCTGCCTATTCCTTCGATTTAAATATTTTTCTTTCCAATCTAACCAAAAAAAAAAAGAAGATGACCAAGTCAAGAAAAATTAGTTTCTTAACAAAATTTTGCTTAGCCACTTACTAAATTTCGGCTGCACCAAATATCCATAAGATTTGTGAGGGTTGAGGTGTCCCGAGCAGGTGTATGGATTGTAGAGGTTCTGGTAGTTGCGAAAATCTTGTAACAAGCTCATCTTTTTCATCGGTTCGAGATACGCTTTGTTCATATCCGCTCCATGGGTAACTACATCACCAAGGCAAGCAAAGTTATACCAAGATTTTATGTTTGTAGGGTAAAAGCTCTGTTGCTCGTCGTGATAGCCAGCGGAGAGCAGAATGTCTTGGATGCCACTATTGCCTAGTGGTGAGCCCAGCGTGAAGAGTGCTTCCACCTTTTGGGTGTGGTAGTGGCGATACTCGTGGTGACGCGAGAGTTGCCAGAGTGCGTCGTAAGCGACGAAAGAGCCCATACTGTGGCAGACGATGACCACTTTTTTACCTTGTTGCCAAGCGTCTACTACCTTGCTAATCACACACCTGCGGATCTTGCGGGAGAGGTAGAGTGAGTCGACATAGACCCTTATCTCCTTGAAGTAGGCTTTTAGGATGTTGTCTTTGAGGGTCAGAGCCGAGCTGAGGATGTCCACGAGTTCTACGCCCTTTTCGGCGAAAAAGGCGGCAATCTTTTCCCCTGTGCCCACATGAAAGTCGCTCTGGTGCTTTTGGCGATAGTCGAGCAAATCTTGCACAGCTTGCCGATGTGATGGCTTGATCTGGTGAGAAATGTGGGATGGTAGGCAATCTGCCCAGTATGCCATCTGGATATCATCACTGGAGATAATATCGCCGACTCCCGCTAAGAGTACTTCTGTCCAGAGTTGTTGCAGTTTCTGGCGTGGTAACTTGCGAGCTAAGCCGTGGATGAGGATGACTTGCGTGTTGGAGCTTTTCATAAGTTTTACCTAGCAAGGCGATAATGCGTCTCTAGCTGTTGCCCGTAGCGGGCGATGAGCTTGTACGAGAAAGGTATGCTAAAGAAAAGTCCCAAGCCTAGCGGGATGATAGCTAAGGCGTTGATAACAAAGATTGCCCAGAGCAAAAACATCTGTTGCCACCTGCTTTCTTTTATCTTTTTGATGCTCCACGCGGTGGACTCCAGCAAGCCAGCACCCTTGCTTACCCTTGTTACTATGGGCAAAGACAGACTCAGGGCGTAGTGGCACATTATCAAGTAGACCAAGTCCAAGATGGGGTCTCCTTGGCAGATAGCTCGCAACGCAAAAAGGTAAGCCACAAAAAGTAGCGAAAATGGGAGAAATCTAAGGGGCTTCTTGTGCCAAGGCAATTCTGTTGCCAGCGGCGACAAAAGTATTGGGAAAAAGACCAACAAGCTAAGGTAGTAAAAAAAGTCGCCCAAAAAAAGGAAAGATGCTACAAGACCTAGCAATGGTATCGCCATCAGTAAAGACAACTTACGATGTTTTTGCCACTGCAAATGGTTGTAGGCGTGTCGCAAAGTTTGAACAGCATTAAGCTCAGTTGCCAGAAGTCTGGTCGGACGAGAGCAACTGGCACAAAAAGTGGGGTCGCCGACTATCGCCTGACCGCAATGTTCACATTTCATCTATCTTTTCTCCTAGATTTATTTAAATATTTGCTTTGATAGCTTTTGCCAATCTCTGCACACCGTTGCGGATAGTTTCTACAGATTCGTAGGAGAAATTCATACGCAAAGTGTTTTTGCCCGAGCCATCGGAGTGGAACACCACTCCCGGGACAAAAGCTACTTTGTAGTCTTGCACAGCAACTTTCATTAGTTTTTCCGAGTCCATCTGCTCTGGCAGATTTAAAAACAAGAATAAACCTCCTTCGGGGGTAGTCCAGCTTACTTCATCGGGCATAAACTCACGGAAAGACTGCAACATAGCTTCAGCTTTTTGTCTGTACGATGCTACAGTTTTTTTGATGTTCGGTTCTAGCAAACCCGCCTCCATATATCTGCCGACAACTCTTTGCACAAAAGGACTGGTGCAAAGATCCATCGTCTGCTTAACGACAATAGCGTAATCTAAAATCTCTTCGCTGGCGACTATCCAACCTAGCCTGAATCCGGGAGCTAGGACCTTGGAGAATGTCCCCAGATTGAGAACTCTGCCACTGTCGTCCATGCTGAAAAAAGTGGGCTGGTCTTCGCCACTAAAGCGAATCTCGCAGTAAGGAGAGTCTTCGATAATTAAAAGGTCATACTTTTGGGCGAGTGCCAAAATCTCTTGCCGTCTTTTTTTGGGCATTGTAATCCCCGCAGGATTTTGAAAGTCGGGCACCATATAGACGAACTTGGCACTTTGACCTTTTGTTGCCAAATTTTCGAGCTCTTGCTCCATCAACACAGACGATAACCCATACTCGTCATGTTTTACCCCGATGATGTTCGGCTCGAAAGCTTTGAAAGCGTTGATTGCTCCTAAGTACGAGGGAAGTCCCATTATGATGTTGTCGCCTTTGTTCAGCAGCATCCTGCCCACAATGTCCAGAGCTTGTTGAGACGACGCTGTAGGAAGCACATTTTTTGCGGTGATTTTAAAGTTTTTCTTGTTACTATAAGCTGCTAGTTGCTCACAAAGAACTTTGTCGCCTTCCGTAGCTCCATATTGCAACACCGAAGCTCCGTCTTCTCTCAAGACCTTATCTGTAATCTTCCGAATGTCTTCGATAGGGAAAGATTCTGGCGAAGGCAACCCTCCAGCAAAAGAGATAATATCCCCTTTATCCAATAACTTCAAAATTTCCCTGATGACAGAGCGTTCACCTTTACCAGCCAATCTTGACACTTTGTTTTTCAAATCAACCACAGCTCCTCCTTACCATTCTTATTTCCTAATCCTAATTAAATCAAACTAAGTTAATTAACTGTCAAGATGTTTTCTCTGACACCGTGGGCGGTACACAGTAAAAGTATCCACCCTTATTTATTTTTTCTATATCTTTTAAATAACAATCTGTGATTATTGGGCTAATGTTCAAAACATTAAAATTAGGTTTCCTAGAATTTTCCCGCAAAATTTGCTTCGGAGTCTTACCTTTTCGCCCTCTGTTTCCTCTAAAATGATTAAAATACAGCGTATAACTGTGTGCTTTACGCACAAAATCGTTGCAATCATCAAATTCATCAATCAGATAAAACTCGTCCTCTACCAGCCGATGAGCACTTTCAACATCAGAATTAAAAGTGGGCGAACCTTTGGGGATAAGCGAATGATTAGCACCATTTATTTGCACACTTTTTTGAAAAAAGCTCAAACCCTTTTTCTTGGGACTCACAAACTCTGAGCCATTGTCGGTTTGAAAAGTAACTTTGGAAAGATCAACACCACAACTCTTTAATCTTTTAGACAAAAAATCGATATAAATCCCTGCATTTACGGCTGTTTTCTCATAGCAATAACCGATGAATTGCATACCAGTTTTGTAGTCTCTAGCAGTGATTTGATAGCGAGGATAATTTTTGTACTTAATCCCCTCAAACAATTCTGGCATATCGGTCAAATACTTAATATCCACTTGGATTTTTTCAAAAGGTTTTGCCCTAGCTCGCATTTCACTTAAATCTTTGCGTTGCTGATATTTCCGTTTCTTTTTCTTTACCAAACCAGCATCACAGAGCTTTTTATGAACAGTCGAAGCTGAACAATTTAACTGCAAATGGTCAATAATTCGCCTAGCTCCCCAGCGATTTTTTGCCTTTTTGCGACAAACTACTATTTCCTCTATTATCTCAGATTTTAAGCGATTTGGGAAATTTTGCTTTTTTCGAGATTTATTAACCAGACCATCCTCGCCCTTTTCTTTATAGGCTTTGACCCACTTTCGCACAGTTTTTCTAGTGGTCTCAAATTCTCTAGCTGCAGCGGAAATAGATGTTTCATTTGCAAATTTCACCAAATTTTTCCGACAAAATTTCTTGTCTTTTCTACTCATAATTTTCAAATTGTCTATATATTTATTCATAATGGTCAAATTACAGCTCTCACGGCTGATTTGACCATTTTTTTTACAGACTATTTCTCCATTTTTCTAATTAACTTTTCCATTTTATCATAAACCAGCCAATTACAAATCACTAACTTGGGGTGGATACTTTTAGTGTGGAGTTTCCAGAAAATGGAAGTAAATGGGCGGTACACAGTAAAAGTATCCACCCTTATTTATTTTTTCTATATCTTTTAAATAACAATCTGTGATTATTGGGCTAATGTTCAAAACATTAAAATTGGGCTTCCTAGAATTTTCCCGCAAAATTTGCTTCGGAGTCTTACCTTTTCGCCCTCTGTTTCCTCTTAAATGGTTAAAATACAGCGTATAACTGTGTGCTTTACGCACAAAATCGTTGCAATCATCAAATTCATCAATCAGATAAAACTCATCCTCTACCAGCCGATGAGCACTCTCAACATCCGAATTAAAAGTAGGCGAACCTTTAGGGATAAGCGAATGATTAGCACCATTTATTTGCACACTTTTTTGAAAAAAGCTCATACCCTTTTTCTTCGGACTCACAAACTCTGAGCCATTGTCGGTCTGAAAAGTAACTTTGGAAAGATCAACACCACAACTCTTTAATCTTTTAGACAAAAAATCGATATAAATCCCTGCATTTACGGCTGTTTTCTCATAGCAATAACCGATAAATTGCATGCCAGTTTTGTAGTCTCTAGCAGTGATTTGATAGCGAGGATAATTTTTGTACTTAATCCCCTCAAACAATTCTGGCATATCGGTCAAATACTTAATATCCACTTGGATTTTTTCAAAAGGTTTTGCCCTAGCTCGCATTTCACTTAAATCTTTGCGTTGCTGATATTTCCGTTTCTTTTTCTTTACCAAACCAGCATCACAGAGCTTTTTATGAACAGTTGAAGCTGAACAATTTAACTGTAAATGGTCAATAATTCGCCTAGCTCCCCAGCGATTTTTTGCCTTTTTGCGACAAACTACTATTTCCTCTATTATCTCAGATTTTAAGCAATTTGAGAAATTTTGCTCTTTTCGAGATTTATTAACCAGCCAATTACAAATCGCTAACTTGGGGTGGATACTTTGAGTGTGGAGTTTCCAGAAACTGGAGCCAAAGATGGGAGTTGAACCCACGACCTACTGATTACGAATCAGTTGCTCTACCACTGAGCTACTTTGGCTCTCTTATTTTAAAAATCGTAAGAAAGAGTTACTGTCTGTTTTTTAGGCAAGAACTCTAGGCGAATTTTTTTCTTCATCAGGTAGTAGTTGTATAATCTTGCATCTACGAAAGCGTCCAACATAGAGTACAGTGTTAAGCCAACTACCCATCCGATATAGCTTTGCCTCTTTTCGTAAAAATGCTCGTACAAAGACTCCTGCTCATCTTTGTCAATTTTTTGGAGCTCTTTATTATTTTCGTAAGCTTTCTCCAAGTGGTGCACAAAAAGTCCTGCAAAGATAAACCCTTTGAAGTAGCTTTTGTTGTAAAACTGTCCGCCTCCGGGGATGACAGCCGAGAGCATAAGAGCTTTGTAACCGTTTTTCATCTCGAAAAGATACTTGCCTTCCACCTTCTCGGGGTTCACCACACTGCCATCGTCCACCTTTTTTACCGCAGATTGAGCTTTGCCCTGCAAGCACCAAGCACAGCCAAGAGCTAGGAATATTGCCACTAGCAGCCATCTTTTCATCCCAAATATCTCTCTTGCTCACTGTAAATGCATCCACAATATTGCTGACGATACATTTTCTCCTGCTTAGACATCTCTATCCCTTCTTTCCAAAAAATTCTTAAATCTGTGTCTAAAAATTTTATCCCATATTTTTTGGCAAGATTTTTGCCAATTTCCACGATTTTGGTAAAATTTTGGAATTTACTGTAAAGTAAAGTTGTGCCAAAGTAGTCAAAGTTGCCCTTCTTAGCAACGAGGGCGGTGTATTTTAGTCGATTGTAGTAGCAGATTTGGCAACGGCTATCCTCCCGAAAGCAAACGCCTTGCACGAACTTTTTCACATCGTACTCATCTTTGATGATATATTTTGCATTCGCCTGTGCAACAAAATCTTGTAGGCAATCGAGTCGCTTTTTGTACTCTGTGTAGGGGTGAATATTGTAGTTGTACCAAAAAATGGTTAAGTCGTACTGATTTTTTAGGTGGTGATAAGGAGCGATAAGACAAGGAGCACAGCAACTGTGGAGTAGAAGTTTCATTTTTTTTCGCCTTTATCCCCCAAAAGAGGTGCAAATCCTAGTTTTGTTAAAAGCAGGTTAATAATAGTAGCGTCGCATAGAGCGAAAGCAATCAAAAGTAGCAATCTTTTTTTATTTAGTATCATCTTTTTTTAGAGAGATAAAAAGTTTAAGAACTTTCTCGCAGACTCGCCAAAAGCCCGTAAGGAAGAACTCTTTTTTTCGCAAAGGATCAACCAAGATGGAAGTCATTCCTAGTCGATGGGAAAACCAAATATCTGTAATCATATTATCGCCTACAAAAAGTGTTTTCTTGGGGTCGATTTTTTCAGATGTAATGATGCTGATAGCTCTACTTAGTTGTGGCTTGTAGCAAGAGCCGTAAGCTTTTAGAGGAAGCTCTTGGCAACTTTTTTGCACTCTTTTCTGATTGCCGTTGGAAAAGACGAAGAGTTTAAACTTTTTGCTTAACTCTCCAATTTTCTTGGAGAGTTCTGTAGGGATGGCTCCATTCCAGCTGGTTAGAGTGTTGTCGTAGTCGAAGATTATAGTGTCGTAGTGCACAAATTGACTAAAATCAATCTTCACAACGGACTCGTAATAATGGTCTGGTTTAAAATTTTTCAGCATTTTTAGTAGATGTGGTTTAAAAAGTCATCGAAAAGATTGCTAATGCCAATGCTGAGACTGAAAGATTGGTAGTCGGTGTCTAAGTCGTAGAAGTCGGTTTTTTTGATTTTTTCTCCTTGAGAGTTGTTGGAGTAATAGTTGTGAGCGAAATCGGAGTTTTCACTTTGGTAATTTTTGATCATCAGCTCGATGTGGACATCAGAAAAGATTTTAATCCCAACTCCATATCCGAAATATTTCCCATTTTCAAGATTGCCAGTGTTGTAGGGATAGCTTCCTTTTTGAAAGGCGATACCTTGCTGGTAGATAGCGTAAATGTCGAACTTCTCTTTTTGTTGGTAGAGATGCACATTGCCAAGGATATAGGTGGGGATGAAGTAAAAATCGCCAAAATCGCCACTGGAAGTGGGAGTTTGATAGCCGATACCTGCTCCCAAATCAAAAATCCAAATTTTGCTAAAAAGCTCCGCCTGACAGGCGTAAGCTACGGTATTTTGGCAAGAAGGAGCGAAGGAGGAGTCAGTAACATTTCCTTTGGGAGTGTAGGAGATGTCGAGCTTTTGCCCGAACTCCAAAGAGCCTTTTGCAACAAAGGTCAAAGGAAAACTTTCCTCGAAAATATTTTTGGAAATCTCTCCAGAATGCAAGAAGCTACCACAAAAAAGGAAAAAAAGCAAAGAGGTTTTTCTGATCATAAATCTCGTTTTTTTTAAAAAAATGGCGCCCCCGGGCCGATTCGAACAGCCGACCTTTTCCTTAGGAGGGAACCGCTCTATCCTGCTGAGCTACGGGGGCACAAACTAAAATAACTTGCAAAAAATACTACAAGCTCATAATCAAAAGGGTAGGCTTATAAGGCAAGGAAATTTTGTTTTTTTCACTTGATAAATGGAAGTTTTTAGAAAATATCATTAGTTTTGTGTAATTGTTAATTTAATAAAGTGAGTTTTTTAGTGAAGAAAAAAATTGACAGGAGAAGCGAAATTTAAAGGCTTTTATCTGAATAAGGAGTAAAGAGCTTGAAAAAAATATGTTTAATCTTTTGTCTGTCTATCGCTTTGTATGGTTGCTTGGCTACTGATGGTGGTGATCAGACCCCTTTTTCTGCTGATACGGCTTCTGACACTGACTCTACGCAAGATAAAGGCTTTGCACCTGTAGTAGATTCTGTTTATGTAGAGCCTAAGGGAAATAAGCAAATTATTATTTCTATAACTTCTTCTGATTTTGATGGATATGTTGTGAAGTATGTTTTCATTTTTTCCTCTGAATACGATAACTGGATAGACACCGTAACTTTTACCGAAGATGAAAAGACTCTTGCTTTGCCGTACAAGGGCAAATACTCTGTAGATTACTATGCGGTGGATAATGACGGTTATTTAAGCGACAAGCGGAGTTTGGAGATAAATATTTCTCAAGTGAGTCCTAAACTGGATGCTAAGTTTATACTGGATGGCAAGAGTGTTACGACTATTACAGGATACGCACCTGCCGAGCTGCAAGTGGATTTATCGGGTTCTACTCCTGGAGAGTCGCAAGATTTGTCTTATTACATAGATTTTGGTGATGGTAATATTTCTACCACAGCGATAGCTTCTAACTCTTATCAAAATGTAGGTTCTTACACTTTGCGAGTGGCGGTAAAAGATAATAAAACTGACGGCGTAACGGTGAGTAAAACTTACGATGTGAATATAACCACCGCCGACGCTCCTTTGGTTTATATCAACGCTTCTGCTTCTAAGTTCTATTTGGGTGATATTTTGGAGCTTTCGGCATCGATAACCACAGCTGACGGAGTTGAAATTAGCGATTATAATTGGCTTATGATAGATGATGAGGGGTTTGAAAGTATTCTTTCAAAAGAAAGTTCTGCCCAATATGTTTGTAACGAGTTTGTGGGAGTTGGCAAAGTTAAGCTGATTGTGACCGATGATAAAGGCAATAAAGTTAGTAAGGTGTTTAGTTTTGAGGTGGAAAATCGGGTGCCAAGTCTGAGGTATATTGTGTTGGATGATAAAGTGGAAACTCCACACTAAAAGTATCCACCCCAAGTTAGTGATTTGTAATTGGCTGGTTTATGATAAAATGGAAAAGTTAATTAGAAAAATGGAGAAATAGTCTGTAAAAAAAATGGTCAAATCAGCCGTGAGAGCTGTAATTTGACCATTATGAACAAATATATAGACAATTTGAAAATTATGAGTAGAAAAGACAAGAAATTTTATCGGAAAAATTTGGTGAAATTTGCAAATGAAACATCTATTTCCGCTGCAGCTAGAGAATTTGAGACCACTAGAAAAACTGTGCGAAAGTGGGTCAAAGCCTATAAAGAAAAGGGCGAGGATGGTCTGGTTAATAAATCTCGAAAAGAGCAAAATTTCCCAAATCGCTTGAAATCTGAGATAATAGAGGAAATAGTAGTTTGTCGCAAAAAGGCAAAAAACCGCTGGGGAGCTAGGCGAATTATTGACCATTTGCAGTTAAATTGTTCAGCTTCGACTGTTCATAAAAAGCTCTGTGATGCTGGTTTGGTAAAGAAAAAGAAACGGAAATATCAGCAACGCAAAGATTTAAGTGAAATGCGAGCTAGGGCAAAACCTTTTGAAAAAATCCAAGTGGATATTAAGTATTTGACCGATATGCCAGAGTTGTTTGAGGGGATTAAGTACAAAAATTATCCTCGCTATCAAATCACTGCTAGAGACTACAAAACTGGCATGCAATTTATCGGTTATTGCTATGAGAAAACATCCGTAAATGCAGGGATTTATATCGATTTTTTGTCTAAAAGATTAAAGAGTTGTGGTGTTGATCTTTCCAAAGTTACTTTTCAGACCGACAATGGCTCAGAGTTTGTGAGTCCCAAGAAAAAGGGTTTGAGCTTTTTTCAAAAAAGTGTGCAAATAAATGGTGCTAATCATTCGCTTATCCCCAAAGGTTCGCCCACTTTTAATTCTGATGTTGAAAGTGCTCATCGGCTGGTAGAGGACGAGTTTTATCTGATTGATGAATTTGATGATTGCAACGATTTTGTGCGTAAAGCACACAGTTATACGCTGTATTTTAATCATTTTAGAGGAAACAGAGGGCGAAAAGGTAAGACTCCGAAGCAAATTTTGCGGGAAAATTCTAGGAAGCCCAATTTTAATGTTTTGAACATTAGCCCAATAATCACAGATTATTATTTAAAAGATATAGAAAAAATAAATAAGGGTGGATACTTTTACTGTGTACCGCCCATTTACTTCCATTTTCTGGAAACTCCACACTAAAAGTATCCACCCCAAGTTAGTGATTTGTAATTGGCTGGTTTATGATAAAATGGAAAAGTTAATTAGAAAAATGGAGAAATAGTCTGTAAAAAAAATGGTCAAATCAGCCGTGAGAGCTGTAATTTGACCATTATGAACAAATATATAGACAATTTGAAAATTATGAGTAGAAAAGACAAGAAATTTTATCGGAAAAATTTGGTGAAATTTGCAAATGAAACATCTATTTCCGCTGCAGCTAGAGAATTTGAGACCACTAGAAAAACTGTGCGAAAGTGGGTCAAAGCCTATAAAGAAAAGGGCGAGGATGGTCTGGTTAATAAATCTCGAAAAGAGCAAAATTTCCCAAATCGCTTGAAATCTGAGATAATAGAGGAAATAGTAGTTTGTCGCAAAAAGGCAAAAAACCGCTGGGGAGCTAGGCGAATTATTGACCATTTGCAGTTAAATTGTTCAGCTTCGACTGTTCATAAAAAGCTCTGTGATGCTGGTTTGGTAAAGAAAAAGAAACGGAAATATCAGCAACGCAAAGATTTAAGTGAAATGCGAGCTAGGGCAAAACCTTTTGAAAAAATCCAAGTGGATATTAAGTATTTGACCGATATGCCAGAGTTGTTTGAGGGGATTAAGTACAAAAATTATCCTCGCTATCAAATCACTGCTAGAGACTACAAAACTGGCATGCAATTTATCGGTTATTGCTATGAGAAAACATCCGTAAATGCAGGGATTTATATCGATTTTTTGTCTAAAAGATTAAAGAGTTGTGGTGTTGATCTTTCCAAAGTTACTTTTCAGACCGACAATGGCTCAGAGTTTGTGAGTCCCAAGAAAAAGGGTTTGAGCTTTTTTCAAAAAAGTGTGCAAATAAATGGTGCTAATCATTCGCTTATCCCCAAAGGTTCGCCCACTTTTAATTCTGATGTTGAAAGTGCTCATCGGCTGGTAGAGGACGAGTTTTATCTGATTGATGAATTTGATGATTGCAACGATTTTGTGCGTAAAGCACACAGTTATACGCTGTATTTTAATCATTTTAGAGGAAACAGAGGGCGAAAAGGTAAGACTCCGAAGCAAATTTTGCGGGAAAATTCTAGGAAGCCCAATTTTAATGTTTTGAACATTAGCCCAATAATCACAGATTATTATTTAAAAGATATAGAAAAAATAAATAAGGGTGGATACTTTTACTGTGTACCGCCCATTTACTTCCATTTTCAATCTTGACAAGTTGCTCTTCTTTTGGGAGTTTGCCTACCTAATGAAAAACAAAATCGTATCCCTTTTTTCTGGTGGGCTGGATAGCATTCTCATCGTCTACATTATGCGTGAGCTGGGCTTTGAGGTTGTGCCTGTTTGCTTTTCCACGCCATTTTTCCCTGCGGACAAAGCTCTGGAAATCGCCAGAGAGAATGAGCTAGAGCTGAAAGTGGTAGATATTACTGCTGAGTATATTTCGATGCTAAAAAACCCGCAGTACGGCTATGGCAAGCACCTCAATCCCTGCATCGACTGCCACGGGATGATGCTCAGCAAAGCATACGAGATTATGCTAGCAGAGCGAGCTTTATTTATCTGCAGTGGCGAGGTGGTGTCTCAGCGACCAATGTCGCAGACCAAAAACTCTCTGGCAGCGGTGGACAAGGTAAGCAAGGTGAAAGACTACATCGTGCGACCTCTTTCGCAGAGGTTGCTTCCCGATACCTTACCAATCCGAGAGGGTCTGGTAAAAAAAGAGCAACTCCTAAACCTGTCTGGTCGCTCCCGCAAACCGCAAATAGAGCTAGCCAAGAAGTACCGCTTACCCTCTATCCCCTCCTCTGGCGGCGGTTGCCTGCTGACTACCAGCGGTTACAGCAAGAGGGTGCAAGACTTGCTTGATTTCGATATGCTGACTGTGGAGACTCTGGCTTTTTTGCATAGAGGTCGGCACTTTCGGATAGACAAACACACCAAGCTAATCTTGGGCAAAAATCAGGGCGACAACAAGTTCCTAGCAAAGCAAGGCGATGGTAGAATGGGAATAATCGCCAAAAACACCGCTTCGCCTCTAGGCATCATCCAATCAGAGAAAAAGGTGGAACTCCCCACGATAAAGCTCTGCGGAGCTATCTTGCTGAGGTATTGCCCCAAATTGCCCAAAGAAGCAACCGATTACCCCATAGGCTACGGAAAAGTGTGCGAAGATTTTGCCATCACCACAGCGCAAAAGATGCCCAGCGAGCAACTGGAAAAGTTTCGCATCAACTAGATTATGAAAAACTGGAAGATTGTTTTGGCTATAGCGACTTTTCTTTCGCTACTGCTGTTCTTTGCCTGTCAGATGCTTCTGCAAACGACTCGCCCACAAGAACAAAAAACATCACCTATAAAAGATGTAGTGTTTGTGGGCAAAAGCAAAAACTTAAATAACGCTAAAATCCAGATACTGGATGCTGACGGGAACAAGATAGAACAGACAAACCTGAGCGAGGATAGCAGATTGGGCGAAATCCCTCAGCAAAGCATCTATTTGAGGATTGACCAAAAGGAGAGCAACAATGAATTATGATGTGATAATAGTAGGCGGTGGACCAGCTGGGCTGAGTGCAGGCATTTACGCAGCCAGAGGCGGACTGAAAACTTTAATCTTGGAAAAAGCTTTCGCCGGCGGACAGATAACCCAGACAGCCCACATCGAAAACTACCCCGGCTATCTAACAGGCGATGGCTTTGCCCTTACCGATATTTTCCGCAGACAAGCAGAAAATTTTGGTGTCCAAATCAAGAACGAAGCGGTAACCTCTCTGGAGAAAAACAAGGTAGTAACTGAACAAAACAGATACGACTGCAAAAGCATCATCTTGGCAATGGGAGCCAAACCCGCTCTGCTGGGCGTCCCCGGTGAAAAGAAGCTCACGGGCAAAGGCGTATCCTACTGTGCCACCTGCGACGGTGCTTTTTTTAGGGACAAAGCAGTAGCAGTGATAGGAGGTGGCGATGCCGCCATAGAAGAGGCACTCTTCTTGAGCAAGTTCGCCAGCAAGGTGTACATCGTGCATCGGCGAGACAAACTGCGAGCCACCAAGATTATCTCCGATAGAGCCAAAGCAAACGAGAAGATCGAGTTCTACTGGGACTCCACCGTCGCACAAATAGTAGGCGATAATAAAGTTACCGCTCTGGAGCTGACCAACCTCAAAAGCGGGCAAGAGCAGAAGCTACCCGTGGATGGCGTGTTCATCTATGTAGGAACTCGTCCTCAGAGTCAACTGGCAAAAGATTTGGTGCAGCTGGACGCCAAAGGGTTCATCATCACAGATGCCCAGCAAAAGACCAATGTGCCGAGCATCTACGCTGCTGGCGACATCTGCCACAAGACGCTTCGCCAAGTGATTACTGCCGCCTCCGACGGTGCTGTGGCTGCCTTCAACATCGAAAAAGAGCTCAGTGAGTAAAACCTTTGGACATTGCCTAACCTACTCACAGCTTCCTCTAAGCGATGTTTACTACATTCTGCGAGAGGTTACCGGGCTAAACAAAAGTCAGGTTCTTTATCACAAAGCACAAAAGCTCAGCGATGAGCAGTGGCAGGAGTTCACACGCACAGTAGCTTTACGCAAAGAAGGAAAGCCTTTGCAGTACATCTTCGGGCGATGCTACTTCTACGATAGAGAGTTTGACCTCAACCAGAGCGTGCTCATACCCAGACCAGAAACTGAACTGCTGGTAGAAAAAATTATCCAAGACAATAGAAGCAAACAGGGGCTAAAAATCTTGGACATCGGCACTGGCAGTGGATGCATCGCCATAATCCTAGCTCTGCACCTAAACTGCCACACAGTAGACGCAGTGGACGCCCACACTCTGCAGGTGGCTCGCACTAACGCCGCTAGGCACGATGCCAAAGTTACCTTCACCACCAGCGATATCTACAGCAGAGTCAAGGAAAAGTACGACATCATCGTCTCCAATCCTCCATACATCGGACTGGACGAGTACCAGCACTTGGAGTCGCAAGTCAAAGATTATGAGCCCAAAACCGCTCTGCTAGCTGAAGATAATGGAACTTATTTTTATAAAAAGATATTGACAGATTTAAATCTCCATTTGTCCTCAAAAGGTAGTCTATATTTGGAAATAGGAGCACTGCAAGCTCCTTTTATCACAGATTTAGCACAAAAGCTAAATTTCAGTTGCCAGATAGACAAAGACCTGAACGGATTAAATAGAATGGCTATAATCAAAAGCAAAAACTAAGGAGAAAATGGTGAAAAATTGTGCTATTGTGGGTACTCAATGGGGAGACGAAGGAAAGGGAAAAATTGTCCATTTCTTGGCAGAAAAAGCGGATGTCATCGTCCGTTATCAGGGCGGAAACAACGCTGGACACACCATCATCTTCGACAATAAAAAGTTCGTCTGCCACCTGATACCATCGGGAATTTTGGCGAGCGACAAGGTTTGCCTAATCGGCAACGGCGTAGTTTTTGACCCACTAGAGTTCATCCAAGAGCTATCTGGGCTAGAACAAGCAGGCTACACCTGCCAAGGCAGACTTTTCGTCAGCGACTGTGCACACACCATTTTGCCCTATCATCGCCTGCTGGACGCTGCCAAAGAAAAAAAAGCGACGAACAAGATTGGCACCACCAAGAAGGGCATTGGTCCTGCGTACACAGATAAATCGGACAGAATGGGCATCCGTCTGGCTGAGTACATCGATGATGAGGCTTTCCAGAGGCTACTGACTGCCAACCTCCAGAGCAAGGAGAAAGAACTGGGATGCGACATAAAAGCACTCAAAGATAATATTTTGCAAGGCAGGGACAAGATTGTCGCACGACTACGAGAGTTTGTCGCCGACACCTCCATCCTCTTATCACAAGCAATAAAAGAGGGCAAGAGCGTGGTTTTCGAGAGTGCACAAGGCACGATGCTCGATGTCGACCACGGCACTTACCCCTATGTAACATCATCTAACCCTGTATCGGGTGCAGCCTGTTGCGGTAGCGGTATCGGTCCTGGAGCTATCCAAGAGGTCATCGGCATCGCCAAGGCATACACCACCAGAGTGGGAGAGGGACCATTCCCCACAGAGCTAGACGACGAGGTCGGCAAGAGGATGCAAGACATCGGTGGCGAGTTTGGTGCGACCACAGGCAGACCAAGGCGTTGCGGGTGGTTCGATGCGGTGGTGGTGAAGAGTGCTGCCAGATTAAACAGCTTAACGGGTATCGCCTTGACAAAAATCGATGTTTTAGACAGTTTTGAAAAAATCAAAATATGTGTAGGTTACAAATGGAGAGGCACGACGCTTACAGCTATGCCTGCCAACCGCTTTGCCTATCAGGAACTTGAGCCTATATACATCCAGATGGATGGCTGGATGAGTAGCACCTGCGATGTTACCACCTACGATGAATTGCCCCAAAAAGCTAAAGAGTACATCGCCAAACTGGAAGAGCTTTGCGATGTGCCGGTGAGCATCGTGTCCGTGGGTCCAGACAGAAAAGCCACCATTGTAAGAGAAATGTAAATCAAAAAAATGATAACTCCCACTTTTACCATGGCCAAACTTTATGAAAAGCAAGGCGAGTTCACGCACGCTTTGGGAGTGTATCTACTTTTGGCGGCTACAGACAAACAAGCCAAAAAGAAGGTGAAAGAGCTCACCAAAAAACTTTACGACAATCCAAAACTAAGCTACAACCCTCTAATTCGCTTAATCTTCGACGAGCAACAACTGCAAAAAATCAAGCTACTGCCCAGCAACGAATACAGAAAGCTGAGTCTAGGCGAAACAGAACCCTCGCTTGATGACGCTCCGCAAACGGAGGATGCAGAAGAGACTCAGACAAAAAATATTAACCAAGAAAGCAATCACGAAGAGCTAGATCTGGAACTTGACGAGGGAATAAGTCTGGCAGATTTCAAGAAGATGAGCCAGCCTGAGCCAGCTGTGCAGACGCAAAAGCCCCAAACCGATGCTAAACCCACTACAAAGCCAGAGAGTAAATCCAAACCAGCTCCGCAACCCGCTATGCCCAAACCTCTTAAAAAATTGCCTGCCCAGCCTGACTGCAAAAGTTTTGAGCAAATGAGCCTAGCCCAGCTACTGCAAGCTATCGGCGACAAACTAGACCCACAAACCAAGCTGAACCAGATTACTCTCGAGCAGTTAAAAAAGATGCTGAAATTCTAAAAATAGATGAGAGTTGTTGCTGGCAAATTCAAGCGGTTTCCTCTTTTCTCGCTCAAATCTACCAAAGTACGACCCACGGCGGACGCTACCAAGGAAAAGATTTTCTCGATAATCGGCTCTTGCCAAGACAAAAGAGTGCTGGATTTGTTCGCTGGCTTCGGAGGACTAGGACTGGAGGCTATCAGCAGAGGTGCTGCTTTTGCCCAGTTTGTGGACGCTTCGTCCGCCTCTTTGGCTATCGTGAAGAAAAACATCGCCAAGTTGCAAGTCGCACCCCTGTGCAAAGTTACCCTAAAAAAAGCAGAAGCTTTTTTGAAAAGTTGCCCCGAGAAGTTCGAGATTATTTTTTTAGACCCACCTTACGACTTTGGGCTTGTCAACCCCAGCCTAGAGCTGATTTTTAGGCAAAATTTGCTGTCAGACAAAGGGGTTATTGTGGTGGAACACTCCCCCAAAGAAAAGATAGCAAGCGAAGATTTTACCGTGTTTAAAAGCAAGCAAGCCGGCAGTACAAGCCTAACATTTTTGGAGAAGAAGTTATGAATTACAAGAGATTGAGCCTCGCCTCCCTATTCGTGGTGCTTTTCATCGTCGGTTCGTACACCGTCGTCCCCATAGGACCTGTGCCTATTGTCCTTACCAACCTGTTCATCTTCCTGAGCATTTTACTCTTGGATGCCAAGCTCAACCTTACGGCAGTGTCTATCTACATCTTGCTGGGGGCTGTGGGCTTACCCGTATTTTCCCTTGGCAAAGGCGGACTCGCCGTCATCTTGGGACCCACTGGAGGCTTTATCCTTGGCTACTTGCTTTGCGTGCTGGTGGGCGATTTGCTCAAAAGTTTACTCCCCAAAAATCTGGCTGGCTACCTGATAACCACGCTCATTGCTGGGCTTGCTATCTATCCTCTGGGATTGCTTTGGCTCAAGTACTCCATCGGCTCTGCATGGAGCTGGCAAAAAACTTTGGCTATCGGGTGTTACCCTTTCTTGCTCGGCGATCTGCTAAAAGCCGTCCTCGCCTGCGTCTTGGCAAAGATGAGTGCCCCTTACTTTCGCGAAAAACTTTGAGATGCCACTTTTAGAAGTAAGAGATTTGAGCAAAAAGGTCGCCGATAAAGCGATCTTAACCAATGTCAATTTTCAAGTAAATAAGGGTGATTTTTTGCTCATCGCAGGGCAAAACGGCTCGGGCAAGACATTAACAATGCTACATATCGGCGGACTGCTAACGCCCACTAGCGGACAGGTGCTTTTTCGGGGCGAGTCGCTAAAGAAAAGCAAGAGTACCCACAAAAAAGTCGGACTGGTGTTTCAGGAAGCCAACACCCAGATATTTTGCCAAAGTGTGCTGGAAGAGGTGAGCTTCGCTCTGAAACAGGCTAGTGCCAAAGAGAAAGAGGCAGAAGCAAAAGCGGAGCGACTTCTAAAAAAAATGAGCCTCCTGCACCTGAAAGACCGCTCGCCGTTTAGACTCTCGGGTGGTCAGCTGAAGAAGGTTACCATCGCCTCCATAGTGGCACAAGAGCCCGAAATCTTGATATTGGACGAGCCGTTCATCGGGCTGGACTACCCCGGCGTGCAGATGGTCTTACAGACCTTGCTTGACCTGCACCAGCAAGGCATCACCATCATCCTCATCACTCACGATCTGGAAAAGGTGTTGGCACACGCTACACGGCTGTTGGTACTTCAGCAAGGGCGTGTGGTGTACGACGGCGACAAGCTACAAGCTCTGGACAAGCTCCCCAACTGGGGCATCAAAAAGCCGAGCGATCCCCAAAAAGCTTCGTGGTTGTTGTGAAAATATTCTGCTACAGCCCAAAAATCACGGTGCTACACAAGCTACCTGCCTTGCTCAAGCTAGTGCTGATTGCCTGCCTTTCTTATCTGGTCTTCCAAATTGACCAGTCGTGGATGCTTCTACTAGGGGCTCTCTTGCTCTTGGGCAAACTTTACTGGCGAATAAACGGATGGCGGCAACTGAGCGTGTTTTTCGTCTCAGTTTTTGTGCTGAGCGGGCTATTCAACATAAACTACGGGCAGTTCAACCTCGCTCAACTTTTGCCACCTTTTTTTTACACCCTTCCTCTGGTTATCGTCTTGCTGTTAAATATTTTTTTCGTATTCAGCACCACCCCTTACCAAATAGCTCATAGCGTCTCACAGCTTTTTTGCTTTTACAAGCCGTGGCAAAAGAAAATCTTTCTAATTGTGTTTCTAATCTTCTCGCTCATCCCTATCATCTTCCACAAATCGCAACAACTAAAAATGGCACAAGAGTCGAGGATATTCCACTTAAATCCACTAAAAAGAACGATTTACAAACTCTTCCCTCTTTTGATAATCTGCTTGGAGACAGCTGACAAGCTAGGAACTTCTTTACAATCTCGCCTATAAAAAAACTCCCCTACCAACTAGTGGCAAGGGAGTTTGCTAATTTTTTTAATTCGTTGCTACTCTGTCCAATGGTCGCTAGGCACAGGGTTTGCTCCTTCCCAGATTACCTGACGGAACAGCACGGGGTCTGTGTTCCCTTCCGTGTTTATCAAAAGGATTTGCGAGTTCTCGTTCAAGCCGATTTTCTCTTTCAGCTCGGCGAGATGCTTCTCTTTGAGGATAGTGATCAAAGCTCCCAAGGTTACAGCACCAGACTCGCCAGATACGACAAATGGGTCGCCTTTGAGCGGTGTGGCATAAATTCTCATTCCCTTGGCTGCGATGTAGTCGGGACAAGAGATGAAAGCAGAGGTGCAGTCTTTGAGCAGATTGTAAGCGATAGGACTAGGCTCTCCGCAGGCAAGCCCTGCCATGATGGTGGACAACGATCCATCTACGGTGTGAGGCTTGCCATCGCCTACGCCAGCGGAATGGTATAAGCAAGCTGCATTATCTGGCTCTACCACTACAGAGATAGGTGGATCGTCGGGAAAAAGGCTGTTGTAGAAGCCGATAACCGCACACGCCAAAGCTCCTACTCCTGCTTGCACAAAGATGTGGGTCGGCTTGATGATGCCTTGAGCACCAAATTGCTCTTGGATCTCGCTCATCATGGTGGTGTAACCTTGCATTATCCATGTCGGCACAGCTTCGTAGCCTTCCCAAGAGGTGTCGGAGATGACCTCCCAACCGTTCTTCTGGGCGTCTATTCCGCATTGTTTCACGGCGTCGTCGTAGTTGCCTTTTATCACGGTTACATTGGCTCCATAACCTTTGATGGCGTCTATTCTGCGTTGTGAGGTCTCGGCGTGTACATATATTTCGCTCTTGTGCCCGAGCTTCTGAGCAGCCCAAGCTATGCCACGGCCATGGTTTCCGTCTGTGGCAGAGGCGAAAGTTATCGCCCCCAATTTGTCTTTTACTTCCTTGGAGATGAGATACTCATAACTCATCTTTTTCTCGTCCACACCGAGTTTTTCTTTCACATATTGATAAATGGCGAAAGAGCCTCCCAGCACTTTGAAAGAGTTTAACTCCAAACGAACGGCTTCGTCTTTTGCCCAGATGCCACCTACTCCAAACATATGTGCCAGATTGGCTAAGCTACGCAGAGGCGAAATGTTGTAGCCCGGGATTTGACGGTGAAACTTGCGAGCTTCACGAGAAATTTCCACAGGGAACATTTTTTTGGGTAATTCGGTTTTGGACAGACGATTTTCTATCCACGATAAAGATTTATCTATCATAAAATCCTCCTTTTAGGACCTATAAATTGTTACATTTTTTCTGGAGAAGTGATGCCCATCAGCCCGAGTGCCTTGCCTAGTGCCATCTTCACGCACGAGGACAAAAACAGGCGAGCGATAGTCAGCTCTGGGTTGTCTGTGCTGATCATCTTGCTGCTACCGTAATATTTGTGATAGAGCCCTGCCAAATCGTAGGTGTAGTTAGTCAGTTTGTTCGGCTCTCTGCTAGAGGCTACCAGTGCCAAAGTCTCGGGGAACTGCAATATCTTTTTCATCAGAGCGAGCTCTTGCTTACCTTTGAGCAACTTTAAGTCCTTGGGCTTAAACTTACTTAGTGTGAGCTTCTCTTTTTTTGCTTTCTTTATCAAGCTAGCTATGCGAGCGTGAGCGTATTGGCAATAGTACACAGGGTTGTCGCTGGTTCTCTTTTTGGCAAGCTCCAGATCGAAATTCAGATGCGAGGTGGTCTTGCGATCCAAAAAGAAGAAGCGAGCCGCATCTGTGCCGACCTCTTTTATCAGGTCGTCCATCTTGACCATCTTTCCCTCTCGCTTGCTCATCTTCACCTGCTCATCGCCATCGTAGAGGTTCACCTGCTGCAATATGACAAACTCCAGCTTCTCCGAGGGGTAACCGATGGCTTTGATGGCAGCCCACATCCTCTTGATGTAGCCGTGGTGGTCTGGACCCAGCACATCGATGAGCACATCGTAGCCTCTTTGGTACTTGTTGATGTGGTAACCGATATCTGGCACGAAGTATGTCGTGTTGCCATCGGACTTCATCAAGATGCGGTCTTTCTCGTCGCCAAACAAGGTGGACTTAAACCAAACAGCCTCGTCTCGCTCGTAGGTGTATCCTGCCTCAGAAAGGTAGCTTAACGCCTCTTCCACCATATTGTCGTCTCTCAGGGACTTTTCTGAGACCCAGTTGTCGAACTCAACCCGAAAAGCTTTTAAAGATTTTTTTTGCGACTTTAGCATCTCGTAAAGGGCAAACTTCTTAATTCTGCGGTCTCTATCTTCGTTGGAGAAGGAGAGCAGCTTTGTGCCGTCTATCTCCACGATTTTTTTGGCAATGTCTTTAACATACTCGCCGTGATACCCTTCTAGTGGGAACTCCTGCGTTGCTCCGCTGATGACCTCTTTGTAGCGGATCTCGATAGATTCGGACAAGATGTCTATCTGATTGCCGTAGTCGTTGATGTAAAACTCTTTGGTCGCTTTGTAACCGATGAAGTTCATCACCGCACAAAGTGTGTCGCCATAGCTGGCTGCCCTAGCACTTACGATGTTCAGTGGACCCGTAGGGTTAGCACTGACAAACTCCACCAGCACCTTTTGTCCTTTGCCATAGTCTAGCCCTGCAAAGTTGCTCTTCTCTACACCCAAGATAGCGTCGTGATAAATCTTATCGTCCAAGACAAAGTTGATAAACCCACCTTTGGCTACCTCAACTTTTTTGTAATACTGACTTTTGGACAACTGCTTGACCATCTTTTTTGCCAGCTCTTCGATTTTCATCTTTACAGACTTGGCGTGCACCATAGCCACATTGGAGCTGTAATCGCCAAACTTGGGGTCGGCATCTAGCACCAGAACCTTCTTTGGCTTTATCTTGAGCTCTTGCAGGCAAGCTTGGATGTCTTGGGCAACAATTTCTTTAATCATTCGAACCACTCCAAAAATTTTCTAAGTCGTAATATTTCCTAGTCTCTTCCAAAAAAATATGCACGATCGCCTCAGAATAGTCCAGCAACACCCATTTCGAGCCGAGTCCTTCTTTGTTGTACAAAGATATGCCCGCTTGCTTGGACTCGTCCATCAGGTGCTGAGCTATAGCTTTGGCATGATTTTCGTTCTTGGCTGTACACACCACCACCATATCGGCGTAAGAGATTTTCTCCCGCAAGTCGTACTTCTTGATGTTTTGGGCTTTCATCTGCTCTAGCCACTGCACTAATTTATCTATCATCTTTAATCCTTTTAATAACATTTTTGTAGTCGTTACCCAGATACACAGTAAACTTAATGGCACTGCTGGTGTCGGCTATCACTTCCACTTCGTCTATTTTGAGCAATGATTTCACTATGTTTATCTCGACTTTGTTCTCCGTCCTGCTGACGATGATGGTCTTGTTATAGTTAAAGTTAGAAGCGTTTTTGATGGAGCTGACAGAGAGCTTTCCGCCTGCGACCACCTCTTTGAACTGGATAGCAGCGTCTACCTGACCACATCCATTGACAATCTCTAGCTCTATGGCTTGCCCATCGATAGAAGACGGCTGACAACCCAAAAGCACTATCCCTAGCATCAAGACCAACCCACTCAAAAAAAATCTACTCATATTCATCCCTTAAGAGATATTATCATTTAGAGTCAGAAAATTGTGGAGACCCAGCAAAGCAAGCTATTTTTGCTTTTTTGGAGAAAAGGATTACAATGCAAGGCTAAACCATTGACCAGCAAGCTCTTTTGCTTGCTTATGATAGCAAAAATTTGCTTTCTACCTTTTCTTGTGCCAAGAGTGCCATTTGCTTGCTCGTCTTGCCCTTAGGGTAGATCGGAGGGTGGATTATCACCTTTATCGTGTTACCTTGGGCGAAAGCTCTGGCAGTGCCAATACAGGTGATAGGCACTAGTGGCACGCCTGCCAACAGAGCCATCTTCATACTGCCGGGCTTAAACCTTTTAATCTTGCCATCTGTGCTTCTGGTGCCTTCGGGGAACACCAACAAGTTATAGCCTCGCGACAACTTATTAGCACCTTTTTGCGAGGCGAGAACCGACTTCTTGGCGTTTGAGCGGTCAAGACTTACACAGCCCAGTAGCCTCATCCACATAGCCAACATCGGCACACGAAAGAGCTCTTTTTTGGCTATGAAGCCGATTTTATCTGGCACAGCACAGATTATCACCGGGATATCCAAAACATTTTGATGATTGGAAACGGCTAAAAAACTGCCCTGTGGCAAGTTTTCTTTGCCTTGTATCTCATATTTGCTCCCCGTAAAAAATATCGCTGAGCGAGAGTAAAATATTGCAAACGCTCTGGCTGTTTTATCGCGAATCTGCCTGAAAGGAAAAAGCAAAAAGTAGAGAATAAAAGGTAGCACCGAGGTGCAGATAAGTATGCACCAAAAGCATCCATAAATAATTTTTTTCACTTTTACAGCTCCTGTTATTTTTTGTCCATTTTGGCGATAATCCGCTCCAACTGCTTCTTGGCAGCATCACTCTCTTTGGCAGAGACCCCCAGATTTTTTAGGCAGTTCTGGTAAACGCGAGTGTAGTATTGCTTGGCTTTGTACAAGTTGCCGCTTTTTTCCCAAAGAGAGCCCAAATAGCTATAATCGCTTATCAACTCCTCGTCTTTTCTTTGGGAGTTTTTGCTGACAAAGTTGAGCACTTCGTTGAAGTACAAGATAGCTTTGTCGTAAACAGCCAGCTTTTCGTAAACTTTGCTGAGTTTACGGTAAACTTTTTCGGTTAAAGAGTTTACTCCGCCGAAGTTTGGGGAAGCCATCTCCAGACTTTTCTCGTAGGCTCGCACGGCAGAGGTGGTGTCTTTTTCCAAGAAGAGGCAATCTCCGTACAAGATGTACAAAGTAACCAGCTCTGGGTAAGCAGGCAAACCCAGATGGCGGTAGGTTTCCAATGCTGATAAGATGTACTTCTTTGTTTTACCTTTTTTCTTTAAGGCGTAATAACATTTGGCTAAAGATTTTTGAGCGGTAAACACCTTGAAGCTAAATTTGCCGAACTCGACGCTGTACTTGGCTATCGCCTTTTTATAAAACTTTATCGCCAGTTTGTACTTACCCAAATTTTTGGCAATCCTTGCAAAAGAAAAGATGGAGTTGAACTTGTCGTTATCTTTGGTGATGAGTCCAGCTTTGCAAGCACTGGCAAAGGATGAGAGCTTGCCACGCACATTCTGAGCTAATTTGCCTTTGCTGCTACACCTAGCGTAATCAGCACCAGCCACCGCAGATATGATGTGCAGACTGCCCACACTGCCGGCTAACTCTTCTTCCGCACAGCAATACTCTACTCCAGCTTGCTCGTATTTGCCCTCTATCTCCTTTATCCTGCCTTTTAGAGTTTGTAGCCAACCGCGGCGAAAAGATTTGCCTCGTACCCACAAATCAAGCAACTTTTCTGCTTTCTCGGCGTATTGGCTAGCTTTGGCTATCTTGCCAGTTTTGAGCCAGACATCACAGCTAGCACAGAGCAAGTCCAAATCCAAGAGCAAACTACGGTTTTCGTTCACCATCCTTGAATTGAAGGTCAAGCCCCTGCTATAGTAGGCTCTGGATTGGTCGTATTGCCCCCAGCAGTACAATGCATCGCCAAGTAGCCTAAGGGTCTTGGCGTAGCGAAAGTTGTCCCACTCGTATCTGCCTTGACTGAAGCCCAGATTTTCCGCTCGCTGTTTGCAAACCTTGGCACGCGTAAAGTCGCCCAGCTTGTCGTAGGTTATCATCAGATAGACATAGTTTATCGCTAGCTCCGAGGTGTTTGCAGTCGACTTTAAGGCACTCAAGGCGTTTTCGCCCTCGTCTTTGGCTTTTTTGAACTCGCCCAACTTGATATACGAGAAGATAATCTCGTTGCGATATTTGGGATTGAGCGGATCTTGCTTCACCGCAGTTCTAAACTTGGGGATAGCTAAGTTGAAGTCGTATCTGCCCAAAAAGTAAACGCCTTGGATGTAGTTTAAAAAAGCCCTTTTCTTGTCGTCTGCCTCTATAGCGTCCACGGCTGACAAGAACTCCCTGCTCTCATCCATCTTTAAGCTGGAAAAAACTTTGTGCGTAGGTTCTACTATCCGCTCTAGCATCGAGCTAATATAGATGTGGAAATTGTCCACTTCTCGCATGCGTAGCTCCAGCTCTGCCAATGAGTAAACGCCTTCGAAAAGGTAAAACTTTGCTCTGAGACTCAGACTGCTAATGATAGAGTCGTAGCGATTAGAGAAGCTACTGTTATTTTTGACCACAGTAGAAACGCTCGCAGGGTTGAGAGCCAAGTTGTACCTTCTGCCCTCAAAAAGGACAAAACGCCTGTCCCCTATGTTTTTAGCTCTTATCTTTCTGGACATCTTCACCCTTCCCTTTGCTCTATGAGCGTAATTAGTTGACTCAAAAGCTCAGACTCAGCCACCTTTTTCACTATCTGACCTTTGGCAAATAGCAGACCTTCGCCCACTCCACCAGCCACACCATAGTCTGCCTCTTTAGCCTCTTGTGGACCGTTGACCACACAGCCCATCACGGCTACTTTCAAGTCTAAATCTTGGTAAGGAAGCAACGCTTTCTTGACCTTAGTTGCCAGCCCGATGAGGTCAATCTTCGTCCTGCCACAAGTGGGACAAGAGATTATCTGCAAACCTTTGCGAAGCCCTAGAGATTTTAAAATCTCCTTAGCAGCCAGCACCTCTTGCACTGGATCAGCAGTGAGCGACACCCTGATGGTGTCCCCGATGCCGTCCAAGAGTAACGCACCGATGCCCATGCTGGACTTTATCAAGCCCGCAAAGTCGTCTCCGGCCTCCGTTACCCCCAAATGCAGTGGGTAAGCGACCTTCTGTGCCAGTAACCGATAACTCTCCACCATCAGTGGTACGCTAGACGCCTTCACCGAAATCTTTATCTGCTGGAAGCCACAACGCTCCAAGATAGCTGTATGCTCTAGTGCACTCTCCACCAACGCCCTTGCCGACACTCCGTACTTGTTCAACCACTTTTTGTCTAATGAGCCCGCATTGACCCCGATGCGAATGGGGATGCCTTTGTCTTTGGCAGCTTCGACCACTTTTTGCACCTTTGCATCGCTACCGATGTTGCCGGGGTTTATCCTCAGCCCTTGCACGCCAGCAACTATAGACTGCAACGCTAGGCGGTAGTCGAAGTGGATGTCTGCCACTAAGGGGATAGACACTCGGCTCAAAATTTTTGCTAGAGCGTCGCCAGCTGCTACATCGGGAACGGCTACTCTTGCCACCTGACATCCAACTTGCTCTAGTGCTCTTATCTGAGCCACAGTGGCGACGAAATCGCTAGTGTCGGTGGTACACATCGACTGGATAGAGATGGGACTGCCACCTCCGATTAGCAAGTTACCTAACTTTATCTGTTTGCTCTTCTTTCTCACAATTGTCCTTTAGCCAAAACGAAAAAAGCTTCACTTTGTTTTGCCTAAGTGGCAAATACATAAAGTAAAGCTTCATCTACTTAAAAACTAATTTTTACTTTTTCTTAGCTCTCTCGAAACTCTTTTTGATTTTAGCATTGCCACTAACACCCCAAGAGTCCACCTCTGCTTTTATTTGGTCATTTTGCACGAAAATGGCTCTGCTGAGAACCTCCACGATATGTCCATCTTTGGTTTTGCTCAGTTGGCAAAAAAGTTTTGTGAAAACTTCTTGATCTATCTTAGCGATTTTTTTGAACAAGTCGACAAAAAATTTGTCTGTAACCTCGCTTCCTTCGCTAATGAGAACAGACAAGTGAGCAAAGCTCTCTTCGATTGACTCGGGATTTTTCTTAAAGCCACTGCCCAAAACGCTCAGCAAGCTTTTGTTTATCCCTTCTTGCTCCTTTTTGGTAAGCATCACGATAGTTTCTATCTCTTTGCTTACATCTTTTTTCAGAGCAGGAGCAACGATTTTTTTAATCATCAAGTCCAACACTTCACCACGAGCTTTTTGCAAGTAAGGTATCACCGTTTCTTGATAGAAAGCGTCTTTCTTCTTGGATATTTCCGCAAAGATAGTTACCAAGATGGCTTTCCCCTCTTTACCCAGTTTGTGCCAAAGGAAATCGAAGAAGTCTGCTATGAGCAAATCACCAGCTTTTGCCACTCGTTTGCCAATATACTCCAGCACCTCCAGCGGCACCATTCCCTCGTCCCTGATTGGATAAATCCGATAAATTACCCCCAAATCATAATCTGCCTGAGGCAATCTTTCCTCGATAAAAAGTTTTATATCTTTATCAAACCTACTTTTCCAATCGATATTTATCATCAAATCCTACTTTAATAGCTCTTTTTCGTTACACTTACAGACAGACTCTATGCCATAGCTTGGCGACCATGTGCCTTTGTCAGAAACTTTAGCTCTTATCATCTTTACTTGTTTGATTTCAGTATTGCATACAGGGCAAATAATTTTGCCAGTACCTTTAGACTCGTGAGCAAGCTTAGCGGCTTTACCTCTTCCTTTAGCCATCTTTATCTCCTTGATTTACTCTTTTAGTTATTATCTAAATATTGATGCATCCTGCTACGCGAAGATGACACCTTTTTTACTTCGTTGTACACAGCCAAAGCCTCTGCAGCAATAGACACAGCTATCTCTGCGGTGGTAACTTTAGCTACATTTAATCCTATAGGACTATAAAATTTCTCCAAAAATGGATCACCCTTTTTGATTTGCAATTTCTGCAAAAATCCAGCAACTTTCTTAGCTGAACCGATTAACCCAAAGTATTGCCCTGTAAAGCCTTGCTGGTAGATTTTCTCTAAAATCTCGTAATCAAACGAGTGCCCATGGGTAAACACAGCTATAGCATCATCACTGTGTAACTCCCATTTATCAAGAAATTGCAGATAGTCTTGACAAATCACTTCGTCTACCTCGGGAAGCCTTTCCTTTGTAGCATAATCACTGCGGTTGTCCACAGCCACTACCCGAAAGCCCAGAGAGCTCAAAATCGGCGAGAGCGACTGACACATATGCCCGCACCCAAATAGATAAAAAGTACGCAAAGCGGAAAAATATTCAAAAAAAACCTTAACCTTGCCTCCACAACCCATATTCATCTGCTCTTGCGTAAGCTCGAAATCTACCAAGGAATTTTCTCTAGTTTTCAAACTCTTGGCACAAATCTTCAGCGAGTCGTACTCCAATCCGCCACCACCAAGGGTGCCTTTGGTAGTACCGTCCGAGTAATAAATTAGCTTGAATCCAGATCTGCCCGGAGAGCCACTGAAACCTTCTACAATCGTAGCTAGCACGAACTCTTTGCCCAGATTTTTTGCTTTGCTAACTTCTTGCAATATATCAAGTTGTTTCACTGCTTACGACCTCTCTAACTATTTTATACAAAAAAAAATGTGCTGGTGTTCTGTCAATTGTAAATCCTCTTTTTCGTGATTTTCAGTAAATCTCAAAGTTAAAAATAAGCTTTAGCCAGTCTCCAAAATCTCGGCAACTTTTTCACCAGAACTTTTGCGTTCCACCAGTGCAAATATTTCCGCAAACTTCCCAGAGAGCTGCTCCAAAATTTTCTCAATTTTATCAAATCTCACCACCACTGGCTGGATGGCAGTTTTAGCAGCGATGTTCTTAAAGTTTGGGCTAAGTTGCCTTGCCACCACCACTTGGCAATCTTTTATAATCTGCAAGACGGCTTTCATCTTTTGCGATGCTCCATGCTCACCTTCCTCATCGGGCGAGCTGTTTTCTCTGCGCTCCACGAATTTTGTGCTTCCATCGGCAAAAACAGTGTAGACGCAAAAATGTCCTGCTTCTCCCATATGAGATTGCACGATATTCTCTGAATCGTTAGAGCCGATAGCTATGGTAAATTTTTTCATAATAAATCCTTTTTTGATTGATTTTTACTTATAATTATATTTATTTTCTCCACTAATAATTATAGAATGGAGATGATAGGCATAATAAAAAAGCATCCATTTGTAAATTAATCTCGGAGCGTATTACGAATGTTTTTAACCATTATATTTCAATAGTTTTGCCGATTTTGTATCACTACTTTTAGATTTTGATGAATAAATAAACTCTAAAAAAAGGATTTCTCTTTTAAATAATACCAAATATTTAGAACATTTAGATTCTTTCACCACAATACAGTCTTTATTCCTGTTTATGAAAACCATATTCTTATACTCGTCGCCACTCTTCATATGTACACATAACTCAGGTTTAACAAAGAGCATTTTTAATTCACTAATGATAACAGACATAAGAATAAGCCTAAAAAATACATACAACATAATATAAAGGAAAGCAACTGTGACTTGAAGAGGTAATAGCTCTTTACACCCAATTGCTATATTATCAAGAGGGAAAAACAGGTACAATAATTTTGAACAACTTAAACCAAATTGATTTAAAACATTTAGAAAATAATTGTTTAAAACCCAAGCAAGAGAAATTGTCAAAATAATTTGAAGTCCAACTAACAACCTTCTGTTTATACTACTAATTTTTCTTAAGAATAATTTTTTTGTTGGATTTATCTTCTCTATTAAACTTATTTGATAAAGAAGATACCCTGTCATAGCCGAGACTATTCCGCATAAAATAATTAAAATTATTTTATGCGGAATTCCTAGCCAATACATATCTCTATATTCTACAAACGATATAATAAACAAAAAATAAATCATAATCGCTATTTCTTTGACAATTACCCTAGCTACTTTTATATAGTATGGTTCCATTTCTTTCTCTATACTTGGAACAACAAAAGCTTTTATTACCAAAAAAAATCCCACAAAAATAGGTACAAACCTTGGCATATTAATCAGAATTTCTTTCATTTTTGCATTCCCCCTACTCTCCCATTACCACTTTGCCGACGAACGGAAGATTGCGGTGGTTTTGGGCGTAGTCGATGCCGTAACCCACGACGAACTCATCGGGTATCTGGAAGCCGACATAATCGACAGAGATGTCCACCAGACGCCGCTCTGGTTTGTCTAGCAGGGTGCAGATCTTTAGGGAAGCGGGCTTACGCAGGTTTAGTATCTTGGCGACCTTTTCCAGCGTGTAACCCGTGTCGATGATATCTTCCACAATGAGCACATTTTTGCCTTCTATCTGTTCTTCCAAATCTTTTAGGATTTTCACATCGCGGGACGATTCCATCTGATTGGCATAACTAGAGACGACCATAAAATCGATTTTGGACTCCAAAGATATCTCCCTGACCAAATCTGCCAAAAAGATAACAGAGCCACGCAAAAGTCCCACTACCACCAGCTCATTGCCTTTATGCTCTTGACTGATTTGTTGCCCGAGTTCACGCACCTTTTGTGCCAATTTCTCTCGGCTGATAAGCTCTGCCACGGTATACTCCATCTTGCCCCCTTTGGTATTATTACCTTTAAATGTTTTGGGTTTAATAAACAAAACAGTAAATCATATAGAAATGCGAGAAACTGCCTAACATCACGAAGATGTGCCAAATGTCGTGGAAGTTGAAAAAGCGAAAGCTGGGTTTTTTGGTGGCGTAGATAACCGCTCCCAGTGAGTAAAACAAACCACCCAAAGCCAGCAGGTATAACCCACCGCTTGGCATATTGACCACGATGGGACGGCTGACAATCACCACTATCCAGCCCATCGCCAGATATATGCCCGTATAGAGCCATCTGGGAGCTGTCAGCCAAAAGATCTTCAGCACCACACCCCCGAGCACTATACCCCAGCAAACTCCGAACAAGCTCCAACCCCAAGCTCCACGCAGGGTAAGCAGACAGATAGGCGTATAGGTAGCGGCGATGAAGACAAAAATCATTATATGGTCAATTTTACGGAAGACCCTCACACCTTTCTCACGAAGGGGCAACCAGTGGTAGAGCGTGCTGAAGAGGTAGAGCAAAATCATCCCTGCACCAAAGATAGACAACGAGGTGTAGCTCATGGCGGTGTTATACGGGCGAAGGAGCATCATCACCAAAGCCCAAACAGACAGACCAAATCCCACGAAGTGAGTAAAGCCACTAATGGGGTCTCTTAAAATTTTTTTCATCAAAATCCTCCTTAATAAGAAAAAGCCTAAAAACTCCCGATAAACAGAAGTAAACCATACAAAAACAGAAGCGATGCGAACAGGTACTCCACTAGCACCCTTGCCTTAAAAACAGCTTTGCTCTCCATCCACTCTAAAGAAAAGTTCTTTAAAAACAGCGTAGCAAGACCTATGAAAGCGATGGTAACGCCCATGCCAACGCTCATAACCCCACTCAAGAGCAGACCCAGCAGCAAAGCTCGCATCGAGATGCAAAAGAGCATAATCATCACCACACCCGGGCAGGGGATGATGGAAACGGACAAAGCTAGAGCAAGACCGCTTTTCTTGCTTGACTGCCCCTCATTACTGCATCTCTTGCCGATTATCTTTTGCAAGACGAAGAATAAACCTAACAAACTTATCAGCAAGAAGGAGACTTTTTGGATGACATCGGACACATTTTGTTGCAAGAGGTAGCTGTACACCTGAAGTAGATATTTTAAGACCAGCACCAGCAGTACACCCATAAGCCCGTGCAGAAGTCCAACCAGCATACTCAAAGACAGACCCCGCGGGATAGAGACCTTCTCCGACATAAAGTAGAAGACGGAGAACAGTTTGCCGTGACCGGGACCCAAAGCGTGGAGGACCCCATAAGCAAACACCAATAGCGTCAGCGGGAACAAGCCCCACCAGTTGTTGTGCAGCTCTCGGCTAGCGACAGCTATCTTGCGATTTAGCTCCCTTTGCACACGCAGCAAGGACGAAAAGCAACCGCTTTGTGTGTAAGAGCCCACCTTGCTAGCTGGCTCGTTTTTTTTGCCAGTAAAGAAAGGGTTGGCTGGGTAAGCTGTGCCCAACACGGACAAAAATAAACAAAATAAAAGCAGTCGCCTCATTTTTTCACCACCTCCAGTTTCACCATCTGCGGGAACTCTATCTCGTCCAAGACCTGATACGATTGATAACTCATTGTGTAAGAGTAATCGCTAGGCAGTAGCACCACGGGGTCTTCGGCCAGGAGCAAATCGGTAAAAATACTCGGGTCGTAGTTGGCAAACTGAACCGTAAGCTCGGACTCCTTGGGCAGATGGAAAGGTATCTTGAAATAGTAGATAATCTTGCCGTCTATAAGCTCCACGGCGAAGTCCCGATACTCGATAGGGATTTTGGCTCCGTTCACGAAGATGAAAGAGTAGAAGTCGAAATTTTGCAGGTTGATAAAAGCCTCTTCCTCCACGGTTTGTGCCTCCGCTTTGCTGAGCTTGCCGTCTTTGTCCAAATCGTAATCTTCGCAAATAATGCTGGTGAACATTTGGTCGAAGCTCCAACCGATTTGCAACTCGCTAGAGAGGTCATCTCGCACCACCAAAGCTAAACTGGACTCAACCCAAATGTGCGGGTGAGCCCAGATATTAAAACAAACTAAAGCGAAAAAAAAGCTTAGGATGAATTTTTTCACCAAAGATTAACCAATAGTGTAATCTTCCTGTTTTACGCCTTCTACATACACAGCTACAGGGTTCTCTGGAGAGCCTTTTTTCTTGATACAGTCAAGGTCTCTATCGCCAGCCTCTCGCCAGATTTCTGTCTCTTCTTCGTCTCCACCTAGGCAAAAGGTTATCTTCTTGTTTATAAAGTCTTTTACGATAAATTCGACTTCCGACCTGCTGCAAGCTTTGGTTACTGGAATGCAGAAACTCTCTTTCTTATAAATGAAACTCATACTTAATATCTCCTTATCAACTACTATATTCAGATTTTTTCATTAAATAGGCAACGGCAATGGACACTATCACAAGGTTTGAACCACCGTAACTCAAAAAAGGCAACGAAACGCCAGTGGACGGGAGCAAACCCAGAGTCATACCCGTATTTACCAAAAACTGGTAAAACAAAAAAGCCAAAAAACCGACACCAACCAAGAATCTATTCCTCTCTTTCTGATTACTCGTCAAGTAAATAATCCGCCAAAAAAACAAAAAATAGATAAGAAGCAGAAAGAAAGCTCCCAGAAAACCAAACTCCTCGCAGATGGTGGAGAATATAAAGTCGTTGTGGCTCTCGGGTAAAAACTTGAGGTTTTTTTGTGTCCCTTGCAGATAACCCTTGCCAAAAATCTTGCCCGAGCCCACGGCTATCTTGGATTGGATAATCTGATAACCAGCACCCAGAGGGTCCAAACTAGGGTCGAGGAACACCATTATTCGCTTTTTTTGGTAACCTTTGAGCAAATTCCAAGCCACTGGAATATTGAAATAGACAAAGAGAATCATCAAGATGAATATCCACTTTTTTACCAGTGTGTAGTCAGAGTGGAGTGCCAAGTAGTATGCCACAAACAAAAAGTAGACAATAAAGAGCCAAATATTGGTGATAAAAACTGCACTGAGCAGAGGTGCTAGCCCACTGACTAAATAGTAAAATGGGACTTTGGAGAAGCTGAGCATCACGAAGAAGATGAAGAAGTAGACCAGCGTACCGCTAAGGTTTGGCTCGGCGACTATCAGCCCTGTGGTTAGCAATAGCAATCCGCCCACTTTCCAGATTATTTCCCAGATTTTTTTTGCATCCACGATTAACTTTGCCCCATAGAGCACGAAGCCTATTTTCATCAGCTCGGAGGGCTGAAACTGTATCCCCGGTAGCTTTATCCAGCGATGTGCCCCTTTTACCGCGGGGAAGAAAAAGACTGCCAAGAGCATCACAGCTGAGAAGGCGTAGACCCCCTTGGGTGCCATCTCTAGGTAATGCATCGGCGTTTTAAGCACGGCTAGCACCACCAAGCAAGACAAGAGCATCCAAAAGGCTTGCTTGATGTAAAGTTTGTCGGATACCTCCTGCTGGAGCGGTGTGCCTTTCGTAGCACTGTATATGGCTAACCATCCTATTGCTAAAAGTAGCAGATACAGCACAAACAGCGGTCGATCGCACTTTCTAAAGTCTAAGAACTCTTTCATCTTTTTTGTCTCTCTTTCAAAATTTTGCTGTACTCCCTAACGACTCTGGCAGCTATGGGGGCAGCTATAGAGCCTCCTCCGCCGTCTAGGTTCTCTAGGAATACTAGGTAAGATAGTTTGGGATAAACTGGGTCTGAGTACTGGCAGTACCCTGCAAACCAGACATGGGGCAACTCACTCATATGGTTTTGTGCTGAGCCGGTCTTGCCATACATCACGGGATCTTTCAGCTTCGCTCGCTTGCCTGTGCCGTCTTTGGTGTTGACCACCTCGTATAGCCCTTTCTCTATAATCTTTAGGGTGTTAGGACTGATGCTAAGCGGATAGGAGGAGAAGTCCACATCTTGAGATCCACCTTCCACTCTTTTCAGGAAGTGCGGTTGCCGCCACACACCACCGTTGGCTAAAGCTCCGTAATACGCTAGCATCTGCAAAGGCGTAACTTGCAACTCTCCTTGCCCGATGGAGAGATTAACCTTGAACCCCTGTTGCGAGGAGGTAAAGGGGTATCTTTTCTTGTACCAGTAACGACTAGGGAAGAAGCCGGAAACCTCACCGGGCAGGTCTACCCCCGTGGCAACTGTTACTCCAGAACTCTTGGTGAACTGACGGAAGTTCTCTAGGTTTAGTCGCAAAGACAGATCGTAGAAAAAGACATCGCAAGAGTGCTTGAGAGCCCCTACGACATCCAGCACTCCGTGCCCTTTGTGTAGCCAACAACGAAAAATATTACCGCCATAACGGAACCTGCCTGTGCATTTTTCCAAGGTTGTGTGCTCATCGATGATGTTCTCCTCTAGCCCCAGAGATGCAACGATAGGCTTGAAGATAGACCCCGGAGGATACACAGCACCGCTGCCTCTGTCTAGCAAGGGGTTGAGCGTGTCTGCCAAAAGCGATTCCCACATATCACAGCTAATGCTTTGGTTGAGCAGGTTGCCATCGTACTGGGGCAAGCTAACATACGCCAGCAATCCGCCTGTGCTAGCGTCCATCACACCCACAAAGCCCTTATAAGCACTACCAGCAAACATCTTCCCGATGAGCTCTTGTAGCTCGGCATCGATGCTCAGCACGATAGACTTGCCGTCTTGCACCTGCAACCCTTCGGTGAAGATGCCCAGCGACTTACCAAAAGCGTTCTTCTGCTCCAGACGGTAACCAGGGCTACCTCTGAGCAGCGACTCGTACTGCTTCTCCAGTCCTCTTTTGCCTATGAAGCTGTTCAGGAAGTACCCTTTGCCCCGTAGCTGGCGATACTCATCTGCCCCGATATTGCGGACATATCCCAAGAAGTGCGACTTGATGTTGTACTTTCGCCTACTCTCGTGCTTGATGTGGATAGCAGGGTAATAGTTCTGACTCTCCACGATACTGACGAACTGCTGATAAGGCACATCTTCGTGGAGCAAAATCTCCCTGCTCGACTCGGAGAGCTTCTCTACGAAACGAAGTGCAAAGCTGCTATCGGCATCGAAGACGGAAGACAAAAACCGCGAGTACCGTTGCAAAGAGTCCACCTCAGATGGCACTATATACAGATTGATAGACGAGCGGTTGGTCGCCAATGGACGGTAGTTCCTATCGTAGATTACGCCTCTGGTGGGTAGCACCTTCCGCTTGACAAAGCTGTTGTTCAGGGCTACTTTTAGATAGTAATCCCCTTGCTTTACCTGTATCCAGAGCAAGCGGAAAACCAAAACCAAGAAGCAAACAATTATCAAGAAAAAGAAAACTCTTAGTCTATCTTGATTCTTCATAAAAGCTTATTCTTAAATGATAAACAAACCCTAAGACTGTGAAAATCAACAAGTTGGTAAGCAAAGAACCGAAAAAGTAAGCCACCATCTGGGCAAGCGAGCCGACGCTGGAATCGGAGACCAGAAGGAAGTTAGCGAAATAGTAGAAGACCTGATAAAGTGCGGTGGTTATCAAAAGGACTAAGACGCAAGAGAAAAAGCTCCGCACATTAAAAAACAAGAAAAGCTTAGACGAGAGCCACGCCATGCACAGTAACACAAAAGCCGAAAACCCAAAGAGGTTGATGTTGATAACATCGTAGCTCATCCCCAAGAAGAATAAAAGCCAAATAGTTCGCTTGCTCAACCCCCAGACAGTTAGGCAGAGCACCGAAAAAGGTAGCAAGAAGTTCACCAAACTCCCCTGCACACCCAGATAGTCTGCCAAAAAAAACTGCAAATACAGGGCTAAAAACCCCACTAGAAAAAGTTTAAAATCTTTCATTTTTTCGCCTTCAATATGTAAACAGCTTCCAGATTGGCAATATCAACACTCGGCTCTAGCACTGCCTGCAATCTGTTGCCATAATCCGAAGAACGCAGATACTGCACAGTGCCCACTTTGAACCCCTCGGGGAAGATGGAGGACAAGTTGGACGAAATAAAGAAGTCGCCCTTGTGGACATCCGCACCAAAATCTATCATATCCACGAAAACTGTGCCATCTAGCGAGGCAGTGAGCACCCCTTGGACTCTGGCTCTTTCGCTTTTCACGCTCAAGTGGAACTTGGTATTGCCGATGGGCAAAACCTCTGCTGTATTGGCTTGCACTCCTATCACCTTACCCACCACCCCTTGCGAGGTTATCACGGGTGCATCCAGCTCCACGCCTTGGTCTTTGCCCACATCTAGTAGCAAGCTCCGCTGGTTGTAATTGCCCAAGATGCCGATGACTATCGCCAGTTGCATCCCTCTTTTTTGCAAATCTTTTTTCTCTAAAAGGAGCTTTTGGTCGCGGTACGCTAGGTTCTCTAAGAGCAACTCTTGGTTCTCAGCTTGCAAGCGTTGGTTCTTTGCCAGCAAGTTGTCTATCGACTTTAGGTACTTGATAGGAGCTGTAAAAGGCAACGCGATGTGCCTGCCAACCCAGCTGGCTATCTCTTGCTTGGGCATATCCCCAGAGAGCAACACGAAGAAGCTAAAGAGCGTTAAAACAAACAGTTGAAACTTGGTTTTCATATTATAAAAGTTACCCTAGCTAGATCAAGACCACAGAGTACTCGGAGAAGTTTTCCATCACCTTGCCTGTGCCACGCACCACGCAGGTCAGCGGCTCTGGCACTAAGTGGATAGGCAGGTTGGTCTCTTGCCTTAGCTTGGCATCGAGGTTCTTGAGCAGAGCACCGCCACCAGTGAGGAACACGCCGTTCTCGGCAATGTCAGCCGTGAGTTCTGCGGGTGTCATCTCAAAAAGCTGTAGCACCGCACTGACTATCTTCTGCACGGTGTCCGCTAGAGCCTCTTGCACCATATTGGATGTTACCTTGAACTTAATAGGCAAGCCCGAGACCAGATCGCGACCCTTGACCACCATCTCCAGCTCATCGTCCACCTTCAGAGCCGAGCCAACTTTTTGCTTGATCTCCTCGGCAGTCAAAAGCCCAACAAAAACCTTCTTCTTCAACCGCAAATAGTTCACTATGGCGTCGTTCATCTTATCCCCACCGATACGGATGGAGTTGTGCGTTACGATGTTAGATAGGGACAAAACCGCTATCTCTGTAGTACCACCGCCGATGTCTATCACCAGATTGCCTTGTGGCTCGGTGATGGGCACACCAGCTCCCAGAGCAGCAGCCACTGGCTCGGAGATGAGATAGACCTCTCTGGCACCGGAGTTAAGCACGCTGTCCTTCACCGCCCTCTTTTCCACCTCAGTGATGCCCGATGGGATGCAGACTATCACTTTGGGCTTGACCAAGAACTTTCTGCCTTGAGCCTTGCGGATGAAGTACTTGAGCATCATCTCTGTTACAGCAAAGTCGGCTATCACACCGTCTTGCAGAGGTCTTATCACCTGTATCAAGTCGGGGTTCTTTCCCAGCATCTTTTTGGCTTCTCGCCCGAAGCTGACCTTCTTTTTGTCCTTGGTGGATATCGCCACGATGGACGGCTCGTCCAAGACCACTCCTTCGTCTTTAACATAGATCAAGGTGTTGGCTGTACCCAAATCTATTACGATGTTTTTGGTGAAGATACTTAACAATTTTTCAAACATTTTTTACCCCTTTTATTTTAGAAAAACACTGGCAAACCCTATGAGTCCGCCAAACACTCCGCCCCATACTACTAGCCACCCCAAGTGCTTTCTTATCATATCTTGAATTATTTTTTTTACCAGCTCTGGTGTGAGCTCGTCCAATCTTTTTTGCACTATTGTCGAAATTTTTTCTAAGATTTTGTCGTCCTTGCCAATTAGGTTTTGCGATATTTTTTGGTGAAAATCTTCCGAGACGACCAACTGCACCGTAGCAGTTTTCAGCCGAGAGATCACAGGCTCTCGCAGACTCTCCAGCACACCAGCACCACCTATAAGCCCTATCATCCCCCCAAAGGATGACTCCAAGATAGATTTGACCAGTGCGTCAAACATCGGATCAAAGTTGGTTTGCTCTACCAGCGGTGCTAGGTTTATCCGCTCCAACTTCGAGCCGTCCAAGAATTTGTCCACATTCTCTTTGGTAAAAAACTGGTTCATCATTAAACTTTTGATACCCTGCTTAAACTCCTGAAAGCGAGAAGGGATAACGCCAGAGCCATAAAGTCCCGGCACTTTCTCGAAAAGCATAAACACCGCTATCCAGTTGGTAATGCCACCAGAGAATGCAAAAAGCCCAACATTGAACACAACCTGCTGATACCAGCTATTGTCTGCCCCAAAAGGCACAAAGTAGCCAATCAAGACCAAACTTCCGCCTATAAGATTAGTTATCGCACTTTTGTTTATCATCCTAACTGTTCTCCTTAATTTTTACCACTGCATCTTGCCCAAAACCAAGCTAAAAGGTTTGACAGCCACCTGCTGTTTCGGCTCTTTCCCTTTCTTGTATCCGCCATTTAGCTGACTGTCTTTGATGTTTTCTATCTTCAGCTTGTCAGCCTCCAACGATTGCCACACAAACTCTTGGCTGGCAAAGTTTATCCCCAAAAGGTAAAGCCCATCTATGCATTTGAGCAAAAACCCGCGGAACTTTTCTTCTGCCAAGATTTGCTCCACGCCCAGAGTCGCTCTCTTCTTGTACTGGATTATTTGTGCCAAAAGGTTTTCATCACGGTAACTTTGCAAATCTTGAGGGCTGGTGGTATCTTGCAAGAGCAGATTGTCTGTGCTGAGGATAGCGTAGCTCAGCAGACACAGGCGAAGATTTTTCGCCATCTTCTCATCTTTTGCAGGATAGCACAAAAATTCCCCTTGCCACTGCGATAGTTGCTCGTCCAACGCTTGCAAGTCCAAAGTTTGGCTGGGTAGCTCTCGCAATAGCAGGTCGAAACCTTTGCCCGAATATGCCCAAAGCGAATGCTCCTGATTAGCCAAGCCAAGCTCGCCCACACAGCAACAATCGCTGCGTTCACCAACCACATCTTTGAGAAACCCCACAACCTTGAGGTTCTCTGCGGTCAACTCCTTATAACTCCGCTCACCTTGCGGATCGTACATACAACCATCCACACCTGTAAACACAAACCCCTTGACCCCTTGATCCATCCAGTGTCTCACCACTTTACCCACCTTGGAGCGAAGCACAGGGCTATGCCAGTCCAGCAATGGAAAACCCACACCACGGTGGCTGAGGTAATACTGACCCTGATAGCTATGCCACAAGCTCTTGCCCTGCTCATCTTGCCATTGGTTAGGCGTTTGGGCGATGGGATAACACTCGCCTCGCAGTTGATCGTCTTTGAATAGTCCGCTGGCTTGCGTAGTGCTATCCACGCACAGACGCATCACCACAGCGATGGACTGGCGGGCGTAGGTAGCGACCATTATCTCAAAATCCTCTTTGCTCCCCAAGGCAGGGTTAAGCCGATAAAAATTGCTCACCACTCCAGCTGGGTAGCTAGCCTCCAGCACCTCTTGCAGGTAAATAGCGTCCACACCCATGCTTTTGTACCTGTCCACCTGCAGAGTAAGTTGCCGAAAGGTCAGACCCGCTTTCGGCTGGTAGAAAATGGCTGTTTGCCACCAAAAGTTCTTAATGGGACATCTCCGTGAGCGTCTGCTCTAGTTTCTGCTGGAGCACCCTGATAACCTGCTGAGTGCCCTCCTCTGGCAGAGAGCCAGCTCCAAAAGCCGCTTGTGGTCTGCCTCCGCCTTTACCACCGAAAGCACTGGTTAGCTCCTTGACAAGAAGCCCAGCTTTCCACTTGCTTTGCAGATTTGGCGATACGCCCACACCCAGAGTAAAGCTGTCTGTGCTGGGCAACACCAGCACCACCAAACCATCACCCAGCTTGTCTTGTAGCATCGGCACGCTGCTTTTCAGGTCTGCTCCCGCAGGTAAAGCTCCCATTGCCACGGCTACATTGTTAATAGTTTTTCGCTTCTTGAGGATGTTATCCAGTGCTGCAGAGGCGATTTGCCCTTTGAGCTGCTCCACCTCTTTGAGCAGAGCTTTCCGCTCTTGACACACGGTGTCCACTTTCGCCGATAGCTTGTCCAGCGGTGCTCCCAACTTGGCAGAGAGCTCGAGTAGTTCTTGCTCTTTGCCTACACAATATTGCAAAGCCTCTTGCCCGCAAACCGCAAAAATCCGCCGGACTCCAGCGGAGACAGAGCTCTCGGAAACTATCTTGAAGAGTCCTATCTCGCCACTATTGGTCAGGTGCGTACCACCGCAAAGTTCCATCGATACATCGCCCACGCTCACCACTCGCACTTTTTGCCCGTAATTCTCACCGAACAAAGCCAAAGCCCCGCTCTTCTTGGCGTCGGCTAGGCTCATCTGCTTGGTTAGCACTGGATAGCAACCTCTGGCTATTTCGTTTAGCTCTTGCTCAATATTTGCCAGTTGTTCGGGCGATATCTTGTCCATACAGATGAAATCGAACCGCAAACCTTTGGGAGTTACCAGCGAGCCTTTTTGTTGCACGAACTCGCCCAGCTGTTTTTTGAGTACCGCTTGCAAGATGTGAGTGGCTGTGTGATGCACGCTGATGTTTGCTCTTCGTTGCTGATCGACACTGGCCGTTACCTGCTGACCCACTTGGGGTGCTTGTCCTGTTACCTCTCCCCAGTGTAAGCTAAGGTTGCCCGATTTGCTCACATCGCTCACGGACAAGCTCCAGTCACTGGCAACTATCTGCCCTGTGTCGCCGATCTGACCGCCTGAGGTAGCGTAGAAGGGTGTCTTATCCAGCACAACAAACTGCCCCTTGCTCTGGTCTTGTCCGACAAAGAGAACCTTGGCTTGCGTTGTAGTGGCATCGTACCCCACGAACTGGGTGGGTGCGAGCTCTTGCATCTGTGTGCTGGTGGTCATCGCCCCCTGCTCGAACTTGGCAGCGTCTCTGGCTCTTTGCTTTTGCTGGGACATATTCTTGGCAAATCCTGCCGTATCCACGCTAATGCCTTGCTCTGCTGCCATTAGCTGGGTTAAATCCAGCGGAAAGCCGAAGGTGTCGTAGAGCAAGAATGCGTCCGCACCACTAATGCTCTGCCCCGAGGCCGTAACCTCGGCGAACTTCAAAAGCCCTTTATCCAAAGTTTTATTAAACCGTTCTTCTTCCGATTTGATTATCATCTTGATGTAATCTTTTTTCGCCAAAAGCTCCCCAAAGTGCTCGCCCATAACTCTTGCGACTACATCGACCAACTTATAGAGAAATGGCTCTTGCAACCCTATAACTCTGCCAAAGCGGCAGGCTCGTCGCAAAATTCTGCGTAGCACATAGCCTCTGCCCTCGTTGGACGGCACACCGCCGTCTGCCAAGGCGAAGCTCAAAGCTCTGATGTGGTCGGCTATCACCCGAAAAGCTACTGTGTCTTCTGTGGTAGCCAGCTTGCGTACAGCACCGATGATGGGCACGAAAAGGTCTGTGCCGTAGTTGCTGTCCACGCCTTGGATTACTCTGGCTATCCTCTCTAGTCCGGCACCTGTGTCCACATATGTGTTCTCTAGGTCGACCAGCGAGCAGTCTTCTAGCCGTTGATATTGGATAAAAACCAAGTTCCAAAGCTCTACGAAGCGATGACAATCGCCATTGACCCTGCAAGTGTGTCCTGCTTGCCCTTGCAGGTTGCACTGGCTAGTGCCTAGGTCAATGTGTATCTCGGAGCAAGGACCGCACGGACCTGTGGCTCCCATCTCCCAGAAGTTATCTTTGTCGCCATGGAACTCGATATGGTCGCGGGCGATGTCTGTGTGCTCTGCCCATAAGTCGAAGGCTTCTTGGTCGCTCTTGTGCACCGTGGCGTAGAGCTTATCTTTGGGCAATTCCAACACGACGGTCAAAAATTCCCAAGCCCACTGGATAGCCTCTTTTTTGTAATAATCGCCAAAAGACCAGTTGCCAAGCATCTCAAAGAAAGTATGGTGGTAGCCATCTTTGCCCACATCCTCTAGGTCGTTGTGCTTGCCACCTGCTCGGATGCACTTCTGAGAGTTCACCGCTCTGGTGTAAGCTGGTCGCTTTAGCCCCAAGAAGATATCTTTAAATTGGTTCATCCCCGCGTTGGCGAACAGCAATGTGGGATCGTCTTGCGGCACTACCGCAGAAGAAGGCACAAATTTGTGCTTTTTACCGATAAAAAAATCTATGAAACTTTTTCGTAATTGAGTGCTGGTTAGGTTTTTCACTAATCTAATTCCTTATCTTTAACATATTGAAATAGTTTACTATTGTACAAGTTCAGATTCGAGAATGGCTAGGCGTGTCAAGATTTTTTTTGACTACTGACATCTATATTTACTATCCAGCTTTTCTGCTTGACCAAATCTGGTAACTAACGACTTGTAGAAAAAAATAAAATATGAAAATTTTTAAAAAGCTCTCCTTAACCGTGTTGACTTTTGGCGTTTGCCAACTGTTGCTGATAGCTATTTTTAGCAATGTCCCCAGCCAGTATCTGCCCTCGCAAAAAGAGCTACTGGAGGCTATCGCCTATGCCAAAGCCAGCCACGACTGCTTTCTGCTTTTATCTTTGGCAACTTTTATCTGCCTACTGGCTCCTATCAGCGAGGAGGTTATCTTCCGTCTGAGCCTTAGCAATCTGCAACTTTTGCCGTGGAGTTTCTTTTGCTTGGTTTCCCTGATAAGTGCGGGGCTTTTACTACCTTTCGATTTGCAAACCGGCAGTACGCTCTGGCTTCGGGGTGCTTGGTTACTGCTGGTTACCTTGGGGCTGTGGCACTTTTGCAAGGGGATTTTTTACCTAAAGCCCCTGCAAAGCCTGTGGTGTCATCGCCTGAGCCTGCTGCTACTCACCAGCTTGGTCTTCGCCCTGTTGCACATAGATTGGGATCAAATCACTGGGCTGGTGGCTTTTGTGGTAATACTCTCGCCGTATCTTTTCTTAGGGGTCGTCATCGGCTTGGTGCGGTTGCATCTGGGCTTTTTCTATGGCGTGCTTTACCACCTGCTGAACAACCTAACGGCTCTGCTGGTGGTCTATTGGCTTTAGTGACGGAAGTGGCGTACGCCTGTGAGTACCATCCTCAGTGATAGTTGCTGACACGCTGCGAGTACCTGCTTATCGCGGATAGAGCCTCCCGGCTGGACGATGGTCTGGATGCCACACTTTGCCACTGCTTGCACATTGTCCGCAAAGGGCAAGAAAGCGTCGGAGATGAGGTAGCAATCTTCTGCTCTACCTGTGAAGTCGCCCGAGGCAATAGACCTATTTAACTTCTTAATTGCAAGTTCGATGGCGTCCAACCTGTTGGGCTGACCACAACCCATAGCCACTTGGCTCATCTGCCCTGTGGTGTGCCTGTGGACGATGGCAATGGCGTTGGAAGACAGGGCTTGCACTGCCCTTGTGCCGAAACCGACCAACTGAGCGTCTAGCCCCTTGGTATCGCCGACTACCACTTGCAGATGCTCACTACCCACCTTGTCTGCCTCTTGTGCCAAAAGAAGCGTGTCTAGTTGCCGAAAAGCCAGAGTGCCCGCTATAGCCTGCGGATGATAGCTGCAAGCTCGCAAGTGCTTCTTCTGAGCCAAGTATTGCAGAGCAGATGGCGTGAACTCGGGTGCTATCACCGCTTCCACGAATTTTGCTTGTTTTTTCTTTTCTAATGCTAAGAAAGCCAAATCTTGAGCATCTACAGCGTAAGAGAACGCTATTATCGAGCCGAAGGCAGAGATGGGGTCTCCAGCCCAAGCTGCCTCTAGCAGAGAGTCTGTGCTAGAGGTGTTTACGCAAAAGCCACAGGGGTTGCCGTGCTTGACTATCACACAGCCGTTGCCCTCTAGGGATTGCAAGCTCTCTATTGCCGCTTTTATGTCCAGATAGTTGTTGTACGATAGGTGTTTGCCTTGCAAGCATCGTAGCCCAAAGAAGCCAAACTCGGGCAGTGGATAGCTCCAAGCCTTTTGATGCGGGTTTTCGCCGTATCGCAAGCTCTGCCCACCGATGCCCAGAGCTACTAGGCGATCATACTCACTACAGGCAACAAAAGATTTCACTGCCAACTTTGCAGAGGTTTGCTGGCTAAGCTTGCCCGCATTTGCTTTGAGTTCTGCTATCAGCTGGGGGTAATCTGCTGGGTCGCTGGCACAGATAACGAATTTATGGTTTTTGGCAGAAGCTCGCAAAAGAGCCACTCCGCCAATGTCGATTTGCTCGATAAGTTGCTCTGGGGCAAGTTGCTTTTGCCACGCCGAGGCGAAATCGTAAAGGTTACAAACCACCATATCAATGGGATTTATCCCGAGGCTTTCTGCCTCCTGCCTGTGTTTGACTCTATCGAAGAGCAAACCGCCCATCACTTGCAACGACAAACTTTTGCACCTACCACCAAAAGCGTGCTTATATCCGCTAAGCTCTGCCAACGGCGTAAAAGATATACCCAAATCTTGCAAAAGCTCGCCCGTACCCTGGCTAGCTATCAGCTCTATCTCTAAGCTCTTTAATGCTATCGCCAAATCTTCTAGCCCGCTTTTGTCCGTAACAGACAAGAGTGCTTTTCTAACCTTTATCATCTAATAAACTATTAAACTCTTTACTTGCATTTCAGCCACTTTGTAATCCGCTTTGTGTAAAAATGGCAAATCTATCAAAACGCTAAAACCTTTTACCATATAACCAGCTTCGCTACACAACTCATAAGCTGTCTGCAAAGTACCACCCGTGGCAAGGACATCGTCCACCACCAAGATCCGCTTGCTCCCGGGCTTTACCTCTAGCACCTCACGAGCGTACTCGTTGGTAGAGAGCTTAGCCAGAAATGGCGGCGGTAGCTTACCTTTTTTGCGGATTAGCACCAAGCCTTTACCTAAAAGGGTGCTCATCGCACTAGCGAACACAAACCCACGGGACTCTATGCCCGCTATAGCGTCTATCTGCTCCCAATCGACATCGCTATTTTCTATCATCTCTTGGGCTGCTTTGGCGAAGTTCTGGCTCCCCAGAAGTGGCGTGATGTCTTTGAATATTACCCCTTTCTCTGGGAAATCGGGAACATCGGCTATGTAATCTTTTATCCAACTCATCTTAAATATATCTCCTTGGAATGTTTTTTTAGTTCTAAAATTGGTGGTATGGAGCTGTCAAACAGCTAAATGCCGAAACTCGCTCACTATCTGCAAAATTTTTTGGATGCTCAGCACAAAAACCACCATCAAGGAAAAAAAGCAGATGAGGTTGACCATTAGCGACACATTCAGCTTTCGCTTCAGAACTTTACTCAAATGTTCCAGTTCCTCTTGCTTTTTTTGCATCTTCGTCTGCTCTGCTCGCAGTAAAAGCAACTGATAAGAGTTGGAAACAGCCAAATCGACTTTCCCGCCATCTTCGTAGCTCTTCTTCGCTTCGTACTTAACTTGTTCGTCCAGCTCGTCCAAGAAAAAATCTTGGTCGAAGTGGTAGGTTCTTTTATATTCTCTCATACTGCAAAATCTTTTCATTCGCTCCACACTGTCAACTAAAATCAAACAAACTGCTAAACTTTATTTTTCTCACTTGGTCTAAAATTCTCTTGACACTTTATGCCTCTATTTTTTTTGTCTCCTTATAATTAGAAAAACCAGGAGAATAATAATGCCCGAACATAAATCTTGTATAAAACGCCTTAGGCAAGACAATGTTAGAAGAGTGAATAACCACTTTGTAAAAGCTACTATAGCCACTCTCAGCAAAAAAATTAAAAAAAGCGAACTAGACAAAGAACAATCTATCTCTTTGCTTTCAGAGGTGTTTAGCAAGCTAGACAAAGCCGCTAAAACTGGTGTAATCCACAAAAGAACTGCCGCTCGCAGAAAAAGTAGATTGCAAGAGTTTATCAACAAAAAGTTCGCTGAATAACTTTTTAAGAAATGAACAACTTTTACCTAATGGTAGGTGCAGCTTTTTTGCTGTGCCTTTTTTTTAGCATTTTTTATCTACTGAGTAAAAAAAACAAAGCCCATGGCAAAAATGCTCTCGTAACCCAGCAGAAGAAAAAACCGAAGATGTTTGGCTCGCTGTTGCCACTAATGGGCAAAAAACTAGACCAAAAGAGTCTGGCAGAATTGGAAGAAAAACTCGTCCAAGCGGACATCGACTTGCCAAGCTGCCGCCAAATATTGCAGAGTGTCCAAAAAAAAGCAGAACTCACCAGCCAATCTTTGCAAGAAGCTTTTTTGGAGATACTTAACAAGAGCTACAGCGAAAAAACAAGCCAGTTACAGATAAAGGGCTCTCCCAGTGCAATGATGTTCGTCGGAGTGAATGGAGTAGGCAAGACCTCCACAGTGGGAAAGCTGGCATGCAAGCTAACAGATGAAGGGAAAACGGTTTGCCTAGTACCGGCCGACACATTCCGAGCGGGAGCCATCGACCAGCTAAAAGCTTGGAGCAACACCGCACAATGCAAGTGCATCGATGCGAAAATGGGCGAAGACCCCGCTGCCGTGGTGTACAAAGGCATAGAGCAGTCTATCAAGCAAAAGACAGACATCATCTTGATCGATACCGCTGGCAGGCTGCACAACAATGTCAACCTGATGGCACAACTGAAAAAAATATCTGAAATAGCAAAAAAACTCTTGCCAGATGGAATTGACGAGACAATCGTTGTATTGGACGGTTGTCTAGGGCAAAATAGCCTTACTCAGCTAGAAGAGTTCAATAAGATTTGCTCACTTAGTGGTGTAGCTATCACCAAGCTAGATGGCAGTGCCAAAGGTGGTGTGGTGTTGGGTATTTTGCAAAAATACGGAATACCTATAAAGCTGGTGGGCACTGGAGAGAAAAAAGAGGATTTAGACTTTTTTGAGGTGAAAAAATATGCACAAAACTTGCTTTAAGCTAGTTATTTTCTTTTTTGCTTTGGGTTTTGGCAATCTTTTGCTGGCGGACGAGATCTCCGATAGGTTGCACGAAGCCGAAAAATATTTTGCACAAAAAGAGTACAACAGAGCTATCTACTTCTACCAAACTGTTATCAGCAAAGACCCTAGAAACATCACCGCTTACAAAGAGATTGGCGATTGTTACTTTCAGCTGAAAGAGTACAAAAAGGCTCTGGAGAATTACAAAAAGGTGCAGTGGCTAAAAGCTGGCACGATAGATTATCGCCTAGGGCTAACTTACTATTGTATAGGAGAGTACGATACGGCTAAAGATTACCTCAATCTTGCTTTTCGGGCTGATTCCACTTTGCTGAACGCCAACTTTTATCTGGCAAAGATTTACGATTACCAAAAAGATTACTCGGCTGCTCTAAGGTGCTATCAGACAGAGGTGGAGGTCTCGCCTTTGGAGCAAAACTACATAAACTTGGCTAGGTATTACAAAAAAGTGGGCAGATACGACAAGACTATCAGCACTATAGATAAAACTGTGAAGAAATATCCCAAATCGAGCGAGGCTTACCTTATTTACGCTGAGCTGGCAGAGATGAAGAATTTTAGAGACAAAGCCATAGACTCTTATCGCAAAGCTGCACAGCTAGGCAGTGGAAAAGCTCAATTATGGATGGAGACGAAAGGTTATCCTTGGCAAAAGGAGAAAACCTTTTTCGAGCGTCTAAAATTTTGGAACAATTAAAAATTAAACGGGTTAGGAGAAAATATGGAGTTTGAAACTCAAGACATTTTTGGCATACAAGAAGATACTCAGAAAAAAGAAGATGAGTTGGCAAAAAGATTTCAGAAAAGCACCCTCGTATTGATAGAGAACAACTCTTCTGTAAATATTACCTTGCCTGAAAAAATCATCGATTTTGTGCTGAACAACGATGAAAAGAAAAGCTATATAGACACCAAGATTGTCGAAGACAAGCACCTGATCTTGATGCCCAAAAGAGGACGACACGACACGAATATGATCGTCTATACCAAGAATGGAACTTACCTTTTTTACCTGCGGAGTGTGTCTCGCAAAGACCTAGAAGAGCCAGATAGTAGCATCGTGATGGACGACCCAAAAGTTACTCAACTTCTGGAAGAGCAAAAAAAAGAGGCTGAGGCTAAAGAGCAAGAGATATTGCAGATGAGGCTGAAAGAAGAGGCACAAGCCAAAGCTAAGGCAGAGATGGAAGCAAGAGCGGCAGAGGAAGAGGAAGAAGAAGATGATGAGCTCCCAGACGATTTAGCCCAACTGGCACAGCTCTCAGAACTTGCCCAACTTAGCCAACTACAAGAGCTTACCAAACTGCAGGAACTACAAAAATTAAGCTCTGTGATGGAAATGCACAAGATGTTCGATTTACTCAAACTGCAAGATTTGAGTAAGCTCTCCAAACTGAGCCAACTAGCGAGTCTGAGCCAACTGGCAAATCTGAGTAAAAATAAGAAAAAGAAAAAAAAGAAGCGGGTTTCCGAAGAGTTGCAAACACCAAAGAGCCAGACGAGCGAGAATACAGAAGAAGCAGCAGATGAGAATGTACAAGAAGAACTAAACCCTGAAAAGCCAAACTTCTACGAGCCATTGCCTAATCCCCAAGAGAGCCAAGAGGGAACAGAAGAAGAGATCCTGAATGCAGGAGAAACAGAAGAGGTAGAAGCAGAGGAAGTGGATATTGCTAAAGAAAAAGAAGAAGAAAAAAAAATAGAGTCAAAAGTAGAGAACGCAAAGCCTAAATCTAAAGCTAAAGCAAAACCTAAAGAAGAGAAAAAAGACGAGCCCGATACGCAAGATGACGATATTTACGGCAACTACTAAAAGACAAAGTTTTGTTGGAGAGATAAATGGAAAGATTACAAGGCACATGGACAGCTCTTATTACCCCTTTTAATGAAGACAAAAGCGTTGATTTTGATGCTCTGGGCAGATTGATAGAGTTTCAGATAGAAAACGGGATAAGCGGGCTACTGCTGATGGGCACCACGGGCGAGGCTCCTGCCATGAGCAAAGATGAGCGAGAGCAGGTTATCCGCTTTGGTATAGAGAAGATCGCTGGCAGAGTGCCTGTGATGGTGGGAACGGGTACTAACAATGTGGACAAATCTATCGACTGCACCAATCGTGCCAAAAAGTTTGGAGCTGACTTTGCTCTGGTAATCACTCCATATTACAATCGCACTACGCAAGAGGGGTTGTATCAGTTTTTCAAGAAAATCGTGGAAAATACCGATATCCCCATCGTGATGTACAATGTGCCATCACGCACAGGGATGAATTTAGAGGCTGCTACGGCTGCTAGGCTGGCGTGCGATTTCCCACGAATAGTAGGAATAAAAGAGGCTACGGGCAACCTCGTGCAGGTTACCAAGATACTCAAAGACGCTCCAGACGATTTTGTGTTGCTCTCGGGCGATGACGATGTAACCATCCCCATAATGGCAGCTACAGGCAAAGGCGTAATATCAGTAACCTCCAATGTGGCTCCCAAAGCTATTAGCCAAATGGTGAAAGCGTGGCAAGATGGAGATTATCCACAAGCGGTGAAAGCTAACCAGTACCTATCCGACCTCAACTCTGCGATGTTTATGGTTACAAATCCTATCCCTGTGAAAGATGCCCTGTGGCAGATGGGTATGATAAAAAGAGAGTATCGCCTGCCAATGTGGACACTGAACGATCAATTGAGTAAAAATCTGACGGATATATTGAAAAAGTATAAGTTGATCTAGATGCACTCCGAAACTAGAGCCGATTTGCACATCCATACTTGCTATTCCGATGGCGTATACTCGCCAGAGAAACTCCTAACGATAGCCGACCAAAAAAAGCTAGATGTGATAGCTTTTGCCGACCACGACACGATAGATGGCTACCTAGCTGGCACACAGATAGCAGATAATTTCCGATGTAAACTTATACCCGGCATAGAGATTAGTTGCTACTACAAGGGATTCGATATTCATGTTTTGGCGTACCAATTTGACCCCACGAATCAAGCTCTGCTGGATGTTATAGACTACAACCTGCAAGAACGAGAGAATAGGGTTTTACGCTTTATCGAGAAGTTTGCCGAGTACGATGTTTTCTTGACTCCCGAAGAGATAAAGACCGAAAAAATCCATATCTTGGGCAGACCACACATCGCTAACGCTCTAGTAAAGGCAGGCTACGCTAACTCCTATACCGAGGCTTTTAGCAAATTTTTGGTAAAGGAGTCGCCCACTTTCACAGATAAAAGGGCTCTTTCTCCACAGAAAGTAATCCGAGCGGTAAAGGCTTCGGGTGGCGTCTCTGTACTAGCTCACCCTTTTCGACTAGACCACGAGCAGATCATCTATGATATCATCGAGATGGGAGTGCAAGGGCTAGAGGCACATTACATATCACACAACAGACAACTGGTGGGCAAATATCTACAAATAGCACAAGAGCACGATCTTTTGGTAACTGGTGGGAGCGATTTCCATTGGCCGACCAAGAATAAGAAGTTTGGCGATTATTTTTGCACAAAGGTTAGCAAGCGAATATTGTTTTCATAAGAAAACAGTTAATAATTGAAGACAGCTTTCGGCTGTTGTCTAACTTTTTGCCTGTTTCTTAGGCAAAAGAGGTTTTCTTTATAGCTTGTGCTTATTTATTTCTATCTCTTTTTATGTCAATATATTACCCTCGTTGTTTTTTTTGTTCTGCTAACGCAGGGTTTTCTTTTTCTTTGGACGCTTACGCTGGTGTTTTGCTTGTGGTTTGCTCTCCTGCGGAGGGCTTACTCTTTTCGGGCGTCCGAAAAGAGTAACAGAAAAGTACGCTCCGCTCCAAGTCGCGAGAGGGCTGGCGAGGTTTTCAAGAGTTCCTCTGGTGAAGAGACCTCCTGTATTCTTGCCTTGGGTGAGTTGTATGCTTATGGCTAAGCTCTAGCGTCTATCAGAAAGCTATTTAAGCTCTCGCTTTGCCCGTGGAGCGGAGGGTGTCCCCGCCCTGCCTAGCAAGCGAGACCGCCTTGTCCTGCCATTTTGAACATCGTGGTGTGGTGGTTTCCTGCGTCTGCTCAGAATGAGGGGAGTGAGCAAGAATGAAGGCAGGTAGTGAAAATACGAGGGTGGATACTTTTACTGTGTACCGCCCAAAATATTAGCATTTTTTATTTGACACCAAACCCCCAAAATAGAGCCTTGTATTTGTTGTTGCGAGGTGGAGCAGTCTGGTAGCTCGTCGGGCTCATAACCCGAAGGTCGTAGGTTCAAATCCTGCCCTCGCTACCATTTTTTTATCCGGCGACATAGCTCAGTTGGTTAGAGCATCGGAATCATAATCCGAGTGTCCGGGGTTCGAGTCCCTGTGTCGCTACCATTTTTTTGTTAGTGCGCCAGTAGCTCAGCTGGATAGAGCAACGGCCTTCTAAGCCGTAGGTCTCAGGTTCAAATCCTGACTGGCGTGCCATTTAAAAATCTTTTCCCCTACTAAACCTAACTCCTACCCTGTCTATATGCTCTAGCAAATCTTTCGCTTTTATGTTGTCATAAATCAGCAAATCAAACTTATACGGTAAAAAAAGGTCATCCAAATCTAAGTGAATTTCTAGCAACTCCTCGACCCCAAGATTGTCGCCCAACAATGCCAAATCTATATCTGAGCCAGCAACGAAGTTTCCTTTTGCCCTAGAGCCAAACAAGATAACTCCAACAACATCGCTATTTTTAAAAATTTTTTGCAACACACTTGAAAACTCTTTTTTGGTCAAACCTGCGATCATTTTTGGGCTAACTCTTTGCCAGTACCTTTCGGGGGTCTACAGCTTTGCCTTTTACCCTGTACTCAAAGTGCAGTTGCGGGGTATCCACTCTGCCAGATTGCCCCAGCCTAGCTATCGGCTGACCTGCTGTTACACTATCACCGCTTCGCACTAGGTTCGTCTGATTGTGAGCGTACACAGTCATCACGAACTTCTCGTGCTCCAGCACGATCACATTGCCATAACCTCTTTGTTCTCCAGCAAATATCACCTTGCCAGCCAGAGCGGCTTTCACAGGTTCGCCGTCTTTACCTGCGATGTTCACTCCTTTGTTGATCGTGAAACCTTTCTTGCCAAAGCTAGAGATGATGCGACCGCCTTCCACGGGGAACTTTAGTCCCGAATGTTGCGGTGTAGCCTGCGAAATGCTCTTGTCCGTGGAACTTTCAATCCGCTTGGGGGTAGATATGGCAGACTTCTTGGCAAGGATGACTTTGCCACCTGTTGCAGTGGTGGAAGCTTTTACAGCTCTTTTAACTCTAGTGGGTGTCGCCACCTTGACCACGCTCTTCCGCTTGGGCTTGCTCACGCTCACACGCTTGTGCGACGAAGCAGAGCTTGCTTTGAGCTTACCCTCCACCAACCAAATCTTTTGCCCTTGCTGCACCTCTACACTAGACAGTCCGTTGAAATCGACCAAGTCTAAGATAAAAACCCCATACATATACGAGATGTCTGCCAGTGTCTGCCCAGAGCCTACGGTGTGATACTTTTCCGCAGGGATGTCCACTCTGGTGATGTATTTGGGGAACATTGCCATATTGGGCTTAAAATATATCTTCTGCCCCAAAAATATATCGTCCTCCACTAAATTGTTGTACAGCTTTAGCTTCCGCAGTGGGATACCGCTAGCTTTGCTTATCTGGAACAGGTTGTCCCCCCGCTTGACGATGTGATAATCTGCCGACGGTGTAACATAAAGGGGGTTGCTCAGCGACTTTTGGGAAGTTATGGAGTTGCTCGGCTGCTCACTGGAAGCAGCTTTTAGCTTGCTAGGATCGGCATTGTACCTTATGCTAGGAGCACAAGAGATTAACAGTAAGCTAATCGACCAAAATATTGAAACCTTTTTTAGCATAGTTCCTTACCTCTTCTTTTCTTACTTGTTTTACCTTGGCAAAAATAGGACCTTTGAACAGAGCTTGCTCAAATAACTCTTGCTCTTGCGTGGAATAAAAGCTGGCTAAAACCTGCACGCTACTATCTGGCAAATTTTTCACATAGCCACAAACGCCCAGAGCTAGAGCATTTTTGCAAACGAAATTGCGAAAGCCCACTTTTTGCACTCGCCCTGCGATGGTGTATTTGTAGCTACTCATCTTAACTTTTGAACTGCAAATTATAAAGATTTTTGTACTGCTGACAACTTTTTAGTAGCTGGTTGTGTTTGCCCAGACCCACTATCCTACCTTGCTCCATCACTACTATCTTGTCGGCAGAAAGCACTGTGGACAAACGATGTGCTATCACAAACACCGTCCTATCCGCTGTTACCCTATCTATGGCTGTTTGAACATTTTTCTCAGCAATTGTATCCAAAGCCGAAGTTGCCTCATCAAATATCAAAATCGGAGGATCTGCAACCACTGCTCTGGCGATGCAAACTCTTTGCTTTTGTCCACCAGAGAGGTTAGCACCCTTGGAGGTCAGCTCTTGTTGATAACCGTTGGGGAACTTTTCGATAAAATCGTCCGCAAAAGCGACCTTGGCAGCATTTTTTACTTCTTCTTCACTGGCTTTATTAGGATGACCATAAGCGATATTATTGTAAATAGTATCTGTAAAAAGGATCGAACTTTGCGTTACTATCCCGAACAACGCCCGCAAAGAGGCAAGCGAGAACTCCTTGCTGGATACCCCGTCGATTAGTATCTCTCCGTGTGTGTGGTCATAAAACCTCGGCAAAAGGTTTACCAGCGTGGTCTTGCCACTGCCAGAGACTCCCACAAAAGCCACCGTCTGACCTTTTTTGACCACCAGATTTACGCCGTCCAAGACATTCACCTCGCCCTGAGCGTAAGCAAAGCAGAGGTTCTTAATCTCTATCTTCTGCTTGAACTCGGTAACGACCTTGGCGTCCTTTTGCTCTACCACGCCTGTCTTCAAATCCAAGATGGTCGAAACCCTATCTAGCGAGACATTGGCTTTCTTCAGCTCGGCGTAGCACTTGCTCATCACCTTCACTGGGTGCAACATCGATGCCACAGCTGCCAAAAACACCATAAAATCGCCAAAGCTAAAAGAGCTAGTGCCATCCAGCACTTCCGCACCACCCAAGAGCAAGATAATGATAATCGTAAAGATGGAGTTTACCTCCGACAATGGCGTGTTAATCGTCTTGTATATCAATGACTTAAGCTCAAATTTTAAATGAGTGGAGTTGATGTCGTTAAACTTCTTTTTCTCCACTTCTTCTTTGCAAAAAGCTTTCACGATCCACACATTTGCCAGCACCTCCTCCACATGCGAAAAGAGGTCGGAGAACTTAGCTTGGATTCGCTGGGAATATTTCTTTATCTTCTTGCCTATCAACCCGATAATCACAGGGAAAAGTGGCAACACCACCAGACTAATCAGAAGGAGCTCTGCGTTGATGCTCAGTGCCAAAGCCAAGAACGCCAGCACAGTGATGCCGTTTCGCACTATCTCCACCAGCGAGGTGATGTACAGGGTACTGATGATGTCCACATCGTTGACCATCCGCACCATAGAGTCGCCCACCTTGTTGTTAGAGAAAAACAAAAGAGATTGCCGCATATAGCTATCGAACATCCTATCACGGACATCTTTGATGGTCAGGAACTTTAGCTTTCCGAAGCAAATTTTGTCCCCATAGTAAAAAACATTTTTAATCAAGATGGCCGAAACAGCCACACCTCCAACCACCATCAAAAGCAAAAACGGCTCGGTGGTCATCAAGATGTTTTCCATCGTCTGCCAAAAAGGCTTGAAAACCTCTCCGCCAGAGAACCACTGCGTTACAGGTGGCAAGCTCTTTAGGCTGAACCTCACGGCCTCTAGGAAAGATGACAAATCGCTAAAGCTATTCACGCTGCCGGGAGTGCGGACAAAGATGAAATCTAGCACGGGTTTAACAAAAGTGATAGAGACCGCCGAAAAGAGCGAGAACCCCAACATAAAACAAAGACCCAGTAGCAAATATTGCCAGTGCCTCAAAGAAATTTTATACAATCTTTTCACATTTTTCATTATTTAAACTCTCCTAAAAATCCCCACTCTCGCAGTTTATCCATCGAGCATTGGTTTGCAAAGTTGGCAAAAACGGGCGTTATCGATATCTTGCTCTGTTGCACCGCCTGTATGTCCGTGCCCTCATCGTGCTGATACACAATGTCTTCCAATCCAAAATTAAACTCAATCACGCCGTCTTCCAGTTGCTTACCTTGGCTAAAGCCAACAAACTCGCGATGCCCAAGACAAGTAACGCAAACGCCTTGCAACTGCTCTCTAGATATATCTGGCACATTTATATTCAAAAATTCTTTATCTAAAATGAAATCAGCAATCCCATTATTTATCGCCTGAGCGACGAACTCTGCTGCCAAGCCAAACTCTGTAGCCTCAAAACCCATCTGGGAGACGGCTATGGCTTTATAACCGTGGAAAGAACCTTCTCGAGCAGCAGCTACCGTTCCAGAATAGTAAATATCTTCTCCAATATTTTGACCTTTGTTAATTCCTGAGAGCACCAAATCTATCTTCTCATCTTTGAAAAGCAACTTCTCGGCTATCAACACACAATCTGCTGGCGTGCCGCTTATCTTGTAATGGTTGTTCTTCACCTGCCTACATTGCAAAGTGTCGTACAAAGTAATGCTGTGCGATTTAGCACTTTGCTGGGTGGCTGGAGCTACTACAAAAAGATTATGCCCATCTTGTTCCAATCGAGAAATCAGCGTTTGTATCCCAGTAGCGTCGTATCCATCATCATTTGAAATCAATATATTCAATTTACACTTCCTACTTTACAATAATTTTAGTTGTTACCAATCATTGTCTTGGCAACTATTTTTTCTTTCGTTTATCCAAAAACTTGGGCAATATCTGAGACACTTTGGCTTTTATCTGTCCAAAATCTAAAGAGGTAAACTGCTTATCTGAGTACAGTCTATTACCTGCCACCCACACATCGCTGACATCCGAGGCTTGGGCACTGTACACCAAAAGAGAGACCAGATCGTGCTGAGGGTACAGGTGTGGCTTGTCCAAGTCGATAAGGATGATGTCAGCCTGCTTGCCTGCCTCCAGCGTGCCGATGCTCTCTTGCAAGCCTAATGCCCTAGCTCCCTGTATGGTTGCCATCTCCAGCACCTTGGTCGCTGGCAGAGCCTGTGGGTCGCCCGTGAGAGCCTTAGCTATCAGAGCCGCTAGGTGCATCTCCTCAAAAAGGTTCTGGTTGTTGTTACTCGCAGGTCCGTCTGTGCCCAAAGCCACGCCTACACCAGCGTTCAACATCTTCTGCACTGGTGCAAATCCGTTTGCAAGCTTCATATTACTGCTAGGGTTGTGAACCACATAAGTACCTTTTCTCGCCAAAATCTGCAAGTCGGTGTCCGTGGCTTGCACACAATGTGCCGCCATCGCTTTGCCATCCAATAGTCCTAGCTCAGCCACATACTCTATAGGTGTTTTCCCCCAAGATTTGTGGATATTGTTTATCTCGTCTAAGCTCTCGGCTAGGTGGATGTGGATGGGAATATCTAGCTCCATCTGCAACTTCCTTACCTCTTGCAAAAATTCCTTAGAGCAAGTATAAGGAGCATGTGGACCTAACATCGTCGTGATCTTGTTCTCTGCCACTCCGTGCCATTTTTTTGTAAAATTTCGTGCCTCTGCCAACTTATAATCATCCGCCGAGCTAAACCAAGTAAGTCCACGGCACAAAGACGCTCGTAAGCCACTATCTTGCACGGCTCTACCTACTTCGTCCATAAAAAAATACATATCTGCAAAACAAGTCGTGCCAGCGGCTATCATCTCCGCACAAGACAGGCGACTGCCCCAGTAGACCATATCACCATCTAGGTTCTCCTCCAAGGGCAATATTTTGTCGTTGAGCCACGACCAGAACGCCAGATCGTCCGCATAGCCACGCATCAGGCTCATGGCAATGTGCGTGTGGGCGTTTACCAGCCCGGGCATCGCTAGCTTGCCACTACCGTCCACTACCTGCTCTGGTGCAAAGTCAGCAGGAGCTTTGCCCACGAAGGCTATCTTCTGCCCATCTATCCCGATGCTTCCGTCTATCACCTCCACGGTGTCCATCGGCAATATTTTTAGGTTTTCTATTAAGGTTCTCATTTCCCTTGTCCGTAACTATTTTTCACAAACTCTTGCATACTCTTTATATCCGCATCGCAGATGAGCCGAGGCTGTCCGATGCTCTTTGCCATATAGTAAATCTTAGCCGACTTCTCTAGCACGAAGCTCTTTTTGAAAGCGTCTGCCAAGCTCGCTCCCACGCACACAGCACCGTGATTGGGGATGAGTACCGCTCCACGCTCAGCAAGCCCTGCTATCACGCACTTAGCCAACTCTTGTGTACCGGGCAGGGCGTACTGACAGCAGACCACCTTATCGCCCACTATCTGAGCAAAATCTTCGCACACAGCGGGAATTTCTTCACCTAACACACCAAACACGCTGGAATAGACAGGATGCGTATGCACCACTGCCAGCACATCTGGTCTTGCGTTCAAGATGCCAATATGGAAATTGTACTCTATAGACGGCTTCCGTTTGCCCTCCACCACTTGGTACTGGCTATCCATCACCACCACATCGCTGAGCTCTATGGTGGCGTAGTCCATCCCACTGGGCTTGATATAGATAAGCCCGGTGTCTGGGTCTTGCACCGAGATGTTACCCCAAGTGCCCACAGTCAGCCCATCGGCTATCATCTGCCTGCCAGCTTCCACTATCATCTTTTTGTATTTATTAGACATTGCTTCCTCTTATATTTCTTTTCTTTGGACAACTAACCTACTGAGCGTCAAAAGAAGCTTCAAACCACTATTCTAAAAGCAGACCTCTTAGTCAAACAAAAAAGGCGAAAGAGAAAAAACTCTTCCGCCTGTAAATAAAAAACAAATTAATAAGCAAACAAATATTTATGTTCTGTGTAGCAAGCCCAGATAATCTCAGCAAGACCTTCTGGCAATCCAGCATCAGGGCAGCCGTCTTCGTCGAAGTCTACACAAAGCACCTCGCCCCACACTTTTACCTTGAACTTAGGAGCGTCGCCACTCTCTATCAGCACGAAGCCATTGTTTTGATTATCACAGAAATCTCTCTCTGTCCAGAAGAGTGTGAACTTCTCTTTGTATGGTTCGCCAATGTACGGGCAGAAGAAGCCACAGTTGCCACATTCGTTACACATCCCATCGATATGCACCACTTGGTTGACTTTCTCCAAGCCTTCCACTCTGATTTGCACATTAGCTCTATTAGGACAAACAGAAGAACAGATGTTACAAACAGTGTCGCAACCCAAGCAACGCTCAGCCTCTTTTTCACCTTGAGCAGGAGCTACCATTACAGCTTTTTTATCTCTAAGAGCGTCTTCGTCCACCTCGATGTCGTCCACCCAGAACCTGTCTTCAAAGCCAACTACACCTTCTTTGAACATAATCGACTTAGCCACTTTAGTAGCATCGGCGATGGCCTCCACTACAGTAGCTGGTCCCCTTTGCACATCGCCAGCGATATAAACATTACGCAAATCGGTTTCCAATGAGAACTCGCTTATCACCTTGTTCACGCCTTTACTGTTCAAAAAGCTCCAATCGACTTTGTCGCCAATACTAGAAATCACAGTGTCCACAGCGATCTGCCCAAACTTGCCAGTTCCCACAGGTCTAGCTCTACCAGAAGAATCTTTAGCACCCAGTTCCATCACTTCGCACTTGAAACTCTTGCCGTCATAACTCACAGGCGAAAGCAAGTTTTTGAAAATCACGCCATCTTCTTGTGCCAACTCTAGCTCTTCCAAATCTGCAGGCATTTGCTCGATAGTACGACGATAAACGATATACACATCATCAGCCAATCTTTTTGCTGCACGAGCAGCGTCCATAGCGGTGTTACCACCACCTATCACAGCCACTTTCTTGCCAACCTTAGCTTTACCAGCCACAAAATCACTCAAGAAGTTGATGGCGTTCAGGCTCTGTCCACCTTGCAAATCTACAAAAGTGTGCTTGCCAGCACCGATAGCCAACACTACATACTTGTAGCCGTCCTCTTTGAGCTTCTCTATGTCGAAATCTTTGCAGTTGTAATTGAACTTCACACCCAACTTCTCTGCCAAGCTAACATCTTTGGCGATGCTCTCTCGAGAAATTCTGAAATCAGGAATAACATTAACCACAGTACCACCAGCTTTACCTGTTTTTTCAAAAACATCTACAGCAAAGCCTTCGCGAGCCAAGAAATAAGAAGAAGCTATGCCTGCTGGTCCAGCACCTATAACTGCCACTTTCACACCTTTAGCCTCGCCCTTGTCCAACTTCAGTCCAGCCAAGCCTTTCTCCGCAGCCAAAAGCTTCATCTCCCTGATAGCCACAGATTGGTCGTACTCCATCCTTGTACACTTGTTCATACAAGTGTGCGGGCAGATAGTACCAGTGATAAAGGGCAATGGATTTTTAGCAGTAATGATTTGCAAAGCCTTGGCGTACTCACCATGAGCCACTGCATCCAGATAGTCGGGAATATCTTGTCCGATAGGACATTGCACACTACAAGGATCTATGAAACAATCCACCATCGGCAAAGCCTCGTCAATCTTGCGAGTACTCATCGGATGGTTCTCTTTTTTATGATTGATATCATCAAATACGCTATCAGCCAACTTTTGCAAAGCGTCCACATCCACCTTGCCATAGCCACTATTTGGCAACAATGGGTCTACGATGGAAGCCAGTTGGTTAAATCTATCGTATCCGCCCGGTTTGAGCAAGCTAGTTGCCAAAGTAATAGGTCTAATCCCACAAGCGGCAATCTTCTCGATGTTGAAAGCGTCCGCTCCACCAGAGTATGAAATTTTAAGATCACCCTTAAAATGCTTAGCCAATTTAGCAGCCAAGTTGATAGTCAGCGGATACAAAGCTCTCCCAGACATATACATCTCATCGCCCGGCAATATGCCCTTACGATTGATAGATTGCAGCGTGTTCGAGAGTTTTACGCCAAACTCTTTGCCTTGCTCTTTAGCAAAAGCGATAAGCCTTTCTATCATCGGCAGAGCTTGATCAATCTTCAAATCGTTATCAAAAAACGCTTGCTTTTGCAAGATGTCGAAGCCGAGCTTCTCCCAAGTTTTTTGCAAGAACTCAGAGCCCAAAAGTGTCGGATTGAGCTTGGCAAAGACATTAAGCTTCTTGGTCTCCAAGAGGTACTTCACGATCTTCTCTATCTCGTCTGGAGGACAGCCGTGCATTGTAGACAAGGTAATGCCCTTGCATATCTGAGCTGGAATAGCCTCCACAAAAGCATCGTCGATGCCATCAATCTTAGCTTCTTTCAAAGCTTGTTTGCATTCAGCAAAAATCGGTTGAGAAGAAGCGTCTTTTAACCCTTCGATAAACTGGTCAACCTTAGGATCCAAAATACCTTCCAAATTGTAGCCAACAGACATATTGAAAACAAAACGACCATTAGACTTGCTAGAAAGCCCTAACTTTTTATCCAAAATGTGCAAGATGAACCATGCTTTCACATACTCATCAAAGGCGTTAGCTTCGCCAATTTTTCGCTCTTGCTCATCTTGACTCCAACGACCAATAGCTAGCTCTGTAGACCACTCTGTGTTATAACATTCATCAGACGACTCGATACAAGGCTTGCCCAGCTCCAGCTTATCCAAAATTTGCACCGTCTTGATCTCAAAAAATCTAGCTCCAGCCAAATAAGAAGCGATGATATTTTGGCAAAGTTGCGAATGAGGTCCTGCAGCTGGTCCTACAATTGTAGAAATTTTCTCTCCAAAAATTTCTGCAAAATTTTCATTTTTCTTTTGGAAAAACTTATTTTTGCCTACCGAAAAAATAGTTCCATTTTGCTCGTACTCGTCAAAAACCCATTTAACAAGTTTACCCATTGGTATCCTACGCATATGATCACTCATTGTTATCTCCTGTTTTTCATTAATTTATCTTAATCATTCAAAGAATTTTACCCTATTGATTGTCGTCAAACATTTTTACAAAAAGCAAACCTTCGGCTAAAAATTGCTCTACTTTCATTAGCTTTTTTTTTGTTTGGCACTTTGATTTCATCTTAAAAACAAAAAAAATAAAAAAACTTGCAGGATTTTGCCGCAAATCTCTTCTTGTGTATTAGTGGTTAGTATAAAAAACCCCTTAAACCATTGGGGGTGAAATTCTTCTCCGGAATTGGTGGTCGCAACTTTAAGTTGCGACCATTTTTTTTTATAAATCCAAGCCCACACTCAGCAAGTAATCTGGCTCTACATAGCGATGATGGATGGTGGCAAATTGCACGAAAAACCCGCCACAGAAGAACTTTAGACCTGACCCAAGAGTTGACTTCTGGGCGGAAACTTGCAGACTGCTAAAACTAGAGATAGGGACATCCGTGGCGAGCAAAAAATTCTCTTCGTCTACCCTAAAAACAAATCTATAACTTTTACGAAACTCCATTGCCCACTCATTATCCTTGGCAGAAGTACAAACTAGATAATTCTCTAAAGTAAATAAATTTATCCCCAAAGAGAAGCTATAATCAATCTCACTTTCATCTTCGGAGTTTTGCCAATAAGTAAAATTATTCCCGCATAAAAAGTTGTCTCCTCTATAACTGACTCCCATCACAGTCTGTAGCTTTTTGTAATTAGAAAAATACAGATAGTCGCTATCAAAAGAGAAACCAAAATTGTGAATGGGTTTACATAAAGACAGATGGTACTCACTGACTTTGTCTGCGGAGTTGTAACACTTCGCCCCCACAGATGTACACGAGTCTAACAAAGCAGGATTAAGCAAAAAGTGGCGGGCAGGCTCTAGATAAAGCAAACTTTCCGCTCGCAACCCAGCACACAGCAAAGTGGGGGAAAGCAAAGCGAGATATATGACTTTTTTCATAATCGATTTTACCCCGCCAAAAATTTGATGAGCAAGAAGATGTGTCAAGCGATAAGGCACTTTTGCGAAGGAGTGATTTACAATATAGCAATAAAAGGTTGCAAGCGATTTTCTAGCAAATTACACAAAATTGGAGTGGGTTTTGCCCTATCTTCTATTTGTTTTATGAAATCTTTTTCAACTTGTGATATTTTGTTTTTAACTTTCGCTTTATAATTTTCGTATTCACTATGAGCTTTTTAGACCGCTTTCTGATGGCTGATATTTTCAGAATGTTGCAAAATTTCCTTCTTTCCTTTACTTCATTAGCCATTGCCTCTTTTTGCACTACTCTCCGTAAAACTCGGGTCGTCTGTCGTGTAGCAGGTGGTTATACTTGTTTAACCAAGGGGTTGGCTCATCTAAGTCCACCATCACTTGCAAGATGCCCTCGTGGCTCTGGTCTAGCTGTCCTAGCCTCTGTCCGAGGTGGCTTACCACCTGCGAGCCACCTGTGAAGCAATAACTGTACTGCTGGTTTGTCTCTTGCCCGACTCTATTGGCAGTGATACTGATGCAGCCGTTTTCTAGGCTGCGAGTGAGCATCGCCTGCTGACACCACGGCAGTACGAGGTTGGCGACTTGGCAGAGGATTTGTGCCCCTTGCAGGGCTAGTGTGCGGGCGACTTCGGGATATATCCAGTCGAAGCAGATCATCAGCCCTAGTTTGACACCATTCTTGGCTCTGACCGCTTGCAGGGCAGTCTCACCGGGGGCAAACCACAGCTTTTCGGCACTGAAGAGGTGGAGCTTTTGGTAGATGTGGCTACTGCCATCGGGGTTGATAAGACGGGCAGAGTTGTACACCTTGCCCTCTTTCAGCTCTGGGAAGCCATAAACGATGGAGGCGTTTAGTTTGGCAGAAAGCTCAGCAAAGAACTGGGCACTGCTACCTGTTTGCCCATCTTCTGCCACCTGCTGTAGCTCTTGCGGCGAGGCAAAGGCGTATCCGCAAGTGGCTAGCTCGGGTAGCACCAACAGGTCGGTTGTCAGCTCGGCACAGAGTCGAGCGATACTCTTGAGGTTCTCCTCCACTTGCAAAAACTTTGGTTGGAACTGAACGACGGCTATTTTGTACGGTTTCATCTTTACTCCTTGGAGATGGTTATTCACTGCCCAAGATAAGCTCGCGGACAGCTACCTTTCGCCTGACAATCTTCAAGGTGCTGGCAATCTTGCGGGCAACGGCTTGTCCCTGTTCTTGCTGATGGCAATACACAGTGCCGATGTTTTGCCCTTTGCTCACCTTGTCGGCAATTTTGACCATCAGCCTTGCCCCCGCAGAGTAGTCTAGACTGTCGGTGAGTTGCCTGCGACCTGCCCCCAACTCCACCAGTGCGTAACCGATGGCTTGCGAGTCGATAGCTTGGATGTAGCCAGCCTCCGTGGCAATAATCGGCACGCAGTGCTTGGCAGTCGGCAATAGGCTGGTGTCGTCTACCACCGCGGGGTTGCCTCCTTGCAAACGGACAAACTGCTTAAAGCTTTGCAACGCTCTCCCGCTTGTTAGGGATGTCTCCACCATTTTGCCCGCCTCTTGCCCACTTTTTGCCAAGTCGCACAAAAGCAACATCTCTGTGGCTAAACTTTGGGCGATGGCGTGCAAATCTGGGTAGTGTCCCCCTTTTAGGTACTCTATGCACTCCTTTATCTCCAAGGCGTTGCCGATGTACTGCCCGATGGGATTGTGCATATCTGTGTACACGATCTTGACTTTTTGCCCAAAAGCTTCGCCGACCCTCTTCAGGCTGCTGCCTAGCTGACGAGCGGATGTCATCTCTTTCATAAAAGCTCCTGAGCCAACTTTGAGGTCTATCACCAGATTGCCAGCACCCTCGGCTATCTTCTTGGACATAATGCTTGCCGTAATCAATGGTAGCGACTCCACAGTGCCACTGACATCCCGCAAGGCGTAGATGCGTTTGTCGGCTGGCACCATATCTTCCGACTGGCTAGCGATGGCAAAGCCACAGTTGTCGATGATTTGGCGGAAGCGAGCCTCACTAAGGTCGGTGGTAAGGCTAGGTATCGACTCCAGCTTGTCCAGAGTGCCTCCGGTGTGTCCGAGTCCACGCCCAGAGAGCATAGGTATCTTGCCTCCGCAGGCAGCTACTATGGGTGCGAGGACGATAGACACCTTATCGCCCACGCCTCCGGTGGAGTGCTTGTCCACAGTGGGATAAGCAAAGTTCAAGCTCACTCCCGAGTCGATATAGGCTTTGGTCAGCAAATAAGTCTCCTGCTGGCTCATCCCAGCGAAAAATATTGCCATCAACAAAGCGGACATCTGATAACTGGGGACGCTCTTTTTTATATAGCCGTCCACCATAAACTTTAGCTCCGCCTCGGACAGTGCCAGCCCAGAGCGTTTTTTGATAATAATCTCCACAGGGTTTAACATCGCATCTCCTTTTTGTGTGGCTACCTCTCTAGCCAGATGGTTACAGGTCCGTCGTTGAGCAACTCCACGCTCATCTTGGCTCCAAACTTGCCAAACTGCGTAGGCAAGAACTCTTGTAGCTTCTGCCCGAAGAGCGTGTAGACTTTCTCGGCTAGCTCGGGACACGCCGCACTGGTGAAGCTGGGGCGGTTACCTTTTTGGCAATTGGCACAGAGTGTGAACTGCGAGACCAGCAAAGCCGAGCCTTGCACATCTAGCACGCTCAGGTTGAGCTTGCCCTGCGAGTCGGCAAAGATTCGCAATTTGGTAACTTTTTCCACCAGATACTTGATCTTCGCTGGGTAACTATCGGCATCCTCTTGCCCGACTCCCAAGAAAAGCAAGAGCCCTTTATCTATCTCGCCAGTGGTTGCCCCTCCAACGCTGACTTTAGCAAATTTCACTTTTTGCACCAACAGTTTCATCTTTATCTTCCTTGTAATGGTTAAAATTTTGGCTGAACCAATAAAAACGAACCAGCGACAATCTGGGTAACTTGACAAGAAAATTTGGGCAATATTTAAAAATTCCCTTGCAACAATAAGCCCGAAAATTTCAATAACACGGTTTTAAAATCGTCAAATCTAAATTAAGGATTGCGGGGAATTATGAATAAAAAACTGGTTTTACTCTTCGTCTTGACTACATTTGCTGGGCAAATCTTGGCAATGGTCGAAAGGCAAATAAATCTGCAAGATTTGAGCCACTATGTTACTCATCTGGTGATGCAGGTGGGCGTTATCATCATCTGTGCCAAGCTCTGTGGCTCTTTGTTCGAGCGGTTTGGATTGCCGTCTGTACTCGGGGAGATTTTCTGCGGAATTATCCTTGGACCTTACTTGCTGGGGAGCTTTCCGCTTCCGGGATTTGAACATGGGCTCTTCCCCAAGTTCGTAAACTCCACCATACACATCACGCCAGAGCTGTACGGCTTTGCCACGATTGCTTCCATTATCTTGCTCTTCATCGCAGGGCTAAAGACAGACCTAGACCTTCTCTTGCGGTACTTTTCCAGCGGGTTTATCGTTGGCGTGGGTGGCGTGCTTATCTCCTTTTTTGCGGGCAATCTACTGGTGCAAGTGATGTTCGGCGTGGAGTTTTGGCATCCCTCGGCACTGTTTTTGGGCACGATGACCACGGCGACTTCTGTGGGCATCACGGCTAGGATTTTGTCTGACAAGAAAAAGATGCATTCGCCCGAAGGTGTGAGCATCCTCTCGGCTGCGGTGATAGACGACATCTTGGCGATTATCTTGCTGGCAATAGTGGTGGGAGTGGTGGAAAGCGAGCAGCCCAACTTGTCTTTCATCCTCAAGATTGCTGGCAAAACCATCGGCATCTGGGCGATTTTCACGGGTGCTGGGCTTTTTTTCGCTCACCGCATCTCCAAGTTTCTCAAGCACTTCCACTCGCCATTTGTTTTTAGCATCATCGCACTGAGCATAGCTTTTATGATAGCGGGCATCTTCGAGAAGACCGGGCTAGCGATGATAATCGGGGCTTATGTGGCAGGGCTTAGCCTGTCCAAAACGGACATCGCCTATGTTTTGCTGGACTCGCTAGAGCCGCTGGAGCTTTTCTTTGTGCCTATCTTTTTCACCGTGATGGGTATGATGGTCGATGTTACCATCTTCACCAAACCCAGCTTCTTGATCTTCGGGCTGGTGTACTCGCTAGTGGCTATCTTGGCAAAAGTCGTCGGATGTGGCGTGTTCTCTTATATGGCTGGTTTCAACCTCGTGGGCTCTACCCGAGTAGGACTGGGGATGTCTCCGCGAGGTGAGGTGATAATGATTATGGCTGGCTTTGGCTTGGCAGGAGGTATCATCGACGAGCAGATATTCTCTGCGGCGATTATGCTGGTGCTGGTATCAACCATAGTGCCACCGCTGATTTTGGACAAAGTCCTGAAAATCGAGAAAGAGGGCACAAGGTCGAAAAAAAAGGGCAAAGATAAGCAAAATATTATCAACTACAAAATCGAGAACCCGCAGATACGCAAGTTGATAATCAAGTACATCCTAGATACTTTTAGCGAGGAAGGTTTTTTTGTTAGCCTTACCAAAGGCGAGAAGATAATTTACCAAATTCGGCGGGACAAGCTAATGATAAAACTCTCGGAGACGGAGCCAGAAAACACCATCAACATCTCCATAGAGCAAGACCAGACCATCTTCGCTCAGACTATCGTCTATGAGGCACTGGTGAAGATTAACACAGTCTTGGCTGAGCTTAAACACATCACCAAACCAAAGGAGCTGGGCGAAGATTTGATAAATGTAACCAGCAATTACAGCAAGCTAGAAGACAGGCAACTGATGGGACTTTTGAACCCGCAAAACATCGTCTTGGAGCTGAAGGCAAAGAGCAAACTGGAGGCTATCAAAGAGCTTTTGGGGCTTATCTGCTTGCATCACCAAAAGGTAGACGAAGATCAAGTTTTGGCAGATGTACTCCTGCGAGAAAAGGCTCTCTCCACAGCTATCGGCAACTTCGTGGCTTTGCCCCACGCCAAGACCGCTGGCACCCCCGATAGCCACATTGCCATCGGTGTTTGCCCTGCGGGCATAGATTTCGACTCGCTGGACGGCAAGCCGACCAAGGTCATCATCTTGTTCATCTCGCCCAACAACGCTTACAAACCACACCTAAAGATTGTGGCAGAGCTCTCTAAGGTGCTGGGCGTGAAGGAAAACATCGAAGCGATATTGACTGCCAAAACCAAGCAAGAGGTGTATGAAATTTTCCACAAATAGCAACAAAGATGGAAAGATAATCACCCCAGAGCTGTACAACTACTTGCAAGGGCTATCTCTGCCCGAACACCCACAACTGCAAGCTCTGCGGCAAGAGACCCTCAGCCGAGTCCGCCAATCGCACTTTATGATTAGCCTCGAGCAGTCCCACTTTTTGGGCTTTCTGATAAGACTCATCAGAGCCAAGAATTGCCTAGATGTCGGCACTTTCACAGGGTACAGTGCTTTGCTGGCTGCTCTGCACACTCCCAGCGATGGTGCGGTCATCACCCTAGACAACAAGCCAGATCTGACTCCTGTCCGCCAAAAGCACTGGGTGCTAGCCAAAGTTGACCATAAGATTACCCAGATGCTTGCTCCAGCAATTGATAGTCTGATGCAGTTGCAAGGCAAGCGGTTCGAGTTCATCTTCTTGGATGCGGACAAGATTAACTACCAAGCGTACTTAGAGCTATGCCTGCCGCTCTTGGATGAGAAAGGGGTGCTGGTGGTGGACAACCTTTTGCTCTCGGGCAGAGTGTTGGCAGATGACAACCGCACCGCACCCAAGTTGCAAAAGTTCAACGCATCGCTCAAAAATAATCGACTCATCGACTATTGCCTCTTGTCTATCGCCGACGGAATGGCTCTAATCCAAAGGAGGTAGGTGTGCAATCAGGCATCATCATGAGCAATGTCAGCGTGCATACCCTAACTATCTGCTCGCTGGTCTACTTTATGATGAGCTTCACGGAGTATCTGCACACTGTAGCCTACGGGGGCTGGACGCACTACCTGCTAAAGAACAGGCTCAGTAGCTACCTCTTTTGTGCCTTACTGGGGGTCGTCCCCGGATGTGTGGGGGCTTTTGCTTGTGTAACGCTCTATACACACGGGCTGGTTAGTTTGGGGGCAATAGTGGCGTGCATGGTGGCTACCTGCGGCGATGAGGCGTTCATCTTGCTTAGTCTCACACCGAAAGTCGCTCTCTGGCTCTTCGCCCTGCTCTTTGGCTTGGGCGTAGTCGCTGGCGTCGGAACGGATAAAATCTTCGGCACTTCCCCAAAAAGTTGCCAACTGCATCTGCACCAACACGAATCGACTACGAGCTTTTCTTTGCACATATCGGGAGTAAAGGTTTGCTTTCTGCTAGTCTCACTACTCTTGCTAGGCTTAGGACTGTTTTCACTCATCGGTGGACAAGGCACTTTTAGGCTGGTATTCATCGGCTTGAGTTGCCTGCACTTAGCTTTGCTCGCCGTCTCTAGCGAGCACTTCCTCACGGTACATATCTGGGAACACATCGTCGTTAAACACCTTGGCAAGATTTTTTTATGGACTTGGGGGTTTATGATGCTCACGCATTTTGCAGCACAATATGTGCAGGTCGCCAGCTGGGTCTCTGCTAACAGATGGACGATGCTATTACTGGCGTGCGTGGTGGGTATCCTGCCCGAGTCGGGACCCAACATCGTCTTCGTAACGCTTTTCTACACCCAGCTCTTACCTTTCCCCATCTTGCTGGCGAACTCCATCGTGCAAGACGGACACGGGATGTTGCCCCTGCTGGCAGAAAGCAAGAGGGACTTCCTGACCATAAAAGCGATAAACTTGGCTCTGGGCTTGCTCGTGGGAGCGGGTGGACTGTTGGTTTGGTAATTACTTCCCTAGTTCCCAAGTTTTACTTGGGAATGCATACGGAATAAAGCGTACAGCTAATTTATTAACGCGTAATGATTTGCTATCCCCTGCCCGACGCCAGTGGTGTTTCGCTTACAGCGGGTTTCCGTCTTTTCTTTGGACGCTTACGCTGGTGTTTTGCTTGTGGTTTGTTCTCCTGCGGAGGGCTTACTCTTTTCGGGCGTCCGAAAAGAGTAACAGAAAAGTACGCTCCGCTCCAAGTCGCGAGAGGGCTGGCGAGGTTTTCAAGAGTTCCTCTGGTGAAGAGACCTCCTGTATTCTTGCCTTGGGTGAGTTGTTTGCTTATGGCTAAGCTCTAGCATCTATCACAAAGCTGTTTAAGCTCTCGCTTTGCCCGTGGAGCGGAGAGTTTCCCCAAGCCTGCCTAGCAAGTGAGACTGCCTTGTCCTGCCTTTTTGAGCATCGTGGGGTGGTGGTTTCCTGCGTCCGCTCAGAATGAGGAGAGTGAGCAGGAATGAGGATGGATGAGTAAGAATGAAAGCGGGTGGAATGGAATGAGGGCTGGTGGTGGGAATGCAAAGCTGGTGGCAATCGAGAACAAGGGATGGGCTAGGCTAATAAATACTTAAAGCAGGAAGCGTAAAATTCGTTAACCGCCCTGAGCTACGCTGACGACGATTTGCTATATCTCCTCTATTAAGACAATTGTGATTTCTAGCACGAGGCTTTCAGCGTGCGAAGAAGGTTTAGAATTTAGCTTACTGATTTGGTATTTTGATTTTACCTTTTGTTACTTTTCGCTTTGGTCACCCAAAGGGAAAAGTAAGACCCTCCGTCAGGAGATCAAGCTTATACAAAGTTTTACTTGGGGGTGCATATGGAACTAAGCGTCTAGTTAATTTATTAAATCGTATACACTCCCAAGCTGGAGCTTGGGAGCGAGAGCCACCCCCTGCCCGACGCCAGTGGTGTGTCGCTTACAGTTAAAAAAAAAGGTAGTAATGAATAATGGTTGGAGGGAATGAAAAAGGAGACGATGCCTGATCTAATCTTCCGTTTTTGCAGTACCCCAGCACCTACTCTTCCATCTTATAAGATTCGGTTATATTTTTAGAACTAGCCCCATCGCTTTCTTCCCCAGAGATGTCGCCACTTTCGCCATCTGAGCTTATCTCTCCGCCAACTACTACGCAACAATTGATAATACCAACACCACCAAATTTCCCAGAGATACCACCGGCGTAGCTGCTTTCTCCTGTGGCGTGGACGGTAGGTAATACCACAAGGCAATTCTCTATCGTGCTTCTCATCACACCGGCTATGCCACCAGCACTACCTTCGTCTGCCGTTACTTTTACTATGGATTGTGATATGCGACAGTTCCGCACGCTAGTGCCTTCTTCCATTTCGGCGACGATACCACCAGCATATTTGGTGCTGATGAGGGTCGCAGAGTCTAGCACGACATTCTTTATGGTGTCAGCTCCCCCCGCAGTAGAGGCAAAAAGTCCAGCATTATTTAGAGTGGTGTCTGCCATATGCAGACCTCTTATCTCGTAGCCATCACCATCGTACACACCCTTAAAGCCTTTTAAAGTACCACTAACAGCGTCGTATCCTATAGGATAGAAGTCATCTGCTCCGCTCATCTCGATGTTGCTGGTTTGGATGTAATAACCTGAGTCTACAACGGCTCTGAGTTGAGCGGCATTGCTGATTTGGTAAGGCTTAGCTTGAGAACCTTCTCCGCCAGCAAACACATTTAGTTCACCGTCGTCCACACTCAGAGGGACTCTGGCTAAAGTCGGATAAGATCTCTCCTCAGCTATGGCTCTAAATTCATTAGCTTCATTATTTATCGTGTACCATTTACTAGAATTTTTTAAGTCTTCTTTGTTGAGACCTTCGCCGTCTTTATCAATATCTCTATCTGTAATAAACCCGCCTGCGATAGTGGTAAAATCTTCGTCACCTATGATTTTACCTTCCTTAGAGTAAACTCCATCCCCCACTACGGCGTTTATATTTTCCGTATTACGAGGTATTATGGTAGAAGCTAGACCAGCAGAGTTCTTTATAGATGCATTCCCATTGACCATTTGATATCCTAAGAGTCCAACAACGCCACCTATCTTAGTACCAGAGCGGAAAGTGTTTTTGGCTGCTACGCATTGCTCAAGTAAATGATAACCACCAGAGACATCTCCTGCTATGCCACCCACCGTTTTACCGTCTATAAACTCATTGTTTACCGACATCACATTTTTGAGTGTAGCTCCAGAAAATTGTCCCACTATTGCTCCGACATTACCTGTGCCACCAGAGAATTTAGAGTTGTAGATTCCAAAATTTTGGATTATACCATTTGATTTATCAGCAGAGGCGAAGAAACCTTGGTTTTTATCTACCTGAGTCTGTATATCTAGACCCATGATGCCACCACCGAGGAAGTCGGTCTTTTCAGCAAAATATTTTGAAATTGGTGTCCAGTTGCCTGCTTCTTTGCCGTTGAGGTCTAATCTCCAAGTCGTTTCGTAGCCACTCAAGTCCACCATATTGCTATCTTCATCACCTACATCCCAAAACTTCACAGTTACATTTTTGCGTTGTAAAGATTTCCTAACAACAAACAGCTCCAAGAATTTCAGCTCGCGAGCTTCCCTAATAAAGTAGAAGATAGTTTCTGATATTTTCTCATCTATCTTCAGCCCAGCTATGGTGAGGGGATCGTCTGCCATATTCTTGAGGCAAGGGGCGATGTTGTTGTAGGGAGCGTTTACAGGGAATTTCCATTCGTCTTGGCTATAAGCAAGCTTCTTGCCAGTGGTGTACTCAACTTCATCCTCAAACCAGTAATCAGGGTAAGCCAAGTCTCCGACAAAGGCGTTGTAGCCAGCGGCTGGCGCGTAATTCTTGGGATTTATCTCTTCCCCATTTGCCCCTGCGACTTTGCTGAAATACCAGCCGATGCCTGGATCATTTCCACCATCTTCAAGGGTTGCTAGTCTTGCTACATCATCGCCAGTGGTTGCCCTGACAGAGTCCATTACTACCGCACATTTTTCTACATTCTTTACTTTACCAGACAATCCTCCTACGATATTGCCACCTTGCACTACACCACCTGCGTTTATACACCTGTAGAGCGTAGCGTATGGAGAGCTACCGATTATGCCACCTACACTATCGCCTGTGGTTGTTACTTGGTTGTTGTACGCAAGCAAGTTTATCATCGTGTATTTGTTGCTCTGGGTGGATGCATCCTTACCAGCAAAAGCTCCTATATTGCTGTGTCCATCGCCGTCTATCGCTGAGTTAATAATTCCCAAGTTTTTGATGCTCCTTCCGCTAGAGAGTGCCTGTAGATACCCAAACACGCCACTGACACCACTTGCTGTGGCTGTATCGCTAATGCCAGAGATGGAATGGTAATCACCGTCGAAATTGCCTTCAAACGGGTATTTGTGATTGCCTATGGGTACTACCGAATCTCCTGTGCTTACAACAAGGTTAGTGTCCAAGAGGAAGCTCATCTCCAGTCCATAGCGTACATTGTACAAGTCTGTGAAGTTTTCTACGAGGAAAGGATCGGTTAGCGAACCACTGCCACCTGCAAAAGTCCGAGGCGTTTTCATACGCAAGTCGATGTAGCCAGAGTCTATAGATGCGGGGACATTTTTCCCTGTAGGCACAAAAATGTATGCTGGGTCTGTGTTAGACCAGCGGAAGGCTTCGGCGTCTACTCCTAAGGATTGAGTGTAAAAGGTTTTGGTGAACGCCAATATGGAGAGGTTCTTGCCATTTGTTCCGTCTGCGTCGGAAGAGTCGTTGCTGTAGCAATCGCCGTTAACTAGCATGCGTCGGTGAGCGTAGTTCTGCTCAAGGCTAGCGTCTGTCTGATTGGTGGCTACTATCCTGCCTACAACCTCGCTAGTGCCTATGGAGTCGCCTACGGTAACACAATAGCTTATTTTGCCAGCTGTGGTGTTGGTGTGTGCCAGAGCTCCTGCTGATTTGGCTGATATGGTGTTGCCAGCGGATATGCTGACATTAAGCTCACCGTGGTTCTCACAGGCGAACGCTCCCGCATGGTTGGTGGCAGTAAATTTGCCACCTTTGACCAGCACATTGTCTACGCTTCCGTAGTTGTAGTAACCGCACATAGCTCCTACTTCTTTGCCAGTCATAGTGGCGTTCAGCAGGCTCAGGTAGCTGATTTCCGCTTTTGTGTTGCTGGCACTGCCTACTGTCTGGAAGAACCCTACTGTGTCGCTACTGGCAAATATCTTCACATTGGAGATGCTGTAGCCGTTTCCTTCAAAATACCCTTGAAAGCTACTTATTGGCTTCCAGTTACCATTGCTGGGGTCGCCATCGAAATCTATCAGCTGGCAATCTATGTTGTCCTCTAAGATGAAGTGCTTGCTAGCCTCTAGAGCGAAGTATCGCACCAAGTTCAGCTGTGGCAAGGTTTTTATCTGGTATGGGGTCGCCTTGTCGCCAAAGCCCCCAGCAAACCTGAGTAGCTTGGGTACTACATCTGTTGAGTCCATATGTGCAAGTAGCGGAGCACATTGCCACTGAGTACCAGCACCCCAGTCCCAAGCGGAAGTTGCGGTGTAGTCGCTGTAGAACTCCTCTTCCAAGATATCGGGGAAGCTGGCAGATTGACCGCTGGTGCTGTCTAGGGCTTCTTGTCCATTGTGCACAGAGTCCAGAACCCAAGCGTACGATTTGCTAATGGTCGCTCCAGCAGCTAACGAGCTGATGCGATAGTAGCTACTGCCAGTAACCTTTTGGGTAAAGTTCACACAAGTGTCGATACTACCACCACTAACTATGCCAGCGATACCACCGACGGTGCTACTATTAGCTTTGATGTTGTTATTCAGGGCTATCACCCTGCTGAGTGTGCCTTCGTTATTACCTGCCAAAATACCCACGGTACTTGAACTTGTGCCAGCTATCGAGCAGTCGGCAATGTAGATGTCTGCTATGGCAGCACTTGCCCCTACAGAGCCAGCCAACAAGCCGACTTTGATCGCAGGCTGGAAGTCGGCGATGGAGCAGTCGAGCAAGCCAAGGTTAAATAGACGACTTGTACCGCTTAGAGTGGTGAATATACCCAGAGTATCGGTGCTGCCTGCATCTAAGCTGAGGTTGCGAATGGTGTACCCTTTGCCATCGAAAACTTTGCTTTCCATAGTACCGATAGACACGAAGTTGCCATCGCCAGCGGAGAAGTCGTCGCCCTCCGCGAAGATGATGTGCGTATCCAAGACAAATTCCTCTACTTCGGATCCTACGGCAACATACGACTCCACGAAAGCGAGGTCTAGTGGCGAGGTGATATGCATAGTATCGGCTGGTATGCCCATAGAGCCGGCTAGGTCTGTGCTGGCGAAGGTGTAAACAGAGCTGTTGAACATCGCCAAAGTCGGCACTGTGCGAGCAGTATTTTCGTCTTTCCATATTTTTCCGGACAAGCCGAGGGTGGTTTTCATCTCCGAAGAGGTGAGTTTATGCAAGAAGCGGTTTTCCCCGTTTTGAGTTTGTTTGTCCAGCCCGATGATCCAAGAAGTGTCTTCGTCTATCACGAGGTTGGTCTCGCCGAGCGAGTAGGCAGAGTCTAAATCTCCGCCACTATGGCGTACCATCTTGTAAAGCTCTTTCCCTTGTAGCGTTTTTGCTGAGGAGAAGACCGACTCAAGCTTGCCATTCCCTTGATAAGCAACAACGCCAGAAGCGTCTGCGACTATGCTGATTACGCTGTCGGCAATGCAGACAACCCTCTTTAGAGTGCCACCTGTCATATTGCCGATAGCTCCCGCTACCCTTTTTAGGGCTCGAATATAATTGTCGATGGTGCTCACATCTGTGATAGTGCCACCAGAGAACTCTGCACATATGCCTGCCACAACAGAGGCGTTACCTAGCAAACGCGAGGAGTCAAGTTGCACCTGCTCTATCGTGCCACCGTCCATCTTGCCACAGAAAGCCGCTATATTCTTGCCAGTAGGAATATCGCTCACTATTTTGCTCATCCGCAGATTTTTTATTGATCCGCTATTGCTGAGGTAGCCCACTAATCCACGATTGTTGGCTGAGGTTACCTCTCCAGCGTCGTCATAAGAGATGTCCAGATGAGAGATGGTTTTCTCATTGCCGTCTAGCGTGCCAGTGAAAGGCTTATTTTGGTTTGCGTAGCCGATAGGTGTGTAACCCTCGTAACCTGAGAAGTCGAGGCTTGTGTCTAGTATGTAGCAATTACTGAGCTTCAGACCTTTTGGTAAATTATCCAGAAGCGAGTAATCTTTATTTATCAGACGGACATCGCCGATAGCGTCCAGCTGGATTTGGCTGGTTACCTCGTAGTTACCACTTGCATCTGCATACATCTTGATGGTGTTTACCAGCAGAGAGGTGTCTATTATGCGAGGGTTTTCTACCAAGGTCGGATAGGAGTAAACATTCCACAATGTGTAGTCTCCATCGCCAGTGATGGCGTCGGACATCAATATTTTGTGCTCTTGCACAATTGCTCCACTGGTGTCCCCAGCGTTGTAAGTGCCTATTTTCTTAGACATCTGGCTATAGTTTGTGCCATCTGAGCTGAGGCTATCGCGGATGGCGTAGCAGTTACTGAGTGCTCCATTGTCCATCTGCCCTATGAACTTGGCTGTGGGTGCACTAGTGTTGGTAATCTTATTGAGGATGGAGTATGAGCTCCTGACATCGCCACTGGTCAGCTTACCAACCAGTAGTCCCATCGTGCCCAGATCTCCGCTTGCGTTCAGTGCGTACACATAAGATTTGTCCAGTCCAGCAGAGCCTGCCTCTGTAGCTAGCTCGCCCACTAGTCCACCTGTGATAGCTCCACCACCGATTGTTACCAAGCTGTCCACATAAGATTTGACGAGACTAGCATTACCAGATACCCTGCCCACTAGTCCGCCGACTATCTGCTCTCCGCTGATGTTAGCACGAACTTTAAGCTCGCTTAGTACTCCAGCAGAGGCTTGCCCCAACAAGCCACCACACACGGTGCTATCGCCAGCTGGGGTAGCTGTGAGCGTAATGCCTGTGGCACTGGTGTCTATCAGCGTGGCTTTGGTAGTGGCTAGTAGCTCGCCTATCAAACCTCCGACTTTACAGTTTTTGCCTGTCTCGATGAAGATATCTACCGCTCCTTCATAGTCTAAGCTAAAAGCATTAATGACCTCTAGCCTGCCCACTAATCCGCCTGCTACGCTGTAGTCGCCTACTCCTGCAACGCTCCAAGAGACATTATGCAAACAGAGGGTATCTATCTGCAAGTTGCCAGCGTACACATCGCCAGCGTAACTGCCGACTACACTGGAGTCGCCCACTTTGAAATTAAAAGTTTCTAAGGTCAGCTTCTCATTACCCAGAGTGGCGTTTCCGCTGTATTTACCATAGATGCCACCTAAGGTTACTTGGTTATCATCAAAACCAGTAGTAAAGTCGAGGTTTACCGCTATTACACAATCGTCTGCCGACTCGGCTCTAGAATAGCCCGCTAGTCCGCCTACAGTTAGCTTGGTATTGCTACTAAGGTTATCGTTGAACAATACGCTATCTGTAACGGTGATGCCCGCATATGAGCTACCTTTGGCGTCCTCGTAGCCCACAGCACCGCCTACATACGCTATACCGCTTGTGCTGGCGAATTGTGCTTTGTCGATGGCGATGTTCGTAATGTTTAGGGTATTGCTCTGCCCCACTATGCCACCCATACATGCTTTGCCGTTTGTGCTGGTCGCCCTGATGGACACGCCATCTGCCATACGCAGGTGCATTGTGTCGCTGGCTGTGCCGATGCCCTCATCCGAGATGTCTTTCACCAGAGCGATGAGCATCCCAGCACAAGCGTCGCCATCTGTAGAGGTTGCTGTTATCGACTTGTCCGTACTGAAGTCAACTTTGGATATACTTCCTTGCAGATAGTGGAACCTGCCGATGACGCCACCTGCGGCTGCGTCATCTTCGGCTGTGGCTGTTACGGTGATGTGCTCAGAGAGCTGGATATTGCTGATACTCTTGGCTTTGTTGTTGCCTATCAAGCCACCAACGAAAGCTGTGCTGGCTTTCCCTGCACCCTCTGCTACTACAAAGCCGACACTGTCCACTGTGATGTCAGAGAGGACTGCTCCCGTGCGACAATCGCCTATGAGTCCACCTAAATGGACTTCGGCGTTTGCCACTGAGGTTCTCAGAGTTACACTGTCCAACTTTGCCACTTGGCAGTTGCTCATAGTACCTTGGAATGTTCCTGCAAATCCACCTGCTATGGAGTCTGTGGCGATAGAGCTGGTGCTGTGTACTTGGCAATTGCTGACTTGGTTGAGTCCGGTTAGTGTACCTGCAAATAGTCCCACAGATTTGCTGCCGCTGAGCTTGCCTGTAGCAAAGACTGTGTCGGATGAGGCTATGGCTATGCCACTGCCACCACCGATTAGCCCACCTACATAGCTGCCGCCTTCTACCTTTTGCAAGCTGATTTTGTTGCCTGTAAGCGTATTTTCGCCGTTGATGACTGCCACCAGCCCGCCGAAGTAATCGGCATTGGTAGTTATCTGTGAGTACTCAGCTTTTACATTTGTTATCTTAGCAGAGTTTACCTCTCCAAAGAGTCCCAGCTGTTTCAAATCGCTGTCGTAAGCATCGACTTTTATCGTGTGTCCTTCCCCATAGAACTCTCCAGCAAATGGGTTCGCTTTGGTTCCCATCGGCTTGAGGGTGTCAACTGAGAAGGTTATGTCGTTTAAGAGCTTGACTTTGATCTTGCCACTGACCATGCCATCTTCCAGTTGCTCTGCCAAGTCGTTGAAGTCTCTGGCAGATGTGATCTCGTAGTAGCCACCACTCCAGCCGTATGTGAAAGATATTGCGTTGCTCCAGTCGGAGTAGAGGGTGTCGCCACCTGTAGAGGTAGCTCCCTTTTGCACCCGATAGGTGTACGATTTGCCCAGTCTGGTGCGTCCCAGAGGGCTAGATAGCCTATTGGAGTCTACGATAATAGTGTCGCCACTTACCAAGTCGCTTGTGGCTAAAATAGTGGCGGTAGCCAAAGGCATAGAGTCTTTTGCTGCATCGGCAAAAGCACCAACGGTGTCTCTGCCCACTCGGTAGCAATTGGCAGGGATTTCTTGTGCTTCCAGCTTAAGCTTTAAGCCTTGACGAGCATCGCCATCGTACACATAGTTCACAGATTCTAGGGTCAGACCTACTATCCGCAAGTAACCAGCACACAGCGAGCTGTCTTTCAGAATGGCTGAGGTGAATTTTGTGCCGCCTGCGTAGTCTATGATCCCTTGCACAGAATAGCTGTATTGCAGCCCACTGACCATATCTTTGCCAAATGGATTATTCTTGTAGGTATCTTCAAACTTGAGTATGTCTCTGGCTCCCACAGACTTTTGGGTGATGAATTGGCTGTTTGTTAATGTTATAAAAGTGTCTTTAGAGTAGCTCCCATCAGCCTCTTCTTTGTATCTGGTAAGGATGTACTGGCTGAGTGTGTCTGGGGTGATGCCTAGCTGGTCGTAATCGCTGGTAGGTCGATACGGCAAGAACTTCTCGAAGGTGAGCACTATCTTGTCTTCGTAAAGCCCTTGGCTAGCTCCGTAGCCCAGATTTGTCGTGGAGGAGTCGTTGTACCACAGATAGTCGTAGAACATATCCATACTATCGGAAACGATGAACATACTATCGCCTAGCGAGCTGGTTATCTTGGCTTTGAGTAGGTAGCGATAGGTCTTGCCTATCTCCTTTTCCTCTGCAAAGATGTCTGTGTCTTTGTCCTCTAGCGTATAGGTCGTGTCATCAACTTCTGACGATTTGCTTATATAGCTTGTGATGTCTATCACAGAGTCTGCCGCTGGGCTCTCGCCTCTGTACAGGTCATACCGCACGGGGTTTACTCCAGCTGGGAAGTTAAGCTCTCTTAGCCAAAAGAGCTTGGTACCACCATTCATAAAGTCTAAGTCCACTTTCTTTATGCCGCTTTCGATATAGCCCCAGCTTTTTTGTGTGTTATCAAATCCATATTCTGTGCTCAAGGTTAGCTCTTCGCCGTCAACTTCTACCATCTTCTCTATCTCCATAGCGTAGTAATAGATTTTCCCGCTGGAGACGGTGTTATCTATCCACACCACAGAGTCTGTCGTGGTTAGCTTGTTGATTTGCTCGCCTGTCCACTTTTTGAAAGTTCCGTTCTCTTTGGACGGAATAGTGTCCCAAGCTCTGTACAATTTGTACGAAGTAGCTCCAGCGATGGTGTCGAAAGTTACTGAGAGCTTTTGCTCGTTCTGGCTAACTTTGAGGTTCACCTCGCCCAGTGGCACTGACGCACCACTCGGAGTAACCTCGGAGAAGATAGATATCCTCTTATCTGTACTGTAATGCACCTTCACCTTGTAGTAATAGAGGTTTCCTGAGGATGTGGAGTCTCTGCTAATGTAAATGGAATCCACATAACCATTTTTTGCAGTAGCAACTTTGCTAAAAGCTTCGACTTTTTTACTATTTGTCGCTTGATAGATGGATAAAGAATCTACATCGCTTTCTAGGTAATAGTCTCTGAGTCCAGCCCAGCTGACCTTGATGGAGTCTTGAGGGATATCCAGCTTGGCACTGAGTCCCATTACAGACTGGCTCGCCAGCACTCCGCTATCTTGCACAGATGCCTTGGAAAGGAAGTACTCGTTGCCATTTTTCTTGTAAGATTTTAGGGCGAAGTAGTAATCGAAAATGCTGTCTGCTTGGTTTGCGTAATCTTGTGGTGTGTAGTTGTGGGTCGTGTCGTCATTAAACTTGAACTCAACACTGTCCAAGGGCGTAAAGCTGTTTGTAAGACTGCTCTTGCTCAGATAAAGGAAGTATCCGTCTGCGTCTGCCACGCTATTCCAAGTGATGGGGATTGCAGATGTATCTTGGTAACCAGCTGCATACTGATCGACTGTGGGAGTCCACCATACGCTGTTTGGGGCAGAGAGCATACTATAGCCATACTTGATACTACTGGCATTTACCAGCCCGTTTCTGTACACTTTTATCTGATAGAAGTACTTAGTACCCGGCGAGAGAAGCTCTGAGCTGTCTCTGGCTTCCATTGCAGAGGTCGCACCTTGGTGTAGGGTGTCCACCCTGATTTGCATGCCACCAAGCGTAGACCTATAGAGGACTATGGAGTCGGCGTGCTCTGGTGTGGTGTACTCTATAGCGATGGTGTCTGGGATAGTACCCTGCGAGATGGAGTTAATCACGGCACTGTCGGGGTAAGTGTAGCCCACTACGATGCTGGAGTCCACAGAGCGAATCTCCTTCTCGTATGGGCTTCCACTTGGTAGTGGCTCGCTTATCTTATGATAAGCTTTCACGCTATAACTGTAGTTAGCACCCTTCTGGATGGTGTCCAAGTCTGTGGACAACCCTACGACTTCTGTGAAGCTCGTATCTGTGATAGTGTCCACAGCCAACTGGTTTCCACTTTCGTCATACTTACGAAGGATATATTGCACGATTTCGTTTGGATTGAAATGCTCTATGGGTTGCCAAGAGATGACGATACTGTCTTGGTACGGTGTAAAATCGGGTAAATAATCTCCACCCTTAGTTGCCGAGAACCCCTCGACCTCGGGCATAGCCAAAAATGCTAAATTAGGTTCGTTCGGCTTAGAGTGTACACCTCCAACGGTAACCACACAACGGTAGAAATAAAGATTTCCGATAGTTAAATCTTCGTCTGCAGGAGTGTTTAGCGTGTAATAAAGTGTGTCTCCGCTTAGCGAGTAAATAGGCAGACTCAATTTGTATTGATCTGTCAAATTATCCGTCGTGGTGGCTGTGTCGTAGCGATAGAGTGTCATCATAGGATTGTCTATAACAGGAGGAATATACCAACTAAGATAGATAGTGTCCACTTTCGGTGCATTTTCATCAAAGTGAAGAGTATCTATACCTTCATATTTACAAGAGCCCCAATCAGCAGAAGAAAGATCTGAACAGGTATCTAAACCTAAGGCTTGCACCGAATAGTATATTTTTTGCTCTGGCAAGAACGAACAAGAGTCGCTGTAGATGGTGTCGTCAGATTTTATCTCTGTAGTATCGATGCAGAAAAACTTGCTCCCGTCGGTGCCGTCTGTGTTGACTGTGGAGTCCACCCAGATAGCATATCCGTTTACAGCATCAGCAATCTTGCCCCATTTCAGCTGAATGGTGTCTTCCCATTGCCTACGGCTGACACTCTGCAAGATGGGAGTTTCTACTTTTGCGTAAGCTTTTTGGTTTTTGGCTGGCGTATAAGGGCTACTACCCAAGTCGTTTTTAAACCTTACTTGGTACTCGTAGAAGACGCCCTGTTGCACCTTGTAGGTGTCGTTCACTACATAGAGATTTTCTAGCAGATAATGGCTTACTTTGTACGCTAGAGAGTCGGCAATACCACTGGTCTTCCTTTTTTTGTAAACAATTATGGAGTCTTGGTATTTCTCCTGATTTGGCGAGAACACCTGTAGCACCACTTTGTTTAGATTTTTGCCGTTGTTTATGATAAGGACGCTATCTGGTTTGCCCAGCAGAGCGTAGCCAGTATCCACGGTAGACCAGCACTTAGATGCACCTTTTATTGTTAGTATCTTGTAGTGATATTCAGCACCAAAAGCTACAGAGTTGTCTTTGTAGATTGTCTTGACCTTGTTTTTCTCTAGTCCTGCCAGAGCTTCGCTTTGCCATTGCTCGGCTGTGGCTAGCTTCCTATAGAGGAGCACCGTATCGGCATAGGCTGCACTGGTGTACTTTATCTGCACTTGCTTAGTATCTGTGCCGTGACTGGCAGTGTCTATGTAGCTACTATCGGGGCGAGTGTACCCTAAAGATGAGTCCGATATTGGACTGTATAAATCTTTTTCAAAGTTACTAATACTAGAGCCGGGGAGTGTGTCCTGGGTGATGTTCAGCTTGGCTACAACTGCGTATTTATAATCTTTGCCTTTTTTCAATAAACTACCAAAAGGCGATGATTTCGTGCTAAAATCCACAACCTCATTTTTTTCTCCAATTACTACAGCCTTTTTACCATCAGACCTGTAGATGTAATAACTGTCCACTGCATCATTTTTGACATTTGGCACTTTATCCCAAGAGATTATAATGCTATCACCATCACCTTTGGTAGCATAAATATTTTCTACTTGTGGTAAACTCAAATATCCAATTCCCAAATTAGAAGGTTTACTTGCCTCAAGTACTCCAACCACTTTCACCCTAACTCGGTAGAAATATAGTTGCCCCAAGGTCAACTCATCTACAGCATCCTCGTTAATATAAGTGTAGCGAGTGGTAGCACCATCTATAGTGTCTGAAAGTCGCTCAACAAATTTGCCATTTTGTAGTCTGTGAGCTCTCAAGGTGTCTAAATTTTCGCTAGAATCTACATCTATCATCCTAGACATAAAGATAGAGTCTATTGCCAATGCTGTGGGCATGCTCCAGTTTATCTGCAAATAGTTTATGCTCAAGTTGTTACTCCAGCCTTTTACCTTCAGATCGGTTACACCTTCGTATTGCAAGAAGCCAAAGTCTGCTTTAGAACGCTCAGAGCGGGCATCTTGCCCAATGCTCACCAGTTTGTAATAGACATACTTGCCCGGTAAATATAGGCTCTCATCGGCGTAAGTGGTGTCGCCGGTTACTGTGCACATAGAGTCGTAATTAGCATCATTAAGACCGTCTCCCCATGAGGTGTCGCGATAAATTATATAGCCTTTTACAGCGTTTACATTCTTAGTCCAAGTAATATAAATAGAGTCTTCGAACTCACCTTTGCTAATACTAAGGATATCTGGAGGCAAGATTGTTTTACCAGCGGTATCAACCAATTCCCCACAGGGACCATAGCCAGTGCTATCGTCATAGAAAGCTACTTTGTACACATACTGCACTCCGGGGGTTCCAGCAGTGTCCTCTATGGTAAATATTTGTCTGGTCGCAGGATAAATTATGCTATCTTTTTTGGCTCCACTTAAATCGTATTTCATCAATTTCAGAGAGTCTGCTGGCGAGCTGCTTACTTCTCTTGCTACCAGCAATGTAACTTTGTTATTATCGGTGCTTATTGCCTCTAACTTAGTCGGTTTTTGTAAAGTAGTAAAAGCTACAGTATCAAAGCATTCTTTCGCTTCATAATTAGTCTTTAGACTTAGTCGATAGTACAAGAGTTCTCCGCGTTTCCGCTCTCCTCTTACTGTGTCTCTATAGACGGTGTCTTGACTCGTAATAGGAAAAGTTTCTGCCAACTCAAACCTCTCCTCATCTCCAGACTTCCTGTAGATATTCAATGCTGTGGCGTAATCTATCGGTAGCCCTGTAAACTGGATAGTAACCACAGAGTCTTCGTCGTTTGGTGGCGTTACCCAGTGTCTGCCAGAGAGGTTGCCTCTGGTAACATTCACTTGGCTACTGGTGAGTGCTGGTATCTGAGCCCAGCCCATAGCTGGGGCTGTGTATTGCGAGTAGAGCGTAGTGTCAAAAGCTACTCCCCCTGTGTCAAGGTCGCTTATCTTGACCACGGCTTTCACCTTGTAGCTGTAATCTTTTCCCGGCAAGATGGCTTTGTCTGGGCGACCAGTGGTGTCCAAGAAGACGGAGTCGTTACCGCCCACGAAGAAGGTGTCCATATCATTGGCATAGCCGTCGCTAGAGCGAACAATGATGTGCGAGTGTATAGTATCGCCTGCCACAAGGCTTGCGGGTATCTTCTGCCAACTGACGACTATCGTGTCTGTCTTAGCTCCTTTGCTCGCCTGCAAGATTGTTACCTTCGGAGGCAAGATGAACCCTTTGACCACATTGGATAGTTCACTTACTTCGGGGAAATTCTTAGGCTTAACCATCACTCTATAGAAATAGAGCTGTCCCAAGAGGACATCATCAGAGTTTACCAGCTTGTAGTTCCCGCTTCCTTGGTCGCTTACAGTGAACTCGGGTGCGTAACTAGCAACGGTATTGGCTATATCTGTTACGGTGTCGTACCGCATCAGGCAGACACCTTTGCTAAAGCTCTCTTGTAGCATAGGATTAGCCAGTGGCACGGTGCTCGGCACAGAGAAGTGCAACACGACTTTGGCAAGCTGTGGCATATCCAAGACCTTGAGGTTATCCACGCTTCTGAAGCCTCTAAAACCGTAGTCCTCTGTACACTCAGCAACCACAGATACAGTGTCCGCACCTACTGCTTGCACGCGGTAATACACATTTTGGCACTGCTCATAGGCTATGGTGTCTGCATACAAGGTGTCTGCGAGGATATCTAATAGAGCAAAGCCACTGGTAGGATAGTCGGAGCTACTGTAGATGCGATAGCCTTTCTCAGCGTCTGCCACGGAGTGCCACCGTACAAAGATGGTATCCCTGTTTGCACCCTTGGATACACTATCTAATACAGGAACATCTAGCTTGGCGTAAACTGTGTCTATGCTGTCGCACACTCTGGAGATACCCGTTTGGTTGTTGTAGAGAGCCGCCTTGTAACTATAGAAAAGTCCTTGTTGTAGCTCGTGGGCGTCTGTGATGGTAATGGGGTTCGCACCCGTGGGATAAGTGTGCACGAGGGTATCGATAATCCCCTTGCTACTAGTACGATACAGTATTACTGAGTCTATCAGACTCCTGTCGTTAGCTTGCCCATATACCCATAGCTTGTTGCTCTGTCCGTTCAAGAGGCTACTGCTCCAAGCTAGCGAAGGCTTGCGGAGAGTGGTGTAGCTGTAGTACTCCCGCTCAAAACCAGTCTCCAGCTGGTTGATGAACTTCAGCTTGTAGCGGTTGATAGCTCCAAAAGTTACTTCTTCATCTTTCACAATCTCTCTACTACCTAGGAGCAAAGTATCCAATATTCTAAACTCTTCTGTGTTTTCCCGATACTCGTAGATATAAATCTTCTGGATATAATCTATTTTAAAAGCATTTTCTGCGTTAAACTGCGTAAAGGCAGAATCTCCGACATTGGCAGTGTGTGTGCCTAGCCGTATATTGCTAGTATCATTGGTGATGAGTACAGAGTCTTTGCTAATCTCTGGCACGCGGGCGTAGCCACTGTCCACCGCATAGAATTTAACGGTGGGTTTATTCTCGTCGCCCTCTAGATTGATGCGGAAGTAGTACCATTGCCCGGGAAAAGTGATTACCTTGTCTGGCACCCAGTTAGCACCCTCGGACGCTTTCTTATTTTCAAGAGAGTCCACCTGTGTGCTATAAGCATCATCGTTATAGACCCGTATGGTGAAAGATGTGTCCAGATCGGCTAGCCAGCCTAGCTCCACAGTGTCCCGCTTGTCCCCTTCGCTTGCCAAGAAATCTCTAATAGTGTACACTTTCACATAGGCATGCAGTGGGTCTGTTTGATTATACGGTTCTCCCAGTGAGTTTTTCGAAGATAACCTGTATTCATAAGTTTTGCGTCTGTCTACCTCGGGGATGGTATCGTAATAGATCTGAGCTTCCCCTTCTGCTTTTATTCTCTTATAAGGATGTCCAGCAGCATTAGGATCGTTTGCCTCTTTTCTAAAGATAAGAATAGAGTCCGTGTTCGGCACATTACTCCAGCCAAGCCCTATTGCCATGGTGTCTAGAGGGTCTTCCAGTTTAACCTCTTTGAAGTTCAGCGGTGCTCTTAGCTGTGTCCAACCAGAGTCTAAGGTAGATTTTTGAGAATAGACTCCGCCTAACGACCAAGAAACTCTAATGTACTGCTTTTTGCCAAAATCGTCGTAAGCAAGTCCGTTTGCTGTGTTGAGTATTAGGCAAGAGTTGTCTGACTGTATGTAGGAGCCGTCGTCTGGATTATCGGAGTCAATCTCTTGCGAAGATTTATCACTAGAAAAGTACAACCTAAATGTCGTCTTATCTGGCGATACGCCTTGCTCGTCCATATACATCCAGATACTGTCTTTATCATACCCCTTGGTTGGTTTCCCACTAAAGGTAGGTGGCTCTAGCTTGCCCATGCCTACCACTAGTGGCGAGCTGAGCTGCGAGCGACCGAAGTGGGCGTGCTGGGTATAGACGCCGATGAACTTGCGGTCTTGTATATAGGGCGAGTTGAACTTGCAAGAGTCCACATCGTTTACAGTTACGCTGTCCCAAGTACCAGATGTGTCTTGATACTTCACCACATAATTTACTGGCTCTCCCCAAATATATTTGTCCCATTGCACAAAGATGGTGTCTTTGCGGTCGCTAGAGGCTGTGATGCCTGTGGGCGGTATGAGCTGCGACCAGCTACTGTCTGGCAAAGACCACGGCGAACTAACGGAGTCCCAAGCGTAGATGTTAGACTCTTGGTTTTGCTTTTGAATGCGGAAGTAGTAGTCTTGGGCTTTTTTTATTCCTACATAGGGGGCGTACATATAGCTATCCAGCTGGCGAAGGTCGTCGTTACGGAAGCCTTGATCGAAGATGATGTTGCTAAACTCTGCACTGGTGTCTACCTGTATCTTGTAGAGCGTTGCCAAGGTGTCTACATCCCAACGGATGAGGATGGAGTCCACCCGCAAGCTGTTGAACTCTTTCACAGCGTGTACAGTTGGACGAGCGAACTTCAACCCGCCATAGCCCACTGGCGACCACGCAGAGCTTATCATCCCTTTGCAACCTAGCTCATCGCCTGTTTTGTTGCTCCATTCTTTAGCATCTCCTAGCGTGTTTAAGTCTAGGTTCTTGCTACTAAAGGCTTTTACCTGATAAGTGTAGACCATGCCTTCCACTAGGTGGGCAGTGTCTAGGATCAGAGTGTCGTCAATGATGTTCCCTGCCTCTTGGTGTTGGTAGATGGTGTCTGGGTCGCCTGTCTTCATCTTCACTCGTCTGTAAACAAAGTTTATGTCTGGATTTATGGTAGCCGGCACGCTCCAGTGCACTCTTATCGTGTCGTGATCAGCAGCTGGGAAGTTGGCATAGACCCTGCTAACCTTGGGCAGTGCCACCCACCCTGTGTCGATACCCTCTGGGCTGGTAAAGACCGATGCGTGTGAGTTAGCGTAGCTCTTTAGGGCGTAGGTATACTTCTTGCCACTGTATAGTGTGTCTGCGTTGTCTGTGTAGGATAGCAGTATATCGTCGTAATAACAGTATTGTCCAGAGAACGAGCTGATGGTAACTAGGTGGTCGCCCTCTTGCCAAGTGCCACCCACGGTGTCGCGATAGAGCCTGAAGCTGTCTACTCCACTAGTGCGGTGGTTTAGTATCCACGAGATACTCACCCTATCGTCCTGATCGCCTTTGCTGGCTGTAAGTCCCTCTGGTGGCACTACGGGGTACACTGTGTCCACCTGTGCAGATGGATAAGAGCTACCGGTGCTCTGATTGAACGACTGTACATAGAACCACACAGTGTCGCCCGGGTTTGCTTTGTTATAGCTGACCTCTGGTCTTGCGAGAGAGCCTTTGTGCTCCACCTCTGCGACCTTACTAAAGCGAGAGTCCGTCGGCGAGCTGGCGTAGAGCCAGTACTTACTAGCACCTGACACTGTATCGAAAGTTATTTTCACCTCGTCCACCAGCGTGTCTGTTGTTAATAGTAAATTTTTTGGTGCTGGAAGCGTGGCGAAGCCAGTTTTGGTGCTACTCCAGACGGGATTGTCTTTGCCCACGAACGAGTTGAAGCCACTAACTGTGAAGTAATAGAGCTGACCTTTGACCATAGACAGCCAGTTGCAGGTTGTGTCGCTGGTGATGGTGTCTAGTTCCCCGTTTTCACTTCGCAGACGGAAAGAGTCCACCTGCTGCATATCGTTCCAACTTATCGCTATGGAATCGGCATAAGACCTGTCTTTGTCATTATCTCCTATAGCAGAGACAAACACGCCCGAAGCCTCCAACCCGCTAGGAGCTAGCAGTTTAGTCCAAGCACTGTCTTTACTATTGGCAGAACCATCTTTGTCCCAGCCAGCGACCCTCTTCTTTGGACTTTCCGAGTTAGGCAGAGTTTTCTTCTTGGCAGTAATCCAGTAGTAGTAGGCTTCTCCCGGTAATGGAGCTTCGCCATCGTCGTAGCGAATATCCACAAAGGAGTCTGCGTCTATTACCTCTGGCAATAGTTCCGCAGTGCTAGAGTCTGTAGTAGTGACTCTGTAGATAGAGTAGGCGATATTACTGCCAGCTTTTTTAGTCCAATGTAAAGTTATCTTATCGGCTTGGATTTGGTCGTCTTGGTTGTAGACGCGGAAGCCCTCCACAGCACTGTACTTTAGGTAACCAGTAATCTCATTCGAATAGTCGGAGTAGATGTCCATACCGTATTTGCCGTTGCCAGTTCCCGCAGGAGAGTCTTCATTGTTTTTTATTTTGGCAGCTACTTTTATCTTGAACTTCTGCCCCTCTATCAAGTAGTTGGCATTAGTAGATTTTTTAAGCTCGTATGGGGTTTCTGAATCATCATGTTCCTTCCACAATGTGTCGGCTGGGTCGTAAACAGCCAAGCGGTATTTATGGGCATTGGTAACTGTGCCCCAGTTCACGGTGATGGTGTCTGTGGATACCCCCTGACTGGCGGTAAGCCCCTCTGGTGTCGCTGGCTGGGTGTAGACGAGCAAACCTTGTTCTGTAGCAGGTGTCCACTTTCCTATTTCAGTTTTAGCATCGTTCTTGGCTCTGATCCAGAAGTGCCAGAGCATCCCGGGGTATATAGCCAGCGAGTCCCCGATCTCGGCGAAGAAGTTGCCGTCTGTAACATTCTTTTCCACTACCTTAGCTTTAGCAGTGTCTGCGTATCGCGAGTAAGCGATGTCGTACTTTTTCAGCTTACCACGCTGTTCCCAATAGACCGTAGCACTCTGGGAGCTAAGGTTTGCCATGTCTTGGTAAAAGCCTAAGACTTCACCTATCTTGGTCGTAACAAAGCAGTGTGCACTAGTATCGGACTCGTTAGAGATTGCGATGCTCGCCTGCGTAGGTCTAGTGGTAGCGAAAGATTGCACATAGTACTCGTAGGTGGCTCCTGGCAAGCACGCATCGTCTGTGTAGCTGATGCTATCGTGTACAATCGATTCCCAGTATTTGTTAGCAACCTTTTGGATGTATCCACTGGCATCTTTACGATAGAGGTCGTACTTCACGGTGTCGATACTGGTACTGCCTATTTTCACCACCTTCCAGCTTAGTTTGTTCTTGCCATCGCTGAGTGCCTCTCCCGTGAGCTCTTCTGAGGCAGGGATTTGGCTGTAGCCACTGTCGTACACGAAGTCGGAGGCAGCATTTGGCAGATAGCTCTCGGCTCGCACCTTAGCGTAGTAGTAACATCCCTTATCGTTCACCACCACAGTGGTATCGGACACCTTGCAGGGCGATATCTCTGTGCAAAGATGATGGTCGCTCAAGTCGCTTTTATTACTATAGTAGATGCTATAGTGCTTATCGTTGTTGTCTGCTCTGGGTGCAAAGAGCAAGCGGATGGAGTCTGCTACTGTGCCCCGGCTCACGGAGAAACCACTGGGTGGTCGGAGCTTGGTATAGCCACTGTCCATGACAGGCTCAGAGCCTCCGTAAGGGTTCTGTGCCCAGAGGTTGACATAGATGAGCTTGCCACGCAGTGAGTCGGCATCTACTACTATCAGTAGGGAGTCTTTGGAATAACTGCTGTTACGGAAGGTGCCTTCGGAGCCCAAAAGGTGGGTAAAGCGACCGTCTGCATCTGTGGCTTTGCTGGTGCTCCACTCGGCGTAGTAGGTCTTGTAGGTGGCTTCTACATCCCATATAACCTTGATGGTGTCGGTGCTTTGTGCTTTCCAGCATTTTATGCCCTTGATAGCACTCATCAGTGCGTATCCTCTGATAGCTGGGGATAACTCCCCTTGCCCAGTGGTGTCGTTAAATGCTGCAACTTTGTACCAGTGGACTTTGCCTTGTGTCAACAATTCGTCTTTTACCTCATCTATGGTGCTATCCACTCTAGGCAGTGTGTCTGCGAAATTACCGTTTGAAGAGTCGCTATAGAAGATGAAGTAATTGTCCACAGGACCTTGGTCGAGGATTTTGTCCCACGAGAGCGTTACGATGGTGTCGTCTTGGGTAGCCCGCACATTCTCGGGTGCAGAGAATATCTCGTAGCCTAATACGGAGTCGCTCATAGTAGAGACTCTCTCTGGGTATGTGCCGTTCAATCGCTTGGAGGCTATCGTGTATTTGTAGGCGACTCCCTGCAAGATGTCAGAGTTGTCGTGATAATAGAAGGTGTCTTCGCGGACAGTTACCTGACTGCTAATTCCCTTTAGTCGTATGGCTTTGTTTAGAGTGCCTTCTTTGTAACGATAGATAAGGAAGCTATCTACATCTGCTTTTTGTTGATTTTGCCAAGCCCACGCTAGGTCGATCTTGTCGTCGTAGTTACCTTGGGTGGCAGAGAAGTAGTTGGGGTGCTCTATCCTGTAGAAGGTGTCTACGGGGGTTGACCAGTCGGACTCCAAGTTGTTGGCAGAGTTGAAAACTTTTGCCTTATAGCTTACATGCTTACCAGCGTTGCTCCTAGAGTAAAGCACAGAGTCTACAACAGTGTCGTTTACTCCCAGAGTTATCTCTCGCGAGAGCATCCCGTTTATGTAGCTAGAGAGCTTGTAGGGCAACATTGTGTTGTCGATGGATAGCTCGTTCTCGTTGTCGGCGTTGCGAACGCAGGTTAATGTCGGAGGCTTCATCTTCGCCCAACCGGTAGCGTCCAGACTGGAGATGTCGGAAGTGGTATAATAGTCGCCATCTTTGTCCACTGCTATTTGCTTTAGCAAGTATTTGTACTTGATGCCTCTGTCTATATCTGGGACTGTGCGTACCAGCCTGCAGGTGTCCACTGTGCCACTGTCTTGCAGTGTGCCAGCCTGATATTCGAACCATCTGTACTTTAGGGTGTCCACCATAGTTTTAATGGGCAAGTCGCTCCAAGTAACTACCAGAGAGTCGGTGTAACTATTGCCCACACTCAAGATTAGTCCATCGTATGGCTCTATCTGTGCATAGCCATAGCGTAAAGCGGGTTCGCTTATTGTATCGCTTTTGGTTGTGTCGGAGATGGCGTCTTGGATATTCCCCTTGAAGACTCGGAAGTTGTATGCGTACTTCACTCCTGCTACACCATCGGTGGTGTTCAGGTCGTCCATACAGGTGTAGGTGTTATCGTCGTGGTCTACCACACTCAGAGCTATTTTTTCGTAAGCGGAGTAATTTTGTATATTGCCAGTAAGATAAGCGTCAACTGGGCTACGATATACATAGAAAGAGAAGCCAGTGGTGTCGCATGCAAGCTCTATTTCTATCTTGCCATCTAGATTGTGGGACATACTGGTGATAGTCGGCTCTACAAATCGCAGGTAACCTTTGTCGTAAGCGGGCTCAGAACCGATGGTATCGCCAGCGAACACGCACCTTGCGTTTTTGGAGATGACCCCAAATTTGTAAACAACTCCATACTTGAGGAAGCCGTCTTGAAGATTTTCTCTATAAATGCACAGAACGCTGTCTTGCCCGGGTACTCTCAGCGTGTCTACAGGCTGGTCTTCTTCATCTAGCACCAGCACGGCGTACATATCTGCCGATGCCACTGTGTCCCAAGTGATGACCACTGAGTCTTCACTGGTCGCCTTGGTGGCACTTACATTGGGTACTAGCCCCGGAGTGGTAAAGGATGTACAGGCAGCACTCATACCAGATTTTCTGCCAACAGACACAGCCACGCCCTTATACTCATAAGCCTCACCTTTCGCCAACCCATCGGTATCGGTGTAAAGCATCTTGGCTCCGTAACCGACCTCGTCCAAGCTAGGGAACTTTATATCTTTTATCTTGGTGTAGTTGCCAGCACCTGCGATCCTTCTGTATAGCTCTAGCGTATCACAGCCGTCCACTCTCTTGACTTTTAACTCTATCTTATCGGGGTAGAAGTAGTAGCCACTCCTGTAGCGTTCTATCGTAGGTGTCGGCACTTCGATCTGCCCGAAGGTGTCTAGCTCTACCCACGGGGATGAGCTTTTGGTATCGTCCCTAAGGAGTTCGTAGTAGTAAGAGCTGTAGTAACGCAACCGATAGCGATACTTGTACTGGGGCATCAGCTGGAATGAGTCGATGAACATAGTTGTGTCGCAGTTTGCTATGGTCTGGTAGCCGTAGTCGTCATAAGAATCACCTTCGACTTTCCTGCTGATCTGATATACCATACCTATACCGCTGTATTTTGTGGATGGAGCATCAACAAGTTTAGTCCACTCCATCTTTATTTTGCCACTAAGGTCATTGCTCATCATGCCTACGGTAGTAGCTAAAGCCTTTGGCAGACGCGACCAGCCACTGTCTTGCGGTAGATTTACAGTGTCGTTTTCTATATCGCTGGTTGCCTTGTTTTGCCCCTCTACCTGGAAGTTATAAATCTTGCCTTGAAGCAAAGACGCTGTGGTAACCGGACAAGTTATATCGTAAAAGTCGCTTTCGTTGTTTACTTCCTTGAATGTTTGATACTTGCCTGCGTCGTCTCGATAGCTGATGATGTAAGTGTGAGTGCTGTCCAGAGCTGGATCGGTGGATTGCAGGTAGTTACTCCAAGTGAACCTGATGGAGTCGTCGTACTCACCTTTGCTAGCTGTTAGCGATGTGGGTGCTGGCAACGCACTCCAGCCTGTGTCTTCGGCGGAGTATTGCGAGGTTACCTTGCCTCGCATAGCCATAATGCGGAAGTGATACTTGGTGGCTGCCCAAAGTGGGTAGTCGCCGTCTGTATTCACAGGTATCGCTAGCAGGGTGTCTGTGCCATTGTAATAGATCTGACGGACGATGGTGTCGCCAGTGGTGGCAAAATCACCTATCTTCCACTCTATTTGCACTATATTCACCAGCTGGTTGTCCATCTTATTCCAGCGAACGAACACCGTGTCTATCTTGTTTTGTGATACCTCTAGCATAGGAGTCTCCAGATAGGAGTAGCACAACTTGCTACTAGACCTATCGGAAAAGATGGTGAAGGTGTCTAGCTTTGCTGACTCACGCATTGCCAAAGCATAGTTACAGATGCTTTTGATGCGGATGTAGTACTCTTTGCCCGGGACAAACCACGATGGGTTTGCAAAGGCAGGGATAAGGTTCGAGATATCTTTTTCGCCTAAGTCGAGCGAGTCTTGTGGCGATTGCAGTACTTCGTCCTCGCCGATGTAAAGGCGGATAGAGTCCAAATCTTGATCGCCTGCAGCCCACTGTATGGAGATAGAGTCTTGGTTGTTAGTTACGCTGGTGATAGTGGGGGGTTTGTATTTGGTGTAGCCAGCCATATAGTCGCTAGAGTCGGAGACAAAGCCGTTTCGCTTAGCTATGAGTTTGTAGTAGTATATTTGTCCATCTAGCAGGGATTGCTTGTCGATGTACTCTGCCATTACATAGTCCACGGTGGCTACAGGCGTTGCCGTGGCAAAGCTCGGGGTTGTGTCTCGCACTATCGCAACGCTCTGGCTGTAGTCGTCTCTTATCCAGCGGATGGTAATGGCGTCTGTGGCCTCGCCTCGCGATACGGTGTCTATCATCGGGACATTGAGCTCTATGTGATTGCTCTTGATATTGCTTTCCTCGGACAGCTCTAAGCCTGCCTTGTAAGCTCGCACACAGTAGTGGTAGGTTACACCCTTTTGACAGCTCAAGTCTGCCCAAGTGTAGATGCTGTCTGTGGGGTTGTAGTCTGCTGTATGCAAAGATACTGGATAAGGTCCTGAGAGGTTCTCTTTACGGTATATTCGGAAAGAGTCTATGTCTATACTCAAACCGTATTTCCACTTCAGCTGCAAAGAGTCATCCCCTGCTATCACAGTATCTAGCGTGGGTATTCGCAGGCTTGCGTAACCTCTTTGCTCATCGCTTATGCCTGATTTTAAGAACCGTGGATGAGTCGCCTGCACTTTATAATCAAAAAAGCTTCCATAGTCCATGCCTGTAGTGTCGTAGTAAGAACTTTTGCCAAATTGTATCGTGTCTTTGGCAGAGCCATTGCGATAAACGACATACTCTAGGGTCGATTTGACTTGCTCGGGCAAGCTCTCTTGTACGCTCCAACTCACTAGTATGCTATCTGGGTGTTCGCCCACACCCAAGGCGACAAATTCTGGTGTTTCTAGCTGATACCAGCCTGTGTCTATGGCACAAAAAGCCGAAGCTATCTCGGCGACGCCTTCTGTGCGATACACTTTGGCACGGAAGTAGTAAACTTTCCCCGGATCGATAGTTCTGTACTCTGCGGCTCTGAGCATCAGATAGCCTTTGTCCAGCTCGCTACGATCTTCCAAGATTACCGAGCTTTGGAAGCTGTTTTCTCCCAAGCCATAATCTATTTGAAGTTTGGTAGACTTTTTGCTGGAGAGGTCGGTTTTATCCCAGAAAACCTTAATGGTGTCCACTCGCAGTGAGTCTTGCTCGCTGTAGACATCTATTGGCAACGCTGGAAGTTTCGCCCAGCCGACTTTGCTCCAGTCGCTCCAGCCAGAGAGTAGATGTTGCGAGGGGATAGCCACTCTGGCACGGTACTGGTAGATAAACCCTGTATCTATATCGTAGTCTGCGTCTATGATGTTGATCTTACCACCGACTGCCTCAAACTTGGTTATCGGCACATCTTCTATAGTGGCGTTCTCTTTGGCGTTTTGGCGTTGCAGTTGGTAGTTGCTCTCTTGGTTATACTGGTTCACTTGAGAGAACGATATTTTGATCGTGTCCAGAGTGTAACCTTGAGAAACGGTAATCTGCTGAACTTGGTCGATAAACATATACCCAGAGTCGTGAGCCACTTCTTGTAGCGAGTTCTCTCTTTCATCGGTGAAAGCTCTGACACGGAAGTGGTAGCATCTGCCCTTTTCTAATCCTTCGCCTATATCATACTCTGCTCGATTTACGCTAGAGGTGTTGATGGTATCGAAAGTGGCATACTCGGGAATGCTGTCTGTGTCGCAGGTGTCTATGTAGTAGCCTTGTATCTTCTCGTGTTGTTCCCACTCTAGCACTATCCTTTTTTTTATAGTTCCCTTGGTGGCTGTGAGCTGGCTTACTATCGGCATACTCACCCAACCAGTGTCGGCATCTGAATAGTTTTGCTTGTCCTCAGACAAGGAGACGGTATTTTCGTTCGTCGCCAAGATGGTGTAGAAGTACTCTCTGCCTCGCCACAACTCTGGAGAAGCGTCTACATATGCAGTAGCAGGGTTCGCGTTTGCTTGGACATCGGCTATCTTAATACCCACTTTAGAGATGTCGTCCGACCTAAACACTTGGTAATAATCTAACGCTCCTGTTATGGGAGCCCAATTAACTTGAATTTTGTCGTCATAATTTCCGTCTGAGGCGACTACGCTGTAAACTTTTGACAATTGGGTAAAGCCTAAAACTCTTTGTCCAAACACCCCCCAGAGTTCCTCTTTTTCTATTTGGGAGTTCCGCCCTTTTATCTTTACATAATAGCTTTTCCCTGCGACCAACGAAAGGAAATCGCACTCTCGCTCAAAGTTTGGATACTCTTTCCACCCACCATCTTGCCCTTCCAAATCCCCATTTTCTTTTTCTATCTCGATGTAATACTGGTCAGCATTGGGCAGAGAGTCCCACTTTACCAAGATTTTGTCTGCATAGTCGCCTTTGGAGACATAGGTGATGTTCACAGGTCCAAACTTGGCGAAGCCTGAGTCTTGGCAACTAGGATCTACTACGCCGGACAGGTTGAAAACCTCATCGTAGAACCTAGCTCCGTAGTAGCGGTACACCCCGCGGTACTCGTTCTTCGTTACGAGAGCTGAATATGTGGTAGCTCCAGCTGCTAGCGAGGCGATGGGTGTGTTCCAGAGTTTAGCTTTGTCGGCACTGCCGTAGATTTTCACCGACATCGTGTCTGGGTTGTCCCAACGCAGGGGTATGCTGTCGTAATAGTATCGGTTATCGTAGTTGGCTGTAAAATTTTGTGGAGACTTGATAGAGAGCCAGCCTTGTAGCTCGTTGTAGCTCATGCCAGAGCTGTGTTCCATAGTGTATGGCGAGCTTGCCATTAGACCTTCTACCTTGAATTTGTATACCTTGGCAGATTGCAGATGGATGGTGTCGCCTTCGCTTCTGGGTAGTGCGTAATCTACATCTGTGCCGTCGTAACTGTAGTCGGCAGCAGTCAACACCTTGCTATGCTCTTGCCCACCTTCGCATTGCCAATAGAGTTTGTACGAAACATACTTGTTGTGTTCATACGCATCGCATGCACTCCAGTTGACCAAGATGGTGTCTACGCTATGCCCTTTGGACACAGACTGCATCACAGGAGCACTAATGCGTGCATAGCCCGAGTCTACAAACGAGGGGTTGGAGTTAAGAGAGACAGATAGAAACTTCCCTTGCTCATTCGTACTGACGGCGAAGTAGTACTTTCGTCCTCTTCGCAGATTGATTTTTTTGCCAGGAGTCCAGTCGAGATCTTTCTCGACAGCTACGCTGTAGGGCGAGGTTTTGATACCAATGTAGCCAGTAACCATTTTCCCTGCTGTTGATTTCGCCTCGTTTTGGAAATCTCTGTAAACACTATCGGTATAAACATTGTAAGAGATAGGCGCATCGCTGGGTACTTCGACCCATTTGAGCTCAATCTGGTCTGTGTATGTGCCTTTGCTGGCTGTCAACCCATCGGGCGGGAAAACCTCCGTGGTTACCGACTTCGTGCCAGACTCAGCGGAGTAGCCTGCGTAACGGTTATAGTACTTCACACTGTAGTAATACTTGGTGAGGACAGCTAGTCCTTTGGTGTCTTCGTAGGTGGTGTCGGTGCTTCTGTTGGGAACTTGCATTATCACCAGCTTCGAGCCGGCATCATTTCCCTTTTGCCTGAGGATGCGAATAGAGTCCAGCCAATCGTTGCTATTACCACGATAAGTGATGGTTACACCCTTATTCAGTGACGACAAGCTTTTAATTACATCGTTCACATTTGGTGTGGGCATCTTGGTGTAGGTGAGTATCTCTTGGCTCTGCTTAGACTCTCCGAAGGTTCTACGAGAAGATGAAAGCCTTATTCTGAAACCTTTCATCCTGATATTAGAAGGAATAGTTATTTTTTTTTCTTTGAGAGTTATGTTTGTTATGTCTGCATATGGGCTTCCATCTGTGGGCTCTATAGTTAATTTGTAGACCGTGCTACTTTGCTCTAGGGAACAAGGGTCTTCCCAGCGGACTATTATTTGGTCTTCTTGCAAGGCGAGCGTGCCACCATCACCAGTGAACTCGGTAATCTCGGGTGCTGGCATCTTTGCCCAGCCAGAATCGATGGTGCTGGGGTCGGAACATTTGCCTAGACCTCCCTCCGAAATGATGCGGTAATAGTACATCTTACCTTGCTCATCGTAGGTAAGGATGTCGTTGTAGGTAAAGCTCTTTTGGTAAGGGTTTGAGTACCAACTTGGGTCTTCTAGCGTGGCGACAGTCTGGAAGCTGGCTGTGTCTAAGCCTCTTTCTATCTTATACATCTCTGCGCCATAGTTGCCAGCGGTGTGGCTGACTGACCACGAGAGTTGTACGGTGTCTTTTTTACTGCCTTTGGTGGCGTCTACACTGGCTGGAGGTTGTAGTAGAGCCATGCCGTACTCCGCCTCCGACCATTTGGATGTGTCCATTAGCTCTGGGTTGATCGCCCGCATATAAAAGGTGTATGTATGTCCGCCGTAAGCATTGTTTAGCGTATATTTGGTGTCGTTACCTACATTTACCAGATAGTCGGAGTTTGGTCCTATCACCCTGAGCTGACCGTCTGTGGCTACGCTGTTGTATCTCCACTCTACTTCTATCTTGTGAAGTAAATCTTGCGTAGCTGTGTCGATAGTGGGTCTGGGGGTCTGTGCCCAGCCATAGTAATATCTAGGTGTGGGGTTTTTGGGAGTTAGCTCCGACCAGACACCATCTGCTGTGGTGCGAGTCCGCAAGCGGTAATAGTACTTCTTGCCACACATAAACATCTCTGGAGCTGTACTGGTGTTGTGCGTTACATTGTAGAGGGTGTCTCTGGATTCCATTATGTTTAGGGTATCCCAGACTATGTCGTTTGCGTAGTCGGACTGCGAAGCGTAGACGAACACTTGGAACTTCATCTCATCGCCAGTGGGTAATGCATGCCAGCGAAGGTACACGCCCGAAGCTAGCTCTCCTGTGGAGGTGGTGTCAAAAGCCATTGTGGGTATGAGCAAGGTAATGGATGTAGTTACGAACTTGGAGTTCTTTTCTAGCTCGTCGTCTGTACGGAAGGCTTGTCCACGATAGACAAGCTCCTTGCCCACTATTCTACCTGTGTCTATGTAGCTGGTAGTGCCTTTGGGTAATACGGTTACTGGTATCCACTCAGCACCCTCTAGCAAGAGCAATCTGGTGCTATCGGAGCTACCTGCTGACTGCCATGTGAGTTGCACGCAGGCACTGTCTGTGCCGGGATAGAGCTCTGTGGCGATGAAGTCGCTCACGGTGTCCATCCGACAGTAACCGGTTACCTCTTCACTCCTATCTGAGTAGCCGAAATTCGTTGTTAGGGCTTTCACGAAGAAGGTGATGTTTAGCCCTTTGTCTTGCGATGGCACTGGGTACTCGTAGCTACTTTGCCCAGAGGCGACGCTCCCCACTGGTTCGTCGGGCACTTCTGCTCTGTAGATGTAGTAACTGTCCACTGGTGTGGTGTTTAGCTTGTCCCAGCTAATCCTGATGATGTCGCTAAGGTTTTGCGTTATCTCTACATTTCTGGGTGCTTCTGGCATTAGGTAGCCATAGGCGGTGTCGCTCCGTTCTACAGATAGTAAGTCATAGAATGTCCTCTTGCCTTCTATCTCATAGCCGTAGAGCTCGCCATCTTTCATACTGCTCTTGTTACGATAGTCTATGTACCTGTTGTCTTCCACTGTCAGCTGATGGCTAAGAGCACCATTGTAGTAGCGACGCACCTCGTAGGATCTAGCGGCGTCTATGGCGTTCCAAGAAACCACTACGCTATCTAGGTAGTCGCCCTTGGTGGCACGCACTCCACTAACTTTGGGTAGCTTGGTGTAACCTGTAGCTGCCTCTTTGTGAGAGTAGAGCGTGGTGTCGCTGTACTGGGTAGTGCCCATCTGGTTGTCTAGTTTGGCACGCAGTTGGTAGATGTACTCTTGCCCTTTTACTACAGATTGGTTGTCGTAGAAGTATACGGAGTCTCCTGCTCTGGTAACGGTAGGGTAAAAGATGACTTCGCCCAAATCGCTACTCCTGAAAACGCCATACTGAAGAACTTGCGGGATATAATCCCAACTGACTTTTATCGAATCTTCACTCTCGCCTTTGCTAGCTTTTAAATTTTGCGGTGGCAATGGCTTCATAAACCCTCGCACGCTGTCGGAAAGTTCGTATTCGTCTGGATAGTCGTCGGTGTAGCTTTTTATCTTGTAGTAGTACAGATAGCCTTGTTGGTTGTCGTGGAGGTAATTGTCTATACAAGAGGTGTCTGGCAATTGGCTGAAAGGCACTTCCCATGCGGTGCTGTCCACCCTTCTGCGTAGCACATCGTATTTTATCTTTCCGGGCAAAGCCGACCACTGCACCAGCACCGAGTCCACCTTGTCTGTGCTGGCACTCACACCTTGCACCTTACCTACTTTTACATATCCCGTGGTTTTTTCCGAGTATGCCGAACGCACCAAATCGGTGTTGAAATTATTATAATAGTCTTTGCAGGCAGCCAGAGCGGTCTGGTTTACCAACCGATATTCGTAGATGTACTTGTAGCCAGCTATTACATCTTCGTCCGCATATAGCGGATTCTTCACTGCGATTTCTACTGTCTGAGCATCCAAAGCCCTTATGCGTGATAGCTCGTAGGTAAACAAGTTCGGGTTGTTTGGCTTTGTCCAAGCCAAATCGATGTAGTCCAGTGTGCCTTGGCTGGCTTTTCTGCTAAAAGAGGGTCGGGGCAATGCGGAAAATCCGGGCAACACATGGCTAAAGGCTGAAATCTCATCCGCCTTGCTGGAAGCCAACTTGAAGTAGCACAACTGCCCATCTTTCAAGCTCAAATCGTCAATGTCCAAGCCGTACTTCACTTTGCCAGAGTTGTCGGGTAGTATATCTGGTGGGTTTATTTTTATCGCCTGCTCCACGGGGAAATCGGGTCTGGTGGAGTAGTAACACAGGTAATACTGAGCTTCCGCATCCTCTTTGAAGTGGATAAAGATTTTGCCCTCTTGAGTTCCGCAATCCACACTGTGAAAGTCTGGTGGGCAGACCTTAATCATCCCTGTGTCTATGTTACTATAGCGGGGTCTAACTGTGTCTAGCTTTATATAATCTTCTCTGTAAGATTCTATCTTGTATTGGTACTTCACTGCTCCACTAAGGTCTTTGCTATCATTATAGATGTACTCTGTGCTATTACTACTAAGGTCTGCATCTTTCAAGCCAACTTTCACGAAGCTATCGACATCTACCTCTCTTCTGAGTATTATAAACTTTTCTATCCCGCTGAGCTGGTTGGTGTACCAATGCAGGCGGATAGTGTCGGATATAGTGCCCATGGTGGCTGTGAGACCAAAGGCGGTGTCTAGCTTGCTAAAGCCGTCTTTGCTGTTACTGTAGCTAGACTCCTCGGAGTCTATGGCTGTTACCACAAACTCGCAAACCTCGCCCGGAAGCATCAGTGAGAAGTTGCTTATAGTTATAGTGCTATCGTCCTCGCCACTCAGAGCTATCGGGTAATACTCACCGTTAACACCATCTGCTTCCTTAATGAATTTGTGGATTTGATACTTGACCCCTTTCACATCGGCTGTGCCCGTCCAAGCCAGCTTCACATAGCCATCTTCGTCTTGAGAGACGGAGTCAAGCACTGGAGGTCTGAGGAGAGTCCTGCCCACTACTTTTGCGATGTCCTCAGACATCTGGAAGGTATCTGGTGCTATCTCTTGGTAGCTAACGGTTTGGAGCTTGTATGCGTACTCTACCCCAGAGGATAGCCCGATGTCGTGGTAATTGGTTACCGTGCCGGCTATAGTGTCTATCGTGTCGTAGATGGCTTCTGGCAAGTTTACCTTGCGTTGCAAGACAAACTCTTGAGCGTTAGGGATAGCGTTCCAACTCAGCTCCAACTGGTCGGCATCGCGGTCTACCACTTGGAAGTTTGTCGGTTTCTCTATCCTAATCCAGCCAGCATCCGCTACAGAAAGCTCCGAGAAGATGTCGCGATAAGCCTTTACTCGGAAATAGTAAACCTTGCCCGTAGGGTAGTAAACATTGCTTAGCCAGTATATAGTGTCTTGGCAACTGCCCTGTTTTGTCATAACTAGCGTGTCGCTACCGATGTAGACATCGTACCTTAAAGCTCCTGCCACTTTGTCCCAGCTGACGCTCAAACGGCTAGAGCTGGTGCCGTCTGTAGCTATAAGGTTTTGCGGAGCAGACAGGATACTGTAGCCCAGTTCCTCTTTGGAGTAGCCCGACGCTCCCAGTTGCCTATTATCGCTCAGTCTGTAGATTACTACAGAGTAATAGTACTTCTTGCCCGGCACCACAGTGGTGTCTGCAAAGGTAAAGGTGGTATTGTTAATCTTTTGTGGTTCACCCAGTGGCATTCTTTGCTCATCACCAGAGAAACTCCTGCGATAAAGCTGACCGTACACTTCTACAAAAGTGCTAATGTTTGTTTGATACCGCAAGAACACGGAGTCTACCAGATCGGTAGTTATAGTTTCACAAGTTACCTCGTCGTAGTTCTTGTAACCTAGATTTTCGTATTCGCCCGTGCTATCTTTAGCGTTTCTGCTTTCGTTAAGCTCAAGCTCTGCCATACCAGTGCCATCGTTCACCAGTGCCTTTACTGCATAGCGATACCCTTGCCCCATCTTCAAGTTGGAGTCATCGTCCATATAGCTGCGATTTATAAAATCGACATCTCCTTGATAAACATCTGCCACAAGGTCGCTGTATGTTATCAAAGGTCTATCTTCTTCTCTGTATATCCTAAAGCCCAACACACCCTCTACCCTGCTCCACGAGATGTAGATGCCGTCTTGATAGATGCCTTTGCTAGCTACCACATCTTTCGGCGAGGTTACTACTGCCATGCCCACCACCTTGTCCGTAGCCTCTGAATGTTTGTACAAGATGTCGGCAGTGCCTTTCCCTTTCACAGAGGTTATCGCCCTGATATGGTACTCTTGCCCCGGCACAACATCTTTCAGATAATAGCTACTACCCAGATCGGAGAGGATTATCTTTACCGATTTCTCGTTGAATACGGTGGCAGAGTTTTCGGAGTAGTAGATGGTAACATACCCTTCTACAGCAGAACTTTTGATGCTGATAGGAATATCCCAAGAGATCTGCACCACACCCTTTTGGTCGTCTGTCGCCTTGATGTTTTTCAGCGATGGCACCTTCACATTACCCACTCCTACCATCTCAGACTTTTGCGAGATGGAGCGAGCGTAGGAGGCAATGCGGTAATAGTACATCTTGCCGGGGATTAAGTTTTCCACTGGGTCTGTGTAAGACATCCCGGTTACCGTGCTTACTTTCTGGTAATCTTTGCCCTCTGTGTCGGGGCTTTCTGCTCTGTACACGGCAAAAGTCTCTGGACTACCCGAGCAGCTCCATGTAATATCGATGCGGTCGTCGTAAGAGGTAGAGGCTTGCACATTGTAGGGAATGGGAGCCACCGTGTTGCTAACTGCCATATCGTTACAAGCAGACAGCACAACAAGAGCAAAAAGTAACAGAGACCTTAAGCCTCTGAGCACTCTTTTTTTAGTTCCGAGATTGGTTATTTCCATACTCTCCTACAATTTTCAAGTACTTGTGTACCCGTAGTTTACCTTCCTGTTAGCTGCTTATCCTCAGAGAGTGTCATTACCACATATCGTCTGAAAATCGCATACTACTGTCCCCATAATAGTAAACTGTTGATAGCCTCTAACTTTGTCAACAAATTTTCCATAATTTTAAGCACAGATGGCAAATCTTGAAAATTCAAGTAGTTACAAATATCAAAACTACAATAATACACAATTTGTCCACAAAAGATAACCGCCTTAAACACAGATAGTTAGAAGGAAAAGAAAAGTAGTAAACAAATTTTGATAAAAAAAATTACTGAAAATATATAATCTTTTTATTTTTGGTGTTTTTTTTCTTTTTGAGCATCGTGGGGTGGTGGATTGTTCTGTTGCGGAGGGCTTACTTTTTTCGGTGGTGCTTCGCCTATAGTTTGCTCTGCTAACGCAGGGTTTTCTTTTTCTTTTTGACAGACCAAAAAGAAATAGAAGGAAAGAAAAAGTCAAAATCATAAGCCTAAATTCTAACTTGCAAAACTACCTTCGCAGTGGCTGTTGTGCGTCGTTTAAATTTTTTCTTAGATGTCTAAATAAGAGACCTAAACTCCTCACACAGCCTCTAGCTCATTCGTTTGAGCAAGTTTACGGATTTTGGCTTGAATGATTTGCGAACCCCTGCCCGACGCCAGTGGTTCGCTTGGTGCGTGCTGGTGCTTTGGAGTCTAGTCCGTGGAGCGGAGAGTGTCCCCGCCTTGCCTAGCAAGTGAGACCGCCTTGTCCTGTCCTTTTGAGCATCGTGGGATGGTGGTTTCCTGTGTCCGTTCAGAATGAGGGGAGTGAGCAAGAATGAGGATGGATAGTGCTTTATTGCCCTCTTTTCTCTTCCTCGCATATGCGGGGACTAAGGACGGATTTGGGCGTAGCTCACCTGTATGTTTGCTTCAGTTTCTGCAAGAGTTCCACCGCTCCTACCTCGAAGCGACTAAATGCGAACCAATTTTTGCCGAGGTCTTTGAGCGACGCCCCGAAGTGGTATATTTCCTTCTTGTCGATTATCAGAAACCTGTCATGAGCATTTGCGAAGGTATTTAGCTGAATAGGCGTGTACTGCGAATTGTACTTTTGCAAGTCCAGCTTTAGCTTTTGGTCGATTTTCTTGGTGTAGATTTCTACTTTAACCTGCGTACAACCAGCGAAGAGCATCAATGTGCTGGCGTCGATGTAGTTGTCGATGAGGACTATATGGTCTGTGGCTGAGTAATCAGGTCGCAGACGAACTTATAGGCATCGAAGATTTGCCCGTCGAAGAAGATGCCTTGCTTTGGCTTGGAACTTTTGTTATCCAAGGCGGCGAATATTTGGTCAATTTTTTCGTCCATCTGGAGTTGTTTTCGTTCGACACTGCTTATTCTTTGGAATATCCCAGCATTTTGAGAGAGGAATTTCCGCATAGAGACGAAGGCGTCTACTATTTTTATGCTAACGATGATGGCAGTTTTGCTTTTTAGTACGGCAGAGTGGGCGGTACACAGTAAAAGTATCCACCCTTATTTATTTTTTCTATATCTTTTAAATAATAATCTGTGATTATTGGGCTAATGTTCAAAACATTAAAATTGGGCTTCCTAGAATTTTCCCGCAAAATTTGCTTCGGAGTCTTACCTTTTCGCCCTCTGTTTCCTCTAAAATGATTAAAATACAGCGTATAACTGTGTGCTTTACGCACAAAATCGTTGCAATCATCAAATTCATCAATCAGATAAAACTCGTCCTCTACCAGCCGATGAGCACTTTCAACATCAGAATTAAAAGTGGGCGAACCTTTGGGGATAAGCGAATGATTAGCACCATTTATTTGCACACTTTTTTGAAAAAAGCTCAAACCCTTTTTCTTGGGACTCACAAACTCTGAGCCATTGTCGGTCTGAAAAGTAACTTTGGAAAGATCAACACCACAACTCTTTAATCTTTTAGACAAAAAATCGATATAAATCCCTGCATTTACGGATGTTTTCTCATAGCAATAACCGATAAATTGCATGCCAGTTTTGTAGTCTCTAGCAGTGATTTGATAGCGAGGATAATTTTTGTACTTAATCCCCTCAAACAACTCTGGCATATCGGTCAAATACTTAATATCCACTTGGATTTTTTCAAAAGGTTTTGCCCTAGCTCGCATTTCACTTAAATCTTTGCGTTGCTGATATTTCCGTTTCTTTTTCTTTACCAAACCAGCATCACAGAGCTTTTTATGAACAGTCGAAGCTGAACAATTTAACTGCAAATGGTCAATAATTCGCCTAGCTCCCCAGCGGTTTTTTGCCTTTTTGCGACAAACTACTATTTCCTCTATTATCTCAGATTTCAAGCGATTTGGGAAATTTTGCTCTTTTCGAGATTTATTAACCAGACCATCCTCGCCCTTTTCTTTATAGGCTTTGACCCACTTTCGCACAGTTTTTCTAGTGGTCTCAAATTCTCTAGCTGCAGCGGAAATAGATGTTTCATTTGCAAATTTCACCAAATTTTTCCGATAAAATTTCTTGTCTTTTCTACTCATAATTTTCAAATTGTCTATATATTTGTTCATAATGGTCAAATTACAGCTCTCACGGCTGATTTGACCATTTTTTTTACAGACTATTTCTCCATTTTTCTAATTAACTTTTCCATTTTATCATAAACCAGCCAATTACAAATCACTAACTTGGGGTGGATACTTTTAGTGTGGAGTTTCCAAAGCTAAAGCCCCGCCGCCAGAGGCGTGTCGCTTACAGCGGGTTTTTGCTTTTTCTTGGGACGCTTACGCTGGTGTTTTGCTGGTGGTTTGCTCTCCTGCTCTTTTCGGAGTGCTTCGCTTATAGTTTGTTCTGCTAACGCAGGGTTTTCTTTTTCTTTTTGACAGACCAAAAAGAAATAGAAGGAAAGAAAAAGTCAAAATCATAAGCCTAAATTCTAACTTGCAAAACTACCTTCGCAGTGGCTGTTGTGCGTCGTTTAAATTTTTTCTTAGATGTCTAAATAAGAGACCTAAACTCCTCACACAGCCTCTAGCTCAGTCGTTTGAGCAAGTTTGCGAATTTCGGCTTGAATGATTTGCGAACCCCAGCCCCAACGCCAGTGGCGTGTCGCTTACAGCGGGTTTTTGCTTTTTCTGGGGATGCTTACGCTGGTGTTTTGCTGGTGGTTTGCTCTCCTGCGGAGGGCTTACTCTTTTCGGGCGTCCGAAAAGAGTAACAGAAAAGTACGCTCCGCTCCAAGTCGCGAGAGGGCTTGCGAGGTTTTCAAGAGTTCCTCTGGTGAAGAGACCTCCTGTATTCTTGCCTTGGGTGAGTTGTGTGCTTATGGCTAAGCTCTAGCGTTTGCGGTAGGGCTATTTAAGCTCTCGCTTTGCCCGTGGAGCGGAGAGTGTCCCCGCCCTGCCTAGCAAGTGAGACCGCCTTTTCCTGCCCTTTTGAGCATCGTGGGGTGTTAGTTGCCTGCGTCCGCACAGAATAAGGGGAGTGAGCAGGAATAAGGATGGATGAGTAAGAATGAGGGCTGGTGGTGCTTCGCTTGTGGTTTGTTCTGCTAACGCAGGGTTTCGCACCGAATAAAGCGTATAGTTAATTTATTAACTCGTATACACTCACAAGCTGGAGCTTGGGAGCGAGAACGAGCGAGAAAAAGGGATGGGTTGGGCTAGTAAATACTTAAAGCAGGAAGCGTGAAATTCATTAACCGCCCTGAGCTACGCTGACGACGATGTGCTGTATCTCCTCTATTAAGATAATTGTGATTTCTAGCACGAGGCTGACAGCGTGCGAAGAAGGTTTAGAATTTAGCTTGCTGATTTGGTATTTTGATTTTACCTTTTGTTACTTTTCGCTTTGGTCAGCCAAAGGGAAAAGTAAGACCCTCCGTCAGGAGATCAAAAGTTTTACTTGGGGGTGCATACGGAATAAAGCATACAGTTAATTTATTAAATCGTATACACTCCCAAGCTGGAGCTTGGGAGCGAGAACCGCCCCCTGCCCGACGCCAGCGGTTTGCTTGGTGCGTGCTGGTGCTGCTGACTCTAGTCCGTGGAGCGGAGGGTGTCCCCGCCCTGCCTAGCAAGCGAGAGCCAAACCACTAACTCCGCCTAGCGAGTGCTGACCAGATGTGCGAAGCACACTCTTAGAGCGGTGTGCGGGGAGGTGTGAGCTCCCCTATATTTACTACCAATTTATAAGTTGCTTCCTTAGGTATGGGAATACGCCAGTTCTCACACCTCCCCATAAACCTGTACCAAAACCCATAGTATTAAAATTAAAAGAAGAAAAATCCGATACTTTTATATCATCATTTGGATATGTAGTAAGGTTATCCGAACTAATAGTTCCATTTATATAACTTCTATTTGTAGTCTCAGCAGAGCCAAAAGCTATATCACAAAATATCGTAGTAGCAGAATAATAAGTCATGTAAAAAAAAATTGATTTTTCTAAACTACTAAAATTATAGTCTATCACACCACTATTAAGCGAATTACCAATGAGCCCACCCATAATATGTCCACCTTGTAAAGAACTCTGAGATTTAAATTCTACTGATCCTGAACCACTTTTCAATCTCACAATGTTATGTGCTACTTCCCCCGACTCAACCCATCTTCCTGCTAACAAACCAATTCGTAGATAATAACTCGAAGTAACTTGAAAATTTGTTACACTGACAAAGCAATTTTTTATGCTACTCTGATCCCCAGAGAGATGCCCAACCAATACACCCACATCAACATTATCGGTATTATAAGCTTGTGAAGTACCAGATAATCTATAAAAGACATCTATCAAAGCCAAATTTCCCAAATTCCCACTAAAAGTTCCAAAAAACCCATTATATGCTGCAAAAGATACGCTCTCGTAAAACTTTAAACCTCTTATTTCATACCCATTACCATCAAAATCCCCAGTAAAAGTAGGCATAAAACAACCACCTCCTATTTCCCCGACACTAGGATAAGGAATACTCCAATAGACATCATCGTAGTTGTCACCACTCAAAGATGTTATAAGGATATCGGTGCAAAGCTCTAATTTATCTCCAGAATAATTTTTTCCTTTCATATTGGCGAAGCCCAGAGCTGTGCCAATCTTGGTAGTGCTGTTACTAAAACCTTTCCTATCTAGCTCCAATCCACGACGAGCCACTAATCCCTTAGTATCCACACTGCTACCGGTAGGCTTGGGATAATGATCATTAGCAAAATAGCTCCAGCCATCATCTGTTAAGAGAGTCCAGGTGCTCGAATTTATACAAAGTTTTTCATTACCAGAGGGAGCAGATGAATTTTTATCACCGACGAAGAGATTTTCCCCGTTTCTACCATTGTCCTTATAAACTGCTCCTGTCCCTACAGTCATACTAATATTCCAATTAGGGTAGTATTCATTATAGTACTCACCTTTTTCAACATCCCAAATGGCAAAACCTGTCTCGCCCCATCCGTAATTATTATAATTACCACTATTTAAATGCCCAAAAACCCTGCCAATGGTAGCATTTCTATCAATAGTATAATCTAGTTCAAACTTATTTAACATCGAATAGCAATAACTTGTTGTACCGGAATATGTATCACCCACAATCCCTCCAATACGGACGGCGTTTAAATCATGAGAATAGTCAGTTCTACCTAAAGCATCAGACCTAATCACCCCATTGACCACCAAGCACTTCTGTATAATCCCTGCATTATATCCTGCGAACATCCCCAGTACATACATTCCTTCTAAACGACAATCTTTTATCAAGCAGTTTTTTACGGTTGTTCCTGATTCCATTTTTGCTACGAGTATGGCTACAGTGTCTTTGACATTTTCGTTTTCTGCATTTAGTACCTGAGCGTTTTCTATCACTAGTTGTTGCACTAGTGCACCGTTTTCCATATTCTCGATGAGAGCGGCGTTGCCATTTATATTAGATATGACAAAGTTTTTCAAGCTTTTCCCATTACCGTTTAGTGTTCCACGGAAATTTTTGATGGGAATAAGAGTTTCATTTCCGAAATCTATGTCTGCCATCAAATTCAGAGTTCCAGTGAAAGCTTCATCTTTTAGATAAAACTTTGTGGGGTACACAGCATCATAAAAATCTTGCTTAGTATAGATATCATAAATTTCGATAGTTGAGGATGGAGCTACAAAAGTTTTTTGCCCTGTTCGTAAGACAGGCACACCAGCATCTTGTTTGAGCCAAGGAGTACCCTTGCCTTCTGATGGACTGCTAGTAATAGAGGATACATCAAATATATAATCAGCCCAAGAACCGTACTCTATAAAGAAACTAGCATCTTTGGTCATGCCATCTCGATCGTTGGCTGCGGCCAGTAGCAGTCCGCCTGTGGGGAGTGCACCTCGGGAGAGGAGCGGAGCTATGTCTGTGGGTGCAGTGGTGTATTGGCTGGCAGAGGCAGAGTGGCTGGGTTGCCAGACGCTAGACCAGAGTGCGAGAGTTCCCAAAAGGGCTATAGTTACAAGGATAATTTTCATTGTGAAATATTTTTTCATGGTTTTACCTTCGCTTATTTTTTGTTTTGTTTAACAGAATATACAACGCAAAGGAAGAGAGTGTGGGCAAGGGTGTCAATTATTATTTGTTTTTCGCTTTTTGAGAGAGCATTTTCTCATTTAGTGTGAGATTTTCCTTCTTCCCATTTGGCTGGATTGTAGATGTTGTAATTTCTAATTTTTCCATACGATTTGTTGTTGTGTATTATTGATGTCAAATTTGGGGATTGCGAACCAAATTTATTGGTTGGGGTAGAGACGCAATACATTGCGTCTCTACGGTTTGGTTTATTATATTTGTTTTCCCCATTACCAATTGTAGCATGAAAATGTTTTTAATCGTTCGATTTCAACAATTTTGCCAATTCCCGATAATTGCGTTTTATCTTTCTGAGATGACTTTCGTACCTTCCCAGACATAGTTGCTACTCATATTGGTCGGATTATCATTCCCACATATACTGTGGGCGTCGTACCCTTCTATAGTGCCACCCAACACTGCACAGTGAGTAATATTACCTAAACCAACTCCTGCGATACCTCCTGCAAAACTATCTCCCTCAGTACCATTACGGTTTATAATATTAGACGCTACGACTACACATCGTGTTATCGTCCCAGCATAAAGTTTTCCAACTATTCCCCCAAGGACAGTGCTTTCATCTTTGGTTATAGACGATCTGGTAACTCTACAGTCTTCCACTTTTGTGTCGTTACCATATATTTCCCCTGCTATTACTCCTCCATATCCGTCAGCTACTATAGTTGCACTGTCTATAGCTACATCGTGGATTTTGCCGGAAAGTACCTTGGAGAAGAGTCCAACCACACCAGTAGTAACTTCTTCGGCTAGGTGCAGTCCGTAGATCTGGTAGCCGTCGCCATTATAGTAACCACTAAAACCGTCTACAGTAGTATTGCTTCGGTTATTGGCATTGCTCAACCCTATCGGCCAGAAGTCTTTGACTTTACTCATATCAATATCGGCAGTTTGTTTGTAATAATAGTTTTTGTCTACATTCAGAGCATTTCCTACGAACTTGAGTCCTCTAGCATTTGCTACCTGATATGGGTTCTCTTCTGTACCATCGCCTCCTGCGAAGTACATCGGCTTTAGCAAGCCACTAGCAATAGCCTGTGGGATGCCGATTTGTGTAGGATAATGAGCGTCATCACCATCATCATTATTATATGGTATTGCATTAAAGGTGGTGTCTGCTCCAAGATCTGAACTACCAAAGCCCGTATTAGACCATATAGGAGCAGAGGCTAAGAAATTATCGGGACTTTTCTTTATACCATCAAGATTAAAATCAACATTATCTTCAATAGGATAATCTCCTACAGTCAAGTATAGGTCATCGAAATATATGTCAGATGGCATAACACTTCCGTCTATTTCTCCGATAGCTGCATGGGAACCTGCGGGTAGAGCATCTCCCATATTTACTATTTTACCAAAAGACATAATTTGATTTACTGCTATCTTTCCTATGGCTCCACCTGCTGTACTACCGTTTACTTTGTCCATATCATTAAATACGGTCAGAACACTACTCAGACTAGCAGGATCTGTCCACTGCCCTACTATGCCTCCAGAGATGTCTACATTACCAGAGAACTCGTTTTTCACCGACCATATGTAACTAATTTCTGCGTTGTCTGCGATGTTACCTGCCAAAGCACCTTGTGCTGTAACACCACTTATGCCTGCGGCGAAGGTCGATTTGTAGATACCGAAATTCTCTACTTTGGCATTACCTGTAGCCTGTGCGATGAAGCCCTGATAACCTTCAACTTTGGTTTGGACATTTAGACCTATCAAACCTCCGCCCATACCGTTTAGCTCACCTGTGAAGTTGGCGATAGGTGTCCAGTTACCGCCAGCTATGTCGTTGAGGTCTAGTCGCCAGTTGTTTTCATAGTCAGTGAGGTCAACGAAGTTGTCGTCGCCTGTGAGCCCAGCGATGTCTAGCTGGTAACTACTATCTGGATATACGTGGAGCATGGTGAGGTGCTTAGGCTCGGTGAGGGTGTAAGTGCCAGAGCTCTTTGCCAGTGCCATACTGTTCATCACTAGGGTGTCGTAATCCATATTTTTTAGTGATGGCACCAGCTGTAGACCATTGGATGTGAAGTCCCAGCTGTCGTTAAAGTCAGCGAGCGTAGATGCCCACCAGCCTGCTGAAGACATATCTTCTACAGAAGCTATGGTTCCGTTTTCCCCATCATTATTTGTTCTAGGATCATAGTTACTGCTGCTGTTCTCAAACTCTGTGAAATACCAGCCGTAAACTGATTCACTTGGTCCTGTATTTGTGCCTCCATATATTTTGCCCATATCATTCACACCCTCTATGGTGTCTGCTGCGACTACTATGTTATATAAATTTCTAACATCTTTCCCCACTGCACCACCGACATAGCTACCAGTACCCCTGATAGATCCACCGGCTACTACTAGATTTTTTATTGTAGCAGATGGTGCATCTCCGAGCAAGCCTCCTACTTCTGAGAGTCCGCTCACGGTGTTGTTGAGCAAGAGGATGTCGCTGTAGGTGTATGGGTTCGCTTGAGCGGAACTGTCCTCACCTGCTAGCACTCCTACGAAGTTGCCCGCAGTGATGTTGGCGTCGATGAAAGCAATGTTTTTCACATAGTAACCGTCTCCATCTGCACTTTTGATGTATCCTAAGAGTCCAGAGCATCTGTCGGGAGCTGTTTCTTCTGCATCCAAATCGGGTGCTGACTGTGTCATACCTTTTATGTAGTGTCCATCGCCGTCTAGATATCCTTGGAAAGGCATATCCTGACTGCCTACTGGTGTCCACTCATTGTTTAGGGTTATGTTGGCAGCTAGCTTATAGTATTGCTCCGAGCCGTACTGCATATAGCCCAGCTGCTGTTCATCACTAATAAGGTAAGGGTTACTACTTGTACCGTCTCCACTAACGAATGTTGGAATTTCTTCTATGCCGAAGCGACTCCAATCGATATAACCAGAGTCTATGGTTGCGGGGACATTAATGCCAACTGGGTGATACTTAGTTGCTTCAGAGCTTGCACTTGGCCACTTCCATTGTTCATCAAAAGACAAAGCTAAAGTATTTTCATAGAAAGATTCTACAAAAGACAAGAGAGATATTGGTGCTCCGTCTACATCATTTGCCTCTCCCATGGTTTTTAAAGGATCGCTAGTATTTGTATTTGTATTCAGCTTAGATGTCCTGCGGAAGGAGTAGTTACCGGTTGGAGTAGAACCTCCTATCCTATATTGATTTATAACCGCTCCTATAGTGTCGTTAACAGCCAAACAGGTAGCAATAGCACCTCCAGAACCTGTAATACCACCAGCTATAGATGTAGGTTGACCTACTTGCTTAACGACATTTTGCACAGATATGCAAGAAGAAAGTTCATCACCAACAGCATTCCCAGCTATAGCTCCTACATAATTTTTATCCGTAGCACCTGTATTAACCACAGTATAGTTCTTTACCAGTACATCTGTAACGATTGCTTTAGCAACTCCCGAGCTACCATAGAGTACGCCTGTAGGGGTTGTGCCAGAGCTGTATACATAGCCATCGTAGAAGCTGAGACTTTTGATGATTGCATCATCGCCGATTTTGTCTATGAAGCCGACACCTTCACCGTTTGAGAGGTTTATCTTCATCCCTTGGATGCAGTACCCATCGCCATCTATCGTCCCTGTAAAGGTGGTTGTGTTGCCCCAGCCGAGCGGAAGCCAGTTGCCGTTTTCTGTAGCGTCGTCCACATCGTAATCTTCTGGGAAGATTATGTTGTTTGTTAAGGTGAAATTCTTGCTAAGGAACGCCTGAACGAGCTCCAGCTGGTCTATGTTCTCTATCTGATAAGGTACATCGTCACCATTGCCATTGCCAGAGAAGCGGATAACTTCTGGATAGCAATCTTCGTCTGTGGCTGTACTCATATGGCTAAGGGCAGGCATACATCGGAAGTCGTCTTTGTCGTCGCCACTAGCCCAGCCCCATGCATCTCTATCGATAAAGTTTAGAGTGTTTGTGTAAAAGGTATTGCTCAAAATATTGGAGAACACAAAGCTAGAGCCATCTAATTTGTCTGTACCTTTATCGCCTGTGGCAGAGTTACCACTCCACGCATAGTTATCAGACAAGTTTTGAGATCCGCCAGTGGTTATTCTGTTATGTTGGCTAGCGTTGACAGTGTCGATAGCTACCACACAATTTCGTATGATTGCATTTTCTGCCTTGTTACCGACCAGACCGCCAGCAAAGCCATTCGTAGCAGAGATTTGGTTGTGCAGGGCGATGCTCCACTGCACCGTGCTGCCAGAAGCCAGTGAGCCTGCCACTGGTCCTACTGTGGCGGAATTATTTTCAGCTGTAAATTTGCTCTCTCCCACATAGACATCTTCGATTATAGAGTTCCTTTTCACTAACCCAGCTACTCCTCCCAAGAGTGAAGTAGATGCTCCACCTGTTACTTGGCAGTCTATCAATGCTAGGTTTTTTATCGTACAATTATCTACCGTGCCAAAAAGCCCAACATTTTCGCTCTCACTTTTTATCTTTAGCCCTTTGATGGTGTGTCCTTGTCCGTCAAAAGTTTTGCCATCTATCTTGGTTATCGGGTTGAAGTTGCTCTCTTCTTTGTCGTTCTCGGCAAACTCTATGTTTGCTTGCAAGATTACATGGGTAACTTTGTCGTCCAGATAGCCTTCCAAGAAAGACAGACCTGTAGCTTCTGTGATGTATATCGTATCGCCAGTGGCACATACTGTAATCGGTCCGTCTAAAGCCGTTATAGCTATAGCGTCTGGGGTTTCATCGCTGTCATAAAATCCTGCTAGATATGGATAGTAGCGATCTCCTTTGGCTCTGCCCCATATAGGAGCAGTATAGCCAAGGTCGTCTTCGTCGAAGAAGGGGACAAACATCCTAAAGAAAAGATTGCCACCCTGTGCATCGGCTGGGTCTGTGCCTACTATGTAATTGGCGTTGCTCTCTCCCCTCTGCACCTTGGTCTCCGCTACAGTGTAGTTGGCTGTGAGGGTGCTACTCGTTTGCTTATTAGCTACCTTATAGATTTCTTTACCTTCAGAATTAGTCATCAGCACCTTGGCTATAGACAAGCTACTATCTAGGCTAGCACCAGCACCTACGGACACAGCCAGCCCACCTACGGAGCCAAGATTGGAGAAGATGCTGTCCACTACGCTGACAGCCTTGCTGATGTCGCCACCAAGTACTTCTCCAGCTATGCCACCAGCTGCTAATAGGCAGTTTACGGAGTTGTAGCGAGTCAATACATCTCGTAGTGTTCCACCAGTCATCTCTCCTACCACTATAGCTCCCGAGCCTGTCGTGTTGTTGATTTGTGAGCTATCTACCACTATCTGCTGGATGATGCCACCAGAGAGGATACCGCACACTACTGCGGATTGCTCTGTACCAGATATTTCGGCGTTTACTATGCGGAGCTTTTGCACTGTGCCAGCGTCCATGCTCCCCAGTATTCCTCTGGCTGAGCTGACAGAGTTGACTGCTTTGCTGGTTAAGTTGCTGATAGTGTGGTGGTCGCCATCCAAGATGCCTCCGAAGTGTTTGTTTTGGGAAGAGTAGCCTATAGGAGTGTAGTTTTCGTAACCTGTAAAGTCTAGGTCGTTAGCCACTTTGTAGCTGTCTGTTAGTTGCAGACCTCTGTAGAAATTATCAAGGTCGTTGTAATCTCCTCCTACTAGTCGGACATCTCCGATAGCGTCCAACTGGACAGGCTTAACGATTTGGTAGTAGCCATCTTCTTTGTCCATCTTCAGGTCGTTATAGATTTCATCGCTAGCAGGTATAGTCAGCGGGTTACTCACCAGATTTGGATAAGAGATAGTGCTTGCCAGCATCCATTCACCTTCGCCCAAGATTTCGTCCGACATAAATATTTTGTTCTCCGAGATTACTGCACCTGTAGTATCGCCACCAGAGGATGTTCCACAGACCTTTATTGGCTCTGAACTCGAGAAGTGGGCTGCATAGGAGTTCAAGATTTGTCCACCTGTCATATAGCCTATAAAGCCTCCCACTACGACCGTTTCCCCAATAGCACTATGCAAGGCGTAGGAGTAGTTGATGAGCCCTTGATCCATCTGCCCTACCAAGAGTCCCAAGGTGTCAACTTCATTACTGGTAATATTATAGCAGAAGCTCTCGGTAATTCCGTAAGAGGTGCTACTAACAGACATCTTGCCCACTATTCCACCAGCTTTTTGTGCATTGAGTAAGGTTATCTCTTTTGCAGAAGATTTTTTTATGGTGGAGTTGCCACTGAGCAAGCCAACCATGCCAGCTACTGTGCCATTACCTTTTCCCGTGAGGGTAGCTCCTCTTACTCTACACTCAGAGAGCTTAGCTTCATCGGCTTGTCCTACTAGTCCTCCTGCAGTCAGAGAGCTGCCATCGATGGTTATAGCTATACCCTCGGCACTGGTGTCTATCAAGGCTGTTGCTACATTTGCAGAGAAAAGCCCAAACAGCCCGCCCACATAGCTCATCCCCGAAGTTGCAGAGCTGCTGATGTTAATGGTAACTGGAGCATCATAATCGATTGTTCCGTTTGTAATGTTCGCCTTGCCACACAGACCGCCCACATAGGAGTTCTCTTGTACCGATAGTTCTGTCAGAGTGATGTTTGCCAAAGTAGCTTCGTCCATACTAATATTAGCGGCTGTGAGGTCGCCGGCTATCGAACCTATCTTGGAGTTCTTACCTACTTTGGCAGCAAACTTAGGCAAGCTCAAGTCTGTGTTCGGCACGGTGAAAGCTGAGTTGTATAACTCTCCACAGAGTCCACCCATGATTACACTATTATCAGCAAAACCATTATCTGTGAAGGTCATCTTGGCACTTATGTGGGCTCTTCCCAGAGTGTTCATCTTGCTAGAGCCTGCTAGAGCTCCCACTACTAGGGTGTCCACTGTAGATAGGCTCTGCCCAAACACCACGGTGGATGCCACGACTACACTGTCGTATGCACTGCCTTTATTGCTTTCCATACCCGTTACGCCACCTACATACGCTTTTTTTGCTGTGGCAGTAAAAGATACTTCTGAGACATTGATGCCCTTGAAGGATGTTTTGCTAATGTGTCCCACTGCACCACCGAGGTAAGCCATGCCATTACTGGCTTCTGCTATTATCTGCATCCCTGCACCGTTTAGCAGTACTTGCCTTCCTTCTGCCCCTATGCTGTTAGAGGAGATGTTGTCCACCTTACCAGCGACCATACCAGCGTAGGAGTTGCCCGTGGAGGATGTAGCCTTTATGTCGCCTGCCAAAGTTACTCTTACGGCTTTTATAGAGCCACTGCTGTTGTCGTATCTACCTACCAGTCCACCTGCACACGCATCTCCGCTGGCACTAGCCTCTACTCCCATTACAGAGGATAGTGCTATTTCGTCTATCTCGTCTGCTTTGGAGTAGCCTATGAAGTAACCTGCTGCTGCTTGGTTTGTTCCACTGGTTCCTGCTGTTACCTTCTCTGAGACGGTGTTCACCGTGGAGAAGCTGTACTCACTGCCTGTAGTTGGCTCGTAGCCCACCATGCCACCTGCGTAGCAGGCAGTACCGTCTGTAGCTTTTATGGATGTTACTATGTTGACTATAGAGCTGGTTATCTTTCCACCGAAAACTCCTACCATGCCACCAGCAACAACGGTTGCTCCTGTTCCTTCTGCTTTTATGTTGTTAGCCTGCTTTATACCACAGTTAGTTATTACGCTTTGTGTGCCTCCCAGTTGCCCTGCCAAGCCACCTGCGTATGCTTCCGCAATCAGGTCTGCAGATATAGTGATAGTGTCGCTGGTGGCTACCACTGAGCCTTCTCCACCTCCTATCATCCCTCCTACGGCTGTGCCAGCTTCGAAGTCTGCGTTTATGTCTATCTCCACAGTGTCTATGCTGGATTTGCCCATTAACTGACCGACCAACGCTCCGAGGTACTCTATGCTACCTCCATCTACTTTCGCTCCATAGGTGAGCTTCAGCCTGCTGATATTGGCGTTTTTTATACAGCCAAAGACACCGACATTCTCTTCCGTCTGGTCGATAGCGTGAACTATGATACTGTGATTTTGTCCATCGAATGTGCCTTGGAATGGATAGAGCTTATTACCCAGTGGCAAGAGCGTATCTCCCGAGGTGGTGAAGGTGAGGTCTTGTGCCAGCAGTACGCTGATGTTTCCAGTAATATCCCCAGCGTTGTATTGCTGTGCCAAATCGTTAAACTCTAGGCAGGTGGAGATTACATAGTTGTCTTCGTCGTCCATCCCATATTTGATGCTCTTGTAGTTGCTCCAAGAACTCGGTGTACCTCCTGTAACTTTTGCCACACGGTAGTAGTAGGTGTATCCCATCCTTAGCTCACCAAATGGGCTGTTTTTACCATCTGCGTTCACTTCTAGGAGGTTGTAATCAATAAACGCCGTGTCTCCCTGCAAGATGCCCCCGCTTGGCAGTGTATCTTGCCAAATGGCAGAGTTGCTTGCCACGACATCATTGCCTTCTTCATCGCTTATGAAGCTCTGAGAGGTGTCTCGACCCACAATATACTCTTCTGGTGTTACGCCGGGCTTTTCCCAAAGAACTTTTACACCCGCTATTTTACCGTCTTCTTCGTAGTTTTTCACATCTAGCAGATTCATTGCTGTGGTTTTTATAAAAGATTTAGAGCTGTCTTTTTTGTTAAGCACCTCAGATGTGAAGAGGTCTGCTCCATTGGTGATCACTGCCTGTATAGCGTAGCTATAACTTACGCCCGGAGATGGTTTTCCCCAGAGCCAACTGTCGTTATTTGCGTCGTCTTTTAGGACATACACTTTAGCACCTGTAACAGCATCTTGTTGCTCAGCAAAGTCGCTGGCTGTAAATTGTTTGGTTTCCCCTTGGGAAATATCTTCTTTTGTCAGATATCTGGTAATTTTATAGTAGCTCGCCGTGTCTGGGGTGATGCCATCCGTTGTGTAGTCTCCAGCTGGTCTGCTAGGCAAAAACTTGTCGAACGATAGCTCTATCCTGTCTATGTAGTATCCAGGTGAGCCTTTGTAGTTTGCATTTGTAGCCACGGAATCTTTGTCCCAGTCGTAATAGTAGCTCATTTGCATCTGAACAGATTTCATCGTCATCTCATCGCCGGGGATACTGCTAGAGATTTTGGCTGTTAGTATATAGCTGTAAGTTTCCCCTACTAATAACTTGCCAAATAGTTTACCTTCGTCTCTATAGTGGTGCATTGAGTCTGAAGTTCCCGCTATCGAGGTTTTTGTAATTGTACCATCTGGGATTTTTTGGTAGGTGTAATTATCCTCTCCTACTTTTCTTCCCAAAGTGTATTCCTCTGGATTCACACCGACTGCGAAGTTCTCCGCACCGTCTGACCAAGATATCTTGACACCTTCGCTCCCAGTAAAGCTGAGCCTTAGGATACTGATGACACCCTTGCAATATCCGTACACAGCAGTGCCTAAAGTAAAGCCACCAGCGGTGGTGATAGTATAATCTTCCCCATCTACTTTTATGGTTTTGTTAGCCTTAATCCCGTAGTAGTATATCTTGCCTTCGCTAGTTTTTGTATCTTCCCAGCTGACTCTACCATCGGTGGTTATGTTCACCAAGTCGCTTTGATTTAGCGTTGTTAGCACAGTCGTATTCTCACTACTAGGCAGGGTGTCCACTCTCCTATAGATGTCATAGCTCTTTACCCCGGGGATGCTATCGAAAGACAACCAGATATTGGCACTGTCTTTGCTTGCCGACATATCTAAATCACCCAACGGCGGATAAACGCCCTGGCTCATCTCTGAGAATATGGAGATTTTTTTGGCGTTGTTGTACACCACCTTGACCTTGTAATAGTAAACACTACCAGCTGGTGTGTTGTCTTGATTTATCTCTATTCTCTTAGCCGTGGGAGTTTCTTGCTCGGCTACCTGCACAAAGCTGTCTGAGGCAGTGGAGTTGGTCGCTTGGTAGATAACATACTTGGTTACCTCGCTGGTATTATATCCTGTGGGTAATTTGTCCCAACCGACATAAATCTTTTCTACACCAGCAGTAGGCACATACTCTGCCTCTACGCCTTCTACCGATTTACTTGCCACATGAGCTGTTATCTCATCTGATAGTTTTGAGTAGTTCTTGTTTCCATCGGGGTCTGTCATATAGGTCTTGGCAGCTATATAGTAGGTGCGGATTTCTTTGCTAGTTTTATAATGATCTGGCTCCCAGAAGCAAATGGTATCGTTTTCATTATCTATATGTACTGAGTCATAATGACCGCTAGCAACCCCTGATACAGTATCGAAGTAGACATAGTAGCCAGCACCGTCTGGTTCTAGGCTCCAGCGAAGATTGATACCCATAGTGTCTTGTTTGCCATCTGTATATTCGTACTGACTGTTTTCCACAAACTCCAAATTTTTCGGAGGACTGAGCCTGCTTGCTCCTACTTTTATGTTGCTCTCTCTTTCTAATCCTTGCAGATAGACGATAGCTTTATACTGATAATCTTGACCAGCTTTCAAGATTGGATCTTTGTCGAAAAATATTTTTTCGTTTCTATTATTTGCATTTTCGAGAGTTCCCGCTTTGCTCCAAATATTGGCATCCTTTCTCCACAGCAGTATAGAGTCCACATATTGGCAGCTGGTGTAGATGATCTTGATGCTATCGTCGTAGTCCTCGTCTGAGGCGGATACCAAATAGACGCTGTCGGGGTATGTGTAACCCATTATTGTGTCGCCAGTTGGAGATATGATCATCGTCTCGAAATTAGGATTATTGCCCGCTGCGGTGTCTTCGTTTATCTGATAACACGCCTGAACAGTATAACGATAAAGCTGCCCCTTGTCTGTGCTACTGAAAGTAGAAGAACCCACTTCATCGATGTAAACACTATCTTTCCCATCTACTTCCTTTTGGTAGCCAGTAGGTTCGCCATTTATGTATCTGGTGATGCGATAAGACGATACAGAGTCGTTTCTCACATTTGCGACCCTCTTCCACGATATTCTAATGCTGTCTTCGTAAGGCACACGCTCACCGTCGCTATTGTACTCACCTCCCTTAGAAGCTTTTACTTTCAACACTTTGGGCATCTGTAAGTAGCCGAAGGCTATATTGCTGGGCTCGCTCTTTACACCTTGCACGCTCACTACGCATCTGTAAAAGTAGAGGTTACCTATCTTTAAATTCTCTCCTATCTCATCTGTGAAATAGTACTCCCCAGGATTACCGGCATCATAAAGACCAAGATTTTGCTTATAGTCGTCCTTGATACTGTCCACTCTTTCGATAGAGTCAAATTTGTAAATATAGACATCTGGGCTGACTACGGTAGTCGGCGTACTAAAGGTAAACTTCATCGCACCTATTTCTGCTCCTGCGAACGCCAAATCTTTCACACCTTCGAACTTACGAGTACCATATCTTTTTTCAGACCACTCCGACACGGTGTCGCGTCCTACGGACTGTAAGCAGTAGTATATTTTTTGCTCTGGCGAGTATTCATCCTCGTCTGTGTAAAAAGTGTCCGCACTGTTGTCGGTGGCAACAGCAGTATTTTCATAAAGCAAGGAGTATTTGCTCTTCTCTTCTCCTTGTGTGTTTAAGGAGCTGTCCACGAAAATCTTGTAACCTTTATAAGCGTCAGGGTTTTTGCCCCATTTGAGTTCTATCTTGTCTACGAACCTGCTAACACTAATAGAGTCCCACTGAGGTTTTTTCAACTTCGCGAAAGCTTTTGTGATATCCGCCGTTGTATATGGAGACACTCCCAGTTCATTCTTGTAAGCTATTTTGTACTCGTAAAAAAGACCCTGCTGAAGAGCGTGAGTGTCGTATATGATGTACGGATCTGTGTCGTCTGGCGGAGCGATTATTATGGTGTCACTTTGGCTAGAGGTTGCAGCGTACTTGTACACTACTATGGAATCAACATTTACCGTATAATTAGAAGAGTAAGCTTGGATTATTATTTGGTTTGAATAGCTTCCGTTATTTGTAATCTTCACGCTATCTGGGCGTTTTAGAGTGCTCCAGCCAGTATCCTCTTGCGAGAAATTTATGGTTGAACCTTTTTTCACCTTCATTTTGTAGTTGTACTTCTTACCATACTGTATGGCTGAGTCTATAAATATCCCCGTCTGGATTGTTTTGTTTACATCCAAAGTTGCATAAGCAGAGTTCGGATAATCTTTGCCGTCTTCCTTACGATAAAGCTCCACCTCGTCTACATAGTTGGGCGAATAGTACTCTATGACTATTGAGTCTTCGTAGTCGCCTCTGCTGATGCTTACAAAGGATGCAGAATCTGGTGCTGAGTAACCCAAGACCTCTGCGGAAGGAACACCTGTTAGGGTGTGTACAAAAAGTTCCTCCTCCGCACTGCCGGGTATTGTGTCTTTGCTTATCTCTTTACTTGCTGTTATGAAATAAAGATAGTCTCTTCCTTTTGCCATGTCACCAAATGGCGAAGCATCACCTCGACAGTCCACCAACTTAGTGGTGCTTCCACTGACTTCTACTGGTGGTGTGTTGCTACTGCTTCCGTCTTTTGGTTTGCGAGAGATAGTATAAAAGTCCACAGTATCGTTTTTAACACTAAGGACTGGATCCCAAGTGATGACGATGCTGTCTGTTTTACCCTTGGTGGCTGTCAAGTTCTCGACTTTGGGCATTTCCAAAAAGCCTATACCCAGATTGGAGGCTGGACTCAAATTCTGCCCGATCATTACTCTAATCTTGTAGAAGTACAACTGCCCGATTAGCAACTCAGACGAGCTATTGGTGTACTCGTATTTGTTGTACTCGGGGTCGCTTGCTTCTTCCAATGTTACTCTATTTTTAAAGTCATTATAAGGGAGCATATACTTGTCTATGGTGTCTAGGTTATTTACATAGTCTACGCTTGTCATCCTAGAGAGAAAGATAGAGTCGCAATTAAGAGTGTCTGGTATAGTCCAACTCATCGTTATGGTATCCACTTTCCCCATTTCGTTTGCCCAGTCGTAGACTGTTAAATCCTCTATGCCACCATACATCAGGAAGCCATAATCTTTGGCTGATTCCTTAGAGTTCTTGTCTGTACCTTTGGCTACCACCTTGTAGTAAATCCGTTTGCCCGCTGGATAATCGCTTACATCGCTATAAGAAGTGTCTTCTTCAGAGGTCATAAGCGGGCTTGTCTTCGTCTCATACACCTTATCGTATATGCCAAAGCCTGCTGTACCAGATTCGTCTCGCAACACGATATACCCCTTGGCTGCTCCGGGGATCTTAGACCAAGTAATCTTGATTGTGTCTTTAGACTCGCCTTTGTAAATTTCCAAAATCTTAGGTGAAGAGATCTCTTTGCCTATCGTGTCTATGGCATCACCAAACGGAGAGTAGCCAGTAATGTTATTGTAGAGGGCAGCTTGGTAAAGATACTCTTCTCCTTGCGTGCCTGTGCTGTCCACACACAATATGTAGCCAGAACCTCCATTATAGATAAAGGTATCCACTGGCTCTTTAGTTACTTTCTTGCTCTTGAGGAGCATCACAGAATCTACGCTGGCGTTGTTCTTGCTCGGCACTGTAACCTTAATTTTAACATACTCTTCTGTGGTTTGTACCTTTTTCACCGCTGTAGCAGGTCTTAGGTTCGTGTAAGCTAATACATCTGTATAGTTTACCGAGATAAAGTCATTACCCACAAAGAAGCGATACCGCAAGATTTGTCCTGTCTTTAGTAATGTGTCATGAAGAGTAGATATGCTTCCCCCTGGCACATAAGCTATGCTATCGAAGTTTACATCAGAACCATCCACTTTGCGATAAGCTATAGCATACTTTTGGTATGGCTCGTCTATCATACTCAGCTGTATCTGCAGAGTCGTATCTGTGCCACCATCTAGCGGTGGATAATCAAAACAGATATTTGATGTATCCCACTCTATCACCTCTATGTCCGACAAGTCCAAAGCTCGCATCTCAGCCCAGCCACTGGCGATGTTGCTCTGGGCAGATTTTAGGACTATGTCGCTTTCTTCCACACCTTCCAGCACGGTGTCTTCCACTATATTCACTCGTGCTGTGATATAGTATCGATAATCTTTTCCTTGTTCGAAATCTTGCGCAAATATATGACCAACATAATCTCGGAAAGTCGAATCGCTTCCGCCTATGCTCACCTCTTCTATTAGCGTTCCATCTGCATCGCACCTTCCTACTATGTAGGCATCTACGGTGTCGTTTTGCAGTTTATCTGCTGGCAGCTTGTCCCACGATATGAGCACCGTGTCCACCTTCGTTCCCGAGGTAGCCACTACATTTGTTACAGCTTTAGGCTTCATATATGCTCTCACCACATTGGACAGGTCTGTATAGCCACTGCTATTTTGCACCTTGAGCATCACTCTATAGAAATAGAGGTTGTCGTACTCCAGCTCACTGTTGTCTGTTATCGTATATTTGTCATCCGCAACAGATACGGCTATACTTTCGGCAGCGACAGCGAAAGCATCTCTAAGGCTGTTTATGCTATCGGCAACATCGTACCGCATCAGCTTCACACCTTTTTTGAAAGGATCGGATTCATTTGTGCTCAGCTTCACACTGGTAGGTAGAGAGAAGGTAAGCACCATGGTGTCTACTCTAGGCATATCCACACCAGTCAAGTCATCTACTCCACGGAAAGCTCTGCTACCCCAGCCTGTGATGCACTCATCAAAGATGGAAGTGGTATCTAGCCCTTTGGCAACGACCCTATAATAGACATTGCTACACTGAGTGTAGTCGTTATTATCCGCATAGGTGGTATCTGTATTATCTCCGAGAGATACTACTAATTTTTTATTTGACCAATCTCCTGCACTGGAAGTATCACAATAAAGGTCGTAGCCGTTGGATGCATCGTCTATCTTGTTCCACTTTACGAAGATGGTATCTTTGTTTAACTCCTTACTAATAGAGACGAATTGAGGAGCTTCCAGCTTGGCATAAGCTTTATCCTCAGATTTTGTTACTCTGGATAAGCCTGTATTCTGGTTGTAATAAGCCGCTGAGTAATTGTAGAAGACCCCTTGCTTTAGGTTGGCGTTGTCTGTCAGCGTGTTTGCCTCTAACCCCATGGTGTAGTCTATTATCAGTGTGTCGTAGTCGCCCAATGAGGATGAGTGGCGATAAACGACTATGGAGTCTACATCGCTATCTGCATTCTTGCTGTCTTTCGTGATGTCCACTTCGATGTGCTCTTCTGATAGCGATGAACTTTTCCAGCTTACTTTTGTGGGCTTTCTCAATGTGGTAAAGGTGCTGAACTCCAAGAATTTCCCCGGTCTTATACGGTTTACAAACTCAAGTTGATACTTATAGATTTGTCCAAATTTTTCGGCAATTTCCTCTTTGTAAACAGTTTTACCGTTACGCAGAGTGTCTTTTGCATCGAACTCACCAGTTGTGTTATTGTATTTTTTTAGGTAAACCTCTTCTATCCAGTCACGATTCACAGCTTGAGCCACATCAATCTTGCTGTATGCAGAGTCATTGACATTTTTACCTTTTATATCTAGGTCTATATTTACTGTATCGTTCTCCACACTTACCCATTCTGGGTCTACAGTGTTCATCGCAGCATAGCCACTGTCTATCTTTGCTATGTATTGAGGATAGTTGCTATCGTCTGGGTCGTTTTCGTCCCCAACCAAGAAAAGATGGAAGTAATACCACCGCCCGCTCTGACAACTATTGTCGCTTACTGCCCACTTAGCTTTACCATTTTTTAACCCTTTGATGACAGCCTTAGGCTCAAGCGGATCTATCTCACTAGTGGTGTCCACCAGTATCTTGTAAGTAGAGTCCAGATTGCCACTCCAGCTAAAGCTTATGGTATCCACCAGATCCCCCTTACTAGCCACAAAGTCGCTTATCGTGTAAATCTCTGGTACAAATGTTTGTAAGGCGTTGGAGTAATCTGAAAGGGTTTTACCCAAGCTGTTATCGGCTTTCACCTTATACTCGTATGTTTTATTTCTGTCTGTTTTCGGCAAGGTGTCTGTGTACGAACTCAAAGCGTACACTGTGTCTATAGGTTTAAAGATGTCTCCTGCTGTATTCGGATGCTTTCTGTAGATTATAGTGTTTTCAGAGTTTGGACTATTTTTCCACTTTATGCCTGTCGCCATAGTATCTTGCGGGGTCTCCAGATACATCCTTTGCAAAGTAGTAGGTGCTGCCAATTTCGTCCATCCAGAGTCTATGATGCTCTTTTCGCTATAGATGGTAGCACCTTCACCCACAGACCACGACACTCTAATATAGATTTTCGCTCCATACTGTGAACGGTAAAGCCCCTTAGTGTTTTTTAAAGTTATTTCGTTTGTAAAGAACTCGGTGTAAGATCCCTCATTTGGAGAGTCTTTGTCTATCTCGTCAGCTTCTTTGTCTGTATTGACATACACTCTGTAGTTTATCGTTTGCTCACCTATACCTGCTGCTGCCTCGTCTATTATGAAGCAGATACTGTCTTGGTACTCTCCTTGGGTAGGCTTTGATCCCGCCTCGTATGTCGGTGCTGGCTGTTTGCCTATGCCGCGTACCTGTGCAGATGCAGCAGAAGTGCCAAACTTGTCATGTGTGGTGTACACATTTATGGTGTTTTCGCCTTGGCTAAATGTAGACCTATAGACTAGGGAGTCGATAGAAACGGTCTTTTCTCCCGCAGTGCCACCAGCGTCCTCATACTTCACCTTATATTCGATCGGTTCGCTCCAATTCCAGCCAATCCAGCTGACTTTGATGCTGTCTTCCCTGTCTTTGCTGGCTGCCACACCCTCTGGTGGTATCAACCTAGACCACCCACTATCCACAGGCGACCACTCCGATGTCAGAGAGTCCCACTCGGCGTTTTCGTACTCTTGATTTTCCACCTTCATGCGGAAGTAATAGACCTGTGCCTTGTCTATCCCTCTGGTGGCAGTGTAATAGAGGCTGTCGAGCGTTCTGTTTGTATTAGCTGGTTTTCTGTCGTTCAAAAGCGGACTGCCGAATGTTTTGACTGTGTCTATCTCAAAAAGATACCGTGTAGCATTACCGTCTTCGCTCCATGTAATGTAGATGGTGTCCACCTTGAGCTTGTCGTCATCTTTCTCCACCGTGATGGTAGGAGTGGCAAACTTCCTGCCTGTAATGTAGTACTCAGACCACTGGCTGGATAACATCCCTTTGTGCTCGTCGTATTCATACTCTGCCCATACTTTTGCCTCTATTCCAGAATAATCGATATAAGATGAGTTAAAAGCTTTAACGAAGTATTGGTAAGCCATTCCGTTCTCAAGATTAGATACATCGGTAGCGGTGGTGTCGGTAATCAGCGACCCTTCGTCTTGATAAAAATAGTTAGTGTCCCTTTCCCCATCTTTGTACTTAATCCTCTTATAGACAAAGCAGATATTTTTGTTGATATTGTAATTTTTGTCCCATCTCAGAGTAAAATTCTCGTTCGCCTTGATGACTGGCACTTCTAGCCCTGTCAGCTGTGGCAACGCTATCCAGCCTGTATCAATCCCAAAGTCGGGAGTAAACTCGGAGTACGACCCATTTTTGAACGCTCTAATGGCGTACAGATATTTCTGCCCGCTTCTGGTGGTGTCCACTCCATTGCCAGCATTTAGCCCCAGTTCATCCTTAAAAGTAACTATGCCATCGGATTGTGTGAACTGTGTAACTTTACCTACTGTGTCTGTTGCTGAAAAGCTGTTACCTCCTGCAGAGCCTATGTCGATACGATACACATAAAAGCCATCTACGGCTACTGTTCTTTCGTTTAATGTCCAAGTGAGCGTTACTGCGTTTTCCTCGCCCTTGCTGGCAGTTAAATTTTCTGGAGGCAAGATAGGACAGACAGTGTCCACTATCTCAGATGTGTCGGAGAGTCCAGTGGCTGAATTAAAAGCTCTTACGAAGTACCATCTCTTCTTGCCCGGTGTGGGCGTTTTATCTATCGTGTCCAAGTAAGTTTGAGTGCCTGAGGGCAGTTTAGTCCCCAATTTTGTGTAGTTTGCTCCATCATCAGAATAATAGATTAAATACTTCTGCGTATTTTTTATAGTGTCCCAGCGTAGATAGATGCCACTTTCGTTCTCTTTGTGCTTAACCTCTACTCGCCTAGGAGCAGACAGCTTGGCAAAACCATCAAATGTCTGAGACCAAACAGGATTTTCGCTTCCACACAGCTTATTTATTGCCGATACTTGGAACTCGTACAAGAACCCTTTTTGATTGTCATTTGTTATCTCCCAGACATACTGCGTGTCGAGCACTCCGTTATAAAGGTCTCCCCAATTGCTTTCGCCTTTCTTCCTTTTTTGTACATTATAAGTCTCTGCATAGGGAACGCTGTCCCAGCGGATAACGATGGAGTCAGTATAGGTTTTCGCAAATATGTTGTCCGCCGCATTTGCTGCCATCTTGCCCGAAGCCCAAACATTTTGAGGCTCATCCAACAAGCACCAAGCGTAGCTATCCTCTAGCTTAGATTCTCCCGCTATTACCCGCAGAGCTTCTTTGTCGCTCATAGAATTTTGATAAACTTCCTTTTTAGCAGTTATCCAGTAATAATAAGGTTTACCACCCTCTGGTTTTACCTCGTCCGCCTGCCGAACATCGTAGAACTCATTTTTATCTTCCAGTTCTGCTATTTTAGTAGCCTTATTTACACTACTCTCATCGCTACGATAGATAGTGTAAATTATCTCGGATGCTGCTAGCTGGTCCCAATAGAGCTTGATGGTGTCCGATTTGATACTATCGGATGCACTTTGAAATAAGAACCCTGTTATCTTTTGGAAACGCACAAATCCTGTCTTTACCTCGCTGGCTTCCGAGACCATCTCTCGTCCATAGTAGCTGTTTTCTTCTCCTCTAGGGGAAACGGTTTCTTTTGGGATGACAGCGTAAACTCTAAACTGATAGCGTACTCCGTCTTGCAATTTGTGAACTGTTCTGCGTACGGTGTAGAAGGTGTCTGTTATGTTCTCGATTTTACCCCAATCTGTTCCCTCTGTCTTGTACTCCAGCCAATACTCCTTAGCATAAGGTATCTTGTTCCACTCCACTCGGATGGTATCCGCAGACACGCCATTGCTGACTTGCCCTATGGTCGGCTTGTCTGGCATGGTGTAAGCTAGCAACCCGTGAGAAGAGAACTCTGTGGATGGAGTCCACTGTCCAAATTGCCCATCTTTGTACGCTCTTATCCAATAGTGCCAGAGCATTCCACCATCCTCTTTCACAGAGTCGGCTTCGTCTGTATAGTAGTAACTGCTATTTTTTACGGAGATAACTTTTTCGGACAGTTTTGCCTTGATGGTGTCCGAATAGGAGCTACGATAGATATAATAAGTATCTATGTCGCCCCTTTGTGTCCACTGCAAGCCGATGGAGTTGTTCTGGATAGCTGCCGTGTCTTGCACAAAGTCCCGCACTAAGCCTATTTTCGCCTTTTTAGTTCTGTGTGCAGAGGTGTCCGATAAGATTACTTGCCCCTCTTGTGTGTTTGGTCTTTGCCAAGCTTTGCTTACCAGATAGTAAGAGTACTCCTCTCCCGGCAAGCATGTCTGGTCTAAATAGTTTATCTTGGAAGATATAGGCTTAGCGTAATATCCTTGCTCTATCATACTAAAGGAACCACCGTTTTCGGAGCGATAGATATTGTAATTCACACTGTCTCCGCCTATGTCCACAGCAGTCCACTTCAAGAGGATTTCTCCACTAGACTCTGGTGTGCAAATAAAGGTTTGTACAGCTGGTATCCTGCTGTAGCCACTATCTACCACAAAGTCAGAGTTAGCATTGGGTAACTGGCTGATAGCCTGAATGCTAGCATAGTAGTAGTAGCCTTTTTTGTTTGCGCTTCTCAAGGTGTCGTTGTTTATGTACTTTTCCAGATATATCTCTGCACTGGCGTTCTCTAACATATTTTTTGCTATATCAGCGTAGAGCTTGTAGCCTTTTGCGTTAGTTTTGACTCTAGGTGTAAAACTAAAGCGGATGGAGTCTAACTCTGTGCCCTTGCTCGCGGTGAAGCCAGTGGGTGGTTTGAGCTTGGTATAGCCACTATCCAACTGCACTGCTGAGCCACCATACTGGTTCTGTGCCCACAGGTGGACATAGATCTGCCTGCCTCGCAGTGAGTCGGCAGTTATCGGGATGTAGAGTGTGTCTTTGGTATAACTGCTATTTGTAAAGGATCCTTTTTGACCTAGTCTGGTCTTGAACTTCCCAGTCGCCTCATCGCTATCCTTGCTGGTACTCCACTCTATGTAGTAGCTCTCGTACACTGGGAGTGTGTCCCAAGTAACGGTGATGGTGTCTGCACTGGCACCTTTTGTGCAGTTTACTCCACCTATCGGCTCCATCAGAGCGTAACCCCTAACAGCTGCTGACCTTTCGCCCTCTTTGCTTAATTCGTTGAAAGCTACCACCTTGTACCAGCGGATAGTACCTTGCGGTATATCGTAATCTACTACGGTTGTGTCTTGTGTGGTAACATCTGAGCCTGTAAATTTCAAAGCACTATAATTGCCTGCTTGATCTGTGCTATAATAAATACTATACTTCTCTACTTCTGCCTGACCTATTATGGAGTCCCAACTTATCACCACATCTTGTTTGTCTTGTGTGGCAGTTACATTTGTCGGTGCGGCATACTTAGCGTAGCCGGTAGCGGTGATGCTGTCAGTAGAGAGCCTCGTCCCTGTGGGGTTGACACGCAGAGACTTGATGCTGTAAAGGTACTCTACTCCTTGCCTTATCCCCTCTGTGTCGGCAAACAAGCAGGTGTCTGTCCCTATGCGGGTGTCTGCTCCGTAATAGTGCTCTAGCTCATGGTCGTCTGCTCCTTCAAAGGCGTATCTCTTCTCTTTTTTACCATCGGTTAGATTGTAGCGAGTTACGATGAAGCTATCTACCAGTGCTGCTCTGGCAGTGCCCCATTGCCACTTTAGTTCTACTTTATCTGTGTACTGGCTCTGCGTAGCTACTGCGTAGCTCGGAGCGTAAAGCATATAGAAAGTGTTCACTGGGTCAGAAAATTCGGACATCAAGCTCGTGAAGCTATTTATCGTCTTTATTGTGTAGCTCACCTTCTTGCCTATGTTGTTTTTTCTGTACAACACCGAATCCACATAGCTACCACCAGATGCAACTTCTGTAAGTTGGATTGCTTCGGCATCGTTTATCTTTGCCCAAACTTGGAAAGCGTCTGCACCACTTATCTCTTCAATCTTATGATCGTTTTGGTTTGTCTGGGTAAGGCGGATTTTGGGCTTTTTCATCTTTGCCCAGCCAATAGCGTTTCTGTCGGACACCTGCGATGTTGTATAAGATACTTGGTTTTTATCATAAAAGATTTTTCTCAACTTATACATGTACTTATTGCCATTTTTTACTTTTTGAGAGGCGTCTTTGGATTTCGCATAGCGGATAAGGCAAGTGTCGCCTGTCGTGCCAGAGTCTTGAGCTAGTTCACCATCTAGGTCATACTCTACCCATTGATACTTGACCGAGTCCACAAAATCTTCGTCGCCAGATTTTTCCCAGAGCACCACTATAGAGTCTTGATGCTCTCCTTGTGTAGCGAGTATTTCGTTATCGAACTCCCCAGCCTGACTCCAACCTTTCTTTTCTCCAGACTGGTTCTCTAGATAGGTTTTGAATGTATCTGAAATGGCTTGAATCAATCCACTCTTGTAAACTTGTACCATATACGCATACTGCACACCTTCTTTACCTTCCGTAGAGAGTAAAACATCTTTGCAGACATACTCTTCGTTAATGGCATCATAGCTTCCCCCTGTTACATAGATTTTCTTGTAACTCTTCCAACTTTCCTCAGTTTCTGTAGCTGTGGCAGTGTCTGCACTTCTATAGACTTTCAGTTCAAAGCCTTCTTTGTCGTAGCCTATCTTCAGCTTGACAAAGCCCACAGAGTCTTGCGAGAGCTTAACATACTCTGGCAAGTAGAACTTCAGAAATCCTATATCTAAACAAGCATCAGAATAAACCCTTTGCCCATCGTAGTTACAACGATTGTTCCATGCTGCTATATCGAACCTGTAGGTCTTGCCTATCTCCACATTAGGGATGTTCGCTTTTACTAGATTTATGATGCTGTCTTGCGAAGACACCTCTGCCGAATCTACTAAAGTTAATGTTGAATAGTCATAAATCCAGATGTAGTATCCTTCTGCTCTGGCGACTGTGTCCCATTGAACTACTATCTTGTTCGCATACACTCCATCGCTAGCTCTTGGGTTAGTCGGCTTTGCCAACTTCGTATAAGAGGTCAACTCTGCTCCATAATCCGAGTATCTTTCTTTGGCATAAGCTACGCCCTTGTAGCGATACACACTTCCCGTGAAAATTTCCTTTTCGTCTGTATAATTTAGCCAGTTACCATATCCCGTTGTGGCGTTATCGAAGATAATCGTGTCTATTATAGTGGAGTTGCCTTGATTATTGTCTTCTCGATAAAGAACCACGCTGTCCGCACCTGTAGGTCTTTTTATTTTTAGCTCTACTCTATCCGTAAAAAACTCTCCGTCTCTTTTTTGTCTTATCTCTGGTGGGTCTACTTGGATCGTACCACTGTCTGGCACATTATACCAAGGAGACGAAGACTTTTCTATGTTGTTATAGATGTTGTAATACTTTTGGCTATAAAACCGCATCCTATAGTAGTAAATCTTGCTGGGAGTTAAATCTTTTTTGTCTGTGTACTCTTCCCAGTGCAGAGAGTCTGTAGTAACCAAGTTGGTCTCTGTAAAATTGTTTTCAGAGCTTCTTCTTTGTATTTGATAACTTACATCTAGGTCTTTATAAGCCTTGAGAAGCTCCTCATCTTCTGTAAGCTCTGTCGTCCAGCTCAAGATAATTTTATTGTCTTCGTCTTTGGTCAAATTGGCAGAGGTTGCAGGCTCCATTAATCTGGTGTGCCCAGAGTCTTGGCTGAGAACTTCTTTTTGAAAAGAGAGGTTTGTGCCCGATGGCGTCTCACCCCTTATCTGGAACTGGGTCATTATCCCTCTTTCCAAGATGTCTTTCATAGAGAGGGTAACATCGTAGAACTTATCTTTGTCGTCTATGACTCCGTTGGCTAGTTGGACAAACTCGCTACCATTGTAATGGTAGATTACATATCTAGAAGTCTGGTCGAGGGTGGTGTCTATGTCTCCCATATAGTTTTCCCAAGTAAACCTGATGGAGTCAACATAATCGCCTTTGCTAACAGTTAAGTTTAGCGGAGCAGGAAGCTGGAGGTATCCTTTCTTTACATCGCTCCATTCTGAGTAGACGCCTCCTCTTTGGAACTGTATCCTGAAGTAATAGTAGTTGCCCGGTAACAATTTCTTCTCTGGTCCTTCGCTTCTGTAAAGCAGGTCGCTAGAGTCTGCTCCATTGTTTACAAAGCTCTCCCTCATGGTGTCCGTAGAAATGCCAAAGCCGTCTTTCGTCCACTCTACGATTACATCGCTCACCACATCTTTGTCTATCCTGTTCCATTCCACTTTAATGGTGTCCAGCTTTCCATTGTACAGCGTCAATTCTGGCTTTGCTATATTGCTATAGAATTTCTCAATTTTAGAAAAGTCGGAATAGATTTCAAAAATTTCTGCTGGTTGCCCAGCGGTCATAACGGTCGTTTCTCTTCTAAATGTTTTAAGTTTTACATAGTACTCTTTACCCTCTACAAACCACGCTGGATTCTTGAAAGCACCTATCAAGTCTACCGTAGAATCGTTGTCTAGTACGATAGAGTCGTAAGGGTTTACCACCTCGTTCCCCTCTCCCACGAAAACCCTCGCCTGAGAGTCGTCGTTACCGCCTTTTCTGCTCCAATTCAGCTTTATCTTTGCGGTGTTTCTGGAGACGGATGTTATCTCTGGTTTTATAAGCTTGGTGTATCCGCCCTTGTAACTGCTAGCCTCGGATAGATGGTGGTCTCTTTTGGCTTTTACCTTGTAGTAGTAAACCTTCCCATCTTTCAGCCCTACACCGTTGTTATCGTCTGTGTATTGTACCAAGCCATCTGCAGTGTCCACGATAGTCGGAGAATCAAAGTCGGAACTCTCACTTCGCAAGATGACATACTCTTTGGCGTCTTTCGCTCCATCCCACTTTATATGTATCTTGCCGGTATCTACACCCCTATCTGCGTAATACAAGACTGGTCTAATCATCTCCAAGTAAGTCATCCTTACCTGAGAGGTGTCTGATATGGTCATCCCCTCTTTGAATGCCCTAAGGTAGTAGTAGTAGTCTGTACCCAAGAGACAATCTTTGTCTGTCCAACTATAGCTGTACACACCAGCGTCCACTGCCACGGTATAGACTGGATCTTTCTCGGGGTCAGTGTAGGCAAGTTTCTTATAGATGTAAAAGCTGTCGATGTTCTGAATATAACTTTGGTCGTATTGCCACTCCAGTACTATCGAGTCTGAATACGCTTTGGCTGCTGTGAAATAAGGAGGCAATAGCCTTGCATAAGCTACGATCTTCTCTGTCGGAGCTGAACTAAGGAAGCGAGGATGCCTAGCAGTGATAGTGTAGGTAAAGCAAACTCCCTCTTCGACATTCGTGGTGTCTTGGAAGTAATCTACATTGCCAAGGACTTTATACTCTGTGGTGTTGTCTCTGGAGATGATGTACTCCACATCGTCGTTCTCGCTGTGAGGCAGCTCTTGCCTCTCCCAGATAAGTGTGATGGTGTCGGCATTCTGCCCTGTGGAATAAAAGGTAACCTTGGGTGTCCTGAGCTTGTACCAACCAGAGTCCAGAGCACTAAAAGCCGATGTTATCTCTATAGCCTCTTCAAAATAGCAACTCTTAGCCTTGAAGTAGTACATCGTGGCAGGAACAAAGTTCCGATTGTCTTTTGTATTTATCATCAGGTAGCCACTACTGAGCTGGTTGGACTTCTTCTGTAAGGAAATATGCGATGTCCAATCGTCTACTGGCTCAGCGACGGTATCGTAGTACACATCCAGCTGGTTTATCCTGCTGAACTGCTTAGCGTTAGTATTCCAAGATATCTTGATGGAATCGGTCATCAGCCCATCTTGCTCGTTGTCCACTGTAATCTCTAGCGGCTCAAATGTGTTCCACCCGTAAGCACTAAAAGGACTCCAATCAGAAGTGATTTCTCCTTTCTTGCTCCTCACCCGATATTTGTAGATATACCCATAATCGTCGCTCAAACTATTGAAATCTTGGACTGTTATATCTATAGAGTCATTGTCGCCCGTTGCTTCAAATCTTGTTTGGTCATAATCTACTGTGATTGTGTCGTTTGTCTCTTTAGACACCCGCTCTATCTCGTAGTTGTCCGGAAGTTTCAAAGCATCATATCCCACAAATGTGAGCGTGATGGTGTCTGTGCTTGTGCCTTGCGAGGGTATGAGGTTTGTTGGGGTGGTCAGAGCGATAAACCCTGCATCAGATGCCGATGGTTCGCCCTCTCTTGCCTCCGTGAAAGCTCTAATTCTGAAGTAGTACCAAACTCCTACCTCCAGCTTGCCATTTTTTTCGGAGGCTTCGTATGTGTGTCTCTGGCTTGTGCTGGCAGGTCTTATGGTGTCCATTACCCCAAAGTCCTCTGGGGTATCAGTTCGGCAGGTGTCTATGATGTAGCCATCGACTTTGGTAAGGTTATCCCAAGAGATTACAACTCTGTCTTTGTACTTGCCGTCTGTAGCTTGCACATTTTGCGGTACAGGCACAGAGATGTAGCCCGAGTCCACCTCGGAGTAGTTCTTTTGGTCTTCATCAAACTTTTCCGTTAAATCGTTTATAGCCAAGATTTTGTAATAATAAACTTTGCCGTAAATCAAATCGTCTATCGGATCTTTGTATTCTAATCCTGTTTCTGTATTTATCTGAGACCACCATTTGTTGTTGTCCGACCTCCAAACTTCATAATAACTTGCATTATAAACAGCTGACCAATTCAGACGGATAGTGTCCTCTAAGTCGCCTTTGGTTACAGAGAAACCTCCCACTGAATCCAACTGGGTGTAACCCGAGTCTTGCTCTCCGTATCCTTCCGATGGCTTTATCTCTACCACAGAGTTGTTTGCTCGCATCCGGAAGTAAAACATCTCACCTCTGCTAGATTCCACTATGTCTTCTAGCGTGTAAGAGTTTCCCTTTCCCACACGGGTTGTGTTCCAACTGTTTCCCGCTGCATCTTTTTGCACATACTGCAAGTTATAGTACTCTGCGTTTGTGTACGGCTCCCACTCTAGGTGGATAGAGTCCACATAGTCGCCTTTGCTGACATAGGTTATCTCTACACCATCGAATAGGGCAAACCCAGAGTCTGTGCATATATACGACTCTGTAGAAGAGTAACCGAACTCGGGGTCGTAAAACATGACTCCGAAATAGATGTTCTTGCCTTGCTCGCTCTCGTCTTCTATCTTCACGGAGTAATGTGTATCTTTTTCTGATACCAACTGGTGATTATCCCACAAAGTAGCCAAGGTGTCCCACTTATAGATCATAGTGGTGTAATTTTGGGGGTTTTCCCATCGCAAGTAGATAGAGTCTGTGGCTATACCATCGCTAGCACTAAATCCCTTGGGAGTCGGCAGAGCCAACCAGCCTGTAGCCGAGTCTGCACTCATCAAAGAGGAGTGAGCCACGGTCTTATCGCCACTAGCAGCTATCATCGCTTTGACTTGGTAGGTGTACTTGTGTCGCTCCTCTAGCTTGGCATTTACCGCTACTTGCTCCAAAATGACAGTGTCGCCAGAGAATGTCATATCCCCTGGAGCCAGCACCAATGAAGAGTCCACTATATTTGTGGTGTTGTCTTTTTGGTAAACACGATATGAGACTAAATCATTGTGCTTATAAGCACTGGACTTCTTCCACTTGACGACTATCTTTTTTTCGTAGTCGCCTGTGCTGGCAGAGAGCATCTGCGGAGTAGATATGCGAGCGTACCCTATAGCTGTGCCCGAGAGTGCCGAGTAGTTACTAGCACTACTTTGAAAGGTTGACCCCCCATTAACATTCACAGCAAAAATATACTGCCTTCCTCGTTGTATGTCAAACCAATCAAATTTTGTCGTATACTTTTTCCCAAACTCTACGGTAAACTCTGGGTTTGTCGGTACAGGATCAGGATCGTCAAGGATATTATTATTTCCTGTAATTCTGTTGCCATCTTGAGGATAGTTCTCGGTAATATCAAATTTATTAGCGTTCAGCGTGCTATCGGCATAAACATTGTAGCTTATTGTTCTGCTACCAGCAGCACTTTGCATGCCGTCCCATGAGATGACTATCTTGTCTTCATGTTCTCCTTTTGTAGCTTCTATATTTTCTGGAGGCAAATACGGAGTCTCAATATTCGTAGTATCACTGAAATCAGACATCCCCGTGATGTCTTTATAAAACTTTACTCGGTAAGAGTAAGTAGTCTTCATCATCAAGTTCTTGTTGTCGAAGAAGAAGTTCGGCACTCCTTGTCCTTCGTTGCTCTTTGAGGCTATTCTGAACTTTTGGGTTGTTTCATTCTCCACCTCACGATAGAAGAAGATGGAGTCCACCCATTCGTTTGGACAGGTATAGTTGACCTTGATAGCCGAGCCGACCGTCTGCAAGAGCGAGATTACCTCATCTATCTCTGGGGTAGGCATCTTGGTGTAGAGCGGTAGCCATTGCGACCACGCAGAGTACTCGTACACATCTCTTTTGGAGCGTATCCTCACTGTGTGGTACTTGAATTTATCTTCATCTTTTACTAATATAGAGGTGTCGTTCGTTGCACCGGGGATATCCTCTATGGTGGTTGCCACGGCTTCGCCTATCTTGTACTCTATCTCGTAGATAACACTGCTGAGTTTTAGCTGGCAGGGATCTTCCCAAGTCATTCGGATGGAGTCTGCCATCAGGGCGTACTCTCCGTTTTGGGCAGTGTACTTGATAAATTCTGGTGCAGGTATCTCTGCCCAACCAGAGTCTAGCATACTTATCTGCGACTCTTCTGCATCTACCTTGGCTATCAAGCCGTAATAGAACATCTTGCCTATCTTTCTGTCGTCTAGTGCGTCGATATAGGTCAAGGTCTTTTTACCATTATAGTCGTCCCAATCCTCTGGCTCTACATCACCGATATAGTCCATCAGCTCTACGCTGTCCGTCTCTCCTCTGTACACTAGGTACTTAGTGGCTCCATAGCTCGGGTTCGAGAGGTTTTGCGGGGCGTTCCACGAGACGATGATGGTGTCTTTCACATCGCCCTTGGTAGCTTCCACTCCATCTGGTGGCAAAAGTTTGGCGATGCCAATACACTCGTCCGACCATGCGGAGATTTCGTTATCACAGTTCTCGTTGAGAGCCCTGACTTGATAGGAGTACTCGTGCCCTGTGTAGATGCCTTGAACATCTTCCAAGCTCATGCCGTTTATATTCCGAGAAACTGTGTCCACTTTCCCCGGGAATGCAAAGACTCGCTTCACTTCAAACTTTGTGGCAGCACTATTTGTGCTCCACTCTAAGTAGATAGCCATCAGAGAGTCTTTTGTGATTTTGCTTACTAGCGGTGCTGGCGTCTTGGCCCAACCGAAGTAAGGCTTGTCATTCTCTGGCTGAGAAAGCGGAGACCACACACCATTTGGTGTAGTCTGCGTCCTTATCCTGTAATAATATTTAGTCCCCGAATAAAATTTGCCCTCGGCACTAACAGCGTTGTGTAGATAGAAGTAGTGGTCTTTACTGTTATCCTCTATTTCCAGCGTGTCGTAAATGTTTATGTTATCGTTGTAGTCAGATGCGGTTTTATAGACGAATATCTCGAACCTGAGTTCGTCGCCTGTGGGTAATGATGGCCACGCCAGTCTGACATCTGAAGCGTAATCCCCTTTGCTAACTGTGTCGAAAGTGATAGAGGGGATGTCTATGAAGGTATCGACATAGGCAAACTCTGAGTTTTGCTCATCTCCTGTCGAGCCAACTCTGGTGGCTTGTGCTCTGTACTGATAGGTCTTGCCAACTATCAAGCCTGCGTGTGTATAGTTGCCCTCTGTAGACGAGAGCGTGATAAGTGGTTTATACTTGGCAGCAACCTTCACCTCTAGCACTGTGCTGTCGGAGTTTTCCGATGGATCCCAGCTAAGGTTTATGGAGCTGTTGTTCGAGATAGGCGTAGCAGCGAAGTTAGTTACTGGATACAGCTTGGTGTAACCCGTTACCACCTCACTCTTGCAACTAGGACCAAACTGTGCACTAACCCCCTTCACAAAGAACTCTATGTCCGCTCCGACCTCTTTGGGCAATACTGTGTACTTGTACTCTTGAGTCGTGTCCGAGAGTGTACCATCTACCAGCTCATCCTCTATGCCGTCTTCTAGTGAACCCTCTTTCCACACTTGATACCCTGTAACATCGTCCACCACTATCAAGGTGTCCCAAGTGATGATGATGGTGTCTATCAACCCTCTGCTGGCTTCCACATTCACAGGACCTGCTAAAGCTAACCAACCTACATCATAGGCTGCTTCCCATCCTTCGGATATCTGTGTGCCTTTTTGCACAGCGATCCGATACTCATACTTCTGTCCATCGAGCAAGGTTTTCTCTTTTTTGTCCACTAGCCTATTTGTCTTTATAGAAAAACTCGCCGTATCGCCAGAGTTGGTAGTTCCCACTCTAGATCTTTGTACAAAATAGCTCTCGGCTACAGATACAGGGTCCCATGTAACCACGATGCTATCTCTATATTTACCATCCGTTGCCTTGATGTTTTTTACATTGGGCATCTTGGTATAGCCTGTGGCTAGTTTTCTTTTGTATTCGGTGCTGATGTCGCTATAAGGGGTCTGTCCAATATCACCCAAGATAGCTTTAATCTTGTATGTATAGGAGAACCCCTTGGCTACATTATTATCGTCCAAGAAGACGGTATCTCCTGTAATGGAAAACCTTAACTCGCTGGTGTCTTTGGTAAAAATAGCAGAATCACCAGACTCTATGTATCTACATATTTGGAACTCTTGAGCCCTTTCTACCATATCCCATTGCACCACTATCTTGTCGGCATATTTCGCTTTGCTAGCTTCCACAGTCTCTGGTGGTGTCGGCATCACATAGCCAAACACGCTGTCGCACGCTACTATTACATTTGGATAGTCTTCTGTAGCTACCGCTAGCTTGTAGTAGTAGTATTCGTTTGGTTTTGCTATATCGTCTGCCCAATGGCTAACATCTTGCAGTCCACTAATGAGTGTATCCCAAGTTGCCTCTGTGTCTCTTCTACGCATAATGATGCAGTCAACTCTGTCTGCCTTGTTTGTCCATGTTAGGTTTACGCTGTCTTCCAGAGCTGTGCCCAGTGGTCCTGTCGCCAAGAAGTTCTTCACTGGTGTCAGCTGGCTATAACCCGTGGTGGTATCCGAATATTGCGACCAAGCAAGCTCCAGACTTTCTTCTGGATAAATAGTGTCTATCTCTCTTTCGGCTGTTTTGTTTATTACTCGCACCCTATATACATACTTAAAGCCCTCTTTCACATCTTGCACATCTGTGTGCTCTCCGTTATTACTCACATTCAAAAGGACTTCTTTGTTATCTGTATTTACTCTTAGCATCTGGTAAGTTAGGGTGTTGTCCCCGGCTTCTATGGTGTTCCACTTTATCACTATCTTGTTCTTTTCGCCTTTACTAGCTCCAGTGCTAAAGGTCGGCACGGGTAATGTCGTGAAGCCCGGCTTGAACTCCGAGAGGATCGACTCTCTATTCTCATCAGGTCTGCAGGTAGTCAAGGCGAAGTAGACCACCTGCCCTGTGTCTGCATCTATTGTGCCAGGGTCTGTCGCACCCTTGTACACAGGCACGCTGTAACGCATATAGCCATCGCCTCTGTCTTCTGCATCGCTATCGACTATCTGAGTCAAGAACTGCTTCTTACCATGCTTGGTGGTCTTGTAATAAACACCATAGTACCCTGCAGCAGCTTTGCTGAAGTAGATATTTATTGTGTCGTCTTCTGTCCCCAAACTGACTCTGTCGAAGTCTGGTGGCTGCAGCGAGACCCAACCAGTATCTATATTAGAAAAAATCCCCTCGTCTCTTCCTTCTTGTTTCTCTTTGGAATAATAGTCCGCTCTGTGAGATTTGATTTTATACAAATATTTCTCTTCGCAGTCCAGTGTGGAGTTTTGGTCGTAGAAGGTGTAATCTGTACTTCCATCGTTGACTATATCTTCTATCTCCTCATAAGGGTCAGAACCATATTGGATTTTTCTGCATACAAGGTAAGAGGCCGCTCCACTGTTGTTTAGCGTCTTCCACTGGATCATTATCTTGTCGGCGTATTCATCCTTGCCTGCCGTCAGGCTGTAGGCAGCGTCGAGCTTCATATAGCCCTCTTCTATGTTGCTCAACTCTGACTGTGCCCAGCCCTCTTTGCTGGTGCTGATGGCAAACTGGTAAATCTTGCCATAAGTCAGCTTGCCCTCTTCGGGATAGAGGCTCACCATAGAGTCGCCCACTGCCACACTTGTGCCCTCTTCCCATCCGTCTTCGCTATCGTAATCCTTGTAGTACACTCTGTAGCTTTCGTTCGGTTTAGCATCCCAGTATAGGGTTATCTTGCCATCTAAGTTTTTCGATGCAGAGTCTAACACTGGTATGGTGAGTGCGGTCATCGCACTACTACTGAGCTTCACTTTTTCCGATTTTTCGTACTCTCCCGTGCTCAAGAGGATGCCACTCACCGTCTCTATCTGGTACATGTACTCCGTGGCTGTCGCTAGCCCTGTATCTTTGTAGGCGACTGCATCGCCCGAGACTGTAACGATAGAGTCGTATGGGTCTATCGTGTTTTTTAGCTTGCGGTAAAGGGTGTAACTTTGTGCATACTTCACTGGATCCCACTCTAGGTCTACCCAGTCTGCATTCACTCCCACAGACTTGAAATCGTACGGTGCTGCTATCTTTATCCAGCCAGAGTCTGTATCCGACTCTTCGCACGACTCTACATCGTTCTTACTGCGGATCTTGTAGGTGTACTTCACTCCTCTTTCTATGCTATACTCATCTTGTATCAAGCTCATCTTATCTAGCGATGAGTCCGCAGCTATAGACGGCAACCGTGCCCAATCTCCATCGTCTCCTTTCTTGAATATCATTATGTAAGATTTGGCATCTTCAACCTTAGACCATTTCACCACCACAGCACTATCTCCGCCTTTGGTAGCAGACATACTAAATGGAGGCTCTATGGCAGCCCAGCCCACTTTTTCGGCAGAGTAATCGGACTCACCTATCATCCTGCCACCATCGTTCTCGTACACTGTTGCAGAATAGTAGTACTTTTTGCCCGGCTCTACATCGCTTATTACGCCGTCTTCTAGGGTGATGGTTCCGATAACTCCCGAAGGTTCAACCGAGCCAACCACATCTGCGAGCTTGACAACCACCTCGGAGTTCAGCTCTCGCCTGTAGAGTTGCACCATCAAGTCTTGCTCAGCTTCTGGAGCTATAGTTGATACCCTTATCCTGATGAACCCTGTAGAGTCTTCTGTGGTCGAGAGGATTTCTGGTCTTGGATATTTCGTGAAACCTAAGTTATAGTAGTACCCTTCTGCGTTTTTATCGTTCTCTCCACTGTTAACTCCTGTTTCAACATTATCCTTTACACAAGTTACCTTGAAGCGGTAATTTACTCCTATTTCGGACTCTAACCATTCGTACGCTCTATTCTCAAACTCATCGCTACCTTTATAAATATCTGTTACTAATTCATAATTGGTCTCACCCTCTTGCTTCTTGTATATTAGATAGCCAGATATACCATAAACTTGGTCCCAGCTGATGCGTATCTTATCGCTGTAGTCTCCTTTGGTAGCATAAACTCTCTCTGGCGACTCTACGCTCGTCCATCCCGAGTCCAGAGCCGTCATCTCCGAGGACTTCTCGCCCTCATCCACGATGATTATCTGTGTCTTGATGTAATACTGCATCCCCCTGATTATATCGTCTTCCAGCTCCATCCCTTCGCTGTTCTTGAGCTCCGAGAGGGGTATAGATATCTCATTTTCTGTAACATTCTTGCTATCTGTGGAGTAATATATCTTAGCATTGCCCAGCACGCTTTGCTCTGCAGCGGTTTTAATCCTGTCTGGGACATTCCACGAAACACCAATCTTCTTGGGAAATACGCCTTTGGTAACCTCGACATTATTCAAAGTAGGTATTTGCAACCACCCGATAGCCGGAGTCGTACGGGGCAACGATTTGGTCGTACCTCGCACCGAACGCACCTTGTAATAATACGCTTTGCCCGGAGCCAACTGCAAATCGCTATCTACATAGCGGGTAGCCTTCACCTGCCCTATAGAGTAGTAATCCTCTGCAAAGTTGTTAGAGTTAATTGACGCCCTGTATATCTCGTAGTCGGTAACACCCGTTACCGAGCTCCACTCGATGACGATCTGCTCCTCATACACGCCTTGCGTCGCTGCAGCCACTGGACTGGAAATCGGTGCTTCCATCTCTACGGTACATCCAACGAAAAGGGATATAAACAAAAATAAAGCTAGTAGAACTTTTTTCACTTTTCCGTGCCTACTATAAGCTCCCATACAGTGTCTCCTTCTTTATAAAATCGTATAAGTTAAACATCTTTTTAAACATTTTTAACTTTTTAATCAAATTTCCTATCTCTCTACAAAATAATATACTTAACACTATGGCATTAACCTTTTTACCTCATTTTAAGTGTATAAAACACGCCCATACTATCCAAGCTGGTCTTCCGTGTAGTTTTTGTCAAATAATTTTTAAGTTTTTGCCATATTGCGTATTTTGCTAAAAAACAGTCAAATAAGACCTACTATTTTTCAGTAATGCACACAAAAGCAACAATTTATCCACAGCAAAAACCACAAAAAAACACAAAAACAGAGAAAAAAGAAACAAAAGCACAAAAGGTAATCCACTGAAAAAAAACAAATTTTACAAATTTCAGCAAAAAAAGATGATTCTTTTATAAGCTCCTCTTTTTACTCGACTTACAACTTTATTTTATTTTTTAATTTTTTTTGTTTTTTTTAACTTCAATAAGACAAAAAAAGGAGTAAAAACTACTTTTTTAAAAGATTTCAGGAAAAATAGGTGAGCAAAAGCACAGTTAGTAATTGAGTACAGCTTTAGTCTGGTAGCTTGCTCTGCTAACGCAGGGTTTAGCACCCTTGTTCCCAAGTTTTACTTGGTGGTGCATACGAAACTAAGCATACAGTTAATTTATTAAATCGTATACACTCCCAAGCTGAAGCTTGGGAGCGAGAGCCGCCCCCTGCCCGACGCTAGTGGCGAGTCGCTTACAGCGGGTTTTTGTCTTTTCTTGGGACGCTTACGCTGGTGTTTTGCTGGTGTTTCGGACTCTAGCCCGTGGAGCGGAGAGTGTCCCCGCCTTGCCTAGCAGGCGAGACCGACTTGTCCTGCCCTTTTGAGCATAGTGGGGTGATGGTTTCCTGCGTCCGCTCAGAATAAGGGGAGTGAGCAGGAATAAGGATGGATGAGTAAGAATGAAGGCTGATGATGGGAATGCAAGGCTGGTGGTAAGCGAGAATAAGGGATGGATTAGGCTAATAAATACTTAAAGCAGGAAGCGTGAAATTCTTTAACCGCCCTGAGCTTACGCTGAAGAGCGATGTGCTGTATCTCCTCTATTAAGACAATTGTGATTCATAGCACGAGGCTGACAGCGTGCGAAGAAGGTTTAGAATTTAGCTTACTGATTTGGTATTTTGATTTTACCTTTTGTTACTTTTCACTTTGGTCACCCAAAGGGAAAAGTAAGACCCTCCGTCAGGAGACCAAACTTATACAACCTATACACTCCCAAGCTGGAGCTTGGGAGCGAGAAAAAAACTCCTCACACATCCTCTAGCTCAGTCGTTTGAGCAAGTTTACGAATTTCGGCTTGAATGATTTGCTAGCCCTGCCCAACGCCAGCGGTTTGCTTAGTGCGTGCTTGTGTTTCGGACTCTAGTCCGTGGAGCGGAGGGTGTCCCCGCCCTGCCTAGCAGGCGAGAACCGCCTTGTCCTGCCCTTTTGAGCATCATGGGGTGGTGGGTTACCTGTGTCCGCTCAGAAATGAGGATAGAATGTCTTCTATTGCTTACTGGATCTACGGTATATCCCAGACTATCTCTTCTTTCTTTAGGTAAGGTAGCTTGTCATTTTGAGTGGGTATTACCCAAATAGCAGGGTCTAAATCCATCTTATCTTCCTCCCAAAGTGCGGTGGTCTGCTCAGTGAGTTCATTATTGCCTTTAGTAGTTTCTCCTTTAACGGTACCATAAGCAAATATTGTAAAATCTCTGCCAGCAAAATAACAGTAATTCTTAGGGTCATTTTGAAGAGCATCAACACCTGCTCCAATAATTTTACCATAAAAAAAGTAACTTCCCGCACATTGAAAGTGAATACCAAATAATGACTCATTTCTAGTCGTATCTACAACATAATAGTTATCTGTGAAATTACCATCAAGATCACCCGTAAAAGATCCTATTATGCCTCCCCAGCAGTTAGACGTTTTACTAGAGGAAATCTGTAAAAGTCCGCAATTTATTATGTTTTTAGAAATATCTGTAAATTTAGTTACAGATCCTATCAATCCTCCGTAAGACGCACCACTAGAAGACAAATAAGTTAAATAAAATCTCTCTATATCAACATAACAATTTTTTACTGACCCTCCGTAAGAAACAGAAGAAGAAAGTACCCCAACATTTTCATATGTTGTTGAAGATGATTGATTAAACCAAACATTTGTAAGACTAAGCCTTTTTAGAGAGCCCAATTCACTACTTATTAGTCCAATGAAACCAGCCTTATCGCCAGAACCTGAAATCATGGTAAGATTATCTACTGTATGTCCTTTCCCATCGAAAGGGCAAGTTGTCTTTTCAAAATAATAATTTGCAAAATTAGAGGTGCTATTAATAGGATTCATACCCCACAATACACCATTTAATTGCTCATTTTGTACCAATTGGATATCTGTACCCAACTCAACACCATCATTGCTACTAAAGAATTTTCTATAAGCCTTCTTAAACATAAGTGCAGTACCAATTTTGCTTGTACCATAGGCAGAATAGGCTAACTGATCGCTTTCGAACCCTCGGCGAGGGACAAGGTCGTTGGTGTTTACATAGCTCCCTATTGGTCTGGGATAGCGAGCGTCAGCTGGAAACTCCCAAACATTTTCAAGGTCGAAAGTAACATCACTCCAAAAATCTAAGGTATTGCTTTTAAGATTAGAACTAAGTAAAGTATTGTAATCTCCTACAAATATATTTACCCCGTGTTTAGAATATTTTGTGCAATAATTTGTTCCAGCATTATAGTAAAAAGCAGTACTTACATTATCTGTCCAATTTGGATAAAATCTGTTGTAGTATATTTGCTTATCATCGTCCCAAGTGGTGAAGCCTGTCTCGCCCCAGCCGTAGTTATAGTTTAAATTAGTAGCATTATAAACACCATATCCATATACTCTACCAAAAGAACTCTTTTTTAGCGGTTCGTAGTGCATCTGAAACATATCGAGCATACAGACATTGTAATTAAAAGTATTTTCTGAACCAACATTGCCGACCATTCCACCAACGAAAGTATTTATATTGTCGTGTTCTCCACTAGTAGCATTAGTATTTTTTAGGCAAGTGATGTCGCCATTGACCACGAGGCACTTGGTGATGCTAGCTCCGCTCAGAGCCTGCATATTGCCAGCGAACATCCCTAAGTAGCTTTGCCCTGTTAGGTGGCAGTCTTTTATTAGGCAGTTGGTGATAGTGCCACCAAAGACATTGGCAGCAAGGATAGCCACGGTGTCGCCGTTGTAGTTTACAGTTACATTTTCCAGCACCAGATTTTGCACGGTTCCTTCTAGATTTTCGATGAACCCTCTGCCTGTTACGGTGAAGTTTTTTAGAGATTTGCCGTTACCATCGAGAACACCCTTGAAGTTCTTGATAGAGTTGATAGTGGCACCTCCTAGATCTAAGTCTTGAGCAAGGTCCATAGAGAAGCTATCGGGGGCACCTCCAGATCCTATGCTAAAGTCACCATTATCGTCTCCTTCTCCCAGCATTTCCAAAAAATCGTCTGGGCTTTCTATGGTATAATCTTTGCTCTCACTTTTAGTAGCAGCGTAGGTTTTTTGTCCTGCTCGCTGGATGGGCAAACCACTTCCCTTGTACCACGGTTTACCTTTGCCTTCTGTAACCTCTTCCTCTTTCATTATCTCTTCACCCCATAATTTTTCCCAAAATTCATAAGAATTAAGTTCCTCGTTGGTTACTGGGTCGCCGTTTTTGTCTTGAGCCATTAGTAATCCACTAGTGAAAAGTACTCCACAAAAAGCCAGAGTTAAAAATTTTTTTGAAAAATATTTTTTCATCTTTTCATCCTTATTTGCCTAGGTTTTGTTTGCTATTAAGAGTAGGTTTTTTTAAAAAGAAAAATTAGCTAAAGATGTCAATTATTACTTTTTCTTTTCCTTAAAAAACCTTTGAGCGGTATAACAGATGAACTAACGCCCACAATTTATAATTGAGGACAGATTTCGGATGATATCGGTGTTTTCTTTGGTTTGCTCTCCTGCGGAGGGCTTACTTTTTTCGGTGATGCTTCGCTTGTGGTTTGTTCTGCTAACGCAGGGTTTTCTCTTTCTTTTTGACAGACCAAAAAGAAATAGAAGGAAAGAAAAAGTCAAAATCATAAGCCTCAGTTCTAACTTGCAAAACTACCTTCGCAGTGGCTGTTGTGCGTCGTTTAAATTTTTTCTTAGATACCTAAAGCAAGAAACCTAAACTCCTCACACAGCCTCTAGCTCAGTCGTTTGAGCAAGTTTACGAATTTCGGCTTGAATGATTTGCTAGCCCCTGCCCGACGCCAATGGCGTGTCGCTTACAGCGGGTTTTTGCTTTTTCTTTGGACGCTTACGCTGGTGTTTTGCTTGTGGTTTGTTCTCCTGCGGAGGGCTTACTCTTTTCGGGCGTCCGAAAAGAGTAACAGAAAAGTACGCTCCGCTCCAAGTCGCGAGAGGGCTGGCGAGGTTTTCAAGAGTTCCTCTGGTGAAGAGACCTCCTGTATTCTTGCCTTGGGTGAGTTGTTTGCTTATGGCTAAGCTCTAGCGTCTATCAACAAAGCTATTTAAGCTCTCGCTTTGCCCGTGGAGCGGAGGGTGTCCCCACCCTGCCTAGCAGGCGAGACCGCCTTGTCCTGCCTTTTTGAGCATCGTGGGGTGGTGGTTTCCTGCGTCCGCTCAGAATAAGGGGAGTGAGCAGGAATGAGGATGGATGAGTAAGAATGAAAGCGGGTGGAATGGAATGAGGGTGGGTGGTGAGAATGCAAGGCTGGTGGTACATATGGAATAAAGCGTATACACTCCCAAGCTGGAGCTTGGGAGCGAGAACGAGCGAGAAAAAGGGATTGGGCTAGGCTAATAAATACATAAAGCAGGAAGCGTGAAATTCGTTAACCGCCTGAGCTACGCTGAAGAGCGATGTGCTATATCTCCTCTATTAAGACAATTGTGATTTCTAGCACAAGCCTTTCAGCGTGCGAAGAAGTTTTAGAATTTAGCTTGCTGATTTGGTATTTTGATTTTACCTTTTGTTACTTTTCGCTTTGGTCACCCAAAGGGAAAAGTAAGACCCTCCGTCAGGAGACCAAAAGTTTTACTTGGAGGTGCGTACGGAATAAAGCATACAGTTAATTTATTAAATCGTATACACTCCCAAGCTGGAGCTTGGGAGCGAGAGCCGCCCCCTGACCGACGCCAGTGGCGAGTCGCTTACAGCGGGTTTTCGCTCTTTCTTTGGACGCTTACGCTGGTGCTTTGCCTATGGTTTGTTCTGCTAACGCAGGGTTTTCTTTTTCTTTGGACGCTTACGCTGGTGTTTTGCTTGCGGTTTGCTCTCCTGCGGAGGGCTTACTCTTTTCGGGCGTCCGAAAAGAGTAACAGAAAAGTACGCTCCGCTCCAAGTCGCAAGAGGGCTGGCGAGGTTTTCAAGAGTTCCTCTGGTGAAGAGACCTCCTGTATTCTTGCTTTGCCCGTGGAGCGGAGGGTGTCCCCAGCCCTGCCTAGCAAGCGAGACCGCCCTTTCCAACAGTTGCTTCTCTATCTCGCACGATGAAAAACAGTGCCATCAACAGCACAGCACAGCCTGATAGTTGCACGGAGTTTAGCGTATTGCCGTGGATGAAGTAGTCGAGCAAAATCGCCGTGAGTGGCCAAAAGAGCTCAAAAAGAGTAGCAATAGATGCGGAAATTCTTTTTAGTCCGTAGTAATAGAGGAAGATAGCTCCTGCACCACTGGTGCAAAGGATTAGCCCGAAGAGTAGCCAGTGGGTTAAAGACAAGCTCTGTGTCTGTACGATTTTCCCCGTGAAGCAGGTGTACGCCAGAGCTATCAAGGCTGTAAAACTAAAGCGTAAAGATGTGGTCGCCTTGAAGTCCAAATCGCTAACGACCCGCTTGCCAAATACGGTGGAAGAGCCAAAACTGAAAGCTGCCACTACCGCAAAAAAAGCGGCGTTGTGCCAGAGGTCGAGCTCTTGCCAGTTTAGTCCATATTTGCCGAAAGCGATAAAGTAAGTGGCGAGCACGGCCACAAATGCCCAAAGGTAAAAAACTTTGCCCATTTTTTCTTTGAGCAGTACACGAGCCATGGCGATAGCGAAAATCGGTTGAAGTTTTTGCAGGACTACCACGGTGGCAAAAGAGACCTCTCCATTAACAGCGGAGAAAAAAGCCTTGGTGATGAACAATGTTCCCAAAAAGCCTCCTAAGAGGCAAATCCAACCTATAGCAAGCCAATCTTTTTTTTGCAGTACCCTAATCTCTCGAAAATATTTTATGGCAAAAGGTAGCATAATTAAAGCTCCGAAAAAATGCTCCCAAAAAACGACTAACGCCGGAGGAAATTTGTAAAATTGCGGACGGATGAAAACTCCGTCGGCACTCCACATAGAAGCTGCCAAACCAACCGCTAAACAACCAATTATCAACTGCAAGTTTTTTTTGTTCATTTTGGTGTTTCCCTTTGCCTAGATTTGTGTCAGCAAGTTAGCCATCTCCAAAGCACACAAAGCTGCTTCGGCTCCTTTGTTGCCCGCTTTCGAGCCGGCTCTTTCTATGGCTTGCTCCAGCGTGAGTGTGGTGATTACGCCAAAGATTACCGGCACGCCTGTCTGCAACATCACATTGGCGATGCCTTTGCTGACCTCCGCACCCACAAACTCATAGTGGCTGGTTTGCCCTTTTATCACCGCTCCAAGGCAGATGATGGCTTCGTACTGCCCACTGCTAGCTAGCTTTTGGGCTGCCAACGGTATCTCGAAAGCTCCCGGCACTTTCACTATCTCTATCTGACTGTCTGCCACCTCGTGCCTTTGCAGGGTGTCGATGGCTCCGTCTACCAGCCTTGCACCAATAAAGTCGTTGAACCTACTGATCACAATAGCAAATTTACCGCCTGTTCCTATTAACTTTCCTTCATAAGTTTTCATCTTTCTCTCCCGTTATATTTTAAAATTTTAATAAATGTCCCATTTTTTTCTTTTTCGTTTTTAGATAATGCTCATTGTTCTGGCTGTGCTTCATCTGGATATGCACTCGTTCCACTATCTCCAAATCGTACTTGGATAACCCCGAAATCTTCAGAGGGTTGTTGGTCAAAAGACGCATCTTGCCCACTCCCAAATCGCTGAGTATTTGAGCTCCCGTGCTGTATTCTCGCAAATCGTCAGGAAAACCTAGAGCAAGATTTGCTTCTACTGTGTCCATTCCTTGATCTTGCAGACCATAAGCCTTGATTTTGTTTAAAATGCCGATGCCTCTACCCTCTTGAGTCATATACAAGAAAACTCCTGTGCCAAAAGCCTCTATCTGCACAAGAGCTGCCGCTAGCTGTCCCCCGCAGTCGCACCGTAGTGAACCGAAAGTGTCGCCTGTCAAACATTCCGAATGAACTCGCACTAAGCACGGTGTGTCTTTTCGCGGTTGCCCCTTGACCAAAGCGATATGATGCTTGCCAGTATGTATTTCCCGATAGCCCACCATCTGGAAATTACCAAACTTAGTCGGCAATTCAGCAGAAGCAATTTTTTCCACCAGCTTCTCCTCTTTTTTGCGGTACTCTATCAGAGCTTCTATGGTGATAATCTTCAAGCTATGCTCGGTAGCAAAATCTATAAGTTCGGGGACTCTTGCCATCGTGCCGTCTTTGGATATCACCTCGCAGATAACACCCGCTGGCTTGCAACCAGCCAAGCGAGCCAAATCAACAGCCGCCTCTGTGTGTCCTGCTCTTTGCAACACTCCTCTATCTTTGGCAGCCAAAGGAAAGATATGTCCCGGTTGAGTAAAATCTCGGTTCTGGCTGTTATTGTCTAAAAGTGCCTGAATAGTGCCCGACCGCTCAAAAGCCGAAATACCTGTGGCACAATCTTTGTGATCTACCGACACGGTGAACGCTGTACCCTTGGCGTCGGTGTTTTTTGCCACCATCGGATGCAAACCAAGGCTATCTAGCTTGCCCTGGGTCATAGGCACACACACCAACCCCTTGGCGTGCGTTACCATAAAGTTGATCACCTGTGGCGTGGCGTGCTCGGCACAGACCAAGATGTCGCCCTCGTTCTCCCTATCCTCGTCGTCCACCACGATTATCATCTTGCCTTGTTTAAGCTCGGCTATCGCCTCTTCTATTGTATCAAATCTCAAAATAGTCCTCCTTAAAAAAATCCATTACTTTGCAAAAACTTCTCTGTTATCTCTGGGCTTTTTTGTGGCTCTGGTTTTAGCAAGGCTTGGCAATATTTCCCCAAAATGTCCGTCTCCAGATTTACCTTTTGCCCGATAGATATTTGGCTCAAGATGGTGCTTTGCCCTGTGTGTGGGATTATCGACACCCCAAAACCGCTCTGGGTAAGGGAGTGCACCGTAAGGCTAACACCATCTACAGCGATAGAGCCTTTGTTCACCAGCTGGCAAAGTATCTGCTTGGGAGCTTCTATCTGCAAAAGAGTGGCGTTCCCCTGCTGGGTGGCACTGCTGAGTGTGCCTACACCGTCTATATGCCCGGTAACGAAGTGTCCGCCTAAGCGAGCGTCTGCCCGCAAAGCACGCTCTATGTTCACCCTGCTACCTGCCTGCAAGCTCCCGAGGGTGGTTATCTGCCACGAAACGGGCATCACATCCACGATGAAGCTATGTGGCTGAAGCTGGCTGACTGTCAGGCAAACTCCGTTTGTGGCTACGCTATCACCAAGGTGCAGGTCGCTTTGGATGGATGCAGCGGCTATCTCCAGCTTCCCGCATTCGCCTGCCTGCTCTACGCTCAGCACCTGCCCTACGGCTTCTACTATCCCTGTGAACATCCTCTAGCCTCCTTTGGGTACGCAGTTATCAATAAATCCTCGCCCACTTTCGTTACGCTCTCTATCTGTAAATCTGTAGCTTCTTGTAATGTTTGCCAACCAGCACCTGCAAAAATCGAGCGAGCCTCTTGTCCGCCGATGAGCTTGGGTGCCAAGAAAAGCTGGAACTTGTGGATAGCACCTGCCTGCAAAAAGGACGCTGCCAGATTTGCTCCGCCTTCTAACAAAAGGGCGTCTATCCCCAGTTGCCCGAGCTTAGCCAAGGTTTGCCGCACGCTCAACTTGCCGTCCTTGGTGTCCACTTTCAGCACTTTCGCCCCCAATTGCTCGTACTCCGCTTGCCTAGACTGGCTGAGTGTGGTGGCACAGACCATAATGGTCTTCGCTTTGCTAGGCTGAGCAAAGAGCTTTGCCGTAAGGGGTGTTCGCCCGAAAGCATCCATAACCACACGATAACCCTCGGCTACCACCTTGCCTTGCTTTGTCCGTGCCGTGAGTGCTGGGTCGTCTGCCAAAGCGGTGCCTACGCCCACCAGCACTGCCATCACCTCCGCACGCCACTGGTGCACCAGTTGCCTAGCCTGTGAGCAAGATATCCACTGCGACTCTCCTGTGGCGGTGGCTGTCTTGCCGTCCAGCGATGCTGCCGATTTGTAGATGACAAAAGGCGTTTTGTGCTGGATGTAGTGCCAAAATGTCTCGTTCTGCCTTTTGACCTCGTCTGCCATCAGATCGCTCTGCACGGCGATGCCTGCCTCACGCAGTAGGGCGATACCCTTGCCTGCCACCAGCGGATTGGGGTCGGTTGCCCCGATGTACACTCTGCTCACGCCTGCCCGAATGATAGCCAAAGCACACGGTGGAGTCTTGCCGTAGTGCGAGCACGGCTCTAGGGTAACATACAACTCTGAGCCTTGTGATGCCGAACCTGCGGATTGCAGAGCATTGACCTCTGCGTGAGCTTGCCCATAAACACGGTGATAGCCTTCGCCGACTATTTTGCCATCTTTAACCAATATAGCTCCCACCAGAGGATTGGGGTTTGTTTTCCCCCGCCCTAGTGCCGCCAACTCCATAGCTCGTAACATAAATTTCTTGTCGTAGCCCATCTTTTCGCCTTTACTCGTTTTTTGCATAAAAAAACACTTGCCTTAAAATATTCAAGGCAAGTGCTACAAATTTTTTCTACAACTTCTCTTATCTAGACTTTAACTATCGGTCTTGGAGTTGCACCAAGTCAATCTCGTCTTTAGACAAGAGTCGCGGACTATCACCGCCGGTCGGGAATTTCACCCTGCCCTGAAGTATTTCTTTATGATTATAGACAAAGGAGATTTCCCCTTTTCTCTGTCAACTAATTGTTATCTCTCTTTGGAATTTTTTTTATACTCGATTTGATAAATTTAACTCTTTTACAGCCATTTCCCTCATTTCCACCTTGCGAATCTTGCCCGTAACAGTCATAGGAAACTCGCTAACGAATTTCCAGTAATGAGGAATTTTGTAGCTGGCTATCTGCCCATGGCAGTAAGCTCGGAGCTCTTCTTCGGGGACATTACCAGAACCTTCTTTAAGTATAACCCACGCCATTACCCGCTCTCCGTACTTCTCGTCTGGCACGCCGATGACTTGCACATCGTAGATTTTATCATGATTACGCAAATACTCTTCTATCTCGTGGGGTGATATATTCTCTCCACCACGGATAATCATATCCTTAATTCTGCCGACAATCTTAATGTAACCACTTTCATCCATCTCTGCCATATCCCCAGTGTGCATCCAGCGACCATCGTCGATAACTTTTGCCGTAGCTTCTGGGCTATTCCAATATTTTAACATCACAGAGTATCCGCGAGTGCAAAGCTCTCCGTGAGTATTTCTTGGGACAACTAGTTTCGTTTCAGGGTCTATTATCTTTATTTCCAAATGCGGATGCACTTTGCCTACCGTGGCACATCTTCTTTGTTCGTTATCGTCCAAAAATGTTTGCGTACTCACGGGCGAGGTCTCTGTCATTCCATAGCAGATCCCCACATCTTTCATATTCATTTTACTACGAATATCACGCATAACCGATTCGGGACATTGCGATCCTGCCATGATGCCTGTCCTCAAGCTAGAGAAATCGTAATCGTCTATTTCTGGAAGGTTCAACTCTGCAATAAACATAGCAGGCACTCCATATAGCGAAGTTATCTTCTCATCCTGAACGGTTTTTATTACTGTCAATGGGTCAAAAGCTTCACCCGTAAAAACCATGCAACAGCCATGTGTAGTGCAGGCTAAGTTCCCCAAGACCATACCAAAGCAGTGATATAGCGGAACTGGCAGACACACACGGTCATTTTCGGTATATTTCAAACGCTCTCCGATGAAAAACCCATTGTTCAAGATGTTGTGATGTGAAAGAGTTGCCCCTTTGGGAAATCCTGTAGTGCCGCTGGTGTACTGGATGTTGATCGGTTCATCGAACTCCAGAGTACCCTCTATCGCCTCTATCTGCTCATCTGTAATTTTCTTTCCTTCGGCTATTAACTTATCCCAATCGTGTTCGATTACCAAAATATCTTTCAAATTGACACACGAGGATCTTACTTCATTAAGTATCTCAATATAGTTCGTTTTACGAAACCCTTTTGACATAATAAGCAACTTGGTTTCCGATTGTTTTAAAGCAAATTTAAGCTCTTGAGCTTTGTAGGCTGGGTTCACATTCACCATAATTGCACCTATGTAAGCGGTAGCATACTGAAGGATAACCCACTCAAAACGGTTGGGCGACCAAATTCCCACCCTATCTCCTTTTTTAATCCCGTAAGCTACCAAACCTTTTGCAATTTCGCTAATTTGCTCCAAAAACTCACTATAAGTAGCTCTGTAGTTTTGGTAAGGAACTACCAAAGCCTCTCTGTTTGGAAATTTTTCGACTGTTTTTTTCAAATTCTCCGATATAGTTTCGCCCAATAATGGTGTTGAGCTTAAACCTTGTTCATACGATTTTTTCATAACTTCCTAACTAATTTTTAATTGTTTACCCAAAATTTTTATTATTTAGAAGATAAAAAGAAGCTTTTTGCTCTCCTGTCAACGGTTTTAAGTGGTTCTTTCCTGCGGAGAGACTAATTGCCTTTTTGGGCTAGCTTGTTTTGCCTTGACAGTAAATTTGAGTTATTGACCTTAGGCTAAGGTAAGTTATTATAACAAGACTGGAGATTTAATGGCTTTAAAGGGAAGATATAAAAAATACAAACCAAAGAAAATCCTTTTTGAAGAAAGAGGATGTGAGAGCAAGTTTTCACCGAGTTCGCTTAGAAAGAGCTACACTGCTCATTCTTTAAGGCATTCATTTGCCACTCATCTTCTGGAACAGGGGGTAGATTTAAGATATATCCAAGAGCTGTTGGGACACAATAGTAGCAAAACTACCGAAATATACCCCCATATCTCAAACAAAAATCTAAGCAACATTATTTCTCCTCTTGATACAATTTTTCAGATAAATGAGAAATAAACGAATGTTTTATTCGCATATTATCCCTAATTGGTGTTCTATACGACATATTGCGTATAGTAGATTTTGTGGGTAATTTAAAAACACACTGCAAAACATGAGTGATTTAAGTAAAATAGAAAAGCTGAAACTTGAGAAAATGCTTGATATGGGGGGAGGATACGTATTGGACTTCTCAAATAGGACTTTTGAGGAATTTATCCTTGATAGTACTCGGCTTGATATTTATTCGGACAAATATGAATTTTGGAGTGGCTCAAAAGCTAATAGATTAAGAGCATTTTGGAATAAAGAACCAAATTATTTAGTCGGTAAATTGGCTAAAGATTTATTAGAATATTGGAAAACTAATAATTTACTTAATGGCAATGAGGTAAGTAAACCCGAACAAGATTTATATGAAGAATGCCTGAAAATTGTTGATAGATTAAATCAAGACGTTCCTGTTGAGCAATTTGAAGTATTACAACCAAATGTTGACGATAAAGACTTTAATATGCTTTCTAAATCAATTAGAGAAAGTATCATTAATAATGAGCCAGAATCTGCTCTTGATAGACTCCATACTTTTGTTGTAAAATATGTAAGACAACTTTGTTTAGACCATGGTTTGCAAGTGGATAAAGAAAAACCACTTCATAGCATTTTTGGAGAATATGTTAAGTTTTTAAAGTTAAATGAATTGATTGATTCAAATATGACCGAGAGAATTTTAAAATCTTCAATATCAATTTTAGATGCTTTTAATTCAGTTAGGAACACGCAGAGTTTTGCACACGATAACCCAATTCTGAATTATAACGAGAGCATATTGATTTTCAATAATGTTTCAAGCTCGATAAGATTTATTGAGTCAGTTGAACAAAAAATAGCTGATACAAGAATACAAAATGAGATTGATACTAATTGGGACGATTTGCCATTTTAAATATTACAAATGAGATTTTCAATTGAGAATACTGAGTATGAATTAATAATTGCAAGTGATGTGATTCGAGATGGATTAGGTATTGAATTATGGAATAAATCAGAGAATAAAATGCTTGCAGAGATATTCCGAAACGATGATAAGGAAAAAATTGTATTCTATTCTGAAAAGATTGAAATTCCATTTGAAGCAATTGAAAACTTAATAAACGGATTTAATGAAAGGGTTGGTAGAGATTATCAGAAATAAAAACTACCCACAACAATGTGTCATATGTAATGGCGGGGAAAGTTGTAAATTTAAAGTTTTGTGGCTCGCATCAACACCATCTCGGTTTGATAGCTATGAGCTCCGAAGTCGGCCACTACGCATACAATTTACCGTTAAAAAACTAGGTTCAAGATAAATTTCTCTTTAATTTATCCCTTCCACCTGCAAAACCTTTTGCCAGCCAAAGAGGCTAACAGCTTCTCTTCAATTCAGAAAGAATATCAATCAATTTATATACAGTTGAAGAAGGATTTTGCTCTTCTGGTAATCCCTTGGCTCTAGCGACAGCATCTTCCATTTTCTCGGTCAAAACCTCACGAAGCTTATTTCCAAAACCCCTTTATCATAACCTAACTTACTCTTTAACTTGCTAATACAATTGTTCGTAGAGATATAACCATTTTGCTCTTGGATATGAAGCAAAACCCAAAGCTCGATGCACGGATACGAAATAAGCAATGTTGCTTCATCTATCTTTTTTAACTCTTCTACAACTTCGGGCTTATCACCATCATAAAGCAGAAAATCTTTATCTTTCTTATGCGTAAACTTCCCATTTTTGTAATTTTTTATGCTGTCTTTGCTTATGCTACTGTTGGCGTCTTTAGACACTATCTTGATAGGAATGCGGAACTCATTTCGCAAGAGATTAATGTACTCAACTTCTGTTTCCCCTTCACAAAAAACATAGTAAGTCGGATTAATTTTCTTCCCTTGCAAGGGACTACGCTTTCTACCCATTTGTGATTTTTCTTAAATTTTCGAGAGAATCGTTGATAATCGGGATAGAGTCAAACCTGCCTTGGAGGTAAGCCTTCTCTAAATCCATCGTGTCTCTAAAGTCTGAATAATCGTATAAAGAGTAGAAATCTGTGGAAGCGTCCTCTTTTTTATTCACAAAATAAATCTGGTCTTTCCGAAACTTTCTCAAGTCTAAAAATCTTGTGTTGTGGGTCGTACAGATCAATTGAGCGGACTTACTCGCCCTAAAAAGATTAAAGAGATACTCTACTATATCAGAGTGCAAACTGCTTTCTATTTCGTCCATAAGTAATATCTTGTTGTTTACTACAACATCCAAAATCGTAAGAATAGTTAAGAATAATTTCCTTGTCCCTTGGGACTCTTCTGTATTAAAATTAAATCCAATAGCAGGATTTCTTTTATGATAAGTTGTTATCTGCAAATCATCAAAAGTTGGGACTTCAAAAGTTTTAGTTAAATCTTTTAACTCAATATCTATAATGTCACTATCTGCTATTTTTAAAGCTTCTAAGACCAACTTTTCGTACTTTTCAAAAAGATGCTTCGTTTGGGAAACATTAAATAGCAAGGTGTCTAAAAGAATTTTGGTGTCGAAGTAGCTAAACAACTCTTTTGCTATCTCCCTATCCATTTGGCTAGCCCTAGACAAGTAAAGAGTCTTTTCGGAAGTGTTTTCTGCCACATCCAAAGGTCTTTTGATTACATTTCCAAAACTGTATTTTTCTTTTTTATTTTTACCCAAACTCTCATCTCTCAAAAAAACTTTTGCCTTTCTTCCTTTCGGATAATAATACAGCTCTTCTGTAACAATCTTGGCTTGAAAAAGAGAAAAAGAGTATGCGTATTCGATTCCGCTACAGATGAAGCGGATAAAGTATTTGCTAGGCTTCTTGTTCCAATTATCAAATTTGAATTTTTTATAGTTAAAAACAGCGTTTTCATTATGATTGTGAGAGTTTAAAATCATTCTACTGCAAAATCTAATCGCCTTGATTATATTGCTCTTGCCAGAAGCGTTTGCTCCATAGATTACTAGCGTCTTTAAGATGTTTTGCTCTTTAGCCTGGAAAAGGTTGTCAGATAATTTTTTTGCGTTTTTACTTTTTATATTGGCGGCTCTCAGATCTAATATCACTTCGTCTTTTATGGAAAAGAAATTACTTAGGCGTATCTCTAATATCATTTTAACCCTCTTTTTTGAAAAGAAATTTCATTTTGAGAACATAAAACAAGATAAAAGTTCTTTGTCAAGAATTAGTCATCCTTTATTTCCACCAGCAAAACTTTTTGCCAACCAAAGAATATTTCTAAGCTCTTTAGCTGGTTCTGCTCATACTCCAGTAACAACTTTACTCCTCCGTCCGAGATTTTCACAGGGTTAGCGTCTGCATCCACCTTTACCGTGGCATCGCCTATCTTGTGGCTACCGCTCGTGTATATCTCGTCCAGCCGACTTAACGCATAAATGACGGCATATAGGGGCTTCAGGTGACTGTCTGTTGCTTTTATCACCCCTGCAGAATTTTTGGTGCGGTAAGAGATTTGCTCGCCGAGTACCTCCACAGAGAGAGTCGGTGTTGGAGTCATGCCTAGCACTCCACCTCCGTAACAAAGCATCCGAAAGTTATCACCCTCTTTTTTCGCAAAAAATTTCTGGTGCAACTCTTTGCCGTTTTCCCAAATAGTGGCTTTGCCCTTGAGGGTGTAGGCTTTCCACCTCTGCGACTGACTTCTGAGAATTTCCGCATCCAGCTGTGTAATGTTCACACTGCATCCACAAAAAAGGAAAGTGCCAAGAAGTAGCACTTTCCCTAAAAGTCTGTATAACATAGCCCTCGCCTAGTTACGGTAAATTTTTACAATCATAAATATAGCCACGCCAATCATCAAAAAGCTCAGTAATTGTCCCATAGTGATCCAGCCAAAAAGGATAAAACCCAACTGAATGTCAGGTTGACGAAAGTTTTCCACAATTGTACGAAAAACTCCATAAAGACCAAAAAACATCCAAAAAACAATTCCGTTCGTTTTGATTTTTTTGAGAGCAAACCAGCAAGTCAGCCCTAAGACGACTCCCTCCAATAAGAACTCGTAAAGTTGTGAGGGATGCCGTGGCAACGCTCCACCACTGGGGAAGACCATCGCCCATGGCACGCTACTGACCCTGCCAAAGAGCTCTCCGTTGATGAAGTTACCCAATCTACCCATACCCAGCCCAATAGCTGCGTAGGGAGTGAAAGCATCTGCCATCTGAGAAAAGTTGTAACCATAGCGACGGACAAAGTACCAGCCGGCTACCATAACCCCCAATATCCCTCCATGGAAGCTCATCCCGCCGTGCCAGACGGCAAAAATCTCCAGAGGATTACTAAGGTAAAAAGGCAGATTGTAGAACAAGACATAGCCTAATCTTCCACCTAAGATAATACCAAGCACCACATAAAAGACAAAGTCTTCATACTCTTTTTTGCTGATTTCCACTCCGCGAGCCAAAAGGGATTTGCGATAGAAAGCGTAGCCAAAAAGGATGCTCGCAAGGTAGCAAACCCCGTACCAGCGGATTTGTAAAAACCCAATGCTAAAGATGGTGGGGTCGATATCGGGAAATCTTAACACTCTGCTACAGCCTCGATTTCCACTTTGGCGTATTTTGGCAAGTTGGCTACCTCTACAGCTGCACGAGCTGGAGGATTGGAAGTGAAGAACTTGGCGTAAACTTCGTTCATAGCAACAAACTCTTTGATGTCTGCTAAGAAGATGTTGACCTTAACGATTTTCTCGATAGATGAACCAGCAGCCTCCACAATAGCCACGAGGTTTTTAAGCGATTGCTCTGTTTGGCTAGCAATATCATCTCCAGCAAACTCCATGGTCGCAGGGTCTAATGGCAATTGTCCCGAAACAAAAAGTAAATTGCCTACTTTGGCAGCTTGAGAATAAGGACCTATAGCTGCAGGTGCTTTGTCCGTTTTGATTAACTCTTTCATAATATTTCTCCTTAATATTGTTTTTTTAGTCTCTATTTCCCATACTCATAATGCGTAAAATGAAAAGAAACATATTTATAAAATCTAGATATAGCTTCAAAGCTCCGTAAAGAGAGAGCTTGAGCAAAGAACTTTCGTCTTGTGTCGAGAGAGCGATCCGTTTAAGGTATTGAGTGTCGTAAGCGGTGAGGGCACAAAAAAGTAGCACTCCGATATAAGAAATAGCTTTGGATAAACCTGAAGAAGCCATAAACATATTCACCACAGAAGCTATCACGATGCCGACCAAACCCATAAACAAGATGTTGCCAAACTTGGAAAGGTCAGTTTTCGTAATGTATCCGTAAAGGCACATTGTGCCGAAAGTACCAGCAGTAACAAAAAAAGCCGAAGCGATAGTCGAGCCAGTATAAACGACAAAAATTCCTGCCATCGAAACGCCATTGAGAGCGGCGTAAAGCAAGAAAAGGTTACGAGCTTTGCTGTACTCCATCTTCATCAGGTGCGACGCTAGATAAAAAACCAGCCCAAGTTCCCCGATCATCACCGCAAAAAGCAGCATTCTATTAGTGTAAAAAAGCGAAAGCAACCTTGGAGAAGATGCCACAAGCATCGCCACCACACCAGTAACAAAAAGTCCTATCCCCATCCACAGATATGTGGCGTACATAAACCGAGCCACCAAAGATTGCCCCATCGTTCGGTCTTCATAAATTATATTTTGTTGCATAATATCCTCCTTAAAAATCGTACTTATTCAGTACAGATGAAAATGAGAAGAAATTTTGTCAAACCTTAATCAAGAAATATTTTACAAAGAAAAAGGAGAGTCTTGCGACTCTCCTTTTTTATAACTATTTTTGTGTCGTATTACTTCGCTTACTTACTTTTTGATTTACTCAGCCCTTTTCTCTGAGCATATTTACCATACACAAAGATGCCAACAGACCCCATAATAGCTGAAATGATTGTCGCAAAACCAATTCCATCTTTACCGCTGTAAATCAAAAATCCACCAACCAAAATACAAATAAAAACCAGCAAAAAAGCAAACCACTGACCTCGTTTCTCTGAAGAAATATTCCCTTCTATAAGGCTTCTTTCCACAGATTGTCTATGTTTAGCTTGTTGCTCTGCCATCAGAAAAATTCTTTCTGCTGCCTCAGGAAGTATTTGATTGTAATTAGCTAAAATTTCAGGAGAAGGAAGAGGTCCGCTCTGGGCTGTAAGTTGGAGTGTACTCTTTTTAGGAGAAAAAGCAATTCCTCTCTTTCTTTGTACAGTCTTACTGTTCTTACTTGACATAAGTTTTTACAAACTCCCCCGTAGCTTCTTTTAAATCTTCGCCTACTGCATAAAAGTCTGAATAAAAAGCTTGCCTATCAATCTCAAGACCGCTTTTTTTAGAGTTATAATCGGTGTAAGTAGCTCCCATGTCGAAAATTCTCATCATTCCCGAAATAAATTTTGGCTTATTTAATAGTACTGACGAAAAACACATAAAACTCTCCTCTAAAAATTCTTAACATAAGTGAGGACTTAGCATTATAGTTATATTGTCAAGTGAAAAGTAAATAGCCAAAAATATCGCACAAAGAAAAAGGAGAGTCTTGCGACTCTCCCATTTTATTTTAAAGTAAAAATTACTTTTTAACAGTTTCGCCCAATTCAACAGCGTACATAGCGTAGAAGGCGGAAGCCATCACGAGGTCTTCGATAGGACACCACTCGTTAGGAGCGTGTGCCAACACCTCGTTACCTGGTCCGAAGCCAATCATCGGAATGCCGTGCTTACCGTTGATGGTTACACCATTGGTAGAGAATGTCCATTTGTCCACTTTTGGATCTTTGTTAAAGAGTTCTTTGAAAGATTTAACACCAACTTGTACCACTGGCTCAGACTCTTCCAATTTCCAAGTTGGGAAATATTTTTTCATCCCGTACTCAAGACCTGTCCAAGCTTTCTCTTTGTATTCCAAAACTTCAACTTTAGCCTCAGCGGTGAAACCGAGTCTGTCGATGATATCTTGGATCTCTTTGCAAGCAGAAGTTTCTGTTTCGCCCCAAGTAAGACGACGATCCAAATGGAAATAAGCATAATCAGCTACTGCACAAAGTGATGGAGAACCTGACTCGATGTGAGAAACGGTTACAGTTCCTTTGCCCAAGAAGTTTCCTTCATCAGGTTGCAAATTCTCGTTCAATTTTTCAATTTCTACAAGAACTTTAGAAGCCATATAGATAGCGTTTTTGCCACGCTCTGGAGCAGAACCATGACAAGAGATGCCACGGAAAGAGACGCCAATTTCCATACGACCACGGTGTCCACGATAGATGTTCATATTAGTAGGCTCGGTAGAGATAGCAAAATCTGGTTTTAAACCGTGCTCTTCCACGATATAGTTCCAGCAAAGACCATCACAATCTTCTTCCATAACAGAACCAACAACCCAAAGAGTAACCTTGTCGCCAAGACCGAGTTCTTTGAGAATGCGTCCAGAAGTAACAGCAGCAGCAGGTCCACCTTCTTGGTCAACAGTTCCACGACCAAAGATTTTACCGTCTTTGATAGTTCCACAATAAGGATCGAAATCCCAGTTGTCCATGTTACCCACGCCTACTGTGTCCATATGTCCGTCCACAGCCAGCACGATTGGTCCATTACCTACGCGACCCAAAACATTACCAAGTCCGTCGATGACTACTTCGTCAAATCCAGCCTCTTCCATTTGTCTTTTGAGTTCTTTTTGCACACCTTCTTCTTGCATACTTTCCGAAGGAATGTTTACTAATTTGGCAAGATTTTGAGCAGTATAATCTCTATACTTTTCTGCCAACTCCATGATTTGTTTAGCTACGCTCATCATGAATCTCCTTTAGTTTAAATTTTTCAATCTTCCTTTCTTTAATTTTTAGAAAGATTACCGTTCAATTTCCGTACCTGTTAGTTTCTATGTCAAATCTTTTGTCCTATTTTTTTGGATAAATAAAGAAAAGGGGTGTCCACCAGAGCTGTAAGCCATTTGAAAAGGTAAGTTGTCAGCACAATCTGCCACCAAACTTCTAGAGGGAAAACCCCAAAAAAAGCGATAAAAGCGAACACAAGCGAGTCTATTAACTGACTAATCATCGTAGAAAAATTGTTGGCGACCCAAATCTTGCCCGTTCTTTTTTTCCAAAAAGTGTAAGCCCATATGTCGTGGTACTGACTGATGAGATAAGCAACGATAGAGCCTGCCACTATACGGGGCATTATTCCAAATATTTTTTGCAAGCTACCTTGGATAAAGTCGCTCTCGTGCGGGATGAACAGCAGTGCTATCTGCATCACGACCAGCATCACCACCATAGAGCCAAAGCCGAGTAGCATCCCCTTTGTGGCAGCTTTTTTGCCGTGGTTCTCGCTCAAGATATCCGTAGCCAAGAACCCCGTGGCGTACATGATATTGCCCAGAGTCGCTACCAAGCCGAAAAACTCGACCGTTTTCAGCACTTGGATATTTGCCAAGATAGTGCACATAGGTATCCAAGCGTAAAGTCCAGCTTTGCCAAAACACCGGTAAAATCCTAAAATCAGACCGAAGTTAACCAGCATAAATGCAAACCATAAAATTTCGTTCCCCATAAATTTTTTCCTCATTTTAGTTTTAGATTTTTTTTAATTTACTTGTTTTCTGACAAGACAAAAAAGAATTTTTTAGTGAGCGTCTTTTTCTACTGTTTTTCATTGAATTAGAGAGAGATAGTGAATATATCCTCTTACTTGTCCACATTTTGATTGCACTTATCCACAATTTTTAACTTATTGGATTTTAAGCAGATAGCCTTTTAACGTGCCCGCTAACCCTTTAGTTTTGGGGGTTTGCTCACATTGTGTTTAACTTTTTTCTTGTTACTGCCCTACTGACAACTATTTAGCCAAAAAAGAGCTTTTTTTTAGACACATTTACAAAAAAACCTGTCTTCTCTTACCTATGCAATTACGCTGACAAAGCTAAAGACCGAACGCAAAATTTATTGCCTATTTCTCTCTAATAGCCTTTTTGCTTTTTCTATCGACTTGCCGAAACTATCGAAGATAGAGTCGTGCGTGAGGGCTTTGTCGATGCCAAACTTGCTGAAATCTGCTCTAACTTGGTTATTTACACCAGATATCAGCACTCTAATATGTTTACGCTTAAGGATAGCTAAAACATTGCCCAGATTGCGTAAACCTGTTTGGTCAACAAAAGAAACATGACGCATCCGGATTACTAATACTTGACAACGCAAACCCGCCTCTTGCAAGGCTTCTGAGTATCTTCTGGCAGAAGCGAAGAACAACGGTCCACTTATCTCGTAGATGAGCAATCCTTCAGGCAAGTTGGGATAATTTTCTATGATGTCTCTGTCCACGACATCGTCGATTTTCTTCTCGCTAATGTCGGACATCCTCTTCATAAAGAGCACCGCAGAAAGGACAACACCGACTTCTATCGCCAGTGTCAGATCGTAAAAGACGGTGATAGCGAAGGTGAAGAGCAAGACGATTACATCGAAATACGAACCGTGCAAGATGGAGACGAAAGACTTCCACTCACTCATATTGTACGAGACTACCAGCAGCATCCCCGCAAGGCAGCACATGGGTATTAGCTTTGCCCAGCTACCCAAAAAGAGCATTATCAGCAGCAAAGTAATGGCATGCACCATCCCAGAGATGGGAGTTCTGCCTCCGTTCTTGACATTGGTCGCAGTACGAGCAATCGCTCCTGTGGCGGGTATTCCACCCAAAAAGGGGGTGATGACATTGGCAACACCCTGAGCGATGAGTTCTGTGTTGGAGCGATGCTTACCACCGATCATGCCATCGGACACCACCGCAGAGAGCAAAGATTCTATACTACCCAGCAATGCTATAGTGATAGCGGGTTTGAGGTAAAGAGTTAGGTCGCCCAAGGAGAAGTGTGGCATCTGAAAGCTGATGTCCCTAGGGATTGAACCAAAGAAGGTCTCGATGGTGGTAACATTCAAATCGAAGATACTTACCAAGAGCGTAACAACCAAGATGGCGATGAAAGAGCCGGGCACCTTGGCGATAAATTTTTTGGAAAAGATGACGATGGCAATAGTCAGAGCTGTGAGAGCCAGTGCCGTCCAGTTGAGCAAGTGCAGATGCTGGAAATAAACACTCCATTTCTGTTGGAACCCCGCTGGCAAAGAGTCGATGGGCAAGCCCAGAGCGTCAGGGATTTGCGTGGAGAGTATCACCAAAGCTATGCCACTTGTGAAGCCCACTATCAGAGGATGCGGGAAATATTTGAGCACCGTACCCAATCGCAAAAGTCCGAAAGCTATCATAATAAGACCTGCCAAGACTGTGGAGATGAGCAAACCGCCCAGCCCGTACTGCTGCACAATGCCGTAGACGATAACGATGAAAGCCCCTGTGGGACCGCCGATCTGCACCCGACTACCTCCCAAGAAAGAAATGATAAACCCTGCAACGACAGCAGTGATGATGCCCTTCTCTGGAGAGACACCCGAGGCTACGGCGAAAGCTATAGCCAGCGGCAAAGCCACAATGCCAACAACTATCCCCGACATTATATCCGATGAAATTTGTTTCTTGGTTATTCCCAACTTCAAAAGTGAAAATAACTTTGGTTTAAAAATTGTGTTCATATTCCTCAAATCTATTTAATCGCTCGGAAGTTTGCCCAACGAGATTTCTGTCAAGGATAATAATATCCCTTTCTGGGCGGTACACAGTAAAAGTATCCACCCTTATTTATTTTTTCTATATCTTTTAAATAATAATCTGTGATTATTGGGCTAATGTTCAAAACATTAAAATTGGGCTTCCTAGAATTTTCCCGCAAAATTTGCTTCGGAGTCTTACCTTTTCGCCCTCTGTTTCCTCTAAAATGATTAAAATACAGCGTATAACTGTGTGCTTTACGCACAAAATCGTTGCAATCATCAAATTCATCAATCAGATAAAACTCGTCCTCTACCAGCCGATGAGCACTTTCAACATCAGAATTAAAAGTGGGCGAACCTTTGGGGATAAGCGAATGATTAGCACCATTTATTTGCACACTTTTTTGAAAAAAGCTCAAACCCTTTTTCTTGGGACTCACAAACTCTGAGCCATTGTCGGTTTGAAAAGTAACTTTGGAAAGATCAACACCACAACTCTTTAATCTTTTAGACAAAAAATCGATATAAATCCCTGCATTTACGGCTGTTTTCTCATAGCAATAACCGATGAATTGCATACCAGTTTTGTAGTCTCTAGCAGTGATTTGATAGCGAGGATAATTTTTGTACTTAATCCCCTCAAACAATTCTGGCATATCGGTCAAATACTTAATATCCACTTGGATTTTTTCAAAAGGTTTTGCCCTAGCTCGCATTTCACTTAAATCTTTGCGTTGCTGATATTTCCGTTTCTTTTTCTTTACCAAACCAGCATCACAGAGCTTTTTATGAACAGTCGAAGCTGAACAATTTAACTGCAAATGGTCAATAATTCGCCTAGCTCCCCAGCGATTTTTTGCCTTTTTGCGACAAACTACTATTTCCTCTATTATCTCAGATTTTAAGCGATTTGGGAAATTTTGCTTTTTTCGAGATTTATTAACCAGACCATCCTCGCCCTTTTCTTTATAGGCTTTGACCCACTTTCGCACAGTTTTTCTAGTGGTCTCAAATTCTCTAGCTGCAGCGGAAATAGATGTTTCATTTGCAAATTTCACCAAATTTTTCCGATAAAATTTCTTGTCTTTTCTACTCATAATTTTCAAATTGTCTATATATTTATTCATAATGGTCAAATTACAGCTCTCACGGCTGATTTGACCATTTTTTTTACAGACTATTTCTCCATTTTTCTAATTAACTTTTCCATTTTATCATAAACCAGCCAATTACAAATCACTAACTTGGGGTGGATACTTTTAGTGTGGAGTTTCCAAATAATATCCCTTTCTCTTTCATTTTGTTTACAAATAAAGCCTAAAAGATGAGAACTCTCCAAAAAAAAGAGACTTTTTACAGTCTCTTTTTTAATCTTTACTTACCGAATATCGTCAAGGTTCATATTACTAAAGTTGCTACTCTACGGTGAAGCTCCGCACTTCTTTTCTAGCTATAAGTGATACCACCACCGCAACTCCAACAGATGATTAGTATTTTGACAAGATTTTTAATAAGCTCTCTCATTTTTTATTTTTATAAACTATTTGGTGGGAAAGTTGGTTTCCAAGTTTTGCTCCATTTTTCGCAAGCTTCTTGACTAAAACCATGACTATCTTCAACTTTGTCCACTTTCCAGTTACTGATATTTTGGTTGAAGCTGGTTGCTGCGTAAAACATATACCTCATATTGGTAACATTCTCTGTATTCCACCTACTGATATCTTTGTTGAAAGAGGTTGCAAAACAAAACATGTCTTCCATGTCGTCAACATTGTCCACTTTCCAATAATGGATGAGTTGGTTAAAAGATTCTGCTTTTTCAAACATAGAATTCATACAAGTAACCTTTTCCACATTCCATCGACAGATGTCTTGGTTAAAAGATTTTGCTTCACAAAACATATGCCTCATATCGGTAACATTGCTCACATTCCATCCGCTGATATTTTGGTTGAACTCTTGCACTATTGGGCAATTACGATCTTCTTGTCCAAGATAGCTAGCCACTTCGCACATTAGTGCAGACATATCTGTAACCGCTGAAACATCTATCTTGGTTACATTTTTTCTAAAGGCTATCATCTTTGCCACTTCTTCTTTTCCTGTTAAAGCTATACCAAAGGCTGGTTTTTCTTCGCCCATCCAAGTTTCTGGCGTGTTATTATCAAAGGTAAATAGACTATCTAGGTTAGCGAAGTTTACTTGTGCAACATCCCAGCCACTGATATCTTGGTCATAACTACTAGCCCCTGCTAACATAGCCCTCATATCGGTAACATTGCTCACATCCCATCCACTGATATCTTGGTTGAACTCTTGCACTATTGAGCAATTACTTATTTCTTGTCCAAGGTAGCTAGCCACAGAGTCCATCAAGTGACTCATATCTGTAACCGCTGAAACATCTATCTTGGTTACATTTTTTCTAAAGGCTATCATCTTTGCCACTTCTTCTTTTCCTGTTAAAGCTATACCAAAAGCTGGTTTTTCTTCGCCCATCCAAGTTTCTGGCGTGTTATTATCAAAGGTAAATAGACTATCTAGGTTAGCGAAGTTTACTTGTGCAACATCCCAGCCACTGATATCTTGGTCGAACACCGTAGCTCCTGCAAATATAGATCTAATATCGGTAACATTTCCCACTTCCCATTTACTGATGTCTTGGTTAAAAGATTTTGCTCCATAAAACATATGCCCCATATCGGTAACATTGCTCACATCCCATCCGCTGATATCTTGGTTGAACTCGGCATTCCCTAAAAAGAGATCGCTCATATCGATAACAGGTGTAACATTTGCCCCAGTAATATCTACATTTGCATCAATCAAAGAGTCCAACATGGTTCTGTTTACCAGATTTGTCTTGAAAGAATAAACGCCCGTAGAACAGGTGGTTTTGCCGACTCTACCTACTACTTTCCAATAATACTCAGAATCGTAATCTTGCTCTGGCAAAAAGTAACTAGTAGTCGTCATCTGCGAATCAATTTTGACTAAATTTTCTGGAGAGGATCCAAAATAAAGATCGCTAAACTCCATTTCTCCATCCCAATCTAGCTCAATTCCAAATTTATAAACATTTTCTCCAGAAACAGGGGAAAGAATAGATGTGGTTACAAAATTTTTGACGGTAAAACTATCTATATAGCTGTTTACCGAGATTTGTCCATCGGTTCCAACGATTTGCCAGTAATAAGTTTGCCCATAATCTAGCTCGCTTAAAAGATATGTGGTATCTTCTTGAGCTGTAGATTTCTCTACCAAGCTGTCTTTGACCGTGCCGACAAATATGGTGTAATCGTCAACATTTGCCCCGCTCCATTTCAAAGAAAGACTTCTTTCCACCTCTTCTTCCCCTCCTTCGGGAGATATGAGAGTAACTTTCGGCTCACCCTTAACGGTGAAGCTCCGCAAGGTGCTGGCGGTGTCCAGCTGTCCATCGAAGCCGACGACTCGCCAGCAGTATGTCTGTCCGTAAGCTAGCTCGCTTATGCTGTAACTCGTTATAGATGCGTCTGTTATGGTGTCCAGCAGCTTCATATTGGTTCCAACTGTGTCTAGGTAGATGTAGTACTTTTGGATGTCGCCTTGGCTCGCCCAGCGGAGTGTGTCCGCGGTGTAGAGGCTGTCTTGCCCGTCTGCGGGATAGTTCAGCGTTACCTCTGGTCGCATCTTGGTGGTGAAGCTCCGCATAGGGCTGATGGTGTCGACATCGCCATCGCTAGCTACCACATACCAGTAATACGAGGTGCTATAAGCCAAGCCCTCTGGGGCGTAGCTGGTGTTTGTGGTTGAATGCGTGTTGCTCAAATTGCTTGCGTCCGTTCCCAACGCGATCGTGTAGCTGGCAACATTGTCGCCACTCCAACTGAGGGCTAGGTCGGTGAATTGTGCTGTGGCGTTGTCTGCTGGCGACTGCAAGTTCAGGCTCGGTTGTCCCTTAACGGTGAAGCTCATAACGGCACTGGCGGTGTCTTGCTCGCCGTCGTTGCCGATGACTTGCCAATAGTAGGTGTTGCTGTAGGTTAAGCCCGATATGGCAAGGCTGTCTTGGCTACCGATGGAGGCTTTCAGCTCGAGGTCGCTTGGGCTTGGTCCCATCAAGATGCGATGGCTCGTGATGCCACCTTGGCTCGCCCAGCGAAGTGTTACCGCGGTGTAAAGGCTGTCTTGCCCATTTGCGGGGTACTGAGCTGTAACTTGCGGTCTGTCTTTGACGGTGAAGCTCCGCAAGGTGCTGGCGGTGTCTAGCTGTCCATCGAAGCCGACGACTCGCCAGCAGTATGTCTGTCCGTAAGCTAGCTCGCTTATGCTGTAACTCGTTATAGATGCGTCTGTTATGGTGTCCAGCAGCTTCATATTGGTTCCAACTGTGTCTAGGTAGATGTAGTACTTTTGGATGTCGCCTTGGCTCGCCCAGCGGAGTGTGTCCGCGGTGTAGAGGCTGTCTTGCCCGTCTGCGGGGTAGCTTAGCGTTACCTCTGGTCGCACCTTGGTGGTGAAGCTCCGCGTGTCGCTGATGGTGTCGACCTGCCCGTCGTGAGCTGTAACTCGCCAGTAGTACGAGGTGCTGTAAGCCAAGCCCTCTGGGGCGTAGCTGGTGTTTGTGGTTAAATGCGTGTTGTTTAAATTGTTTGCGTCCGTTCCCAACGCGATCGTGTAGCTGGCAACATTGTCGCCACTCCAACTGAGGGCTAAGTCGGTGAATTGTGCTGTGGCGTTGTCTGCTGGCGACTGCAAGTTCAGGCTCGGTTGTCCCTTAACGGTGAAGCTCATAACGGCACTGGCTGTGTCTTGCTCGCCGTCGTTGCCGATGACTTGCCAATAGTAGGTGTTGCTGTAGGTTAAGCCCGATATGGCAAGGCTGTCTTGGCTACCGATGGAGGCTTTCAGCTCGAGGTCGCTTGGGCTTGGTCCCATCAAGATGCGATGGCTCGTGATGCCACCTTGGCTCGCCCAGCGAAGTGTTACCGCGGTGTAAAGGCTGTCTTGCCCATTTGCGGGGTACTGAGCTGTAACTTGCGGTCTGTCTTTGACGGTGAAGCTCCGCAAGGTGCTGGCGGTGTCTAGCTGTCCATCAAAGCCTACGACTCGCCAGTAGTATGTCTGTCCGTAGGTCAGATCGCTTATGCTGTAACTCGTTATAGATGTGTCTGTTATGGTGTCCAGCAGGTTCATGTTGGCTCCAACTGTGTCTAGGTAGATGCAGTACTTTTGGATGTCGCCTTGGCTCGCCCAGCGGAGTGTGTCCGCGGTGTAGAGGCTGTCTTGCCCGTCTGCGGGGTAGCTTAGCGTTACCTCTGGTCGCACCTTGGTGGTGAAGCTCCGCGTGTCGCTGATGGTGTCGACCTGCCCGTCGTGAGCTGTAACTCGCCAGTAGTACGAGGTGCTGTAAGCCAAGCCCTCTGGGGCGTAGCTGGTGTTTGTGGTTAAATGCGTGTTGTTTAAATTGTTTGCGTCCGTTCCCAACGCGATCGTGTAGCTGGCAACATTGTCGCCACTCCAACTGAGAGCTAGGTCGGTGAATTGTGCTGTGGCGTTGTCTGCTGGCGACTGCAAGTTCAGGTGCGGTTGTCCCTTGACGGTGAAGCTCATAACGGCACTGGCGGTGTCTTGCTCGCCGTCGTTGCCGATGACTTGCCAATAGTAGGTGTTGCTGTAGGTTAAGCCCGATATGGCAAGGCTGTCTTGGCTACCGATGGAGGCTTTCAGCTCGAGGTCGCTTGGGCTTGGTCCCATCAAGATGCGATGGCTCGTGATGCCACCTTGGCTCGCCCAGCGAAGTGTTACCGCGGTGTAAAGGCTGTCTTGCCCATTTGCGGGGTACTGAGCTGTAACTTGCGGTCTGTCTTTGACGGTGAAGCTCCGCAAGGTGCTGGCGGTGTCCAGCTGTCCATCGAAGCCGACGACTCGCCAGCAGTATGTCTGTCCGTAAGCTAGCTCGCTTATGCTGTAACTCGTTATAGATGCGTCTGTTATGGTGTCCAGCAGCTTCATATTGGTTCCAACTGTGTCTAGGTAGATGTAGTACTTTTGGATGTCGCCTTGGCTCGCCCAGCGGAGTGTGTCCGCGGTGTAGAGGCTGTCTTGCCCGTCTGCGGGGTAGCTTAGCGTTACCTCTGGTCGCACCTTGGTGGTGAAGCTCCGCGTGTCGCTGATGGTGTCGACCTGCCCGTCGTGAGCTGTAACTCGCCAGTAGTACGAGGTGCTGTAAGCCAAGCCCTCTGGGGCGTAGCTGGTGTTTGTGGTTAAATGCGTGTTGTTTAAATTGTTTGCGTCCGTTCCCAACGCGATCGTGTAGCTGGCAACATTGTCGCCACTCCAACTGAGGGCTAAGTCGGTGAATTGTGCTGTGGCGTTGTCTGCTGGCGACTGCAAGTTCAGGCTCGGTTGTCCCTTAACGGTGAAGCTCATAACGGCACTGGCTGTGTCTTGCTCGCCGTCGTTGCCGATGACTTGCCAATAGTAGGTGTTGCTGTAGGTTAAGCCCGATATGGCAAGGCTGTCTTGGCTACCGATGGAGGCTTTCAGCTCGAGGTCGCTTGGGCTTGGTCCCATCAAGATGCGATGGCTCGTGATGCCACCTTGGCTCGCCCAGCGAAGTGTTACCGCGGTGTAAAGGCTGTCTTGCCCATTTGCGGGGTACTGAGCTGTAACTTGCGGTCTGTCTTTGACGGTGAAGCTCCGCAAGGTGCTGGCGGTGTCCAGCTGTCCATCGAAGCCGACGACTCGCCAGCAGTATGTCTGTCCGTAAGCTAGCTCGCTTATGCTGTAACTCGTTATAGATGCGTCTGTTATGGTGTCCAGCAGCTTCATATTGGTTCCAACTGTGTCTAGGTAGATGTAGTACTTTTGGATGTCGCCTTGGCTCGCCCAGCGGAGTGTGTCCGCGGTGTAGAGGCTGTCTTGCCCGTCTGCGGGGTAGCTTAGCGTTACCTCTGGTCGCACCTTGGTGGTGAAGCTCCGCGTGTCGCTGATGGTGTCGACCTGCCCGTCGTGAGCTGTAACTCGCCAGTAGTACGAGGTGCTGTAAGCCAAGCCCTCTGGGGCGTAGCTGGTGTTTGTGGTTAAATGCGTGTTGTTTAAATTGTTTGCGTCCGTTCCCAACGCGATCGTGTAGCTGGCAACATTGTCGCCACTCCAACTGAGGGCTAAGTCGGTGAATTGTGCTGTGGCGTTGTCTGCTGGCGACTGCAAGTTCAGGCTCGGTTGTCCCTTAACGGTGAAGCTCATAACGGCACTGGCTGTGTCTTGCTCGCCGTCGTTGCCGATGACTTGCCAATAGTAGGTGTTGCTGTAGGTTAAGCCCGATATGGCAAGGCTGTCTTGGCTACCGATGGAGGCTTTCAGCTCGAGGTCGCTTGGGCTTGGTCCCATCAAGATGCGATGGCTCGTGATGCCACCTTGGCTCGCCCAGCGAAGTGTTACCGCGGTGTAAAGGCTGTCTTGCCCATTTGCGGGGTACTGAGCTGTAACTTGCGGTCTGTCTTTGACGGTGAAGCTCCGCAAGGTGCTGGCGGTGTCTAGCTGTCCATCAAAGCCTACGACTCGCCAGTAGTATGTCTGTCCGTAGGTCAGATTGCTTATGCTGTAACTCGTTATAGATGTGTCTGTTATGGTGTCCAGCAGGTTCATGTTGGCTCCAACTGTGTCTAGGTAGATGCAGTACTTTTGGATGTCGCCTTGGCTCGCCCAGCGGAGTGTGTCCGCGGTGTAGAGGCTGTCTTGCCCGTCTGCGGGGTAGCTTAGCGTTACCTCTGGTCGCACCTTGGTGGTGAAGCTCCGCGTGTCGCTGATGGTGTCGACCTGCCCGTCGTGAGCTGTAACTCGCCAGTAGTACGAGGTGCTGTAAGCCAAGCCCTCTGGGGCGTAGCTGGTGTTTGTGGTTAAATGCGTGTTGTTTAAATTGTTTGCGTCCGTTCCCAACGCGATCGTGTAGCTGGCAACATTGTCGCCACTCCAACTGAGAGCTAGGTCGGTGAATTGTGCTGTGGCGTTGTCTGCTGGCGACTGCAAGTTCAGGCTCGGTTGTCCCTTAACGGTGAAGCTCATAACGGCACTGGCTGTGTCTTGCTCGCCGTCGTTGCCGATGACTTGCCAATAGTAGGTGTTGCTGTAGGTTAAGCCCGATATGGCAAGGCTGTCTTGGCTACCGATGGAGGCTTTCAGCTCGAGGTCGCTTGGGCTTGGTCCCATCAAGATGCGATGGCTCGTGATGCCACCTTGGCTCGCCCAGCGAAGTGTTACCGCGGTGTAAAGGCTGTCTTGCCCATTTGCGGGGTACTGAGCTGTAACTTGCGGTCTGTCTTTGACGGTGAAGCTCCGCAAGGTGCTGGCGGTGTCTAGCTGTCCATCAAAGCCTACGACTCGCCAGTAGTATGTCTGTCCGTAGGTCAGATTGCTTATGCTGTAACTCGTTATAGATGTGTCTGTTATGGTGTCCAGCAGGTTCATGTTGGCTCCAACTGTGTCTAGGTAGATGCAGTACTTTTGGATGTCGCCTTGGCTCGCCCAGCGGAGTGTGTCCGCGGTGTAGAGGCTGTCTTGCCCGTCTGCGGGGTAGCTTAGCGTTACCTCTGGTCGCACCTTGGTGGTGAAGCTCCGCGTGTCGCTGATGGTGTCGACCTGCCCGTCGTGAGCTGTAACTCGCCAGTAGTACGAGGTGCTGTAAGCCAAGCCCTCTGGGGCGTAGCTGGTGTTTGTGGTTAAATGCGTGTTGTTTAAATTGTTTGCGTCCGTTCCCAACGCGATCGTGTAGCTGGCAACATTGTCGCCACTCCAACTGAGAGCTAGGTCGGTGAATTGTGCTGTGGCGTTGTCTGCTGGCGACTGCAAGTTCAGGTGCGGTTGTCCCTTGACGGTGAAGCTCATGACGGCACTGGCTGTGTCTTGCTCGCCGTCGTTGCCGATGACTTGCCAATAGTAGGTGTTGCTGTAGGTTAAGCCCGATATGGCAAGGCTGTCTTGGCTACCGATGGAGGCTTTCAGCTCGAGGTCGCTTGGGCTTGGTCCCATCAAGATGCGATGGCTCGTGATGCCACCTTGGCTCGCCCAGCGAAGTGTTACCGCGGTGTAAAGGCTGTCTTGCCCATTTGCGGGGTACTGAGCTGTAACTTGCGGTCTGTCTTTGACGGTGAAGCTCCGCAAGGTGCTGACGGTGTCTAGCTGTCCATCGAAGCCTACGATTCGCCAGTAGTATGTCTGTCCGTAGGTCAGATCGCTTATGCTGTAACTCGTTATAGATGCGTCTGTTATGGTGTCCAGCAGCTTCATATTGGTTCCAACTGTGTCTAGGTAGATGTAGTACTTTTGGATGTCGCCTTGGCTCGCCCAGCGGAGTGTGTCCGTGGTGTAGAGGCTGTCTTGCCCGTCTGCGGGATAGTTCAGCGTTACCTCTGGTCGCATCTTGGTGGTGAAGCTCCGCGTGTCGCTGATGGTGTCGACCTGCCCGTCGTGAGCTGTAACTCGCCAGTAGTACGAGGTGCTGTAAGCCAAGCCCTCTGGGGCGTAGCTGGTGTTTGTGGTTAAATGCGTGTTGTTTAAATTGTTTGCGTCCGTTCCCAACGCGATCGTGTAGCTGGCAACATTGTCGCCACTCCAACTGAGAGCTAGGTCGGTGAATTGTGCTGTGGCGTTGTCTGCTGGCGACTGCAAGTTCAGGTGCGGTTGTCCCTTGACGGTGAAGCTCATAACGGCACTGGCGGTGTCTTGCTCGCCGTCGTTGCCGATGACTTGCCAATAGTAGGTGTTGCTGTAGGTTAAGCCCGATATGGCAAGGCTGTCTTGGCTACCGATGGAGGCTTTCAGCTCGAGGTCGCTTGGGCTTGGTCCCATCAAGATGCGATGGCTCGTGATGCCACCTTGGCTCGCCCAGCGAAGTGTTACCGCGGTGTAAAGGCTGTCTTGCCCATTTGCGGGGTACTGAGCTGTAACTTGCGGTCTGTCTTTGACGGTGAAGCTCCGCAAGGTGCTGACGGTGTCTAGCTGTCCATCGAAGCCTACGATTCGCCAGTAGTATGTCTGTCCGTAGGTCAGATCGCTTATGCTGTAACTCGTTATAGATGCGTCTGTTATGGGGTCCAGCAGCTTCATATTGGTTCCAACTGTGTCTAGGTAGATGTAGTACTTTTGGATGTCGCCTTGGCTCGCCCAGCGGAGTGTGTCCGCGGTGTAGAGGCTGTCTTGCCCGTCTGCGGGATAGTTCAGCGTTACCTCTGGTCGCATCTTGGTGGTGAAGCTCCGCGTGTCGCTGATGGTGTCGACCTGCCCGTCGTGAGCTGTAACTCGCCAGTAGTACGAGGTGCTGTAAGCCAAGCCCTCTGGGGCGTAGCTGGTGTTTGTGGTTAAATGCGTGTTGTTTAAATTGTTTGCGTCCGTTCCCAACGCGATCGTGTAGCTGGCAACATTGTCGCCACTCCAACTGAGGGCTAGGTCGGTGAATTGTGCTGTGGCGTTGTCTGCTGGCGACTGCAAGTTCAGGCTCGGTTGTCCCTTAACGGTGAAGCTCTGCACGGGACTTTCTGAGACAGCTTTTGCATTTTTACCAATCACTTGCCAATAATATTTTTGTTCATAAACTAAACTATTTACCATATAGGTGTCTATGGCGTAACTACCAGTTTTGGTGTTAATTACGGAGTCTAAGAGCTTTAAACCGGCTGAATCGGTGGAACTTGTGTCAAAGTATATGTAGTACTTCTCCACATCTTCTCTGCCTCTCCAAGTGAGACCCAGCTTGGTAAATTGGGAGTCTGCTTCTGGCTTTGGCGAAATTAAACTTATCGTGGGTTTTGCAACGGTGGTAAAGTTCCACACAGAGCTAATGGTGTCCACCTCTCCATCGTTGGCTATCACTTGCCACGAGTATGCGGTGCTGTATTGCAAGTTTTGTGGCTTGTAAGAGCTCTCTGTAAAGTCTAAAACTTTCTCTATTGTGTCTTGTGCATTTTGCGACGACTTTACAAAAAGAGCGTACTTTTTAACATACTTGCCACTCCAGATAAGCTCTGGATAGACAGGCACGGTGCTGTCTGCATCATGCGGAGAGAGCAAATCCAAGGTGGGCTGCTTCTTGATGGTAAACGCACGAATTTCGCTATAGAAAGAAGATAGGCTGTCCGAGCCTACCACTTGCCAGTAGTACTTCTGATCGTAAGCTAAGCTGTCTAACCAAAAGCTGTCTAGATTGCTTGCAGTATTCTTGCCTATGATACCCAGAGAGTCTAGGTCGTTCTCATTTGTACCTAAGTAAACGGTAAACCCGACAAGGTGCTCTTTACCTTCCCATTTGAGGTAAAACTTCGTAAAGAGTGAATCGGCATCTCTTGGGGGATAAGTTAAAAAGACGGGAGGTTTTTCTTTTGTGTAAAACCAATTAACATAGCTTTCAATTATGGTGTCTTTATCTATGCCCTTCACCTGCCAGTAGTATAGCTGCTCATAATTAAGGTCTTCTAGCCTATAAGAGGTTTTGGTTAAGGTTATCTCTTTTGCTTCCGAATTTTCTCTTTTCCAAAGAAAAAGGAAAGTCTCGGCGTTGCTTTGCCAGCTAAAGTCAACACTAAGTTCAGTCGTGTCGCCATTTTGCGGGGAGAAATTGTCTAAGTAAAGCGTTTTCTTTTGGGTCTTGAAGCTCCAAACTTCGCTTTTTTTGCTCGTCTCTCCGTTTTCGGCTTCCACTTGCCAGTAATAGGTCGTGGAGTATTCCAAGCTGTCCACAGTGTAATTAGTATTTGCAGTAGTTTTGATCAACTTCAAGTTCAAGGCGTCTTCGCCAAAGTAGAAGTTAAAGCTAGTAGCCTCACCACTCCAAATTGCGGTGATTTCCAGCTCTTGACTTACTGCATTATTAACAGGAGAAACAAGCTCTACGGAGACCTCTGGTACCTCTTCGTCATTGCTGGTGCTACCGCCTGAACTACCACAGGATAGTAGCAATCCTGATAAGAATAGAAATAATAATATTCGAATTAACCTCATTTATTCCCTTTATTCCATCGGGCAAATTTGTCTGCCCATTATTTTCCCCTTCTCTGTAACCAATGTCGAAATCCGTCAAGAATTAATTTTGGTTTCAATTTTGTATTTGTTTATATCTTAATAGTTTCTGAACTTTTTTTTATTGTAGCTTTTTCTTTAATCTATTTTGCTATATACCTCTTTCATAACGGACATACAGCCTCAAACAAAAAAAGAGACTTTTTACAGTCTCTTTTTATTTTGTTTGATTACAACTACTTAGCAAAGATATCCTTGATACTCTTTATAGAGCCGAGCAATGCCGAAGATTCGTAAGGCACGACTACCGTCTTATCGCCTTGCTTGGTAACTTTTTGGAACGCCTCGATGTACTTGAGAGCCATCAGATATTGAGCAGGATCTGTGCCTGTGGATTGCACGCTGGAAGAAATTTTGCCGATAGCTTCTGCCTCTGCTTCTGCCACCAAAAGCCTAGATTGAGCTTGTCCTTCGGCATTTTTGATCGCCGACTCTTTTGCTCCTTCGGCTTCCAAGATAAGTGCCATCTTGCTACCTTCGGCTGTAAGAATCTTGGCTCGTCTATCTCGCTCTGCTCGCATCTGTTTCTCCATAGCTTCCCTTATCTCTTTAGGCGGATTTATATCTTGTAGCTCCACCCTATTGACCTTGACACCCCACTTGTCTGTTGCATCATCCAAGATGTCCCTCAGCTTAGCGTTGATGGTATCACGAGAGGTTAGCGTCTTGTCCAAATCCATCTCGCCTATCACATTCCGCAGAGTTGTTTGCGTTAATTTTTCTATCGCATTCGGCAGGTTAATAATCTTGTACACAGATTTCACAGGATCCATCACTTGGAAATACAACAGTGCATTGATCTCGATGCCCACATTATCTGCTGTAATTACATTTTGCCGAGGGAAATCGTAAACTGTCTCTCGCAAATCGATCCTGCTCACCATTCTGGATGAAACAACCGTTTGACCTTGCATATTAGTGCGTAATGTCCGCCACTCTATGGTTCTGATTTTATCCAAGATGGGAATAATAAAGCCTATGCCACTTTGCAAAGTTCTAGAATAACGACCCAATCGCTCAATGATAATCACCTCAGACTGCTTGACTATAACAATTCCTTTGGCAATAAAAGTGATTAACAATATTAGTAATAAAAGGGGGAAATAGCTACTTAACATTTTTTCTCCTGTTTTTTTTAATTAAATTTAACTTACTTAATTTTTCTTATTTTAGAGTCAATCTTTATCCCTAAATAAAATTATCCAGAATAAAAAAGAGTTGACAGAAGTTATCAAGCTAGCAGTCTAGCATTGAGAATGCTAATTTTTAGCAACGAAATTTTTAGGAGGAAGAATGAATTTTAATAAATACACGATAAAGTCGAAAGAGTGCTTACAAAAAGCCTCCGACTTAGCTACAGAATACGGACATCAAGAGATTAGGAGCTTGCACATTTTGCAGGCTGCTCTGGAGATAGAAAATTCGCTGGTGCCGACTCTACTCCAAAAGGTGGAAATCCAACCTAATGCGGTTAAAGAAAAAGTCGAAGCCAAACTAAGCCAATACCCAAGAGTGGAGGGTAGCTCTCCTGCTTACCTAAACGCCGAAGCAAACAAAGCTTTATTGCTCGCTGACAAGATTGCGGGTCAATTTCAAGACGATTTTGTGAGTCTTGAGCATATTTTACTCGCATTATTAAAAAGTTGTGCTGATGTCCAAAATGTCTTAAACAATATCAAAGAAAAAGATTTGCTTAAAGCTATCCAAGAGCTCAGAGGCAACCACAAAGTAGACAGCGAAAATCCCGAGGCGAAGTACCAAGTGCTGGAGAAATACACCCGTAACCTCACAGATTTGGCGAAGAAAGAGAAGCTTGATCCTGTAATTGGACGAGATGACGAAATCCGACGAACTATCCAAATATTGTCTCGTCGCAGGAAGAACAACCCCGTGCTAATCGGAGAACCGGGTGTGGGCAAAACAGCTATTATAGAGGGCTTAGCAAAGAGGATAATAGATAAAGATGTCCCTGAAAATCTGAAGAACAAATCCGTCTTAGAGCTAGATATGGCTTTATTACTAGCTGGTGCTAAATATCGCGGAGAGTTTGAAGAAAGGTTAAAAGCTGTCTTAAAAGAGGTTGAAAGTTCCAGCGGAGAGGTGATTTTGTTTATCGATGAGCTGCACACCATAGTGGGTGCTGGTGCTGCCGAAGGTCAAAGTGATGCTTCTAATATGCTCAAACCTGCTTTAGCTAGGGGCGAGCTTCGCTGTATCGGTGCGACTACCCTGAGCGAGTACAAGAAGTATATAGAAAAAGATGCTGCTCTAGAACGCCGCTTTCAACCTGTTATCGTGGGAGAACCGAGTATTGCTGATACGATTTCCATTTTGCGAGGTATCAAAGACAAGTATCAAGTACATCACGGTTTGCAAATCACAGATGACGCTTTGATAGCTGCTGGTAAGCTTTCGGCTCGCTATATTAACGACAGGTTCTTGCCCGATAAGGCTATCGACCTGATGGACGAGGCGTGTGCCTCTGTGCGGATGCAAATAGACTCGATGCCCCAAGAGCTGGACGACCTGAAACGCAAATTGCAACAGCTAGAGATAGAAGAGCTCTCGTTCAAAGACGAAACAAAAGAGAAGAGAGAAAAAGCTCAAGTGGAGATAGCCAACCTCAAAGAGAAGTTTTCCATTATGATGGAAAAGTGGAAAAAAGAGAAAGAGAGTTTGAATAAAATAGGCGATATCAATGATAAGCTGGATAAAGCCAAGTCGGAGATGGAGATTGCTCAAAGAAATGGCGATCTGGAAACTGCCTCACGACTAAAGTACGGCACAATTATTGCACTGAAAAAAGAGCTAGAAGATGCCAAGCAAATTTTAAACAAAAGTAATGAAGAGTCTCAGATGGTGAGCAAAATTGTGGACGCTACCACTATCGCTACGATTATCTCCAAGTGGACGAACATTCCGCTAGACCGCTTACTAAAAAGCGAGGCCGAAAAACTAACCAATATGGAAGAGATTTTAAGTAAAAAAGTTATCGGGCAAAAAGAGGGTATCGTGGCTGTGTCCAACGCCATCCGCAGAGCTAGAAGTGGATTTTCCGATGAAAACGCTCCCATCGGCTCGTTTCTCTTTTTAGGTCCTACTGGCGTGGGCAAAACCTACCTCACGCAAGAGCTGGCTCGCTTGCTATTCAACGACACCAAAGCGATGTTTCGCTATGATATGAGCGAATTTATGGAAAAGCACTCCGTAGCAAGGCTAATAGGTGCTCCTCCGGGATATATCGGTTATGAAGAGGGTGGCAAGCTCACGGAAGAGGTAAGGCGACACCCATACAGCGTTCTTTTGTTTGACGAGATAGAAAAAGCACATCCCGATGTTTTCAATATTTTCTTGCAAATCTTGGACGAAGGCAGGCTCACCGATGGCAAAGGTCGCACGGTTAACTTCCGCAACACCATCATCGTGATGACCAGCAACATCGGAGCAAATCGCCTACTGGAAGCCGAAAACAGCCAAGATGTGGAAGCAGAAGTTTTGCAAGATATTAAGTCGCACTTTCGTCCAGAGTTTATCAATCGCATCTCGCAAACGGTTCTTTTTCACAAGCTAAAAGAGAAAGAGGTGAAGCAAATTGTTCGCCTAGAGTTAGCGACATTGCAAACCAGACTAGCGGACAAAGGGTTTACCCTTACTTTTAGTGATAAGGCTGTGGACGCTCTAGCCAAGATTGGCTTCGATCCGCAGTTTGGTGCAAGACCAATAAAAAGAGCTATCCAAGAGAATTTGGAGAATATGCTCGCTCAGAAATTTCTGCAAGGCGAACTTAAAGAAAAAGTGGAAGTTGACTACAATAAAGAGTTTTTGATTAAATAATTTCAGTATCTTACTGGCGAGCTATATGGCTCGCCAGATTTGGTTTTTACTTTTCCCTTTAAAGGTATCCGCTTATAGTGGGTAACTTTGTCACTTTTCCCTTTTGATGAAAAAAGCGAAAAGTAACACAAAAGGTAAATTCAAAATACAAAATCAATTAGCTAAATTCCTAAACCGTCCATCTCACGCTAATACTGCTCGTGCTATGAATCACTTTTGTTCTTTTTTTGGTGATATAGCACATCGCTATTAGCGTAGTTCAGTCGGTATAAAGAATTTTAAGCTACTTGATTTGAGTATTTTTTTGGTGACTTCTGGGGATTTGTGTCAAATACTTGAAAACCACATGTGATATGTTTAGTTCGAGCGGGCTACAAACCTTGAATTTATGCACATTCTCTGCCATTATTTATATAAAATATTGGGCATTCGTTATTCATTTTCTGCATACTTTATTGTCAATTCGTCTTCTGCATCAAATATTGTTAAGGCGTGTTTAATTTTCTCAAATTTCCCAATATTGTCTATATTTCCTTCAATGCAGTATGTGTCATTTATTGCAACCGCTTGCCGAGGATTCCCTTCTTTTGGGTTTTTAGTAAGTGTAATTTTTTCAGCCAAGTCAGTTGTGAAAAATGTTTCTGGTTGCAAGTCAAAAAGCTGCTTAAAAACTTCCACATATAATTTAGCAACTTGATTAACTTCTATTTTTTGGTCGAAGAAAATCGCATATTCTAATTTCTTAAATTTCGGGTCTTCTGCTTCAAAAATATTGACTTCATTATTTTCGTCTCTTTCATCTAATTCAATTGCTGGCATTTCCCAAATTTTTAAAAATCTTTCAGCAAGGAGGTCAAAACGTCTTTCGATTTCAGCCTTATCCCATTTTTCTGCTATTGAGAGGTATTTATTAAGCCACAAACGACTGTCTTTATAACCTGCATTTTCCAAATCCCTTTTAAACACAAATGGTTTGTTTCCAAGTTTTCCGTTGTTGCCTGATAAAGTCAAGTTTCCTATTGTGTTCAAATATGTTTCTTTAATTAGATTATATTCATCAGTCCCTAAATCTATTTTCCATTTTGGGTCAGGATTTTGGGGGAAAATATGTTCAATCGTTATATCTGTGTTTCCTTCAATAATTACTGGTTCCTTATTCTCAAAATTTTCAAATCGTTCAAGCAGATAAGTTCTATTTTTAGATTTTATGTTGTAAACATCTTTGAGTTTTAGGCTTTCAATAACTTCTTTGTTCTTCGGAAAGCGCTGTGAACCTGGACGTTTAAGCAACCATTTTTGCAAAGACAACAAATATTCGCTTTTATCCACTTTTTCGTAAAGTGTCATAAATATTTTATTGAGTGCATTTGTAGGTAACCCAACTACAAATCTTCTCCAAGTAAATGATTGAATAAAAACTAAAACTTCTATGAAAGTTGCTTTATCAATTATGTTTTCAGAATAATCTTCATAGACTTTCATCAAAAATGGATAGGCAACATTAATTTCAAGCCTGTTAATGTATTCAAGCTGTAATCTTATGTCTTTGTCCGTTTCGTTCTTTGGGTTTAGCAGTTTATTGTAAAACTTAACAAGCGATTTTATGGGAGTAAGATTTGTTTCTAATCCTTGTAAATCAGCTGTTGGGAATTTTGCTTTGAACTCTAAATATACCTTGCTTTTATTCGGTATTTTATTGTTTGCCAAAGTCAGATAATCTCGAATAAAATCGGAAACTTTGCTTGTATTTAAGGATTCATCCTTTGCAAGTTTCTCTATTATTTCCCAATAGTTATTATAGATTTTATTTTGGTCTGTACGATTAAGACCCATTAAAATGTAATTTCTAATTAAATCCGCTTGTGAAAGTTCAAGTCCTGTTGAATTTAAACTTTCAAATATTCTTTGTGGGTCGTCTTTTTCACGGGCAAGTGAAATTTCGACAAACATAAGCTTTGAAAGTCCTTTAAGAACGTATTCAAAATTCTCTTCAGTAATTTGACTTTTATAATAATTATAATTGTCTATAACCTTTGAAAAGTCACAAAACTCCTCGTCTTTGTCACTTCTCAAAAGGTACTTTATTGCCTTGTCGTTGTTTTCTGTAGGACGAAGTTTTAGTTTCTCTTCTTCGGGTGCAAATTTGTTGATTAGATAAGTTTCGCTTATTTCATTTACAAGAGCTTCGTTATTTATTTCGTGAGCTAAACGATAAAGTGCTAAATAAATTAAAGTCAACGTTGTTAAACGCTGCTGTCCGTCAATTATCGTTAATTCCTTAATGCGGGAAGAAGTGTAAACGTCATCGTGAACATAAACAACGCTTCCGATGAAATGAGCATTCATTTTTTTGCTCGTTCCTACTTCCAAAATATCGTCTAAAAGCTGTTTGCATTGACTTGTCGACCAATCATAATTTCTCTGATAAACAGGGATTACAAATTGAGTTTTATTTGAAGATAAAAAGTCTTCTACTTTAGTTTCGTTTGCTTTCATTTATTCAACTCTGTTTGTCATATTTTCGTTTATTCTCTATTGCTTCATCTAATCTTTTCATCTATATCCTCATCCTCTCACTCTTCCCGCATAATAGCTGTTCCAATTTCCTGTCAATCAAAATAAGTTAAGCCTTCGGCGGGACTCCATCTTTTCTTTGTCTTACTCTCTTACCAGAGAGGGTCTTCATCTTTTCGGATGGACGAAAAGACGAAGCAGAAAAGTCCACTCTGCTCCCTAAGGTGGCAGTCGTTTCGCGTCACCAGTAAAGCGATAAATGTGGGTCGTTCCCGTATTATCTTTCTAGCTTTTGGTTTCTCATTTCTAGTTCTAGCGTTTTTGTTACGAAGTTTTGGGACTGCCACTTTTGCAGTGAGCAGAGGAAGAAACCGCCACCATCGCTTCAAAACACTATTAATTTTCTACATTATTGTGCACAGCATTTTTTATTCTTTATTAATCAATCCTCCTAAAATTACTGAAATCATACCTATCATATATACTAATAGAAATGGCTCCTTGAAAAATAAAATCAACAATATAGTTGAAATCACAGGAGTCAAAAAAACGAAGGGTGCCATAAACGAGGCTTTACCAATTTTTAGTGCTCCAATCCAGAAAATATATGAGATCCCGTTTACGAAAATCCCATTTACCAAAATCGGCAAAATCGTATCTTGTGTCGGCAATTTAAATTCCGAAAGAAGAATCATTGAAATAAATGAGATTACTGTTGCGGTTAAAAAATAAATTGTAACAAGAGATAATGAATCAATTTTAACCTTTTTACTGAGTACAGAAAAAAGCCCAAATACGAACGCTGCTAACAATACAATACTATCAACAAAAAAATTATCAAAGTGAATATCAGTCAATTCCCCTTTAGTCAAAACCATAAAAACTCCGAAGAATCCTAGAATTATTGAAATCACTTTTCGCAAATTCAGTCTTTCTTTTAAAATCAAGATTGATAAAACTATCACAAAAATTGGCCAACAGTATTGTATTATAAGAACCTCAATGCCTTTTGCATTCGCGTATCCAAAATACAGTAAAATATAGTACAAGTATGTTCCTAGCAATCCTAAAACAATTGATTGAATCCAATCTTTAGCTGAAAGCCTTAGAAGTAAAAAAACTTTTTTCTTTATCAGGATTATCGCTAAAAAAGTCAAAAATGAAATCACGCTTGACCAAAAAAGAAATTGGTAATTATTAAGATTTGATTGTCCTAATTTTGAAACTACAGGAATCATTGCCCACAATAGGACACAAATCAGAACATATATTATTGATTTTGTTTTCATCTTATCTTTTACTTTCTCCCCTATATAATAACTGTTTCTTTTGCTGTAAATCCAAAATAAGTTACGCTCGAAATTTTGTAAATATTGTCAATCTCTTCCCTTTCGTTGGAAACTAGAAAAAAAAGGCAGGATAAATCCTGCCTTTTCGTTATCGTTAAGAAATTGTCTTAATCTCTTTTTTTGTAGTCTCTTCTTGGTCTTCTGTCTCGGCTGTCTCGGCTATCGCGTCTGTCGCCGGAAGGTCTCCTCTCAGTCCTTTTGTTGGGGTCTACCCCACAACTGGCTACTGTCGGGTTGCCCTCTATGCCGTCCATAGCTAGGCTGATTTTGCCTTCCTTAAAGCCGACAAAGCGAACCTTAATCTTATCACCAATTTTTACCAAATCTGCAGGATCATCCACGCGGGCGGTGTCCATTTTGGAGACATGCACCATCCCTTGCTTGTTGTACATAAACTTCACGAACGCTCCGTAGGCTTCCACTCGGGTAACCTCGCCTTCGTATATCTCATCTCTTTTAGGGTCTTCTACGATACTTTTCACTATCTCCATTGCCTGACTCAACGCTTCGGCATCTGGCGAAGCGATAGAGACTCTTCCATCGTCATCGATGTTAATGTCCGCTCCTGTAACCTCGATAATCTCCTTGATTACCTTGCCACCAGCTCCGATAACTTGGCTAATCTTGTCTTTGGCAACCATAATGCTCTCAATCTTTGGAGCATACTTACTCAACTCTTTGGAAGGCTCTGCGATACATTCGGTAATTTTCCTCAAAATGTGAAGTCGAGCGATTTTCGCCTTTTCCAACGCAAGCTTCATTATCTCTTTGGTTATGCCATCGATTTTGATGTCCATCTGAATGGCTGTAATGCCATCCTTTGTTCCTGTTACCTTGAAATCCATATCTCCTAGGTGATCTTCCATCCCTTGGATGTCCGTGAGGATTACGAACTTATCACCATCCATCACAAGACCATTAGCGATACCAGCCACAGGCTTTTTGATCGGTACACCCGCTGCCATCATCGCTGTGGAACAGCTACACACACTCGCCATAGAGCTAGAACCGTTAGACTCCAAAATCTCAGAAACAGCTCTGATAGTGTACGGAAAATCATCCCCACTAGGCATCACAGCGTACATAGACCTCTCGGCTAAATGTCCGTGACCAAGCTCTCTTCTGCCAGGAGGACGCATAAATCCAGCCTCACCTACACTAAATGGCGGGAAATTGTAATGCAAGAAGTAATTTTTAAAATGCTTTTCAGTCAAATCATCTATCATCTGATTATCTCGGGGACTACCTAAAGTTATCACGCCCAAACTTTGCGTTTCTCCTCTAGTAAAAAGAGCCGAGCCGTGAGCTCTTGGCAAGATATCTTTTTCCACTGTGATTGGACGAATTTGATCCAAGTCGCGACCATCGGGACGACAGCCAGCCAAAATCAAATCACGCACAATCTCTTTGAGATATTTTTCAAAAGCTTCTTTGTAATCCGCTCCGCTCTCTTGGATCTCTTCCTCAGAAAGTTTAGCTTCCATCATCTCAGCAAGCTCTTCTTTAAGAGCGTCCAACGCTTCGTACTTCGGCAATTTCTCGGTAATCTCATTAGCTTTTTTTATCTTATCGTAAAAATTCTCTTTCACGAAAGCTAAAGCTTCTTCTTTCAGCTCGTGCACCTCAAAAGAGAACTTCTCTTTGCTACAATCTTTGGCGAACTCTTTTTGGAACTCGACTATCTCTTTTATCTTGTCGTGAGCCATATAGATAGCGTCCAAAAGCTCCTCTTCCGAAAGCTCCCAAGCACCCGATTCCACCATATTCACATTTTCGTAAGTTCCCGAAACAGACAGCTCCAGTTGAGAATCTTCTATCTGCTCTTTATTGGGAAAGACAACAATCTCTTCTCCTTTTTTAGAAACAAAAGCTCCTGCTATCGGTCCTGCAAAAGGTATATCAGAGATGGTTAAAGCAGCACTAGCAGCAATAGAGCCCAAAGATCCCAAATCAGCGTCCTCATCATAGCTAAGCACTGTCAACACTACATGTACAGCGTTCTTAAACCCTTTCGGAAAAAGAGGGCGAAGCCCACGGTCTATCTCTCTGGCGATAAGTATTGAGCTCACTGGGGGCTTAGCTTCTCTCTTGAAAAATCCACCGGGAATCTTGCCCGAAGCGTACATTTTGGGAATAAAATCTACCGTAAGAGGGAAAAATCCTTGCCCCTCTCTTGCTTGTTTCTCGCCTGTGGCAGTTGCCAAGATAACGATCTCGCCATATGTCAGCAACACCGATCCGTTGGCTTGTTTTGCCATTCTCCCTGTTTCTAAGGTCAGGGTCTTACCAGAAATCTCCATCGATTTTCTAATAATATTCATTCTTTTCTCCTTGTGTTTTGGCAGACACCACGTCTTGTCTTTGATTTTTTAAAAGACAACAGAAAAAAAAGCAATAACCAAAAATCCTTAGTTTATCTACAAACAAGAATTTTGATTATTGCTAAAAATCTGTATTTTGTCTTATTTTTCAAAAATTACGACGATTAGTCAGCCTTTTTAATAATAAAGAGAAAAGTAAAAGGGAGAACCCTTTTACTTTCTCAAACCTAACTTAGCTACTAGAGCCCTATATCTTTCAATATCTTTTCCTTTGAGATATTCCAAAAGTTTTCTTCTGCGTCCCACAAGTTTTAGCAAACCTCTTCTTGAGTGGTGATCTTTTTTGTGAATATCCAAGTGAGCAGTAATATTTTTGATATTGTTAGTCATCAGAGCTACTTGTACCTCTGGTGAACCCGTGTCTGTTTCGTGAAGTTTAAACTCTACCACGATTGCTTCTTTGGCTTGATTAGTAAGTGCCATGTCAGCCTCCTTATTTGAATCTTAAAGCTAAAATTTCGCTATCTGATTATGTGTCAACATAATAATTGCCTTTTACTGGGCGGTACACAGTAAAAGTATCCACCCTTATTTATTTTTTCTATATCTTTTAAATAACAATCTGTGATTATTGGGCTAATGTTCAAAACATTAAAATTGGGCTTCCTAGAATTTTCCCGCAAAATTTGCTTCGGAGTCTTACCTTTTCGCCCTCTGTTTCCTCTTAAATGGTTAAAATACAGCGTATAACTGTGTGCTTTACGCACAAAATCGTTGCAATCATCAAATTCATCAATCAGATAAAACTCATCCTCTACCAGCCGATGAGCACTCTCAACATCCGAATTAAAAGTAGGCGAACCTTTAGGGATAAGCGAATGATTAGCACCATTTATTTGCACACTTTTTTGAAAAAAGCTCATACCCTTTTTCTTCGGACTCACAAACTCTGAGCCATTGTCGGTTTGAAAAGTAACTTTGGAAAGATCAACACCACAACTCTTTAATCTTTTAGACAAAAAATCGATATAAATCCCTGCATTTACGGCTGTTTTCTCATAGCAATAACCGATAAATTGCATGCCAGTTTTGTAGTCTCTAGCAGTGATTTGATAGCGAGGATAATTTTTGTACTTAATCCCCTCAAACAATTCTGGCATATCGGTCAAATACTTAATATCCACTTGGATTTTTTCAAAAGGTTTTGCCCTAGCTCGCATTTCACTTAAATCTTTGCGTTGCTGATATTTCCGTTTCTTTTTCTTTACCAAACCAGCATCACAGAGCTTTTTATGAACAGTTGAAGCTGAACAATTTAACTGTAAATGGTCAATAATTCGCCTAGCTCCCCAGCGATTTTTTGCCTTTTTGCGACAAACTACTATTTCCTCTATTATCTCAGATTTTAAGCAATTTGAGAAATTTTGCTCTTTTCGAGATTTATTAACCAGCCAATTACAAATCGCTAACTTGGGGTGGATACTTTTAGTGTGGAGTTTCCAATAATTGCCTTTTGCTGTGTACCGCCCATCAATATATAAGCTTTTTATTGACTTTTTATTTTCAAATAAATTTTCTGCTAAAAAAGACAAAATTGAGGAGAAAGAAATGAAAAAATTCTTGAAAATGATGTTGGTAATGGGCTTTGTGGTTTTAGCCGTGAGTGGATGTGGACCTTCTAGTGGCAATGAAGACGATACAAACGACACCCCAATAGAAACCAATCCCGTTTATGAGTTAAAAGCCCTAGCTTTAGATGAAGACTCCTATGATATCTCCAACACGATTGATTTTAATATAACCATCGATATCACAATTGCTGCTTCTAAAACTGTCTACATTATTTATGATTTATACATAGATGATGCTAAAGTTAAAACTATCTCTACTACTATGTCGACTTCAGACAAAGGCGAGAAAAAAATTAGTGGACATTACACTGCTAGTGATTACTTTAAAAAAGGAGAGCATACCGTAAAAGCTGTCTTCTCAGACAAAGAGGCTTCAGACAAGTTTACTGTCAACTACGACACAAAATATTACAAAGTTGTTGTAAAAAAATTCGGCAAAAAAGATCCTACTAACGGTGAAATATATTTTTCTTCTAAGAGCAATCTTTGTAATGTCGATACCGCTTATTATTTGTGGACTATTTATAACACAAGCGATGAGGAAATTAAATATACCTATCACACCTCTCTTACAGGTTCCACTGAATCTGATGAAAAAACTTTAGCTGCTGGTGATACAGCAAGCTATATAGGTTCTTTTACAAAAGCCGGAGGAGGAATTTTTGATTATGGAACAGGATCTGTACGCATTTATCCTACCATCACTAGCGAAAACAAAAATAGATTTGCTGCTTCGGATGGGGTATATTCAAAAAAGTATACTTCTTATAATTTAGACATAAATCAGCTAAAGACAACATCTAACGATTATAACACAACTAAAAACTCCTTTTCTTCTACAATTAGCGATAGCATTTTTTATACCTTTTATATTGATAATTCCAAGCCTCTTTTTGAAGGCTTCGTTGCTTCCAAAATGTCTTATATGATTGTCATAAACAACTCTGTTGCAAACAAGTTGACTTCTCTTGGAAATGCCCCCTCAGCTTCTAAAAAATACACAAATTACATCACTAATGCTCCCGCTGGCACTTACCACTTAGCTATACTAATTTATTTTGATGATTTGGATATGTTCGACTATGTTACCCCTGCTAGTTCTACTATTTCTCCTAACTATCCAGTATCACACCAATTTACCGTAGAGTAAAATCTTTGTATTACGCACTATAGGCAACTTTCTTGAGTTGCCTATTTTCTTAGAATCTGCTAAACCTAAAAATTACAAATTGCCTTTTGCTGTGTACCGCCCATCAATATATAAACTTTTTATTGACTTTTTATTTTCAAATAAATTTTTTGTTGAAAAAGTAAAACTAAGGAGAAAGAAATGAAAAAATTCTTGAAAATGATGTTGGTAATGGGTCTGATGGCTCTTGCCATAAGTGGGTGCAATGTTTTTGGCAACGACGATGACGATGACGATGATAATCAAGCTACTACTAGTGCAAATTTAAACGATTTAGAAATTAGTTCTATTGGCTCTCGACTTCTTATGGGAAACTCTACCAGTATCGCAAGCAACAAAGACATCAAAGAAATTTCCAAAGCTACTTATGGAGACAAAAACATTGGTTGCTATGGAGAAATTGATAACACAGGCACTGCAAAGGTTACCTTCTTGATAAACGCTTGTCTAGAGACTGAAAGTGGCAGCAGGGTAGCAACATATTTAAACATGAAACAAGTCGAACTCGCAGGCAATGCAGGAACTGGCGAGAATCTTTATGCTTCTGATGGAAGCACTACCTCACTTGTTGGCAATCTTGAAAAAGGAAAATATAAACTTGTTATTAGTATCTCTGAGACAGATATTTCTAAATCTTTTGAAATTACCATCACAGATTAGCTCAATTTTTGCTAGCAACAAAGGCAACCTTCTTGGGTTGCCTTTTTTATATCTCTTAGTTTTTTTGTTATTTACAACTGCTTTCCCCACCAACCTTCTGGGTCTTGCGACCACACTTTTGCAGAGTCGTACTCAGCTTGACTTAGATACTGCTCCTGCTTCGCCAGAGACAAAAGCGTGGAAAAATCGCTGAGAGTGTCTATCTCGAGGTTGCTCTCCAGTGCATTTTTGTCAGAACTTTTGAACTGGTAGGTAAAGATAGCGACAATCGTTTGCACGATAGCACCCTCTTTTATCAAGTTGCCAGCGGCTTTGATGCTGCTACCACCCGTGCTGATGAGGTCTTCTATCAAGATTACCTTTTTGTTTTTGACTTCGGCTCCTTCCACCGCCTTGGCTTTGCCGTGCTCTTTCTTCTTGCTGCGGACATACGCAAGGGGCTTGTGTAGCCTATCGGCGATGATAGCCGCCCAAGGGATGCCTGCTGTAGCTGTGCCACAAACCACATCAAACTCGTAGTCGCTCAGTTTTTCCAAAAAAAGCTCGATGACTCTATCTCTTTGAGCTTGACCGATTAAAATTCGGTTATCGCAATAGATGGGACTTCTTATGCCCGAAGCATAGGTAAACGGGTTGCTCGCGTCCAACTTTACCGCTTTGGTCTTCAGCAGTATATTAGCAATTTCTCGTTTCAAAATTTATCTCCTTTCCTTTGTCATTACTGACTATTTTGTTTTCTATACAAGCTACTTTGCCTGCCAGAAGCACCATCTTCACGCATCCTGTAACCTCAACGCCATTAAACGGTGTCCAACCAGATTTTGAGTAAATCTGCGAGTCGGCGATTTTCTGTGTTTTGTGCAAGTCTATCAGCACGATGTCGGAATCGTATGTAGCAGATAGCTTCCCCTTATCTTTTATGCCAAAGATTTTTGCGGCGTTGCCACTGGTGAGGGCTTGCAATTTCTGCAAAGTGATGAGTTTCTCTTGCCAGAGTTTGAGCATTGCCACCAAGATGGTCTGTGTGCCGGGAATGCCGAAAGCTTTACCGCCGAGCTTCTCCTTGTGTGTGTGAGGTGCGTGGTCGCTGCCGATGGTGTCTATCTGCTGGAGCGACTCTCGCAAGAACTCCCTATCGCTCTGACTGCCCAAAGGTGGCTTCATATAGAGCTTTGCAGATTGATCTTGCTGGCTAAAAAAGAGGTGATGAGGAGTTGCTTCGATGAAGATGTTGCTATCGTCTCTTTTTTCCTCAAGAGCTTTTTGCATCTCATATTTTGAGCTGATGTGGCAGATGTAGAGCTTGTTGTGCCTATATTTGCTGTGATAGGCAAGTGCTAGCTCAACGCTCTTGTGCTCGGCGTGCACGCAAACAGTCGGCGAATTTTTGAAGTAGTAGTCGAGCACTTTTTGATTAGTTTGCCTTAAGCTGCCCGTGGTCGCATCAAAAAAAATCTTGGTAGATGCGATATTTTTAGGCAGTTTTGGTAACCGTGCAGACACTCCAAAGTGAAAACCAAAATTGACAAGCGAATTTTTCTTGGCAAGCTCAACCTTCGCACTCAGACGCTTCTGGCTGTTGGTGGGGGGATTTGTGTTGGGCATATCCAAAAAGGTAGTTACTCCGCCTGCTAAAGCCGACATAGAGCCACTTGCAAACCCCTCTTTGTAAACAAACCCCGGTTGCCGCATATGCACATGGGGGTCTATCAACCCGGGGATAGCCAAGAGATGCTGGCAATCGATAAGAGCTGCACCGCTTGCCGGGATGTTGGGGGCAACTTTGGTTATCTTACCGCTTTCTATGAGGATATCAACCTTTTGGGTCTGGTTGCCAGAAGTTACCACCTGTGCGTCTTTTAAGAGCGTCTTCATCGCTGGGATTGGACTTCTTGCGTCATCTGTTAATCTCTTCCAAAATTTGCTCTACCACCAAGAGTGGGTCTTTTGCCTTGGTTATCGGACGACCTATCACCATATAGTCTACGCCGTTGTTGATTGCCCAAGCGGGCGTTACCACCCTCTTTTGGTCGGCTTTCTCTCCGCCTTCGGGTCTGATGCCCGGACAAACTGTGATAAAGTCGTCGCCCAGCTTCGCTTTGAGCATCTTTGCCTCTTTCGCAGAGCAAACGACACCATCCAAACCGGAGCTTTTTAGCATCTTTGCCAGATTGAATACGACTTGCGAAACCTCTTTCTCTGTGCCAAACATCGCCGAAATGTCGTCTTGCTCCAACGAAGTCAAGAGGGTTACCCCGATGACGATGGAGTTCGATCCTTTAGCCTGCCGAGCCACAGCCTTCATCATCTCTGGACCTCCAGAGGTATGGACATTAAACATAAACAGGTCTTTGCTGAGTGCGAACTTTGCCGCTTGGAGCACTGTGTTGGGGATGTCGTGGAACTTTAGGTCTAAAAAAACTTTCTTGTTTTTGGTTTGCAGATAGTCCAAAATCTCTCCGCCCGTGTTCAAAAAAAGCTCTAATCCTACCTTGAAAATCTCTATCTTGTTACAAAGTTTGTCGATGCACTCTTTAGCTTGGCTCATATCTGGGAAATCCAAAGCTACGATAATTGGGTTTTTCATTTTATCTCCTACTTTTTATGTTGTTGGGCTGCGTCTCACGCTTGGTGGCAAACGCCCACAATCTCTTGCAAGTTCTTTAAGCCCTCTTTTTCACAATACTCTTGCAAATCTTGTAAAATCTTGCCGACACAAAGTGGCTGACTAAGGAGCATCGTCCCGATGGAGACGGCGTTTGCACCCACAGCCATATACTCTAGCACATCCCGAGCGTTTGCGATGCCTCCGACTCCGATGATGGGCAAATCTGTTACTTGCCGAGCCTGATACACACATCTGAGCCCAACTGGCTTGATGGCTGGTCCTGAGAGTCCTCCGAAGGTATTACCCAAGATCGGCTTCATTTTGCTGATGTCCACTGCCATACCAAGGAGTGTGTTTATCAAGGAGATGCCGTCTGCTCCGCCTTCGGCAGCCGCCAACACTATCGCCTTGATGTCTGTAACATTGGGCGAGAGCTTCACTATCACGGGCTTGCTCGTGGCTTGCTTTACAGCTTTAGTAATCTCGCGGACTGTCTCTGCTTGCGTGCCAAAACTCATTCCGCCACTTTTGACATTGGGACAAGAGAGGTTAAGCTCGTATGCGGCTATTTTCTGGTGCTTATCCAACTTTTTTGCCAAGAGGATGTACTCTTCGGGCGTGCTACCATTGATGTTGGTTATCACAGGGATAGAGATTTTGGCTTCTATCTCGGGTAAGCTCTCTTTGATAAACCTATCGTACCCCAAGTTCTCCAGCCCAACGCTGTTGAGCATCCCACTGGCTGTCTCTACCACTCTTTGCCCATAGTTACCATCTCGTGGTTTTAGGGTAAGCCCCTTTAGGATGGTAGCACCTAGGATGTTAGGGTCGAAATATTCGAGGTAGCTCAGAGAGTTGCCAAAGCACCCAGAGGCAGAGAGTATCGGATTACCAAAACTTAGCTTCGGCAGAAACTGAAGCGAGAGCTTACTCATAAAAGACCTCCTCGTCCAAGAAGACTGGACCATCGTGGCAAACCTTCTTCATCCCGCTCTTGGTCTTGATAGAGCAACCCATGCAAGCTCCTGTGCCACAAGCCATATTCCTTTCCAACGAGACGAAATGGGTGATGCCAGCCAACTCTTTGGAAAGAGCACGGAGCATCTGCTCTGGTCCGCAAGAGAGCACGACATCGAACCTCTCTCTTTGCAAAAGCTCCTTCAAAGGATTCAAGACGCTTCCTTTTATGCCTAACGAGCCGTCGTCGGTCGTGGTGATAATCTTGAGGTTATAAGCAGAAAAAGAGCCAAGCACCTTTAAATCTTTGGCACTGCTAGCCCCTGCTATCATCGTTAAGTCGTTCTCTTGTCCGAGTTGCTGGACTACATACAAAAACGGGGCTATCCCCATGCCACCTGCTACCAAGAGGATTTTTTTCTTGCTGAACTCTGGAAACCCATTGCCAAGCGGACCCTGCAGGCTGATGGTGTCGCCACTTCTTAGCTTGGCGATTTTTTGCGTCCCTTCCCCTTTGACTGCGTAATAAAAATGGAGCGACTTCCCATCGCAAAGGTGAATGCTGATAGGTCGCCGAAGCGTGTTGCCTTCCACCTTGAAGAGGTAAAACTGCCCGATTTTGGGTAAAGCCAGCGATCCTTTTGCTAGCTTCAAGCGGAAAAGATTTTCCGCAATCGCTTCGTTCTCTTGCACTGTTAGATCTTCTATTTTGACCAAGTTCAACTCCTTTTTTACTTTATCTTGATGTCCGCTATCTCCACTAACTTTTCGCAGTAGAAGCATCGATAATACTTTTTGCCTTCTTCTCCTGTTTCCAGCAGAAGCTTACTGCCCAAGCATTCGTCTTCCCTATTGGTGATGCACTTGGTGTTAGAGCAAACGGCTAAGTTGTTGAGAGAGCTAGGGATAGACAGATTAAACTTCTCTACCCTTTTGCTGTTTTTGATGATATTCACACTAGCCATATGTGCCAAAAGGGAAATTTTATCCAACTCCTTTTTGCTCAAAAAAGTTCCCTCAATCTTTATCATCCCTTTCTTGCCCATCTTTTTGCTATCCAGATTACCCGCGATGATGATAACATGCTGACTCTTGGGAAGGTCAAGAATTTGAGCAATCTTGAAGATAAGATGACTAGGAAGATGATCAATTACAGTGCCATTTTGGATAGGCTTAATTTTGATGTTAGTCATTAGCTCCCCCCTTTTTATTCAACAAAAGAGCCAAGAGAGCCTGCCGCACCGGCACGCCGTTTGCCGCTTGCTGAAAATACCTTGCGTAAGGGGTGTCGTCCAAGTCTTTGCTTATCTCCTTTACCCGTGGCAAGGGATGCATTATTATCATATCTGGTTTGCACCTTCCCTCTACCTTTTCTTTGTTGATGATGTAGACATCTTTGATTTTGTTGTACTCTTCTATGTCTGGGAATCGCTCCCTTTGCACCCTTGTCATATACACGATGTCAACCTTGGGCAAAACTTCGTCGAGGTCTTTTGTGATGTGATAGGCGATTTTCGCCTCGTCCAGCTCTCGTATGATGTACTCAGGCATTTTCAAACTTTCTGGCGAAACAAAGTACATCGTAGCGTTAAAGAACTTCATCGCTTGTGCCAAGGAGTGGATGGTGCGACCGTATTTGAGATCGCCCACAAAAGCTATCTTTAGATCGTCCAGCTTCCCCTTCTCTTTTTGGATGGTGTACAAATCCAAAAGCGTCTGGGTCGGATGTTGATTAGCCCCATCGCCAGCGTTTATCACAGGCTTTTGGGAGACACTAGCTGCCAACCTGCCTGCTCCCTCGTAAAAGTGCCGGATGACTATCAAGTCGGAGTACGCCTCTGCCATTTTTACAGTGTCTGCCAAAGTTTCCCCCTTTTTGGCAGAAGTGCCCTCTTTGGAATCGAAACCGTGCACCCTCGCCCCCAGCTTTTGAGCTGCGGAGATGAAAGAAAGTCGCGTGCGAGTGGAAGGCTCAAAAAAGAGAGTAGAGACGATTTTGCCTTCCAGCAGATTTGGCTGTGGATTTTCTTCCAACTCTCTGGCAAGGGTCAAAATTTGAAAGATATCCTCTTTCTTAAGATTTCTTATCGTTATAATATCTTTTTTCATAATTCTCCTTTTTTTTGCAAAAAAAAGGACAATAGCTATAACTACTGCCCTTTTTTAAAATGGTCGCCTTTTTTTTCTCAAAAGTGTCTCCTACTTTTTCTTGATATAAAAAATCAGATGTGATTTTTGTCAAGGATTTTGAGTTTCTTAAGAGTTACTAAGTCGCAAGTACGCTTGGATGAAGCCGTCTAGCTCGCCGTTCATCACCTTGTCCGTGTTTTTTACCTCGTGCTTGGTGCGATGGTCTTTTACCATCTGGTACGGATGGAACACATAAGAGCGAATTTGATTGCCCCAGCCAATGTCTGTCTTGCTCTCTTCCAGCTCTTTGCTCTCCTTCTTTTGCTCTTGCAGGTAATGCTGGTAAAGTCTGGACTTGAGTATCTTCATCGCGTGGTCTTTGTTCTTTAGCTGGCTTCGCTCGTTCTGACACTGCACCACTATGCCTGTGGGCGTGTGAGTAATCCGCACGGCAGAGTCGGTGGTGTTCACGCACTGTCCACCTTTGCCAGAGGCTCTGTAGGTGTCTATACGAAGGTCGGCTGGGTCGATGTCCACCTCTATCTGGTCGTCTACTAGTGGATACGCAAAGACAGAGGCGAACGAGGTTTGTCGCTTGCCTTGTGCATTGAAGGGCGATATCCGCACTAAGCGGTGGATGCCTGCCTCGCAAGCCAGATAACCGTATGCAAACAGCCCTTTAACCTCCAGTGTTACGCTCTTTATGCCGGCCTCTTCTCCCGGTTGCATTTCTACTATCTCCGCCTTGAAGCCTCGCTGTTCTGTCCAACGCAGGTACATCCGCAGGAGCATCTCTGCCCAGTCTTGGCTCTCTGTGCCTCCTGCACCGGGATTGATGGTCAAGATGGCGTCGCCTGCATCTAACTCGCCAGAGAGCAGTGTCTTTACTTCTAGCTCTTGCAAGAAGTTATCCCACTGGGTTAGCTCGCTGGAGGCTTCCTCTAGCACGCTTGGGTCTTCTTGGAGCATCTGCAAGTACACCCCCAAATCTTCGACAATTGTGGAAAGGTTCTCGAACTCTTCCTCTTTTGTTTTCAAGAGGTTAAGCTCTTTTATTGTCTTTTGAGCTTTGCCCGTGTTGTTCCAAAAGTCCGTCTGCATGGTCTTAGCTTCTAACAGGGCTTTCTCATTTTTTAGTTTGCCAAGGTCAAACCAACCTCCCAAGCTGTTTGGCTTTGAGGATTAGTTGGCTGGCGGTGTCTTTGAACTGTTGCATCTCCATTGTTACTCCTTATTGTTAGCTGCTGTTCTTGCTATGCCCGAGGCTATCGCCCTTATGGCTTGCAAGTGTTGTTTAGGCTCTCTTGCCCCTGTTAGTAATAAAAAAACTTGCTCGACCAAGTTTTGCTTCTTATCCCAAATAACTGCCTCCTCCAGTTCAATCTTGACCAGATAAGACTGGTCAAGCTCCTCTAGTCTGCAGTGCGGGATTGCCACTCGTTTGCCCATATAGGTCGATGAAAGTTTCTCTCGTGCCAGAAGAGAGCTTAGTATCTCTTGGCAATTGTCGTCTCGGACTATCTTCTGTCTTCGTAAGGAGTCCAGACCACGAGTAAGCACCTCTGACTGGGTGTCTGCCTTTAAACACAGATGTGTTACCGTCATCAGCTGACTCAGGCTCTTTGGGGGGTTGTCGGTTGTCTGACAAACAGCGTCCCTTTCACCAATCGTCCAGTTCTTCCACTTGATGAGTGTCCTCTCGGAGAGCAGAGCACCGCCCACCTCGAAGAACACTAAAGCTGGGATGATGATGTTGAATATTGCCTGTCCTCCACTGCCAGCTAGCACTGTGGCGACCAAGATGGTCTCCACTGCTGCCATCCCAGCTTGAGGGAGCATCAATTTGGGGAAAAAGGCTACTATCATAGGGTCTTGCCGTGTGTACTTCGCACCTAGGTGATTGCCCAGCAACTTACCCACACTGCGTAGCATTACATAAGAAAGCGACAAGCCGATGGTCGCCCACGAGAACGCTTCCAGCTGGATGGATGCACCGATGATAGCAAAGAACAGCAGATTGAAGATGGGCATCACATTGTCTATCTTCAGAGAGTCGAATATTGCGTGGTAATGGAGGTTAGCCACCAAGAACCCTGCAAAGATGGCGGTAATTAGAAAGGGCAAGTTGAGGTGGATGCTGAAAGCTATCCCCACAGAGACGACGCCGATGATGAACAAAAGAACTTCCACAGAAGGCGTAGGGTGATCGGAGAGAAAGGTAGACAAAAACCTCTCCTCTTTGCTGTCTTTCGCCTCGTCTTGGGCATCTTTACCCCTAAGGAAGAAAAAAATCAGCACGAAGATAATCAGCCCCAACAGCAGTGCCAAACCTAGCTCCAGCAAAAGATGCTTGCCCAGAGCTAAAAAGCTGACCTCTTTGCCCAGCTGGATGTAAACGGCGACCCCGAGGAACACGGAGAAAAAGACGACTTCCATTAAGTCGTCTAGCACCACAACATTGGCTAGCAGGTTTTTCAATCTGCCTTCTATTCTCAATTTCCGCATTAGAATAAAAGTGAGTGCTGGTGCTGTGGCGATGCCTATAGAGCCTATGATGAGCGAGTTAATCAGAGAAAACCCGAAGAAGAAATAAAAGGGGACACTAAGTGCTACAAAGGTGAAAACCCCTTGCACCAAGCAGATGGTTACTGCCGAGAAGCCGACCTCTTTTAGCCTGTCCAGATGTAGCTCCTCGCCCAGAGAAAAGGCGATAAGTCCCAAAAATAGGAAGACAAAAAAATGAAAGCTCTCGATAACAGATTCGTAAGAGTGAAATCCATCGGTATGGATGAAATTGTACAAACCCAACAAAATCGAAGGCAGCTCCTGAGGGGTTGCCCAGCAGCCTAGCAGAGCTTTGAGTAAGTGTGGACCTACGACCACGCCACCTAGCATCTGCCCGATTACCTCGCCGACTTTGAGCTTTTTGGCAAGCACTCCACCTAGATAGCCAGCCAGCACGATCAAGCCGATTGCCAAAATTTGCAACTTCATATACTGTAAGTTCATACTAAACCTTTTTAAATTTATAACTAGAGAATGAGTTTTCACCCATTCTTTTATTTCTCACCCAGCGGGAACTTCTCAGAAATTTCCTTTTGGAGCTTTGCAAAAAACCGATATAATCCCTCTTTTGCCTTTGTCTCATAATACGCTATCATCAGCTCGTCGTACTCTTGCTTTTGTTCGAGAGAGATATTTACAGGCAAATATCCGTTACTAATAAGGTAACCATTCATCATACAAAAAGCGGTTCGCTTGTTGCCATCAAAAAAATATTGCGTATCACACAGAGCTAAATAGTAATCTACAGCAGCTATAAACTTGTCGGAGTTCTCTTGTGTAGATTTTAGCAACTTTTGATAAGCACCTTCCAACTCTGTAACAGGAATTGGTTTCCAAATTTTTGTTCCTCTGATAGAAACAGCACTTGTCCGAAAGCTTCCCCACAACAACGCTTCGTTCTCTGCGATTATGCCCTGATATTTCCGCAATCTTTGCTCGGACAAGTCGAACTCTTCGCTTTTCACCTCATTTAACATGGTTTGCCAACAATTGACCATCCTCTTCGCTTGAAAAATCTCTTCTAAGCGACCGCTTATCGGGCTATTGCGACAATAACGAATATCTTCTATCTGGGCTATAGTCGTGTTGTTACCCTCGTGGACTGCTAAGCTGTCGTGCACAAATTGTGCAAAATATTTGTCCGCTACAAAGACAGCCCAATCTCTCCTGCTTATCATCTTTCCTCCACGATAAATAGAGCAAAACGAAGGCAAAAGATTTTACCTTCGTTTCGTACTTTTTACTTTTTTACAACAAGATTGAGGTGTTTTTGGCTCCTGCTATCTCCACCAAACTTTTCACAGCCGACTGCATAGCATTTTCGCCTTTCACCAACCACTTACGGGGGTCAAACCTGCCTTTATCTGGGGAGTAGCTTTTCTCATCTAGATCTGAGGGACAAACTATCGCATCTTTCTCTACTTCCCAGTATGCCTGCACAGCCGCAGCTATCTCCATCTGGTAGCGGGTATCTTTGTTAATTTTGATCACACCGTTAGCCACAGCGTCTTGTTGCTGTTTAACTGTTAAACCTGAAGCACCGTGGAGTACCAAGCCCGCATCGAGGTCAGCGGCAGCCAATAGCTGGTCTATCTGCTTGATAAGCTCTAGCCTAAGCACAACATCCGAACCCTTGGTAACACCGTGGTTTGTGCCTACAGACGCCGCAAATAAATCTACGCCCGTCTTTTGTACGAACTCAAGAGCCTCTTGAGGATTGGTGTAAAGCTCATCTTCGCTCACCAGCTCGTCCTCGTTACCCTTGATATAACCGATCTCGCCTTCTACCAGCACATTGTGCTTGTGAGCCACTTTCACCACCTCTTTAGTAATCCGCACATTCTCTGCAAAATCTTCGTGCGAGGCGTCTATCATCACTGTGGAAACCAGCCCATTTTCTATACAATAAACGATGAAATCAAAATCTTTGGGAGCTCCGTGGTCGATATTCAATCCCACTCCACTTTTGCTATATTGACCGGCGACATTCTTGACCATATCGGAAATAAACTTCGCACCCACATTCAAATCTTTAGTCTCACCAGCCGCATATTTACAAGCACCAGAAGATATTTGCAACAATCCATCTGCACCCATCGCATTATATCCTTGGATCATAGCCCTTACTGATGTGTCAAACACCACATTAGAGGCAATAATGCCGAATTTTTCTTTTTTTGCTTTCAATATGACCTTCTTCATCTGATCACCACTTAAAAACATCTGTCCTCCATTCTTGTATTAATTGTATTCTTCATCTATTTCTATCCGCTCACCCATAATGTAAGTTGCCAAAATGTTTCTGTCATCTCCCATCATCTGCAATCCAAAAAGCATCTTCTCCACATCCCACTTACCCTCTCTTTGCAAATAATCTGTGCGAAGCTTTTGCAAATTAGGTTTTTTGTAACTCAACACTATAAAATCTGCCTCTTTGCCTTTCTCCAATGACCCTAGCTTGTCGCCCAATTGCAAGGCTTTAGCAGCACCAAGTGTCGCTTTATAATAACTTTCATAAGCGTTCATCGGGTAACCATTGAGTTGCTGTATCTTGTACGCTTCGTTCATCGTTCGCAAAAGCGAAAAGCTAGTACCTGCACCCACATCTGTAGCAATAGTCGTCTGTACGCCCATTTTATTGGCTCTGCCCATCTCAAACAGTCCACTGCCCAAATAGACATTAGAAGTCGGCGAGTGAGCTATCGACGCTCTAGCGTCAGCAATTCTGTGCAATTCATCATCACTCAGGTGGATGCCGTGAGCAAACACCGTCTTATCAGTAAGTAAACCAAATTTTTCATAAATCCCCAAGTAATCTTTGCTTTCTGGGAACATCTCCAGTGCCGTCTTTATCTCCAACTTATTTTCCGAAAGGTGAGTTTGCAAATACACACCCGGGTTTTCTCGCAAAAGTTCACCCGAAACTTTTAACTGCTCTGCAGAACAAGACAAAGCAAATCGAGGGGTTACCGCATATAAAGCTCTACCCTTATTGTGCCATTTATCTATCAATTTTTGCGTTTGCTCTTTATAGCTTTTGTCGTCCACCAAACACTCAGGACAGTTGCAATCCATCAGCACCTTGCCAGCGATAATCCGCATATTGAACTGTGAGGCGACCTGAAATATAGCATCCGCAGATTGAGGATGGACGGAAGCATAGCACATACAAGTCGTCGTCCCATAGCGAAAAAGCTCCTTAACAAAAATTTTAGCTATCTTTGTTGCGTACTCTGCATCGGCAAATTGACTCTCTACAGGGAATGTGTAGTTTTGCAGCCAATCGATCAATTGCTTCCCGTACGAGCCAATCATCTCTGTTTGTGGATAATGAATGTGTGTGTCGATAAAGCCCGGCATTATCAGGTTCTGACCATAATCTATAACCCTTGTATCAGGGTATCTTTTTTCAATCTCTTCGCTTTGCCCTACTTCCAATATATAACCATCTTCGATGCAAACAGCCCCTTTCGGCAAATACACACTAAATTCTTGGGGATTTTTTTCCAAGGAAGGAGCATCTGTAAAATAAAAAACCTCGCCTTTCACTATTTTTTTCATTTTCCGCCTCCTTTTTAATTTCTATACAATCTTCTCAAAGATTTTCGCCTCGGCAAATCTTAATACCTTCTGAAGCTCCTATTCTATTTGCTCCCGCTTTTAGCAAAGCCAAAGCTGTGGCTCTATCGCGAATACCTCCAGAGGCTTTCACGCCCATCTTATTGCCGACCACCATACGCATCAAGGCTACATCTTGTTTGCGAGCTCCAGCGGTAGAAAAACCTGTGGAAGTTTTCACAAAATCTGCTCCCTCTTTTTTCGCCAATAAACAAGCAATAATCTTCTCGTCTTCGCTTAATAAGCAAGTCTCTATTATAACTTTCAGCTTTGCTCCAAAATTATGGCACTCTCTAGCTAATAGGTTTATCTCTTTTTGCACTTTGTTTAAATTGTTATCTTTCAAAGCTCCAATATTTATCACCATATCCACTTCGTTTGCCCCTGCTTCCAGAACTTCTTTCGTCTCTGCGAGCTTCACCTCTGGCGTGCAAGCACCCAAAGGAAAGCCGACCACACAACACAATGGTACAGTTGGCAAATGCTTCTTTGCCTCTTTCGCCCATACAGGATTAACGCAGACGCTGGCAAATTTGTACTCCTGAGCCTGTTTACACAAGCGAACGATATCAACTTTTGTTGCCTCTGGCTTTAGCAAGGTGTGGTCTACATATTGTGCTAAGTTTTCCATATCTTTTGCTATTTGGTCTGGCTCTTCCGCTCTCTCTTTTTCCCAAAGAAGAAACTCTTTTTGACCATTTTTACCAAAGATATTTCGGATCTCTTGTTCTACTTTTTCATTCCCCATTTTACCCTCTTATCTGTCCATCACCATCGATCACATATTTATAAGTTACCAATTCACTCAACCCCATCGGTCCTCTAGCGTGCATCTTTTGCGTGCTGATACCCATCTCACAACCATAGCCAAACACAGAACCGTCTGTAAATCTAGTGGAAGCATTTACATACACCGCAGCAGCATCCACCTCTACTTGAAACTTTTTACAAGCGTTATAGTCGCTACTTACTATCGCCTCGGAATGTAAGCTCCCATAGCGGTTTATATGCTCTATGGCATGGTCGATGCCGTCTACGACCTTTACTGCCAAGATCAAGTCCAAAAACTCCTGTTCCCAGTCGCTCTCTTGTGCTGGCGTGCATATTATCATCTCTTGCGTAGTGGCACAACCTCTTATCTCCACCTTGTCTGCAAGCCTCTGAGCCAAAGCTGGCAAAAACTCGCTAGCCACAATCTTGTCCACCAGTACCGTCTCGCAAGCGTTACACACGCCCGGTCTTTGTGTCTTAGCATTTTCGATAATGCTTAATGCCATCTGCTGGTCAGCACTAGCGTGCACATATGTGTGGCAGTTGCCTACGCCTGTCTCGATAGTCTTGACCTTGGCGTTGCTTACCACCATCTGTATGAGTCCAGCTCCTCCTCGGGGGATTATCAAGTCGATGTACTGCGTAAGTTTAAGCATCTGCTCTACCTGCTTCCTGTCCGCTTTTTCTAGGAGTTGCACCACCTCGGGCGAGATGCTACTCTTGGCAAGCCCATGCTTTATTGCCCTCACCAGTGCGATGTTGGAGTGCAAGGCGGAAGAGCTTCCCCTTAGTAAGATCGCGTTACCGCTCTTGAGTGCTAAAGCGAATGCGTCCACAGTTACATTGGGTCGTGACTCATAAATCATCCCCAGCACGCCCATAGGCACGCTCACTCTCCTTATCTTCAGTCCATTATCTATCTGCCAACCTTCGGATATTCTGCCCACTGGGTCTTTTAGTTTTGCCACTTCTCGCAAGCTCTCACTTATAGCTTTCACCCTTTGTTCGTCCAGCAATAATCTGTCCAACAACGATTCGCTCATTCCAGCTTTTTGGGCAGCTTGCACATCTAAGGCATTGGCTTGCAAGATGGGCGACATCTGTGCCAATAGCTCATCTGCTACCAAAAGCAACGCTTTATTCTTCTCTGCGGGCTCGCATCTGAGTAAAAAGGACTTCGCCTCTTTTAGCAGTTTAGCTTTTCGGATTAACTCTTCCATCGCTTCCTTCTTAGTCTCTTTTCAATAAGATTAGCTCTACGCCCGCTTCTTGTAATATTTGCTTAGCTAAATCGTCTTGATAATCGTCGGCAATATAAATTTTCTTTATCTCCGCGTTTACCAGTATCTTCGCACAGATGCTGCAAGGTGAGTTCGTACAATACAGCACCGCTCCCGAGATTGACACTCCGTTCACCGCAGCTTGGATAACCGCATTTTGTTCGGCGTGTACTGCCCTACATATCTCGTGCCGTTGCCCAGATGGTATTTTCAGCTCTTGCCGCAGACACCCCTTTAGTTTGCAATGCTCCAGCCCTTTGGGAGAGCCATTATAACCCGTAGAAAGTATCTGCTTATTTTTGACGATGATGGCTCCCACCTGTCGCCTTAGACAAGTTGACCTTTTAGCTACCACTTTGGTAATCTCCATAAAATACTCGTGCCAATCCAGCCTGCTCATATTAACTCCCATTCTCTAAAAAGCTCTTCTACTATCAGTAGCTTAAAACAATTTAGCTTTTCTTTTAGCTCTTCCTTACTTTCTCCATCCAAAGTTACACCTTGCGTGTTAAAAATAGAAGAAGACAAGCAAACGACCTTCCTGCTTCCGTTTATCTGGTTCAAAATATCTTCCGCAGTCAAAAGCCCGCTCACGGTTACCGATGTACCAAAAAAGTGGTTCTTAACCTTTACCACTTCCGTTAAAATTTTTGTGTCAATCTTTATTTGCAAACTTATTTTCTCAATAATCTTTCCGATAGACTCTCCACAAACAAAAATAACCTCCGTGTCTAAAGATTTTACAAGTCTGTAGAATTTTTGCCTATTTTCTTCCCAGCCTGAAATCATCTGCCTCACTAAACCTATCCCGTTTTCTAATTGTGGAAAATCTTGATAATAAGCAAAATCGGGCAATGGCAAATCGCCCCGCAAATAAAGTTCATCCGCACAGTACACTCTTTCAAATTTACTGGCTGTATCTATCGCTTTTTTGGCTTCTTGTGGGGTTAGTTTTCGTAGTGGAGGCAATCCTTGGCGATGCTTGGTCAAGCCCACTGGCACTATGCCTATCGATTCTGGCTCGAACCTCTGCAAGCGTTGCAAGGTGCTAGTCAGCTCTTGCCCATCGTTGTAACCGGGGACAAGCACTATCTGGAAATGAAAGCGGATACCAGCTTTAAAAAGTTCTTGCAAAATGGGCTCAATATCCAAAATGCCTCTACCAGCAATCATTTTTTTGCGAATTTCCAAATCTAAACTGTGTACGGAAACATAAAGCGGAGACAAATTTTGTTCTTTAATTTGTTTAAGATCTTGCGAAGTGATATTGGAAAAAGTTATGAAATTGCCATAAATGAAAGAGAATAAAAAGTCGTCGTCTCGGAGGTACAAAGTTGACCTCATCCCTTTTGGCAACTGGCGGATAAAGCAAAACACGCAGTCGTTTTGGCACTCCCTGCAGCGATGTTGATGTGGCACTAATCCCAAAGCCGCTTGCAACTCAATCTGCTTTTGCTTCATCTCTCCGTGGGCAGATTTCCATTCTAGAAAAACGCTAGGATCAGCACTGTAAAACTGCAAATCTAGGAAGTTATTTATCTGAGCTCCGTTAATAAAAAGTAGTTCGTCTTCTGGCAAAAAGCCGATTTCTTCCGCTGGAGATCCGCTAACAACCTCTTTAATCTTTAGGCTCATCTAAAAAAGTTTACCGGTAATCCAGCCTCAAAATAGACTCGCTGTTCACCGTGATAAGACTGCCGTTGTACACCAAGGGCAAAGATTTTTTATTGGTGAACTTCTTATGCCAGACCTCTCTATTGGAGAGCAAATCTATCGCCGTGAAGTAACCTTCTACATCTTGAGCGTAGGCGTAGCGACCGACCACCATCGTCGGTAATTGGATGTCTCCACCACTTTTTATCTTGCTGATGAGCTTGCCGTTTCGCTTATCAAGGATGTACAGATAATCGTCGTACGATCCAACTATCAGTTTGTTTTTGTAGATAGATGGAGAGCCTGTTACCCAATAGCCTGTCCTGTAGCTCCACTTTTCTTTGCCACTGTTTACATCTAAGCAGTACACATTGTAGTCCCTGCTGCCGATGTACACGCAACCATCGTCTACCACTGGGGCTGTCTCTATGTAATCTTGAGTCGAGAACTTCCACTTGACCTCGCCCGTAATGAGATCGCTAGCGTACAGGTTGCGGTCGCCGTAGATTACCACTCTGCTTTTTTCGTCTATGGATGGCGATGTGTAGATTCTGCCGTCCAGTTTAACCTTCCACACCAGCTCTCCTGTCTTGCAGTTAAGGGCGTATAAATAGCCGTCCCAGCTACCGAAATAGACGATGCCCTCGTAGGCAACGGCAGAGGCTGTAATGTAATTGTTTGCTTTGAACTTCCAGATAAGCGAGCCGTTAGAAGCGTTAATAGCGTAGAAATATTTGTCGTAGCTCCCCACATACACCGTGTTGTTGGCTACTGCCACGCTGGCAGAGTTACGCCGTTTGGTGCGAAAGACCCAGTCGCAAAACCCCGAGCTATAGTTGATAGCCATGATGCAGTTTTCGTAGTCGCTCACGATTATCTTTCCATTATAAATCACAGGAGAGGAGTAAACCTCTTTATTCACAGGGTATTGCCAGCGTACCAACGAAGGTGCTGTAGCTCGCAAAGATTCTGTAAAGTAGTAACCTCTTCTGCCCAAATCCGACTGAAACATACTATTATCGCTGTTTATCTCCGTGGAAATGTTGCGATACCTGCCTTTTATCACTTCTTTACCGCATCCGCACAACACCAAAACCAGCAAGCTCGTTTTAAGCAAAAACTTCATCTTTTCCTCCCAGAATTTGCCCTGCTAAAGGGGTTTTATCTTTTACCAACATATCTATTTTTTTGGCAATCTCTTGTATCTCCCACTGAGCGTGCTTGTCAGCTCTTAATCTGGAAAAGTGGTAAAGCTCCCTCAAGTTGGTCTTGAATATCACCGACGTTTTGTGAGCGTTTGTCAAAATATAGTTGCCAAGCCCTTTCTGGTAGGCTTCCAGCTCAAAATAAAGGTCGTTAGTCTGCTTTATCACTTTGTCTATCTGGGCATCCATCTGCAAAGATTTGATAAGCTCTGGGGTTACAAACCCTTTGCTGGGATGATAACCAGATTTGAGCATCGTCCCCATTCTATGCCTTTTGAGTTGCCCAAAACAGCAGGCAGAACAGCAGATCTCAAAAGTGAAGTCGGCTAGCTCAAAACCTCTGGGCATCGCAGAGTAAAGCTTAGCATTGCTAAAAAGCTCTTGGAACACCTTTTGCTTCTGGGCAAGAGGTTGTTCAGCTATCCACAGCTTGGTCTGTTGGTGGGTAAGCCCTGCATCCAGCAGGATGCCCTCCAGTACGACATCATCGGGGGCTGGCGAGCACCACAAGAGCCTCACCTGATGCATGCTAGTGATTTGCTCTAGAGGGGCTAACTTGGGAAAGTACCGAGCAAAATCGTCGGCACTCGTGTAGCGAATCAACGACGGAGCAACTTTCTTCGCCTCAGCCTCCAACTTCTCCATTAGAGCCTTGGCTTCCAGCGACTCCAGCTTATCTAGCCTCACCAGCAATTTTTGCAAGGATCTAGCGTTAAGGGTCATCCCCATCTGGGTTTGCGTGGTAAGGGACAAGAAATAGCGAGCATCCTCTTTGGCTTTTCCGTACAACTCCCTTTTACTTCCCACAAACTTGTCTGCTTCCAGCTTTTGCTTAGCTTTTTCGTACAAAGCAAAGTAAAGCTCGTTTTGCTCTTTTATAGTTGATGCGAACTTCTCTGCTAGCTTCGTGCCAGCTATCTCTTGTGGCAGGTAATAGTCGCCTGCCAAAGTTACATATCTTTGAGACTTTTCCGTGAAAGAAGCCAAACGGCTTCGCTGGATGAACTCGGTCAAGTATCGCGAAACGCCTATCAAGTCAAAGTTAAAAACCGTATGCTCGGCTACAGACGAATGTCCCATCTCGAAGACGATGCTCTGGTTGGATTGCTTCGCTTTTTCTATGTCTTGTATGGCTTCCTCTCGCAACTGACTGACGCTCTTCTTGCTCCTGCTAATGCGAGCGTAAGCTGCCGAAATCGTCTCAGGCGTTGTTTTCTCGCTCTTCGGCTTGCCTATTAGGGCAACATCCAGATTATAGCCAGAGAGGATAACTTCCATTTTTAAAATTGCTCGAAATTGTGTTGTAAAAAACTGTTCCCGAGGTAAACCTCGCGGGCTTTGGGGTCGTTTACTAATTCGGCAGAAGTGCCAGAAAAGAGGATTTTTCCATCAAAAACGATATAAGCTCTTTGTACGATTTTGAGCGTCTCTATCACATTGTGGTCGGTTATCAGCACGCCAATATTTTTCTCGCCAAGCTTTTTGATGATTTTTTGGATATCTTCCACAGCTTTGGGATCGACCCCAGCAAAAGGCTCGTCCAACAGCAAAAAGGATGGATTGGTTACCAAAGCTCTGGTTATCTCCAATTTCCGCCTCTCGCCACCAGAGAGTGTGTATGCCTTTTGTTTGCTCAGCTTGGTCAGGTCTAGGTCAGCCAAAAGTTCATCCAACCTTCGCTTTTTTTCCGCCTTTGAAATCTTGAGCATCTCTAAGATAGCCATCACATTTTGCTCCACGGTAAGATTATGAAAGATAGACGGTTGCTGTGCCAAATAGCCAATGCCGAGCCTTGCTCTTTTGTACATTGGCAGGTGATTTATTAGTTTACCGTTATACAGTATTTTACCCTCTGTCGCTTTGATAAGCCCCAGCACTATGTAAAAAGTGGTCGACTTGCCAGCTCCATTGGGACCCATTATGCCCACACACTCACCTTGTGCGATGCTCACGCTAATGTCCCGCAATACCAGCTTCGAGCCGTAATACTTTACGATATTCTCAATCTTTATTTCATTATTCATAAGTCTTTAATTACTAAATTTAAATACACCTTTTACTTTTTCACTCTTCATCGTCATATATTCCAATCTTTTGCTCTCGCTAAGGCGCAAAAGCAGCGTATCTCCATATATCTTGTTTACAGATACCCCAGAGCTGTCTTCGTTAATAAGACTCAACGCTACATTCTCCGTAGCAACTATCTTCTTTAGGTTAGAGTTGTAGAAGTCTAAATCTACCTTTCCAGAGGTCAACCTATTATCAAAACTTTTTCCTTCGCCTGAAGGAAAATCCACTTCGCAATCTTCTTCCAAGACGATGTTTTCTATATTTTTAAAAGATAAATCTGAGTAAAAGTAAAACCTTTTTGCTTTGGCGTTCAACTTATCGGAATAAAATTTTGGCTCTCCTAGCAAAATAACTTTCTTTTCTTCGCTTAGATAGATAAGCTCTTCGCTCTCTGTTCGATGGTAAGTAGAAAAGGTCTTCACCCCGTATCTTGCTCTTGCTTTGTTGTGTCCATCCAAAATCTCTATTTTCTTTGCTATCAGCTTAGTAGAGTCGTCGCTCGTGGAAAAGATTTCTGGGTCTTCCACCAGATAGCCTTGCTTTGTTTTTAGGTTGTACCGCAATTTCCCACAATAGATTTTTAGTTGTCGCTCTTCGTCGTAAACCCTCACATCTTTATCCGCTTTCATTTGCCCTGTTTTGCGGTCTATCTCTGCTCGATGACAAGAAAAAGTTTTTATCAAATCGCTTTTTGAGGTTTCCACTTTAATAAAAACATTCTCTATCAAGTAAACCTTATCTTCTTTTTTGAAGTAAGTTACATCTTCGGCTTTTACAGTTATTGTATCTTTTATTATCTTTACATTACCCAAAAGACGCACTCGTTGTTGAGTCTCATAAATCTCAGCTTTATCGCTATAAAACTCTATCTCATCATAAAAAAAATGAACATTCCCTCTCATCTGAGAAACAATCTCATTGTTCTTTTTTTTTAATTTGAGCACATCGGAATTGATAATTCGGTAGTTTTTTTTGCTCTTTTTTACTTCTCTTTTTTCTAAACTTTTTACCTTGGCAGCGTAGGAAAAACTAACAAGCAAAAATACGAAAAAGCTAAAAGTTAAGGTTCTTACTCTCAACCTCACCTTCTCCTTTTATATTGTCTAATTTTGCCGAGTTTAACTCTATATCTGTAAACAAGTTGTTGCCATACATCACATTTTCTCCGCGGGTTATTTTTACATTTTCTTGAGTGAAGATGCTGTTGTTTGCCAAGTTCCAATAAAGCTTCGTCGTTTCTAGTACCCCGTTTTCACTTAATATTTTAACATTGCTTCTGGCTTCTAGCATCTTCTTCACCTCGTTTATCTCAGCACTATCGGCTGTCATTGTCGATATAATCCGATCGTTGTCATCAAAAGCAAAAATTTCTATCTCTTTAGCAAATATCTGCTTCTTTTTAGCAAATTCTGTGATGTGTTTAGCTTTTAAATACCAGTTAATTTTTTCGTTTTCAAGAGAAATTAAAGTTACCGTGTCGCTAGTTTTTTCTGGTAATTCGTCCTTTCCTTTAAATTTCTTGTTGCGTTTAAGGATGTCTTCACCTTTCACACATCCCAAAAAAAACAAGCTAAGAAAGAGAATTAGATAAACTTTTGATAAAACTATTTTGTGCATCTTTTAGCTCTTTTTTAGATTTTAATATATAGTCTATCACCTCTCTTACGCAACCTTTGCCTCCAGTCTTATCACATACATAGTCAACCTTACTAAAAAGAAATTGGTTAGCATCAGCAGGGCAAGCACTAAATTTTGCTTTAGACAAACATTGAAAGTCGTTCAAATCGTCTCCAATATAAGCGATATTTTCCCAGTCTAAACTCAGCTCTATCCTAATATCATTTAAAACTTTTAGTTTATTTTTTACTCCTTGGAATAAAAGCTTAATCCCTAAATCTTGGCATCTTTTTTCTAACGCTTCACTTTTTTTTCCTGTTATTATTGCTATGCTGTAACCATACTGCTGAAACATTGCGATACCTAATCCATCTTTAGTATTAAAATCTTTCACCTCATCCGGGTGTCCATAGTAAAAATGCCCTTGAGTTAGCACTCCGTCGCAATCTAAAACTAAAAGTTTTATGTGTTTAGCTTTGCGTCGCATTTCAGCTTATCCAATTTGCTTTTAATTTTTAACTGTTGGAGTTTATCAAGGTAATCTATAAAAAGTTTGCCTTCTAAGTGGTCGTTCTCGTGCTGGATAGCCACAGCTAACAATCCTTCAGCCTCTAATTTAAATTTCTTTCCTTTTATATCTTGAGCTTCCACTTTTACAAACTCAGCTCTTGGAATTTCGGCATATATACCAGGAATACTCAAACAACCTTCTTCTCCTACAGCTTTTCCTTCTAATCTTAAAATTTTAGGGTTTATAAAAACTTTCAAATCATTTTTTTTAGAACTCACATCTATTATGAAAATATTTAAATTTTTCCCTATCTGTGGAGCAGCTAGACCTACGCCGCTATTATTATACATAGTTTCTTTCATTTTTTCTATTAAATATTTAATAGAATTATCTATATTTTCAACCTTAAAACTGCTCTTACGCAATACATCTTGTCCATAAATAAAAATAGGTAAATTGTTCTTAGTTTTCATTTTCTCCAGTTTTTAATATTTTAGTAGCTATAGAAGATTTTAAAAAATCTATTTTAACATTATCGCTAACTTTGATAGAAATAATGTTTTTTTCAGCTTTTATATTAGCAACAACTCCATACATTCCTCCGTTTGTTATTACTTTGTCGCCAATTTTAAGCTCTTCTAGCATTGTTTTATGTTCTTTTTGTCTTTTCTTTTGTGGTCTTATTATTAGAAACCAAATAATTGCAATCATAGCTACAAACGGTAGCATTCCCATTATGTTTTGTTGTGCTAAAAATAAATAGTTCATATATTTCTCCTGTTTAATTATATTTTAAATTTATTACTACTTTATTATTTTTTTTTAATTTTTCAAGCTCTTTATTTAACAATTTTTCTCTATTTCTTTTTATTAAAATAGTTTGGATTTCATCCTTTACTTGATCAAAACTTTGTTGTATTTTGAATTCTTTCTTATCATACCATCTCCCTATGATATAACCATCTGGCGTGTCTATCCATATATATTTGTTTTTTTCGGTTTTTGTTAGTTTTTCCCAGACAATATCTTTTATACTATTTTTATCTACAAATCCTGTGTATCCTCCATTTTTCCCGTAAATATCTTCTGAAAATTGTTTAGCTAAATCGCTAAATTTTATTCCAGTGTTTTGTGATATTTTGTTTATTATTAAACCCTTTTTGGTTTTATTCGATACATATATTTTTTGAAATTTATATTTTATTATAGTTTTGTAAAAATTTTGATAGTTTGCTTTATAATAATCCAATAACTCTTTCTTTTCTATTTTTTTATTTCTTAATATATTTGATATAAAATAGTTAGCTTTTATTTTATCTTTATAATTTTTAGTTTTTAGTTTTATTATTTCACTGTCTTTTATTGAACTGGCAAAAAGTTTGATTTTGACCCATTCGTGGATAAACTTTTCTTGATTTTTTTTTTTTATTCTTAATATATTTAAATCTTTCTGCGTTAGATTTTGATTGTTAACCTTGGCAACAACCTTATCAGAGCTAAAGCATGAAAACAAAAAAAATAAAAGAAAGAAAGACAAAAAAAATTTCATATATATATCCTTATTATATTACTATATTATTATTAAATATTAGAAGTAGTAGGGTTTGTTTTTTTGTTTGTTTTGTATATAATTTGTTTATTATTATTGTTTTATATGTGTGTTCTATTTGTGTGGATTTTATTTGAATGTTTCTTTTGTTTTTTTGATTCTTGTTTTTTTATTGTTTTACACATTAATAATATTTAGTTTTACACAGATTGTTTATTTAATATTTTATGTTTTCTATTAACCTTTGTATTTCCAGATAGAAAGACTTGTCTTCTTCCATTTTTTTGTGGATTAACCTTCGTGCATTAATGACTGTAGAGTGATCTTTTCGTTTGTAATATAAGGCAATATGTTTAAGTGCGATCTGAGGGATGAGGAAGTTAGATAAGTACATGCCTATTTGACGAGGAAATACGATGTTTTTCTTCTTAGTTTTTGATAAGATGTCTTTGGATGTAATGTTGTATTTTTCACATACTTTTTCTTTAATATTATCTAAAGTTAATGATTCTATCTTTTTAGACATAAGGGAAGATAAAATATCTTTTGCTAAATTTACCTCTATCTCTTCTGTTTTTATATCGTGAAAAGAAGAGTATGCAACTAGTTTAGTTATAGCACCTTCAAGGGTTCTAATGTTATCTACGATATTTTCACAAATAAAATCTATTATTTCCCGAGAAAGTCTTGTTCCGTCTCGTTTGATTTTGTTTTCTACAATTGCAACCCTTGTTTCGTACTCTGGGATAGATAAATCAACGGTAAGTCCGCCTTCAAATCTGCTAACTAATCTTTTTTCTATTCCATCTAAATCTTTAGGAGGCTTGTCGCTAGTTATAACAATTTGTTTGTTTGTGTCGTATAATATATTGAAAGTGCTAAAAAATTCCTCTTGGGAAGACTCTTTTCTCTTAAAAAATTGAATATCATCGATAAGCAAAATATCAACATTACGAAAACTGTTTCTAAAACTTTCGCCACTTTTAGTTTGAATGGCACTAATTAGTTGATTTGTAAAGTTTTCAGAAGTTGTGTATACAATTCTTTTTTTTATTGAACTATTTTGAGCATAGTGTCCGATTGCTTGCATAAGGTGTGTTTTTCCCATTCCAGAGTTACCATAAATAAACAAAGGATTGTACTTTCTTCCAGGATTTTCTGCCACTCCGTATGCTGCAGAGTAAGCAAAATTGTTGTTTTTACCGACAACGAATTGATCAAAAGTAAACCTATCGTTTAGTTTTATATATCTTGAGTTAGTTATGTTTTCCACAACTGGTACTTTTGCTATAACTTTTCGATTTTTCCCATAAAATTTTATATTATATTTTTTTCCATAAAGCTGTAAAGCTATCTCTTCTAAGGTTTTAGCGTAGTTTTTGTTTAAGAAACTAGAAGCAAACTCTGTTTCTACTTCGACAGAAAGTTTATTGTCGCTTAACTCTATTAATGTGGTAGACTTAAAGAAAGTGTTGAAACTTTTTTCGTTTATGTTTTCTTCTAAACTGTTGAGAATATTGTCCCAAATATCTTGATCTAAAGAATTCATCTAAAACCTCACTTTACAAATGTACCCAAAAGATAAAGAACAATTATCAAATTAACGATGATAACAAAAATGAACTTGTTTTTTAGGGAATTAAGTTTGTAGTTTAAACTATTTATCTTTTTTTCTAAGGATAATATTTTCTTTTCAAAATCGATCTTTATTTGGTATTTTTCTAAGGTAGCTTTGCTGTTTTGGTTATTTAAAAAAGCTGAAAATATTTGCTTTATTACGAATTGTGCTAAGCTTAATTTGTTGCTAGGAGCAGTTTCAATCATTTTCTTTTTCATTTTTTTCCTTAATTATTTGAAAAATAAAAAGAGATATGGCTATAAGAATATACGAATCTGCCAGATTAAAAACAGGCCATCTTTGGATGATAATATTTGGAAAGTCACAGTCTATGAAGTCGATGACAAATCCTTGCAAAATTCTATCTGCAAAGTTTCCTAAAGCCCCCGCTATTACTAAATAAAAACCAAATATTTCTGCGTTTTTTTTGCTTTTAATTAGGAGGAAAACAATAAAAAAAAGAGCAAAAAAAGTAAGTATTGAGAAAATATAGTTATTGGCTATTGGGTTTTGTGAAAAAGAAAGAGAAAAGGCAGCACCGTAGTTTTTGGCGAAAGTGAGCTTAAGATACTCTCCTATTAGAGGATAGGAGTAGTAACCAAACTTTTGAAAAAAGGCTAGGGCAATATACTTGCTTGCTTGGTCTAAAGCTAAAAGAACAAGGGCGACAGGGATACCTATAATTTTAGATTTAAGCATAAGTTTTCACGATTATTTTTTTTATAAAGTCGATAAGAAATATAACAATAATTGGAGATAAATCTATGGGAAGGTTGAGTTTAACTGAAATAAAACGGAACCTGTCTAAAATTGGGTCGGTAATTTTGCAAATAAAAAGGAAGATATTGCCTTGATGTCTGGAACTGCCCGACCACGATAAAATGGTTCTCAAGAAAATTATAAGTGAGTATAAATTTAGCAGTTTTATTATTATGTTTGTTATCATTTGTGGGTTATTACCTTTTCCTTGATTGTTAATATTGAACTTGTATTTACGCTAAGTTCGTCAATACCTAAATCTAAAAATTTGTTTATTTTTTCAGAATTGGATGCGATTTCTCCACATAAAGCCGTGGGTTTGTTCTCTTTTTTGGTTGTTTCTAAAATAAGCTTTAAGGCTGTCAAGACAGACGGGCAAGTTTCGTCGTAATGTTGGCTTATGTGATTGTTGTTGCGGTCGATCGCCATAATATATTGTGTGAGGTCGTTTGTGCCAATACTAAAAAAGTCGCAGCTTTTGGCGAAAGATTTTATTTGAAAAACGACAGATGGAACTTCAATCATTATGCCGATTTGGATATTCTTGTCGTATGGTAGATTTTCTTTTTCTAGTTTGGCTTTGCACATTTCTAATATTTTTTTGCTTTCTTCTAGCTCTTCTATTCGTGATACCATAGGTAAAAGAATTTTCACTTTCCCATAAGCGGAAGCCATTAAAATAGCTTCTAGCTGTGTTGCAAAAATTTCGGGATTTTTGAGAGAAAACCTTATGCCTCTGAGTCCAAGAGCGGGGTTTTCCTCTTTTTCTAATTGTAAAAGGGAAAGACTTTTATCGCCACCAAAGTCAAAAGTTCTAATTGTTACGGAGTTTTGAAACTTTGTAACAATTTTTTTGTAGTAGTTAAATTGTTCTTTTCGCGAGGGTTGACTGAGCTTTTCCATATAAAACATTTCTGTGCGAAGTAATCCAACTCCGCGAGCTCCGTTTTTTATGGCGATTTCTATCTCTTCTTCAAAATCGATGTTGGCTCTTATTTTAATGAGTTTTCCGCTTTTGGTGAGAGAAGGTTTTTTGACGAGAAGTTTTAGTTCATCCGCTTTTGCTTTTTTTGCTTTTATTTTTTCTTCACATCTTTTTAAATCTTCTGCTTCTGGGTTCAAGATAAAGATGTTGTCAATGGAGTTTATGATTATATTCGAGCCTTCTTTTAACTTGTTGTAGTTATTTTTAAGCTCTATTATAGACGGTAAAAGCAAAGATTTGAGGATGATAGAGGCGTGAGAAGTGGTGCTGCCGTATTTTAGACAAATGCCAACAACATTCTTATTTTTGTGATATTCGATAACTTGTCTGGGGGAGATGTCTTCCAGAACGAGAATTGTCGGTTTGCTTATCTCTTTTTGGTTTATATTCTTATCTATAAGAGATTTTTTGACAAACTTATAATCGTCTATTCTCTCTTTTAGATAGGGGTTTTTCATGGAGATGAATTTTTTTTCAATCTCTAAAAATTTCTTACTTATAGCGGCTTCCATAGAGTGTAACTTTACTTGAATGAGGTGTTTAATATCTTTTTTAATCTCTGGGTCGTTTAGGATAGATTTGTGAACATTTATTATTTTATCAAAATTTGTGTCTTTGGAGTCGGCTAGGTGGAGAAGAGTTTCGTCTATTTCTTGGTTAGCTTTTGTTATTGCGTCTTCAAATTTTTTTAGCTCTTCATCTTTTTGGTTTTCTTTGATGTTCTCTCTTGTTTGAGCTATTTGAGAGGTAGCAATCTTGTGGACAGAACCTATTGCACAACCGTTAGTTAAAGGGATGCCAGCGTTTTTGATGGTTTGTTTTTTCATTGGTCAAAGTTGTTGTCAAAGAGCTCTAGCATACTTTCTAAGGCTTCGTCTTCGTCGTCGCCGCAAGCGGTTATTTGGATTTTGTCTCCGCATTCGCCTGCCATTGCCATAACATTGAAGATGCTTTTAGCGTTGGCTTTGAAGCTTTCTTTTATCTTTTCTAAAAAAATGTCGCTGCTGAACTCTTCGGCTGTTTGCACTATGAGTTGAGCAGGTCTGGCGTGGATGCCCGATTTTAGGCGTACGGTAGTCTCTTGTGAAATCATAATTTTTATTTAAAGAAGTTTTTTTGTTTTTGGATGTAGGTTTGTGCTGCGTCGTAGCCAAAAGAGATAGTTAGGAAGTTGAGTACGGCGGTTTCTATCAAGATAGACATATTTTTGCCCGGAGAGACAGGTAGCTGAAAGAGTGGCACGGGTGTTTGCAGTAAGTTCTTAAATTTCTTATTATCCAGTCTTTCGGTGTTGACGGAGTCGTAGTTGCGGTTTGTGCTGTATGGAATAAGTTCGATGATCATATCTAGGGTTTTCTTCTTTCTGATGGCTTGGATGCCAAACATTTTCTGGATGTCAACGATGCCGATGCCTCTTATCTCCATAAACGAGCGGTCTTCGCGGGTGGAGGCTCCTTCTAGTTGTCCGTTGGAGAGTTTGGCAATACTGGTGGAGTCGTCGCAAACTAGGCGGTGTCCCCTTTCTATGAGGTCTAAGGCACTCTCGCTCTTGCCTACTCCACTTTTGCCTATGATGAGCACGCCAGCACCATAGATGTCCATAAAAGTGGAGTGCTCTATGGTGCGAGGGCAGAATATGGTGTCGAGCTTCTGGGTGATTAGACGGATGAGGTTGTCAGTGGAGAGGGGCGTTTGTATAATCGGGATGTTGGACTCATTGGCAAGGATGGTGATGTACTGGGGGACGGTGTTCCCTTTGCTAAAAAAAAGGCAAGGGATGCTGTAGGTGAAGACCTGCTTTAGTTTGTCGTAGATGTCCTCTTTGGATGAGCTTTGGATGTAGCCAACTTCAGGGTCGCCCAGTATCTGCACGCGATTGTACGAGAACCGTTCTAAATAGCCACTAAGGGCAAGACCCGGGCGATTGATATAGGGGTTGGAAATAATGGTAGAAAAGGTTTTTTCATCTGTAACTTTGTTAAAGATGTTCTCCTTTTCTAATATTTCAAAAAGTTCCTGAGTTGTAATTTTTTTCATTTAAGCAGTGTAAAGGCTTATGCTTCGATGATTTTGTAATGTTCGCTGTCTATTTTGATGATGGTGTTGACTTTGCCAGAGTTGTCGTCTCTGTACACGAAATAGTTCAGGTTGTTTTCTTTCAAAGAGTCGATAGCTTTGTCTGTTGTCATGGTTTCGGCGAAGAATTTGTTAGACTCTATCTCTACCTTGTTTTCGTCAGAGTCTCCTTTTTTGTAAAGTTGGCTTTTTGATCTTTTGGTATAGTTTTTTTGTTTCGCTTTGTGATGGTCAGCCTTTTTTTCTCGGTCTTTTTTCAGTTGAGTCTCAATCTTGTGCGAGCACTCTTCGATAGCTTTAAAAAGGATGTCGTTTTCGGCTTCAGATCTAAAGTCGTTGCCTGAACAGTGCACGGACAAAGAGACAGAGAAGTTTTCGGTTTTGGATTTATTGTAATCCATAATAGCTTTTACATCTATAATTTTTTCGAAGTAGTGGGAGAAGTGTTCACAGGTGGACTCTAGGTAGTCTTTGACAGAGTCGGTTAAATCGAAGTGTCTGGCGGTAATACTGATTTGCATAATGCCTCCTTGCAAAATAGTGTTAATTTTGTCAGTATTAAAGACGAGAATTGGTCAAAATGTCAAGTTTATTTTGTTTTTCAGTTAAATTTGATTGACACCCGAAGTTGATTTTTTTCATTGCCTGAGTTGTTAATCAAATTTTTTAGTTGAGGGCGAATATGAAATTAGGTATCGTTGGATTACCAAATGTGGGGAAGAGTACTCTTTTTAATGCCATAACTTCTGCGGGAGCTGAGTCTGCTAATTACCCTTTTTGCACTATTGAGCCTAATGTAGGAGTGGTGAGCGTACCCGACGATAGACTGGAGTTTCTGGAAGAGTTCTACAAGGCTAAATCTAAGGTGTACACATCCATCGAGTTTTTTGATATTGCTGGGCTGGTAAAAGGTGCGTCCAAGGGTGAGGGGCTTGGTAATAAGTTCTTGGCTAACATTAGGGAAGTGGAAGCTATTATTCATGTGGTGAGGTGTTTTGATGATGAAAATGTTGCCCATGTGAACGGGCAGGTTGATCCTGCTGGCGATGTGCAGACGATTAACTTGGAGTTAATGCTCTCAGACCAGCAGCTTTTGGCTAAGCAGATAGAGAAGGCGAGGAAGCAGCTGAAGGCGGATAAGTCTATTGCCAAGAAGTTGGCTTTGATGGAAAAGATTTTTGCTCAATTGGACGAAGAAAAACCTGTAAACGATATGCAACTCTCGGACGAGGAGAAAGCGGAGATTAAGCGGCTTAACTTGCTTAGCAGCAAACCTGTGCTTTATGTTGCGAATGTTAGTGAGTACGATGTAATTACTGGTAACGACTATGTAAACGCTTTGAAAGAGGTGGTAGGCGAAGACCAGCTTTTGCTTATTTCGGCTGCTATAGAAAATGAAATAGCTCAGCTGGAAGCTGAAGAGAAGAGAGAGTTTTTGCAAGATATGGGTCTGAGTCGCTCGGGACTGGACAAGATAGTGCTTCGTAGTTATGAGCTTTTGAACTTGATTAGTTTTTTAACAGCTGGAGAAAAAGAGGTGAGAGCTTGGACGATAAAGAAGGGGTCTTTAGCTCCCGAGGCTGCGGGCAAAATTCACTCAGATATCCAGCGAGGTTTTATTAGAGCAGAGACGATCTCCTTTGACGATTTTAAAAAATGCGGATCTTTGGCTGTGGCAAAGAGCAAGGGACTGCTTAGGCTAGAGGGCAAGGAGTACCCAGTTAAAGATGGGGATATTGTAAATTTTAGATTTAATGTTTGATTTTTGATGATGAGAAAAAGACGCCTTATTTGGGGAGGAGTGCTGATACTTTTTTCGGTGCTTTTTTTTGTTGCGTTGTCGGCGGGGTATGTAAACACGCTTTTTGATTACCGCACTTTTTCTGGGTTGTCTGGCTCTGATAAATTTGGCGTGTCTACCACAAACTCTGTGGGAATTTTTGGAATGGTTGTTAGTTATTGGGGATATGCGATTTTCGGCAACTATTTTGTATATTTGGTCAATTCTATTCTTCTGCTGGTAGGGATAACTCTTTTTATTCCCGAGAAACGCTTTTTTCTTTTGACTAAACTCTTTAGCTTTTTTGTGCTTTCTTTGTTCTTATATTTCTTTTGTGCTCAGCTGGCTCTTTTTTCTACACCCGTAGGAATGATAGCGGACAATTATTTGGTTTTGCTTGCACAAATTTTTGGAGAGACAGGTTCTGCCATCGTTACTTTCTTCCTGCTGTTTTTCTTTTTGGTTGTTTTTGTAGAGTTAAAAAAGATTTGCGACTTTTTGGGATTTACCAGTAAAATGGCTTTTAAGGTTTATAAAGGATCGGAGCACGCTTATCAAGAGGCAAAAAAGATAAGCTGGAGGAGTTGGGCTGTTTTTAATTTTTACGAAAAAAGGATTCTTCCTTTTGTGCAAAAGCGGATTGCGATTATATCTTCTAAAAAAGCAAATGAGAAAGAGGATTTTGAATTGTCAGAGCAAAATATCTCAGAGATAGAAGAAGATTTTTCTGAGGATGAGAGTATCTTTAAAATAAAGGAAAACAAGCAAGATATAAAAATTGCTGAAAAACTTGTTCCACATAGAACTTTTCCCGAACTAAAGCAAACCCAAGCAGTTAGCGACGATGAAAAATTTGTTTTACCTTCTATGGAAAGGTTTTTGAATAAGTTGCCTGTGAATACCGCAAAAGATGGTGCAAAACTGAAGAGAAGGGCAGAGAAAATTTCTTCTATTTTGGAGAAGAAGTTGGCAGAGTTTGGGGTGGAGGCAGAGGTTGTGGGGGTTAGCTATGGTCCTGTTATCACACAGTTCGAGATGAAGCCCTCGCCGGGTGTGAAGGTTAGCAGGTTTGTAGCTTTGCAAGACGACCTCTCTTTGGCTCTGAAGGCACGGTCTTTGCGGGTGCAAGCACCTATTCCCGGTGAGGACAAGATTGGCATAGAGATACCCAACCAAGAGATGGAACTGATATCTTTGCGAAAGGTGTTGGACGGTTATCGGGAGGATAAGTTCTTGCCGATGGCTTTGGGAGTAGATATAGCGGGTAACCCCGTGATAGCTGACCTTGCTAAGACTCCGCACTTGTTGATAGCGGGTGCTACAGGTGCAGGCAAAAGTGTCTGTGTGAACACCTTAATCAACTCCTTGCTCTTTTACCTGACACCTGACGAGCTACGGATGGTGATGATTGATCCTAAGAAGATAGAGCTTTCGGGCTATGCAGATATACCTCATCTTATTCAAGAGATTGTTACTTTGCCAGAAGACAGTTTGGCAGCTTTGAACTGGGCAACCAAGGAGATGGATGATCGTTACTCTTTGTTACAAAAATATGGGGTTCGCGATTTGCGTTCTTTTAATAAGGTGGTGGAAGCCTTAGACCAGAAAAATGTTTTGGAAGAGGAGAAGGTGGAGAAGCTGCCTTATATCGTGGTGGTGGTGGATGAGTTCGCCGACCTAATAATGACTGCCGGCAAGGAGATTGAAAAGCCGATTACTCGCTTGGCCCAGATGGGGCGAGCTGTGGGCTTCCATTTGATATTGGCCACGCAAAGACCCTCGACGCAAGTAATAACCGGCGTGATAAAGGCAAACTTCCCATCGAGGATAGCTTTTAGGGTGTCTTCCAAGATAGACTCGCGAGTGATTTTGGATGTTAATGGGGCAGAGAAGCTCTTGGGACGAGGCGATATGTTGTTCTTGGCTCCGGGGAAATCGGATGTGATCCGTGTGCACGGAGCTTATATCTCGGACAAAGAGATTGAGGGCGTGGTGCAACATCTGCGGACTCAGCCGAAGCCGAAGAAAGATTTTGTCTTGTTTAGCGATGAGCAAGAGTCTGTAAGTGGGGGCTTTGATAGTGAGGACGAGCTGTTTGTAGATGCTGCCAAGTTTGTTGTGGATAGCAAAACCGCTTCTGTGTCGATGTTGCAGAGGCATTTTAAGATTGGCTACGCTAGGGCGGGTCGCTTGGTAGATTTGCTGGAGCAAGCGGGCATTGTTGGTCCGCATCTGGGCAGTAAACCACGAGAAGTGAGAGCTACGGAAGAGGAATTGAAGATTTATGGCTATGTTTAGGATACTTTTGCTTTGTGCTTTTTGGAGTATTGCTTGTCTTTGGGCTGAAGCTATTCCTAGTGAGTTGCAAAAAGCTATAGAGAGCTTTTTGGATATCTCTTCTTTTCGGGCTGAGCTAGTGCAAACCAATTTTGTGAAAATGACGAGTGAGGAAGAGGTTTATAACGGCGAGATTTTTTTTGATAAAGACAGGCTTTTGATAAAGTATAGCTCTCCTAGCGTGCAACTGGTTTATTCGGACAAACAGGAGACGGTCGTTTATTTGCAAGAGAGCAACCAGAAAATGGTTTCCAGTCCAACTTTAATTTTTTGGCCTAATAAGATGGTCTCTAAGTTTCTTGTGGGTGGTCGTGATTTTGTGCGAAAGGTCGTTGGCGACAAGGTCTTTTACGAGTTTGTACCTGATTTGCAACAGAGCGAGAATGTGTCCAAGGTGGCGATAGGGGTAAAAGGTGTAGTCGTAAGTTCTGTAAAATATTACGATTTTGAAGGGAACTTTACCCATTATGAGTTTTTTGATTTGCAGTTTGGGGAAGAGATTGACAGATCGCTTTTTGAGGTTACTTATCCTGAAGGCGTGGAAGTAATAGACAATCGGTAACCTCTTTAATTGCAGTTATATACAAAAAAAAGTAAAAAAGTAAAAAAAAGAGAAGAATTTCTTATCTTACTGAAAATTAAAGACAAAAGAGCTTTGTTCCATGTAGAACTTTTTTGATGAGAAAGGGGTTTATAAGGGGCAAAGATTTTTTTTATGGAAAGGTGCTGAGCTTTAGCTTTGGCAAAATATTGAGAGAAAAGTTTTAAAGTAGAAGTAAATTTTAAGATTTAGGAGTTTGTATGGCGAAGAAAGAAGATATTCGGAATATTGGCATAATGGCTCATATCGATGCTGGGAAAACTACTACTACCGAAAGGATTTTGTTTTATTCTGGAAGAATCCACAGGATGGGCGAAGTGCACGATGGCAACGCCACGATGGACTGGATGGATCAGGAGCAAGACAGAGGGATAACGATTACTTCGGCGGTTACGACTCTGAGCTGGAAAAAGAAACAGGTTAACATCATCGACACTCCCGGGCATGTCGATTTCACGGCAGAGGTGGAGCGAAGCCTGAGGGTGTTGGATGGGGCAGTGGGGGTTTTTTGTGGAGTGGGTGGTGTCGAGCCTCAGAGCGAGACGGTTTGGGCACAGTCGGAGAGGTATAACATCCCCAAGATTGTTTACATAAACAAGCTGGATAGAGTGGGAGCAGATTTTGAGAGAACTTTGGCGAACATCAAGCAGAGGTTGGTGGATGGAGCTATTGCTATTCAGTTTCCTCTTGGCAAAGAGGGGGAGTTTGAGGCAATAGTGGATGTGGTCAAAGGGGTTGCTTACTATTTCGACCAAGAAGAGTACGGCAGCAAGATGGTGGCAAAAGAGATCCCAACTAACGCTCAAGATGAGTACCATATGTATCGTGAGTTGCTTTTGGAAGCTCTTTGTGAGGTGGACGACGAGTTTATGGAAAAGGTGTTGGAAGAGCAGGAACTGAAGGCAGAAGATATCTTGGCTGTGTTGCGAAAGGCAACGATTGCTCTGAAAGTTGTGCCTGTGCTGTGTGGCTCTTCTCTGAAGAATATGGGTGTAAGGTTGTTGATGGATGCGATAGGTGATTTGTTGCCATCGCCTGTGGACAAAAAAGAGTTCCAAGTCTTGGAAAAGGATGAGCTGAAGAGCTTCACTCCTAACGAAACAGTGCCTTTGGCTTTGGTGTATAAAGTCCAGATAGATAAGCATATGGGCAAGTTGCTTTACGCTCGTGTTTACTCTGGCAAGATTAGAAAGGGCGAGGTTCTCATCAACCAAGAGACGGGCAAAAAAGAGAAGGTGATGCGGATTTTGCAGATGCACTCTAATAAGACGACGGACTTGAGCGAGGTTAGCTATGGAGACATTGCGACTTTTGTCGGTCCGAAAGATGTCAAGACTGGGCAGACCTTGGCTGGTAGAGGTGTAAGCGTACAGTTGCCTAAGATGAACTTCCCAGAGGCGGTCATCTCGATGGTGGTAGAGCCACAGACCAAAGGCGACTACGACAAGCTTATAAGCTCTTTGAAACGCTTGGCTGAGGAAGACCCGACCTTTTTCGTGAGAGAAGACGAGAATTCGGGGCAAATCGTGATATCTGGAATGGGAGAGCTTCACCTAGAGGTTTTGGTGTACAGGCTCAAGAATGAGCTGGGAGTGGACGCAAATGTTGGCAAGCCTCAGGTAGCTTATCGTGAGACCATCTTGGACGCTGTAGAGTATGAAGAGGAGTTCGACCGAGAAATAAAGGGGAAGAACCATTATGCGAAGGTGAAAGTGAGGGTTTCTCCGCTTATGAGCGGTGAAAGCTCACAAAATTTCTACGAAACAAGCCTTAATTCTCAAGATTTATCGGAAGAGTTTTTGTTGGCAGCCAAAGAGGGAGCGTTGGGAGGCTGTGCTGCAGGTCCTATTTTTTCTTGGCCAGTGCGAGGCGTGAAGATAGAGTTGCTTGCCGCTAGGATGAAGGAGGGCGACTCCTCGGGGTTGGCTTTCTCCATAGCGACTTCTACGGCTGTGAGCAGGGCTTTATCACAGGCGAAGGTTACATTCTTGGAGCCTATCGTGAAAGCCGTGGTGTTGTCGCCCGAGGAGTATGTGGGCGATATTATCGCAGACCTGAACGGGAAACGAGGGAAAGTGGTGGATACTCAAAATTTGGGCGTTCGCCAGCAGATAGTGTGTGAAGTGCCTATTAGTGAGTTATTCGGGTATACCACCCGTTTGCGGAATTTGTCCAAAGGTAGAGCCGTGATGAGTATGGAATTTTTGAAGTACTCTCTGGTGCCGATCAAGGTAAAAGAGGCAATAATCGAAAAAACACGGGGATTTTAAGGATTTTTGCTTGATTTTCAGCAAAAATCGAGGGAATTTTTGTTTTTTAGGGGGTTTTTATGCAAAATTTAATCATTTGTGGAGGTGCAGGGACAAGATTGTGGCCAATTAGCAAGCCTGAAAATCCTAAACAGTTTCTGCAAATTTTTCAAAAAAAATCGCTTTTTCAGTTAACTTTAGAGCGAAATTCTCATTTTTGTGAGCGATTTTTAGTAATTTTGGGGCAAAATCAGCTAAATATTGCCAAAAAGCAGGTAAATTCGGCTTTAAATGTAAAATTTATGTTAGAACCCGTTGGAAGAAATACCGCTCCGGCGATTGCCTTGGCATGTTTTTCTGTTGATCCAGAAGAAACTTTTTTGGTGAGTCCTTCTGACCACCTAATAAAAGCTGACAACTCTTACAAAGATGCTTTGCAAAAAGCGGAAAGTTTGGCAAGGCAGGGTAATTTGGTAACTTTTGGGATTACTCCGACCTACGCCGAAACAGGCTACGGATACATAGAGGCTAAAGGGGAGCAGGTGCTGTCTTTTTGCGAGAAGCCCGAGCTGGCTGTAGCACAGAGCTATCTGGAAGCGGGAAACTATCTGTGGAATAGTGGGATGTTTTGCTTTAAGGCAGGAGTTTATTTGCAAGAGCTGGAGAAGTACGCCCCAAAAATTTTCAAGGCGTGTAAAATCGCTTACCAGAACAGCTCAGATGGCTTGGTGCGGATGGAAGATATGCTTGAAATTCCTAAGGAAAGCATCGATTATGCGGTGATGGAGAGGTCGCAAAAGGTCAAGGTTGTGCCTTTTGCAGGGGGGTGGAGCGACTTGGGGAGCTTTGACTCGCTATTTGGAGTGGTGGATTCAGAGGCTAGCATTAATGTGGATAGTGTTAACAATTTGGTGATAGCCAAGGGTAAAGTCGTGGCTTTGGTGGGTGTGCAAGACAGCATAGTCGTGGCAGAGGGAGACAATATTTTGGTTTGTCATAAGGGCGAGAGCCAAAAAGTGAAAGAAGTTTGCGAAATTTTGGCTAAAAAGAAGAGATGACTATAGCGGAAGTGCCTGTCTTATAAGGTTTTTTTCACTTTTTGCTTGTCTGATGTCTGCACAATGCTTGCAGAACTTATCGGGTGTTTTGTAGAAAATAAGTGTTTCGGGCAACATTCGCATAATTTATTAAAATTTAAGGAGATATAGATGTTGGACTTTGTTTTTGGGGGTATTATTGGGTTGGCGAATATTATTCCCGGTGTTTCGGGGGGAACTTTTGCCCTTGTGTTGGGGATTTACGACCGCCTTTTGCAAGCTGTGGCAGCTTGGAATGTCGCTTATTTGCAAGAGCTTTTTGCAGATTTGAAGCAAAAGAGGTTCAAATTGCTAGCGAAGAAAATTTTGGATGAAGAAAACCTTTTCTTGATGAAGATAATGGTAGGAGCTGTGGCTACGATATTGCTGGTGAGTAAGCTAATGAAGTACCTTTTGGCAGAACATTACGCCCCAACTTACGGGTTTTTCTTCGGTTTAATCCTTTTTTCTATCTATTTGCCGTACAAAATGACCGAAAAACGAAAATTTTCGTATATTTTTTGGCTATTGCTCGGTTTGAGTTTGACCGTTTTTGTTTCTGCTTCTGTCGATCCATCGGCGAAAATTTTGCAAAAAAGCGTCAATTTTCAGCAAATTTTGCTCTCGGGAGCAGATTTTCGCTCTGCTTACAGCTTGGGAGAGTATTTTTCTTTGTTTTGCGTGGGAGCTTTGGCTATTTCGGCGATGGTGCTTCCCGGGATAAGTGGCTCTTTTGTGCTTCTACTTTTTGGCAGATATTCGCAGATCATCGGGGCGATATCCAGATTGAACAACTTTTATCCAGAAGATATCGCCTTGCTGACTGTTTTTGGGCTGGGTATCGTTTTTGGTGCTGTAGTTTTTGTGCGGTTGCTAACCTTTTTGTTTGCTAGGTTCAAAGACCAAACGCTTTTCTTTCTGTTGGGGTTGATGCTCGGCTCGCTGTACGCTCTGTGGCCATTCAAGAGGTTGATAATTGTCGATATTTACGCCAAAGTGGAGGGGAAAGTTGCTTTGCTGACTGACCAAGAATTGGTAACTAACAATCTTGTAATTCCATCAGATGTCAGACAACTGTTGCCTGTGGCAATCGCTGCCGTGGTGGGAATGTTGGTGATGATTTGGTTCATTAGATACGAGGCGAAACAGGGAGAATAGGAGGAGAGAGAAAATGCTAGATATTCGTTGGCGACAAAGATTTTCCAATTTTGAGAAATCTTTTGTTTTGCTAAAAAAAGCTGTGTCCGTGGAAAATCCTGACATAATCCAAAGAGCGGGTTTGGTGCAGTTTTTTGAGGTTTGCTTTGAGCTGGCTTGGAAAGTGATGAAAGATTACCTTTGGGAAGAGGGATTTTCTGAGGTGAAAACTCCCAGAGAGACGATAAAGAAGTGTTTTGAAATAGGATTGCTAGAAAATGGCGAAGCGTGGATGCAAGCTCTACGAGACAGAAATCTGAGTTCGCACATTTATGAAGAGGAGACCGCCAAGAAGATAGAACACTTGATTCGAGAAAAAGTAGATGTTTGGTTTGTCAGAGAGGATGATTGCAGATGTTAATGCTGTTTTTGCAAAGTTTTGCTCGGTGGAAAAGGTTTTAATTTTTGGTTCTAGAGCTGAGGGAAGTTCTCATTTGGGGAGCGATGTCGATTTGGCGTTGTTTGGAAAGAGTTTGCAAAGAAAAGATATGCTACAAATAAGTGAAGAATTGAACGAAGAGACAGATTTGCCTTACTTTTTCGACCTTTTGCTCTATGATAGCTTAGAAAATCAAGAATTGCAAGAGCATATTATGAGAGTGGGGAAGGTTTTTATGAGAGAAAATAGATGATGGGAAAGAATAAAATCTGTAACATTTTCCTCGGTTACCAACTAGTAACGGCTCTTCGCCATTACACGCGAAGGAAGTGATTTTGCTGTTTATCACAAAGGAGTTTTTATGTTAGAAGAGATTTTGATTAACTTGGCGTTGATGGCTGCGGGCTTTTTGGGTGCTTTTATCAATGTGATGGCTGGAGCTGGCTCTATCGTGGTGATTACTACTATGCTTTTTTTGGATATTTCCTCGCTGGTGGCTCTTTCTACTTTTCGGGTGGCTTTGGTATTTCAATCTTTTTTGGGGGCTAATGTGCTACATCGCAAGCACAAGGCTATAGATTTAGATTGGCGAATTTTTGTGCCTATACTTGTTGGGAGTGCCATTGGAGCACATTATTCGGCTTTTTTGCCTCACAGTGTTTTCGACTATATCTTGAGTGGAGTGATAGTTTTTGTGGCTTTGTTTGTGATTTTGCACCATCATAATTTGATTCACTATCTCAAAATTCCTTTTTGGTTGGAGTTTGCGATTTTTTTTATAATAGGACTTTACGGTGGATTTGTACAGGTAGGAGCGGGATTTTTGCTTTTGGCAGGGTTGCATTTGGTGAAAAGGCAAGATTTGCTCTCTGCTAATGCGACTAAACTTTTGATAACGATGGTTTATAGCTTCGTAGCGGTGGCTATTTTGGCTTATCATGGTAAGGTTTATTGGCATTACGCTCCAGCTTTAGTGGTGGGAGGCTGTTTGGGTTCTTATGTTTCTTGCCATTTGGCGATAAAGAAAGGCGAAAAGTTTGCAAAAATCTTGCTTTTATTTGCCGTGGCGATGAGCGTGGTCAAGTTGGTGGTGCAGTGGTGATAATAAGGAGGCTAAGGTGAAGTTAGACAATTTGTTGAACCAAGAGTTGGTTTTTTGGGATGTGGATGTGCAAAACTCTTTGCAGATTTACCAGATGATAGCCAAGCGTGTGCAAGCGATGTTTGCTCTGGATGAGCGGCAGGTGGTGGACGCTTTTTTGGAGAGAGAGAAGCTGGGCTATGTGGTGTTCCCAGATGGTAGCTCTTTGCCCCACGGGAGGCTGGATGAGCTGGATGACTTGATAATCGCCATGGTGAAAACCAAAAAACCGCTAGAGTTTTGTGGGAAAAAGGCAGACCTTTTTTATTGCGTGTTGACATCTAACTCGGGGAGTAACCGCTATCTGATGGTGCTGGCATCGTTTGCCAAAATTGCCCAGTATCATCACCAAAGAGTGCGATTGACGCAGTCTCCGCGGGAGCTTATAGAGTTAGTTAAAGAGTTGCAACTGGATGTGGATAAGAGCTTGTTGGTGTCGGATGTGATTAACTCGGATGCTGTGCTGAGTGTTTGCTTGGATGATAGCTTGAGCAAGGCGGTGGACTTGATGAAGAGCAAGGGGATTAAGTTTTTGCCTGTGGTGGGTAAAGATGGCCGCTATAAGGGTAAGCTGAACGCTTTGGACATTGTCAAAGCCGCTTATCCTCGGTCTTCGTTTTTGATGTCTGCTATCGGGTTTATGTCTACCAGCCGCAGTTTTGAGCGGTTTCATCAGCAAGAGGCAACGATGCGGGTGCGAGATGTGTACTCGCAGGATAATCAGCGGGTTGCGGGGCTGGATGAGCAGATGATACAAATAGGCTTTAGGATGGTGAAAAACAACTGGCATCACCTGACTGTGTTGGACTCTGAGATGAGACCAGTGGCGGTGCTGAGCGACCGCTCCTTTGTGAGCAAGGTCTTGAGGGCGTAGAGTGATGATTGCTGCAGTTTCGATTTTTGTCGTGGCTTATTTGATGATAGCGTGGGAGAAGGTGAATAAGACCTTGATAGCTTTGCTGGGAGCGTCGTTGATGCTGATTTGCCACATACTGCCTCAAGATGTGGCGATGCACCATATCGATTTTAATGTGATAACTTTGCTGATAAGTATGATGGTGCTGGTGAGTATCGTGGAGCAGACGGGTGTGTTTGAGTTTGTTGCTATCAAGCTGGCGAAGTTGGTGGGTGGCTCGCCGATTAAGATTTTGGTGATGCTTTTTTTGATTACTGCTGTGTTTTCTGCGTTGCTGGACAATATTACTACCGTTTTGCTTATTGCTCCAGTGTCTGTGCTGATAGCCGAGGAGCTGCGGATTTCCCCGTTGCCGTTCTTGCTCTCACAGATTTTTGCATCTAATATCGGTGGCACAGCTACTCTCATTGGTGATCCGCCAAATATTATGATTGGTAGTGCCGCGGGGCTGACCTTTATGGATTTTGTGATAAATGTTGCACCTTTGGTGTTGGTGCAACTGCTGATAGTTTCGGTTCTGTTTTATTTCCTTTTCGGCGGTCAGATGCGGGTGAGCAACGAGGACAAGGCACGCATTATGGCTTTCGATGAGAGGCGATCAATAAAAGACACAGGCTTGCTGTTTAAGTCGCTTTTTGTTTTGGGCTTGGTAATCTTGGGCTTTGCTATCCACGGATTTGTGGATTTGGAGGCTGCCACCATAGCCATGGCAGGGGCTTCGGTACTGATGATAGTGGGCAAGATAGACGCAGAGCAACTTTTTGGCAAGGTTGAATGGTCGAGCATTTTCTTCTTTACGGGGCTGTTTATTATGGTGGGAGGTTTGGTAGAAGTTGGAGTTATATCTTTTGTCAGCAGGAGGATGCTAGCTTTCACTCACGGCAATGTGCACATTACGGCACAGGTGCTTCTTTGGTTCTCGGGAGTTGCCTCTGCGGTGGTGGACAATATCCCTTTTGTGGCAACGATGATACCGCTCTTGCAAGATGTGCAGATGCATCTGGGTGGCTCTGCCAATAGCGGATTGTGGTGGGCGTTATCCTTGGGCTCGTGCCTAGGTGGCAACGGCTCGCTGATAGGTGCGTCGGCAAATATTATCGTAGCTAATATGGCGATGAAGACAGGCAACAAAATCGGCTTTGTGAAGTTTTTGAAATACGGTATACCGATTACCGTTTTGCTTTTGGCAATATCGCATATCTATTTGATGCTGAGGTATTTCTAGCGACTTATTGAAGTTTTTTGTAAGGATGTAGATATTTTAGATAGCTGGTCAAAATTTTGATTAAGGCTATCAAGGAGGAAAGATGAGCGTGAAACAGTGGTGTGAGAAGGTGATAAAGCAAGATGAGATAGACAAATTTCTGGTTAATGGCGAGGACTTCATAGATGAGCAGAAGATTTGGGGACAGATAGAGGATGCTGCTAACCCGAGCACTGAGGAAATTCGGGCTATTATCGCTAAAGCGTTGTCTATCCAGACGCTGACACCGCAAGAGACGGCTAAGCTCATAAACCTGAAAGACGAAGCTCTTTGGCAAGAGGTTTATCAGGCAGCTGGCGAGATTAAGCGGAAAGTTTACGACAATCGGATAGTCTTCTTTGCTCCGCTGTATGTGGCGAATTTATGCGTAAATAATTGCAGTTACTGTGGATTTAAGAGCGATAATTTGGCAGAGGTGCGTAAAATATTGACCATGGACGAGGTGAAGAAAGAGACTGTTGCTGTGGTGGACGAGGGACACAAGCGGTTGATCTTGGTCTTTGGCGAGCATCCAAAGTCGGATGTAAACTATATGCAGAAGGTGGTGGAGGCTGTCTATAGCGTGAAGAGGAAGACGCCCAAAGGCACGGGCTATAACAATATTCGCCGAGTTAACATCAACGCCGCTCCGATGTGTACCGAAGATTTGAAAAAAATAAAAGCCGCAGGCATAGGCACTTATCAAGTTTTCCAAGAGACTTATCACAAAGAGACCTACGCCAAGATGCATCCAGCGGGTACGATAAAGGGCAACTATCGCTGGCGACTATATGCGATGCACAGAGCCATGGACGCTGGCATAGACGATATGGCGATAGGTGCTTTATTCGGTCTTTATGATTGGCGGTTTGAGGTGATGGGATTGGTGCACCACGCACACGATTTGGAAAGACAAACGGGCATAGGTCCGCACACCATCTCTTTTCCACGGTTGCAAGAGGCACTGGGAGCAGAAGCTAGCAAAAACTCGAAATATTTGGTAAGCGACGCCGACTTTAAGAAACTCGTGGCGATTCTTCGCTTGTCTGTGCCTTACACAGGGATGATAATAACAGCAAGAGAGAGCCAGGAGATGAGGAAGCAGATGATGGCTATCGGTTGCACGCAGACAGACGCTTCGACTAAGATAGGCGTGGGTGCGTACAGCTCACAGCAGTTGCAAGACGATAACCCCGACAAAGTACAGTTCATGCTCAAAGATGAGTCATCACTGGACTATACGGTGGGTGAGTACGCCAAGATGGGCTACATCAGCTCCTTTTGCACGGCAGGCTACAGGTGCGGTCGCACTGGGGACAAAATTATGGGACTCTTGCGGAGTTGCACGGAGGGCAAGTTTTGTAAGCTCAATGCGGTGTTGACCTTCCGAGAGTTCCTCAACGACTACGCTAGCCCTCAGACGGTGGCAGCGGGTGAAAAGGTCATCCAAAAAGAGCTCGAAGAGATTAAGAAAACGCCTTTCTTCCAAGAGCACAACTTGCTGGAGATTTTTTTCAAAGATTACGATAAAACTCTACAAGGCGAGCGAGACCTGTACCTCTAGATGAACTGCTTTCGAGAAATTTTGACCGCGGGTGTGGATGAAGCTGGCAGAGGACCGTTGGCTGGACCAGTGGTGGTGGCAGCGGTCATTTTGGACAAGCAAAATCCAATAGAGGGTTTGGACGATTCCAAAAAGCTCTCGCCCAAGAAGAGAGAAAAGCTCTACGATGAAATAGTGAGCAAAGCTTTGGCTTACTCGGTGGTGGAGGTCAGTGCTGCAGATATAGATGAGATTAACATTTTGCAGGCGACCCTGCAGGGGATGAGTATGGCGGTGAAGCAGCTATCGCCCAAGCCAGAGCTTGTGTTGATTGACGGCAATCAAGTGCCAAAAGATTTGGTGGATATTGCGAAAGCTGTTGTTGGAGGCGACAGACTGCACAAATGCATCTCAGCGGCATCAATTCTGGCTAAGGTGGCTCGCGACCGACTTATGCTTGCTTTTGCTCGAGAATACCCGCAATTTGGCTTCGAGAAGCATAAAGGATACCCGACCAAGGCACACAGAGAAGCACTGAAAAAGTTTGGAGCTTGCCCCATACACAGGAAAAGTTACCAGCCAGTGCGGGAAGTACTGGAACTAGACCAGAAAGTTTGAAAAATCTTGACAAGTTTCTTGAGGGTAAAAATTTGCGATTAACATACCCTTCGGGCCTCTGACATAAGCTCACTCGAGGGGTTTTATTTTTATGAAATATTCTAAAAAGCCTTTAACTTTGGAGCAGCAAGCAGATCTTCTCTTGAAAAGGGGTTTACTGGCTGACAAAAACAACTTAGTAAATATATTAAGATCTATCAACTATTACCGTTTGAGCGGTTATCTTTATCCTTTTAGAGAGCGAAGTTCTAACTTTTTTGTAAAAAATACAAAACTAGAGGATATTATAGAGATTTATGATTTCGACAAGAGCCTGAGATTTTTGTTGTTCGAGGGATTAAAGAAAATCGAAATCTATTTTAAAACACAAGTTGCTTACATTTTTTCGCACAGATACTCGTGTTTTGACTACTCAAAGAAAGACTGTTTTCCAAATATGACAGAAGACTCTTTTTCTAAATTTTTTGCAAAAATTAAGAACGAAATGAGAAGAAGTAAAGAGAGTTTTGTAAGGCATTTTTTTGAAAGATATGGTAATTGTCACGAGATTTTACCGCTTTGGATGGCAGTAGAACTTTTTTCTTTTGGCTCAATAAGTTTGTTTTTTAGTGGTTTAGATAACTCTTTAAAAACGGAAATTGCTCGTATTTTTAGGGTTAATCATTTTGTTTTGGCTAGCTGGATTAAAAGTTTTTGCTATGTCAGGAATCTTTGTGCTCATCATTCTCGCTTGTGGAATAGACAGTTAGCGATAAAACCGAAAATTCCTAAAAAGTATAATTACTTGAAGGACTTGGGGCTACGAAATGACAAGCTTTTTTTTGTTTTTTTGCTTATGTGTAAAATAGTTGAGGAGATTGATTTTTCTTGCGAATGGACAAAGAAAGCAAGGACTTTATTTTTGGGGGAAAGTAATTTTCATAAAGAAATGGGTTTCATAAAAAAATGGGAAAAATATTTTGATGAAATTGATTAAAGTCGTTTTTCTTAACGAAACCTTTTTGCGGGAAGAACATCTTGCTCAGTTGCAAAAACTGGTGGAAGTGCAAACTTATGTGGACACAGATACTTTGCAGAAAGCTCAGAAAAGGTTGGAAGGCGTTGATATTGCCGTGATTGATAGTTTTGTGCTAAATCTTGATGAGAAGTTTTTTTGTAGTTGTTCTCACCTATATTTGGTGGTAATCAATTCAACTGGTTACGACAAGGTTGATTTACAAGCGGCGAAAAAATATGGTGTGCAGGTGGCGAACACGCCTGATTTTTCTAGTAACTCTGTAGCGGAGTTGAACCTTGCACTGATTTTTTCTTTGGCTCGTAAGCTACAAGTTTTGGACAAAAATTTTAGAAAAAATCCTGCAAAACCGGACTGCGACCCTTTCAACCCTGAGATGTCGCCGTTTTTTGGCATAGAGGTTGCAGGTAAAACTTTGGGTACAATCGGGTTGGGTAATATTGGTAAGGCTTTAGCCCAAAAAGCAAAAGGATTGGGGATGCAGGTATTGGCTTACACGAGAACGCCCAAGGACGCAGAAGCTGTGACTTGCGTCGATTTGCAGACATTGCTTGCCAAGAGCGACTTTGTAGCTATAAACACCCCGTTGACTGCTGAAACTAGGGCGATGATAGGGCAAAGAGAGCTAAAGACGATGAAGAGGTCGGCATACTTGATAAACACAGCTAGAGCTGGTATAGTGCAGCTAGAGGCTTTAACTGAGGCTCTGAAGCGAAGGACAATAGCTGGAGCGGGCTTGGAGGTGGTGGAGGCTTTACCCAAAGGACACCCTCTTTTGCAGATGGAGAATGTTGCTTTTAGTTGGCACAGTGGCTCTCTAACTTACGAAGCCAGCAAAAAAAACTTGCCCGTTACTGTCGTGAAGACGGTTCTTGCTTTCGTGCAGGGTAGTCCGATAAATGTGCTAACTTAACAATAATGAAACTTTTAAGGAGTAAAAATGGAAAATAAAAAAAATATAGCTCTATTGATAGATTGCGATAATGTGAGTGCCAAATCTATAGATGGAGTGCTAGAAGAACTTGCCAAGGAAGGAGTTACGAACATCCGCAGAGCTTATGGTAACTGGAAATCGTCAAGGCTAAAAAGCTGGGAAGATCAGCTCCATCGGCAAGCTATTTTGCCAGTGCAACAGTTCGATTACACCAAGGGGAAGAACGCCACGGATGCTGCAATGATAATCGATGCGATGGACATCTTGTACTCCAAGAATGTGGACGGCTTTGCTTTGATGACCAGCGATAGCGACTTCACACCTTTGGTGATGAGGCTTTTGTCCAACGGTTGCACGGTCTATGGGTTTGGCGAAAAGAAAACGCCAGAGCCGTTTGTGAACGCTTGCTCGCGGTTTATTTACACTGAAAATCTGGAAGAGAGCGAAGAGGAAGAGACTAAGCAAGCTGGGAAGTCTAAGAAGTTTACCAAAGAGCGACTTAGGTCGGACACCAAGCTGGTAAGGTTGCTCAGAACGGGCGTGGAGCAGATTTGCGATGACGACGGCTGGGCGAATTTGGCTACGGTGGGGCAGTACATCTCGAATAACTCCTCTTTTTCGCCTTTGAATTACGGCTATAAGAAGCTCAGCGATTTGGTGCGAGTTTCAGGGCTTTTTGAGATTAACAATGTGAAGGGCAAGGGATTACACATCAAAGATAGTCGTGATTAAACATACTTGAAGAGAGTTGAAATTTTATTTTGTTGACAAGTCAACTAAATAAAAAAGAGTGTCTGCCTATGGAAAAAGAAAAAAGTTTAGGCAGATGTTTTGGAAAAGCTCATCGAGCACAGGCAAAATATTTGGACGAGTTGCTAAAGCCTTATGGTCTTTGGCATGGGCAGTTATTTTTGCTCAAGCACATTTTGAGCGGAGAGATCAAGTGCCACAAGGAACTTTGCCGTAATCGCTTGATAGACAAGGCTGCTGTGAGCCGAGCCGTTAGTAAGTTGGCGGACAGTGGCTATCTGCAAAAGCAAACAGACCCTGAGGATAGACGCAAGAGCGTACTTTTGCCGACCCAAAAATCGCAAAAGTTTGCTCCTGTTTTGCAAGAGTTGTTGGACTCTTTCCAGAAGAGGGCTTTGCGAGGATTTTCTCCAGACGAAGAAGAAAAACTTTTCGAGTTTTTGGAAAGATTGAGCAAAAATCTAGCCCAAGGAGAGCAAGATGCAGGCTGAAAAAACGGCACGATTGGGCACTGCTCCTGAGTTTAGTTTGCTGATGAAGATGTCTGTCCCAGCGATGATGGGGATGCTGGTGCAGGCGACTTATAGTATCGTTGATAGCATTTTCGTGGGGCATTTTTCTGTGTTGGCTTTGTCCGCTTTGAGCTTGTGTTTTCCTATCCAGATGATAGTGATGGTGGTGGGTGTTGGCATTGGGGTGGGTAGCTCTTCGCTCATCTCTCGCACCTTGGGCAAAAAAGAGAACGAGCAAGCCAATAACATCGCTTTGCATAGCTTTTCTCTGGTTGTTTTTTTTGGTTTATTGACGACGATTTTCGCAGGGTTTGGCAGTGGTTACATTTTGCGGCTTTTTGTTTCTGATGGTCAGCTTTTGGCGATGTCGGAAGAGTATTTACAGATTATTCTTTATGGCTCTTTTTTTGTCTATCTGCCGATGGTGCTAAACAATGTCTTGCGGGCTGAGGGTAACACTCTAGTACCGATGTTGACGATGTTTGTGGGTGCTTTTTTGAATATCGGGTTAGACCCGCTTTTTATTTACGGAATAGGTTTTTTCCCTGAGATGGGAGTGAAGGGAGCAGCTCTGGCGACGGTGATTTCCAGAGTTGTCAACTCGCTTTTTATCTTGGGTGTGTTTTATTGGGGGAAAAATCAAATCTCGCTCAAGCTGAAGTTTTTTAAACTTGACTGGAGCGTTTACAAGGGGATTTTCTCCGTGGGTTTTCCTGTGTGTTTAATGCAACTTTTCGGGAGCATTACCATGGCAGGAGCTAATAAGATTTTGAGCTATTATGGGACAGAGCCTTTGGCAGTGCTAGGGCTTTTTTATCGGTTGCAGGCGTTTATCTTGATGCCAGTGTATGGGCTTGGTCAAGGGCTTATGCCGATTATTGGTTACAATTTTGGTCATAAAAATCCACGGCGGATAGTCAATGTTATGAAGATTTCTTTTGTTTTGGGAAGCGTTATTTGTTTGCTAGGTTTTTTGGTGATGAGATTTTTCCCTGAGCAGTTGCTGGCGATGTTTGGAGCTGGGCAGAGTGTGATGCAGATGGGCAAGGTCGCCTTTGAGTCGGCGAGCTACGGCACGCCTTTTGTGGCTGTGCTGATGCTAGGGGGTATGGTGTTTCAGGCTTTGGGTATGGGTGCTCCATCATTAGTGTCCACCCTAATTCGTCAGGTTGTGGTGCTTTTCCCTGTGATGTGGTTCCTGAGTAGTCGCTTTGGCTTGGAAAAGCTTTGGTTCTCTATTCCGATATCCACTTTTGCCGCTTTTGCTTTTATGGTGTGTTTGTTAATCTTGATTGTCCCGAGTAAGTTACGCTCTATTACCCAGAGCTGTTAAGGAGATAAAGAGTGCAGAAAGAGAAGACTAAGAGGATGGGGACCGCTCCCGAGTGGGGATTGCTGATCAAGCTGTCTGTGCCTGCGGTGATAGGGCTTTCGGTGCAGGCTTTGTACAATGTGGTGGACAGTGTGTTTGTGGCTCATTACTCCACGGAAGCGTTGTCGGCTCTCACGCTTTGCTTCCCTGTGCAGTTGGTGCTCATCTCTTTGGCTGTGGGGCTAGAGGTCGGTGGGAACTCGCTGATATCTCGACTGCTGGGAGCTAATAGGCTTACTAGAGCCAACGAGGCTGCGGAGCATTTGCTGGGCTTGATTTTTATTTTCGGAGTGGTTTCCGCTTTGGCAGGTGCTTTTTTTAGCAGAGAGTTGATTGCGATTTTTAGTAACGACCCGCAGCTACTAGTTCTTGGAGAGGAGTATTTGCGGATTATTCTTTTGGGTTCTGTTACGGTGTATATCCCGATGGTGCTGTGTGGGGTTTTGCGAGCGGAAGGGAACGCCATCGTGCCGATGGTTACGATGATTTTGGGGGGCTTGCTCAACATTGCCCTAGACCCTTGGTTTATCTATGGTGGCTGGGGGCTAGCACCTATGGGTGTGGCAGGAGCTGCGTGGGCGACTGTGTTAGCAAGAACTGTCTCTAGCCTTTTTGTGATATTTGTGCTTTTGCGTGGGAATAACCAAATATCGGTGAAAAAGTTTCACCTTGCTTTCGATTATCGGTTGATTTTGGAGATTTTCAAAGTTGGCTTCCCGATCACGATGGTGGAGTTTTTGGGCAGTGTGATGATGGCTGGAGCTAACAAAGTTGTAGGTGTTTTTGGCATAAACGCTTTGGCAGCTCTGGGGATATACTTTCGGTTGCATCTTTTTGTCTTGTTGCCAGTGCTGGGGATAGGACAAGGGCTGATGCCGATAGTGGGCTACAACTATGGACACCGGCAGATGAGCAGAGTGAAAAACACCATAAGGCACGGTTTGGTGCTGGGTAGTCTGGTTTGTGTTTTTGGATTTGTTTTGTTTTTTGGGTTTCCAGAGTTACTTTTGGCTCTATTCGGAGCGGAGGGAGAGCTCCTGCAAATAGGGATTTCTGTGCTAAGAATATCCAGTTTGGGCTTTCCTTTATTGGGGGTGAGTGTTATCTTGAGCCTTTCATTTCAGGGGTTTGGGGTCGGCTATCCACCTTTGGTGGAGTCTTTAATTCGCCAAATTGTCGTGCTTTTACCAGCGATGTGGTTTTTGGGTAATATGTACGGATTGTCTGGGATTTGGTACGCAATTCCTTTGTCCGAGGTGTTTTCGTTTTTGATAATTGTGGGCTTTACGATAGTTTTGATGCCCAAACTTTTTGCCAAGCAAGAGGCGTTAAATTAGCGGTTTTTGCTGAAAATTATTGACTAATGAGGCTATGCTGGCTGGACAAGAGCAAAAGAAGATTGAGCAAGGAGAATTAGGAATGGAGAAAAATAAGTATTTGGTTACTTCGGCTTTGCCTTACGCCAATGGTGATTTGCACATTGGGCATATTGCTGGAGCGTATTTGCCCGGAGATGTTTTTGTGAAGTTTTTACGACTCAAAGGGCAAGAGGTTCTTTATTTCTGCGGTTCGGACGAACACGGAGCTCCTATCTCGATCAAAGCAGAAGCCGAGGGAAAAACGCCGCAACAGATTGTGGATTATTACCATCAGAGGATGGAAGAAGATTTTGCAGGGTTAGGCATCGAGTTTGATAATTTTTCTGGAACGGCGAGAGCTCCGCACCACAAGTTGTCGCAACAGTTTTTTTTGAAACTCTTGGAGAAGGGGTACATCTCTACGCAGGAGTCGGAGCAGTATTATTGTGCTCAGTGCCAGAGGTTCTTGGCTGACCGTTATGTGGAGGGCATTTGTCCGCACTGTGCTGCACAAGGGGCTAGAGGCGACCAGTGTGATGCTTGCGGGAAGTTAATGGACTCTGTGGGTCTGCTAGAGCCTGTGTGCAAAATCTGTGGATCTACTCCAGAGGTGCGTAGTACAGAGCATTGGATGTTCGATTTGCCAGCTTTTGTGCCTAGATTGCAAGAGTGGCTGGAGAGCAGAAAAGATTGGAAAGACAACATCTTGCGGTTCATCTTGGGGCTTGTCGAAGAGGGTTTACAAAAAAGGGCAGTAACCAGAGATATAGATTGGGGTGTGCCTGTGCCACTAGAGAGAGCCAACGGGAAGGTGCTGTATGTGTGGTTTGATGCACCTATTGGCTATATCTCCAGCTCTATAGAGTACTTTGCCAAGACGGAAAATCCCGATGGTTGGCAAGATTTTTGGAAAAATCCTCAGACCAAGCTAATCCACTTCATCGGAAAAGATAACAACATCTTCCACGCTATCTTTTGGCCAGCGATGCTGATGGGACAAGACGATGGCTACATCTTGCCTTACGATATTCCAGCTAACGAGTTCTTGAATTTGGAGGGTAATAAGCTCTCCACTAGCAAAAATTGGGCAATTTGGGTCAGAGATTTTTTGGCAGAGTTCGATGGCGAGCTTTTGCGTTACTATTTAGCCCGCATAGCCCCAGAAAATAAAGACGCAGACTTTGTCTGGAAAGATTTTCAAGCCAAGGTGAACGGTGAGCTTGCCAACATCTTGGGCAATCTAGCTAATAGAGTGTTTAGTTTTGCTCAGAAGAACTTTGCGGGCAAAATTTTGCGTCCTGTGCAGTTGGACGAAAAAGCAAAAGAGGTGTTGGCAGAAGCTGTTGAGATCACTCAGCAGATGGAGAAGAATTACAGTCGCTATCAGCTAAGAAAAAACGCTGAGCTGGGAATGAATATTGCTAGGTTGGGGAATAAATATTTCGATGAGTCTGCTCCGTGGAAAAGTGTGAAAGAGGATAAGAGTTTGGCAGAACAATCTTTGTATGTCTGCAGTGAGTTACTCAGGATGTTTAGCGTTGCTTTTGCTCCTATTTTGCCCAAGGCTTGCAGGAGATTGAGGCAGATGATGAGCCTGAGCATAGATTTTGGGTGGCAAGGTATTGGTGATTGCCAAGATGAGTATGTGTTTGTTAATGTGAAGCCTTTGTTCCCGAGGATAGAGGACGAAAAAATCGCTGGGCAGATAGCAAAACTGCAAGAAGCTAGTCAAGTGGAGCAAAAGAGCAAATCTAATGCACCCGCTTTTAAGAAGCCGACAACTTTTGAGAATTTCTTGGCAATCGATTTGCGGGTAGGCAAGGTTTTGAGTTGTCAAGCGGTGGCAAAGTCGAAAAAGTTGCTGAAGTTGGTCGTAGATTTGGGTGCTGAAAAACGGCAAATTTTGTCGGGAATTTCAGCACATTATCCTACAAATACGCTTGTGGGCAAATCGGTGGTAGTTTTGGCTAATTTGCCAACCAGAAAGATAATGGGCTACGAGTCGCAAGGGATGATTTTGGCAGCCGAAGGCGAGGACGGTCAGTTATCGGTGCTACTTGCCGACAAGTCTATTGAGCCGGGCAGTGGCATTAATTAATTAACTAAAGGGTATAAAAAAACTTCCCTCCATAATTGGATGGGAAGTTTTTTAGTTAAACAGATCTTTTATTCGACAACTGCCAAAATATCGTCTTGAGACAAGATCATATACTCTTTGCCTTCAAGTTTCACTTCGGTGCCACCGTATTTAGAATAGAGGACTTCGTCTCCGACTTTTACCAGTTTTTGCAAATCGGCATCGCTACCCACAGCTACGATTTTGCCTGTTTGAGGTTTTTCTTTGGCAGAATCTGGCAAGATGATGCCTCCGACAGTTTTTTCTTCAGCTTGGCTCATCTCTATGACAACTCTTTTGTCTAAGGGTTTAATTTTCATTTTGACACTCCTTAAAAATTTATTAGCAGTGCAACCCTGTGTTTGCTACTTTTTTAGTCAAGAAAAAATTTGACTAATTTTTACTTGCATTTAAATGCGACAATATGAGAAATTTAGGTGGAGGTTTTGATGAAAAAGTTGCTGACTTGGGTTGTTTTTTTATTTGCTTTTAGCGTTAGTCTATGGGGAGCTACCGATTGGCAAAGGTTGATAGGTAAGGTTTCGGGCTCTTTGGTAAATGTGGTGATGCAAGAAAGTGTAGACGATGGGGAAAGTGCCGAGGTAGTCAGTATGGGTTCAGGGGTGGTTTTTCAGAAAGAGGCAGAGAGTTACTATTTTGCCACGATTAATGTCAATCTGGATGGGTTAGAGCATAAAAAGTGTTACGCTGTGCTGTCCTCGGGACAACAATTTCCTGCTAAATTTATCGGGAAAAATGAGAGTGTGAACTTTGCAGTGTATGAGATTAGCCCAAATCAAAGCGTTGAGACACCTTTTTTAAACAAGAACGAAGTTGCTCTGGGAGAAGATGTCTGTGTGCTTTCTGCGGGGTTATTTCCAGAGGGAGGGCTACAGGTTTGTGTTTCTGCTGGGGTCGTTTCCAAAACGGGGGTCTTTTTGCAAAACGATGTTACTAATTCCCAGATTTTTGAGGTGGATGCTAATGTTACAGCTGGTGGTATGGGAGGCGTGGCTATAAACAACTCTGGACAGATGGTGGGCTTTGTGATAGACGGCACGAGTTTCTTGGATGGTGGTAGATTGCAGCAGCCTTTGGTGCTTTCGTCTTTATCTTTTGCTAGTCTTGCTTCTGGGTTTATTTCTGACTACAACTCTAGCAAAAGCTCTGGAGTTGCCGAAGAGTTAGAGCCGTTGTTTCCTATTGAAAACGGGTTTTATGGTTTAATTTTAAGAGATTTGAATCCGCGAGATTTAAAAAATTATGGGCTGCCTTCCACAGATGGAGTGCTAATAGAAGCTGTAAAGCCGGGCAGTGTTGGTGCTAAAGCTGGCTTTGCCCCAGACGATTTGATAATAGGTGCGGAAAAGTATAAGGTAGCTAATGTTGCCACGCTTAAGAAGATAGAAAAAAGGGTGAAAAGTAAAGGGCAGATGTCGATTATCTTATACAAAGATGGCAAGCGAGAGATTATTGTGTTGAAGCTGGAAGATGAGACGCCAGTTGCTAGTGTCATGCCGGGATTGGTCTCTCTGCCGAAATCCACAGCTGATATAGTGGTAAGCTCTTTGAGTGAGGCACAAAGGGGTGATCTGGACTTTGGAGTGGTGATCTCGTCTGTAGCTTCAGGCTCTGCTTACGAAAAGGCTGGTCTGAACAAAGGCGATGTCATCCAAGAGATACAAGATGTGTTGGTGGAGAGTAAGCAACAGTTCGAGCGAGAGTTTGCGAAAGTCAAGAAAGGCGATCGAGTGCTCTTTTATGTGGTGCATGCCGACGGTAGTTACGGCTATGTAACCGTGGACATCTAATAGCGAAGTTGTGATTGAATTTGTCGCTATTATCACCGCTGCTGGCAGTGGGACTCGGATGCGAGCCGACGGCAAAAAGCAGTTCCTTTTGCTCCAAGGTAAGTCGATTTTGGAGCACACGATAGATAAGTTCGTCTCCTTAGGGATTTTTGATCGCTTAGTGATAGTTTTGCCTGCTGATGAGTTCGCTATGCAAAGCAAGCGGTTGGCTTCGCTTTATCCTTCTTTGGAGTTTGTCAAAGGTGGTAAGCTCAGGCAAGAGTCGATTTTTAACGCTTTGAACTTTATAAAAAGTGCTAGCTATGTCTTTGTTCACGATGGTGTTCGTCCGTTTGTGAGTGAGGCTGTTATCCGTGAGTTGCTAGGGCAGGTGCAGACGAAAAAGGCTGTAATTCCAGCTGTTGCCATGACGAATACTCTAAAATTGGTAGCTTCTGATAAGGTGCAAAAGAGCTTGGATCGGACGAAGATTTTTGGAGCTACGACACCACAGGCGTTTGACTATAAACTCCTTAGGGAGTCTTATCAAAAAGCGATGTCTCAGGGTATAGAGTTCACGGACGATGCGAGCCTCTTGGAGTCGCTCGGGCATAGCGTGTACTGGATTGAAGATTTTCCGTCTAACATAAAGATTACCACGCCTTTCGACTTTTTGGTGGCTGAGTCTATCGCTGGGGAAATTTAATTTTTTTAACGCTTTTTATCTCGATGTGGGCGTAACCATCTGGGAAGATTATTTCCAGACTCTTTTTTTCCGATATTTCGTTAAGTTTTCGCAAAGTTTTGCCTTCTTGTCTTGCTATCGTGTAGCCTCTGGCCAAAGTTTTTAGAGGCGATAATTCGGCTAATTTCCCTTCGCTTGCTGTGAAGTTTTCACTGATTTTGTGAAGTGCTGAACGAAGCAGATAGTCTAGTTTTAGCTGGCTATTGCTTATTTTAGCGTCGATCTCTTTTAGTTTTGTGAACGGCGACAATGTCAGTAATGTTTTTTGCAATAGTTCGATTTTTTGTCTGTGGCTTGTTAGATTTGTTTGAACTGTTCGCCTTATAAAGTTTTGTGTGTCTTGCAGTTTTTCTAGCAAATCTTTCTTATCTGGCACGGCGAGTTCTGCTGCTGCAGAAGGTGTGGGTGCACGCATATCTGCTACAAAGTCGGCGATTGTGAAGTCTATTTCGTGTCCGACTGCGGAAATTATGGGAGTTTTGGCAGTAAAGATTGCTCTGGCTAGGTTTTCGGAGTTGAAGCAGAAAAGGTCTTCTTGGCTACCACCGCCTCTGCCGACGATGATGGTATCTACAAGGTGCTTTTTTTCAAAATATTTTATCCCTTTTATGATTGCTTTGTCAGCTTTTTCGCCTTGTACGGTGGCTGGATACAGATAAATTTGGCAAGGAAATCTTCTCGAGAGGACATTTTTGATGTCTTGGATAGCTGCACCAGTTGCAGAGGTTACTATTCCTATTTTTGCAGGATATTTGGGGATTTTTTTCTTGTGAGTTTCTTCAAAAAGCCCCTCTGATGCTAGCTTGCTTTTTAGTTCTTCAAACTTTTTGTTGAGGTCTCCAGCCCCCTTTTTCTCCATCTGCGACACCACTATCTGGTATGTGCCCCCTGCTTCGTAGACATCTAGCTTGCCAAAGCAGACCACCTCTTCGCCGTTTTGGGGGACGAAATCGAGCATTGAGCAGTAGTAGCGGAACATTATCCCTCTGATGGTGGCTTTGTCGTCTTTTAGGCTGAAGTAAAGATGTCCAGAGCGGTGCAAGGTGCAGTTGGAGAGCTCGCCTTTGATGAACAGATTGGGTATATTGTTTTTCACAATGTTTTTTAAATGCCCGTTTATCTGGCTGACGCTAAAAATTTCTCTGTTTTCCATAATTTTTTTGTTTGTTTAGTAGAAAGGTTGGAGAGCTTTGTCCAAAATTCCGTTGACTTTGCAAATGAGCATACCGTAGTTTGTGATGGGTGTGTTTTGCTCTTTGGCACGGCTGAGCCGCCTTTGCATCTCGGTGCTATTCATCATACAGCCACCGCAGTGGATTATTAACGCTAGCTGTTCCATATTTTCTGGGTAATCGTTGCCGACGCTGAAGACGAATTTTAGCTTCTTGCCTGTGTATTTGCTAAGCCATTTGGGGATTTTGTAGCGACCGATGTCGTCGTCTTGTGTGTGATGGGAGCACGCCTCGGCTATCATCACTGTGTCGTTGTCCTTCAGCTTGTCGATTTGTTCTATGCCTTCCAAGAGTAATTTAAGGTCTCCTTTGTAGCGAGCGAACACAATAGAAAATGTGGTGAAAAGAGTGTTCTCAGGGATTATCTTTTTTATCTGAGCTACAGCCTGAGAATCTGTGATAATCATCTTGGGATTGTCTAGCAATGCTTTTGCTAGTTGTTCCGATTGGGTAACTGTGGCTATAGCGTTGTTGTCTAAGATGTTTCTCAGCACTTGCACTTGGGGCAAAATTAAGCGAAATTTAGGTGCAGAAGCATCAATAGGGCAGTTCAAAACGATTTTATCGCCTTTTTTTAGCAAATCATCGAGTAAAACTTGTTTTTTTTTGTGTTTTTCAGGCAAAATTTCAATAATTTTTTCTCTTAATGCAACGACAGAGTCTTGATCGAAGCAAGAAACTTTTTGATAAAAAATAGCTAAACTTTGGCAAAATTCTTCATTTTTCTTGTTAATTTTCAGTAAATCTCCCTTATTAAAGACAATTATTGTTTTAATTTCGAGATTTTTTAACTTTTTTACTAACTCTTCGTCTTCACTTGTGATACCATCTTCGGCGACGACTAAGATAGCGAGGTCTGTTTTCATCAAGATTTGCAGGCTAGCTTTGCGTCTTTTTTCTCCGAGCTCTCCACTATCGTCTATGCCTGCAGTGTCGTAGAAGGTTACTGGTCCCACAGGTACGAGCTCGTATCTTTTGGCTACAGGGTCGGTGGTAGTGCCTCGTGTGGAGTCTACTATAGATATTTTTTGCTCTGTTAGAGCGTTAATCAGAGAAGACTTACCAGCGTTTATTTTGCCTAAGATGGCGATATTAAGTCTCTCCCCTTTTGGTTCAAGCTGTTTCATCTTGGTATCTCCTTAGATTGTGTTGTTTTGTTCTTATTGATGAAGTGTTTGGGATCGCCAGCAACTCCCGGATCGATAGTTTCGCCTAAGGTAGTAGCGTAGTTTAACATCTCGGAATCGTCAACAAACGCTTTATTCTCATAGAGGGAGTAGTTTCCTTTATAAGATTCTGGGGTTAGATTTGGCATTAGCACATTTGCCCCAGCTTTAATGCCTTTTAGGTATCCTGTGTTGTCAATAGTTTGCAGGGCTGTAGAAGCGACGATATTTATATCTTGGAGCATTATTCTGCAAATGGCGATAACTTTTAGGGATAGCTCTAGGTTTTCTTGGGTGTTTATCTTGCTAGAGTTGAGCCACATAGGGGTGTTTTGGCAGGGGATATATGGACCTAAGCCCAACATATCAACATCAAGTTTTTGGAAAAAGAGGATATCTTGGGCGATGCTTTCTAGGGTTTGTTGAGGAAAGCCAACTAAAATTCCTGTTCCTGTCTGATATCCGATATCTTTGAGGAGGTGTAAGCATCTTAGTCTGTTGTTGTAGCTCATCTCTGGCGGGTGGATTTTTTTGTAGAGTTTGTGGTTAGAAGTTTCAATTCTCAGCAGATAGCGGTCAGCTCCAGAGTCGTACCATCTTTGGTAAGTCTCTTTTGTTTGTTCTCCTGTGGACAGTACAACTTTGAAGTTTTTGTCTGTTTTTTTTGCAAATTTGATGAGATTATCTATGTTTTCAACAAATTTTGGGTCGCTTCTTTCCCCTGATTGGATGACAAAGGAGGCGTATCTTTGTTTGTGTATCTTCTCAATGTTTTTTTTCATCTGAGGTATAGAGATTTCAAATCTTTTCACCCTTTCGTTTTTTGCCCTGATACCACAATAAAAACAGTTCCTAAAGCAAATATTACTATACTCAAGCAACGCTCTGAGATAAGTTTTGCTCCCTACATAAGACAATTTTGTGAGGTAGGCACGATCAAAGAGTTCTTGACTCTCATTTTGACTTAGAAGGTGGACAATCTCTTTTTTATTCATTTGCATTTGAGCATAGAAAAAGATTTTATGATTTGAGTCAAGAAATATGGAAACTCCACACTAAAAGTATCCACCCCAAGTTAGTGATTTGTAATTGGCTGGTTTATGATAAAATGGAAAAGTTAATTAGAAAAATGGAGAAATAGTCTGTAAAAAAAATGGTCAAATCAGCCGTGAGAGCTGTAATTTGACCATTATGAACAAATATATAGACAATTTGAAAATTATGAGTAGAAAAGACAAGAAATTTTATCGGAAAAATTTGGTGAAATTTGCAAATGAAACATCTATTTCCGCTGCAGCTAGAGAATTTGAGACCACTAGAAAAACTGTGCGAAAGTGGGTCAAAGCCTATAAAGAAAAGGGCGAGGATGGTCTGGTTAATAAATCTCGAAAAGAGCAAAATTTCCCAAATCGCTTGAAATCTGAGATAATAGAGGAAATAGTAGTTTGTCGCAAAAAGGCAAAAAACCGCTGGGGAGCTAGGCGAATTATTGACCATTTGCAGTTAAATTGTTCAGCTTCGACTGTTCATAAAAAGCTCTGTGATGCTGGTTTGGTAAAGAAAAAGAAACGGAAATATCAGCAACGCAAAGATTTAAGTGAAATGCGAGCTAGGACAAAACCTTTTGAAAAAATCCAAGTGGATATTAAGTATTTGACCGATATGCCAGAGTTGTTTGAGGGGATTAAGTACAAAAATTATCCTCGCTATCAAATCACTGCTAGAGACTACAAAACTGGCATGCAATTTATCGGTTATTGCTATGAGAAAACATCCGTAAATGCAGGGATTTATATCGATTTTTTGTCTAAAAGATTAAAGAGTTGTGGTGTTGATCTTTCCAAAGTTACTTTTCAGACCGACAATGGCTCAGAGTTTGTGAGTCCCAAGAAAAAGGGTTTGAGCTTTTTTCAAAAAAGTGTGCAAATAAATGGTGCTAATCATTCGCTTATCCCCAAAGGTTCGCCCACTTTTAATTCTGATGTTGAAAGTGCTCATCGGCTGGTAGAGGACGAGTTTTATCTGATTGATGAATTTGATGATTGCAACGATTTTGTGCGTAAAGCACACAGTTATACGCTGTATTTTAATCATTTTAGAGGAAACAGAGGGCGAAAAGGTAAGACTCCGAAGCAAATTTTGCGGGAAAATTCTAGGAAGCCCAATTTTAATGTTTTGAACATTAGCCCAATAATCACAGATTATTATTTAAAAGATATAGAAAAAATAAATAAGGGTGGATACTTTTACTGTGTACCGCCCATTGAGTCAAGAAATAAAACTTGACAGCAGAAACTTGTCTGATATCAGAGGAGAAAGGTAATGCTTGAATTTCAGGCAAATATAATAAAAAAAAGAGGAGAAATGGCTATAAAAAGAGAAAAGCTCTCTGAGTTGGTAAGAAAAAAGCTACGGAAAATTGTTAAAGACAAGCCAACGGGGTTTAAATTACCCTCAGAAAATGAATTGGCAAAACAGTTTGCGGTGAGCAGATCTACTATTAGGGAAGCTGTGAGTACTTTGATAGCGGAGAGGCTTATTTTGGTGCGACAAGGCAAAGGGCTGTTTGTCAGAAGCGAGCAAAAAGACCCAGTTTTAGGTGCGAAAGAGTCGCTGGAGGACAAAGATAAGCTTTGGTACGCCTATTCAATATCCAATTTATTGGAGAGTAGTAACATTATTGATATTGCTTCTGATATTTCGGAGGTACAAGTAAGTAAACTTGAAAAAAATCTCAAAAGATTTGTGGATTGTACGGAAAAAGAGGTAAACAAACAGGTTCGCTTGCAACAATTAATGGAGATTGACCATGAATTTCACTTTCTATTAGCTAGTTTTTCGCATAATAGCTTCTTATTAGCTTTTTTGGATTACCTTTTCACTAGAATTAGAGAGTCTCGCTGTCATTTTTTGGATTCTGCGGAAAAGGAACAAAGGATGATATGGGAGCATAGGAGTATTGTGGAAGCTTTGTCTAAAGGTACTGGGCTAGCTGCTAAAGCGTTAATGCAAGGACATTTGGAAAATTATTTGGAATATTTAGGGTACGAGCAGGGTAATTTTCAAAAAAAATAGCACTTTTTACCGATTTTTCAGTAAAAAGTGCTAAATTAGAGACTCTTTTACATATATTTTGATTCGATGTATTCTAAATCTTTGTCTCCTCGTCCAGAAAGGTTTACCAGTATTTTTTCATTATTTGTGCATTTTTTTGCTAATTTTATAGCAAAAGCAACTGCATGAGAGCTTTCTAGTGCGGGGATTATGCCTTCACTCTGGCACAAAGTAAAAAATCCTTCCAAAGCCTCTTTATCTGTGATGGTGTGATAGTTCACTCTTTCAATATCTTTTAGATAGCTGTGTACTGGTCCAACTCCCGGATAGTCTAACCCGCTGGCAATGGTATTTACTGGGGAAGGGTTTCCTTGTTTGTCTTGGAGGAGGTAACTTCTGAACCCGTGTAAAACCCCGGGAGATCCTTTGGTGAGTGTGGCAGCGTGTTCTCCTGTCTTGAAAGATTGTCCTGCGGGTTCTACGCCGTGCATTCTTATGCCTTCGTCTTCGAGGAAAGCCCTGAAAAGACCTATAGCGTTGCTGCCGCCTCCGACACAAGCTACGAGGTGGTCTGGCAGTCTGTCGGTGAGCTCCAAAAATTGCTGGCGAGCTTCTTGCCCCACGATAGATTGGAAATCTTGTACCATTTGAGGAAAAGGATGAGGTCCAACAACAGACCCTATAGCGTAAAATTGATTCTTGATGTCTTTTAGGTACTCTTGAAAGGCGATATCAACTGCTTCTTTTAGGGTAGCTAGCCCTACAGTTACGGGAATCACCTTGGCTCCTAATAATCTCATTCTGGTAACATTTGGTTTCTCTTTTTCGATATCGACAGCACCCATGTAGATATCGCACTCTAGCTTGAGTAAAGTGGCAGCAGTAGCAAGGGCTACACCGTGTTGTCCTGCTCCAGTCTCGGCGATGACTTTCTTTTTGCCCATCTTTTTGGCTAAAAGAACTTCTCCTAGGCAATGGTTCAGCTTGTGAGCACCAGTGTGGTTTAGATCTTCTCTTTTTAGGTATATTTGAGCACCGTATTTTTCGCTTAAATTTTTGGCAAAGTATGTGGGGGTTGGTCTGCCAGAGTAGTGTTTGTAGAGGTTGTGGAGCTCTTTGATAAAGCTGGGATCTTTTTTTAGTTGTTGGTACTGTTTATCGATATTTTTTAGTTCTGCTTTTAGATTTTCTGGGACGAAGACGCCCCCATATTCGCCGAAAAATCCATTTATAGAGTCAAACTGCATATTATTCTCCTTGAGACATATTATTTATAAAAAGGGTATGAGGTAATGCGAGCCGAAAGATAGCCCGCAGTTGGGGATATTATGGTAGGGAAGCCCTACCACCATCGCAATGTAGAACAGATATCGCTAGATAAAAGAAGAGAGTAACTAAAAAGAACACAGCTCTTTTTCATTTTGTTACTACCTCCTTTTAAAAAAATTTGTGTCAATGAAGATTAGCAGCTTTTTTTGTCAACTGTTAAATATTGCTGGAGCAATTCTGCTAATAAGTGGGGAATTTGGTTTACCTCTTCTGGGGAAGCTACATATGAAAGCCTGAGTTGATAGTGCTTGTTTTTTGAGTTTGAGAGGTAAAAACTGGTTAATGGGGTAAAAAGTAGGGTTAAGTAGCCGTTTTTTGTGAAAACTTTGCCTTTTTCAGCACAAAACTGGCAAAATTTTTCTATTTTGAAGCTTTTGGGCACGACATTTCGTAAATCTACGACGGAGTAAAGAGCAGATTCGGGGGAAGAGACAATTACCTTAGGGATGCTCCTTTTTAGTTCATTTGTGGTAGAAATTATCAAATTTTGGTAGTAATTTCGTAAATCTTTGTACCATTTCTGTAAATTTTTCTCTTTTTCAGTGGAAATTCCCCCAACGATGTACTGATCTATTGCCCCAGCACACAGGTGAGATGATGCGGAGATGATAGCTTTTTGGATGAACTCTTTGTTGTCGCTGACTAAAGCTCCTATTCTTAGTCCACAGCCGTTTAATCCTTTGGAGACTGTTTCGATGCTTACTCTTCTTTTGCTGATGCCGGGAACTTTTGTTTCGTCGATTTTCCAAATGGATGGTGATTCTTGCTGTGTGTAGTGCAAAAATCTGTATGCTTCGTCGCTAATCATCCACAGATTGTGTTTCACGCAAAGTTTAGCAACTTTGACCATCTCTTCTTGTGAGAGGAGTTTGCCTGTGGGGTTATCGTAAGGGATGACGAGGATAGCTCCGGGGTTGTGGTGTTTGATGACCTCCTCTAGGTCTGTGTTGCAACGAAAGTGCCCATCTGCAGCTAAAGCGTAGGGTAGCACGACGATGGGTATCTGGTAGGAGCTTGCTATGCTGATGTAGTTGGAGTAGGTCGGCTCGGAGATGATGAGAGGGCGTTGCTTTTGGCAACAGCCTAGTAGTGCCAAGTCCATAGCTTGTGAGCCTCCACTGGTGACTATCAGCTCTAAGTTGTCTGTTTTAGCTCCGCAGAGCGATATCATCTTTTTGAAAGCTTCTTTGGTGTCTTCTCTGCCAGATGTGGCGGTATATTTCACTATTCCTTGTCCTAACTCAGGGTGTTGTCCTATTTCTTTGAGCCTTTTTAGCATAGCTGGGTGTATGGGCATGCTTACATTACCGATGGAGGCGTTGATAGCTTTTGTGGAGTCGGTACGATTGGCAAAGCATTGCTGAGCTTGTCTGATGGCTGAGATGGTTAGATTTTGGAAATATTTGGAAAAGTCAAGCTGCTTATCACCCATTATTTTTCTCCTGTTTTTTTTGTTTAAGGTATTTTTGAGCTAAAGAGGAAAATGGCGAACAAAGTTGTAAAGGGAAATCGAGTAAATATTAAGAAAATACTGAAAAACTCCCAAAAGTACCCCATTTTGCTGAAAAATGCAAAAAAAGGTGTTTGGATATTATGGAATTGCTGAAATTTTATGTGAAATTTGGCGAAGAAAATAAGAATTTCGTAGAGAAGTGCAAAAAGGTAAGATAAAGAAAACTGAAAAAATATGCTAAAGTTAAAAGTTATAACTTAACGCAATGGTAATAAAAGAAATAACTTTCTGAAACTTTTGTAAAATAGTGAGAATTGTTCAAAAATTTGTGTAAAAGCCATTTTTTTTGTGCATAAGTGTGTGTTTTTGCTGTGATTTTATGTTGTATAAATTTTTATTTTTCAGTCTATTAGGTGGGTGTGCTTTATTTCAATATAAATGTGTTGACAACTCTTTTGCCTCTTATCTTATTGTTAGTATGGGTGGATTGTGGACAATATTGTGAAAATTGAGCACAATTTTTATTTACCCTTATTTTTTTAGAAGGAGTTTTGTAATCAAAGCATTGAGAATTTTTGGCGTTTTTGCTTTATTTTTGGCTTTTCTGTTGGTAGGCTGTACCGATGTGGTTATGGGTGAGGACGCTTTGAACCCGCCTGACACGATTTCGGCGTCTATGGGAGATTATGACGACTACATTTTGATCGATTGGTACTCTGTGGGTGAGCAGGTTAGTAGCCTTGTTTCTTACGATTTGTATCGGGCAGAGTCGATGAGCGGCGATTATAAATTATTGGCTGATGGCACGAAGTCTAGGACTTTTGCCGATGAGAAGAGTTCTGGTAATCTGAAGTATGGACAGGTTTACTACTACAAGGTTCGTAAGGAGAAGAGTGGTAGAAAATCTATCTATAGCGAGATAGCTGCAGGGTATTTGCAGGTGCACACTGTCGTCGGTAACTCGCTGGAGGCGTCGCAAGGCACTTATGTGGGCAAGGTGAAGCTGAGTTGGACGACCTCGGAAGATATGAGCGAGTATGATGCCCAAGATTTCTTTTATCGCGTGTATTACGCTCCTGATGATGCTCCTACTCAGGAAAGTCCTTATCAAGATTTCGATGATTTTAGTCAGACAGAGGTTTTTGTAGATGGTCTGGAGATAGGGGTTACTTATTATTTTGCGGTGCAGGTGGTTTGTAAGAACTACGATTTCATAAAGTCTAAGCTGTCGCTTGCTGTGCAAGGTTGTGTGAAGATACCGTCCCCTGAGACCGTAGTGGGTTCTAAGGGCGATTATGCGGATTCTGTGCGGGTGAGTTGGTCGGAAGTGCCCGGAGTGGATGGGTTTATTGTTTACTTTAAACGGAATGTCGATAGTGAAGAGTATGTGATATTGAGTGAGGTGGTGTCTGGTAGTCAGGCGTATGTCAGCAGAGAGGTTTATCATAAGCCCACCAGTAAGGATGTAACTTATCTCTATGATGTGAGATCGGTTCTTTCGGAAGGTTTGTCGGAGCTTGTGGAGCGTGTGGATGGCGAGAATGGCTATTTGCTAAATTTGGGCTTCTGTGGAATTGGCGTGCCAGAGAATTTCAGCTTGGAGTATGTGAACGAAGCTCTAATCTTGAGCTGGGATAGGTTGGAAAATGTTTCTTTCTACGAAGTGATTTATGCTAGAGATGTCTTTGGTGCTGCCTACGACACGCTTCGGTTCACGCTTGATGATGTCGTTTCTGTTGGTAATAGGATGCAGTACGCATTCCCCAAAGAGAAGCTTAGCTTGGGGATTTCTTATGCGTTCCGTTTGAGAGGCGGTAGACGAGTAGACGATTATCACGAAGTTTATTCTGGTTTTTCAAGTTTGATAAAAGGCTCTTTGCCTGTGCCTAAGCCAACTGTGCTGTACGCCAGCAGAGGAAAGGACGATCTTACTATTACTTGGAGAACGGATGCGGATATTACCAAGAGCGTTCTTTATTACGGGAAAACTGTGGGCAGGTATTACTATCTGGGTGAGGTTACTTCTGCCAATGGCGTGTTTAGTTTTGTGCATAGTGCTTTGGTAGAATCTAGTTTCCAAGATGGGACGAAGTACTATTATAAAGCGAAGTCTGTGGTTGGCACGGCTTCTTCTGACTTTTCGGATATGGATACTGGCTGGAGCAGAGTAGCACCGCCGAAAGAGTTTATAGCCGATAGTACTTCTTGTTACTCTATAGATTTGTGTTGGTTGCCGTCTAGTGGTGCTTCTTATTATGTGTTGTACAGAAATCAAAAAGAGATACCCCTGGATACTATCTACGATGATGACCATTCTCATTATTATACCTATCATGATGAGGAAAGCCTTACTCCTAGCACTACTTACAACTATTATCTGAGAGCGTATAGCGATTTTGCGGGTGTTTCTGATTTTGCTGATACTGCGATAACGACAAATATAGAAGCTCCTTACAATCTGGAGTGTGTAAACGACCAAAATGGATCGGTTAAGCTGAAATGGGAAGTAAGGGGTGTGGAGAACTCGGCTCTGGTAACTAAGGTGTATCGCTATGAGAAGGGTGAGCCTTTGAACTCGGCACCGTGGTTGACGGATGTGAGTATCTTTGGCACCGAGGCGGAAGATTTTACGGGTGTGCCGGGCAAAGTTTACAACTACTATGTAACTGTCTCTTTGCCCACTATAGGTGAGTCGGCACCGAGTAATGTGGTTGCGGGCTTTTCTAAGCTGGAAGCTCCTACAGGGTTACTGACGAGCAAAGGGAAGTTCTCGGACAAGGTAGAGGTGAGCTGGACTGGAAATCCTGACCAAGGAGCACAGAGCTATAAGGTTTACAGAAAAGGGTTTACACGAGAGAGAGTGAAAGTGGAAGATTGGCAAGTGGTGGGGAGAGTGGATTGCCCAGAAGAGAAAAAGAAGGTTACTTATTACGATTACTACGATATAAGAAGCGATAGGTTCTACGCATATTATCTGCAGGCTGACAGGGCTGACTACACAGCGGAGGGTGGAGTAGCGGAAATCTCTAGGATAGACACTGGTTATGTATCTATAGCTCCTGTAACGATATTGCATGCTTCTTGGGGTGAGTATAAGGACAGTGTTCGCATTGTGTTCGAAAAGAACCACCTTGCCCAGCAATATTGGGTTTATTACAGATTGGATACTTTCTCATTGTTTAAGCCTCTTAACTTCCAAGATGATGGAACTAATATTTTTTTGAATAGCGATGTAGGGGATGATGACACGCTAGAGTACACTTTTGGTGTGAGCAACCAGACAGATATTCGACCTGGAGAGCTTTTACTTTTGTCGATGAAAGCCTTTAGCGATGAGCACCACAATGTGGCGAGCGACGATTGGGCTTCTGCTTTTGGCAATCAATATCCTGCTTATCTGAAGTTCCCTGCTCCGACTAATCTGAAGGCTGTGAAGGGTGGCAAATTGAATGTGGGACTTAGCTGGAATGCTAACTTTGTAGCGAACTTAGATGGCTACCAGATTTGGCGACGGGAGCGGAACGACGCGAGCTCTCATTTCGCCCAGATAGATCAAGTGAATGCTGTGAGATACCAAGATATAAGGTATGAAAAGGGTCGGATGTACTCTTATCAGATTAGAGCTTACAGCCAGAGCTTGCAAAACAAGCTTACTTTGCTTACAGGATTGGATTCGGGGCTAGTGGTTTCGGAGTTTTCAAATGTTGATTCTGGCTTTGTTTGTTTGGATAAGATTAGCGGGTTTAAGGTGTCGGGAGATGGTGGTACAGCCAAGCCAGACACAATTTTCGTAGAGCTAAACTCTGTGGGGGGTAAAGCTGATTATCTTTTTTATTATCGAGAGAATGGATCGACTGGCGATTTTGCTGAGCTAGCTCCGCCACTGGAAAACTTTAGACTAGAAAAGGGTGTGTGGAAGGGTAGTTGGGCTGTGGCAGACCGTAAGAAATATGATATCTTTGTTACGGCGAGCTCGGGGCATATCAAAGACGATGGCGTGAAAGACTCTGTCAAGAGTGAGGTATTGGTAGGATATCGGACTCCCGCTCCTCCCGATAGTATCACTGCCAGTAAGTTTGATTATCCTGATAAGATAAAGGTGAATTGGGAAAACAAGAACAGTGCAGAATTTTATAATATTAAGAGAACCACCTTGGAGACTGCGGATGTTACTTATTACCTCGGAGCAGCAGCAGACGATGTTTCATCATCTTACGAGTTAAGCGACAATTTTGGAACTAACAACATGACCTTTACGGATAAAGGGGTGCTAAGGGGCTACTCTTACCTTTATCAGATAGAGGCTGTGTGCGAGAGCGGCAAGACGGGATATTGTGAGTATGCGAACGCTAAAGACAGTGCGACGGCTACAGGGTATGTACAGCTGGGAGAGGTAGAGGCTGTCTATGCCAGCAAGGGCAAATACTATCAATATATAGATGTTTCTTGGGATGCAGAGCCTTTTGTCGATAGCTATGCTGTGTATCGCTTAGATAAGTCAAGTGGAAAAGATGTGTCGGATTTTCTTTATTATAATGACTGTATTGCTGCGGTGGACTCTTTGAGGTATATTGATACGCCTAATAATGTGAACGCCCATTATTATCGGATATTGCCTTTCGTGTGGATAGATGGTGTCAAGAAATTGGCGATAGACTCTAAGGAACTTTTTACAGATGAGCCGGTGGGCTGGAGAGCTCTTGATCCGCCGACGATGGATAGTATCACGATAGACTCTGTGGACAAGATAGAGATAAGTTGGTACAAACTAGGTGGAGCTGTAAGCTATCGTCTATACAAACAAGAGGTGGATCTGTATGGCAAGGTAGATCCAGAGTTTCTAAAGAATGTGGGCGATACTGCGATTTACGAAGACATTATAGATGCAAAGGACGCAGGACTTGGTTACTATTATTTCGTGCAAGGGGTAACCGCTACGGGACAGACGACAGTTTTGAGCGATGTATCGAAGGTGGGAGCCGCTAAGCTGAAGCCTGTGCAAAGTTTAGATATGGTGCTGATAACTGCGGAAGATAAGGTGCAAATTACTTGGGAGGTTGCCGATAACACCGATTCTGTGAGGATTAACTATACTTCGGCTTCTAACACAAATAGTGGCAAGGTTATCTCTGCGGAGTACGATAGCTGGAGAGCAAAGTTGGCAGAGGGAGAGTGGGGCTATGTGAGCATCGTCTCTATGTGTGAATATAACGAGTCCGAAGCGGTGAACGATAGCATCTTGGCACCGTTGCAACCCGTAACTATCCAGAGCATTTCCAAGGGCAAGGTGGATACGATACAGGTGGCAGTGAAGACCAATAGAACGCCGACCTTGATCGCTGTGTATCGCTGTGATAATTATGATATATGCCAAAACTCCTTAGATTCTCTTAACGCTTTGTCAGATAGGGGAGGAGAGGGTGTGATGAGGGTTGTCTTCGCTCAGACAGGGAACTCTTTTGCAAAGGCATGGATGAAATCTGGCGACGAGTATCTGCTCAACGATGTGGATGCCGAGCTAAATAAAGGGCAGAAATATTTTTATCGGGTGAACTATACGCGTGACCCTTCTAGCGTTATTTGGTCGGAACTATCTAATTACTCTACCCAGACTTATGGCTGGACGACACCAGAAGTGCCTGTGATAGACACTGTGAGTGAGAATAAGCAAGGGAAGATAGATGTGGTGTGGTATCAGGTAGCTTATGGCGACGCTTATCGCTTGTCCAAGAGCTGGATGGAAGACGGAGTGCGGAAGTCCGACACGATAATAGCCTCTAACAAGAGAGGGGACACTGTCTATAGCGATGTGAAGGTAATACCGGGGAAATATTACACTTACGCCGTGCAGACCTATGTGCTGCTGAGTGATGCTTACTCTGCTTTGAGTCAGGTCGATAGTGGCTATGCGATGTTAGTGCCACCTAATGTGGACGCATCCAAGGGATTGTTTGCCGATACCATCAGGTTGCGTTGGGGTGTAGGCGAGGGAGTGCAAGATCCGGGAGCAGGAGCAAAGAAGTTTATAATATCCAGAGGCACTGTTAGCACACCTAGCTTGTTGCCCATAGACACTATTGACTATGTTGGAGAGCTAGAGGTGGTGTATTACGACACACTGGGGCTGAGTGCAGACGGCTTTGACTTCTATTATTATCGGGTGTCTTCGGTAGCCGGTGGCTTAACTTCTGACGGCTCAGTGCTCGATTCTGGTTGGGTGAAGCTCTCGCCAGTTTACGATTTGCAAGCCACTAAGGCGAAGTACACAGACAGTGTCTATATCACTTGGAGTGTGCCCATAAGCACCAAGAAAGACCAGATAGAGTACACCATCTATCGTGATGGAGTAGATCCTGTGGGCGAGGTTACAGGGGTTGAGTATTATGCAGACAAGAACTATCCTAATGGTGAGAAGGGCATAAGGCATTATTACACAGTTTCTTATCATCATCCAGATTTGGGATACTCGTGTGTGAGCCAAGTGGATACGGGCTACACCAAACTGGCAACACCTAGCAATCCAAAAGTTTCTTATATGGATGAGGATATAGAGGGGATAAGCGTTTACGCCTATACTGTACCCAATGCAGACAGCATCTATGTTTGTAGGTATGAAGATTGGAGTGATAAAAAGTCTACGGATACTATCCTTGTCTTTGATGCAAAAGAGGGCAAACTTTTCACGGACGATGCACTTTTCTCTATGCAAGAGTATGAGTATTGCTGCATAGCGTGGAATGAGCTGAGTGGTTTTTCTGAGTCATCGGTGAGGGACACTGGGAAATCTTTCTTATTCTCTCCGAGGATTACGGTGAGCAAAGACCTTTATGCTGACTCTATCACTATTAGTTGGTCGGATTACGATTACAAAGCTTTTTCTGTTTATCGTGATACCTTGAATAGTACTCCGGATGTAAGTACTATAGCTTATACTTTGCATGACTCTGCTGTTGGGGTCGTTGCCGATAAAACCGTGAAGATGGGTAATGTTTACTATTATTGGGTGCAGGCTCATGCTTATGATGGTGCCAACCATTATACCAAAGTCAGTGAGATGGATTATGGCTATTTGAGCTTGGCGAAGCCGCAAGGGCTGGAATGCAGTAAGGGGACTAAGCCTGACACTGTGGAGCTAAGGTGGCTCAAGTGCCAAGATATTGAACATTATATTTTCCGTAGGTATTCCAGAGTGAATGAAAGTGAGAACTTCATAGACTTTTCGGTGGATAGGAGCGAGTGTATAAAAAGTGGGGATACGCTGATCTTTTATGATAAAGCTCTTTTTAAGGAAGATATTTTTTACTATTACAAGGTGAGGGCTCAGATGTCCGAGCCATCGTTGAATTTGACGGTCTACTCTGAGTATAGTGATACTGATACTGGCTGGAAGAAGCCAGCTTCTCCACGCAATTTTTCTGTATCCAAGGGGTTGAATGCGGACAGTATTCGCTTGCTGTGGGACACAGAAAATGTGTACGAGGGGGACGAAATACACATCTATAGAGCAAAAACTGTGGATGGATTTGTCTCTGTGCCCTATGATATAGCGGATGCTGTAGATGGCGAGTTTATCGATACAGCTGACTTGGTTAATGGCGTGTGTTATTACTACAAGATATGTAGAAGTGTGCTTGGCTTTGGTTCTTCATTTTTCACGGAGGTGGATAGCGGATATTTGTTGTTGCCCGCTCCTACGGGTGTGCAGGCGAGCGATGGCGACTATCTGGATACTATAAGGGTTCGCTGGGACACAGTGCCACTGGCTAGCGGATACACGGTGTACCGTAAATTTGTAGAGGGTGCTTTGAACGAGGTGAAGACAGACATCGCTTCTCAAGATTCGGTGTATTTGGATACCCTCGTGTCTGCTTTTTATGGATTGAAGGCTTATTACCGAGTAGAGGCTTACAACGCCTTAACTGAAAGTAATCTGGTTTCGTTTGTCGATTCTGGATATACGCAGTTGCCAGCACCAGAGGACTTTACGGCGACATATCGCACCACATACGATGCGGTGAAGCTGGGGTGGAAGAGTGTGCAAAGAGCACAAGAGTATCTGCTGTTTGCTGGCGATAGTTTAACCAATCTGGAGTTGATAGACACCCTCTATACGCAAGAGGCTTTCGATTCGGTAGGTACACGGATAGATTATGGCAAGACTTACTATTACAAGGTGTTTGCTCGTAATGATCTGACTAAAGATTTGTCTGAGGATAAGAGAAACTATTCTGTGATAGACTCTGGAATGGTGGCTATGCCTGTGCCGACAGGAGTGCAAGCACAGAAAGCCCAGCACGAGGACACGCTGTTTGTTAGTTGGGCGAAGATGAAATATATAGAGGGCTATAGCTTGTACTATGATACCTTGCCAGACGCTAATGGCTACAAATGGTTGCTTTATCAAGATATTGGCGACACATTGGCAGGGGTGGACAAGAGTAACTTCCCGAGCTTGAGACAAGATAAGAAGTACTATTTCAAGGTGCGAAGTGTGGGCAAGAACGATAGCTCGCAGTTAAGCACTTTTGATTTCGGATACTTAGCTTTGACACCACCAGCAAAGCCCAAGGTGAGCCAAGACAGCCTTGACTTTATCAAGATAAGTTGGAAAGACGAAGATTACGCAAATGGCTATAATCTCCACAGGATAAACTCCAACAACGATACTATACTTTTGGGAGTCAGTAAGAACTCGTTTAGCTCGGGTGATAGCTTGTATGTCAAAGATTTCACGGTAGTTCCGGGTGCTATTTATCGCTACTATCTAGTGGGCACGGGCAATGTCTCGCGAAGTTTGCCTAGTGAGCTGAGCGATAGCTGCTGGAGGCAGTATGATGCTCCACAGGTTTGGCTGGAGAACGACCCCGATAGCCTGATTACCAAGACGCTGATAGCCAAGTGGGATGAACTAACCGAAAAAGCTAACAAGATAGTACTAGAGTACTCCACTTCGCCTGTATTTGCCGATACCACCATAAGAGAGTTAATCTCTTTAGCTACTAGAGAAGAGCTTACTGATGGCGTAGAGCAAGCCAAGAAATACTATTTACGGGCGAAGGTGTTTAGAAATGAGCTTTCGGGTGATATGATAAGCTCTCCGTACAGTGCGGTGGACTCAGGTCATTGTCGCTTGGATACGCTCACGAACTTCACTGCGAGCAGAGCTGAGTGGAAAGAGAAGGTCGTTTTGCGTTGGGACTCTCTGGCTACTAATGAGGATGTCGGCTGGAAGAAGTATCATATTATGCGTAACGACTTGAGTGAGAAGGGAGTGCTGGTAACGGAAGCGGACTCCTTCGTGGATGATGGCATAGAGATAGGGGGAATTTATAGTTATAAGGTGAAGGTGGTAACACAGAAGTTCGGGGAGTCTCACTACAGTCTAGTAGATACGGGATATGCCGATTTGCCAGCACCTGTATTGTATAGTGTAGAGGAGACAGATGGGCAAGACTCGTTGCGTTTGGTATGGTCTTATCCTGCTCTGGCAGGCAAGCTGGTGGACTCTTTCATAGTTGCTCGTTCAGTTAGTAAAGAGCTAACTGCTACAGTAAATGAATTCCCTCTGAAGAAAGAAAATTTGCAAAAAGAGAATCTGGGCACCACAGTGCGGTACATTTATGTGCAAGATGGACTAGACATTGCACAAACTTACTACTACCGGGTGCAGGCGTCTTCCACTACGATAGGCGATAAGTCTGACTATAGCGATACATTGAGCGGGTTCTTGACTTTGCAATCGCCAAAGTTGATAAGTGTGAGCAGAGGCGACTACAACGACAGCATTGAGCTACATTGGACAAAAGTGGATGGAGCTAAGCATTATTGGGTGTACAGGGCTAAGAGTGTAGATGGCTTTGGTTTGGAGATGAGTGAAATAGCAAAGGTAATAAACCAGAATGACACGAGTTATGTAGATACGATTAAAGTAGGTGTAGAACCCAAGCAAGGAGAGCCTTATTTCTATAGCGTTCGAGCTAGGAATTATGATGATGCAAACATTGAACATCTGTCCAATTTTAGTAATGTTGATTTTGGGTTTGCGTCTATGGATACTGTGACGAACTTCTCAGTCGCCAAAGGAGACGACAGAGAGAAAATAGTGTCTTCTTGGAGAAAGGTGGACGCTGGAGATTACATGCCATTGTATATCCTCAGGATGTTATCTTCTGCGGTGTCTGGCACTGTGCTCGACTCTGTGGTAACCTCCGATACTTCGCTAGATTTGCGATCTACGGGAGCTTTTGGCAAAGGCTTAATCCAAGGGAAGGTGTATTATTTCAATGTGCAGGCTGTCATCGATTTAGGTGCTTTGCAAGACACTGTTTATTCGGATATATCAAGAGTTGACTCTGGCTATACCAAGGTATTCCCACCGAAGCTGAGTGCTACCTATGGGACGCTGATGGACACTATTCGCGTTAAGTGGCATAAGGTAACGAATGTTGCCATGGACTCTGTGCGTATCCGCTGGTCTGCGGACAAGATCAACTGGGATAGCATAGCTGTTGACTATACCAACCCTACTGACACCATGTACGATTTAGTGATAGGCGATGAGCTGGATAGTGCTTACATCGGGTTGACACTGTATATAGCAGCAAGATTTGAAGAACCCAAGAGCAAGTCGTTGTACACACAGGTGTTAGGAGCCAGCAAGCTGCGAGGACCACAAGAGCTTACAGCTAGCAAGGGAGCTTTTGCCGATACCTTGAAGTTGAGCTGGAAGAACTATCGTGGTAATAATATTGCGAGTGATGACAACACGAACTTGTACACACTGTATATGGCAGATTCATTGAATGCTGACTTTGATGAGACAAAGATAATAAAAGAAATAAGAGAGACTGGGGATTTTTATAGCTTTGACTTTACACTGACAGACCATGTTGGCAAGTTACCGGGAATATTGTACTACTTTAAGGTGGGCGGTAGCAGTGATTTGTTCAGCTTAGCAGACTCGATGAGCAATGTCGATTCTGGGTTTGTGCTGTTGCCATCTTTGACTATGAGGGAGTGTAGCCACGATATGAATGGCAAGATAGGCGTTTGGTGGGCACTACCGCCTGTTCTAAAAGATTACGAAGAAGCCTACGAGAGCTATGGGTTGCAGATAGAGGTGGCAAGGAAGGCAGGGACAGGTGCGTATACATTGGTAGACAGCTTCCAAGGGTTAGACACGCTGAGTTTTGTGGACACCTCTCTGGATTTGGAGACAGGGGTCGATTATTACTATAGAGTGCGTCTGCACAGTAGCAGGCTGGCAGATATAGTGGCAGGGGACAAAGAAAGCTCCTCTTCGCTGTGGAGCGACTCTCTGCTGGGGACTTGCGTCATCTCTTTGTCTGATATTTGCTTGGAGCGTGAGGACACCTTCTATGTTGATAGTGTTCGGCTGGAGGTGCTCAGAGCGAACAAAGTGGACAGCATTATCATCAAAAGAGAAAATGAAGATGGAAGCGGGGAAGAGATATTGGCACGGGTTGTGTCTAATGCTTGTGGTGTAGCTGATGGGGAATACTTTGCGTTTACAGATAGTGCCACCTCTTTGCAAGATGGTAAGCTCTATAACTACTATGTGCAGACGAAAAAGAACGATGAGGTCTCGGAGTGGGCAGGACCTTTTGAAGCTTACACGAGGTTAGACACTTGCAGTGGCTTTGTAGCATCTAAAGGGGAGTATGAGGCGAAGCTCAAACTCCATTGGGATAAAAAAGATGATGCGGACGGCTATGCGGTGTTTGTGCAAGATGTTGCCAGTGGCAAAGACTCGATGATAGTGGCTATCTTTACATCTTCGGATGCTCCTGTGGAAAGGTTTGTGGACGAGATAGACTATTTGTTCGAGTACGGACCAAGCTATCAAGTGGGTGTAGCGGCTTACTCTTATAAGTTTAATTCTAAGAAGGTATATTCGGATATTACTTGGGATACTGGTTACCTCAAGCCACAAAAGGTGGACTCTGTGTGGCTCTCTCATAACCTGAAAGACAGCATAGAGGTGAAGTTGCGGTATTATGGTGGACACAAGTTTGGGATTAAGCGGAAGCGGAAGGGTGCTGGATATGTAGATATTGTTAATCCTGTGTGGAGTGCTACGGCGATAGCTGGCACTACGGACAGCTACTATGTGTTTATGGATAGCTTGGGCGGAGCCAGCGAGCGTGTGAATGGGGCTTACTACTATTACAAGATTGTAGCCACGAGGGCTGGTTATCTGGGCGTCTCGGATACCTTGTTCACAGAAAAGCTATTCTTGCCGGGCTACAGCCAGATAGATACTGTGGGGATTGTGGAGATTGACTATCCTCTGGCTGACTCGTTGCCGATAAAGCTCAACAAGTCAAAGTTGGAAGATGCGGATGTTCGCTATAGATTGTATCGCTATGCAGACTCTCTCTGCACGAGCTTGCTAGACTCTACGCCTTTGCTAGATACGGCAACTGTGGTTTACGCACAAGAGGCTACAGGGAAGCCCAAAAAAGGTGTGCCTTATTGGTTCAAGGTCAGAGCGGAGGCTTATGAGACTGTCTCAGATCTAATCCCTTACTCCGTCTCGGAGTTTTGCACTGGAGCGTATAAGGGTGGCATAACTCTGCCGAAAGCCAATATGGATAAGATTGTAGTAACAGCCGATGCTAATGAGGTTTACTGGCAAGGTTACCCTGCGGATGTCGCACCGTTGGATAGTGTGCGATTGTATAGGAGCTTTAGAGGAGAAACTCCTTTCGAGCTAGTCAAACATTACCCCAATGCTCCACCAGCGACTGTTTGCTTGGACACTATAGCTAAGTATGGAGAGCATGTAAGGTACTATGTGCAGACTGTTATTAATAACAACGGCGGAGTAGACAAGCAGGTTTCTGTGGAGAGTGATACTTTAGAGACCTACTGCTATTTGCCACCACCAGATAGCTTTAAGGCGAGCGAAGGAATCTCTACGGACACCATAGCTCTCAGTTGGCATTGGAGCTTTGCAATCGAACAAGTGGATAGCGTTTTGCTTTCTCGTTACAAAGATGGCAGTTATCAGACAAGCTATGTGTTGCCGAAAAATGGCATCACATACAAAGACACTGCTAATATTTTGGAAGGAGCGGAGTACACCTATTATGTCAAGAGCAAGAAGAACAACGCGATCCCTTACAATTCTGTAATCTCTAGCGATAGTGCCACTGCCAAGGGGTATGCACGGTTTGCTCCGCCAGACACGCTCACTGCTACGGTGAACGCCTATAGCATTACCTTGAGCTGGGGGTATAAGTCTGGACAGAGCAATATGGCGGATGATGTCAAATACGCTTTGGTGCGGAACGATTCACAGAGCGTTGCGTGGCAAGAGAGTGGAATCTTGGACACATTGGAGGTAGGAAACGACACCATACACATAGATGCGAGCGTGGTGCACGGGATGGTGCGGTGGTACAAGGTGGCAGCTTTCAACGATATTAGCAAAGAGAAAGTGCTCTCTAAGCCAGTGCGAGGCTTTTCTTTGCTGAATCCTGTGCAGATTATCCGCAACGATCAAGGTGTGAGTGCCAGCGATATAGTGATAATGTGGGAAGAAGACCCAGCACACAAGGCTTTCTTTGTGCAGTATGCTGTAGATAAAGCTTTGGACAGTAGAGGTGCTTTTGCTCATCCTATTACAGATAGTGCTGGTTCTTTTGAGTCGTCTGCTTACTTTTATACTTCCGATACTTTAGTCCCTGTTGACTCATTGGTGGGCAGGAAGCTCTATTGTCGCATTTGGGCACAAAACGACTTTGGCAAGAGCGACCCTGTGCAGGTGGAAGTCTGGACTAAATTAGGTAAGCCTAGTATTTTGGCAGTGTCAGATGGAACACTGAAAAGCAAGATGGCTCTGAAGATGAAAAGAGCTTGTAACTCTAGTGAAGACCAGAGTGTCAGATATCTGATATCTTACTCAAGAGATAAAGCAAAGCTTTTTAATAACTCTTACGAATTGGAGCTGGCGACTGCTGTTGCTAGTGGCGACACGATTTTCGACACTATAGATGTGCCAGAGCAATACGATGGCTTTGTCTACTACGTAGGAGTAAGAGCAGACAACGACCTGTATGGTGCTACATCGGAGCCAGCTAAAGACAGCGGATACTCTGAGCTACCTAGTGTGGGTTTGTACACCACCGACCAGCCGATGGACGGACTTGTCCGTCTATCGTGGGAGAAAAAGGACATAGGTGGGGACTCGCTTTGTTATATTGTTTATCGAAATGAAACTCCAAATCCTAGAAATATGGGTGTAATTTACGATACCACAGATGATAAAATCTTGGGCTTCGACGACACCACGGTGGTGGTGGCTACAGAGTACGAATACTGGGTGGTTACGAAAGTTATTAACCGTGATTGGGGGAGTAATATCATGGAGTCAGATACCTCTAACCACATAAAACAGAAATCGAAGATAGGCTATGTGAAGAATTTGAAGCAGGAGACAAATTACAAAGCCGACTCTATCCACTTGTTTTGGGACAAGATAGCCAGTGTAGACACCTATGTGGTATACAGAAACAATGCAGATGTTGTATCTGAATCTTACCCTTTCGATACTGTAGATTATGACAGTGAAGTAAACAACAGTGAGTATTGGGACAGCAAAGACAGCATAAAGAACAACCCGGGTAAGGTGTTTTATTACTGGGTAGCTGGCAAAAAAGGCACGGAGACAGGACCTAAAAGTCAGACGGGAGTTTTTGCTTTTACTCAGCTGGAGATGACAGACTCCATCTGGGCTACCAAAGGAACGGATGCCGACAAGATACAGCTTACTTGGAATAGCTCAAACTTTGCTACTGCGTATAATATCTTTTATGATACGTTGAATTCTGGCGGTTACGACTGGCTTGTTAAGGTTGGCGTAAAGGAAGAAGACACCACTTATGATTTGTACCGTAGTGAGTTCAGCTCGCAGTTCAAGGACGGTGTGCGTTACACCTTTAGGGTGCAACCTGTAAATAGCTATTGCACTGCCGACATATCCGATACAAGCATAGCGTTGGATACTGGGTATTTTCAGCTGTCGTCTGTGGACTCGTTCTATTTTTATTACGATAGCGTCAGGCTGGACACCATCAAGCTCAACTGGGCTAAGAAAACCACGGATGACCTTTACTACTATCTCTACAGAGCAGAAGCCATAGATGGAAGCAAAGATTTTGTCGACTCTGTGAGGGTGGATACTGGCTACTACGAGGATAAAGACCCAGCCTTGGAAGATGGCAAGGCTTATTACTACTTCATCAATACTAAAGCTAAGAACTTTGAGGGTGGTAATTCGGATACGGTGGTAGCTAGCACCTTTAACCTAGCAATAGGGGTGTCTATCGAAGGTGGAGGAGCTTGGTCTATTTTGCCCAAGAGCACCGGGATATGGGCTTCGGGCGTGATGGACGGCTATGATAATAAAGACGATAGTAGTTTCGTGGATACAGTGAAAGTAAAATGGGAGAGCGTTAAGAATGCTGAAAAGTATTACTTAGTAGGCGATACAGCCAAAGATTATAAGTACTCCTCGGCTCGCTATAAGTTTCTTATCGCTTCTGGTGATACCGCTTATAATTTAATTACCCCAATTTTGTTAGTGGAAGATTTGGGCAAGAAGCTCTATTTCAAGGTGGCTCCGCTGAACTATCTGGACGACTATGATGAAGAAAGAGCACTTTTTACAGACATTGCCTCTGGTTTTGCGTTGCTCTCGTCGCCGATAAACTTGCAGTTGAAGCAGACTAAGCCTAGTAGTTATGTATTTAGCTGCAACCCTGTGGTGAACGCTTCTCAGTATGAGCTGTGGAAAGGCAGTGTTTGTGTGGATTCTGGTGCTACTATCACCTTGGTGGACACGGCTATGCGTCCAGGCGATACCGCCTATTACAAGGCGAGAGTGTACAATGCGGCGACAGGGCATTCTCCTTTCGGCGACTCTATCTTCGTGCAGAGTAATCCATTGCCTCCAATTGGGGTCGAAGCTAGCAAGGGTAGCTCCGATGACACCATTACCATTAGTTGGCAGATAGACACTTTGGTGCAAAGGGTGGAGAGGTTTTATGTTTATGCTAGAGCTTTGAAATCTTTGGGCAATTTTACTATTGTTGGCGACACCGTAGCAGATTTGACGCAAGTCAGAGACACCTTGCTTGACGGTAGTTTGGCTAGAAGAGTGGGGCAGAAGTATGTGTTTAATGTGCGGTCTTATCGCAATGGAAGATACTCTGAGCCTTCTGTCGATGTGGATACAGGCTGGAAGTTTATCCCCGATTTGGAGAAGCTACAAGCAGACACCACCGAGGCTAGTGCCGATTTTGTGAGCGTGCGTTGGGGCAAGATTGCTGGCTTTGCCAATGCAGGTAGATATCTGCTCAAGCGAGTTGGAAGTTTTGACACTACTTATTTCACCGATATACAGGACTCCTTGTACGATGACTATAGCACCGACAAGGGTATGGCTTATAAGTACTTTGTAAAAGCTTATAATCCCGACTATCTTGATGTTACTCAAGAAATAGAACTATGGAGTGATGAGAGTTCAGGTGGATTTGTGAGCAAGAGTTGGTCGGATAGTGCTTATGGTGGTCGCCGATTTGAGACGCCAAAGCTTGAGATAGCCCAAGCAAGCCACAAACTACTATTAGACACTATCCAGATAAGCTGGGAGCAATACCCCTTGGCTACCAAGTTTTTGCTCGCTTACGACACCTTGCCAGATTTTGGCAGTGATGATGCCGACACAGTGCATATATTGAACAACGATGATGGAGACAGTTGCTCTTATCGTTACTCTTTAGTGCCATCTCTGGTGCAGGGCGAGGTTTACTATTTCAAACTGCAAGTGGTGGATTCGGGAGGTGCTCACCCTGTGTGGGACTCTGTGAGTTCGCGATGGTCGGCTGTTGATAGTGGATGGTCGAAACTCAGTGCTCCTGTGGGCATAGTGGCTACAGACAGCATCGTCGATAGTGTTTTGGTGAGCTGGAGCAAGTCAGAAGTGCCCGGTGTGGAGTATGAAGTGCAGATGAAGGATGTGAACAACACAACCGAAACTGGCAGGACTAGCGATACTGCTTACAAGTTCTCTTCCTCTTTTGAAGAGGACGAAAAGAGCTTCGTAGTTAGACAAACGCATACTGTCTTCGGAGTGTCCGACTGGAGCGATACGGCTTGGGGCATCGGCAAACAGTTACCACCAGACTACTTTTCTAGGCCGAGCAAGGGTAGGTATTACGACAGCATTCACTTTAGGATGGACGAGCCTTCGCGATTGACGGGGCAGATGAAGTATAAAATATATGTCAGCGAAGACAAGAATGATGCGACTTTTAGCAATTCGACCAATTTGGGGAGTGTCTATGATAGCACAGACGGTACTTTTGTTTACTCTCTAAAAGATACCTCACTTACCAATAACCAGTGGTTTGGTAAGAAGCTCTATTTCCGAGTGGCTTGGCAAGTGCGAGGGCAAGATCTGTATAGCGATAAAGGCATTATCGACTCTGGGTGGACGAAGCTCTCAACTCCAGATGGGTTGGACACGCTGGGTGTGGGAACTTTGGATACGGCAGTGTTGGGGCTCAAGTGGGAGAGTGTTGCCAATGCGGATAGCTACAGCGTGGAGCGGAAGAGGTACAACGAGCAAGAGTACGCTCCGCTGAAAGTGGTAACGGACACCACTTGCATGGACACTATCCCTAAAGAAATAAGGCATCACGCTTTCCACTACAGGGTGCAGGCGTTGAACGACCTCTCAGGTGATGTAGGCAGTGATGAGATAGAAAACAGCGACTCCAAGTTCAAGCAGCTTACTGACACACTTTACCCGAATGTCTACCATGTGGACAGCGTAATAGCCAGTGATGGAGTGTATTATGACACTGTGAAGCTTAATTGGAAAGGCTCTTTGGATACGCCATATACCGTGGTACGCATGCAAAAAAATGAGAGTGGCGATCTGGGTTATGCGGGCAAAGTTGCCGTCATCAGAGGGCAAAACAAGACCGCTGGCTTTGAAGATGAGGTAACTGCCGAAAATGAATTGCAACCCGGGAAATGGTACTATTATTATGTGTATCTGGATGGTGATAAGCAAATCTATCGCGACTCTGTGGACTCTGGTTACGCCCGCATACCCGCTCTGACTGCGGGAGATTTGTGGGTGAATAACGACACAGCTGACATAGTTTTCGATTTGCAGGCTGAGTCTGTGATGAGCTTTGATACGGTGATAAAGGTGGCTATTAGCACGGGTAAAAACTATGTGGACAGTGTGCAATTTTACAACCTGAAAAATGGTAGTCCTGAGTTTGTAAGCTCTGTGCAGGTACGAGATGCAGCACAGACGGATACCTTTGAGTTTAAACCAGATAGTTTTGGTGTGTTGGACACTTTTAGACTGAAAGTGGTAACCGATGTGGTGGCAGATACTTACTTTACGGTGGTCTCTTTTACGCCTTTATTACCATCTGATAAGGTAGTAGCAAGCAAGGGCAACAAGAGCGACACGGTGAAGGTGAGCGTAGCGAAAAACGCTAAGAACAGCGAAAAGATAGAGTCGGTGGTTTTGAAGAGGGTTGAGCTGAGCAACACCAACAAGATGGAGAGCTTGATTTATCCGTTTGTTAGCGATAACGACACGCTCTGCGATAGCACAGTTATTAGAGGTAAGAAGTATGTTTACAGGGCAGCTTATTATAGCAGTCTAACGGGTTTGTCGGAGTACAGTGCTAGCAAAGACACAGGCTTTGCGATGTTGGCTACGCCAGTGTTTGACACGGTCAGCAAGGGCACAAGTCTGGATACCATTACCTTAGTGTGGCACAAGGTGCAAGATGCCTTGGGTTACAAGCTCTATAGCAAAGAAGCGGGCGAAGCCGACTATGAGCTGGTGGTGGACGACAATGTGCTGGATGATGCTACCGACACCTCTTATCACGATATTCGTAGCCACATAGCTTGCACATTTGTTTCTTACAAGGTGCAAGCGGTGGGTGTAGACACCAATTCTGCTTTCTCTGTTGTTGACTCGGGTTCTCTTGCTTTTGATAAGGTGGAGAGATTGGACTTTATGGGTGAAGTAAAAGACTCCATCAAGTTGCAGTTCGAGGTGAGTGCGGAGTTGGCTTTGGATAGTGATTTTGGGAAGCGAGGTGTGCAACTGTACAGGTGGACAACGGTAGATGATGCTGATGATACGACAGGCTACAGGGTAGATACAGCTTTTTATAGTGTCGATTCTACTACTGCTAGTGCTTTGCGAAAGTTCACGATTGTCGACACTTCTAGTGCTTTGGCTGTGGGCGAGCTGTACTTCTATAGGGTGTTGGTGCGAGTAGGTGGCGTGGTCTCTGAGCTTTCTAATATAGATTACGGATATTTGGACTTGCCCAAAGCGGGGAAAGTAACTGTAGGCAAAGGGTCTAAGGTGGACAGCGTGCAGGTGTCGTGGGATAGTGTAGCAGGATTAGAAAACTACCGACTGACTAGAAAAACTGTAAATGCCACTTTAACAGAAGAGTATTTCGAGAATATAGAAGACACGGCTGTAATTGACTGCTTTGGCGGAGATTTATTTGGGGGCGATTTCGAGCCCGGTAGGTTCTACGCTTATAGCGTGGAGGCTATTTGCAAGATAAACAAAGACACACTTTTGGGCTCTGTAGATGAGAACTTAAAGTTGAGCTTTACATCGGAAGCCGGAGAAGTCGACACTGGGTGGTCGGAGATGCAACCTTTGGATGCAAGACAGATATATGGCTACAACGACACAAGCTGGATAGAGAAAGCCTCGCCTGATGCTATAGAGGATGATGTGGACACCTCGGTAAAGATTACCGTAGAACCCATCCATAGTTTCGTTCGGGAGGTTTATATCTATCGTAAAGAGTTTGAAGCACCGTACAGCAGTTTTGTAGCGATAGACACAGTAGAACGCTCTGGCGTGATGATTGACGATGACTTTGTAAGAGGTAAGAAGTACTCTTATAGGCTTAGGGTGAAGAACGACACGCTCTCCAACGACACTTTCGATATCGTCTCTTATACCTACCTTAAGCAGATAGATACTCTAAAATGTACCGCTTTTGACACGAGTGGGATAACTTTTGTGTTTAAGACGATGGCAGGTAATGCGAGTATTGACTCTTATCGCCTAAAAAGGGCGAGAGCTGCTGACCCAGAGATATATGAGGAGTTCAATGTTCCATATGGCAATAGCTACAAAGACACGCTGGTAACACAAGGGGTTAGCTACCTTTATTCGGTGGCATCCTACAACGACACGACGGGCTACTCTCCATATTCGCCACAAATAGAGGTGTGTAGGGAAATGAGCGTGCCGAAGATTTTGAGTGTATCGAAAGGCGATTTTGTGGATAGCATCAAACTCGTGTGGAGTCAGGTGACAGACGCCTCTAGAGGCTATAAAATATTACGGGACACTACAGGCACAGGCGGAGAGCCCCTAAGCGTGTACGATACCTTGTTTACTTCTAATTTTGGAGGGGAGAGCATCGACACGGTGTATGTGGACAAAAACCGCTATGTTTCTTTCTCTAAGGTTTATTATAGCGTGATAGCTATGGGTGCAGACACCGTCTCTGAGGTTTCGCTGGTGGACAGTGGATATCTGAAATACTCGGGTATTACCGACTTGTCGTTTGAGGCTATGGACGAGCTAAGGTTTGATACGATAAAGCTCGCGTATAGCTTGAGTCAAGAGGTAGTTGACTTTGGAGTAGATAGCGTGCGGTTTTATCGCTTTGACTCTGTGAGCAACGCTACCTATGCGAACTGTACTGCTGATGATAAGTACTATTGGGCTTCAGACACCGTCTCTAATGACTTTAGCACTTCGAACACCTTCTTCGATACGCTGGATTTGGTTAGTGGCAATCTTTACTTCTACTTAGCCAGAGTTTACTCCAAGGGAGATGTCGTTGCAGATAATATTTCTAATTTGGCTTTTGGATGCACCAAGATGGAGCCTTTGGACTCTGTTTGGGCTACCAAAGCTACCTACACGCCAAAATCTATCAAGATAGAGTGGTCTAAGGCTAAGGGGACGAAGAACGATTTGGTTGATTACTATATGATACGAAGGACTCCCGTGAATGGTGGCAGTGCCGACTCTCTGAGGGTCCTCGGGGACGATACCATCTTCGTGGACAGTTTGGGCGGTGTGGCTGTAGGATACGATGAGAGCTTTGCAAACTATCTGAAAGTGGCAAAAGAGTACAAGTATGAGGTACGTCCTATTATCGCTCTGAGCGAAGATACAGCTGTGGGCAGTAAGTTTGCCAGAGAGTTCACAGCTAGTTATTCGGCAGTGGATACAGGATATACCAAGCCCGATGCTCCATCGCTGTTTAGCGTGAGCAATGGTTACGAAGATGAAATATATGGCGATAGTATCCAAGTGGTTTACTCCTCTGCTCAATACGGCGATAGTCTGATACTATACAGAGACTCTTTGGATGCTGCAGGGGACGATTGGGAGAAGATTTGCGATTTGGAGTTTGGGCAGACGATGAAGTCGTATTACGACAAAGCTGTCGATGAGGGTGTCCGCTATCGCTATATCGTTAGGGTGTACAAGGGTGATGCCCAAGACAGCAGTAATATTGATAGCGGTTTTGTAACGCTTAATCCTCCGGATAGCGTGGTGGCGATAGATAATGGGCAGATGAGCGACAGGATAAAGCTAAGGATTTATGCTGATGAGGCTGTTATAGCCGTGGTGGACACGATGTATATCCGAAGGAGTACAAAAAGCTCGGCTTGGTTTGCAGATTACGACACCTTGGACATTAGCGATAGCAGTGGGACTTACATATCGTATGTTGACAGCCTGAACCTCATACAAGGTGTGGACTATATATATACTGCGGTATTCAAGAATATTAGCTCAACTTCGGAAGAGTGCCGTGATTATGATACTGCTTACTGCAAGTTAGACTCCGCAGAGCTCATCTCTGTTACCAAAGGCTCGCTGTTTGATACCATCCGTTTGATTTGGCACAAGTCTGCTGACGCAAAGTGCTACGAGATATTGCGAGACAGTATCAAGGGAAGTAATGGGGAAAACTTGGCTAACTACGACACTATCTACACCACGACAACTAACAAGAAAGCTGACGACACAATCTGGAACGACCTTAGCGACTATGGAGCTTTCCGTCAGGTGTACTATAGGGTAAAAGCTAAGGGAGCAGACCATTACTCTTCTCTTTCGGCTGTAGACAGTGGCTACTATAGATACAAAGGTATCGAAGATTTGGAGTTTGTCTCTCTGGACAGCCAGAAGTACGACACCATAATGCTCAAATGGACATACAACACTGAGCTCCTGCTCGAGCTAGACACTACCCATATCTTCCGTTACGACTCTGTGCAGTATGTGGATAGTGTAAAAGTTAATGGCTCTTATGACATTACAAGTAATGTGCTGGGTGTGCCAATGACCGAGATTAACACTAGCTACGACACCAGCTCTGCTCTGCAAGTGGGCAAGCTGTATTTCTATAGAGCTACGGCGATTACCAACAATGGCAACCCTACTAATGCATCTAATGTGGTGTATGGTTGTGTAAAAGTGCCTAAGGTGCAAAATGTGCAAGCCACTATAGGCAAGGACGACACCATAAGGGTGAGTTGGGACAAGATGCCCAATATATATAGCGATGATGGTAATGTAGAAAAGTATTACCTCTCGAGATATATCGGTAATGAAGAGGATGGCGAAATAGAGCTTGATGGCAACGATAGCGTGTTCGTAGACTCTGCTGGGATAGTGAACTTCTCCACTAGGACATTCAAGGCTCGTAGCTACAACTATCGGGTGCGAGCTCTGGTGGTGGTGAAGGAAAAAATCTCAAGTAGTAACTGGTTTGAGAAGAGCTTCTACTCTGAGCTGTCTGAGTGCGACACTGGCTATGTGCGTCCAGAACCGCCGATAATAAACTATGTAACTAGGGGAGATCTAGAAGATACGATAATGGTTTCTTACTTTAGCCCAGAGTATTTGGACTCTGTTGTGCTCTATCGTAAAGAAGATGATAGCACAATTTGGCACAGAAGGGACACCTTGCCTGTGGGCTCTAGGAAATGGACTGAGTACAAAGACGACTCAAGCGACTTGATCCCGGGTACAAATTACAATTACAAGATTAAGACCTTCAAAGATGGAGTGATGGACTCTAGCTTGGTCGATACAGGACACGCCAGTATGGCGGTGCCAGTGAACTTTCGAGTGGTGTACGATTCCAACCGCTACGCTCCTGCGTTTGTGGATACCTCACAGATATTGCTCTGCTGGGATTCGGTGAATTATGCTGACGGTTACCAGATTTTTGCTAGTCGCGGTGATGTTGTCTCGGACACTAAATATGATACACTCATAAAGCTTGTTAGTGGATCAGACACCACTAATACTTTCGTGCCCAGCGAGTTCGCTGCTAACTCAGACTCTTTCTTTGCCTACAAATTTGCTATTCGTTCTTATAGAGCTAGGACATCCGATAGCGTGTTCTCGGAGTTATCTGCAGTGCAAGTTGGTGCTGTGCGTAGCCTTTCTGTGGATTCACTGCGAGCATCCAACAGCTTGTATACCGACAGGATTAGGCTTATGTGGAGTCTGCCGAGGTACGGTCGAGACGACATCTTGAATTACGAAATTTATAGAAAAGCGGATAATGGAGCTTTTGAGTATTTGGCTACCGAGAGCATAGACGATTTGGATAACGACACCACTTACTACGATGCCCTCAATTTGGATGCTGGCACTCTCTATTACTACAAGGTGAAGACCCACTATAGCGGTGGCAAAGCAACCTCTATCTTCAGCGACACATCCACCTTTGGCTCATTGCCTTTGGATGATGTAAAATTGCGAGTGAGCAAGAACTTAGACTCTGTGCTAGTGGTGCTAGACTCTGTGCCGACTGCCCAGAAGTACCTACTGTGGAAGAGCGATAAAAAAGATGCTTTTGATTTAAATGCTTTCGATACTTTGGAAGCTGAAGATTATATTGGCGATTCGCTGGTGTACAAAGACGAAGATGTTCTACCCGGGCATTTCTATTATTACAAACTCAGGGCTTTGCGTGTCATCGGTAGCGACACGATTTACTCTTTTGTAGAGCAAGATTACGGCTACCAAAAGCTGAAGCTGGACAGTGTTTACGCAAAGTTGGACTCTGGCGGTGTGCGGCTATCTTGGGCGAAAGAGGCAAATCTGGGAACTCTGAAGCCTGCAAAGTATGAACTTTACAGGAGATTTTCTGATGGGAACTGGAACATCTACGACATCACTACTGGGCTAGACACCCTCACAAACAGCGATACGATATACAGCTATCTGGACAAGCAGGTAATTTGCGATAGCAACTACTATTACCGACTTAACGCTATCTTCTATTGTCAAGAGGACGAGATAAGGTTCATCTCCGACGATCTGGGGCAACGCTATGGCTATGTGTGGGATGTTAAGCAAGATTCGTTTAAGGTGTCTCAAGGAGAAAACACGGACACCATCTTCGTGCGATGGAACAGAACAAAGGCTAGCTTGTGGGACCAAGACCCCGACTTTGGCACTACTGGTCAAGAGGTGAGTTCTGACACCGTGTCTGCTTATGTGATAACCAGAAAGGACATACTGAAAGACAGTATAGAATACGATACAGTATTGCCCAGCACACTCTACAAAGAGGTAGTTGATGGCGACACACTCTACACCTACTACGATGATGGCAGCTCGAAGTTGAGCATGCCTACTATGGGAGCGAGCTACAACTACTCTATAAGAGGGCTGATAGTGGTGAATAAAAGTCCAGACAAGTTCTTTAGCGACGCTATAGAGGACGACGCAATAGGTACTGGTAATCTGGAAACTGAGCGAGTTAAGCTGAAAAAGATATATCCTCACCATGATGCCAGCAGTGGCGACTACGACGGCTTGGAGATAGTCTGGCAAAAGAACAATGCGGTAATAGAAGGGTATATCGTGCAAAAAGCCATTAAGGCAAACTTTGATAATGCTGAGGGCGACACCTTCCGCGTTAAGACCTCTGGCAGAGACGACTTCTACACAGACAGTAGCTACATCGACTATCAACTTTCCAGCAAATCTGGAGATCTGGGAGAGCTGGAAGTGGGTGTCAATTACTATTACCGCTTTAAGCAAGTGAACAACTTCAAGTACAGCGTAATGAGTGACTGGAGCGATACACTGAGCTTCCAGTACAAATACGACAGCATCACTAACACGGCGTTCATCTACAACGCTTCGGACTACAATTGTTTGGCTTCCAGCTGGAACAGCAAAAAATTAGCCAAAGACAGCTTGAATGTAAAGTTGATGGACGACATCGTCTTCGATATCGACAGCCTGACGCCTTTGGGCTGTGATACACACCCTCTCAAAGGGCATTTTATGGGTAGTAATCATAGTATAAGGATTGGGGGCTTTGCAGATGCAAGTCAATACAAATCTGTCATAGGTGTGGCAGACAGCTTGCTGGTGGACTCTCTGGTGATAGCTCTGGGAGCGGATATTACTAGTGCAGACACCTTGGCGATGTTGGCAAGCAGGAGTAGTGCCTCTATTTACAAAGACATAGAGCTATGGATGCAAGGAAAGACCCTAAAATCTACAGATGGCGATGTAGGCGGACTGATAGCGTTCTCTAGCGGAGACAGCTTGCTGGGGATAGTGGTGGACGGTGATGATGGTAGCTTGATAGCTGATAAAGGTGTGGTTGGTGGTGTGGTAGCTCGGGCAGACACGAGCTTCTACGCTGGGAATGTACTAGTTCAGTACATCAAGGAGCTGACTGCGGACTCTGAGACTAACGGTCGTGTAGGAGGAGTGCTGGGTGAGATGGCAAGTGGCACATCTTTGAAATTTGATGAGGTAAAAGTAACAGGAATAGAAAAGTTTAGTTCTATAGCTTTCGGAGGGTTGATTGGGAAATTTGTGGCAGACACATTTGACATCAAAAACATTGAGTTGTCTATTATAGAAGAGTTTGAGCTTTACAAAGGTTCAGACACTTCTTACGCAGGTTTCGTAGTGGGAGAGATGAGTGGTAAAGGGACTATCGCAGAGGTGCATCTAGCTGAATTGAAATCTTTTACACCGGATTCTCCTTATCCTTACCCTTTCTATCTAGGTGCTTTTGCCAAGACGACAGCTACTGGGGACATAGCCGTTTCTAATCTTACGGTTAATTTGCCTTTTAGTATAGGAAAGATAGAAATTACTAATACCCAAAATTTCTTAGGGGGAGTCTTTGGGCATCTTACTTCTACTAGTGGAGGTACTGTTACTGTGGCAGGTGTAGAGGTAAATGGTAATCAACAGAGTGTTTTTGAAGTTGATGGCATGCAAGTTTGGGCAGGAGGATTGGCAGGAGGAGTTAAAGGATCAGGAACTATGAATGTAAGCTCTGTAGAGATAAGAGGTCTGAACTTCGATATTAACGGTAGCTCTTGGTCTCGTGTAGGAGGCTTAATTGGATTCAATCAAGTACCAATCTTTTTGGACACTATATTGATAGATGAAAATGTAGATTTGCAGGTTGTTTGTTCTGAGGGTGTTTATGTAGGAGGGTTGATTGGTTTTTCTGGAGAACTCGTTACTTTTGATGATGACCAAGCTGTTTCGCTTCATCTGTCGTTAGATTGTAAGGGGGGGAAGGATTCTTATGTTGGAGGTTTATTCGGTCTTGCAAAAATAAAAGGATTACAGGCAGAGAAGCTGGAGTTTTATTTGGATAAGTTTACTGTTGAAACTTCCGAAAAAGGGAAAGTAGGCTTGGTGGTAGGTGAGTGTTCTTATTGGGCAGATGGCGATATGAACGATGTAGCTTGGAATAAAGAGCTTATCTCGGCTGACAATATGAAAATCACTGTGGGGGAAGAGTCGAATGTAGGCTTGTTGTTTGGCAACCTCGAGTTGAGGTCTACAGACACTTTTGCTATCGCTAATTTTAGTGAGTTATCTGTAGGTTTTACTGGAAGCACTTCTTCTTATTTTGGATTACTGGCAGGTAAGGTTGGTGGAGAAACATGTGAGGTTACAACTATTATGCAGAATAGCGACAACTTCACGATGAAAATCACTGGCACTGGCGATGTAGTAGCCGGAGGGCTTGTGGGTTGGTTGAATGGTGGCATTGTTACAAAGAGTAGTGTCTCGGGGATGAGCTTTGAGAATGATGGCACGGGCAATGTGGATATGGGGATATTGGTGGGCAAGATGACCGCAGATGGATTATACAACCCCAAGGTGGCGGAGTGCTATGCGTACGGCAATGTGGTGAAAAATTGTGATACCGTGGGGATGCTGGTGGGAGAGATAGCGGCAGGTACTGTGTGCAACTCGTATGCTCTGCTAAACAATGTAATGAATTGTGATGATGCTGGCAGGTTCGCTGGTGCTATCTCCGCTGGTGCGATAGACACCTGCTATAGCCTAAAAAACTCAGCATCTGGAGTTTACCTTAGCGAAGATGTAATTGGGTATAGTGGTGGCACTCTTACCGCTACTTGTGGTACTTTGGCTTCTGTGCTTATGAGTGAGCATTTTTCTGGCTCGCCAGTTTTTGAGCTGGTAAATGCTAGTGCATATCCATCGCTCAAGAACAATCCTCAGGCAGATATGCCCACGGACAATGGACTGGAGATGACCAAATCGTTTAGTGGAGAGTACAAAGTAACTAGTTGCTTGCAACTGGATGCTATCGGTGATGTTCGCTTAATCACCTTGGTGGGAGGTTATAGCAAATTGCCTGATTGGCTCAAGCTCAGTGCCAACTATGTGTTGAACGATGATTTGGACTTCAATAGCTACGACCCGATGGTCAAATATACGCCTATTGGTTACAACCTAACAGACAGTGGGGCGTTCTCTGGGAGCTTCGATGGCGACCTGCACAAGATTAGTAATCTAGACATAGACGCTAACGATATGGGAAAGGCAGAAAATGCTAGTGGCAGAGGGCTCTTCGGTTATATCAATGACGGTAAGGTCGCTAACCTAAGGCTTGATAGCGTGAAAATAAGCGGGAGCGACAGTTGTGGAGTGTTGGCTGGTATCGCTACTGGTGATGATGCAGAAGCTCTCATAGAGAATGTGCTGATTACCAACAGTCAGCTGGATGCGGACAGCATCGCTGGGTTGCTCGTGGGTTCTTTGGCAGGGGGCTGCACAGTGCAACACGCTCTTACTGCGGACAATGTGGTGAATGCTGGCTATGCGGGAGCAGTGCTGGGCTATATGGATGGCGGGGATGTGCTAAATGTACTCTCTGTGCGAGACACAATCAATGGTAATGGTAAAAAGTTCGTGGGTGGTCTGACTGGCTACAAGGTAGGAGGTTCGTTCAGCAACGGTTATACTCTGGCAACCGCTGTAGATGGTGCCGATAGTGTGGGCAAGGTCGTAGCCAGTGGTGTGGTCAGTGGGTGCTACTCTCTGGCAGAGATGAAACTGAATAATAAATATATGATAGGTGTCGATCCTACGGGTGTCCATGGTGGCAACTTGTTCTACAATTACTTGCAAGAGTCTGACTTCCAAGCTCTGCTAGATGTTGGAGGCAGATATTGGGAGTACCAGAGTTCTGCTCAGTATCCCACTTTGGTCGATTTCTCGGACTATCTAGATGGCACATTGACTCTGTCCGCAGAGCCTTTCCAAAAATTAGCTGATAAATATTTGGTAAAAACTGCTGTAGACCTTTTGATGATGGGTGGTTATCTGGATTACGACTTCGATTTGTATGTGGACTTTATAGACTTTGCTAGCAGTAACATAGTCTCCACCATCGGTGATAACTGTAACCCCATTGGAAGCAGCAAGCGTCCTTTTACTGGTAGCTTCGATGGTAACGGAGGGTTTATCAAGGGGATAAGGTTAGAGGCAAGCGGTGGTGGAAGCAACAGAGGGCTCTTTGGTGTGATAGACGGGGCTACTATCAAAAATCTTGGCTTGGTGGACGCCAAAGTGTCTGGTAGCCAAAATGTAGGTGCTTTGGTCGGCAAGGTCGTCGCTGGAGATAATCCATCATCTCTGACAGACATTCTAGTGGAAGACGCCACCGTTAGCGGTGATGGGAAAGTTGGCGGTGTGGTAGGCTTTATGGGCAATGCGACTGCCACTAGGCTAGTGGTAGCCAATGTTACTGTGCGTGGCGGTAGCTATGTAGGTGGCATCGTGGGTAATGGGATAGAAGGTGCAAAGCTTGAGCAGAGTATCTCGCTGTGCGACACTATAGAGGCTGTGGAAGGCAGCCCAGCTAGGGTGGCTGCGGGCTCTATTGACTTGGTTGACAACTATGCGATAAATGCTACTCCCGGGCAATGGGATGAGTTGCAGGCAAGTACTATTGGGACTCACGGACTGGGACTAGATTTGGATAGCTTGCTCAAAGAAGAGACTTACACTACGGCATGGGGCAACCCATTGAATGCTTATGGTTGGAAATGGGGCAATTCTGACTGGAGTGCTTACCCTTGCCTAAGCAAGATGACCACAGATTGTGATTTGAGCAATTTGGCTTTCAAAGGTGGTGATGGTACACCAGAATCTCCTTATGGAGTGTACTGTGCTAGCTCCTTCAAGCGGATGGGTAAAAGGCCAATGAATACAAAGAGTTATCTCCAAGTTAATGATATAGATATGCAGGGTAAAGATTTTACGCCAGTGGGGATTTCGAGTGCTACATTTTCCGGAAAATTCAATGGTCAAGGGTATCAGATAAAGAATTTAAAGTTCATTGATCCAAATGTGGATCATGTAGGGCTTTTTGGTTATGTTTATCAAGGTGAGATTCAGAGGGTTACTTTACTAGCACCTGAAATGAGTGGAAATTTTACAGGTGGAGTGGTAGGGTGGCTAGCTAGCGGTACTCTGAAAAACTGTCTGGTGAAGTCTGCGAAAATAACTGGAAAAGGTTCAACTGGAGGCTTGGCTGGCAAATTAGATATGGTTTCAACTTGTTCTGGGTGTGTTTCTATTATAGATAGTGTCTACGGTTCCTCGGTAGGGGCAGCTATTGGAGGCATGCGGTCATCTACGATAGAAAACACTGTTGTAATGGGTGGTGCTCTTTCTGCAAAAGCTGGTAGTAATGAGAAGAGTAGAGTAGTTGGAGCTAGTTATATGAGTTCAATAGGGAATGTTTACGCTCTTGATTCTATTACGGTGAAAGGAGAGATTGTTGGATCATTTGATGAGAATAGTAAAGATGGAGCTGATTTTAGTTTGGATAATGAAAGCTTAGACTATTGGTGGATATGGAATACAGGGCTTTCTTTTACAGACAACAGTAGTGAAGTCAGTGATAAAAATCCATGGTTCTGGACTGGGCAGCATCATCCTGTGTTGCGTCCCGGACAGAGCGGGGAGTATGAGCCTACTCAGTAACAAGAGATAAAAAAAGGAGTGCGAAAGCACTCTTTTTTTTGGTAAGATTACTTTTACAGATACACTTTTTTGGCAGTGTCGTTTCTTTAGCCCAACCTCTCCCGCACACCGCTCTAAGAATGTGCTTCGCACAGCTGGTCAGTACTCGCTGGGTGGTTTTAGCGGTGGCGGTCTCACTTGCAAGGCAGGGCGGGGACACCCTCCGCTCCACGGCTAGAGTCCGAAGCACAAGCACGCACCAAGCGAACCACTGGCGTTGGGGCTAGGGGCGGCTCTCGCTCCCAAGCTCCAGCTTGGGAGTGTATATGTTTGATCTCCTGACGGAGGGTCTTACTTTTCCCTTTGGGTGACCAAAGCGAAAAGTAACAAAAGGTAAAATCAAAATACCAAATCAGCAAGCTAAATTCTAAACCTTCTTCGCACGCTGTCAGCCTCGTGCTAGAAATCACAATTATCTTAATAGAGGAGATATAGCACATCGCTCTTCAGCGTAGCTCAACTCGGCGTAAAGAATGTTTCTCGCTCCCAAGCTCCAGCTTGGGAGTGTATACGAGTTAATAAATTAACTGTATGCTTTATTCCGTATGACCACCAGCCTTGCATTCTCACCACCCACCCTCATTCCATTCCACCCGCCCTCATTCTTACTCATCCACCCTTATTCCTGCTCACTCTCCTCATTCTGAGCGGACACAGGAAACCACCATCCCACGAGGCTCAAAAGAGCAGGACAAGGCGGTTCTCGCCTGCTAGGCAGGGTGGGGACACCCTCCGCTCCACGGGCAAAGCGAGAGCTTAAATAGCTTTGCTGATAGACGCTAGAGCTTAGCCATAAGCACATAACTCACCCAAAGCAAGAATACAGGAGGTCTCTTCACCATAGGAACTCTTGAAAACCTCGCCAGCCCTCTCGCGACTTGGAGCGGAGCGTACTTTTCTGTTACTCTTTTCGGACGCCCGAAAAGAGTAAGCCCTCCGCAGGAGAACAAACCACAAGCAAAGTACCAGCGTAAGCAAATTAAAAGAAAAGATAGAGCCAGCTGTAAGCGAAACACCGCTAGCGTTTTTTCTTAAAGTAAAATTGACAAATTGGAGCTTTTTACTTTCGTAGAAAGGAACTAAAAAGTAGGAGAAAGTTAGCGAAAATGAGTTTTGTTCATTTGCATAACCACACCCAATATAGTATGCTGGACGGTGCATGCAAGATAGATGAGATGATCGATCTGGCACTGGAGATGGGCATGGAGTCTGTGGCTATCACAGACCACGGCAATATCTTCGGTTTGGTGGAGTTCTACAAGACTGCCAAAGCCAAGGGCATCAAGCCGATTCTGGGAATGGAAGCGTATGTGGTGGATCACGACTTTAGCGACCCCAAGACGAAGCTGGACAAGCGAAATCACTTGGTGCTTTTGGTGAAAAACGACAAAGGTTATGCCAATCTGATGAGGATAGCTTCTCGCAGTTATGTGGACGGATTTTATTACAGACCCAGGATTGACAAAGCTTTCTTAGCCAAGCACTCGGAAGGCTTAATAGCCTTGTCTGGTTGCATTGCAGGCGAGGTGTCCAGACATCTGTTGTCTGATGATACAAAGGCTGCTCAGCGGGCGATAGATTTTTACAAACAGACTTTCGGGCAAGATTATTACATAGAGCTGCAAGACCATAATATCGCCGACGAGAAGAGGGTGATGCCCCGCCTGATAGAGCTAGCCAAGAGCAACGACTTGCCGCTGGTGGTTACCAACGATTGCCACTATCTGCGAGAGGAGGATGCCCACTCTCACGAGGTGCTTTTGTGCATCCAGACCAGCACTACGCTGGACAATCCCGAAAGGTTCAAGATTAACTCCGACCAGCTTTTTTTTAAGTCGCCTCAGCAGATGGCAGAGCTTTTCCCCGATGTGCCGCAGGCGATGAGTAACACGCTGGAGATTGCAGACAAGGTAAACTTTGAGATGGACGATTTTTACCAGCAGTACCTTTTGCCTACTTTCGATGTCCCGCCCGAGTTTGCAGGGGTAAAAGAGTACTTACGGCACTTGGTCGAGCAGGCTTTGCCTATTCATTACCCGCAAGAGACAAGCCAAGTGCGGCAGAGGGTGGAGTACGAGCTGGAAACGATAGGCAAGATGGGCTACGAGGCGTACTTTTTGATAGTGAAAGATATGATAGACGCCGCACGAGAGATGGAAATCCCCGTGGGACCCGGTAGAGGCTCTGCCGCTGGGAGTATTGTGGGGTATCTTTTGGGCATCACTCAGCTAGACCCCCTAAAGTATGGGCTACTTTTTGAGCGATTTTTGAACCCCGATAGGATAGGTATGCCCGATATCGACATAGACTTTTGCACCAAAGGCAGAGGCAGAGTGATAGAGTATCTGGTGGGCAAGTATGGCAGAGAGTGCGTGAGCCAGATAGTAACTTTCTCGAGTTTGGCTGCCAAGGTGGCTCTGAAAGATGTGGCTCGTGTGCTGGGAGTTAGTGCCACGGAAGCCAACGAGATTACTAAGACTATAGAGAAGCAAGTGGGTGCAAAGCTCCCAGAAGAGTATGCGAAGAACAAAAATTTCCGCAAGCTGATGGAGTCGAACAGCGTTTACAGCGAGATCTACAAGCACAGCTTGTTTGTGGAAGGGCTAATGCGACAAACTGGCGTGCACGCCTGTGGAACGCTGATAGCTCCGTACGATATGCAAAAAGTTGTGCCTTTGGCTACCGCCAAGGCGAAAAGGAACGAGCCCCCTGTAGTGCTGAGTCAGTACGAGGGTAAGTGGCTAGACGATTTGAAACTTTTGAAGATGGACATCTTGGGGCTCAAGAACTTGACCCTCATCAAAGACACGGTGGATTTGGTGAACTACCATCAGTCGGAGCAGCTGGACATCAAAGAGTTGCCCATGGACGACGCTTTGACTTTTGAGCTTTTTAGCAAAGGAGCCACGGACGGTGTGTTCCAGTTTGAGTCGGACGGGATGAAGAAGAACCTGAAGAACCTTCGCCCTAACTGTTTCGATGACTTGATAGCTATGGTTTCTCTCTATCGCCCCGGACCGATGCAATACATCGACTCTTTCATCCGCAGAAAACACGGGGAGGAGAAGATAAGCTACGCACATCCGCTAATGAAGGAGGTGCTGGAGGAGACTTACGGCATCACGGTGTATCAAGAGCAAGTGATGAGCATGTCCAAGATTTTGGGCGGATTTAGCGGTGGACAGGCGGATACCTTGCGTAAAGCGATGGGTAAGAAGAAGATAGCTCTGATGAACAAACTTTACTCCGAGTTCGAGAAAGGTGCTCTGGAAAAGGGCATTGCCAAGAGGCAAATCAAAGAAATATGGCAAGAGTGGGAGCAGTTCGCTAGCTACGCTTTCAACAAGTCTCATGCAGCTTGTTACGCTTTGGTGGCGTATCAGACAGCTTATCTGAAAGCTCACCATCCTGCAGAGTTTATGGCGTCGCTCCTCTCGCTAGAGGGCGATCCGCTGAAAGTGCCGATGTTCTTAGGCAAGTGTCGCCAGATGGGCATAGAGGTCATCCAGCCCAATGTGAACCTTTGCCAGCGAGACTTCTTGGTGGAAGATGGCAAAATCCTCTTTGGACTCAGCGGGATAAAAAATGTCGGAGAGGCAGCTATCAGGAGCATCGTCAGCGAAAGGGACGACCATGGCAAGTTTGACGACTTATTCGACTTTGCCTCTCGGGTTGACCTTACGGCGGTGAACAAAGCCACTTTCGAATCTTTGATTTGTGCTGGGGCGATGGACTGCTTGCCCGGTTCTCGCAAGGCAAAGTACGAAGCGATAGAGTCTGCTCTGGAGTACGGCAACGCTTGCCGTCAGCAAGCAGACTCCGACCAGATTTCTATCTTCGACACCCTTGGCGGTGAGCAAGATTTTGTGGCTTACAAGCCTCAGCTGAGCAAAACTCTTCGCTGGGATATGATGCAACGACTGGCAAACGAGAAGAAGTACTTGGGTTTTTACCTCTCGGGACATCCATTGCAGGAGTTCCAAACCTTGATAGAAAAGATATCGAACATAGACACCAAAAGTTTTGCCAAAAAAGGCGTGGTGCCCAGCGAGCTAAAGATAGTGGGCATCGTCAACAAGATGGTGCGACGCAACTCGACGCAGAACAAGCCGTTTGCCATCGTGGGGTTAGAAGATTTCTATGGCGAGTTTGAGATGGCACTCTTCGGGCAAGACTTTGTTAAATTTGTCGATAATATCCAAGTGGGAGACAGGCTGTTTATTTGTGGCAGACAGTCCACTTTTGGGGTGCAAGATCAAGTTCGAGACTTGAAAGTCATCCCAGCCAAGATTACCAAGCTCGAAGACCTCCGCACCAAGATAGAGGGCTCGCTCTTGATTAAGTTCTCCAAGCAAGATTTGGATGCAGGCAAAGATAAAGAGCTCTTACCGCTTTTGCGGAGGAATAAGGGTAATTTCAAGGTCTATTTCGACATAGATACGGGTGCTAGCAATCCTCTGCGAGTTTGCAGCAAAAACCTCGGGGTTTTCCCCTCTGGGTCTGTTTTGGAGTATCTGGAAGGTCGTTACCCTTACAAGGTGAATGTCAGCGGGTAGCTGTGGCACACAGATGCAGGAGTTTCCCAAATTTTTACTGGAGCACTCACTCTTGAGTTTGGCGAGGTTGCTCCGCACTGCGGGGCTGGATGCCAGAGTTTACCGAGCTTGCCCTGCTGGGCGAGTGCAAGCTATTTGCCAGAGTCAGGGGCGAATCTTGCTCAAGGCAGGCAACAAGAGGCTAAAGAACGGACTGAGTGCTCATCGCCTAGATGGTGTAGGCAAGTGGAGATGGTTCGAGCAGGTCGTTTGCGATTTTGGCATCAAGAGGGGCGACTTCGGCAAGCGATGCCCAGCGTGCAACACCTTGCTATTGCCCACTAGCAAAGAGGCTGTGAGCAAGAGAGTGCCAGAGCAGGTGTTGGCTAGTTACGATGAGTTCACTCATTGCCTTGGCTGTGGCAGGGTGTACTGGATGGGTCAGCAGGCTAGAGAGTTGCAGGGCAAGGTGCAGAGAGTGCTAGAGGCATCCACAGGGCTTTGCGGTCAGCGATAGAGTTAATAAGGAAAGAGAAAGGTTATGATAAGAGAAGTACTGGATAGAGCGAAGCGAGTGGTGGTGAAGATCGGCAGCAACACGCTCACCACTGCCACGGGCGAGATAGATGTGCAACGGGTGGCAGACATCTGCCAGCAGGTAGTGTGGCTGACGAGCAAGGGCAAGCAGGTGATACTGGTCTCTTCTGGTGCTAGAGTGTGTGGTGCAGGGCAGATAGGCAAGTGGGCTCGCTACGACGATATGTGCTACAAGCAAGCACTGTGTGCCATCGGGCAGATAGAGCTGCTACAGACCTATAAGGCGAAGCTGAGAACGCAGGGCAGACAGATAGCCCAGCTACTGCTCACCAGAGAAGATTTCGCCGATAGTCGTCGCGTGTTGAACATCCGCAATACGCTCTTCACACTCCTAGACGAGGGAGTCATCCCCATAGTCAATGAGAACGACACAGTGAGCATCAAGGAGCTGGAGATAGGCGACAACGACACATTGGCTGCCCGAGTGGCTAGCTTGGCTAGTGCAGATGTGATGGTCATCCTCAGCGATATAGACGGCGTCTTTAGCAAAAATCCGCACAAGCACGCCGACGCTAGGCTGATAACCAAGGTGGACGATATAGACAAGTTGCAACAAGAGATAAGCATCGACGCTCCGGGAGCACTGGGCAGAGGTGGCATCCAGACCAAGTTGCAGGCAGCTAGGATATTACAGAAGCTGGGCGTGCCGACCATCATCACCAACGGAAAAGAGGATGCAGTGATACGCAAGATATACGACAAAGAGAAGCAGGGCACGATCTTTGTGTAAGGCAGAGATCAAGCAGTAGATACACGGAGGTGCGTGGATGAAGATAGGTTTTGTGGGACTGGGTAATATGGGCTCAGCCTTGGCAAGAGGGTTTGCAGCGAAAGCCACAGATGTGGAGGTAGGTTATTTCGACCCTGCTGTGAGAAGCCAAGAGTTCAAAGAGTTCGCTAGCGTAGCAGAGTTGGCTCTGTGGGCTGGTGTGCTTTTTCTGGCAGTGAAGCCGTCTGTTGCTCAGCAGGCTTGCAGTGAGCTATCTGGCAGTTTGCAGGTGGTCGATCCCTTGATGGTGAGCATCGTGGCTGGACTCAGCGGTGATAAGCTAGAGAGATTACTGGATGAGGGTCGCACTGGCAGTGGTGGCTTTCGTCGCTATGTGGTGGCGATGCCCAACACACCGATGATGGTGGGTGAGGGTGTGTGTTGCTACTACTGCGGGCAAGATGTCAGTTCTGCGGATGAGCAGATGATAGTGGCTCTCTTGGGTAGCTTGGGCTTGGCTAAGAAGGTCTCTATCGAGCAGATGGACGCTGTGCCTGCCCTGAGTGGTAGCTCCCCTGCGTATGTGTACCAGCTGATAGGGGCTATGGGGCAGGCAGGAGTGGAGCAGGGTTTTACTGCCGAGGACGCCTACAAGCTGGCAGCCCAGAGTGTGCTAGGAGCTGCTAAGATGGTGCTGGAGTGTGGCGAGCATCCTGCCTCGTTGCAAGACAAGGTGTGTAGCCCCCGAGGTAGCACTATAGAGGCTATCTTGCAGTTGCAGGAGCATGGCTTTGCCACCGCTGTGCACAAGGCGATGCAGGCGTGTACGGACAAGATTAAAAAAATGAAAAAAGATTAGGAGGAAAGATGATTAAGAAAGAAAGTTTTGAAAATTTTAAAGAGCATGCGAACCACTCTTTTTCGGTTTTGAGCAAGAAAGTGGAAAAGATTATGAAGATTTCCAATCTGAGGTTCAAGAAAAACTCTTTGGTCTCAGCGGTTTACAAGCAAGAAGCGAAGATAGGAAGATTGATATTAGAAAACCAAAAAGATTTGGAAAAGTTCGTGAAAAGCGACGAGATGAAAGAATTATTGGAAAAAGTAGTACTCTTGAACAAAGAGATAAAAGATTTGGACAGGGAGATAGAGCAAGCCAAGTGAGCAGGTTAGTTTGCTTGGATTACGGCGAAAAACGCATCGGGGTGGCAATTTCCGACCCTTTGCAGATGTTTGCAAAGCCTTTGGCTGTGTTGCCGGGTGGCGACGATTTTTTTGTTGAGTTTGCTCGTATTTTGGCGGAGTACGCCCCCCAGAAGATTATCTTGGGGATGCCGTACGACCTAGAAGGCAAAGTTACAGCTAAGTGCCAAGAAGTGGAGCTTTTTGCCCAGAGATTGCAGGAACGGTTCTCGCTACCATTGGAGTGTTACGACGAGGCTTTTTCGTCTGTGGACGCACGAAAAAAGCTAGCGAGAAAAGGGGTGAGCGATTTGCAGATAAAGGGAAAATTGGATATGTATGCAGCAGCGGAAATTTTGGGTAATTACCTAGAAAGGGGCAAATGAAACGGAGTAAACTTCTATTTTTGAGTTCGATTTTCTTTTTAATCTTTTTGTCTATCTTTGTTGGATTTTGGTGGCTTTTTGGCTCTTTGGATATCCCCAAGAAGATTGTTCGCATACCCAAAAGCAGCTCAGCCCGAGAGATTTCGAGCATCTTGTACGAAAACGGGCTGATAAAAAGCAGGTTCTTCTTTTACCTGTATGTGCGGCTGAGCGGGTTCGACAAGAAGCTTTCTTACGGCAAGTACCTCTTCGAGGGGCAAAACAGCGTGGTAGATGTGGTAAACACCTTGCTCTCGGGTCGTGTCTTCTTGACCAAAGTAACCATAAAAGAGGGAAGTTCGCTTAGGGAAAGTTTGGATCAAATTGCGGAAAGTGGTTTAGTAAGTCGTTCTTTATTGGACTCGTTAGTGCACGATAAAAGTTTCATAGATAGCCTTACGGGAATGGATTTGGCGTCTTTGGAAGGGTTTATTTATCCAGAGACTTATTTTTTTGACGATTACATTTCGGGGCAGGAGCTCCTCACGCACATCGTCAAACATTTTTACTTGTTGACTACGGGGCTAGACTTCCTCGGGCAAAAGGAGTTAAACTTTTATCAGGTGTTGACTTTGGCGTCGATAGTGGACAAGGAGTCGGTGCTATTGGAAGAGAAGCCCTTGATAGCCAGCGTTTACCTCAATCGCTTGGCAGTGGGGCAACGGCTACAGGCTGATCCCACGGTGGTCTACTTCTTGGAGAAGTCGGGCAAGGTTAGGAAGCGTGTTTTTTATAATGACCTCAAGATAGACTCTCCGTACAACACCTATCTGCACAAGGGTTTACCGCCTACGCCTATTTGTAGTCCTACCGTTTCGGCCATTCAGGCGGTTTTGCAACCAGAGGTTACGGACTTTTTCTATTTTGTAGCTTCTCGCGGTGGACAGCATGTTTTTTCTAAAACTTATAAAGAGCATTTGGAAAGAATTAAAAGTATTCGTGGGAAGTAATTTAGAGATGAGCAATCTTTTTTGGGAATTTGGAGATAAGAGGGACTCTTTGGAGTTGGTTAAATCCAGAGGCTCACTCTGGGGTGTGGACACAGGGCGACTGGTGCTGATGGATCAGACGCACTCCGCACAGGTGAAGGTGGTGGAGCAGCGGGATGTGGGCTGTGGCTTTAGTAAGCCAGCTCTGCCCGTGGTGGACGCCGTGTGCACCGATATGCACGACATCTTGTTGGTGGTAAAGGGTGCCGACTGCGTGCCCATCCTCTTTCACGATCCAGTCAGTGGGGCAGTGGCAGCAGCACACAGCGGACGAAAGGGCACTCAAGCGTCTATCGCCGTGCAGGTGGTCAAGAGCTTGCAAGAGCATTACCAGAGCAAACCAGCAGATCTGCAGGTGTGGGTAGGTCCGGGGGTGAGTGGCGAGCATTATCAGGTGTCGCAGAGTGTTTACGATGAGTTCGTGCAAGCCACTGGTGTGCCACAGCCATTGGGCAGGCATCTGGACTTGCGAGCGGTGATAGTGGCAGATTTGCTCCGAGCAGGCGTTAGCCAGCGTCGGTTGCATTGTAATAGAGAGTGTACCTACGCCAGTGATAAGTACTTCTCTTATAGACAAGATAAAGATTGCGGACGACAGTTGTCAGCTATTGGAGTTTTAGATGGAACAAATATTTGAATCGAAAAGTTTTGAGTTGAAAGTGGACGAGACTTGCAAAGAGGTAACTTTGCGAGTAAAAGAGCAAGAAAATTTCAAAGATGAGGCGGAGTTTTTGGAGCTTTTGCAAAAGGTGGGCGTACGGCAAGAAGATTTGCTCTCTTGCAAGGGGAGCACTCTTGAGGGCGAGTTACCCTTGGCGAAAAAGCCGATAGTGCCAGAGCAGGCTGTGAACTACCAGATGGAGAAAAGTGGCGATTACATCAAGAAAGACGCCCTTTTGGCGAGCGTGGTGGCAGATAGGCAAAAGCTGAACTGCTTCGGAGACCAAGAGTACTATGTGGAAAAGTATGTCAGCGAGAACTTCTTGGGAGACAATACCTACTTTCAAAACGGCTGTATCTATTCCGACAAAGACGGCTGTCCGTATCAAGACGAAAAGCATCGCCTGAATGTGCGAGACAAGTTTACGATTAACGAAGATTTGCAGCAAGAGGTGGAAGAGCCTTTTTACGGCGATTTGGAGGTTTTTGGTAATATCTTGAACACCAAGATAGAGGTAATCGGCAAACTGGTGGTACATGGAAGTATCTCCGCTAGTCAAGTGAAGGTGCACGATATACTGGTGGTGCACAACAATGTGATGGAGTACTCTAGGGTGGAGGTGTTCAAAGACGCCAGCATGGCGGCAGCGAGCAACTCAACAATCGTTTGCGGTGGCAACATCTTTTTCAACACGGGGATTACCGCATGCAAGCTGGTTTGCGAAAAAAGCGTAGTGAGCGACTCCAGTTTTAGCGTGATAAAGTCTGGCGAAGTGGAGCTAGGAGACTCTTTGATTTGTGCTAATGTGGGCAACAATGTGCAGTTGCCGTTGTCTTTGAGCATCGGTGTGTTGCCTTATTCCAAATATCGCCTAGAGGAGCTGAACAAGATACATTACGCAGATACGGACAAGGGTCAGGAGATTTTAGAAAAGATAAAGAGGCTCAACCAGAAGGTGCAAGACGGTATCTATGCCTCCTACGATGCACGACAGGTAGAGAAGAAGTACCTGCGGATTACAGGGAGTCTGCACATTGGTGTGGAGGTAGCTATCTACAACCAGCGAGAGACTGTGCAGGCAGAGGAGAAGAGCGTGGAGCTCTCCATCGGTAAAGGTTGCATCATCAAGAGGTCTTTTTGATGGGAGTCCACGGCGATGCACGGCAATAGTTTCGACACCATAGTCGCTCTGGCTACAGCCAAGGGGATGGGAGCTATCTCGATGGTCAGAGTGTCGGGAGCAGAGGCTATCTCGTTGGTGGACGAGTACTTTACGGGCAGAAGCCCTTTGGCTAGCACACCTGCCAACCGTGCCAGCGTTGGCGAGTTCTACGACGGCAGTGAGTTCGTGGACGAGGTAGTAGCCACGGTTTACCGTGCACCCGCTAGCTACACAGGAGAAGACCTTGTGGAGCTATGTATGCACGGCAGCAGCTACATTTATGGTAAAGTGCTGGAGTGTCTTTTGCGTCGGGCAAGGCTGGCGACAGCTGGGGAGTTCACCAAGCGAGCGTTCTTATTGGGCAAGATGGACTTAACCAAAGCAGAGTCGGTGGACGATCTGATAAAAGCCAAAACTGCCAAGAGCCACAGGCTTGCCACTGGGCAATACCAAGGCAAACTTTTTGAGAAGATTAGTGCCAGCTTGAGCTTGTTGAGCAAGAGGCGAGCAGAGTTGGAGCTGGAGATAGATTTTTTGGAGCAAGGTCTGCCACAGCTAGAGATGGCAGAGTTTCGCACAAAGATATTGCAGATACACAAGCGGCTGGAGAAGCTCTTGCAGCGTGCGGACGATGGGATAATGATCAAAGATGGCTACAAAGTGGTGCTGGTGGGCGGAGCTAATGCAGGTAAGTCGAGTATCTTCAATGCGTTACTGTCCAATAATAGAGCAATAGTAACGCCAGTGGCTGGTACTACCAGAGATTACTTAGAGGAGGCTATCTCGCTGGATGGCTATCTGGTGAGGGTCTACGACACAGCAGGTTTGCGTAAGACGGATTGCCTGATAGAGCAGGAAGGCATTAGCAGGTCTTTGCAGCTTTTACAAGATGCTCATCTGGTGCTGAGTGTGGGCAGTCCTGATGTTGATTTTCAAACATTACCCGACGATTTGGAAAGCTCCAAAGTGAAAAAAATTTTCAACAAGGTCGATTTGCTAACAGACGCTGAAATAAAGAGCGTAGAGACATCGGAGTTACTGTTGTGTTCTGCGGTGCAGGCAGATGGTTTGCTAGCATTACGAGAAGAAATTTTACAAAGATTACAACAAGCAGGAGAAGATTTGCAAGATGGAGTGTTAAGCTCCGCCAGACAAAAGGGTTGTGTGAAAAGTTGCATTGGTTATTTGCAAAAGGCACTGCAATCTATTGACGAGCGTCTGGGTCCTGAGTTTATTGCTTTTGAGCTGAAACTCGCCAGCGAGTGCCTCGAGCAGATGGTGGGCAAGGTGAGTAGCGAAGATATTTTGCACAATATTTTCGCCAATTTTTGTGTCGGTAAGTAGTCCAAAAGTTTTTTAAAACTTTTGGTTAAAGATAAATTTTATCCCAATCAATATTGGTTGGGATTAGGAAGGTTTTACTATGAAGAGAGAAGTTTTGGTGAATGTATGCCCTGACCGCAACAGGGTGGCGATGCTGGAAGATAACAAAATAGTTGAGTTTGTGGTGGATAAGCAGAATGAAAAATCTGTACTTGGCAATGTGTACAAAGGCATCGTGAAAGATGTTTTGCCCGGGATTGGCTCAGCTTTTGTGGATATTGGTCTTAAGCGTACAGCTTTTTTGCATTACGAAGATATTGTCCTTGGTTGTCTGGATAACCATGAAAAAAGCAAGACTCCCGGCAAGAGGCTAAAGTATTACGATGCCGACTCATCCAATATCGACAAATACCTTTCCCGTGGCTCGGAGATACTCGTGCAAATCAAGAGAGCACCCGTGGGCGAAAAGGGTGCAAAAGTTGTGGGTAAAATCTCTATCCCCGGCAGGTTTTTGATATTGCTCCCTAATTCCAATAAAATCCGCTTTTCCAAAAAGATAGTCAGCAAGCAGATTAAGGCGAAAATTCGCAAGATACTCGACGAGCTCAAAAGCGATGGCTTTGGGTTTATCGTGCGGACAGAGGCTCTGGGCAAGAGCAAAGAAGATTTCCAAAACGAGTACAATCTGCTCAAAAGCACTTACGAGCAAATCAAAAAGTCGGAAACGATGCCAGCTCCGTGCTGTTTGTACGACCAAAACGAGCTGGAGAATGTCTTGATTAGAGACATCTTGCGGAGCGACACAGACAAGATTATTGTCGATAATCGTGATTTGCTGGATAGCTTGCGGAAAAAGTTGAAAGTTTTTGAACCCGAGCTTGTTAATCGTTTAGAATTTTTCAATGAGCAGAGTGCCCTTTTCGATGTTTACAATCTGCAAAAAGAGATAGACAAGGCTCTGCGTCCTACCGTACCATTACCTGCCGGTGGCAACATTATGATAGAGCAGACGGAAGCTCTGGTGGTGATAGATGTGAATACAGGTAGTTTTGTCAGTGGGGCGAACTACGACTCGACAATTAAGATTATCAACGAAGAAGCGGCGATGGAGGCTGTGCGACAAATTAGGCTACGAAACCTTGGTGGGATTATCATTATCGATTTTATAGATATGTCCAAGAGTGCCGATAGGGAGCAGGTTTTTGCACTGCTGAGCAGTGAGTTGAAAAAAGATAGCAACAAGACGGTTTGCTACCCTTTTTCCAAGTTGGGATTGGTAGAGATTTCTCGCAAGAGGTCTAATCGCAACCTGCTCAACCGTTCCTCTTATCGCTGTCCGACTTGCCAAGGTGTGGGCAGCATCTTGCAAGAGGAGCACCTAGCTGTAAACCTTAGGCGATCTTTGCGGAAAGTGTCTTATTACACCAAGGGCAAAGAGCTGGATGTGATAGTGCACCCAGTGATGAAAGAGTTCATCGAGTCGCAAGCGGACTTCTTGGAGAGTATCGAGAACAAAATTAACCTAGTGCAAGATGTGTATATGGCTCGCGACCATTTTCGAGTGTTTTACAAGCAGACCAAAAAGGAGATTGTCTTCAATGACTTACCAAGAGTTTTTGGAGTATATTTATAGGCGGCACTCTGGCAATATCAAGCTAGGTCTGGAGAGGATAGAGAGCATCTTGCAGGCACTGGGCAATCCGCATCGTCGCTTATCTGGCGTGCATGTGGCTGGCTCCAACGGCAAAGGCTCGACTTGTGCGATGCTAGAGGCACTAGCGTTGCAAAGCTCCTACTCCACGGGTTTTAACTCATCACCGCATCTGGTGGATTATCTGGAGCGGTTTCGTTTGAATGGTAAGAACTCCGACTATTTGCAGGTGATGGAGCTGTATTTGGAGCATCGCCAGATATTCGAAGACAACGAAGCCTCATTCTTTGAGACCACCACCGCTTTAGCTTTCGAGCTCTTTGCACGGCAAAAGGTCGAGTTTAGCATCTTTGAGGTGGGCTTAGGTGGTAGGCTGGACGGCACAAACCCGTTTGTGCCCGATGTGAGCGTAATCACCTCCATCAGCCTTGACCACACAAAATCGCTAGGCGACACCCTAGAGCAGATAGCTCACGAGAAGGCAGGCATCATCAAGCAGGGCGTGCCAGTGGTAGTGGGCAAGATGCCCCCAGAGGCTCTGGCTGTGATACAGAAGGTGGCTAAAGCCAAGAGAGCACCAGTTTACAGGTGTGGCCGCGAGTTCACCGTGGCAGACATCATCCTCAGCTCACAAGGTACCTCTTTTGCTTACACCAGCCCAGCTGGAGTCTGCACTACCTACACCACGAACCTACTGGGCGTTCATCAGGCTTATAATGCTGCTTGTGCTTTGACGGCTTTTGGTTTGTTCGAGCAGAAGCGAAACAAGAGTACAGACAACCAGAGCTTGCGATGCGGGTTGCAGTCCGTTCACTGGCAAGGCAGGATGCAGATAATCTGCCAAAATCCGACAATCGTCTTGGATGGTGCACACAACGAAGAAGGCGTGAACAGCTTGGTGGACAGCTTGCAAGAGATCTTTCCGCATAGGCAGAAGGTGTTCGTGGTCTCCATCCTCAGAGATAAAAACCTCCAGAAAATGTATGCTAAGATTGCAAGAGTTGCCAAGAGCATCGTCTTTTGCCAAAATTCTAACTCTAGAGCCGCTGATGAAAAGGAACAAGCGGAGATTTTAGCGGGATTGACGGAAGCTTATTACTATGAAGGGTCGGTGGAGTCCGCCTTGCAAAAAGCACGCAAAATAGCCGAGAATGACGACTTGATAGTGGTCTGTGGCTCGCTGTACTGGGTAGGAGAAGTGCTGAGGGTTTTTTAGCTAGAGCGAGCCGATTTTGGCTTTCTCTTTTTCGGAGAGCTGCTCCCAGCGAAGTTGGAATGTTGTAACTATCGCTTGGGCTTTTTCTATATCTGCATCGGAGCAAGAAAGCTCGTAGCACAGGCGATACAAGAGCAAATAAGGCTCTTTCGGCTCGACTTTTTTTATTGTTTCGAGGATCTCTTGGCTTTTCATCTGGCTGATGAGCGTGGTGATGTTGTCGATGGTTTTAGACGAAAATTCGTCGTCATTACTAAGGAAGTCGTCTACCAAGATTTGCGATAAGATGCGTAGTTTTTCTGGCAAAGTTAGCTTTTCCAAGTACGCCAGTTGCCAGCAGTCGGTGATGATATTTTCTAGGGCTTTTGTCTCGGAGGCGGTTATTTTTGCTTTGAAGAGGCTTTGCACAGCTTCTGGGGTGTTAATATGCCGAACGAAGATGTCCATTAGCTTTAGCAGTGTTTGCTTTTTCACCCATCTCATGGTGTTCTTTTTTTCGTCATCCATATAGTCGTTGCTGTGCTTGAGGCTAATTTCTATTAGAAAACAAAGAAAATCGAACAAATCTTTCTCTTCATCTTCTGCAAAGTTTTTCCTTTTCTTCTGGGTGGTTTCTAGGGGATGGTTCTTGTACTCTTTTTTGAGATCGGGGAACTTGGTTAAGACATATTCGTTAATCGTCTCTACAGTAGGCTCTTGACTGAGTATCTTTTTTTGCAACTTAGCGATTTTCTCTTTTTTATTCATTTTCAACGCTCTAGAATGGGTGGCATTTCTCTTTTAAATTTGCTCTTTTGCACAAGGCTGATAACTTTTTTTACCAGCTTTGCGTCGTATTTTTGCGAAAGCTTTTCGGGCGAGAATTTGTTATCTTGGTAATCGATGAGGATTTTATCCAATAAAGCATAGCTAAGCCCAAGCTCTTGCTCGTCGGTTTGTCCGTCCCATAGGTCGGCTGTAGGTGGCTTTTCGATAATCTGCTTTGGCACGCCTAGCTCTTTTGCCATCTGCCAGACTTCGGTTTTGTAGAGATGACCGATGGGTTCAAAACTGCAAGCTCCGTCGCCATATACGGTGCAGTAGCCGATGAGTAACTCGCTACGGTTACCAGTGCCAGCCACGAGGGCGTTTGTTCTCTGGGCGTAGTCGAACAAAACAGACATTCGCATTCTAGCACAGAAGTTGCCTTTTTGTAACTTGTCGGGGGTTTGCTGGGTGAAATAGCCGTCCACCATCGGAGTGATGGGAACTGTTTTGTGCTCTATCCGAAGAGCTTTCGCTACAGTGAGAGCATCATCTAGGCTGGCTTGTTGAGACGATTTGTAAGGGAGCATCAGCCCGAGGACATTCTCTTTGCCTAGAGCGTGCACGCACAAGAAGGCGACTAAGGCAGAATCTATCCCGCCAGAGAGCCCGATTACCACCCTTTGGAAGCCGTTACCACGGACTTGCTCGGTGATGAAGGAGGAGATTTTTTTTATTTCGCTGGTCATGTTAGATCCTTGAATTATTATAATAAGTGATTGATGGAGACAAATTTTTATAGCTAAATTCCAAAACAGTTTAATCATTAAGGTTAGTGGTTTAATTTTGTTTGGAATTGTATTGTTTTTGGCAGTGGTTTTTTTATTCTCCGAGTAGTTTTAAAGGTTTTTGTGGCTCGTAAATTATAATTTTATTTTTTATCATGTTTTCTAAAACTTTGTCTATTTCAGGAATAAAGGCAAATTTAATAATATCATCTTTTAATTTTTTTGCTATTTTTGATTTTAGTATTTTGTTATTTCTGATAGTATCTTTAAGCTTATCTTCTATTATTCTAAAAAAACCTTGATACTTTTTTGAAAAATCTAAGATTATTTCTTCATTTATTGATTTAATGCCTGCTTTAAAAACAAGTTCTTTTTTTATTCTGGTAAGAATTTGAGAAGGAATACGCAAAGCGGCTATTGAGTTTTTTTCATTTTTTTCAAATTTGGCGAAAAGTTGTTCTTTTAATTTTTTCAGCAATGTTATCGGAACTAGATGAAAAACATGCTCGATGCCTTCTTTATAAACTTCAGACTCATCTACAAAAACAACCCAAACGGGGATTAGTAGTTGTTTATGGAGATTTATAAGACCTTCAACTTCAGAGATGAATAGTTGGAAGAAATTTTCTTCTCCTATTTGAAATCCAATTCTTTTTCTACACTTAACATCGAAAAAAGTAGTCCCTAAATTGGGTAAATTAACTAAAAAATCAGGTCGTCTAGAATTAGTTTTTTTTATAAGAGTATTTGATTTTTGAATTCCCTCAGGTCCTTGACCGACATATAAAGAAGGGATACTGTTTTTTTCTAGTAAATTTTTGAAGAGAATTTCTGCTTTAAAACCTTTTTTCTCAAGAGGTGGGAGAAAATTTTTTAACTTTATTCCTTTAAATCCTTTCTTTTCCTCATAAATTTCAGAATAATGCTCTTTTTCTTCGTGAATTATAGTTTTATCGTAAAAATGAGAAATTCCTCTAAAAAGTGATATTGAATTTTCTTTTTCATCGTAATTTATGAAAGCCATTTTCCCTCTTTTGTATTAATGATATATCTAAGAATTTCTATATATAGAAATTCTTAGATCATATAGTTTGCTCTATTTCTTCCTGAGTACATAGCTCGTATTTCAAAGTTATTTTGATTAATTATATTATAAATTGCTTCTAAAATATTTGTCATATTGCTATCTCTTCTCTATTATTTGGAATTGTTTTTGTTTTTTTAGCTTCAATCTTGTTTGCTTTGATTTGTTCTTGAATGCTTTTTGCTAAAAATTTTGCTAAATTCACAGGGACTGCATTTCCTACCATTTTGCAACCTGATGCAACCTTTTTGTAGTAAAAGATAAAATCATTGGGGAAAGTTTGTATTCTGGCACATTCTCTTACGCTTAATCTTCTGTATAGATGCTCCTTTTTGGGAACAAAAATACGGATATTTTGTTCTATGAATTTCATTTTTGGTGCTTGGGGATGAATTGGTGCGTGTCGTCCACCTGCTTGAATTGTAAAAGATTGCTCATCCCAACTTCTTACACGGTTTCTTGACATAAAAATTGTAGAGAACCCACCGATCATATATTCGTGATTTGGGATTAGACATTTATTTCCGTTTGTGTTGTTGCATTTTAAAGCTGGTATGGCTGTTTCCTTTAAATCATAAATAGCTGACTTGAGACTTATTTTTGGGAAAGTTTGTGCTGGAAATTGGTACTTGAAGTTTAAGTCTTTTCTAATTCCAATGAAAAAAACTCTTTTTCTGTCTTGAGGAACATTATAATCAGAAGAGTTTAACATCTGAAAGGAAAGCTCATAACCAATTCCTGCATTTCGAAACAGCTCTTTTATTCCCTCTAAAGCTTTAGAATGTTTTGAAATGAGCATTCCACTTACATTTTCTGCTAAGAAGAATTTAGGTTGTTTTGCTTCCAATATTCTAATGAAATCATAGAATAGTTGCCCTCTTTTATCTTGTATTCCTCTTGCTGCTCCAGCTTCACTCCAACTTTGGCAAGGAGGGCCACCAATTATTCCGTCACATGGAGGAATTTCATCTGTGGGAATATTGCTGACACTTCTTTTATCAAGAATTGTTTTTGGGTGGTTTTTTTCATAGGTTTCCCAAATTTCTTTATCATATTCATTTGCCCAAATTATTTCAAATCCTGATTGGGCGAATCCTAAATCTAGTCCGCCACAGCCAGAGAATAAACTTACTATTTTATATTTTTTATCCATTATTTTATCTTTTTCTCTTTTCTCTCAATACTTGCCAAAAGCTTTTTTGCGTCAAGTAAGAATGTTTACAACTGCTGATGCTCTAGCAGTGAGTAGTACTCTTGCTGGGAGAAGATGATGTGGTCGAGCACTTTTATGCCTAGGATTTCGCCGGCTTGCTTAAGGTTTTGGGTAATTTCCAAATCTTGTGCCGATGGCTGAAGGTTGCCAGAGGGGTGATTGTGAGCCAATATTACGGATGAAGCTCTGTCGCTGATGGCTTTGGCGAACACCTCTCGGGGGTGGATTTGTGTTTGGTTGATGAGCCCGATGGTGATGACTCTGGTGGCGAGCACTTCGCCTGCGGCGTTTAGGCTGACGACCAAAAAATGCTCTTGCTGGCGGTTGCCGTAATGCCAGAGTAGGGGCATTATTTGGCTAGGGGATTTGATGGTAAATCCTTTGGGCTTTATTCTGCGGCGAAAAAACTCGCAAGCAGCGAGGATAATCCCTGCTTTGGCTGCCGCCATTCCCGTGATTTGCAAAATATCTTCTATTTTGATCTCAAACCCTTTTTGGTCGATGAGCGTGAGCAGTTTTTGGCAAATTTTGGTTACGCTGTGTCCTTTCACGCCTCTGCCGATGAGCACCATTAGTAACTCCAAGTCAGAAAGGGATTGCACTCCTTGGTTGATAAGTTTTTCGCGTGGTCGTTGTTCGAGAGGTAAATCTTTGATTTTTTTCATAAGTGATGGATGTGGCTAAGGCAGATGCCTGTGGCAATTGCTAAATTTAGTGATTCCATTTTTTTTGTGATGGGAATAGTGATAGTCAGGTCGCTAAGTTCTCGTAGCTGTGGGCTTACTCCATTGGCTTCTGAACCGAGAATGAGGATTTTAGGCGATTGTAGAGTTGGTAAGTTGTAGATAGATACTCCATCGAGGTCGGCGAGGATTTTTTGTGCTGACTGCTCTTTGAGCCATTGGTACGATTTGACCTCTATGGGTAAACTGAAGACTGCCCCCAAGGAAGAGCGAATGACCTTGGAGTTGAAGGGGTCGCAGCTACCGGGAGAGAGTGCTATCCCGCTAACTCCCATGGCTAATGCGGTGCGGACGATGGTGCCCAGATTGCCCGGGTCGGAGATCTTGTCGAGGTATAGTAGGGTTTGATAGTCGCTGAGCTGTGCGGTGGTGCGGTGTGCCACGGCGAGGTAGTGCTGAGGCGATTTGGTGGACGATAGTGCCATAAACTTCCTCTTGCTAATGAGTTTGGGTGTGTGTTCGCTTAGCCACGCAGGTGAGGGGTTTTCTTGCCACGAGTAAACTTCCAAGAGTTGGACGCCGTTTTCTATTAACTGCCGAATGAGGCGGTCGCCTTCGATGATGGCACAGTTTGTTGAGAGTTGATTTTTCTTTTTTTTGAGTTCGCTTAGTTTCATCATTGGGGAAGATTGCTAAAAGAAGTAATATATGTCAATTAAATATTTTTTTGCTACTATTTAAGGAATATTGTTGACAAAAGTTTATATTTGAAAACTTTTTGGAAGTTCGAAGTTAAGTAGGAGGAGTTTTGAAAGTCTTAGTTGTGCCAGATTCTTTTAAAGGAAGCGTGAGTTCTTTGCGATTTTGTGAGATTGCCGAGCGGGCATTGATGAAAGTGGATAAGCGGGCAATTTTGGAAAAAATTCCCATGGCTGATGGCGGAGAGGGGAGCGTGGATGCGATGGTGTTGAACACGGAAGGTACTTATGTTTCGATACAGGTGTCCTCGCCGCTGGGGAAGCCCATCGTGGCGAAGTATGGTGTATTGGGCGATGGCAAGACCGCTGTGATGGAGATGTCGGCTGCCTCGGGGATTACCTTGGTCGCTATGGACGAACTGAACCCTTTGGAGGCTTCCACCTTGGGAACTGGACAGATGATCTTGGACGCTGTGCGACAGGGATGTACTCGGGTTATCATGGGTATCGGGGGTAGTGCCACTAACGATTGTGGAATGGGGATGTTGAAAGCTTTAGGTTATAAATTTTATGATGAGGCTGGCAGGCAGCTTAGAGGTTGTGGCAAGGATTTGGGCAAGGTAGCCAGCATAGACGATAGCCAGTTGAAGTTGGATGCTCGCTTGTTGAGTTGCCTTGTAGCGTGTGATGTCAATAATCCCCTTTATGGCAAAGATGGTGCTACCTACACCTATGGGTCGCAAAAGGGAGGCTCGCCAAAACAGCTGAAAAGCTTGGAGGAGGGTGTCATCTCTTTTAATAAGGTGGTTACGAAAAAGCTGGGAAAAGATTTCTCTGGTGTTGCTGGAGCCGGTGCTGCTGGTGGATTGGGCTTTGGGTTGGTCGCTTTTTTGCAAGGGAAGTTGCAGAATGGATTTTCGCTTATCTCGCAAGAGGTTGGTTTGGAGGAGAAGATTGCCAGTGGACAGTTCGATTTGATCATTACAGGAGAGGGGCGTATGGATAGGCAAACCGCCTTCGGGAAGCTGCCCAGCGGGGTGGCTGGCTTGGGTAAGAAGTATGGAGTGCCAGTGATAGCGGTGGTGGGCTCGGTAGCAGGTGATGTAGAGAAGCTGTATGAACAGGGGATTGTGGCTGTTTTTTCTGCTATCAGGAGTTGTGGTAGCTTGGAAGAGATTTTGGCAAGTAGCGAAGAAGATTTGCTTTTTGTTTTGGAAAATGTTTTTAGATCAGTTTTGGCTTTTAAAAAGTAAAATAAAAGGGAGGTAACAATTATGGTACATGGACCAATGTTGTTAGTTATTTTGGTGTTGTCGATTGTCTTCATCGTGGTGGCAACTGCTAAGTGGAAATTGCATCCTTTCATTGCACTGCTTTTGGCTTCGTATGGAGTGGCTTTTGCCGCAGGGATGAATCCGCTAGAAATCGGCTTGACTATCCGAAAAGGGTTTGGAGGCATTCTTACTTATATCGGTATAGTCATTATTTTGGGCACAATCATAGGTAAGGTGTTGGAAAAATCTGGGGCGGCTATCGTGATGGCTGATACTGTGGTCAAGGTTGTCGGCAAAAAGAGACCAGCTTTGGCGATGAGTATTATCGGCTATATTGTGTCAATTCCCGTTTTTTGTGATTCTGGATTTGTGATTTTGTCTTCATTAAAAAAATCTTTGGCTAAGCAAACCAAAACCCCCGGAGTGGTGATGTCTGTGGCTTTGGCTACGGGTCTATACGCTACTCACACTCTTGTGCCTCCCACGCCGGGTCCTATTGCTGCGGCTGCCAATTTGGGTTTGTCAAACCAGCTGGGCTTGGTGATTTTGCTGGGATTGCTGGTGTCTATCGTGACGATGCTGGCTGGCTACTGGTGGGCGATGAGAGTGGGTGATAAATATGCGGTTGCCGAGGACAATGAGCCTCTGGAGATGGATTATGATGAGATCAAGAAGCAGTATGGCAAGTTGCCTAAGGTTTGGGAGGCTTTTGCTCCTATCTTGGTTCCGATTTTTTTGATTACTCTGGGCTCTTTGGCAAATTATCCTGCTCATCCTTTTGGACAGGGTTTCATTTTTAAGAGTTTTGCATTTTTGGGTAAGCCTATAAACGCTCTTATGGTCGGTGTTTTCTTTTGCTGTTTCTTGTTGCCAAAATTTGACAAAGAGACTCTTAGTGGCTGGGTTGGCAAAGGTCTTTTGGACGCCGCTATCATCATAATGATAACTGGTGCTGGTGGCTCTTTTGGCACGGTGCTAAAGGCTACTCCGATTGGCGAGTATTTGGGAAGCTCTCTTAGCACTATCAGCATTGGTATCTTGGTGCCTTTCATCGTGGCTGCTGCACTCAAGACCGCTCAAGGATCTTCTACTACTGCTATAATCGTTACTTCAACTTTGATAGCTCCGCTGTTGCCAGCTTTGGGTCTTGCCACTCTTATGGGTAAGTTGCTCACCGTGATGGCTATCGGTGCTGGAGCGATGACCGTTTCTCACGCCAACGATAGTTTTTTCTGGGTGGTCGCTGAGTTTAGCGGAATGGATGTCTCTACCGCCTACAAGACGCAGACGATGGCTACCTTGGTGCAAGGGCTAGTTACGATTGTGCTGGTGGTCGTTTTGGCTTTGATTTTTATTTAAGATTTAAAAGAGGAATTGGTTACCAAGCTGAAGCTTGGTAACCTTTTTTTGTAGTCAGGTTTGACTTGACAGGAAATAAGAGAAAGTGCTTTGAGTTAAAAGAAATCTTTTTGATGAAGCTGGAGTTGGTAGCTAGCGAAAGTTTAAATTAACACAAGAAATCAAATAAAAAAGGGAAGCTATGATTAAAGAAACAAGCATAAAATTATTTGAGCAAAAACAAATTCGGACTCATTGGGATGAGAAGCACGAGAAATGGCATTTTTCTGTTCTCAATGTTCAGACTCATTGCTCAATTTGTATAGTCAGGTAATGATGGAGGATTTTATGAAGAAGATAGATTCTATTTTGCTGTGTGCAGGGCAGTCCTCACGAATGGGGCAAGATAAGGCTTTGCTGAATGTGAACGGGAAAAAGAGCATCGATTTGGTTTTGGAGAAGTTAAGGGTTTTTTCTAGCAAAGTGATAGTGGTTTTGGGTGATAATTATGAGTTAGTAACGGACTATTTGCAAGACAAATATCGTGATTTTGCTTTCCCTGTAGCAAATCCCGACCATTTGGCGGGAGGGATGCTTTCTTCTGTAAAAAAAGGGTTTGCTTCTGTAGAGGCAGGGCATATGGCGATGTTGCACCTTGTCGATCAGCCGTTTGTGCTTCCTGAGAGCTACCAAAAGATATTGAGTGCGTACAAGCATCCTGCACCTTTTGTGATACCTGTGGGTCGCAAAGATGACCGCCCCAAGAAAGGGCATCCGATTTTGTTTGCTACCGATTTTGTGGCTAAAGTGCTGGAAGATGCTACTGCTGATACTTTTCGAGATGTGCTAATGCCTTATTACAAAGACGCTATTTATGTGGATGTGTTAGATGAAGGAATTACGGAAAACTTGAACACAAAAGAGTTGTTTGTTTTGGCAAAAAAGCGAGTGGAGCAAGACTAATTTGAGCTAAGAATGAGCAAATCTTTGATAAATTTTGCAGATGTTTTTTTAGACAAAAAAGTGGGGCAGTCGCCTTTATTTTTGAAACTTTACAAGATGGATATGCGGGAGCTGAGTCTTTACATCAAGCAGGAGATCTTTTCTAACCCTTTGCTGGATATGCAAGAGATAGCGAACTACGATTACTGCCAAGAGCAGGCGGATTTGCTCTGGGATGGCAAGGTTTGCCTTGTGAATAAGGTTTATCTGCCCGAGCTGAGCATAAAGCCCGAGTACGCTCAGTGTTGTGGAGAGTTCTACGCAGAGCAGAGGAAGCGGGTGCGATTTTTGCAAAATATTTTGAGCTCACGGGAGAACCTTTTGCAAAAAGTGGGTCAGTATCTGTGCCAGTGGCAGTGGCGAGCTTGGCAGGAACGCTCTGCTTTTGTACCGCTTGCAGTGGACAAAGTTTGTCAAGAGACGCAGATTTCTAAAAACATTTGCTATGGATTGCTTAAGAATAAGCAGGTGAAGTTTGCGGGGAAGATTAGGGCTTTGAGCGAGCTGGTGGTGAAAGGGCAGGGGAGCGTGAGCCTTGCCAAGATAAAGCAGATGGTGCAACAGCTAGCCAAGGCGGGGCAAAACGATCGCCAGATAGCAGAGCAGTTGCAGTCGCAAGGCGTAAAAATTAGCAGGCGGACGGTGTGTAAGTACCGCAGTTAGCTTTTTTTAGAGGCGATTTTTTTGAGCTGGCTCAAGATTTGTAGAGCTTGCAAAGGTGTGGTTTGGTCGGGCGAGAGTTCGTTTAGCTTTGCTTGTAGCTGGAGCAGGTGTGCGGGGATTTCTGCGGGAGGCTGAATGGAGAACGCCGTTAGCTGAGAGAGAGCTTTCACTTTTTGGCTGTCTTGCTGGGAGTTTTCTAGCGTTTGCAGGATCTCTTTGGCACGGCTGATGACTGGCATGGGGATGCCTGCCAACTGTGCGACATCTATCCCATAGCTTTGCGATGCCTTGCCGGGCAACACCTTGTGCATAAATATTATCTTGTCGTCCTCTTTTTCCACGATAACATTGTAATTTTGTACCCCTGATAGTGTGTCGGCTAGGTGTGTAAGTTCGTGGTAATGTGTGGCGAATAAGGTCTTGACGCCTCGCATCTGGTTGCCATGCAGGTGCTCGATGATAGCCCAAGCTAGTGAGAGCCCGTCGTAGGTGCTGGTGCCTCTTCCTATCTCGTCCAAGATGACCAGAGAGTCTTTGCTGGCGTAGTTGAGGATGGATGCTGTTTCGAGCATCTCCACGAGGAAGGTGCTTTGTCCTTTGGCTAGATTGTCCGATGCTCCTACGCGGGTGAAGATCTTGTCGAAAATGGGTAGGTCGGCACTTTTAGCCGGCACATAGCAACCGATTTGTGCCATGAGAGCCGTGAGGGCGACTTGTCGCAGGTAGGTGGACTTTCCTGCCATATTTGGACCTGTGATGAGGATGATGTTTTGGGAGTTGTCGATGTATATGTCGTTGGGGATAAACTCTTGGCTTGTCAGGAGTTCCTTTATCACGGGGTGAAAAGAGCTTCGTAGGTTTAAGACTTTTTCTTGGTTGAATGTGGGCTTGCAGTAACCTCGGTGGAAGCTGATGTGGGCGAAGTTTGCATAGACATCTAGCAATGCCAGTGTGTCGGCAAACTCTTGCAGTTGTTCCATTCGCTCTTGCAGATATGCTCGCAGTTGGCAAAAGATTTCGTACTCCAGCTCTTTTATCCGCTCTTCTGCTCCTAGCACTTTGCTCTCGAACTCCTTGAGTTCGGGCGAGATGAACCGCTCGCTGCCTACCAAGGTCTGCTTGCGGATGTAGTGCTCTGGTACGCAACTGGCTTGTCGCTTGCTTACCTCGATGTAGTAGCCAAAAATTTTGTTGTAGTCGATTTTGAGGTTGCTGATGCCCAGCTTTTCTTTCTCTTGTTTTTCGAGGTTGATGATCCAAGATTTGCCTTGTGAGCTGATGGTGTGTAGTTCGTGCAACTCTGGGCTGGCTTGGCTGTTTATTATTCCGCCTTGGGTGATGAGTTTTTGCGGATTTTGGCAGATGGTGGAGTTTATCTTGTCGGTAATTTGCTGGTAGTCTTGGATGGTGTCTTTGATGTGCAACAAGGGCAAGGAGTCGAAATTGCCCAAGAGGGCTTTTATCTCTTGGGATAGGCTCAGATATTGGGCGATGGCGAGCATTTCTTTGGGATTGATAGAGCCGGAGGCGAGTTTGCCCGTGAGTCTGGCGATGTCCCCGATTTGGCTGAGCATCTCCCGCAGAGGCAGGGTTTGCTCTATGTTGTCTATCATCTGTTGGATTATCTCTAGGCGGTTTTCGATGCTTTCTTGGTCGAGCAGAGGTCGTAGTAGCCACTGTTTGAGCTTGCGAGCACCCATCGGGGTGCAGGTTTGGTCGAGGATTTGCAGGAGTGTGCCTTTGCTAGTGCCTTCGAGCAAAGATTTGGTCAGCTCCAGATTGGCGACGGTCGATTTGTCCAGCTGTAGGCAGGAGCTAAGGGAGTAGTACTCTATCTTGTTGATGTGCTTCAGCTCAGTTTTTTTGAGCTCTTTGAGGTGAGATATAGCCATGGCGGCAGCTTTGGTGGCAAGAGGATGTTCGTCAAAGCCCACGCCTGCCAGCGACAGAAGGCTGAAGTGGCTTTTGAGTATCTCTTGTGCTTGCGGTAGATTTATTTGCTGGTCTTCGTATTGGCTGTAGGATATTTGCCCGCTTAGTTTATCGGCTAGCTCTTGTTTTTGCGATTGTTCGAGCAGCAGTATCTCTTTGGGCGATAATCTTTCTATTTCGGAGGTTAGTTGCTCTTTTGGCACTTGGGTGAAGTTGAACTTGCCTGTGGAGATGTCTATGCTGGCTATCCCGTACTCCGAGCCTTCGCACACTAGCGATGTTAGATAGTTGTCTGCTGGAGAGTGGATGTACTCCGCATCTACGATGCTCCCCGGGGTGATGATGTCCACTATTTCCCGCTTTACCAAGCCTTTAGCTTTTTTGGGGTCTTCCATCTGTTCGCAGATTACCACCTTTTGGTTGGCAGCGATGAGCCGTGGCAGATAGCTAGATAGGGAATGGTATGGGAAGCCTGCCAGTGGCACTGCGTTCTCTTTGTTTTTGTTGCGGGAGGTCAGGGTGATGTTCAAAATTTTGGCACAGAGCTTGGCGTCGTCGAAAAATGTTTCGTAAAAGTCGCCCATTCTGAAAAGGACGATCTTGTCTGGATGCTGGTGTTTGATGTGCAAAAATTGCTCCAGCATTGGGGTTAGCTTGGCTTTGCTCATCTTTATTTGATGAAAAGGTTGCTGGCTAGGTCGTGCTTTTTTAGCTCTTGCTGTTGGATTAGAGCTTTTTCTTTGTTGGGGAAAGGTCCAATAACGCCGTACATAAAGGAGTTTTTGCCGATTTGTCGCTTGTAAGCCGTTGCTTGTACGCCCAGTTCTTTTAGCTTTTGCAATCTCTGCCGTAGTTTGTTGGGGTCGGTAAACACGCCACACTCTAGGTAGTAGTTTTTTTGGCTCAAAGTGGTGGTTTCTTGCTTGGTAGCGGGTTGCACCACGAAGCTCGGGTAGTTGTGAGCCAGCAGGTTTTGCTTGGCGGTGTTGGCTTGCTGGGCTGTGGATAGCGGACCCACCCACACTTTGTAGAGCAGAGATTGTCCCGAAAGTTCTTTGTGGATTTTTACCCGATAACCTTTATCTTTTAGGTCTTGCTCCGTCTCCAGTGCGTTTTGATTATCTTGGAAAGCTCCCACTTGTAGGTAGCTATCGGGGTTGAAGTTCCCTTGTGGCTTGTAATTTGCCGTGAGTTGAGCACTGCCTGATACTCTAGATACATCTTGAGCGTATTTGCTGTAGGGGAACTCTTTTTTGAGGAGAAAGGTTGTTTCTTTGCTTTTTTTCTCATCTTTTAGTTTGTCGTAGCAAAGGGCGATGTTGTACAAAGCGGCAGCTCGTTGGGATGTAAAAAGCTTGAGCTTTTCTACAGAGAGTAAAACTTCCAGAGCTAAATTGTGTTGACCAAGTCTGATGTAGCAGTCGCTAAGCAAGATGTAGCCACTTTCTATCTTGTCGTTGTCCAAGGAGTGTTCCAAGAAGTTTTGTGCTTGGTAGATAGCGTTTTTGTAGTCTGCCAGCGAGTACTGACTGTAAGCTAGCCAGTAAGATTTTTCTGCCTCCAGTTTGGGGTCAGTTACCTTGTCCAGATGCTTTGTAGCTTGTGCGTACTCTTTGTTTAGATAGGCGATTTTGCCTAGCTCTAGGTTCGCAGATTGCGAGTATTTACCTTCTGCTTGCTCGGCGATGTTTTGCAAATCTTGGATAAAATCTGGCGATGCGTGAGTGATGGCTTGGTAGTAATCCAGTTGCTCTTTTTCTGCTTGGGTGCTACTTTTCATCTTGGTCAGGACTTCCCGCAAGTAGTCGATATCGCCTTTTTCGTAGGCAGAATCTAGGAGTTGCCACTGGTCTGCGTACGCAGTGCAGAAGCTAAAAAAAGCGACAAGTAGTGTAATTTTTCTTAAAATAGACATATTATTAAAATGTTTGTAGTTCCCATTAAAATTCCCAAAGCGGCGAAGAAATAGAGCAGATATTTGAAGAGGTACTTTTGGCTCAGCTCTTCTATTAGTTCAGGCTCTATCTTGGCTCTAATTTCTTGTACTCGGGTTTCGATTTCGTATTTGTTGGACAGTGAAGGCAAAATCTCTTTGCCAGCTTGCATGGCGATGTGGTAGACGATGCCACTCAAAGTTTTTCGCAAGATAAGGCAGACAAACGGCGGTAACAGGGGGTAGTTTTGTAAAAATTCTGTTTTTTGGAAGATGATTTTACTGACTCTTTCTTCGACCCTGCTAAGGGTGAGGCTGTCTTTGTCAAGGCAAAATTTGTGATATTCGAGGATGCCGTAGTCGATTTTTTGTAAGATTTGCTTCTCTTTGCGGATTATTATCCCCGGGGTAAAAAACAGCTTGATGCCCAAAAATGATTGCGAGCGACAAAAAAGCAGGTACTTGAGGCAAATAGGTATGGCTAGCAGGAGCAGGAGGTTGCAAAGGAAGGTGGTTAGCAGTTGGTAGTAGCTCATTTTTCGCTGGCAGTGGCTAGGGTAAATCCGTAGATTTTCCCGCTTGTTCTTGTTTGTAGAGCCAGAGTAAGATGCTTTAGCGTAGAGCCGGTGGTGAGTACATCGTCCACTACTAGCAGGTTCTTATGCCCAAAGTGGTGTTTGCCACTGCGGAAAGCATCGATGAGGTTGGTTTCTCTTTGTGCTTTGCTTAGTTTTGCCTGAGGCAGGGTGTAATGGACTCGCTTGCAAGCTTTGGGGTAGAGTGGGATTTGCAAGATGGTGCTCAGAGCTTTTCCTATCAGCTCGGACTGGTTGTAGGTTCTCTGGATTTGGCGAGTGCGGTACAGTGGCACGGGGATTATTGCTTGCAAGTTCCAAGGGGTGAGCTTCTGTTTGATTAGCTCTTGGTGGAGCAGGCACAGTTTTGGGGCAAGGTGTTTTTTTTGTTTATACTTTAGTTGGTGGATTAGCTTTTGCATGATGGGGTTGAACTTGTACAGACAGTAAATGCTTTGCTCTTGCTGGGTGGCTAGCTCTAGCTGGGCTAGGCATTGTGGGCAAATATTAAGCGGGCTGTCTTGGTTTGCTAGCACCTCTTGGCAAGAGTAGCAGAGTTTGGGGAAAAGTAGTTGGGTGATGATGCCAAGTAGAGAGCTACTTTTTTTGATATTTTTTACCAAGGTTCAAGATAAGATTTTTGGTGAACATTAAAAAGCAAAGCGGAAAGTAGATGTATGACGCATACCAGACCGAAGCTACCAAGAGGGCAGTTATCAAGATTTTTTCCAAGGTGTGATGCTTTTTGGTCTTGATGGGTCTGAATTGGATGTTACTAATCATCAGCAGTGAGGCAAGCAAGATGAGGGCTATCAGGTTGGAGATGAACATCTTGTGTGGTATTTGCTCGGCGAAGATGATGTAAGAGACGACCAAGGCAGCTGCCGCTGGCACGGGTAATCCTTTGAAATCGTGCTTGACTTCCATATCGGTGAGGTTAGTGTTGAACCTAGCCAGTCGGGACACAGCACAGATGACGAAGAAAATGCAAAGGATGCCACCGATTAGAGGCTTTTGGATTAGGAGCATATTGTATGCCAAAAAAGCTGGAGCGATGCCGAAGCAGACGAAGTCCACGAGGGAGTCTAGCTCGGCTCCAAATTCGCTGTAAGCCTCTAGCTTGCGGGCGAGAGTGCCATCGAAAAGGTCGAACACCATACACAAGGTGATCAGCCAGCAGGCTTGGATGTAGTTGTTGTTTACCACTTGTTGCATAGCTATCAGACCGACAGTGAGGCTGGATAGGGTGCAACCGTTTGGGGCTAAATATTTTTTTTGAATCATCTTAACTCTTTACTCCGATTTTGCAGTTTGCAGATTTGTTTATATGGGCTAAGCGGGAAGTGTATTTGTCAAGGAATAATTTTTATAAAATTGGAAACTCCACACTAAAAGTATCCACCCCAAGTTAGTGATTTGTAATTGGCTGGTTTATGATAAAATGGAAAAGTTAATTAGAAAAATGGAGAAATAGTCTGTAAAAAAAATGGTCAAATCAGCCGTGAGAGCTGTAATTTGACCATTATGAACAAATATATAGACAATTTGAAAATTATGAGTAGAAAAGACAAGAAATTTTATCGGAAAAATTTGGTGAAATTTGCAAATGAAACATCTATTTCCGCTGCAGCTAGAGAATTTGAGACCACTAGAAAAACTGTGCGAAAGTGGGTCAAAGCCTATAAAGAAAAGGGCGAGGATGGTCTGGTTAATAAATCTCGAAAAGAGCAAAATTTCCCAAATCGCTTGAAATCTGAGATAATAGAGGAAATAGTAGTTTGTCGCAAAAAGGCAAAAAACCGCTGGGGAGCTAGGCGAATTATTGACCATTTGCAGTTAAATTGTTCAGCTTCGACTGTTCATAAAAAGCTCTGTGATGCTGGTTTGGTAAAGAAAAAGAAACGGAAATATCAGCAACGCAAAGATTTAAGTGAAATGCGAGCTAGGGCAAAACCTTTTGAAAAAATCCAAGTGGATATTAAGTATTTGACCGATATGCCAGAGTTGTTTGAGGGGATTAAGTACAAAAATTATCCTCGCTATCAAATCACTGCTAGAGACTACAAAACTGGCATGCAATTTATCGGTTATTGCTATGAGAAAACATCCGTAAATGCAGGGATTTATATCGATTTTTTGTCTAAAAGATTAAAGAGTTGTGGTGTTGATCTTTCCAAAGTTACTTTTCAGACCGACAATGGCTCAGAGTTTGTGAGTCCCAAGAAAAAGGGTTTGAGCTTTTTTCAAAAAAGTGTGCAAATAAATGGTGCTAATCATTCGCTTATCCCCAAAGGTTCGCCCACTTTTAATTCTGATGTTGAAAGTGCTCATCGGCTGGTAGAGGACGAGTTTTATCTGATTGATGAATTTGATGATTGCAACGATTTTGTGCGTAAAGCACACAGTTATACGCTGTATTTTAATCATTTTAGAGGAAACAGAGGGCGAAAAGGTAAGACTCCGAAGCAAATTTTGCGGGAAAATTCTAGGAAGCCCAATTTTAATGTTTTGAACATTAGCCCAATAATCACAGATTATTATTTAAAAGATATAGAAAAAATAAATAAGGGTGGATACTTTTACTGTGTACCGCCCATAATTTTTATAAAATGAAGGAAGCAAAAAGTTTGTGAAATTTGTTAGTTTGAAGGCTGTCTTTGCCGTTTTGGTGGGAGTTTTTTGGGGAGTTTTTTTGCGTGCGGAGAGCGATCCTTTGCAAAAGGAGTTGCTTGCCCGAAATTTTGAGTTTTCTGGATTTTTGGGGCAGAGGGTTAGCAAAGAGCTTCGGATAGAAGGCAGGGTGGAGTATATTTTGTCGGGGGAGATACCTTTGGGATTTTTGCCGTTGAACTTTTTATTTGATAACCTGCCGACGACAGCCAAGATGGTTAACGCTTATCAAGAGACTGATTACCAAGTAACTTACCTCGATTCGGACAAGAAAAGATTTTTGGCAAGGATAAAGGGGCTTTCCGGCAGGATGAACTTGCTGACACCCATGGAGCAGATTAGCAAAAGGGTTTATTATGGAGATGGTGAGGGTAATTTTTTGTGGTGGCATCTGTATGGCACTGTGCTGGCGATGGTCGATATCACTGCCGTGAGCGAGCAGACCTGCGGGTATGAGCTGCGGATTTACTTATTTAACGAGAGTGCTTTTGTCAACGGGCTGCTCTCCTTGGGAGTGGTTCGCTGGGCGATAAAAGGGCGGATTAGGGGCATCTTGGAACATATTGTGTCTTCCGCTTTGGCTTTTCGTGATGATGGCGGGGCAAGGTTGTTAGGTGGGGTTTTGCTCAAAAGCGAGCAGGAGAAGCAATTTTTGCAGGAGTTTTTGCGGTTGGACTCGTTGACTAGGGCTTTTGGGGAGTCAGGCGAAAAACTTTAGCTTGTCTAGCTTTACCTCTTTTTGCAAACTTTTTTGCGAAGTAAACTGGTAAGGCTTGCCATCGATAACGACTTGAGCTTTTTGCTCTTTTATGCACAGAGTGCTGGCTTTGTCTGGGAAGCAGGTAGCCATAATTATCGCTTTTTCTATGCCGTCGGCAGTGGCAAAGTTGCACGCCTCGTCGGGTGTGGCTAGCCGTTGTCCAGCGTAGATGGAGCTAGTGCCCATCTGGAGTAGCTCGTGGTAAACTGTGCTAGCATCTAGCGTTGCGAATTTTTGCTTGCAGATGGGGCTTCTGGTAAGGCAAGCGTAGAGGAAGGGTGCCCAGTCTATTTTGTCCATCTGACGATAGGTGTAGAGCGTGTAGTGGGCGAGTTTGCTGTGCGATGCGGCGTTCAGTAGATAGTCCAAAATATCTTGGCGACTCATCTGGGTGGAGAGCTTTAGTGGTGTTGTCTTTTGGTAATCTTTCACTTGGCAAGGAAAGCGAGGGTCTGTGTGGATGAAGTCGTTGTACTGCTGGATGATGTCCAGTGCCTTTTGGCAGGCGAACTTCTGCTTCTTGTGGACTAGATGCTTTTCAAACTCTTGCAAGTCGGCTCGTCCCAGCGTTGTCAGGCTCAGATCGTCGGAGTCTATCTCTTGGAGCAGAGCTCGTTTGGAGTTGTCGGAGAAGCTGTTTTTGGAGCTGTGCTCGTAGGCGAAGATGGTCTCTACGCCGAGGTAGTGAGTAGATCCGTTGTGTTTTATGGTGAACTGGAAATATTTTTGGAACTCTGGGTTTGCCCGCAAAAAACTCCTGAAACTGGCAGAGTCGGCTCTGTGCGAGAGGTAAGATTTTAGCCTTTTGCGGAAATTTTGAAACTCTGCGGGGTCTATAGTGGCTTTTTGGTAGGTGGAGTGCACATAGCCACTGATGTGGCTGACCATGGTGATTTGCTCGTTCTCCAGGGCTCTTCTGGCTTTGGCAGAGAGGGCTGTGCCGTTGTACCACATATTTTGGGTGATAATACGGCGGTTGTTGGTGAGGATGCCGGTGTCGATGTCGATGAAGTTTTGTGAGTGTAGTGGCGTTGCCATGAGATAGATTTTTTCTAGCGGAATTTTGCCGATGACAAATAACGCAGCAGCGTAGAGGCAAGCAAACGAGACGCACTCGCCAGCTCCTTGCTCGTATTCGGGTTTTTTCGCAAAAGCTTTCATCGCTTCCACGGTTTCGGTTTTCCAGTAGGGGATGATGTCTCCCTCGTATTTGTCTAAGCCGAAATGACAGCGAATGTCGATGTCGAAGTAGTATTTATCGCCATGATAGCCAAATAGGGCATTAGAGTTTGCCAGCGTGTCCATATCGACGAACTCTTTGAAGCGGTTTACTTCTGTGAGTTTGTCGGTTAGTCCCCAAGTTTGCAGGTCTAGGTTGAAAGCGAAGTGATCCATTATGTACTGCTTGACTCTTTTGATTTTTTGGGTGTCGCTTTTTTTGTCGAGATTTTTGAACCAAGGGTCGTCTTGCCATTGCCAGATAAGAGGTGAGCAGATATTGGCTAGCACCAAAGAGTAAAACAGCTCGGGAAAGATGAAGATTTCCATATCGGAGAGGGTGAAGCAAGCTGAAAGTTTTTCGAGTTCTTTGCTTGTTAGTTTGTGGTTTTTCAGCATTTTATGTACTTTTGGATGATTTGTTCTATTTCTTGCAGGTCGAGGCTTGTGTTTTGGCATGGTCCATTGGGACGAGCGATGAGCGAGCCAACCACTGGTAGTGGGAAGATGTCGTGGATGCCCTCCGAGAGGTCGCGGTAGCAGGCGGCAGCGATGACTAGCTGTGGCTTGAGCTTGCTGATTTTCTTGCGTGCCAGAGAGCCGCCCGTGGCGATGCATACATTTATCCCGTATTTGTCCCTTAGTTGTAGTATCGCTCCGACTTGGCATCTGCCACATCGTTTGCAGTTGTCTATCTCCGTGGTAATCCTGATGGGGCAGTCGTTTATCTGGAAGCAATGTGGTAGTAGAAGCAGTATCTTCTCTGGTTTGAACTTCTGCTTGGTAGCAAGGAGGTTGGAGCAACGGATGTACGCTAGGCGGAGTCTAGTCTTTTGCCTGAAAATCTTGGCAGGTAGCAGTAACAAAGAGAAGGTGATATTTACAAGCAGTTTGCAAAAGGTTTTCATATACAGTTACCCAGTTTTTTGCCTAGCAGGTTTGGCTTGCCCAGAGTGAAAGCATAGGCGTTCATCTGTTTTTTCCCCGCTGGTTGTACATTGGTAATCAAAATGTCTTGGTCTTGCGTGCTCACGGTAAAGCCTTTGTGCTTGCAGATTTGGGTTATGCTCCCGGGAGTGGAGGTCGATTTCTGTTCTGTGATGAGGCAACTCAGGAATTTAAGAGGTTGGTTGTCCAAGAGGGTGATGGCACCGGGTAGAGGGCTGTATGCTCGCACGAGGTCTCTGATGGCAGAGGCAGGCTTATCCCAGCTGATGTAGGTGTCTTCTTTGTGGGTCTTGTGGGTGTAGGTGGCTAGGGCGTGGTCTTGCTCTTTGGCAGAGGCTCTGCCCGCTAGGAGCTGGTGTGCGGTGTGTAGCAACCCTTTGGCTCCTTCTTGTGCGAGCTTGTCGTGTAGCGTGGCGAAGTTATCGTTGTCGCAGATGGCGAGCTCTTGCTGGTAGTAGATGCCTCCTGCGTCCATCTTGGCAACTATCTTGAAGATGGTGTAGCCAGTGGTCTTCTCTCCGTGTAGCAGTGGGTATTTGATAGGGTTAGCTCCGCGGTAAGCAGGTAACAAAGAGGGATGAAGGTTGATGCAGCCACATCTTGGCAGTTTTCTGATCTTCCCTTGCAGATAGCCACCGTAAGCCACGGTAATTAGCAGGTCGGGCTGCAGATCTTGCAGTCGGGGGACAAGCTCGTTGATGTTGCTGGTGGTGAGCACCTGCAAGCCCAGCTGTAGTGCCAGCGATTTCACAGGTGTGGGCAGGAGCTTTTTCCCGCGACCTTTCTTGCTGTCGGGCATAGTGATGACAAGGCAAGGACGAAGCTCGCTTTGACTAAGAGCTTGCAGTGATGGCAGAGCGAAAGCGGGCGAGCCAGCGAACACTATTTTGGGAGTTTGCCTCATCTAGAGGATGACATTGTACCAAGGCTTGTTGCCCGGACCGTTGAAGGGGCGTTTTTGCAGTCTGAACTTGGCTTTTTCTTTGGGGTAGCTCTCGCCCAGCAATGAGAAGTCGACGATGTTTCTGGGAACTACGGCAAAACCGTTGACTACTTTGCCCTCGGCGAAGAGCAAGATGCAGATATGGGGGGTTATTTGGCTGGTGGCAAAAACTTTTTCTAAGCCCTTTAGTCCTTTTATTTCTTTGCGATAAGGGGTCAAAATGTAGAGGTTGTCCCAGTCGAAATCACCAACTGTTTGGAAGTCGATGGTGGTTCTTTTGCCATTTTCGGCGAGGTTTCTTGCCAAGGCGTCTTTGAGCTCTAGCGGTTTGACCAGCGGTATAGGTCTTGTGGCGTAATAGACGATGCCAGCTAGGGCAACGATGATAATTGCAGCGATAATGATAATCTTGTTTTTCACAGGAGTCCTCCTTTTAGGTAAGGTTTTAGGATATTGGGGAAATCGAGAGAGCCGTCCTCTTTTTGGTAGGTTTCGATAAGGGCGATGAAGAGTCGGGGCAGTGCCACGCCAGAGCCGTTCAGGGTGTGAGCAAAGCACGACTTGCCGTTCTCGTCTTTGTATTTGATTTCTGCTCTGCGAGCTTGGAAATCGCGGAAGTTGCTTACAGACGAGACCTCTAGGTATTTTTGCTGTCCGGGCGACCACACCTCGATGTCGTAGGTTTTGGCAGAAGCGAAGCTGGTGTCGCCACTGCAAAGAGTGATGACACGGTAGTGAAGGTTCAGAGCTTCCAGTATTTCGCAAGCGTCTTGCAATATCTCTTCTAGTGCCAAAGCAGATTGGCTGGGTTTGACGATTTGCACTAGCTCCACTTTGTTGAACTGGTGCAGTCTTTGCAAGCCTTTGGTCTCTTTGCCGTACGAGCCAGCCTCCTTGCGGAAGCAGGCGGAGTAGGCGGTGTATTTCTGGGGCAGATTTTTGTAAGAGGTGCTACTTTGGGCGAAGTAGTTGGTGATGGGAACTTCGGCAGTGGGGATGAGGTACAAATCTTCGTTTTCGATTTTGTACATATCGTCTTTCATCTTGGGGAGTTGACCCGTGCCGGTCATTGTGCTTGTGTTCGCCAGAAAAGGCACGCTTAGCTCGCGGTAGCCGTGCTTAGTGGTGTGGAAGTCGAGCATAAAGTTGATGAGAGCTCGCTCGATGGTAGCACCCAAGCCTGTGTGCAGAGCAAAGCCGCTTCCGCTGAGTTTAGCAGCTTTGTCGAAATCTAGCAGGTTGTTTATTTTGGCTAATTCTAGGTGGTCTAGTGGCTTAAATTTGTACTCTTTCTTTTTCCCCCACTCTTTGAGGTAGCGATTGTCGTCCTCGGTGTTGCCCAGAGGTACATCTTTGTCGAGCATATTGGGTAACTGCAAGCTCAGCTCTTGGAGCTCTTTTTGGATTTGAGCAAGGGCAGTGTTCTCTTGCTTTAGCTCTTGCGAGAGGGTTTGCACTTGGGCGAAAATATCTTGCGTGGGTTTGCCCTCTTTTTTGTACTGTCCGATTAGTTTGGAAGTTTTGTTTTGCTCTGCTTTCTTTGTTTCGTAGGAGAAGAGAGCTTTCTTGCGAAGCTGTTCTAGTTGTATTAGTTTGTCTAAATCGAGGCTGACTTTTTTGGCTTTTAAGTTGGCTTGCACCTCTTTTGGATGCTCGCAGACGAATTTTAAATCTAGCATTTTTTTTGTATATCCTCGGCAATTTTTACCATTTCCCAGTAGCTGTCCACCTCTAGTGCAGCTCCACCGATGAGTCCGCCGTCTATGTCGGGTTGGTTGATGAGCTGAGCGATGTTTGCGGGCTTCATGCTGCCACCGTAGAGGATATGGGTTTGTTGTGCGACCTCTGGGTCGTAATTGTCGCTTATCCAGCTACGGATGAACTGGTGTACCTCTTGAGCCATCTGTGCGGTGGCGGCTTTGCCTGTGCCGATAGCCCATATGGGTTCGTAGGCGATTATCAGCCCTTGAGCTGGTTGGAACTCCTTGAGCCCCTCGGTTAGCTGTGCCTGCAAAACTTCTTGTGTGTTGCCACTTTCCCGCTGCTCTAGGGTCTCACCGATGCAGTAGATAGGGGTGATGTCGTTGGCTTGGAGCTGGAAGAGCTTTTGGTTGAGCAGTGCGTTGGATTCGCGGTGGTACTCTCGTCGCTCGGAGTGTCCCACGATGCAGTAATTGACGCTACAGGAGGCTAGCATCTGAGCGGAGGTCTCGCCAGTGTAAGCACCGCTTGCGTGGCTGGAGACATCTTGTCCACCGAAGAGCAGATGCGATTTGAGCTTGTACCGGTTTGTTTGCGATAGATAGGGAGCTGGCACGCACAAGATGCACGATGTTTGCTTTAGAGGTGTTGTTTCTATTTTCTTTTTGATTTGGTTAAAAAAAAATTCGGCTTGGCTTAGGGTCTTGTTCATCTTCCAGTTGCCAGCGATAATGCTTTTTCTCATTTTTCTTCCTATTGGTTTTTTTTGTTAGATTCGTGGGACTGGGTGATAATGTCAAGAAATTTTGCCGGTATGGAGAAAATAATAAAACCGCGGATGAACACAGATGAACACGGATTTTATGTTTTGCTTCCATCTGGGTGTTCCTGTGGTTAGAAAACTGCAAACCGCAGATTGATACAGCCAGAGGTTTTGGCTTGACAGGAAACGGCAGTATTTTTTGCTAAGGGAGCAAGAAAATTAACAAGAGATGGATTGCCGAAATATTAAAGAAAAAGGGATGAGAGAAAAGGTAATTGTTACTAGCAATCACAACAAATAACTAAAAAGCGAAGTAAAAAAATGAAGTATAATAATATACGAGAAGAAGAGCTGAAAAACAAGGTTGGTATTGATTGGTTTAAGCATTTTGATACAACCGAAATTCTTGGTAATATTGATTTTACAGTTTTTCCCAAACAGGATAGCTTATTTGGAAGAACACCGCTTTTGTGGGCAGAAGCAAAAACTGGGGATTTTGACATTCCCACGATGTTTGTGCAACTCATCTTGACAATCGGGAAAGCACGCACTTTTGATAAGACACTGCCACCAGCTTTTTTAGGTGCTTTCGATTTCAAAAAAATTGCTTTTGTCGATTATATCAATATTCAAGATATTTTTTATATTAACGACTTTAATTGGAATGTAACGCCAAGTAACCACGAAACAAAAGAGTTTAAGCTAATAAAAGAGCGGATAGAAACTTTTTTAAAAACTAAAACTTATGTTTTTGATTATCAAAAAGACGAAAAAGAGCTTAAAACTTTTATAAAAAATAATGTGGCTAAAGCCACGACAAAGAGCAAAATCAAGATTGATAAAAACAATTTCATCCCAATTTATCTGCGTTGGATTGAGATTGTAAAACCCATAATTGATGTTAATTGGGACGACTTGAAGAAAGCAAACATTTTTGATAGCGATTTTTATTTGGCAGATATATTTGTGGATGATAAAGGCACTCAAAATATCGACGACGATTTGACCATCAGAGATAACTTGTTTGTCGTGTTCCAAAATCAAGGCTATAAGATAGCCAAAGAGAATATCAATCAAATGTTTGATGCCACCATCACCATTAGAAACAAAGATGCTTATCGGCAATTCTGGAAACTCTACAAAAGACCTCCTGTGAAAGAGTTTCAAGATTACATTATCGAGCGGAGGGATTTACTAGCTCCACAAGATATCCGAGAACGCAAGGGAGCTTTTTTTACGCCACGAATTTGGGTAGAGCTTTCGCAAAAATACCTCTCCGACTATTTGGGCGAAGACTGGCAAGATGAGTATTACATTTGGGATTGTGCGGCTGGCACGGGTAATCTGCTGGCGGGCTTAACCAACCCATACAACATCTACGCCAGCACCTTAGACCAAGCTGATGTAAGCGTAATGCACGAACGCATCGACCACGGAGCAAACCTCTTAGACAGCCATGTTTTTCAATTTGATTTTTTGAACGATGACTTTACCAAACTTCCTCAAAGTTTACAAGATATTATCAACGACCCAGAAAAACGGAAGAAACTGATAATTTATATCAATCCACCTTATGCAGAACATGGGAATAGGACAACATTTGCAGGTGATGGAAATCATAAAGCTAGCGTAGCTACAACAAGCAATATTTATAAGAAATTTAATAAAATTGTGGGAACTGCAACTCGCGAACTTTTTGCTCAATTTTTTCTTAGAATTTACGATGAAATACCCAGTTGTATTCTGGCTTCTTTTAGTACTTTAAAGCACATAAATTCTCAAAATTTTTTAAAATTTAGGAGATTTTATAAAGCGAAATATGAAAGTGGATTTATTTGTGAATCAAATACATTTGACAATGTAAAAGGAAAATTCCCGATTGGTTTTTTGATTTGGAATTTAAGTGATAAAGAAGAGATAAAGAAAGTTGAAACAGATATTGTTAACAAGTACGGGGAAATTTATGGAACCAAATCTTTTTATGCTTTTGACCGTAATGATTTTATAAGCAGTTGGCTTCGTAAGTTCTATGATAAAAATAATGTGATTATTGGTTATTTGATTTTGCCAGGTGTTGACATGCAACAACAAAATGGAGTTTATGTTACTCTAAAACCAACAGATAGTGATATATCTCAACACAAAACAGCAATTATCACCAAGAATAATTTAGTTGTTATGACAATTTACTTAGCAATACGTCAAGTTATTAGACCAGTATGGCTAAATAATAGAGATCAGTTTCTACATCCAAATGACGGTTGGCAAAAAGACACCGAGTTTCAAAATGATTGCTTAGCATTTACATTGTTTCACGGACAAAATAAGATTACAAGTAGTGAAGGCACAAACCACTGGACACCTTTTACCGAGCAAGAGGTAAACGCCAAAGAGAAGTTTGCCAGCCACTTTATGACCGATTTTATTAAGGGCAAGTTGAAAATGGAAGAAGAGAGCAATCTTTTGTTTGCCGAAGAGCTAGAAAGTAATATCTACGATAACAAACCAAGGGAATTTTCCGCCGAGGCTACTGCCGTTTTTGATGCGGGTAGAGAGTTGTGGAGATATTATCATAGCCAGCCAAGTGTGAATGTGAACGGAAGTTTTTATGATATAAGGGAGTACTTTCAAGGTAGAAACGACAAAGGCAGAATGAACTCAAAAAGCGAAGATGAAAAATATATGGAGTTAATCGGCGAGTTGCGAAATAAGCTCAACTTTTTAGCTGATAAAATAAAACCGAAGATATACGAATACGGATTTTTGAAAGCCTAGCGTTTAGCTTAGCAAATAACTTTTTAATAAACAAAGGAGCTGAAAAATTCAGCTCCTTTTTTGTTGCGATGATTGTTTTATTTAGCTGGTGGTGTGCTTTCGCAGTTGGAGACGATAGCGTCGATTTGCACCAAAGCACCCATAGGGATTGCAGATACGCCTACGATGGTGCAGGCTGGCAAGTCGCCTGTGAAGAAAGAAGCGTAGGTTTCGGTTACTGTTTTTAGGTCGGCGATGTTTTTTAGCTGGATGTTGATTTTCACGATGTCGTCCATAGAGTGTTCTACGCATTCCACGATAGCTTTGATGTTGTTCATGGCTTGCATGGTTTGCTCTTTAGCTCCGCTACCGACGATTTTGCCAGTCTTGGCATCGAGAGGTAATTGCCCAGAGATGTTGTTGTAGTGAGAGAAGGCTACGGTGTGGGTGGATACTGCACATTTTGGAGCGGTGTCGGTGTTGCGAGCTCTGATGCCTAAGTTGTGCCTGTCTTCCACGGCTTGTGGTGGTGTGCCGTCGCCGTGAGAGATGGTGGCGTCCATTTGCACTAGTGCGTCCATTGGCAAGCCCGTGGCTGCTACTATGGAGCGAGCAGGTAGATAGCTCACTGCTCTAGCCACTGCTGAGTCGGGGAAGAAGGTTTTGTACGCTTGGTTCACTGCATCGATGTCTGCCAAGTTTTTTAGGTGGATGTTGACTTTCACGATGTCGTCAAACGGTGCGTCGATGGCTTCCATTATCGCTTTGATATTGGCAAGGCACTGGCTGGCTTGCTCTTGAGCGGTGTCGCCTACGATTTTGCCAGATTTTGGGCAGATAGGTAATTGTGCAGAGATGTGATTGTAGTGAGAAAAAGCGACAGTTTGGGTGGATAAAGCACTTAAAGGAGCGTTGGGGGTGTTCCTCACCATCTTTACAAGGTCGCAAGGATCTTGTGGGTGTGTACCTTCGCCATTGCTAATCACAGCGTCCATCATTACCAAAGCATCGGACTCGGGCAACTCTGCTACAGCCAGAGCCGTTCTGGTGGGCAAATAGCCAGAGAAGAAAGTCGCATAGACTTCGTTTACTGCATCGAGGTCTGTGATATTTTTGAGGTAGATGTTGACCCTGACCACATCTGAGATGATGTGTCCTACGCTCTCCACGATAGTGGTGATGTTCTCCAGCACTTGGACAGCTTGTTCTTGCACGCCACCAGCCACGATTTTACCTGTTTTGGGGTCGATAGGCAGTTGTGCTGAGATGTTGTTGTAATGAGAAAAAGCTACAGTTTGGGTGCCAAAAGCACTTTTTGGTGCATTTTCCGTATTCCTTGAATTTTTGATAATTTTATCACTCATATTTATTTCTCCTCTTATTTGTTTGTTTTGATTTTCAGCCAATTTTCTGCAAGATGTTTGTTGGGCAAGATGATTTTTTTTCTTGGGGCAATGTTTGGATTTTTGATGATTGTAATTGATTATTTATGAGGCTATTAAGTTTTATTTCTGATTGCCGGTTAATTCCCAAAAGCTCGGGAAAGATTTATTTACGCATTGGGGATTTTTGATGCTTAGCGGTATGCCCGTTAGTCCTAGCAAGGCAAAGCTCATGGCTAGGCGATGGTCGTCGTGTGGATCGATAGTGCCACCTGTTGGCTTTTGCGGGTAGATAATCATCTTGTCGTCCAGTGCTTGGGCTTTTCCACCGATGTTGTTTAATTCTGCCACGATGAGGCTCAGTCGGTCGCACTCTTTGTACCGCAGGTGCTCTATGTTGGAGATGATTGTTTTGCTTTTTGCCAAAGTGGCTATTACAGCCAGAGTGGGCACGATGTCGGGCATTAGGTTCAAATCTACGCACACGCCGTGTAATGGAGCAGGATTGTGGATAGTCAGGCAGTGATTTTGGGCTGTTATTTGGCAACCCATTTGCTCGAGGATGCGGTAAAATTTGCTTTCTCCTTGTTTGCTATCAAGAGCGAGATTGTCTGTTTTGCCTATAATGCCAGCGATGGCAGAGAGTGCCAAGAAGTAGCTTGCAGAAGACCAGTCGGCAGGGATTTGATAGTTTTGTGCTTGATAGCCAGAGTTAGAAAAGGTGTAGGTGTTGTTTTGTTTTTGGTAAACAGCTCCGAATTTTGTCATCAAATCAAGGGTTAAGTCGATGAAACTTTGTGAGACAACTTTTTCGCTGGTGGTGATGTGCAGGTTGGCAATGGGAGCGATGAGCAGGAGTCCGCTGAGGAACTGGCTGCTACGAGAGGCGTTTACGCAGATGTGCTTGCCTTGCAGGTTTCCACCGCAGATGGTGGCGGGCAGGTGTCCGTCTGTGGAGTCTATGGTTACTGCTTGCTCTCGCAGGGCAGTGAAGATTTCTTGCATTGGTCGCGAGCAGAGTTGCGGGTTGGCATCGACATAGACGGGCTCTTTTTGCAAAGCGATGAATGGGATGATGAAGCGGGCGAGTGTGCCAGATTTGCCGAGGTTCACCTTTTTTTGCTTGGGTGTGAACTTTCCGCCAGAGCCTTGGATAATAGCGGTGTCGCCTGCGACCTTTATCTGGATGCCTAGCTCTTGCAGTGCGGTGATGGCGTCTTTGATGTCTTGAGCCTCTGGTAAGCCACAGAGTGTCGTTTGCCCTTGTGCTAGAGCTGCCAAGAATAGGAGTCGTACCGCTTCGTATTTGCTGCCCGGGATGTTGGGGTAGTGCAATATTTTGCTTAGCTCGGACTTACTTTTTGGCGATATTTTGAGCATAACCTTGGTAGTAGGCAAGGGCGTTTACTATCTGCGTTGTGTCGAAGCTGACCAGCTCTTGCTCGGCTTTGCCGATGGCTGTCAAGCAGACGAAGCAGATTTTGCCGTCTTTGTTCTTTTTGTCGTTTTTCATGATGTCGATGAGCTTGTATAATGAGTATTTCAAAGGGGTTAGGTAGTTGAGCTTAGTTAGAAGGTGCAAGATTTTTTCTAAATCGCTGTAAGGGAGATGTGCAGATTGCCAAGCTAAGATAGACTCGATGGCGATACCTATGGCGACTGCTTTACCGTGGATGACCTTGTGCTTGGAGGCTGTCTCTATGCTGTGTGCGACGGTGTGCCCGAAGTTCAAAAGTGCTCGTAATCCTTTCTCTGTTTCGTCTTGTTTGACTATGTCGGCTTTTTTTTGGACAGCTTTTTGTACGATGTGCATTATCGCTGTTTTGTCTTTTTGTAATATTTTGGTTTGATGGTCGCAGATGTATTGCCAGAATTGGGCATTGAAGCTCAAGGCAATCTTGATGACTTCTGCCAGACCGCCCATAAACTGCTTGTTGTCTAGTGTTTTTAAGAATTTGGGCGAGATGTCCACAGTGCTGGGTTGCCAGAAAGAGCCGATGAGGTTCTTGCCTGCGGGTGTGTTGATAGCGGTTTTCCCGCCGACGCTGGAGTCGACCATCGCCAAGAGAGAGGTGGGAATTTGTGAAAAACTGATGCCTCTTTTGTAAGTGGCAGCCACAAATCCTGCCAAATCGCCGACAACTCCTCCTCCGAAAGCGACGATTTGTCCGTTGCGAGGGAAGTTGTGTTTGAGCAAGAAATTTTCGACTCTTTCTTTGCTTTTGCGACTCTTGCTTTTTTCGCCGGGAGCGATGGTGTAGAGCAGAGCTGTGGGGAATTTTTCTTTGATCCAGTGGTGGTAGAGCTTGTGGAGGTTATCGTCTGTTATTATTGCTACAGGTGAGTAGGATGTAGATATGTTAGGATAGTCGTCCCAAAAGTTTATCTGAGAATATTTGGGTAAAACAGGGATTTCTAGAGAGATCTGATTCATAGTTTGATGTTTTTGCGGAGGTCATCTAAAAATTCTCTCATAATATCTGTGTTGCGACTTTTGATAATATGAGTAAGATAGGAAAGTTTGGAGTTTATAATCTCTATTTGGGGGATTGTCTGTGGGTTAAACAAGATTTCTGAAAGCAGGTAGTCGTCTTCACTTAGCACACCTTTGGCTGTTTCCATATGTTTTCGGTGAGTGGTGCCAGGAGCATCAGTTTGGCAAACGCAGGAGGCAAAAACAAGCGAAGCTGAAAAAGGGACTCCTAGCGAGTAAGAGACTTCTTTGTCGTGCTCTTGAAAGGTGTAGTGGAAGATGTTGAGTTTGAGCTTTTTTGCTAGTTTTATGAAAAAATCTTTTCCTTTTTGGCAAGACTCTTTGATGATGATGATGTTTTCATCGCAAAGGTTTTCTACATTGGCGAAAGTGGGACCGAACATCGGGTGGATGGAGACAAACTCGAAGCTTGAGTCTTGGTAGAACTTGTGCAGGTCGCCTTTGACAGAGGTCAGATCGCAAAGGATGCAATTAGCAGGGAGTAGCGGCATTACAGATGAGAACGCCTCTTTGGTCTTGGGCAGGCTCACGGCGTTGATGAGCATTTGGGGAGCGAGTGCTTTTATATCTTCGATTTTGTTGATTTTGTTAGCTTTTTTGATGTTTGCTAATCTTTTATTGTCTGGATCGAATACGGAAACTTGATAATCTATGGCGAGCTCGTCGGCTATCCACGAACCCATATGCCCAGCACCTAAAACAACGATATTCATTTTTCTGCTAACTCCTTATATTTCCCTAATATTTTTAATTCTTGTTTGCTAGTGGCAAAATCTTCAAAAAGTTTGTCCATCTTTTCTTTTTGTGCAGGTATTTGAAAATCGGCGAAAAATTTCAGTCCGCCGTCGCCGGGGTAAAAAGATTCCAGACGAGTTAGGTTGATTTTGTTTTTGCCAAAAATCTGAATGAGATCGCCCAAAGCTCCCACTTTGTGCTTGCAAGTGAATACGATAGAGCAGTGGTTGGGGTTTTCGATTACCTTGTTTTTGCCTATAATGATGAAGCGTGTGCGATTGTAGGGGATGTTTTCGATATTTTTTTTCACGATTTGTAGACCATAGTATTCGCCAGCTAATTCGCTAGCGATAGCAGCAACGGAGTCAAGATTTTTATTGCTGACCATTTTGGCTGCTCCTGCTGTGTCGAAGTAGCGATGGCTGGCGAGTCCTAGTTCTGATATAAAGTTGCTACATTGTGCTAGAGCTTGGTAGTGGGAGTAGACGCTCTTGATGTCCCGATAACTACTGCCAGAGGTGCAAAGTAGGCAGTGCTCTACTGGGAAGTTTAGACTACCGATTATTTTAATTTCATCGTGTCCCAGCAGGAGGGCGTTGATGCCTCCAACTACTCCGCCTAAGTTGTTTTCTATGGGGACGATACCGTAATCATAAACTTCTTTTTGGATGCCGTCGAATATTTCTACGAAACTCTCGCAGGGCAGACTAACTAAAGAGTTGTCCCATTTGCTAGCTGCCATTTGGCTGTACGCTCCGTGCACTCCCTGAAAGGCGATGGTGGAAAGGTTTTTTTCTTGTAATTTGCAACTATGTTCGATGATGGTTTTGTAGATAGTTTGGGCAAGATTTTTGTCGAGTAAGGCGTAGCCAGAGTTAGTAACTTTTTCCAAGATAGACAGTTCTCTGCCAGTATCTTTTACCAGTTTTTTGTATTTTTTGGTTCGGACAGCGTTCTCCATTCTCTGGTTGAGCAGATTAAGGATTTGTTTGTCTATGGAGTCTATTTTTAGGCGAATTTTGGTGAGTTCGTCTTGATTTCTCATAATATTTCTTTCCGTTTTTTAGAGTTGTTGGAGCAAGGTGTGTAGCTTTTTCATTTTTTTGGCAAATGGCGGGAAGATGTTGCCATCTAGCTGTTGCGGTCCATCGCACAGAGCACAAGATGGGTTGATGTGTGCCTCCACGATGAGTCCGTCTGCTCCAGCGGTGAGGGCTGCCATCGCCATGGGTTCTATCAGCGAGAGCTTGCCAGTGGCGTGCGAGGGGTCAACGATTACCGGTAGGTGTGATATCTCTTTGGCAGCGGGTACGATGCTTAGGTCGAGCGTATTGCGGGTGTAGGTCTCGAAAGTCCTGATGCCTCGCTCGCAGAGGATAACATTGGGGTTTCCTTCGGAGAGGATGTATTCGGCACAGTTGAGCCACTCTTTAAGCGTGGAGTACATTCCTCGCTTTAAGATTACGGGCTTTTTTGATTTGCCGATCTCTTTGAGCAGGGAGAAGTTTTGCATATTGCGAGCACCCACTTGGAGGATGTCCACATATTGGCAGATCCAGTTGACATCACGGGGGTCGATCACCTCGGAAACTATAGGCAATCCTGTTACTTTTTTGGCTTCTTCCAAAATTTTTAGACCTTCTAGTCCTAATCCTTGGAAATCGTAGGGGGAAGTACGAGGCTTGAAAGCTCCTCCTCGCAGGAAGTTCGCACCAGCTTTTTTGACCATCTTGGCAGTTTCTACAGTTTGCTCTAGCGACTCCACGGCACAGGGTCCAGCCATCAAGACGAAATCTTTGCCAATCTTGACATCTCCTACTTCTACAATGGTAATATCTTTTTTGTTCGCTTTGAATCCTAGTTTTAAACTGTCTCTCATCCAGACCCACCCTTTATAAAGAAAATTTTGAGGAAAGTTTTCTTTGGAGCTATGTTGTCAAGCGATTTTCTCGCTTTAGTGAGAGGTTTGGGATTAGAGAATTTTAACTAGGTTTATTCAGTGGGAAAAATTGCTTTTTTTGTCTTGTCAAGATTTGAGAAGATATAGAGTTAGTTAGCAAAATAGCGATTTTTTAAAAGGAGTAAAATTTTTATGCATATTTTAAGGAAACATTCTAAGGTGATAATAGTGATTACAGCGGCTTTGTTTGTAGGCGGGATGGTCTTGATGGGTTTTTCGGGGATGTTGGATGGCAATAAGAATGAGCTGGGGCGTATCGGTGATAAGAAAGTTAGCGTGCAGGAGTTTTCGCAGAAGTTCAAAGAGGTGGCTTACAATTACCAAAGGAGCTTGGGAGACGATGTTCAGCTGAGCAAAGAGCAGTTGGCACAGGTAAACAACCAAGTTTGGTATCAGATGGTGCAAGATTATGTGATAGAGCAGGCGATAGACGATTACGATGTGGAGGTGAGTGCCAAGCAGGTGGCGAAGGCTATCAAGGAGCAACCTTTGGCACAGATACAGCAGATGAAGGAGTTTCAGACGGACGGCGAGTTTGACCAAGACAAGTACCTGCAAGCTCTGCGACTGGGGCAACTGAATGTGCAGGCACTAGAGTCGGTTTACCAGCAGAGATTGCTAATAGAGAACTTGCAGTTGGAGGTCGTGGGCGATGTGTTTGTCTCGGACGAAGATGTGCGACAAGAGTATATCGACCAAAATCAGATGGTGGATGGCAAGCTGATTTGGTTTAATCCGCAAAACATCAAAGAAGATCAAGAGGTCTCTTTGCCTGAAATGCAACAGTTTTATCAAGCTAATAGGCAAGCTTTTAAGAAGGGCGAGAGCAGGATTTTTGACTATGTGGAGTTGAAGTTTGCCGATGAGCAGACCAAAAGTGAGGCTGAGGGTAAATTGCAAGAGTTGCTTAGCTTGGCTAAAGACAAGGGTTTTGAGCTAGCGGCAAAAGAGCTGAAGCTGGAGATAGAGCAAAGTGAAGATGTGTTAAAAGCTAATGCGAGTTTTCCTGTAGTGGGTGCAAATGCTGCTTTGCTGGACGAGATGTTTAAAAAAGCTGCTGTGGGCGACTGCTCGCAGATAGTGCAAGGGGAAAGCTCGTTGGTGGTTTTTTGCCTAAAGAGTATCGACATCTCGCCTGTGTACTCCTTTGATCAGGTGAAAGACAAGCTGGAAAAGGTTTTGCAGTTTCAGGCGAAAGCCACTAAGTGCGTAGAGGATGGACAGAAGTTTTACGCTGGCAAGAAGAACTACTTGACCAGAGCAAGGCAAAAGAGGCTGGAAGTGGTGGATGTAAAAGGTGCGAAGGTCGCAGACCCATTGCCCGAGATAGGCGAGTTTCCTGCTTTGTCGGAAGCGTTGTTCAGCTTGGATGAGGGGCAGTATACGGATTTGATAGTGGATACGCTGATGGGCAGAGGTGCTTTCATCGGTAAGGTGCAAAAGAGGAGCAAGCTGGATTGGAAGGAGTTTGCTGAGAAGAAAGAGAGCTTGAAAGAGGCGATAAAGTCGCAAAAGAGTGCCAAGGAGTTTAATATGTGGTTTTCTGGGCAGTTCAGATTTTTGAAAGTGGAAGACAACCGTTACAAATTTTTCGATTATGTACCCCAACAAGCGAGGAATTAGATGAGGTTTTTTTATTTTTGCTTGCTCTTTTTGCTGGTAGGTTGTGCTAGCCAAGATCTTGCCAAGCTGAGTGTGGAGGAGAAGTCCCGATTGGGCGACGAGTTTTATGAGAAGGGCGAGTATAGCGACGCTATCCCTTATTATGATGCTGTGGTGTTTCAGAAGATAGGCAGTAATACGCAGGAGGTTAGCTTTAAGCTGGCAGACTGTTATCTGCAAAAGAAGCAGTACGATTTGGCGTCGCTGGAGTACAAGCAGATTTTGTCTGATTATCCCCGTTTTGATAGATTGAACCAAGTCTATTTCAATCTGGCAGTGTGCTACGAGCATTTGGCTCGCGAGCCTCATTACGATCAAAAGGAGCGGTACGAGCAGATAGAGATTTTGAAGAAGTTTTTGAGCCTTTATCCTTACGATAAGAATGTGGACGAAGCACAAGAGATGATGGATGAGGCGTACTACCAGTTGTCGCTGAAGAAGTTTCATAACGGCTCGATCTACTACAGTATGGGCGACTATTCCTCAGCGATGCTCTACTTCAAAGAGGTGCTCGATGAGCTAGATGGCAAGAAGGTGGAAGCTTTTAAGAAGAGCTTGTACTATGTTTGCCTTATCTACCTGCAATGGGGCGAGAGTGCATTGGCAGACTCTTATGCTGCCGATATCGAGTACTACTTCCCGCAAAGTTACGAGGCTACACAGGCGAAGGCAAAAGTGCAAGGATTGTGATGCGAGTTGGGCTTTTGGGTGGAGCTTTCGACCCTGTGCACGCAGGACACATAGCCGTGGCTAGAGCGGTGCAGAGTGCTATAGCTCTGGATGCCGTGTGGTTCTTGCCTTCTGGCTGTCATCGTTTCAAGGACGAAGTGGCTGGGTTCAACCAGAGGATGAGCTGGCTGGAAAGGGCTTTGGCAGGCGAGAGGGCTTTTCTGGCAAAAGATTGGGACAAGGGGAACGGCACGATTTGTTACACGGCAGATTTGCTGGAGAGACTGCCTAGCGATGGGGTGGAGTACTTTTTCATCATCGGGCAAGATAATGTGGCAACCTTGCAAAGTTGGCATAGGTTTGAGTGGCTTTTGGATAATGTTGAGTTCGTGGTGGTTTCTCGCAGGTGTAAAAGTACTTGGCAAGAGCTAGATTACGCCGATAAGTTGCATTTTGTGCAGATGGATTTGGTGGATGTTTGCTCTGCGGATATCAGACAATCGCCACGGAGCTTTGCTCGGTATCTGCCAGAGGTTATCAAAGATGAAGTGGTTAGCTTTTATGAGTCTGAAAAAAAAGTGAACAGGTAAGGAGAAGTAGGACAAGATGAAAGGGAAAATTTTTTATCGCTGGATTTTGGTGTTAGTTGTTTTGTACTTTCTTTGCAAAATTTTATTTTGGGGTTCGGGAAGTTTTTATAGTCGCTTTGCTTCGTCTAGGCGACTGAAGTCGCTACAAGGGGTGGAAGAGCGTTTGAACCAGAAGAATAAAATTTTGAAGAAGAAGCTGGATGAGGTAAATAGTCAAGGGGTGGAGCTGGAGAAGATGGCTAGAGAGGAGTATGGTATGCAGAAGGAAGGAGAGGTCATCATCAAGTTTGTGCAAGAGGAAGAGCAAAATGAGTAAGAAGCTGAGAAAGAAAAAGAGCAATTTGCTGGTGGGCAGCCTTCATCTTTTGGTGGTGTTGCTGGTGGTCGCTGGCGGATATTTTGCGTGGATGAGAGGTAAAGACAAGGGGTTTGATCTGCGGAAGTACCTTAGTATTCAGGAGTATGTGAAGATTTCTGGCGATTCGCTAAAGCAAGAAGACCTCGGGTATGTGGGCGTGAAAGGGGAGATGGCGAAAGCTCTGGTGAAGTTGAACCTGAAGATGGGAAAAAACTTCTCGTTCGGTAGAGATGTGGACGGTTCTGTGCTGCTCAAGGTGAGAGTGCAACAGTCTCAGTTGGATCTGACTTATATGACGCTGGTGCTCAAGAAAGCTCTGCGAGCCGCTGGTAGCAGTATCATCGAGGCTTCGGTGCTACTAGAGGGCAAAGAGAACCAGATAATAGCTAGAGCTACCGATGGCGAGATTTACACGGTGTCTATCGGCTACCTCGCCGAAGACGAACAAGCTGTGGCATCGCCCAAGCTGGCTGTGATAGTGGACGATTTTGGTGGATATCAAGGGGAGCTACTGGCGAACTTTTGCAAGGCGGATAGACGCATCGCTTTTGCTGTCTTGCCCAATCTTCCGCTGGCGAAGACGGTGATGAACGCTGCTGTCATCAGCGGGCACGAGGTGCTGGTGCATATACCCATGGAGCCTCTGAGTTACCCGCGGAACACCCCGGGTGAGAACGCTATTATGGTAGATCTGAGCGATGCTGAGATTGCCAAGCGGGTGGAGAGCTATCTGGAGATATTACCTAAGGCTGTGGGGGCGAACAATCATATGGGGTCGCGTGCGACACAAGATCAGCGGGTGATGAGTGCTGTGCTGGATGTGCTCAAGAAAGCGGGGTTGTTCTTCGTAGATAGCAGGACTATCGCTACTTCGGTGGCTTATCAGCTGGGTAAGGAGAAGCTCATCCCAGTTGCCAAGAGGGATATGTTTCTAGATGTGCCGACTTCTAGCAGGCAAGTGGTGATGACCAAGGTGAACACCTTGGCGAAGTGGAAGAGTAGTAGGAAGCAGGTGGTGGTGATATCGCATTGCTTCGACCAAGATAGGCTGGATAACCTTCTGTTCTTCTTGGAAGAGGCAAAGAAGCTTGGTTACGAGATAGTGCCGGTGTCCAAACTTTTCGCTTATGATAACAAATATTAAAGTATTGTGGTGGTAATGTGCATTATTTAAAAGTGATTGTGTTGGGTATCGTGCAAGGGCTCAGCGAATTTTTGCCGATTAGCTCGTCGGGGCATTTGGTGATTGCAAAGCACTTCTTTGGGATGGAAGGCGGTGATGTCTCGCTGGAGGTGGTGCTGCATCTGGGCTCTTTGTTGGCAGTGCTTATCTACTTTAGGCAAGATTTGTACCGCTTGGCAAGAGATTTTTGTCGGTACAACGATAAGAGCAGTGATGTGCTGCTGGCACGCAAAGAGGTTGCTTTTTTGCTGGTGTCCACTGCAATAACGGGTGCTCTGGGTATAATTTGCCAAGACACGCTGGAGTCGATATTCTCTCGCCCACTGCTGGTGTGTGGTATGCTCTTGGTAACGGGTGTGGTGCTAATTGCCTCGGACAAGGTCAAGCATACTAGCTTGGTAGCTGGGCAGATGGGTGTATGGCGTGCGATGGTGCTGGGTGTAGTGCAGGCTTTGGCTATCGTGCCGGGCATCTCTCGCAGTGGTTCTACGGTGTCCGTATCTGTGTTCTTGCAGATTAAAAGGGCTGATGCGGCTCGGTTTTCCTTCTTGCTGTCTATCCCTGCTATAGCCGGTGCTTTCATCCTCAAGCTCGGCGATATTTGGTCGAGTGTGGGGCTACTGGATTGCTTGCTGGGTGCTTTCTTCGCCTTTGTGAGTGGATATGCGGTAATCGCCTTGCTCCTGCGGATGATAGCCAAAGGTAGGCTAAAGATTTTTGGTGTCTATTGCTTTGTTGTCTCTTTCGTTAGCGGCTCTTTGATTTTGGCAGGATTTTAGCGTTTTTTGCTTATGGTGATTTTTGCAGATAAGTTCCTCAAAGATAACACAATCAAGAGCAGTCCACTCACTCTGGTTTATGGCGAGGACTGCTATCTGCGGGAGGTTGTGGTAAAGAAGGCACGCTCTTTGTGCGAGGCAGATAAGACGGAGTTTGTGAGCCTGTACGGCGATGAGACGACCGCTCAGGAACTTTTTGCCACTCTCGAGGGTTTTTCGTTCTTGTATCCCCAAAAGTTCGTTGTGCTACATTATTTTAATAAGATGTCGTCCAAATCGGACAAAGATAAGGTGCTGGAGTATCTTTGGCAAGGGTTACCGCAAGGGATAGTCTTGGTTATCACTGCCGACAAGTTTGACAAGCGGAATAAAGATTGTGCGAAGTTGTGCAAAAAGTTCCCAGCGATAAACTGCAAGAAGCCCTACGGCGTGGGCGATGTAATTAAGTATTTGCAATCTACCAAATTGCAGTTTACCAACGACGCTTTGCAAGCTTTCGCCCGAAGCGTGGAGCTGGATTATGCACAGATTTCCAAAGAGTGCGAGAAACTTTTTGTGCTGTTTGGCAATAAGAAGAGCATCAAAGAAGCCGATGTGAAGACCTATCTGCTGGGGTTTCGAGAGCATTCTGTGTTCGAGTTGCAAAACTGCTTGGGGCAACGCCGCTGTGGCAAGGCTCTGGAGTACCTCGACCAGTTGATGTCCTCTGGCACTGCGGGTGTGATGGTGGTGGGTGTGTTGTACAGGTTTTACAGCTCGCTGTACAAGGTGGTAGCCCTGCGGGGGCAACATACAGACGCAGAGATAGCTGCTGATTATCTGCCCGAGGTGCACTCGTTTTTCCGCAAAGATTATCTGGCGTATGGCAAGAAGTATAACAAGAAAGAGGTGCTTCAGATTTTTGGGCTTCTGCACAACGCCGATTGCTTGCTCAAAAGTTCTCCATTGCCAGCGAAAGTGGTGCTACGGAGCACGATAGTTAGGGTGTGTAGGAGGATTAGATGAAAAGCATTTTTTGGTCTGTCGGTGAGAAGTCGGGAGATGTGCACGCCAGTTTTGTGCTGAAAAAGTTGCAAGACCACCATAACTTCGGTTTGGGTGGGATCAATATGGAGCTAGCTGGTTGCGAGCTGATAAAAAATTGCGACTCTTTGTCTGTGATGGGCTTTACAGATGTGTTGAAGAAGCTCTTTACCTTTTGGAAGCTAAAGCAAAAGATATTGATAATCCTAAAGCATCACAGACCAGATTTGGTGGTGCTGGTGGATTTCCCGGGGCTGAATATGATTTTAGCTAAGTACGCACACAAGCTGAAAATCCCCGTGGTTTACTACATCTGTCCGAAGTTCTGGGCGTGGAAGCAAGGGAGACTGAAGAAGATAAAGAAGTATGTGGATGTCGTGGCTTCCATTTTCCCTTTTGAGTTTCAGCTATTGCAAGACAAGCAAATCCGCAGTGTGTATGTGGGTAATCCTGTGGTGGAGCAACTCTCTGCGAGCCTTAGCCAGAGCGAGTTCAGGCGGAAGTTCCATCTAGCCAAGAGCAAGAAAGTTATCGGGCTTTTCCCCGGTAGTCGCAACTCCGAGGTTAAAAAACTTTTGCCCGTGTTTAAGAAAATCTGCAAGGCGTACGAAAACTTTGAGTTCATCATCGCCGTGAGCGATTCGGTGGACTCGGCGTATTTCCGTAATATAGACAACGCCGTGCTGGCTCGCGGGAATAACTACGATGTGCTACATTACTGCGATTTTTTGATAGTGAAGTCGGGGACGACTACGCTGGAGGCAGCATTGTGCAACACGCCGTTTATCATAGTTTACATAGCTGACGCTCTGATGTACGCTCTTGCCAAGAGGTTCGTGAAGCTAGATTTCGTTGGTTTGCCAAACATCATAATGAAGAAGCAAGTGGTGCCAGAGCTTTTGCAGAAAGATGTGAACTTTCAGAAAATCTGTCAGAGTATCGACTATTATCTGAGTGAGGGCGAGCATCATCAAAAATTGAAAGAGGATATTGATTCTATTCGAAAAAGTATTGGTAATAAGTCGGCGTCGGAAGAGGTGTCGAAATTGATAAGACTGGTGTTGGAGAAGGCTGAATGAAGATAGAAAAAGTGGTGGCTGGCGGTTATGGCTTGGCTCACGAGGATAATGCTACTTACTTTGTGCGGGGAGCAGTGGTGGGTGATGAGGTGGTGGTGAAGGTGGTACACAAGCGATCTGGTGTGTTTATCGCCGAGGTGGAGAGGTTTGTCCAACGCTCAAAGCAGCGGAGTGCTGGTTGCCCCTATAGTGAGTGTGGTGGCTGTATCTGGAGTGGTGTGAGCTATTCTGCTCAGCTGGGGTACAAATGCGACATTCTTAGGGAGGTGTTCGCTCAGGATGTGCCGATGCTGGCTTCTGAGCCTTATTTGCACTATCGGAACAAGGTGGTGCTGCCTGTGGACTCACAAGGTCGTTTGGGGGTTTATAAGCCTCGCACACACGAGGTGCAAGAGGTGCAGGGCTGTTGTCTGCATCCTGAGGTGTTTGACCGAGTGCAGGCTCTTCTGCGGGGGTATTTGCAGAAGTCTGGCTTGCAACCGTACGATCAAAGAACAGGCAAGGGGAGTTTGCGGTATTTGGGGATAAGGATTTCATCAAAAGATGAGATTGTGCTGGTGTTGGTGACCAAACTTAAGAAATTGCCTTTTTCTAAAGTGTTGGTGCGAGAGGCTCAAAAAGTTTTGCCAAATTTGGCAGGTATAGTGCAAAACATAAACAGAAGCGAAGGTAATAAGATTTTTGGTCAGGAGCAGAAGCTAATCTGGGGAAGAGATTGGGTAGAGGAGCAGATTGGCGATTTTAATTATCGTTGTTCTTACTACTCTTTTTTTCAGATTAACCGTTTTCAGGTGAAGAACCTTTACGATAAAATTTTTCGTGAGATAGCAGATGGCGATGTAGTGCTGGACGCTTACAGTGGGGTGAGTAGTATTGGGATTTACATCAGTGCAAAAGCGAAAGAGGTTTGGTGTATAGAGGAGAATGCTCAGGCAGTGGAGAATGCGAAAGCAAATCTTGAGCTGAACGCGGTGGAGAATGTGCGGTTGGTGTGTGGCAAAGTGGAGCACGAGTTTGCCAAGATGCCAAAAGTTGATACAATTATTTTTGATCCGCCTAGAGTGGGCTTGGATCGGAAGCTCATAGAGGCTGTGCTAAGCTCATCTGTGCAAAAGATTGTCTATGTTAGCTGTAACCCTGCCATGCAAAAGCGGGATGTTGATTTGCTGATAGCCGGTGGCTTTGCTTTGCAGAGCCTGCAAGGTGTGGATATGTTCCCTTGCACTGCACACATAGAGTGCGTTGCGGTTTTAACGAAATAAAATTAAGATATTTGTGAGGTTATGAAAGATGGGAGTTTTTGAGACTTTAAAAGAGAGAGGTTTTTTTAAGCAGTGTACAGATGAGGAAAAAGTTAAAGAACTTTTGAACAATGGTAAAGCTACGCTTTATGTGGGTGTAGACCCCACGGGCGAGTCTTTGCACATCGGGCATATTGTGCCTTTTTTTGCTTTTCATCACCTGCAAGAGGCAGGACACAATGTGATAGCTCTTTTGGGCGGTGGCACTGCGATGATAGGCGACCCCTCGGGCAAAACAGAAATGCGTAAGATGCTCTCTAAAGAGCAGATAACTTCTAATTCGCAAAAGATAGCCGCACAGTTAGGGAAAGTTGTTGATTTGACTAAAGATACTGCCCAAGTGTTGAACAATAAAGATTGGCTCTTGAATTTGAATTATATTGACTTTTTACGCGATATCGGCAGACACTTTTCTGTGAATAAAATGCTCAGCTTTGAGGCTTACAAGCAACGCTTGGAGCGAGGGTTATCTTTTATTGAGTTTAATTACCAACTTTTGCAATCTTACGACTTTATGGTACTTAGTCGAGATTATGGATGCACGATGCAGATGGGTGGAGATGACCAGTGGGGCAATATTGTGGCTGGAGTGGATTTAATCCGCAGAGTGTTGGGTAAGGAAGCTTATGGGTTGACTTTCCCCCTGATAACCAGAGCGGATGGCAAGAAGATGGGCAAGAGCGAGAAAGGTGCTGTGTTTTTGGATGAAAAGCTGTTTTCGGCTTATGACTACTTTCAGTACTGGCGAAATGTCCCTGACGAAGACGCTTTGCGGTTCTTGAAGATGTTTACTTTCTTGGAGTTGGAAGAGATAAAGCAGTATGAAGGTTTGCAGGGTCAAGAGTTGAACGAAGTAAAGCAAAGGTTGGCTTATGAGCAGACTAAGATAATCCATGGTCAAGAGGCAGCAGACAGTGCTTTGGCGGCGGCTAAGTCGATGTTTAGTGCTGGTGGGGAAATGGATTTGGAAGGAATGCCGTCTTTGGAAATAGAAGCTCTGGAGGTGGAGCAAGGTCTTAGCTTGGTAGATTTGTATGCGAGGACAGATTTGTGTAAATCCAAATCGGATGCTCGTCGCCTTATCAAGCAGGGTGGTGCCAGAGTGAATGAAGAGCAAGTAAAAGATATAGAAGCGATGGTGGATGGCAAAATGATCAAAGATGAGAAGATTATTTTGAAAGCGGGCAAGAAAAGGTATTTTTTGGTTAAAATTGTTTAACTAGAAAAAAGCGGATTTGTTTTTTTGAAAAATATTGATAAAATATAGCAATTTTAGGAATTTTCTTTTTTAGAGGTTGTTTTACTCTTTAAAAATATTAAGTAGGAAAAAATAGCCAAAAAAAAGCCCTTAACACGATTTTACGGTTTTTTTATCTTGACAGCATAGAGGCAATTTTAATTTTGCTAAGAGGTGAAATTGAAATTTTGCTGCATTTTGGAGGTTTGATGAGTAATCAAAAATATAATTCGGATAGTATCAAAGTACTAGAAGGTTTAGAGGCTGTCCGCAAAAGACCAGCGATGTATGTAGGTGGTACTAGCCAAAGAGGTCTGCATCACATTGTCTATGAGGTGATAGATAATGCTATTGACGAGGCTTTGGCTGGATATTGTGATAAGATTTTGGTTTTGATGAACGAGGATGGCTCGATAACTGTAGAGGACAACGGGCGAGGCATCCCGGTGGACATCCACAAAGATAAAGGTGTGTCGGCTGCACAGGTGATAATGACCACTCTGCATGCTGGAGGTAAGTTCGATAACGATGCTTATAAAGTTTCTGGTGGTCTGCACGGTGTAGGTGTCTCTTGTACAAACGCTTTGTCTAAGAAATTGATTTTGGAAATTCATAAAGAAGGTTTTTTATATAGGCAAGAGTATGAAAGAGGAGTCCCTTTGGCTGATTTGGTAAAAGTCGGTGAAACTAGCAGAAGAGGATCGGTAATTACTTTCTTGCCTGATGACGAGATTTTCGATACGGTTGTTTTTAGTTTCGATATGCTTGCCAAAAGGTTTCGCGAGCTTGCTTTTCTTAATAGCGGTATCCATATCGTTATCAAAGAGTTAGCTACTGGCAAGATGCACGACTTTTGCTATGAGGGCGGCATTAGCTCTTTTGTGCAGTATTTAAACACAGGGAAGAAGGTGGTGCAAGACTCACCCATAGTTATCTCTGGTGAGTTCAGTAGCGTGGTGTTTGACATCTCTATCCAGTACAACGACGGCTATCAAGAGAACCTCTACTCGTTTGCCAACAACATTAACACTATAGAGGGTGGAACGCATGTCAGTGGGTTCAAGACCGCACTCACTAGAGCAGTGAATAACTATATCAAAGAGAACAACTTATTGCCCAAGAATAAGAAAGATGTGAAGATACAAGGTTCGGATATTCGTGAGGGCATCACAGCGGTGATAAGTGTGAAGTTGCCCAATCCGCAGTTCGAGGGGCAAACCAAAACGAAGCTACAAAACAACGAGGTGGAAGGAATAGTAAATAGAGCCGTGTACGAGAAGTTGACGGAGTATTTCTTGGAAAATCCTGCTACTGCCAAAGAGGTGGGCACGAAAGCTATTTTGGGTGCTACCTCTAGGGAGGCAGCTCGTAAGGCTCGTGATTTGACCAGACGCAAGTCTGTGTTGGAGAGCGGTTCTTTGCCGGGTAAGTTGGCGGATTGCTCTATATCCGACCCCAAGATTACGGAGATATTTCTGGTGGAGGGAGATTCTGCTGGTGGTTCTGCCAAGCAAGGTAGAGATAGAAAGTACCAAGCAATTTTGCCATTGTGGGGTAAAATGCTCAATACGGAGAAGGCTCGTCTGGATAGGGTAGTGGGTAACGACAAGATACAGCCGGTCATCACTGCACTGGGTGCTGGTATCGGGGACGATTTTGATGTAAGCAAACTCCGTTACAATAAGATAATCATTATGGCGGATGCCGATGTGGATGGAGCACACATTGCCACTTTGCTGATGACTTTCTTCTTCCGCTATATGCGACCACTGGTAGAGACTGGGCATGTGTATATCGCTCAGCCACCTTTATTTTCGGTGAAGAAGGGTAAAAAGATGAAGTATGTGCAGTCGGAGAAAGAGAGAGACGAAGCTATTAAGGAGTTCGGTGGCGAGAACCTGAAGATACAAAGGTACAAAGGTCTGGGTGAGATGAACCCCGAGCAACTATGGGAGACGACACTCAACCCTGCCAAGAGGACGCTAATCTCGGTGAGGATAGACGATGCTGTGGAGGCGGATAAAATGTTTAGCACCTTGATGGGTAGCGAAGTAGAGCCAAGGCGAGAGTTTATCCAAGCCAACGCTAAATATGTAAAGAATTTAGATGTTTAGGTAATCATAAGGAAGTAGATAAGATGTTTGATGAAAGTTCTAGAATAGTAAATATAGAAATAGAAGATCAGCTCAAGAAGTCGTACATGGAGTACTCGATGAGCGTGATTGTTGCCAGAGCTTTGCCAGATGTGCGAGACGGACTCAAACCATCGCAAAGGCGTATTCTCTACGCCATGGAGCAGCTGAACCTGCGACCCGGGGGTGGATTTCGTAAGTGTGCCAAGATTGCTGGTGATACCTCTGGTAACTTCCACCCGCACGGCGAGCAAGTGGTGTACCCGACTTTGGTGAGGATGGCACAGCCATGGAATATGCGGTATATGTTGGTCAACGGACAAGGTAACTTTGGTTCAATAGACGGCGACCCTCCAGCTGCTATGCGTTATACCGAGGCTAAGCTACAAAAAACTTCTGTAGAGCTGATGAGCGAGCTGGGCGAAGAAACGGTTAATTATAAGTTTAACTACGACGAGACACAAGAAGAGCCAGAAGTTTTTCCTACCAAGATTCCTAACCTTTTGGTAAATGGAAGCTCTGGTATCGCTGTGGGTATGGCGACATCTATGGCACCACACAATATGAACGAAATCTGTGATGCGATTATCGCCAAAGTGGATAACCCAGAACTGGATGCCAAAGATTTACGCAAATACATCAAAGGTCCAGATTTTCCCACAGGTGGTGAGATAGCCGGTACTGAGGGCATAGATAACTACTTCGCCACCGGAAGAGGCAAGATACGACTCAAAGGTAAGGCGTTTATCGAGAACAAGTCCAATAGCATCCAGCAGATTATCATCCACGAGATCCCTTACCAACTGAACAAAACTTTGCTCATCGAGAAGATAGCCAGCTTGGTGAAAGAGAAGAAGATAGAAGACATCTCCGATGTGCGAGACGAGAGTGGTCGCCAAGGTATGCGACTGGTCGTGAAGGTAAAGAAAGGGTTCAACGCTGATGTGGTGCTGAATAAGCTCTTCAAATATACGCAGTTGCAGCAAACTTTTAGCGTTATCAATCTGGCACTGGTGGACGGTGAGCCGAAAGTGTTAAGTATGCCAGAATTGGTGCAAAATTTCATTGAGTTTCGGCACGAGGTGGTGGAGCGACGCACACAGTACAGGCTGAAGAACGCCAAGCACAAGTTGCACCTCTTGGAAGGTTATCGGATAGCTCTGGACAATATTGATGCGGTGATAGCCACTATCCGAGCTTCTGCAAATAACTCCGAGGCTCAAGAGCAGTTGCAAAGCAAGTTTGCACTGAGTGAGATCCAAGCCAAAGCTATTTTGGAAATGCGTTTGCAAAGATTAACGGGGCTAGAGCGAGAGAAGATAGAGTCCGACTATCAAGCGACTTTGGCACTGGTGAGCGAGCTGGAAGGCATCTTGGCAGACAAAGGGCTTAGGCTGAGCATCATCAAAGAGGAAACCTTGGAGATGAAGAAGAAGTTTGGTGATGAACGACGCACAGTGATAGGCAAAGACACTGCCGATATGCAGATAGAAGATTTGATCGCCAAAGAGGATATGGTGGTTACCATCTCCAACGATGGCTACATTAAGCGGATACCAGTGGACACCTATCGCACCCAGAATAGAGGCGGCAGAGGTTTGTCTGGTTCTACCCTAAAAGATGACGACTTTATCAAAAATATCTTCGTGGCTTCTACACACGATTACATCTTGTTTTTCTCAAATCTGGGCAAGTGCTACTGGCAAAAGGTGTATGATTTGCCACAAGGTAGTAGGATAGCCAAGGGCAGACCAGTGGTCAATCTGCTTCCTTTGCAGACAGCAGAGAAGATACAAGCGTTCTTGAGTGTGTCCAAGTTCTCCGATAAACAAAACATTGTGATGGCGACCAAGAACGGAATTGTGAAGAAATCTAAGTTGAGCGACTTCTCTAAACCTAGAGCCAACGGGATAATCTCCATCAACCTCGGTGAAGGCGATAGGCTGATAGATGTGGCTATTTCCGAGGGAAATAACGACATCCTTTTGGCTACAGTTAATGGCTATGCGAACCGTTTTAAAGAGCAAGAGGTGCGAACTGTGGGGAGAAATTCCAAAGGTGTCCGAGGCATTACTCTGCGGGATACTGATGAAGTGGTAGCGATGATTATCCTCAAGCGGGAGAATGTTACCCTGCTGGCTGTGTGCGAGAACGGCTATGGCAAGCGGACGAGTGCCGACGATTACAAATCTACCAGACGAGGCTCGAAGGGGTATATTACCATCAAGACCAGTCAGAGAAACGGCAAGTTGGTCAAGCTCCTAGAGGTGCTGGACGAGGATAACATAATCATCGTAACTAAGAGCGGGATTATCAACAGGCAGTCGGTAAAGAAAATTTCTATCTTTAGTAAGAATACGCAAGGCGTTCGTCTTATTACTCTGCAAAAGGACGACTTTGTTTATGATATTACCCGGGTAATGCAAGAGGAAGAGCATGAGGCGGAGATAGAGCAGGAGAAACTTTTTTGATAGTAAGTGCCTGATAAATAAGAGAATGAAATATATTCTAAAAGGTGAGTTGGTGCAAAGCGTGAAGATTAAACGCTCTGAGTTCATAACTCACCTTTTTTGTGTGGAGTCGGCAGAGCAAGTGAAACAGCGAGTCAGGCAGGTGTCCCAGCAACACAAGAACGCTTCGCATAATTGCTGGGCGTATATCGTGGGGGCAGATGCTCAGGTGCAACACAGCTCGGACGCTGGCGAGCCCAGTGGCAGTGCGGGTAAGCCGATGCTCGGTGCTTTGCTAGTAAGACATCTTACCAATGTCTGTGTGGTGGTCAGCAGGTACTTCGGAGGTGTGAAGCTGGGTATCCCCGGGCTGATAGAGGCGTACGCTACTGTAGTAAGCGATGCCGTGGACAAGGTGGGCAGTGAGCCGCTTATCCCCAAGGTGTCTTACTCCTTGGAGTTGTCTTATGTCAAGCTGGAGAGTCTGTCTTACAAGCTGGGCTCTCTTGGTTTGCAGCTTAGTGAGATCAAATATGCCAAGATGGTGCAAGGGAAGGTGTCTGTGCCAATATCGATGGAGGATGAGTTTTTGTTACTGGTTTCAGAGATGAGGCTTAGGGTTGCCAAGGCGGAGAGCCAGTGATGCAACTGCCTGAGGAGTTCTTGCAAAGGATGAGTGCGAGCTTGGGCGAGCAGGAGCTGGGCAAGTTCTTGCAATCGTACCAAAAGCCTGCGAGCAAGGGTCTGCGACTCAACACTTTGAAATTACAAGACGCTTCTTTGTTGCCGCAAAGTTTTGCTCTGCAACCTATTTTGTGGTGTGAAAGCGGATTTTATTATGATGCACAAGCTAGACCGGGGCTGCATCCGTATCATCAGGCGGGACTTTATTATCTGCAAGATCCATCGGCGATGGCTGTGGTGGAAGCTTTGCAGGTGTCGCAAGGGGACAAGGTGCTGGATTTGTGTGCTGCTCCCGGTGGCAAATCGACTCAAATAGCTAGTAAATTGCAAAATAGTGGCTTGCTTGTCGCCAATGAGGTGATTACCAGTAGAGCCAAAGTTTTGCGGGAGAATTTGCAAAGAATGGGTGCTAGGTGTGCGGTGGTTGTTAGCAACACTCCGCAGGAACTGGCCAAAAGATTTTCGGGGTTTTTTGATAAAGTTGTGGTGGACGCTCCTTGTTCGGGAGAGGGGTTATTTCGTAAAAATCCTGAAGCCGTGGAACAGTGGAGTCTTGCGAATGTGAACGGTTGTGCCAAGCGACAGCGAGAGATATTGGCAGAAGCCGCTAAGATGCTGGTTAATGGTGGTGTGTTGGTCTATTCTACTTGCACTTTTGCTCCCGAGGAGAACGCAGAGCAGATAAAAAATTTTTTGCTGGAGCATTCCGATTTTTCAGCTTTACAGGTGGATTGTTTCCCTTGTTTTGGAGCTTTTAGCTCTTATCAGATTTATCCGCATATCCACAGGGGTGAAGGGCATTTTTTGGCAATTTTGCAAAAAGAAGCCCAAGTTGTGAAACACAAAAAAAGCAAAAGTGGTCGTCGTTTGTCGATGAAAGAGAGTCAAGATTGGCAGGTTTTTGTTCGCAAGGTTTTGCGAAAAGAGTTGTTAGGAGATTTTTATCAGCTAAAAGATAACCTGTATTTGGCGGATTTTGAAGAAAATTTGGAGCTTCGGGGTTTGCGGACTCTGAGTGTGGGGCTGCATCTAGGCAAGCTCTGCAAAGGGCGTTTTGTGCCATCACACGCTTTGGCGTTGGCACTGCAAGGCTCAGATGTGGCGTGCACTCTGGATTTGGGCAGTAACGACCCTTTGCTTAGTGATTATTTAGCAGGTGAGAGCTTGCGGGTAGATTTGCCTAGTGGCTGGTGTTTGGTGTGTGTGGATGGCTTTGGAATAGGGTGGGGCAAGGTTAGTGGCACTCGGCTTAATAATTATCTGCCCAAGGGGATAAGGAGAAGGTAAGGTGAGGGTGGTGGATACTGAAAGCAATAATTTTGGACATTTCCTGTTAATCTTTTTAAGTTCTCAGTTTCGAGGATTGTTTTTGTGGTAAAAGTGTTTGATAACACGGAGTTTGAAGCCCATGATAAAGAAGTAGAGAGATTTGGAGAGCAAAGGTTTACAGCTTGCTTTTAAATATCAGCTTTATGCTTCCTTTTTCGTCTTTCAGCAAAAGAGTTAGTTTGCGGTTTGTTGCCTTAACCACCTCCATTATTAGAGGTTTCTTTGCTTGGTTACTGTGCAGATAAAGTGATTTGCTTTCTAAATCCCATTCCCAAGTTCCTTTTTCCCGCTTTCCTTTGTCTACACTTTCAAAAGTTCCGTCTTGTTTAAAGTGTAAATAGTCGTTTTTTTCATCCTCTTCGGGAGAAAAGGTGATTCCCAAATAAATATAACCTGCAAAATCGTACTTTTTGCAAAAATCAAGTTTGGATGGAGTTTTGGCAGACAAGCTGAAGGCAAAAAATATTGTCGCAATTGCGAAGACCTTTTTCACAATAGTTATATCCAAGAGAAAGCTTTTTTGACGAAGCTTTTTTTTATCAGAAAGTGAGTAATGATAAGGATTGCCAAGCCGACAAGAGCAGCTGCGTGGGCGTTTAGCTTGTTTGCGTCGAATATCAGGATGCTCCAGCCGAAGAGAACCCATTGGATGAAGTACATTGCCGTAACATTTTTGCTCCACAGAACGAGCGTGCTTACCACGGTATTTGTACTGCTAATTTTTTCAGAAATCCACCAGCACGCAACCAGCCACATTAGGATAAAGCCGATGATTAAGAGGTGAATAGCTGCACCGCTTCGGTGGTAATCGCCCACTGGGAATAGGTCGTATGTTAGGATGCCGATGCCGAATAATGCAAATCCAACCAAAACTAGCATCTTGATTTTCTTTTTGTTTTGGTCAACATTGAGCAAAATTTTGCTTAAATAGATCCCCAGCAATGGATAGACAAACCATGGGAAAAACGGGAAAAAGACATTCTTGTCGACTCCCCAAAGGATAGAAAGTAGTGCACTATTGCCGAAATTGCCCCAAAGAGATGGTGAAATGAGCAAAATAGCGACAATAAACAAGTAAGCGACGATTTTGTTTTTAAGCACATTTTTGGTAAACGCACCGACGATGAAGGAGAGCCCAGCTAGCTGCAGGATGTCAACGGCGAAAAACATATTCAAAGGTGTTTCTCCGTCGATTAGTTGAAAACCGACTTTTTCGGCGAGAAACAAAGGGATTGTGAAACGCAAAAAGTTCAGTAAGTACCCTAAGGCAAAGATTTTTGCACCTCGGAGGAGAATGGTTTTGGTGTCGGATTTTGTGGCAGCGATGAAAACGCCCATTATAAGCATAAAGACGGGTGCTGCGGGGGCAGTTCCCAGCAATACGAAGATATTGGCTAAGAGGTTAGTGCCTTCGCCAGCTGTTTTTTCGTGGACAAGTATACAGTGCTGGGTAAACATAAAAAGAACCGCAAGCCCTCGGGCGATGTCTAAATAGACGACTCTAGATTTCCCCCTTTCCATTTAAAGCTCCTTATTTTACTTAGATTTACTTAGAGCAAAATTTTTCTTGTTTTCTGTCAGCCTACTATGAAGTTTGAGCGGGCTACAAACATGTCCCGGCTATTATTTTTACACATTGTTACAGGGCACTTTTCTATGTTTTATCATTTTTCACACTTCGTAAATATTACATTATCTCCGTTCCACATATCACTTTCAGGCAAAATATCTTCTCTAAATTCAATGTTTTTAAAGTCAATCTGCTCTAACATTCCCCTCACATCTTCTCGGGAAAAGAAATGCGTCCAAAATCTGTATGTCTCAATTTTTTCATTATTGTTAATAATGTTATGCTGAAACAGTATTACTTTTTCTTTTTCGTATAAAAACGATTCTGATAATGCTAAATATGGTGCTTCTTTCCAAAATCCAATTTCATTAGCTTCCCAAGTTTTTGGTGATAATTTTTCGTTAATGTCTTTGTCTTTAAGTACATCAAATATAAAAGTTCCACCTTTTCTTAATGCTTTGTGAATTTTTGTTAAAAGCATCTCCCTTTCCGATGGTAATAATGCCCCTAAGTCTGTATATATAAGAACAATTAAATCAAATTTTTCTTGTCCTAAATCAACATCTAAATAACTTCCATTTTGGTAATCAATAGTTAACTCTTTCTCTTTAGCAGATTTAGTAGCATAATCAATTGAGTTTTGTGAAATATCAATACCTGTTACTTTATGTCCGCTCTGAGCAAAAATTTCGGTATATAAACCTGGTCCGCACCCCAAATCTAAAATGTTTAATTTGTCATTATCTTTTTTAGTATCCAAAATCCAATTGGCTGTTTTTTCAATTGTAGATTTCTTTCGACTGCCAAGGTCAATATCTGGGTTTAAATGAACTTGTAATAATTGCTTTGAAATATGTGGATCAGTCCACATAAAGGAAGTACCTTTTTCGTAAAGGTTTGGTTTCTCTATTATATTTACTATTTCTTTTATTTTCATTTTAATCTCTCTTTTACAAGGTCAAAGAACTCTTTTTTATTTGAGAGCATTGCAGGATGATTTCCTCTCTCAAACAAGTGAATGTCTAATTTTGTATTTTTCGCTTTGAGCTTTCCGAAAATAATATCAAGATGATTACAATACTCATCTTTCATACTTCCTGTCAGCAAGGTATTGGGCTTTAATTCCGATATTGATTTATGAAAGAATGATTTCTTAGTTTCAAAGAACTCAACATTAACCTCAGTATCTAAATCTACTATCTTTCGCCAATCCTTACCATGACAAAACCACCAAAAAAGCTTAGCTAAAAACTTCTTCTTATCCTGCTGTCTATCAGCTCTAATGCTCTTTATATATGATGCTAACGGAAACTCGCCTTCAAAACTGTCAGCAATAATATTTTTAATTTTATCGGGGTGTTCCAAGCCTAAATTGATAGCAACTAAAGCTCCTCCACTTGAATCTATTACATTGACATTGTTAAGATTCAAATGTTCGATTAGAGCATAACAAACTTGAGAGTTATAAAACCAGAAGTCAGTAGGAAATTTTTCTAATCTGTCTGATTTGCCGTGTCCGGGAAAATCAATTGTAATTGTCTGAAATTCTTTTGAATATTTTGACAACAAAAACGCAAACATTTTCGATGAAACCGAATTCCCGTGCAACAACAATAAAGGTTCTCCTTGTCCCTTTACTTTATAGTATATCTTTCTATTTTTAAATTCAAAATATGCCATTTGTCTTTGTCTCTTTAAATGCCCTGTAACGGTTAGTGTATGAAGCGTTGGGCATTTTGAAGCTCTTTTCTGTCAAACCGCCACAATGTTTATTAGATGTAATACCCTTGAAATTAGCACTATCCGCCCAATGATTTATACACTTTGTTACCCACTGGCATTCTTTCCATTCAGTCATTTTATCTTTAAAATTTGATACAATCGTCATTTTTAATGTGCGTTGGCAAGACATACTCTTTTGCAATTTTTGGGTTTAGCGTTGGCTCGTGCGAATTGCAAATGTGTATGGCTTTTGGGCTGGCTTAGTTTTCTTCCCCGTTTATTGTTTCCATAATTTCTCTAAAACTATTTAAGCCTGCTTCTACATTTTCAATAATCTCATTTGCCAAAACATCAGGGTCTGGTAGATTTTCCAAGTCGGTTAAACTTTTATCCTTGATCCAGAATATGTCAAGATTGGTTTTGTCTCGTTCAATTACCTCATCATACGTATATTTTCGCCATCTGCCATCAGGATTTTCTTCGCTCCACGTTTCAGTTCGTTTGTTAATATTGTCTGCATTGTAGAGTTTTATAAAGTCCTGTAAATGCTCAAATCGCATAGGATTTTTCTTGGGCGTATGATGTACATTATTTCGGTAATCATAAATCCAAATGTCTTTCGTCCAATTGTCTTTTGATGCAGGTTTATTATTAAAAAACAGAACATTTGCCTTTACTCCTTGTGCGTAAAATATCCCTGTTGGAAGTCTTAAAATTGTATGTAGTTCTGTTGTTTTTAAAAGCTCTTTTCTTACTGTTTCGCCTGCACCACCTTCAAACAAAACATTATCGGGAAGTACAACCGCAGCTTCGCCTGAAATTTTTAATTGTGATTTAATGTGCTGCAAAAAGTTCAATTGTTTATTGGAAGTTGTTGCCCAAAAGTCCTGACGATTATAACTTAAATCTTGTTTCTCTTGTTTGCCCTCTTCATTGGTAATGGTCATACTACTTTTCTTGCCAAAAGGTGGATTGGCAAGCACATAATCGTAACGCTCTCCATTGTCAGAAACCAAAGCATCTGCCGATGATATTAATGTTTCGCCATCTATTTCGCCAATGTTATGCAAAAACATATTCATTAACGCCATTCTGCGTGTATTGGCAACAATTTCATTTCCGTAAAAAGTCTTATTTTTCAAAAACTCTTTTTCGTCACGGTCTAATTTATTATTTGCTATAATATAATCGTAAGCTGCTAAGAAGAAACCACCTGTACCACAAGCAGGGTCGATAATGCTTTTCGTTGGTTTAGGGCGAACACAGGCAACCATTGTTTTGATTAATGAACGAGGCGTAAAATATTGCCCTGCACCGCTTTTGGTATCTTCGGCATTTTTCTCCAACAATCCTTCGTAAATTTTACCTTTTATATCGGCACCCATTAAACTCCATTGCTCTTTGTCAATCATATCAATGACTTTTAAGAGTTTTGAAGGGTCTTGAATTTTGTTTTGACTTTTAATAAAAATCTGACCTAATATTCCTTTTTCAGATGCTAAAGAACGAAGCATTTGATTGTAAAAAACTTCTAATTCAGCACCACGCTTTTGCGAAAGTGTATTCCAGTCGCAAAGTTCGGCATCTGCTATTTCTTTGCCTTCTGCATTTTTAAGCTTGGGGAATTTTAACCCTTTATTGTATGGCGGTTTGTTTAATTCGTTTGCCATTTTAAGGAATAACAAATAAGTAATTTGCTCTAAATAATCGCCATAACTCACACCATCGTCACGTAATACACTGGCGAAGTTCCATACCTTTGATACTATTGTACTCTCTGTCATCTACTATCCTTTTAATAATTTCTTCACTTCCTTATCAAAATCACTTTCAAAAAGTTGGTTCTGAATAGGACGGTATTTTTCATATTCTGATTCAGCAAATTCTTTTGCTATGGCAGCCGTAACTTCACCTGAGTTCTTTAAAATATCTTTCTGGTTGAATTGTAGAAAAGCATTTAATTTTTCAACCCAATCTTGCATAGTCATTACAATGCCTTGTTCTGCTTGATCTTCTGCATAATCAAGATACATTGTAACAATTCTATTCAATGGTTTAAGTTCTTCTTGAGTCAAATAGTTTTTGGCAACTGCTACGTCTGACTTTCTGATTTTTGGGCGGTACACAGTAAAAGTATCCACCCTTATTTATTTTTTCTATATCTTTTAAATAATAATCTGTGATTATTGGGCTAATGTTCAAAACATTAAAATTGGGCTTCCTAGAATTTTCCCGCAAAATTTGCTTCGGAGTCTTACCTTTTCGCCCTCTGTTTCCTCTAAAATGATTAAAATACAGCGTATAACTGTGTGCTTTACGCACAAAATCGTTGCAATCATCAAATTCATCAATCAGATAAAACTCGTCCTCTACCAGCCGATGAGCACTTTCAACATCAGAATTAAAAGTGGGCGAACCTTTGGGGATAAGCGAATGATTAGCACCATTTATTTGCACACTTTTTTGAAAAAAGCTCAAACCCTTTTTCTTGGGACTCACAAACTCTGAGCCATTGTCGGTCTGAAAAGTAACTTTGGAAAGATCAACACCACAACTCTTTAATCTTTTAGACAAAAAATCGATATAAATCCCTGCATTTACGGATGTTTTCTCATAGCAATAACCGATAAATTGCATGCCAGTTTTGTAGTCTCTAGCAGTGATTTGATAGCGAGGATAATTTTTGTACTTAATCCCCTCAAACAACTCTGGCATATCGGTCAAATACTTAATATCCACTTGGATTTTTTCAAAAGGTTTTGCCCTAGCTCGCATTTCACTTAAATCTTTGCGTTGCTGATATTTCCGTTTCTTTTTCTTTACCAAACCAGCATCACAGAGCTTTTTATGAACAGTCGAAGCTGAACAATTTAACTGCAAATGGTCAATAATTCGCCTAGCTCCCCAGCGGTTTTTTGCCTTTTTGCGACAAACTACTATTTCCTCTATTATCTCAGATTTCAAGCGATTTGGGAAATTTTGCTCTTTTCGAGATTTATTAACCAGACCATCCTCGCCCTTTTCTTTATAGGCTTTGACCCACTTTCGCACAGTTTTTCTAGTGGTCTCAAATTCTCTAGCTGCAGCGGAAATAGATGTTTCATTTGCAAATTTCACCAAATTTTTCCGATAAAATTTCTTGTCTTTTCTACTCATAATTTTCAAATTGTCTATATATTTGTTCATAATGGTCAAATTACAGCTCTCACGGCTGATTTGACCATTTTTTTTACAGACTATTTCTCCATTTTTCTAATTAACTTTTCCATTTTATCATAAACCAGCCAATTACAAATCACTAACTTGGGGTGGATACTTTTAGTGTGGAGTTTCCATGACTTTCTGATTTTTCCTTCGGGGGAATTTTTCCAGTTAGTTAAGCCCATTTTATCCTTTTCATGATTTGCCCTCGAAATAATTATTTCAGCGGCTGTTTGCCCTATGATAGCCCAATGTAGCTTATTCTGAACCGTGGCAAAAAACTGTTTAGTTATTTCTGTATTGTAATCATAATCAATACTACATTCAGCGTAGATGTCTGTTATTTGTTGATAGAGTCTTCGTTCAGAGCTTCTGATATCTCTGATTTTTTCGAGTTGCTCTCTAAAGTAGTCTTGACCAAAGATGGGCTGTGGATTTTTCAATCGTTCCACATCCATAGTATAGCCTTTTATGATGAATTCCTTTAGTACAGCACTTGCCCAAATTCTAAACTGTGTCGCTCGTTTTGAATTGACACGATAACCAATGGCAATAATTGCATCTAAATTGTAAAATTTAGTTGGTTTGTTTTGAGTTTTCTCTGCTATAGCACCGTGCTGAGTGGTTAGTTCCAAAATGGAACATACCACCTTTTCGTCTAACTCTCCACTTTCAAAAATATTTTTCAAGTGCTTTGTAATTGCTGGACGTTGAACATCAAAAAGTTCCGCAATTTTCTTTTGCGGCATCCAAATGGTTTCATTTTGCAAAAGCACATCTACCTTTACATCTCCGTTGGCGGTTTTGTAGAGCAAAAACTCTCTATTGGGATTATATTTTGACAAATCAATCTCTTTGCTCATTATTTCTTTCTCTTTTTAGTTTTCTTTGCTTCCTTCTCTTTTGTTAACTTTTCTGCTTTTATTTTTTCTAAAAGTACGCTTGCCGGCTCGTAATCTGCTTCTTGTTTGCAAGCTCTTACTTCGGCTTCGCTCAGCAACCGCCCTGCAAAGGCTTTTTTGAGTATGCTTTGGCGTAGGGCTTTGGACTTTTCAAGACTTTCGATTATGCTTTGCTCCATTTTATCGCAAACGGATAAACGACTTTCTATTTCTTGGATTATTTGATGTTGTTCAATTAAAGAGCAAAAAGGAATAACTAAATTCTCTAAAATTGTAAGATTAATATTCTTTTGAGCTGTTGCGGGTGCCCAAGCAGAAATTTTATGTTTTGCTGATTGGAAAAAATAATCAATGTATTTATTATCAATTATTTTCTTAAAAGGTGCGTAACCAACAATACTATCGGGAAAACAAGCATCAATACCTAAAAAGCCTGTTTCCGCAATGTTTGCAGCAATAGTAATGCACAAAGTACCAGATTTCCATAGCTTACTTTGTGCTAATCCTGTTTCATTATAAGTCTGATTATAGTTCTTTAATACTTTTTGAGCTTTTACATCTCCTGTTTGAAAAAATGGATAATCGCCTCCAAATAACCTTTTATCGTTTCTTGGTCTATGCTTAGATTTTCCTCTTGCCAATTCACCAGCATAAGCCAAATAATTATAATTCCATATATTGGGTAACTCTGGCAACTCCTTCAACTCATCTTCTGTCAAAGCTGGCAACTCTTTTATTGCTTTTGGTTTTATTGGTTTCTTCCCCTCTTTACCATTCTCTTCCCACTCTTTAATCGCTTTCTTCCATTCTTCAATTTGTTTATTGTAGTGGTTTTGGCGTTCTTCTTTTATTTGTATTAGCAGTTCTTCGGCAGTGAGTAAGTTGCTTTGTTTTTCTCGCCACTCTCTTGTGAGTTCGCCCTCAAATGCTTTTTTAAGCACGGCTTGGCGGTATATTTTTAGTTGCTCTTGAGCCTTTTTTAGGTTGGCAATGCCATTGTCTAAATCAGAAAACAGGCTTTCTATTTTTGAAACTATGGCTCGTTGAATTGGGAGGGGGGCGATTGGAATTTTTATAGCTTCAATTTTTTTTGAACTTGTATTTAATTGAGCTACTCCTTTGGAGCTTTCAATTACCTGTTGTACAAAAGTTCTTGAGTTTAAAAATTGATATAAATAGCTTTTTTCAATACTGTCCGTTTGCAAATTTAATCTACCAACACGTTGATTAAGCAATGCTGGAAGCAAACTCTTGTCAATTCTACCGACTCTACCGACATTTCCAGTTAAAGAAATTAAAAAGTCATCTTCCTCAATAACATAATCTTTAAATTCAGATAGTCTATTCTCTGGATAAAATTTAGGGTCTCTATCAATTATTTTGCCACTTTGAACATTAGCAATTCTAACAATTCTTAATCCCTTTTCAACGTACTCTTTGCTCTTAAAGGCATATCCATTCTGGATTTTAGCAAATAATCCTATCTCAATTTCTATCCAATCTTCTCTCATTATGCAGCCAATACTTCGTTAAGTTCATTAATAATTTCGTTCATATCATTTCCAAAGAGTTGATACATTTTGCCTTTTCCGCCTTTGCTGTCGAATGGTGTGTAATCGAGGTCGTCAATTTCTATATGGTACGAACTTACGACATGGTCTTTTAACATTCTCAGCCATTCCATCTGCTCAGGTGTAAAGCGATTGTGTTTTCCTGCATTCTGTCTAAAAATCCATCTCTTAAAATTATCGTCAATGGTTTTATCAAATGCTATTAATTTCTTGTCTATTCCACAAGCTCTGCGAATTAAAGAAATTAAAGCGGTAAGTTCGTCAGTTGGTTGTTTGCTTTTTACATCTTCAAGTGTGTTGTATGCTTCCCAAACATAATCTGGTGCAAGCATTGGCTTTTCCATTTTTAGTTTGTCAAACACATCTTTTATCATTTTAAAAGTAATGTTTCTGCGGTTGTATGGCTGGTTGTAAAAAATGCTTAATGCTTCTATCTCGTCTTTGTTGGCTTGTAGGTAATCGTTAAAATCTTTTGCTACTTCCTCGGCTTTATCGTTGGTGTAGCTGTCCCATTCGGTTTTTACAACTTCATCGGTGTTTACTGTATCAATAATTTGCTCGTGCTCTTTGCGAACATTCTCCAAATAATCGTTCAGTTTTCCGTTAAAAGTAGATGCTGCTTGTGTAATCAATTCTTCCTGAACATCTTTTTTTGCTTGTTCCTCTTTTGCAGGTGTTCTGTCTGCTTGTGGAATTTCATCAATTATGGTCTGTGCTTTTTTATCAATCTCGTCTTTATCGAAAGCGGTTAGCAGTTCCTTTGTAATCTGTTTTAAGTTTTTACCCCTTGAGAATTCAAGCAGTTTATCTTTTTCTTTATCAGTAATTTGTTTTTCCAAACGGATTAAACGGTTGGCAAGCGAAAGGAATAAATCTTCGTCTCTTGCACCCACAGCAACAGCACCCAATAAATCTTTTAGGGCAATTGTTGGTTTACGTTCCAAAGGTCGGCTATCGGTTTTCTTCGATTTTGTAACGCCAATAGCATCAACAATAACAAAGTGAGTTTTGGCATTGGCGGTTTTAGAAACCAATTGCAAACTATCGCTGTTAATAGCTCGTGTACCACGCCCTTTCATTTGCTCAAAGTAGTTGATGCTTTTTACATCACGCATAAACAGAAGTACTTCCAAAGGTTTTACATCTGTTCCTGTGGCAATCATATCAACCGTAACAGCAATTCGTGGATAGTAAGAATTTCGGAAGCGATTTAAAACCGATTTTGGGTCTTCTTTAATTTTGTAAGTTACCTTTTTACAAAAGTCGTCTCCTTCATCAAATTCTTTACGAATGATTTTTATAATATCGTCTGCGTGGCTGTCGGTTTTGGCAAATACCAAAGTTTTTGGCACTTCGTATTCGCCGTTTTCGTCTTTACGCTTTGGGAATATTTCAGTTTCTAGAGCCTTTTTAAATTCTCTTACTATGGTTCTTATTTGGTCAGGGTTTACCACCTTTTTATCCAGTTCGTTTCTGGTGTAAGCAGTGTCTTCATCCTCTTGTTGCCAACGCGTTTTTCGTGTTAGTTTATCTCGCCTATCAACGAACCAACCTTTTTTTACCACATCGCCTTTTTGCGATATTTTAGTTTCGATATTGTACACATCGTAAGGCACATTTACACCATCGGTAACCGATTGCTCATAGGTGTATTCGCTTACTACGTTTTTCTCGAAAAAACCAAAAGTTCTCTTGTCGGGCGTTGCAGTTAAGCCAATTAAAAAAGCATCAAAATAATCTAACACCTGTTTCCAAAGATTGTAAATTGAACGATGACATTCGTCTATTACCACAAAATCGAACATTTCAAGAGGCACTTTTTCAGAATACTCAACAGGCATCGCCTGTTTTTTATTCAGTTGCTTCTGCATCCAAGTGCTTTCATTTGGGTTTGCATCTTCTGCACCTTCTTCCAGTTCTTCGCCTTTTAAAATGGCGTACATTCTCTGAATGGTTGAAATGCAAACTTGACTGTCCGTTGGAATGTAACTTGATGTTAGTCTTTGAACATTATAAAGTTCCGTGAATTTTCGGTTTATATCGTTTGGCTGAAAACTCATAAATTCTTGTTCAGCCTGTTCGCCTAAATTTTTAGTATCAACGAGAAACAAAATTCTTTTAGCATCGGCATATTTCAATAAACGATACACAAAAGTTGCTGCGGTAAAGGTTTTACCTGCTCCCGTAGCCATTTGTATTAAGGCTTTGGGCTTATTCTTTTTAAAGGATTTTTCAAGATTATCAATCGCATTTATCTGAGCAGGTCGCAATCCATCAATATTCAATTCGGGAATATCTTGTAAGCGTGCTCTAAGGCTTTTGTCTTTTTTCAACCATTCGGCAAGTGTTTCTGGTCTGAAGAAACTAAAAACAGTTCTTCCTCTTGGTTTGGGGTCACGAGTATCTCGAAACCGTGTAATTATACCTGTGCTTTCAAAAACGAAAGACAAAGGGTCGTTGTCTAAATATTTTAGTTTTGCTTTTGCGTATTCTGCTGCTTGGTCTTCTGCAACAGTTAATCTATGTCCTTCTTCTTCTCTTTTAGCTTCAATCACACCAACAGGTTTTCTGTCAACGTAAAGTATGTAGTCGGCAAATTTTGTGTCTGCCTGATTTTCTCTTAATGCAACACCTCTGTTTGCTCCTAAATCAACATCTTTTTTTGATTGCACAACCCAACCAGCATCAACCAACATTTGGTCAATTTTATCACGAGCTATTTGCTCTGGGTTTTGGTTTTTATTTTGTGTCATATTTCTATCTTTTCAGTCGAGCGTTGGCAAAAAAATAGCTCTTTTGCAATTTTAGATTTGCGTGTCGGCTCGTGCGAATTGCAAATGTGCTGTTTGTGCGTTGGCTCTTTTTTTTGTATGCCGCACAACGGACTAGGCTATGAGTAGTTTGCTTGTGTTGCGCCTGCGGCAAGCAAATTACTCATGAGCCATTGTTGTGGGTATGTGCTTTATTTATGTTGCTTTCTCAATGATTCTACAGCTTGATTAATCCCTTTTTCGCTTTTCTCGGTATTCCATTCATCCCAAAAATCAATTGTTGCACTACTTGGCTTTATTGTAGGTTTATCTATTATTACTCTGCTTGGCAATAAAGATGCATCACCTACGATTAGACCTTCTCCAACATCTAGAATAGGAAGCATCTCTGAAAAATTGCCTAAATTATCTGGGAAGAGCCGCTTAATGACATTTTGGTCATCAGGATTTGTTAAGCGCATTGCAACAAAATTCCCACATTGGCTTAGAATAGTTTTATTAACATCCGAGGGTCTTTGACTTATAACAACTAATGAAACACCATATTTTCTCCCTTCCTTAGCTATTCGCTCAAAATTCTGTAGTCCTTTCTCTTCCATCCCTCCTTTTAGACTAGCAGGAATGTATAGATGAGCTTCATCACAGAATAATGCAATAGGATGTCTTTGATTTTCTTCCATCCATTGTTGAAGAGAGAACACAAGACGACCAATCAGCCCTGTAATTAATGGCAATATATCTGACGGTACTTCGGAAAAATCAATAATTTTAAGTCCTTTATCATTATCAAAATCTAATAGATTATTTGCTAATGATAAAAACCAATCATATTCGAGTAATGTACTGTCTGAATTAAATAAAAAATTAAGCCTTTTATCTGATTGCTTACTTTTTAGTCTTTGGATAAAGCGTGTTAATTTCCCATGTAACGGACCTTGCTTTTCTGTTCTTGCACCTGGTACCATTTCGGTATCTTTTGCCTCAAGATCAGATAGTACTTTACTAATTTTATAAGGAATTGGACTTTCAACTGTAAAGTTATCTAAAACATCTTGTTTCTCTTCTTCTTCAAGTTTCTCTTTTTTATACTTAATTATAAAGTCAAAAAGTGTTCTTGATTGATTGGGTGCATTGCTATCGCTTCTATCTAAAAGTAAAGATTCAATTTCTTCATAGGAAAGGAGCCAATAAGGTAAAAATATCACACCTTCATCACTCGGATTATCCGAAGGTCCAGCAACTTTCAACAGAGTTGTATTACCAAGGTCTTTTAATGGTTTATATTCACCATGTAAATCAAAAACCAAACAGTTAATAGATTTTAGTTTTGTAGCTTTTTCAAGAATATTTGCGACTGTCCATGATTTACCTGAACCAGTCCCACCCACAATTACGGCATGCCTTTGGAAAAATTTATTCCCATCTAAATTTGCATTAGATTCTTCTGAAATTGTGTATTTTCCAACAGTTAGCGGATTTTCGCTATTTGTTGAAATGATATTCATAAAGTCAGATAAACCTGCACCTTGCAATAAAAAACAATCCGCATTTATACTTGGAACTGTATTAAGAGTTCTTTTGAAAATATTATTATCTGTTCCACTTTTTTTCAGAAGAGTACCAACTAGATTTATTTTTACTAAGTTCTCAACTAAAGAGTCTGGCTCACTTGTTTCATCTAGCTTTTCAGCAACTGACTTTCGTAATATCTTAGAAATTAAACCAATTATTTTCTCTCCAGTCCTAGTCGAACGAATTTGAACTATTTGATTTATCTGAACGCTATTAAGAAGTTCTTCTTTATCCACTTTGACAGAAATATTTCCTGTATCCACGCTTTGAACTTTTCCAATTAAAATTTCAGTACTCATTATATAATCTCCATGAATTTAGTTAATTGCCAGAAATCTCCCTCTAATTCAACAATTTGTTCTGTTTCTGCCTTATTGTTTTTATACTTTACTTGTGTTATGCCAACTGACTTTTCTTCGAAAAGAATATACTTTTCAGCTCCTTTCAACTCATCTAATGTATTAGGTGTAATCTTTTTAGTAATTAAAACTATCGGAATACCTTTTTTTATTTGTGACCTTATTTTTGGAGTTAAATGTTCATCATTAAAACCAAAACCTACCACTAAAAAGCTTGAAGCCTCTTTGATTGCATTATCTGCTTTTTGAATTAATTCTCTATACGGGCTATTATAAACTTCTTGATACTTATTCTTGCCTGGTGCAATAATTTGGGGAGCATGATTTTCAAAATTTGAATTAACATACCTTATATCTCCATCAACATTGAACCAATTTAATGACCCGTGTACCTTTATAAGGTTGACTATATTTTTTGCCCCAAATAAATTCTCATTAAAAGATGATAATACTTTTCCATTAAATCCATCTGTATATGTAATGTCATGATATGACATAGTATATTCAAGAACCCTGTCATAGTTAGTCGTGACAATATTTAATACTTGAGGATGTGCTTCAATAAATCTTTCTATTAGTAGCTTTATTCCACTAAAATCACTTGTATTATTAACAGTGATTTTATCCAAAACAGCTTTATCAGCTTCATTTACTTCATTCCAAATAACTTTTTTAATCTCAGGCATTTTATCTTGGTACTTTTCTTTTCCCAATTCGATTTCTAGATTATCATTATCAGTATCGAAATCCGTAATAGTTGCCTTAAGTTTTTCATTAAGTTTCCACATACTTGGCAAACCAAATGAAATAGTCGCTCCCGAACCCCATACAACTAATGGTGGATTCTTAAGAAAGACTTGAACAATCTTAAAAATATTATCTTTTATTTCGTCTGAATCTATTGTCATGTTATTTGAATTTGATTCGCAGTGTGTCTTTTTGGCATTACCCACAACGGTCTCGTGTATGCGTAGTGGCGGATTTCAGAGCACATCACTTTCAAGCCGAGATGAAGTTGATGCGAGTGCTAAAACTTGATGTTTGCACTTTCGCCGCCATTACGTATGACACATTGTTGTGTGTATGTGCTTTATTGTTTCTTTATTCTTGTTTTATTATCTTTATTTCCCATTCACACTTGTCGTTTCCATTAAAAATTGTTTGTTTCAATGTGATATTATCAATGGGAAGAACCGAATTGAAAAATTTTGACATATGACCAATGCTACAATTACAATAACTTGCATTGCCATCAAAATGGTTTCCTTTATTTATTAAGCCACATATGCACTTCTTTCTATAAACTGATATTGAATTATTTATTCGGTCAAATGAAAAACAAGTACTGTATTTTTCTTCTGCTTTATTTAAGTTTTTAATAAATTCTTCTATTGATTCAGATTTTTTCCAAATGTCGTTAACAAAATTAGACCAAGATTTTCCACAACATTGCTCTCCACAAGAAAACAAAACATTTTTCGTATTCTTCTTTCCTATTGAATTTTCCATTCTATCCATTACAGTTGCAATGTATTTTGTTTGGAGTTTCTTGTTTAATTTAGGAAAATCTTTTGAGTCGTAAAGAATTTCTTTCATCTCTGATTCAAATCCTTGTTTTCTGAGATTTTTTGTTATTCTTCCAAATCTTCCAGTTTCTTGGTATTCCATATAAGGTAATTTCTTCTTGTCTATGTATTTAGTGTTTTTATTGCATTACACACAACGGTTAGTATAAGAATAGTAGCCGACTGCGTGGCACTTTCCTGTCAAGTTACAAGAAAGTTGAATCGGGCTACAACGCTTGAATTCACTGCTATTTCGGCTATTATTTTTATACATTGTTAGTGTTAGTTGTTTCATCCTCAGAAAGATAATCAAATATTCTCAAAAGTTTTAAAAACTCTTCGGAGTAAGCTTTCTGTAAAATTTTACTATCTTGAAAACTACTATAATCTAATATATTTGTTTTATCATCTGATTCATATTTATTGCCATCATATTCTTCATCTTTCAGTGTTGCAGTAAGAATAATTTGCTTATCAAGCTCTGTGAAAATATTCAACATTTCTATTTCTTTTGATGAAGAAATTTCTCCATCTCTAAAAGAATCAATAATGATTGGGAACTGGTGATTCAAATTATTATTTAAAGCTACCATTTTAGAAAAATAATATTCTTGTTCATCACTACCAGAAAAGGTTTTATCATGTTTTGTGAAAATATCTTCAAAAACAGATGTTCCGAGCTTATCTATCCGATGATATAATACTGTCATTTTATCCAAAATATCTTGAACGAATTCTTTTTGGCTATCTTTTTGAATAGAAACAGTAATATTATCAAGTTTTAATTTTCGGTCAATATTTTTAATTTCTTCTTTCAGTTCGTACAAATCCACATCAACCTGTTTGTTATCAACAATTTCGTCTTTAAAAAGGATGTAATCTTTTGCCTCTGGAGGAATCAATTCAAGTTCTTTTGTCAATTGTGATTGCTCGTTATTAATATTCCGTGTGAGCTCTTCAATAATTTCTTCCTTAATGGTGATATCTTCTTTTATTGAATTAATTATTTTATTTCTGACAAATGAATTACTAACCTCAAAGTCAAAATCATTATTCGAAAATATTATCTTATCACTACCACAATCGGCACATCTAACTTTACCCGTATCAATATTTCTATTCAAAGAATTTAATTCGTGGAGTAAATTCTGAAGCTTATCTTTTCTACTTTGTTCTCTATTCCGTTGCTTCTTAAACTCAAAGATGTTTTTGTTAATTTCTGCAATTATTTTCTTTGTTTCATCAAATTTTTCCGTGTCAATGTTTTTTGAAGAATAGTCAGCAATTTTGGGATTTGCTTTTAAAATCGTTAATTTTTTCTTAAGTGATTTGACTTTGTTTTCAAGCTGTGTTTTCAGCTCTTGCAGATTTCTTTTGTCATATTTATTCGCCTCCTTAACATCTATGCCCTTTAATGAAAACAGCATATTCTTAAAATCCTCTTTATTATATTGACCTTTAGATATTAATGACGATGTATTCCTTTTATCTTGTCCAAGAAAGAAAAGTTCGTATAATAGACTAAGGTCAACAACTTTTTCTTTTCCATCTTTTATAATTCTTGGAAGACTTAAAATTTCCCTATCAACAAAATGTTTTAATTCACTAATACTATTACAAATTTGAAAAATATCTTCTCCCTTAATAATGACTGAATTTTTCTTTCTTAGGAACTCATAGGTTTTATCTTCAATTTCAACTTTTGAATAAAAATAATATAAATTGGAATTAAACGTACTTGGAAATATAGATTCATATCCTAGAGAGTACATTAAACCTTGCATCAACAAAGTCTTTCCCCTGTTATTATTGTTACTAAATATTATATTCAGATTGTCCTTGAAACGGCTTTCAATAAAGGCTTCATCTGTATTGCCAAATGCTACTTTTTTAATTTTCATCTTTCAACCCATCTTTTATCAATGATATTAAGAACAACAAACTTTTTTCATTAAAATATGAAGACTTGATTTGAGTATTCTTATGTAGCTCAATTAAACTTTCATATATGCTAGAATGAATATTGTCAGCTAAATAACTAATTAGAAATTCAGTGATAATCCAAAATTCTTTATTACTATTTTTATTGAAAAACGCTCTACTTAAATCAGATTTACAATCTTGTAGTAGGTCTTTAGCAGAATCATCATCTGCTGTTTTTCTTATTTCAGGTAAAAATGATATTGTGTAAGGTGTAGCAAATATATCACAACCGATTATTCTATTAATGATTAAAGTATTAATATCCTTTGCATAAAAATGTCGATTCAATGATAAAACATCTTTGATGTCTGTTAATACTATACCTTCAATGTAGCTGTTTTTCTTTACCGATTGAATATCTCGAATATCCTCGAATACACTTTTGTAAAAGTCTTCTCCTCTGATTTTTTTATTTTTGAAACGAGTAATCCCTTTTATATAAGTGCTGATTTTCTTATTATCCTGTACTATCAAAACAATATTTAAGAATGAATCTACCACGGATTCGTTACAAGAACCCAAAACCCTCTTAATCTCGGAAATTAATCCATTTTTAATTCTTTTTTTTGTGTCAGGATTGATGTTGTCAATTCCATAAGTCATTAAACTATCATCAATTAAATAATCAGAAGTTAACTTTGGCACAAACAATATATAATCAAAAAAGTCAACCTCTGATGTGTAATTATCAAATAGAGTATATAGAAACTTCCCTATTTTCTTTGGAGTCAGAGTAGAATGATTTTTAGCTTGAACATCCCAAAGTTTGTCAAATGATTTATTTATACCAGTAACATCATTTAAACAATCTACGGCAAGAACATCTACTTCGTGACTATCCTTTCTAAATCCTACTAGATAAAGAAGTGATTTAGTTTCGAATTCCGAAGCCCGTTTATTGTTTATTTCAGTATTTGTAATTGTATATTTCATCTAGCAGCACTTTGGTTCATGGTTGCTCTCTCAATTAACACTAACAATCTACTATACGCAATATGTCGTATAGAACACCAATTAGGGATAATATGCGAATAAAACATTCGTTTATTTCTCATTTATCTGAAAAATTGTATCAAGAGGAGAAATAATGTTGCTTAGATTTTTGTTTGAGACATGAGTGTATATTTCGGTAGTTTTGCTACTATTGTGTCCTAACAGCTCTTGGATATATCTTAAATCTACCCCCTGTTCCAGAAGATGAGTGGCAAAAGAGTGTCTCAATGTGTGGATAGTATAATGTTTTTTTATTTTTGTTTTTTGAAGATTTACTTTTAAAATATTTTGTACTGATTTGGAGGAATATTTTGTACCTGGTTTTATTCCTTCAAATAGCCAGATTTTAGGTTTGTAACTTTGGTAATATGTTCTAAGTATTTTTAAGCTTTGCTTGCCCAAAATTGTAGTTCTATCTTTTTTCCCTTTACTTCCTTTTACATTTAGTAACATTCTGTCACTATTAATGTCTTCTATTTTCAAATTTATTAATTCACTTAGTCGTAGACCGCTTGAGTAGATGAGATACAGGATAGCTTTATGTTTGATATTAGAGATGGCATTTAGTAGTATTTTAATCTCCTCTTTACTCATGATATTTGGCAATCTCTTTGGTTTTCTGGGTCTTTGTAATTTGTAGAGAGCTTTTGGATTACCTATAACTTTTTCGAAATAAAATTTTATCGCATTGATATATTGAGATTGAGCAGAGTAGGAAAGAGATTTGGTTTGGATTAAATTGTAAAAGCATTTTTCAATTTCTATGATGGAAAGATGGTTTATTTCTTGAGAATTAAAAGTTTTACAAAATAAACCTAAATAATGCAGATAAGAGCTTTGTGTATTTTTAGAATATCCCAAAACTATTAGTTTTTGCTTTGTTTTTTTTAAAATATCCATTAATCCCCAAACGATTTGTCTATAATCAGAATCTCTCCCATTTCCTGTCAACCCCTTTTTCTCACTCCCAAAATTTCCTGTCCAGACTTCTGTATTGGATGGCTTCGGAGATATGTTGTGCTTGAATTTTTTCGCTACCTGCCATATCGGCGATGGTGCGTGAGATTTTGAGGATTTTGTCGTAAGCACGGGCGGAGAGCCCCATTTGTTCGATGGCTGTTTTTAGGATTTTTGAGCTTTCTTTGTCAATTTGGCAATATTTCCTGATGTGCTTAGGGAGCATCTGCGAGTTGGAGAAGATGTCCGAGAGCTTTTCTCTTTGCTGTTGACGGACTTCGTTTACTCGTTGTCTAATTTTTTCGGATGGTTCGCCACTGGGCAGAGCTTCTAGCTCTTCGTACTTCAGGGCACTGACTTCGATATGGATGTCGAACCTGTCTAGCAGTGGACCCGAGATGCGTGAGCGATAGCGTTGTATGGCTGCGGGCGAGCAGGTGCACTCGTGGCCGGACAGGTTGCTGCCGTAATAGCCGCATGGGCATGGGTTCATCGATGCTACGAGCATAAAGTCCGCTGGGAAGTTTAGAGTGCTATTGGCTCTAGCTATGCAGACTGTGCCGTCTTCCAGTGGTTGTCGTAGTACTTCCAGCACATTCTTTTTGAATTCGGGGAGCTCGTCCAAGAAAAGGACGCCGTTGTGTGCCAAAGAGACCTCGCCCGGTTTGGGGTAAGATCCCCCACCGATGAGGGCGATGTCGCTGATGGTGTGGTGTGGTGAGCGGAAAGGTCTTGTGGCAACGATATTTTGCTCTTGGTCGATGAGTTTGCCTGCTATGGAGTAAATCTTGGTGGTCTGCAATATTTCTTCTAGGCTCATATCTGGCAGGATGGATGTCAACCTTTTGGCGAGCATTGTTTTACCAGAGCCGGGAGGTCCGATCATCAAGATATTGTGTCCACCTGCTGCGGCTATTTCCAAAGCCCTTTTTACTTGCAGTTGCCCTTTGACATCGTACATATCCAGACTTTGCTGAGGTTTGAGTTGTCTTTGGTCAAATTGGAAAGGAGCAGGTTCAATAGTTATCTCTTTTTGTAGGAAGCGGATGCACTCTTGCAAAGATTCTACGCCGATGATGTTTATCCCTTCGACGATAGACCCCTCTTGCACATTCTCTTTGGGTAAGATGATGGCGTCTAGTTTGTTTTTTTTGGCTTGCATTACCATGGGCAAGATGCCTTTCACGGGGCGAAGTTTTCCGTTTAGTGCTAGCTCTCCTACAAATGCGTACTTCAAGTTGCTGGGATATTGCAGTTGCTTAGAAGCTCTAAGGATTGCCAAAGCGATGGGTAAGTCGGTAGCTACTCCGTCTTTGGGTAAGTCTGCTGGAGCGAGGTTGATGGTGTACACAAAAGGCTTGAAGTCGAAACCAGAGTTGCGAATAGCAGCACTCACACGATCTTTGCTCTCTTTTACAGATGAGGACGGCAGACCTACGATGGCAAATTTGCTAATACCTGTGCGGATATCACTTTCTATTTGTATGGGATAAGCGTCTATTCCTAGCAAGGAGTACGAGTAGATATTACCATAACGGATGTTGTTATTTACTGGGATTTCGATGTAATTAGGCATATTATTTTTTATAGCCTATTTTGCGTAAAAGTTCTATCCTGTCTCGCTTTTCATTAATCAATTCTATGCCTTTTGGTGATTTGCCGTCGATAACGCCGATGACACCGCGACCGCCGTCTTTTTCCACCAATAGCACTTGCACAGGGTTGGCTGTGGCACAATAGACCGTGGCGACCTCTCGGCAATCTTTTATTCCGGGCAAGACATTGATGGGGAAAGCGTCTTTGAGGAGAATTAAAAAGGTGTGTCCTGCACCGATACGGCGTTGGTTTTCTTTGGCGGCTTCTATTAGTCGCTCGTCGTTGCCCTCGTACCGCACAAGGCATGGTCCACTGGCTTCGTTGAAGGCTATGGCGAACTTTGCACTGGGCACGGTGTTGACTATCACCTCGTAGAGGTCTTCTACGCTTTTGATGAAGTGGCTCATCCCGAATATGATGTTGGTGTCTGCTGGCACTTTGATGGGTTCTACGATAATATCCATAATTTTACTCCTTAGTCGAGATATAGAAATTGATTTGGTTAATAAAATTAGACAAAGGAAATACGAAAAATTTGGTCAAGAGTTTTTTAGGCTATTTTAGATAATGCTATTTGAAAAGGTTGCTTTTCCACTTTTTGTTAAATACGGCGATTTCGTCGAAATAGCTGATAGTTTGCGTGTGGTTGCCACCTAGCAGGCACACAGAGTTGGCACTGGGAGGATAGGAGTTGTTTAGGTTTATCATTTCTGCTTTTAGTTGACCGTTGACTTTTACACTGCCGATGTCTTGGAGGGGGTTGTACTCAATTTCTATCTTGTACCAAGTGTTTGGCTTCCAGTGAGTTAGTTGGTGGTTTTCCATATTCTGGGCACTGCTACCAAAGTAGAGCAGGTGGTCGCTTTTGAACTTGATGCCGGCGAAGAAGTAGCCGTATTGTCCTAGCGAGAGGCTGTAAAATCCGAACTTTGTCTCTTGTCCATCTTTTGTGCTTTGGGCAAGGTTTTTTGTTTTTACCCAAACAGACATGCAGATCAGCTGCCTGTTGCTGATGTCCAAAAATCTGTGAGCACATGCTGGTAAAATGGTGTCGGCTATCAATTGCAAACTGTAGTCGGGCGAGATGCAAAACTCGCTGGTGAGTTTTTGTAAGTTTTCGGATTTGCCAGCAGAGGTGAGCTCCCAGTCCGATTGATCCCAAAAGGTCAAGTCAGAAGAGTATGTATCGAAGTTATCGTAAGCCAGCGTATTAGGCAGAGAGTCTAAAATTTCTTTTAGGAAGGGGACGCTGTTCAGTTCGTAGCTTTTTTTGTAGTAGTAGGCTTGTGCCATCTGGTTGCCTTGGTAAGCCAGAGCGATGTTGTAGTAGGCGGACGCTTTTTCTTTTGGTTTTGCTTTGCCTTTTTTTAATATATTAAACGCTAGTTCTCGGCATTTTTCTGGATTGGCTAGTTTGTGGTAAGTGATGCTGAGGTTGCCCAGATTGTGGATGTTTTCGGGGTAGAACTCTTGTATCTCTTGGAAAACTTCTAGTGCTTGCTTGTATTTTTTTTGCTCATAGAGTTTCTCGCCTTCTAGGGTCTTTCCTATTAGTGAGATAGGTTTGAGCAGAGTGTAAACCACGATATCATCGAAGTCGCAAGAGGTTTGATCTGCACCGTTTCCACCTTTTAGCACGATGGCGTTGTAGGCTCCCAGCACAGGTGGCAGGGTAAGGTCTTTGCTCAGCAACTTGCCGTCTATCCACAGTGATGCGGTGTTTTTTTCGGGGCTGTAGAATATTTTGATTTTATACCATTTCTTGGGTTTCCACTTGCCTACGACTTTGTTGGTAACATCTGGTGCGTTTAGTTGCCCGAAGACGATATTGCCGTTCCAGTCAAATTTGACCCCAGCGAAGATGTATCCCCAAGTGCTAGCTTTGTGGTTGTAAAATCCGATAGATGCCATCTCCATTAGCTCGTTGCCTGCTCCCAAGAGGTTGTTGCAGCGTATCAGAGCCTCTAGGTACACTTGTTTGGGGGTCATCTCTAGCTCTTTTACGGCGTTGGCAGACCAGTGCGATGCCCCTTCCAGATGGATGTATTTGTTGCCGTCTTTTTCTTTGATTATCTGCTTGTCTCTTCCTGCCCCAGAGTAAGGCATTTGCCAGTTGTTTGCAAAAGGGAAGTTGTCGTAGGGGTAGTTTTGGAAACTTTCTTGGAAGATGATTTTGCCAGATAAAGCACACAGCAAGCTGCAATTGCAGGCAAAAGCAAGTAAGAGCAGATATTTTTTTTTCATCGTATCTCTTTGTCCTTAAGATTTATTTTTTAGATGATTGGAGAGTTGGTAGTTTGTGTCAATTTTTTTTGTGCAAAATGTTTAAACTTTTTTACAAAATTCTTGACTAAAAAAAGGTTGGTCGAGATTTGAAGCAATAAGTGGTAAAACTTTTTTAATAAATTTATTTTTTAAATAGGAGAAAAAAATGTCAATTTTATCTGAAAACATTGCAGCTTTAAAAAAGCTCAACATCGACATGTTTGGTAAAGATTTCTTGCTTACTTGGGAGAAATCTATGGACGAGATCAAAGCAACTATGCTTACAGCGGAGCTCGTAAAAGAGATGCACCGCCAAGGTATCTCTACCAAAATTTTTGATAGTGGACTGGGAATTTCTATTTTCCGCGATAACTCTACTAGAACTCGTTTTAGCTTCGCTTCTGCATGTAACGCTCTTGGGCTGACTGTGCAAGATTTGGACGAGAATAAATCTCAAATCGCTCACGGCGAGACTGTGAGAGAGACCGCTAACATGGTGAGCTTTATGGCTGATGTTATCGGTATTCGTGATGATATGTATATCCACGAGGGAGATAGATATCAAAGAGAAGTTTCTGAGGCTGTTAAGTTCGGTCATGCAGAGGGTATCTTGCACCAAAGACCTAATGTTATCTCTTTGCAATCTGATATCGATCACCCGACTCAATCTATGAGTGATTTGTGTAAGATTAAAGATCATTTTGGTTCTTTGGAAAATTTGAAAGGCAAAAAGTTGGTGATGTCTTGGGCTTACTCTCCAAGTTATGGCAAACCTTTGTCGGTTGCTCAAGGAATGATAGGGCTGATGTCTAGATTTGGCATGGATATCACTTTGGCTCACCCAGAAGGTTACGATTTGCTTCCTAATGTTTTGGATACTTGTAAAAAGCAATCTGCTGAGACTGGTGGAACTTTCAAAGTTGTACACGATATGTCTGAGGCGATGAAAGATGCGGATGTTGTTTGTCCTAAATCTTGGGCTTCTTTTGGTGTGATGGAGCGTCGTCGCGACTTGTTGCACGCTGGAGACCAAGCTGGCTTGAAATTTTTGGAACAAGAGTGTTTGGCTGAGAACAAAAAACATGTTAGCTGGGAATACGATGCAAAGATGGAATCTTTGACCAACAACGCTTTGTATATGCACCCGCTTCCTGCTGATGTTACTGGTCTTTCTTGTAAAGAGGGAGAGGTAACTAGAGAAGTTTTTGATAAGCATCTTAAAGACACTTATCATCAAGCTAGCTTCAAGCCTGTTGTAGTGGCTGCTATGATTTTGCTTGCCAAGAGCAAAAATCCTGTTGCTACGCTGGAAAAACTTATTAACGCGAAGAAGAACAGAGTTAATCTGTAATCTGCTTGGTGTCCTAAGACTTTGTGAAAGTTAAGGAGGAAATATGAAAAAGTTAGTCTTAATGGCTTTGGCTCTGGTTACTGTGATGGTAGTCGGTTGCTCGTCCGCTTCTGAGGAAGTGGAACGACCAGAAGGATTCGAAAAAGTTTATCGTCCCGCTTGGTTCGATGAGCAAAACAGTGATGAGAACTTATTCTTTTTCGGAAATGCTGAGAAGCATAACGAGAATTTGGCGTATGACGCTGCGGTGGCAAACGCTCGCTTGGAGTCTGCCAATTATGTAGAGGTGTATGTCAAAGGCATGGTGAAGAACTATATGGAAGAGGTTGGTACGGACAATCCGACTATTACTGCTCTTACTAGCAAAACTGTGAAAACCGTTGCTAACACGAAATTTAGTGGCACTTATGTGAGCAAGCGAGAGATTATCAAGAAAGATGGCATCTACAAAGCTTTTGTTCGTTTGTCAGTTCCTAAAGACATTATCGACAAAGTGCTGAAGGGTGAAATCAAGAAAGAAGAGGCTCTTTACAACGCTTTCAAAGCTTCGCAAAGTTTCCAAGAGTTGGACAAAGAGATAGCTGAGTAGTTTACACTACTAGATTAAAAACTCCCTTGTTCTTTATGGACAGGGGATTTTTTTATGTTTAAAGCGTATATCTTTATTGATAAAATTTTTTATTTTTGCTTTACAGCTAAACTTGATTATATTTTGTTTACTTAGGAGGGTGTTTATGAAGTTTACGAAAGAGATAGTTGAAGCTATTAAGAATTTTGTGATTGATAATATTCAGCTGTACCCAAACGATATTTCTTCGGCGGTAACTAAGCATTTTGGTATAACCAAACCCACAGCTTTTAAGTATTTGAATGAGCTTATCAGAGATAACATAATTGAGAAAAGAGGGAAAGGTCGCTATCCCCAGTACAAACTCAAAAAGAGCTGTTTTGACATAAGCAAAAAAATATCAAAAAGTTTGGAAGAAGACACCATTTGGCGAGAAGATGTTTCCCCTAGAATAAAGGAGTTCCCAGAGAATGTGAGAGCCGTTTGTCAGTATGGATTTACGGAGATGGTGAATAATGTAATCGACCATTCGGAGGGGAAGACTTTAATAATTAACCTTTTTATTGATGCAAAAAAAGTTGAGATTTGGGTAAGAGATGATGGAGTGGGAATTTTTAATAAAATAAAAAGAGACCTTAAACTTGCTGATCCTAAGTTCGCTATTCTGGAATTGGCAAAGGGGAAATTTACTTCTGATCCAGAAAATCATACGGGAGAGGGGATTTTTTTTACTTCTAGGATTTTCGACTCTTTCAAGATTATTTCCGATGAGCTTGATTTTATTAGTAATAGAGGATCTGAAGATTGGTTGTTTGAAAATAAGAGTAAAAGAAAGATGAAAGGAACTACTGTGATGATGAAAATTTCTAAAAGTTCTACTTTGAAAATAGCTGATGTTTTTAATGAATTTGCTGATCCAGATAAAAATCCTGGTTTTCACAGAACTGTAGTTGCGGTTAAGCTGATGGAGTATGAGGGAGAAAATTTATTTTCAAGGTCGCAAGCCAAAAGATTGGTAAGTAGGTTTGAGCGTTTTTTGGAAGTTGTTCTTGATTTTGACGAAGTGAAGAGTATTGGACAAGCGTTTGCAGACCAAGTGTTTAGAGTTTTTACAAATGCACATCCCAAGGTTAGGCTTGTTGCGATAAATACTAGCAAAGATGTGCAAAATATGATAGATTATGTGGAAGCCAATAAGACGATATAGATGATAAAATTTTTTGTAGTTTAGTCGCTTTCGTGTTCAAATCCTTCGGGTTCGATGTGTATGGTGGCGATGATGTAGAGCTGCTTCTTGATTAAGTTTTCGATTTTTGTGGCTATTTGGTGAGCAGAGAGCACATCCATATTATCGGCAACTTTTATGTGAAAGGTGAGTTCTTGATTGCTGACATAGTTGTGGATGTGGTAATGGTGTGGGGAGAAGCTTTGGCTAAAGTTCGACTGGATAAGGGCTTCGATTTTCTCGATTAGTTCTTGGCTGGGTTTTTCGCCCAATATTTTGTCGATGGCGTCTTTGATTACCTGATAAGCTGCATAAAAGAGGATGAGGGCGATTATAATCCCAAGTAAGCTGTCTATCCACCAAAAGCGGTGGCTGAAGAGGATGCCGACTAGGACGATGACCGAAGAGAAGGCGTCGCTTCGATGATGCCAGCCATCTGCTTTCACAGAGAGGTTTTGCGTTTTTTTGCCGATGTAGAAGGCGTATTGAGCTAGTGCTTCTTTGAGTAAGATGGATGCGATGGTAACAACGATGGCGAATGTGCCAAAGTTTGCTGTTTGTCTGGCTTGCAATTGTACGATGGCGTCTTTTAGGAAATCGTAGGCGATAAGAGCCAAGAGGATGCCTATGAAGATAGACGCTATCTGTTCCCAGCGTCCGTGCCCAAAGGGGTGCTCTTTGTCGATTTTTCGCGACGAGAGTTTGACCCCAAATATCACGATGATGGAGCTTAGCGAGTCTGATAGGGTGTGCCACGCGTCGGCTGTTAATGCAATCGAGCCAGATAGCATGCCAGCGGATAGTTTGAGAGCGAACAATCCTGTGTTGATGAGGATTGAGACGACTCCCTCTATGTAGCTGGCTTTACTTTTGTTCACTTGGTTACTTCTTATAGTTCCTGCGTCTTTCGTGCTCTGTGAGGTATTTTTTACGCAAACGGATACTCAATGGTGTAATCTCCACATATTCGTCCTCTTTGATGTACTCTAGAGCTTTCTCTAAGGTCATTTGTATTGGTGGCACAAGGTCGATGGAGTCGTCGGCACCAGAAGAGCGAACATTGGTGAGTTTTTTGCCTTTGATAGCGTTGACGGTGAGGTCTTGCCCTTTGTTGGACTCGCCCAAAATCATTCCCTGATAAATTTCGGTGTTAGCACAGATGAATAGCGGACCGCGGTCTTGCAATTTCCAGAGAGAGTAACCTGTTGCCTTGCCTGTTTCACCAGAGATGAGTGAACCTGCTTGTCTTTTTCGGATCTCTCCATAGTAGGGGGCAAGTTTGCTAAATCCACTAAAGAGCGTGCCTTCGCCTTTGGTAACTACTACAAAAGTTGAGCGAAAGCCCAAAAGCCCACGAGATGGTACTTCAAATTCTAGAGTCGAGTTCCCGTTTTCGCTGTTGATACTCAGGAGTTCGCCTTTGCGTTGGGATAGCAGATTGATAATTGCTCCAGAGTAAGCTTCTGGTAGGTTGATGACTACATTTTCTACAGGTTCCCAGATTTTGCCATCTTTTTCGTGCAAAATAACTTCGGCTTGGGATACTTGCAATTCAAACCCTTCTCGTCGCATATTTTCGATAAGAACAGCTAAGTGCATCTCTCCACGACCTAGTACTTTGATTTTGTCAGAAGTCTCGGAAATTTCTAGTTTGAGACCCACATTGGTTTGTGTTTCACGAAGCAATCTTTCTTTTATTTGGTTGCCGGTTACGAATTTTCCCTCTTTGCCAGCAAATGGAGAAGTGTTGACCATAAAGTTCATCGCTAAGGTGGGAGGGTCTATCTTGGTGGCAGGGATAGCGGGTGTGTCTTCGTATTGGGCGATGGTTTGCCCGACATAGATGTCGCTGATGCCTGCGATGGCTACGATGTCTCCAGCCGAGACAGACTTCACTTCCACCCTTTTTAGTCCTTGATGAGTGAAGAGCCTTTCGATTTTGCCTTTCTTTTTCCCGTTTTTGCTGGTAATCCACACTTCGTCTTTGGCATTGATAGTTCCTTCAAAAACTCTGCCGATGGCTATTCTACCCAAGAAGTTGTCGTAATCTAGTGTGGCTGGTTGCATTCTAAAGGGTGCTTTCTCGTCGTTGGGAGCATCGGGAGCGTGTTCAAGGATGAAGTCTAGCAGTGGGTCTATGTTTACATGGGGGTCGTCTAGGTTTGCTATGGCAATGGCATCGCGTGCGATAGCATAGATATAAGGGAAGTCCAGTTGCTCATCGCTGGCTCCTAAGCTGACGAAAAGGTCGAAAAGTTGATTTATGACCCAATCTGGACGAGAGGTAGGCTTGTCTATCTTGTTGATGACTACCAATATTTTTTTGCCTTGCTCGATAGATTTTTGCAAAACAAACTTCGTTTGGGGCATTGGACCTTCGTGTGCATCCACTACCAAGATAGTTGCGTCCACGCTCTTGAGGACTCGCTCTACTTCGCTACCGAAGTCGGCATGCCCTGGGGTGTCGATGATGTTAATCTTATGCTCTTTGTAGTTTACAGCTGCGTTCTTGGCGTAAATGGTGATGCCTCTTTCTTGTTCTTGAGAATCGGAGTCCATCACTCGCTCCACTAGCTCCTCTCTCTGGCTAAATGTGCCAGTTGCTCGCAAGATGGTGTCCATCAAGGTGGTTTTGCCGTGGTCAACATGGGCGATAATGGCTATGTTTTTGATTTTCATTTTTTACCTTTCTTTAACTCTTTATTTCTTAAATTTTTCCACCAGTTTATTCTCTTTTTGATCTCGGATTCAAAGCCGAAATCTGTGGGAGAGTAATAGGTGTCTTCTTGCATTTTATCGGGAAAATATTTTTGATAAGCGTAGGCGTTGGGGAAGTTGTGTGAGTATTTGTAACCTTCATTGTAACCTAGCTCTTGCATTACTTTGGTAGGAGCGTTGCGGATGTGAAAAGGCACTTTCAGATGTTGAGTTTGCAAAGCTTGATTGGCAGCTTTTATCCAAGCCATCTCTATTTTGTTGCTTTTGGGTGCTGTCGCTAGATAGATTACCGCTTGGGCAAGGTTTACACTAGCCTCGGGCATTCCTACACAATCTAAGGCTCTTTGGGCACTTACTGCTTGTACTAGAGCTTGTGGATCTGCTAGCCCTATATCTTCACTAGCGATGCGGATCATTCTGCGTGCTAAAAACTTGGGGTCTTCTCCAGCTTGGAGCATCCTAGCTAGCCAATACAGGGATGCCTGCGGATCACTGCCTCTTACTGCTTTGTGTAAGGCGGATATGAGGTTGTAATGTTCCTCGCCGTCTTTGTCGTAGATGGCGGCTTTGGATTGCAAGATGGTTTGTGCTGTGGCAAGTTCTATCTCCTTTTCGCCACTTTGCAAAAGTAACTCTAAGTCTCGTAGAGCTACTCTGGCATCGCCTTGAGAGATGTCGGCGATGTATTTTAACACAGACTTGTCGATTTTTATATTGCCTGTCTTCACTCTGCTGACGATTTCTAAAATTTCAGTAGTGTTCAGACTCTCTAATACAAACAAATGGCAACGCGAGAGTAGGGCAGAGATAATTTCAAAAGAGGGGTTTTCTGTGGTGGCACCTATGAGGATGATGGCACCCGATTCGATATAAGGTAAAAAGGCGTCTTGTTGAGCTTTGTTGAAGCGGTGAATTTCGTCGATGAAGAAGATAGTGGCTTGTTTGTTCATCGTAAAAATTTGCTCTGTTTGAGCCATAAACGCTTTGATTTTGGTGATGCTAGAGTGCACCGCCGAAAATTGTTGCCATGGGAGTTGACTGTTTTTGAGTACGATTTTGGCGATAGTGGTTTTGCCACAGCCGGGAGGTCCCCACATTACAAAAGATGAAAGATATTTGCCTTGCATAAAGTCGGTAAGTACAGGGGAATCTTTGAGTAGTTTGGTTTGTCCTACTAGCTCAGTTTCGCAGGTGGGTCTTTGCAGTTCAGCTAGTGGTATCATTCTGGTTTGGCGGTACTGATATTCAGGTTGTCTAGGAACTCTACGCCGGCGGGGGTAATTCTGCGACGAAAGTAGGTAAGCTCGCTAGAGTCACAAGGCAAATGCCAGTCGAAGTACTCCATTCCGCTGAAGTACTGAAAAAAAGGATTTTCGCTCCAGCGGTTTACCACGACCTCATCGGAAATATTGTAGATGTTTTTTAAGATGAGCAAAGAGGAGAGTAACCTTATAGGCTTAGAGCCTCGCCCAAGATCGGAGTAGTATGGCTCGAACTCTTTGTCGATAGCTTCCCAGTCTATTTCTTTTGCGAGTTTGCACAAAGGATGGCTTTTGTCCAGCATCTCGAATAAGAAAGGTCTGAAAATGTCTATTTGTCCAGTATCGGGAGATTTATGACGCATCTTACCGCCTTTGAAATTTATTTTATTTTTTCAAGGTAAGAAAAATCTTAGGCTAAAATGTCAAGGATTTTCAGTGGGGTGGATTTTAATTGTATAATTTCTATGTTTTAAAAAGTTATTAAAAGTTTATTCCTAAAACGCCCCATACAGCTCGGTCATAGTGGCTATCTCCAATATCATCATCATTAATAAGATCGGAGATGCCATAGTCAAACCGAATTTCTAAGTTAAATTTCTTAGAAAACTCGTAGCCAACTGCTCCTATTAAGCCTGCGGAAAAAAGTTTAAAAGGATCGTTATCTTCGTATTTCGTAGTGTATCCAGTATAATAGGTGTAGGAGTATTGGTAATCGTCGTACACTATAATACTAGTTCTGATGCCGAATAAAGAGTAGAAAGGTGATTGGGGGACTACTTTGACTTTGACAAGTAGAGGAAAGTCTATACTTATTATGTTAAGCTCAGTAGTTGTGTTGCTTGTTTCTTTTTCTCCACCTTTCTTGGAGATAGCAATTCCCAAATCGTAAGAAAAATTGTCATTGACTGGGATGGTATAACTACCACCAATCATAAACGATGGGATAATGTCTGATTCCCAGTCATCTGTGACAATCTTGGTAACTCCTCCACCTAATAATAAAGCGAAATTTTTCTTGTTATTTTCAGTCTTAGTTTCAATTTGAGAAGCAGAGGAAGGAAAATTTTCTAGAGGTTTGTTTTTACCAAAGATTTCTTTTTCTCCATTTTCGTATTTTACGAAGAGAGCAGTTTCTTTCTCCAAATTGTATATGGGCCCATTTAAGTTTGTAGCTTTCTTGTACTTAATCCACTTAGGCGTGATTTTTTCAATTTTGCAGTTTATCTCTTCGCCGTTTTTTAAGCAAAGATTGTCTAAAGCTCCAAGGAAAGTGCTTGCAAAGAGGAATACAAAAATAGACAAGTTCTTCATAATTAAAATTTCACTCCTATAATCCCGTACAAAGTTTTATTTCTTAGCTCGCAATCAATATTCTGATTCCAACGATGTTGATTTTCTTCGTAGATGTTAGATTGTCCTACATCGTAGCGAAACTCTAGGATAAAATAGTTGTTTATTTCTAAGCCAGCACCAGTAATAATGCCATAGTCAAGAAATGCATAATCTTCAGTAACTATACTAAGACATCCACTTATTCTGCCTCCCAAGCTAAGATAAGGGACGAAATATTGGCTGTGAATAATAGGCTTAAATGTTAGTAATACAGGAAAATCAAGATAATAAATTTCAATATCATCACTATAATTCCACTTATCTCCGCTTTCATATTTTTCTTCTGCCCCTTTTTTAGAAATCATAATTTCTTCATGAAACCCGAAATAGTTAAAAGGTTGTTGATTAAATCCAAACCCTAGTGCAAACGAGGGAACATTTTCGTACGAAAAAGATTCAGAAGAATTTTTAGAATCTAGCCAAGAAGAGCCATATCCTCCAAAAAGGTAGAAGTTTTTATGGCTTTTCTTTATTTTTCTTAGCAAAGTCGCTTTTGAGTTGTTATGCCTATAAAAATTATCTTTTTCGCCGTTTGCGTATTTTATGAAAAGAACTTCAAAGATTGGAATAGTTTCTAAAGTAGCATTGGATTCTAATCCTTTTTTGTATTTTATTTCATCGTCGATTATTTCGACAACTTTACATTTAAGTTCTTCACCATTAGTTTTACAAATAGTGTCGAGAGCATTAAGATAAGTGATTGAAAATATCAGGATAAAAAGTATTTTTTTTCTCATTTTTCCTCGAGTTTTTTTCAAGGTAAGAAAAATCTTAGGCTAAAATGTCAAGGACATTTTGTGGTGAAAGTGGAAACTCCACACTAAAAGTATCCACCCCAAGTTAGTGATTTGTAATTGGCTGGTTTATGATAAAATGGAAAAGTTAATTAGAAAAATGGAGAAATAGTCTGTAAAAAAAATGGTCAAATCAGCCGTGAGAGCTGTAATTTGACCATTATGAATAAATATATAGACAATTTGAAAATTATGAGTAGAAAAGACAAGAAATTTTATCGGAAAAATTTGGTGAAATTTGCAAATGAAACATCTATTTCCGCTGCAGCTAGAGAATTTGAGACCACTAGAAAAACTGTGCGAAAGTGGGTCAAAGCCTACAAAGAAAAGGGCGAGGATGGTTTGGTTAATAAATCTCGAAAAGAGCAAAATTTCCCAAATCGCTTAAAATCTGAGATAATAGAGGAAATAGTAGTTTGTCGTAAAAAGGCAAAAAACCGCTGGGGAGCTAGGCGAATTATTGACCATTTGCAGTTAAATTGTTCAGCTTCGACTGTTCATAAAAAGCTCTGTGATGCTGGTTTGGTAAAGAAAAAGAAACGGAAATATCAGCAACGCAAAGATTTAAGTGAAATGCGAGCTAGGGCAAAACCTTTTGAAAAAATCCAAGTGGATATTAAGTATTTGACCGATATGCCAGAATTGTTTGAGGGGATTAAGTACAAAAATTATCCTCGCTATCAAATCACTGCTAGAGACTACAAAACTGGTATGCAATTCATCGGTTATTGCTATGAGAAAACAGCCGTAAATGCAGGGATTTATATCGATTTTTTGTCTAAAAGATTAAAGAGTTGTGGTGTTGATCTTTCCAAAGTTACTTTTCAAACCGACAATGGCTCAGAGTTTGTGAGTCCGAAGAAAAAGGGTTTTTAGCTTTTTTCAAAAAAGTGTGCAAATAAATGGTGCTAATCATTCGCTTATCCCCAAGGGTTCGCCCACTTTTAATTCTGATGTTGAAAGTGCTCATCGGCTGGTAGAGGACGAGTTTTATCTGATTGATGAATTTGATGATTGCAACGATTTTGTGCGTAAAGCACACAGTTATACGCTGTATTTTAATCATTTTAGAGGAAACAGAGGGCGAAAAGGTAAGACTCCGAAGCAAATTTTGCGGGAAAATTCTAGGAAACCTAATTTTAATGTTTTGAACATTAGCCCAATAATCACAGATTGTTATTTAAAAGATATAGAAAAAATAAATAAGGGTGGATACTTTTACTGTGTACCGCCCAACCCGTTTAAAATTTATTATTGACACAAAGACCTATTTTTTATCTTTGATTGAAGATGAGAACACATTAAAATAAGGGAAAGGATACAATTATGGAATCTAACTTTGACAGAATCGGGCAATGTCTTAGCAATTTTCAATCAGGTCTACGACAACAAGGAATAACCTTAGAAGAATACATCGGTGATAACTACAAACAAAAATGGCTTTCGGACGAACTGTTCCATGTTTTCAAAATTAAAACCACCTTTATGAACGCCGCTACCCAGTTTTTGGCAAACGAAGGTCTCATAAATTTGGAAAAAATATTGATGAGCGTCGTTACCGATCCCCTAGCACACGATATCGAGCACACACCTGTCATCTCCTACAAAGGCAACAACTATGTAACCACCCATTCAATGATTTATAGTAAACTTTTAGCGTGCTCCAATCCCAAAATCAAAGGCGTTTTTACCGATTCCCCCAACATCCGTCTTGAGCTAGAAAGCCCAAATCACAAACAAAGAGGACGCTATTTAATAGATTTTTCTCAAATAGACATTGAAGTAAAAAGAGATCGCTATATTGCTTTGGACGAGTACTTTAGCAAAGAAAGCGAAGTACTAAAACTCATAAAAGAAGACTGCACCAAAGCTCGCAACCTATTTGAAAGAATGATAAAGCATATCTGCCAAGAGATAAACAAAAACAACCAAGAAGATATGGACGCACTCGGCGTGCAATTTCCTATTCCAAACATACCATTTCCCACATACACATACGACTACGCTGTGGGAAAATACGGCAAAAAAGTTGGCGAAGAAGCTGTGGGCGAAGAATCTAGCGAACAATTCTTTTGGATTACAGGCATAAAGCGAGAAAACTACGACCTTATCTACCCCTTTATGCAAAAAGACGGCTCAAGCCTGTCTTTGGACGAGGTAACTTCGGAGAACATCTTCAACTACGACCTTGTAGCCAAAACTATTAAAAAAGACGGCACAACTCTCACTGCCAAGGAAATTCTTTCTGGAGGAGTCAGAGAGTGGCTTTATGAACCGATAGTAGAAAGGATCTTGGCGAACAAAGTACTCAAATCAAGACCTGTCATCAAAGACGGCTACCTAGAAAATATCGAAGAATTAGCTGGCTACGGTCCATTTTTGATGTACTCCAGCATGAAAAAAAATGACGGCTCCCCAGTTTTCCCTTCAACTATGGGTGGAGGATTAGGAGTGGAAAGATTTATGTTCGCCACGCTCCGCGGAGAGAATGTCCAAAAGATAGATGATGTAACTTTCTTCGGCAAAAACCCCGACTCTCACTCGCTCTACCTTTTCTAGATTACACAAAAATTTAAAAGCCGACTAGTTTTTAACTAATCGGCTTTTTGTTAAGTTTGATTTTTATCATAAATGTAACAACTACCAAAAAAATGTATCATTTTAAGTTTACAACATATTATGTTTAAAGTGGTTATAAATAAAATGTATTTATGTAACAATTCTTTTTGAAAAATATAACAATTTATAGTTGCAACTTAACAAATTTCATCTTTTGCAAAAGAGTTATAATTTCTCGAAGCAAATAGTTATTATCAAATCTCAAAGTATATTTTTTGAAGTTCTGTTTATCTGACTAAATCATCTTTTTCTCTTTCAATTTTTTCAAAGTTCGAGACCTTTCTATGTAGCTCTTACCCTCAAAAAAAATTCGCTATGTCAGAAGCTTTAAAAACTTGCTTTTCCACTGCTACTTTTAATTTTTTTCTAACTCAGTAATATCCTCTCTTTTTGGCTTATATTAAAGACGAAATCAAAATCTTATCTTTTAAATAAAGAGTAATCTAAAAGCTTATCTATTTTTTCAAGTTCATCTTTTAGCCCCGACAAAACATATTCACACCACCTAAAAGTCCGACTCTTTTCTCTCGAATCGGCTTTAGACAAATAGCGATAATAGTTATTACGGTTACTAAAAAATAGCTGTAAAGTTTAGAATACGACCCTCTTTTACATTAAATCCGCATTTTAATAACATTGCTATTGGTCAACAGGCGAACAGTTCTTCCATTGCCATTATCGAAAGGGTGAATCCAGACAAATCGATGATGAGCAATGGCAACTTTGAGTAAAATGAAAGCTCCACACTAAAAGTACCCCCCAAGTTAGCGATTTGTAATTGGCTGGTTTATGATAAAATGAAACCGAAGATATATGAATACGGATTTTTGAAAGCCTAGCGTTTAGCTAAGCAAATAACTTTTGCATAAATAAAGGAGCTGAATTTTCAACTCCTTTTCTGTTGCGATGATTGTTTTATCTAGCTGGTGGTGTGCTTTCGCAGTTGGAGACGATAGTGTCGATTTGCACCAAAGCACCCATCGGGATTGTAGATACGCCTACGATGGTGCAGGTTGGCAAGTCGCCTGTGAAAAACTAAGCGTAGGTTTCATCAAGATTGCTTCTGCGTCCATTTGTAGTTCGAGGTCCTTAGCGAAAGAGTTATGCTATTTTGGCAGTTGATTGTGATTAGTCCTTTCCTAGCACAAAGAACAGCCGTTGGGCTTGGTCTGCTTGGGTGGGGCTAATGAGTTTACCCTGTGAATACACCCCTTTCAATTGCCAAGGAGATTTTGCGATGAGGTTTATGAGGGTTTGGGCTGAGTATATTTTTTGCTGATGAGTTTCTACGAAAGAGTCGTAGAGGTAGCCGTTTTTTTGGAAGAAATGGAAGTTGGTAACTTGTGTGTCTTCTTGTAGATAGCACTCTTGCATCACGAACTGTTGCTCATCTTTTTGGTAGTCGAGTAGTCCGTCGAAGTTGTCTTGGCAATTTCTGAGCGTGGAGACATCGAAGATGAAGAGTCCGCCAGAGGTCGTGCGGTGGTGCGTGGCAAGCAGGAGTTGGGCGATTTGCTTTTGGTTGGCAAGGTAGTTCAGGCTATCGAACATCAGCAAACTCAGGTCGAAGCCTGTATCGCCTGCTTTTTCTAGCATATCGCCAAGCTGCAGTCTAGGGTGATGAGGCTTGGCTTTTGCGATGGATAGCATTTGCTGGCTGATATCTTCGCCGAGCACATCGTAACCTTGCTCTACCAATCGGCAAGCGATGTTCGCCGTGCCACAAGCCAGCTCTAGTATCTTCTGTGGCTTGCACCCTTTGACCTCTTGGTAAGTGTCTAAGACGAACTGTGTCCACTCTTGGTAGCGGACATGGCTCATATACTGGTCGTAGATGGGTGCTAGATGCGAGTAAGTTGAAATCTCCTGACTCTCAAGCTTCAAACATTTCTCGGCGAAATCTAGGGCACAGACGAGGCTGCCGGGGTCGGCTATGTCTTGCCCAGCGATGTCGCAGGCTGTGCCGTGATCTACGGAAGTGCGGATGAAAGGTAGCCCGAGGGTGGTGTTCACCCCTTTGCCTTTGGAGAGCATCTTGAATGGGACTAGCCCTTGGTCGTGATAGGCAGAGATAACCATCTGGTAGTTGGCAGAGTTGTAGGCGAAGAATGTGTCTGCGGGGAAAGGTCCGTCAATCTCGATTTGCTCTGCTTCTTTGAGCTCTGCCAGCCAGCTTTTTATCTTTTGGTCTATTGTGCCGAAAGCTCCGTTTTCGCCAGCGTGCGGGTTCACGGCGAGCATCGCCAGTTTTGGATTGGTGAGCATCTTTTTGCTGTGGTGATAGATGATGCGTATCTTTCCCTTGAAAAACTCCTCGGTTAGCGTGGGCTCTACCTCTTGCAGGGCTAGATGTGTGGTGAGTAGTGCCAAGTGGAAGTAAGGACCGAAAAAGCTCATCACGAATGGGTATCGCCCCTGTGCAAAAAATTCGGTGTGTCCGATGAAACTAGGGTCGGTCAGCTGGATGGCGTGCTTGTGAATAGGGCAAGTTACCACTGCGTCTATCTGCTCTTGGTCGGCGAGCACTTGTCGCAGTGCCTTTAGGCTATACTCCCCCGAGGATTTGTCGGGCAGTCCCAGCTGGCACTGTGGCTTGCCCAGATCGAGGATGTAAAGCTTGCCCGCAGTGTCCGCTTGTGCTAGTGAGGTAATCTTCTGGGCGTTGAGCTCTGGTGCGTGTCCATAGACGATGTAGGCAGCTTGTGGATGCAGTTTGCGGAAGCGGAACGCTTTTCCGATAATCTCCTGACCGATGCCAGAGGGGTCTCCTTGGGTGATGACGATTTTTTTCATTTTAGGATGTTTCTTATCTCCATTTGTTTTATTTTTCGTAAAGGGTAGTAAACGCCACAGTAGATGACGCTGCTACTTACCAGAAAGATTGTAAGGAACGATTGCCACGAGAACGAGGTCTGGATGTGCGAAATCAGGTAGACGCTTTGGTCGAGCAGGTATAGAGTCTGCTTGGATAAAAAGTAGCCCAAGCCGTAGCCCAGAGCTTGCCCAACTATTATTCCCACTATGGCGATAGCGAATATTCGCAAGAAAAAGGTTCGCTTGATATCTTTGTGTCGCATTCCCAGTGATTTGAAAATGCCTATTTCTTCACGGCGAGAGAGGATGAAGACCAGCACATTGTTCACCACGCCGAAGGAGGCGACTACCACCAGAAGGGAGAGGATGACAAAAAGCATAAACTTTTGGAACTGCAAGAATGCGAAGAATTTCTTATTGTGCTGATTCCACGGCACTGCGGGATAGAGGTCTTGGCGGAGTTTTTGCACCGTTTTTTGTAAATCTTGTGGATTATGTAGACGCAAACCTGTGCAGTACGAGGCTTCTGCCAGCGTAAAGGTTTTTTGGAAGTCGGACAGGCTGATGAATGATACGCTCTGGTCGTGCTGCGAAAACCCGCTGGAGTAGATGCCCACCACTTTGTACGCCTTCTCCCCGTAGCGGATGCCCATGGGCGTGAACCTGGGTGTGAACGAGGGGTTGAGGGTAATAGCGTCGCCGACTTGCACCTTTAGCTCTTGGGCGAGAGGTTTGCCCAGCACTATCTGCCCTGCGGAGTCTAGCTCGCCTGTGCCTGCTGTGATAAACTCTTGGTAAGCGAATGGTGCTTTTTGCCAGACTATTCCCTGCACCATGGCGGATTTACTGTTATTCTGTGAGCTTAATAATCCGCCTGCGTAGCCGATTTGAGAATATTTGGCAATCTTGGGATTTGCCGAGAGATCCAGCTCTGTGTTAAAAATAGTAATCTCGGGTGAGATGTTGGAAAACAGGTGCTTGAGTGCTTTTTGGTAACCATCGAAGATGCTCATTGCACAAGTCAGCACTGCCACGGAGATTAAAATGCCTGTAATCATAAAGCCAAAGTCGAAGTTGAGCCACTTTTTGTCTCGTAACGAAAAAAAATTTTTGGTAAGGTAAAAAACAATCTTGTTCATAGGAGCAGATAGGCGATAGTGGACAAATGTGTCAATTGTGTATTGGGGAATTTTGCTCTGAGCAAAGCTGTGTGCAAGAGCAGATTTGTTAGCTTAAAGGTTTTTTTACCCTAACCACAGAAACACGCAGATGGAAGCAAAACATAAAATCCGTGTTCATTGTGCTAATTTGTGGTTTTATTGCTTTTCCATCCTTTACATTTATGGGTTGACTAAAAAACCCTAAAATTTACCGTGCTTTTAAAATTTATATAGACCTCATTTTGGTGAATTTCTATCCCTGATAGAGATTAAAAGGAAATCTTGTGAAACGCAAGAGCGGACTTTGCCACCGTATGTAGCGTGTAAAGCTTACAAAAAGTTCACTGCTTTTTTTGGTAAAAGTGGGAAGAACTTTTGTCTTGTTTTGACCGTATAGTCAAAAAAGCTAGCTACCAGCCGGGAAGCCTGCCAAATTTGTTGTAGATTGCATCGACTTACAAAGAGTTTAAGTCGATAAAAATGCTTGCGGATTGTTGTGCCAAAATTTGAGGATCTTTTATTTTTAGGAGATTTTTAAATTGAAAAACACAGTAATCCCCTTTCTTTTTGTGGCTCATTTTTGGTGGATTTTAGCTTTGCAAGGGAATGTGCTAAACGACCTTGGCAATCCCGTGCCGATGGCAGAGATAAGCTGGCAAAACTCTTCTACCGAGTCCGACTCTGCGGGATCTTTCTTCTATCCTCCAAATATCACCAAGCTCAAAATCTCTCATCCCCAATATCACTCTCAGACGCTACTGCTGAGCCTACCCAAACCCAACGCACCAGAGGTGCCGATGGCTGAGGTCAGCTTGCTAGAGGTGATATTACTGAAAAAACCCGCTAAAGCCCCACGAGCTAGCCAAGAGGTCGTGGCAATCGGAGATGCCTCTAGCGTGGCAGCGGCTTTGAACAAGCGGTTTTACCTCAAAGGGCACAATCTGCCGGGCGAATCTGCTGAGCTTTCTCTGAGTGGACAAAAGTCAAAAAACAGCTTGGTGCTTCTGGAGAACATCCCATTAAATATGAGCGGTCAGCCTGTGGACATCGGGACTTTTGGCTCACTAGTGTCCGATTTCGCCGAAGTGGACATCTACCAGCCTACTAGCAGTCTGGCAGTGGGAGGCGAGCTCAATCTTATCCAGTGCCTGAGCGGACAAAGCCAAGTGAAGCTTGCTCAAGCAGTGGGGAGCTATGGTCTGCAAAGCTCCCTCGTGCAGATAGACGGCTTTACGCAAAACCATAACTACCGCTTCGGCTACAGCCATCTGCGAGCAGACAACGATTACCAGTATACAGACTACTGGGGCAACAGACACACCCGAGACGACAACCAGAAGCAGATTGACAACCTCTCGCTGGCTCTGGATGGACACAGCTTCAAGTTTCGTCAAGTCAACATCTTTTTCGACAAGGGCTTGCCCGGAGCAACAAACGAGCTAGACTACTTCACAGGGGCGAGCTCGCAAGGGCACCAAAGCGTCTCGACGCTGAGCCATCACTATCAGCTAGCACACCTTGCCATAGACAGCGATCTGGGGTATAACCTGCTCCACAGTCGCTACGACAACTCCAGCCCAGCACTCAGCGGCAGAGAGCTGGATGCAGAGCATCACTTCAGTGCTTTTTACAGCAAGGTTAAGCCAAGCTGTAAGCACAAAGAATGGAGCTTCTGGTTACCCCTGAGCTACAAAGGGGAAACTTTTTCGTACGACGAGAGCAAGAACGATGGGAGTGCCGAAGCGGACATATCATCCAAGAGTAAAAACCTTTACACCGCTGGTTTGGGCTGCACTCGCCTGTGGGAGTTGCCATGGGTAAAAGTGTTGCCAGAGCTAGGTCTGCTGGCAGGCAGTGAAGAAAAGATTATGCCCAGAGCAAGCGTTTTGCTACAAGGCAAGCTACTTTCGGCAGGAGCTAGCTATCGGCAAAGCGTATGTCCTGCGTCTTTTTACGACAAGTTCTGGCAGGCAGGGTCATTAGCCATGGGCAATCCCGATCTAAAGTCGGAGCAAGCCACTTCTTACTCTTCATTCTTAGCTTGGCAGAGCAAGCACTTCAGCTCCAAGCTGTTTTACAGTTACACCAAAAACCAAAATCTCATCAGTTGGCAAAGGACTTTTCAGGGATGGAAGCCTTTCAACATCGGCAAATCGTCCACCGAATATTATGAGCTAAGTGGCAAAGTGCTTTTGAGTAATGCTTTTTGGGCTTCGGGGAAAATCAGTCGCACCATCGCCACAGATCGTAGTGATTATAATGGTAAGTACATCCCCTACACACCTGTGGGCATGATAAAAGCGGGCTTTGGCTACAAGCTGAAACCCCTCACTCTGGAGGTGGACTACAGTGCCATCGGCAGGCAATACACCACTGTCGATCAGGTAAACAGCTCTGCCTATCTGGGCTCGTACGATTTCTGGGATGTCAGTCTAGCGGGCGATTTTGCTTACAAAATGTTGGCTCTGCGTCCTAGCCTCAGGCTTTGCAATGTCTTCGACCAAGAGTACAACACCTACGCTTTCGACCCACAGCCGGGCTTTCACTGGCAGTCGGATTTACAGATAGTTTACAGTTTCAAAAATTAAAAAACAAGGAGAAAAAATGAAAGAGAAATTATTTAAGTTGCTTATTTTAGTGGGAGTTGTATTACAACTTTTTGTGGGGTGTAATATATTAGGGCTAGACGACGACGATGACGAGGCAATTAAAACCTCGGCAGACTCTACTTTGTTTATGCTTAGTTCCACGGGAAAGTACATCTCGGCTTTCAACTACATCAGCGGAGTGGAGATTAAGCAAAACTTCGTGCAACTAGAAAGCGAGAGTGTGGCAAGTGATTTTTGTGTGTGGGAAGATAAAATACTGGTGGCTGCCACCGCTTACAGTGCCCTGAATATTTACAGTGCGGACGACGGCAAGTTGATAAAGCAAGTTCCGCTGGGCGATGGTGTGAAGCCCGCATTCGTCATCGCTAGTGGTGGAGTGGCATATATTACCGCCAGCCAAGGAGCTAACAAGTTGCACAAGGTGGACTTGACCGATTACACACTAACCTCTGTAGCAGGGGGAGAATGCCTGCAAAACATCTACTACAACGACGAAGATGGTTCGCTCTATGTCAGCGATATTGAAGATTTGTACTCTCCAGCAGGCAAGCTTTTGGTGATAAATCCAGAAAATTTGACAGTTATAAAATCTTACGATGATGTCTCGCAAAATCCACAAGATATTATTTGTGATAACGGCTCGATTTATGTGGCTTGTGGCGGTCAATCGTGGTCAGGAGTCAACGGTGCGATAGACAAGTTCGCTATCGATGGCACTCGCACTGCATCGCCCCTGATAGGCAAGTATCCATCGCGGTTGGTGAGGTACAAGGGCAATATCTACGCCACGGCTGGCTACGACATAAATGGACTCTTTAGCGTGCAAGATACTAGCGATGTGCTGGTAGCGAAAGATTACTCCGTAGCGGCGGTAGTTGCCAAGGGGGACTATCTGGTTACTACGCAGAGCAACTGGACATCATCTGATAGCAAGGCTCATCTGTACATCTACCAATCCGGTGTACTCAAAAGCGAGTTCCAAGTGGGTGATAGTCCTAGCTGTGTGAGGTTTTACAAGAAATAAAACGATTAAGCTTGCAAAGTTGCGTTTCTGCCGACTGATTGTCGGCAGTTTTTTTTGTAATAAAAGTAGGCGAAGATGAAGACTTTATTAAAGAATGCACAAATTGTAAACGGAGACGGCATAACACCAGCCTATAGTGCAGATGTGCTGGTGGACGGCGAGCGAATAGTCGCCATAGGGCAAGATTTGCGGTGTGATAACGCCCAAAAGCTAGAGCTGGCAGGGCGATACCTGACCCCCGGTTTTATCGATGCACACTCGCATTGCGATCTGTCTTATTTCGTGCCAGAGGGATTGCGAGGCAAATTGCAGCAAGGGATTACCAGCGAGCTGACAGGTCAGTGCGGACTAGGAGTACACCCAATGCCAAGCCACAAGCAGGCTCAGTACCGCAGAGGGTTACTGATAGGCGATTTGCCTATCAAGTGGAGTTGGGAAAGCTCTTTAGAATATTTGCAGGCTTTACAGACCGCTAGCTTACCGATTAACAATGTTCCTGCTATATCACACGGAGTGCTCCGCTATACACAGCTAGGGGATAGCAACGCTTCGTTAAAAAGCAAACAGATTGCTAATATTTGTCAATTGGCAAACGATGGCTTTCAGGCAGGTATCAAGCTTTTAACTTTCGGTTTCATTTATTTACCAGCACTATATTATCAAAAAGAGGAAGTTTTTGCTTTGTTAAAGGTTGCCGCACGACACGGAGTGATAGCTTGCGTGCATATGAAAAGCGAGAGCGACAAAATCGTGGAAGGCTTGCAAGAGATAGCCACCTTGGCACAGCAAGCGAATTGCCGATTGCACATCTCACACCTGAAGATTATCGGGCAAAAGCACAGCAAATTCTTACCACAAGTTTTCGAGCTTTTAGAAAAGTTTGACCTCACCTTCGATAATTATTTCTACAACAACGGTTGTACGCTTTTGGCATCTTTGATACCACCCGAGTTAATGGACGCAAAAGGGCTAGAAGTTACCTGCCAAAAATTATTAAATCCGCAGTTTAGAGCCAAGGTGAAACAAGCTATCAACCAAAACAGATCAGCTTTGCCTTGGGACAATCTTTACAAGTTTTTGGGAGCAGAGAACATTTATATCGATTCTTTGCCACTAAACCGTCAGCATATCGGCAAAAACCTCAAAGAACTGGCATTGGACAGCGACCCTTTGGAAAGTATGTTGCTACTTTTGGCGGCAGAAAAAGGGCACATCTTGATGAAAGATTACTTCTGTTCTGAAAAGTTGACGCAAGAAATTTTGCTTCATCCTCGTGGGGTAATATCGACAGACTCTTTGCCTTTAAGCACTCATCCTCGGGGATTTGTTACTTTCCCGAGAATTTTGAAAAAAGTGGTTTTTCAAGAAAAAATGCTCTCTCTTGTAGAAACTATCCACAAGATGACAGGTAAAACTGCCCAGATTTTTGCTCTGACACAAAGAGGCAAGATAAAAGAAGGCTATTATGCAGATTTGGTGAGCTTTAGCAAAAAAATCGATTACCATGACAAAGAGGTGGAAAATTTAGATTTAGTAATGGTAAACGGCTCAATTATGAAAAAAGATGGTAAGATTTTGCCTAGTAAAAATTGTGGTAAAATTTTATTAAACCTAGATAGTTAAGGGGAAAAAATGGAAACACAAATCTTGGGAATTTTTGCATCAATTTTGGTGGCAATATCTTTATCGATGAAGGCTATGTTTCCCCTTAGAATCATCAATCTTGTGGGAGCAATAGCTTTTATTATTTACTCCTACCTCATATGTGCCTGGCCGGTGTTATTGGTAAATGTTTATGTCGCTGGGACAGATATTTATCATCTGTATCTCTTGATCAAGGAGCAAAAATTAGCGAAAGATTTTTGTTCTAAATACCCAAAAATTTCTTGACCAAAAAACCAATTGTAAAAACTGTTTGGACATCTAAAAAAACAATTCGGGATGTAGCGCAGTTCGGCTAGCGTACATGAATGGGGTTCATGTGGTCGCAGGTTCAAATCCTGTCATCCCGACCATTTTCTTTCTATTTTCTGTTAAAGCCTAGCAAATCTTGCAAGGTTAATCTTTAATTCTCTCCAAATATTTGCCTGTGCGGGTGTCCACTTTCACAGTATTTCCCTCTTCGATGAAAAAAGGAATAGAGATATTCATCCCCGTTTCAGTTTTGCCAGTCTTGTAACTAGTGGAGGCAGAGTTGCCTTTCACATTGGGTTCGCACTCGGTAATTTTGAGATTTACGCTGGTAGGCAACTCTATCCCCAAGATAATACTGGTATCATCTTCGCGGAATTTTATCTTGACTTGTGTACCTTCCAGCAGGTAATATTTGTTGTCGCCCACAGACTCTTTGGCGACAGCCAACTGTTCAAAAGTTTCGCTATTCATAAAGTGAAAAAAATCTTCGTCCGAGTAGAGATAATCTAACTTGTGGGCTTCCACTCTGATAGGTTCGATTTTTTCGCCAGCTCGGAAGGTGTTTTCCACCACTTGTCCAGATTGCACATTTTTTAGCTTGGTTCTCACAAAAGCTCCGCCTTTGCCCGGCTTTACATGCAGAAACTCTACAATCTCCCAAAGCTTGCTTTTGTACTCAATAATCAGTCCGTTACGGATGTCAGAAGTTGTTGCCATATTGTTGCTCCTATTATTTAAATTTTGTTAAATCAAACGATTAAGTTCGCCGTCTATCTGTCAAACTCTAAAAATTTTGCTTGTATCTATCCCAAAAAAAAAGCCACCTACAATAATAGGGGCTAAAATAAATGGTGCCGAAGGCCGGAATCGAACCGGCACGAGCGTTAACTCGGAGGATTTTGAATCCACTGCGTCTACCAATTTCACCACTTCGGCATATGAAAATCGCAAAAAGCTACCATCTGTTCCCAGACAAAAATTGGAGTTTATTCAGTCAAGCAAATTTTGTAAGATAGTGGAAATTATCTCTTGACTCTTGATTAACTGCCATTTGAATGAATTAGTTGCTTTTTAGCAAGGGAAAGAGGACAAATTACAAATTAGCACAATGAACACGGATTTTATGTTTTGCTTCCATCTGTGTGTTTCTGTGGTTAGAAAACTGCAAACCTCAGATTAATACAGCCAGAGGTTTTGAAAATTCCACACAAAAAGTTTTTTTGCTGATTTAAAAAGACTTGACATTTTTTTAGAGTTAAGTTGAGTCTGTGTTATATTTTTTTAAGGAGGGGAAGATGGCGAAAGATAGGTTGGATGAGACTTTGGCTCAGTTGGAAAAGAGGTTCGGTGCTGGTGCGGTGATGCGACTTGGTAGTGAGAAAGCCGTGAACGAAGTGGATGTCATACCTACTGGAGCTATTAACCTAGATGCGGCTTTGGGGATTGGTGGTATACCCAAGGGGCGAGTTACAGAGATATATGGGATGGAAGCTTCGGGCAAGACGACTTTGTCGTTGCATATAGCAGCACAAGCACAAAAGCAAGGCGGGAGTGTCGCTTTTATCGATGCTGAGCACGCTCTGGACCCTGTGTACGCTGGCAAGATAGGTGTGGAGGTGGATAAGCTGTTGTTGTCGCAACCAGACAGTGGTGAGCAGGCTTTGGAGATTATGGAGGCTCTGGTGCGGAGTGATGCTCTGGAACTGGTGATACTGGATTCTGTGGCTGCTCTGGTGCCAAGGGCAGAGATAGAGGGTGAGATGGGCGATTCCCATGTGGGATTGCAAGCTCGGCTGATGAGTCAGGCGTTGCGGAAGCTCACTGGTGTGATAAGCAAGTCGCAAACTGCTGTGATTTTTATCAATCAGATAAGGATGAAGATCGGGGGGATGATGAACCCTTATATGAATCCCGAGACGACCACGGGTGGTGTGGCTCTGAAGTTTTACTCGACTGTGCGACTGGAGGTTCGCAAGGGTAAGGCTCTGAAAGATGTGGGGTCAGTTACGAATGTCTACGGTTCGATGACCAAGGTGAAGGTGGTGAAGAACAAGCTAGCTCCGCCGTTTAAGATGGTGGAGTTCCCCATTATCTATGGTGAGGGCATCTCGCACAAAGACATCCTTTTGGATTTGGCTGTGAGTGAAAATATCGTAGAAAGAAGCGGGGCTTGGTTCTCCTATGGTGATGTGAAGCTCGGGCAAGGGTTGGATAGAGCTAAGGCGTACTTCTTGGAAAACCCCGAACTATTGACAAAGCTAGAGGCAGAGGTTCGGTCGGCTCTGGGGTTGGTAGAGGCTGTGCCAGAGCGTAAAGCGGAAGCCGAGAAGAGCGAAGGCTAACTTGCTGGAAGTAAACTACTTTCTGAAAGCTGGTTGCAAGACTTTGTGGGTGGTGGAGGTTGATGGGATTGTGCTGGGAGTTTTGCCACAAGATGCACTTTTTGCTGTTTGTAATAAGCAGGGGCAGATAACCCCTGAGCAAAAGCTGTCGCTAGAGAAGGCAGCTTTTTCTTTTGCCAAAGATCGGCTAATTGGCTACCTTAGCTACAAGGAACGCAGCCAGAAGCAGGTGTATGAATATCTGGTTCGTTTGCCTTTTAATTTGCGTTTGGCGACCAAGCTCATAGAGCAGATGCAGGAGTGGAATTTTCTTAGTCAGGAGCGATTTGCGTATTCGTTTGCTCGCAGTCTGAAGGCGAAAAATATTGCTAAAGATCTGGCAAGAGTCCGTCTGGAGTATCAAGGTGTGGAGCACACTTTGCGGGAAAAGGTGCTGTTGAGCGTTTATCACGATGACTCGTTTGTTGCCGAGCTGGCAGTGCAAAAGGCGGTGCGGAAGTATGCTAGATACCCCAGAAGCCAGATGAAGCGAAAATGCTTGGCGTGGCTACATAGGCGAGGGTTTCGCTTTGAGCAAATAGGGTTTTTGCTGGGTAAGGAGATTGCCCAAAGGCAGGAGTGAATTAGAGCCTAGAGCAGGCAGGTTTATAAATGCAAACCACTTGTTTCTCTTTGGAGGAAGAGTTTTTAGATATACTCTGCCTCTTTTTTTATGCCAATTTTTTCTTTAGTGGCTAAATGTGAATTATTTTTTTCGAGCTTGACAAATAGTTGCTCTTTAGCTGGTGTGTAAGCAAGTTTGTTTTCGCAAAGGGGGAAATATGGCTAAAATGACGGTTGATCCTTTTTATTGTAAAGGATGCGGGCTATGTATAGCGACATGCCCGAAGAAGATTATCGCTTTCAGTAAAGATATTAATCATATGGGTTACAACTATGCTGAGTGTAGCGACCAGTCCCAGTGTATCGCGTGCAAGATGTGTTATCAGGTTTGCCCAGATGCGGCGATTACTATCGAAAAGTAAAGAAAGGAGATTTTGTTATGTCCAAAGTTTTAATGAAAGGGAACGAAGCTCTGGGTGAGGCCGCTATTAGAGCGGGCTGTAGGAACTATTTCGGGTATCCTATCACCCCGCAAAGTGAGCTGATAGAGTATATGGCGAAGATGTTGCCCAAGTGTGGTGGCACTTTTTTGCAAGCGGAGTCGGAAGTGGCTGCGATCAATATGATTTATGGTGCTGCTGCCAGCGGGATTAGGTGCTTGACTTCGTCCTCTTCTCCGGGGATTTCGCTCAAGATGGAGGGGGTTTCTTATTGTGCTGGTGCTCAGTTGCCAATGGTGTTTGTGAATGTGGTGCGTGGTGGACCGGGGCTTGGTGATATCCAGCCGGCTCAGTCGGACTATTTTCAAGCTACTAAGGGTGGTGGACATGGCGATTATCACTTGATAGTGCTAGCACCTGCCTCGGTGCAAGAGTCGGTGGATATGATGTACAAAGCGTTTGATCTGGCAGATAAGTACCGCAACCCTGTTATGGTGCTCACAGATGGTTTGATAGGGCAAATGATGGAGCCTACGGATTTTCCGCCGCACAAGAGTGATGCACAGATATCTGCCTTGCGAGAGCAACATAAGAGCTGGTGTCTGCATCCAAGGGGTGATGACAAGAGCCAAGAGAAGCATATTATCAAAGCTTTTGAGATAGATCCTGTGAATTTGGAAAAGAATGTTGTGGCTCTTTATGAGAAGTACGATCAAATAACCAAGAGCGAGGTGGATTGGGAAGAGTATGGAGTTGCTGATGATAACCAGATGCTCTTTGTGGGCTATGGTACCTCGGGTCGCATCGCCAAGACTGTGGTGGATATGTACCGCGAGCAAGGCGTGAGTGTAGGGCTTATTCGCCCCAAGACGCTCTGGCCGTTCCCCAGCAAGGCGATAGCCAAAGCTGCTAAGGGTGTAAAGCAGGTAGTGGTGGTGGAGCTTTCTATGGGACAGATGGTGGAAGATGTGCGATTAGCGGTGAATGGCTCTGTGGGTGTGGAGTTCTATGGGCGTACTGGCGGTATGGTGTTTACTCCGCAGGAGATTAAACAGTTTGCCGATAAAAAATTAGCGGAGGTGAAATAATGGAAGTTATTGCAAAAAGACCAGAAGCTCTGGCTTCGGCGAGCTTTACTTATTGCCCTGGATGCCTGCACGGCGTGGCACATCGCCTGATAGCCGAGAGCATGGACGAGCTGGGCATTGCCAACGATTGCATTGGCATTTGCCCTGTGGGTTGCTCTGTGTTTGGGTATCGCTTCTTTAATTGTGATTTCGTCTCGGCTGCTCACGGTAGAGCTCCTGCCGTGGCTACGGGTATTGTCCGCTCTCGACCTAGCTCGGTGGTGTTTACTTACCAAGGTGATGGCGATCTGGCTGCTATCGGCACAGCAGAGATAATCCACGCTGCCAATCGTGGCGAAAATATTACCGTGTTTTTCATCAACAACGCTATCTATGGGATGACAGGTGGACAGATGGCTCCAACAACTTTGGCAGGGATGAAAGCCACGACCTCCCCGTATGGCAGAGATGTGGACGATGTGGGCGAACCGATAAAGGTGTGCGAACTTTTAGACTCTTTGGCAGCACCAGTTTTTATCGAAAGGGTGTCCCTTTTGGATGTTCCCGGCATAATAGGAGCAAAAAAAGCTGTAAAAAAAGCTTTGCAGTACAATAAGCAGAAGAAAGGGTTTTCGTTTGTGGAGATGATTTCCACTTGTCCGACCAACTGGGGCAAAGATGCCGTGGAAGCTGTACAATGGGCAAAAGAGAGTATGTTGCCAGTTTTCCCCGTGGGGCAGATAAGAGATAAGGGGGCAACGAAATGAAAGTTAGTTTAATTTGTTCTGGATTTGGTGGACAAGGAGCTCTGACGCTGGGCAAGTTTTTGGCGAAAGCGTCGATGTACGAGGGGCGACATGTTACTTGGTTGCCATCGTATGGTCCCGAGATGCGTGGTGGCACTGCCAACTGCTCGGTAATTCTCTCGGATGATGAGGTGGCATCGCCCGTGGTAGGTGTGCCAGATGTGTTGGTGGCTTTCAACCAGCCGTCTATCGATAAGTTCGAGCATACTATCGCCAAAGGTGGCGTGCTGATCTACAACTCCGATATGTGCCCCAGTGGTGCTAGTAGGGACGATATCAAAGCTATCGGCGTGCCAATGAATAGCATCGCCAGTGAATTAGGCAGTATGAAGGTGGTGAATATGGTGGCTTTGGGAGTGTTCATTCAGGCGACTAAGGCAGTGAAGTTCGACTCTATCGACTCTAGCTTAACTGAGTTCTTGCAAAAAAAAGCTCCTAAGCTTTTGCAGATGAACTTGCAAGCTATAGAAAAGGGAATGAGCTTTGCCTAAGAGCTTTTAGAGAATTTGTAGTGAAAAAGGGCAGAGAGCTGGTCTTTCTGCCCTTTTTTGTTTTTTTGTTTGACTTCTTTTGCTTTATGCAAAAGGTAGGAGAAATTTAAGTAAGGCTGACTATCGGGGCAAAACCGACGGTCGAGCAAGGAGAGGAAAGATGAAAAAAGCGATTTGGTTTGCATTATTGATTGTGGCACTTTGGGGTTGCAAAGAGAAAGAGAGCAAGGTGATAGTAGGCACAGAGCCTACATTCCCGCCGTTTGAGTACCTAGATAAATCTACGGGCGACATCGTCGGGTTTGACATAGATCTGATTAAAGCTATTGCCACCGACCAAGGTTTTCAGGTAGAGATTAAAAACTTGGGGTTCGATGGACTAGTGCCAGCATTAGAGTCGCAGAGCATCGACCTTGTGGCTTCGGGTATGACCATCACCGCACAAAGGCAAGAGGTGGTCAACTTTTCCGATGCTTATATCAACGCTGGACTGGCTCTGGCTGTGAGCGAGAACGAGGCTAATATCGCCAGTGTGGACGATTTGCAAGGGAAGAAAGTGGGAGCTCAGATTGGCACTACTGGTGCTATCAAGTCCAAAGAGCTGAAGGACGCTGGTAAGGTGGCAAGCGTGGTCTTGTACAATACCATCGATATGGCGATGCTCGACCTGATAAACGGCGGAGTGGACGCTGTGATAAATGACTTGCCAGTTACCAAGGTGTATATCGCCAGACAGCCGGGCAAGGTGAAGATGATCGGAGAGACTCTCACCAGCGAAAGCTATGGGTTTGCAATCAGCAAGCAAAACGATGAGCTTTTGCAAAAAGTCAACAAGGGCTTGGACAATCTGAGAAAAAGCGGCGAGTACGACAAGTTGCTCAAGAAGTACTTTTAATCTGGCAAGGGGGAATTTTTGCTTCATAGTTTACATATCCTAGCCGATGTAGCCCCTAGCCTGCTAAGAGGTGCTGTGCTGACTGTGCAGATTACCTCTATATCTGTGATGTGCGGTGTGCTTATTGGTTTGTTCGTGAGCTTGGGGAAGTTGTCCTCTAGCAAGTTCTTGCACTATCCAGCTGTTACCTATGTGGATGTCATCCGTGGCACGCCTTTGTTCGTGCAGATACTGCTGGTTTACTTTGGATTCCCTTCTCTTTGTTCTGATATCTTTGGGATGTCTGTCAGGCTCTCGCCGATGTTTGCGGGGGTGTTGGTCTGCTCTGTGAATAGTGGAGCTTATGTGGCAGAGATATTTCGAGCGGGGATAATTTCTATCGATAAAGGGCAGTGGGAAGCCGCCAAATCGTTGGGGATGCCCCCCAAGATGGTGATGCGACTTGTTGTGTTGCCTCAGGCGTTCAAGCGGATAGTGCCACCTCTGGGCAACGAGTTCATCATCTTGCTCAAGGATACCTCGTTACTTTCGGTGATCGGGGTTACAGAGCTCACTCGCAGAGGTCAGCTATATGTCTCGGTAACTTTCGAGGCGTTCACGGTTTACATCGGGGTTGCCTTGGTTTATCTGGGGATGACTCTGGCTATCTCCAAGTTGGTTTGGTATTTAGAGAGAAGGTTGGATAATGATTAAAATTAGGAATTTACAAAAATCTTTTGGCGATTTGCAAGTTTTGAAAGGGATAGATTACGACATAAAAGAGAAAGACACTATCTGTATAATAGGTCCATCTGGTTCGGGCAAGTCCACTTTTTTGCGTTGCATAAATTTGATGGAAGAGCCTACTGGTGGGCACATTTTTATCAAGGGTAAAGACATCTTGGCTAGTAACCAAGATCCCGTGAAGATGAGGCAAAAAGTGGGGATGGTGTTTCAGCATTTCAACCTTTTCCCGCACCTGACAGTGCTGGGCAATATTACTCTGGCTCCTATTAAAGTGAAGAAGATGGACAAGCAGAAAGCCGAGAGCTTGGCTCTGGATTTGCTAGAGCAAGTGGGGCTGGCAGACAAGCAAGCCGTTTACCCCAATGCACTCTCTGGCGGACAAAAGCAGCGAGTGGCTATCGCAAGAGCTTTGGCGATGAAGCCCGATATTATGCTGTTTGACGAGCCGACATCCGCTCTAGACCCCGAGGTGATAGGCGAGGTGCTGAGCATTATCAAATCGTTGGCACATCACGGGATGACGCTGATGGTGGTAACGCACCAGATGGGGTTTGCCAAAGAGGTCGCAGATCGCGTAGTGTTTATGGACGAAGGAGTTATCGTGGAAGAAAACACCCCGCAAGAGCTTCTTGGTAATCCTCAGCACGAGCGGACGAAGAAGTTTTTGGATAAAGTTTTGGCTATTTAAGAGTTAGTAAAGATAGCAAGGAGAATATAATGTTGATTTTTTTAGAGTTGCTAGGTTCGCTGGGCATATTTTTATTCGGGATGAAGATAATGAGCGATGCCTTGCAAAGAGTGGCAGGCAGTCGTCTGAAAGCTATTTTAGGATATATGACCAACAACCGCGTTATGGGGGTGCTCACAGGTAGCCTGATAACCACTATCATCCAGTCCTCTTCTGCTACTACCGTGATGGTGGTGAGCTTCGTGAACGCTGGGATGCTCTCGCTTATTCAGTCTATTGGCGTGATAATGGGTGCTAATATCGGCACGACCGTTACTACTTGGATCGTCTCTTACTTTGGGTTCAAGGTCAAAATATCGGCGATAGCTCTGGCTATTGTCGGTGTGGGCTTTCCTCTTACTTTTGCCAAAAACCAAAAATGGAAAGATGTCGGCAGTCTGCTTCTGGGTTTTGGCTTGTTGTTTATCGGGCTTTCTTATCTGAAATCTTCTGTGCCGGACATCAAAAGCAGCCCCGAGGTGATGCAATTCTTAGCCTCCTACACCGATTTTGGCTACGGTTCTGTTCTGCTTTTTGTGTTGGTGGGCACTGTGCTGACCTTGATAGTGCAATCTTCATCTGCGTCTATGGCTATCACCGTAACGATGCTCTTCAAAGGGTGGATACCATTACCAATAGCTATGGCGATGGTGTTGGGCGAGAATATCGGCACGACCATCACTGCCAATCTAGCTGCTATCTCCACCAATCGCACCGCTAGGACTGCGGCTCGAGCACACTTTATCTTTAATGTTTTTGGCGTGGTGTGGATACTGTTTTTCTTCTTTCCGTTCTCTCGATTTGTGCTAAGCATTACTCCGTGGGACTCTAGCGTGATGAGTAACTATCCCTTGAATGTCTCTTTATTTCACACGCTTTTCAATATTTTGAACACTTTTATTTGCCTGTTTTTGATAAAATACATTGCGGTGGTTTCTGCGAAGCTGGTACGAAAGGGAAAGGAGGAGGAGCATGAATCCTACTCTTTGCAATACCTATCCACTAATCTGCAAGGAGCACCTGAGCTAGAGTTGATGACTGCTAAGAACGAAATCCACAAGATGCTAGATTTGGCTGGGAAGATGTATGAAAATTATCAACAAGCGTATTTCCAAAAAACGAAGAAAATGGACAAAGCCTTGTCTAAAGCTAGAAGGCAAGAAGATCTCTCTGATCAGATGCAAGTGGAAATTTCTAAATATCTGAACAAGTGTAATCGAGAAAACATCAGTATGGACGCCTCCAACAACATCACGGTGATGACTAGGATAGTCAACGAGATAGAGAGCATCTGCGACTACTGCTATCAGTTGGTATTCCTCACGGAAAAGATAAAGCGAAAGGGCTACCATTTCCACGAAAAGGCAAAGCAAGAGCTAGAAGTTTACTCGGGGATTGTGGGCGGATTTATTGGGTTTCTCAAGGAGCATTTAAATATCTCGATGCAAAAGATGCAGTCTCGCGATTTGCGAAGAGCTTTTGCGATAGAAGAGAAGATAAACAATCTGCGGAACAAACTAAGGAAAGCGTCTAAGTATCGCCTAGAGAAGACCAATGAGGTTGATATTCGTGGTGAGCTTATTTATATGGATCTTTTGCAGATTTTTGAGCTTATCGGGGACAAATCGTTGAACATCGCTCAATCGCTAAAGATGATAAAGGAGTAGCCAGATGGGTGTGCATATAGCTTGCAAGCAGGGTGTAACGATAGCCGACAAGGTGCTGTTGCCGGGTGATCCGCTTAGGGCGAAGTTCATCGCCGAGAATTACTTACAAGAAGCTATCTTGCATAACGATGTGCGAGGTATGCTGGGCTACACTGGTAGATACAAGGGCGAGTGGGTGTCTGTGCAAGGCACGGGCATGGGAATGCCCTCACTGAGCATCTACGCCACGGAGCTCATCCAAGAGTTCGGAGCAACCAAGCTAATACGAGTAGGCTCGTGTGGCAGTATGCAAGCCGATCTGCCACTGGGTAGTATGGTGATAGGCATGGCAGCCTCTAGTAACTCGGGTGTAAACCGCCGTCGCTTCGGTGGAGCGGACTACGCACCCACTGCCGACTTTGAGCTTCTGCAAGCCGCTTATCGACAAGCACAAAGCAAAAATGTCGCAGTGCGAGTGGGCAACATCTTCTCCAGCGATGTTTTTTATGACGACGACCCCGAAGCGTGGAAGCTCTGGGCAAAGTATGGAGTGCTAGCTGTGGAGATGGAGGCAGCTGCCCTGTACACCATCGCTGCCAAATTCGGGGTACAAGCGTTAGCTATCTTGACAGTCAGCGATAACCTAGTTACAGGGCAAGCAGACTCGCCAGCCAAGCGGCAGAGCAGCTACACCCAGATGATGGAAGTAGCTTTGGATACTGTGATAGGATAGCAGTGTTGACAAGGGAAGAGTTATTCGGTTTTTGTGGGAAACAGATGAGAAGTTTCTTTGGTAAATTAGAATATTATCCCCAAAGGTTCGCCTACTTTTAATTCTGATGTTGAGAGTGCTCATCGGCTAGTTGAGGATGAATTTTATGCTAAAATCTAATAATAAAAGATGGTTGCTGGTGGTTGTTTTGCTTTGCTTTCTCCAACCTTTGCCCGCTGAGGAAAGTGCTGAAGAGATGGACGAGCAGACCTACCAGACAGACCAGCATAACTCCTTGCTCTTCTACGAGCTGTTCCCACTAGATGCCCGCTATGCCAGCAGAAAACAGTGGCAAGATTTCTACTTCTTGAGCCAAGAGCAGATAGACAAGCTCTCCAACGCTAATATCAAAAAAGAGTTCGACCTCAAGAAAATCGGCATAAATCCGCAAACTTTGGAAAATCTGCTCCCCTATCTGACTTTCAACTCTGGCTCTATCTACCTGCTATCCAGAGTGATAGATCAACAAAAATACCACGAGAACCAAAGCTACCTCAGCCACAGCCAGAAGCTCTTTTTCCACTACAAAAACTCTCGCATGGGTTTTCTGCTCCAGAAAGACGCTGGCGAGACCGACCACCTCGACTACAAAAACTGGTTCTTCCAGCAGACAGACTTTCCGTACTTGACTAACATCATCCTAGGCTCATACAAGCTGCGAACCGGGCAAGGCATCATTTTTGGCAATCGCCTATCACAGACCATCTCATCACTCTCCACCCGCTCCCCCATCGCCACATCCACCCAAATATCCCCCTACACCTCCTTCACCGAGCAGTGGTACCTGCACGGAGGCACATTCACTGCCAAGCTAGGTAAACTGCACCTATCGCCCTACTACAGCCAGAGCCAGCTAGATGTCAACCTCACTGGCGACTCCATCAGCTCATTCGACGAGTCGGGACTTCACCTAGAGGACTCGCCCATCACCACGCTCACTACAAGTGGTGTATACTCACAATGGGTTACCGACCGACTAGAGCTGGGCTACAACGCGACAGAGTTCGCTTTTGATAGACCTTTCTTGGACGAAAGTCAATCGCAATCTTATCAAGTTCACTCCTTCGACTTCCGCTACCAGCCAGAGAACACCGCTTATTTCGGCGAAGTAGCCCAAGCAGACGGCAAGAGTGGACAAGTCTATGGAATCAAAAACAAACACAGCGACCTGCATCAAACCATTATTTACCGCAACTTTGAAAAAAACTTGCCCACACATATGGGGAAGCCCATTACACAAACCAACTCATTCGACAACCAAAAAGGCATTTACTACGGAGCTTTATGGCTTCCAGTACAAAATTTTAAACTCAATTTCTACCTCGATATCTGGCAAACACCACAGACCTCTGACGAAGCACAGATGCCCCTAAGCGGACAAGAGATGCTATTTTGGGGCAGATACTCCTCTCCAAAGCAATACTTCAGCTTGCAGTACAAGAACCAAAAAAAAGAGCAACTGCTGACATCCCAGGAGATCGGCGACCAAATAATCTGCGACTACAAAGCGGACTATCACCTGCATCTTGGCAGGCTCTTCAAGATTAAAACACGCTACAACTACCGCACTTACCAAGAAACCAGCCATCAATCTGGTTACCTAACCTACGCTGAGCTTGGCTTTCGCCACTGGCTGTGCTCCATCATCGGCAGGGCAACTTATTACAAAGCAAAAACTCCTGTGTATATGTACCAGCAAGGCGTAGACGGCACAATGCTCACCACCGCTTTCTCTGGCGAAGACCTTTTTTATTACCTTCTGATTACCAGCAAAATCTTGCCCAACACCAAGTTACAACTAAAATACTCCGACTATTACAAAAAAACTCAGCGACAAGAGCTCACTGCCCAGATTTTATATTCACAAAAATTCTAAACTAAACGCCCAAAAAACCTTAAGTTCCGCTATTTCCAAGATTTACTTCGGTTTATTTTTCAGTGATGTATCTTATTAAATCTTAGTAAGATAAGAAAATCAAAAAAACAACAAAATCCTTTACAGATTTCCTCAAAATTATCTTTTGGTACTATCTTTTGATAAATCAATCGATAATAAAATTCTTCCAATTTACACTACTATTTAAAACTTATCGCTAAAAAGCTGTGATGCAAGAAGATAAGAGGGAAAATGAAAACCAGTTTTAAACTTTGCTTAAGTGTTGCTTTTTTACTAGCTTTTGTTCTAGCTTCTGCTAGCACGCTAAAGAAAATCGACTACTCCCAATCGCCTTTGTTTGAAGACGATTTAGATTACCAAAACCTGAAAACTGGCATTTCTCAAAGCCTTGCCTACCTTGACAAATTACCAAACGACCGCAAATTTTACTTTGGAGAAGACAGCTACACAGCTCAAGAGATGAAAAGCTCCCTTAGACTGTTTGTCGATTACCTAAACGGCAACCCACAACCCAAAGAAATGAACAGCTTCATCAGCACCTTTTACAATGTCTATGTCTCCACTGGCAAAAGCGGAAACGAAGATGTCCTATTTACTGCCTACTGCCAACCGATGATAAAAGGTAGCCTCACCAAAACCGCAGAATTTAGCGTTCCTCTCTGCTCCAAACCTTTTGACCTTGTGCAAAAGAAGGTAAACGGAAGCTGGAAATCGGGACGCTACGATGCAGACGGCAACTTTGTCCCCTACTATACCAGAGCACAAATCAACTCTTTGAAAATTTTAGAAAGAAAAGCCAAACCAATCGCTTGGGTCAGTTCCAAACTAGACAGACTTTACTTAGAAATAGAAGGATGCGGAGACTTGCTCTTGCCCAATGACAAATCTCTTCATATCCAGTATCAAACCAAAAACGGACACAGCTACAGCAGTATTGGCAAATATATGATGCGTACCAAAAACCTGCCCGCCAATCAAGTGGGGATTTTGCACCTCAAAAAATATTTTGCCAAACATCCGCAAGAACTACAAGAAGCCCTCAACATCAACAAAAGTTTCGTTTTCTTTACTCGTGGCAATGGCGAGTCTTTGGGATGTTTGAATGTCCCTATCACGCCCGGCAGAACAATAGCCACAGATCGCTCGATTTTCCCACCAGCAGCCCTCGGCTTTATACAAAGCAAAAAGCCCGTGGTAGATAAGCAAAACAAAGTTAAAGGCTGGGAAAATTTTGGAAGGTTTGTCCTCAATCAAGACACTGGCGGAGCGATAAAAGGAGCTGGACGCGGAGATATTTATTTCGGTGGTGGAGAGTATGCCGAGATAGCTGCCAACACCCTGAAGCACAGTGGCAAGATGTACTTTATGGTCTTAAAGCCTCGCATCGACCTAGCTAGCTATACAGGTGAAATGCTGGTGCAAAACTAACAGTTCTCTTTCCCCATATGAAACTTGTTTTGCATCGTCTGGAAAAAGGTTTTTTTCCCTAATTTAACAAACTCCACTTTCTGGCTAGATTTTGTCAAAACGATGCTATCACCATCTTGCAAATACATCAAGTTTGCTCCATCTAACTGCAAAGTTGACTCTTCGCCCACAGCCCTCACACGAAACTCAAACTTATCTTCTGCAAAAAACACCATCGGACGCACCGTCAACAAATGGGGGTTAATAGCATTTATCACCACCGAGTCCATCGTCGGATTTAAAATAGGTCCTCCTACAGAAAGGTTATAACCTGTTGTCCCCGTGGGCGTAGACATCATCACGCCATCCGCTCTAGCTCGATAAACAAAATCATCATTATTATAAACTTCGAACTCAATGAGCTTAGCGTTGTGAGCTCTGTAGATTACAGCATCGTTCAGCACCTGTCGGCAGGCTAGCTCTCGCCCAGAGCGGAGTACCCGCACATCTAGCACCATCCGCCTTTGCAGCTTGTACTCACCCCGCATCAATGCCAATAACGCCTCTTGCACATCGGACAACATTATCTCCGATAAAAATCCAAGTCTGCCCATATTGATGCCCAATATCGGCAGGTTGAGCCGCAAAGCCCACTGACTGGCATAGAGGATCGTGCCATCACCACCAAAAACCAGCAGTAGGTCGATGCTCTGGCTACTCTGCTCGATAAATTCGGGGTAGATGTCCAAATCCTCTAGTCGCACAAACTCGTACTTCTCTTGCAAATCTGCCAGTACCTGCACCACTTTATCTATAAATTTACTTTGCTTATTTATTACCACCGCAAACTTCATCTTAAGTCCTCTCTTATTTTGGTTCGCAACAAACCTCTTGCCCCAAACCATCTCTAATCCAAGCAACACTCAAACGGTGTCAAGAGTTTCCGCAATTCTCCCTTGGCGGTACCTAGTAAAAGTATCCACCCTCGGATTTTCGTTCCACAGGAATTAGGAGAGAGGTACAAGGAAGTTCCTTTACCCATCTCCGTCATCCCGTGCTCAACACGGGATCTCATTGGGTTAACATTCGTTTATGAGGTTGCGGGCTTTGTTCTCGCTCCCAAGCTCCAGCTTGGGAGTGTATAAGCTTGGTCTCCTGACGGAGAGTCTTACTTTTCCCTTTGGATGACCAAAGCGAAAAGTAACAAAAGGTAAAATCAAAATATCAAATCAGTAAGCTAAATTCTAAATCTTCTTCGCACGCTGTCAGCCTCGTGCTAGAAATCACAATTGTCTTAATAGAGGTGATATAGCACTTTGTCATCAGCGTAGCTCAGGGCGGCTAACGAATTTCACGCTTCCTGCTTTATGTATTTATTAGCCTAGCCCATCCCTTGTTCTCGCTTACCACCAGCCTTGCATTGCCACCACCCGCCCTCATTCTTACTCATCCATTCTCATTCCTGCTCACTCCCCTCATTCTGAGCGGACGCAGGTAACCACCACCCCACGAGGCTCAAAAGTGCAGGACAGGGCGGTTCTCGCCTGCTAAACAGGGTGGGGACACTCTCCGCTCCACGGGCAAAGCGAGAGCTTAAACAGCCCTACCGCAAACGCTAGAGCTTAGCCATAAGCCCGCAACTCACCCAAGGCAAGAATACAGGAGGTCTCTTCACCAGAGGAACTCTTGAAAACCTCGCCATCCCTCTCGCGACTTGGAGCGGAGCGTACTTTTCTGTTACTCTTTTCGGACGCCCGAAAAGAGTAAGCCCTCCGCAGGAGAACAAACCACAAGCAAAACACCAGCGTAAGCGTCCAAAGAAAAAGCAAAAACCCGCTGTAAGCTACACACCATTGGCGTTGGGGCTGTGGCTAGCAAATCATTCAAGCCGAAATTCGTAAACTTGCTCAAACGACTGAGCTAGAGGCTGTGTGAGGAGTTTAGGTATCTCGCTTTAGATTTCTAAGAAAAAATTTAAACGATGCACAACAGCCACTGCGAAGGCAGTTTTGGAAGTTAGAATTGAAGCTTATGATTTTGACTTTTTCTTTCGTTCTATTTCTTTTTGGTCTGTCAAAAAGAAAAAGAAAACCCTGCGTTAGCAGAGCAAACCACAAGCGAAGCACCAGCGGAAGCGTCCCAAGAAAAGACAGAAACCCGCTGTAAGCGACTCACCGCTGGCGTTGGGCAGGGGTTAGCAAATCATTCAAGCAGATGAGCACCCTCAAATCAGAATTAACAGTAGGCGAGCCTTTGGGGATAAGCGAATGATTAGCAATATTTATTTGCATACTTTTTTGCGAAAAACTACTACTTCCTCTATTCCCTCAGATTTCAAGCGATTTGGGAAATTTTGCTCTTTTCGAGATTTATTAACCAGCCAATTACAAATCACTAACTTGGGGTGGATACTTTTACTGTGTACCGCCCACAGGTTGATTTTTTTTAACTTGACATCTTTTTTTAACTTTGCGAATTTAACGAGGTTAGTCTAATGTGGGAATTAAGGTAAAAGTATGAAAAAAACTTCCATAGCTGTAGAGATGCGGGAAGCCTCTAAAATGTTTGGTTCGTTTGTTGCCAATGACAAAATAAACTTGCAGGTGCGAAGAGGAGAAATCCTAGCTATTTTGGGTGAGAATGGTGCAGGTAAATCAACCTTGATGAATATGCTTTATGGTTTGTATAGTCTTACCAGTGGCTCGATCTTAGTTGATGGGGAAAAAGTGATTTTCAATTCTCCTGCCGATGCGATTGCATCTGGTATTGGTATGGTGCATCAACATTTTATGTTGGTTAAACCTTTTACAGTAATTCAAAATATTATTCTTGGTTCGGAAACTGCTAAAAATTATGGGATTTTGGATTATAAAAAAGCCAAAGAAAAAATCGTTGCCCTATCTAAAAAGTACAAGCTTAATATAGAACCAGATGCTAAGATTAATCAAATTTCTGTGGGTATGCAACAGAGAGTGGAGATTTTGAAAGCTCTTTTTCGGGAAGCTAACACTTTGATATTGGACGAGCCTACAGCTGTTTTGACTCCTCAAGAGATAGAGGAGTTGGGCAAGATTATGAAGTCGCTGACCCAAGAAGGGAAAAGCGTTATTTTTATTTCCCATAAACTCAAAGAAATTAAAGAATTAGCTGACAAATGCACCGTGATTCGCAAAGGTAAAGTCATCCAGACCGTGAGTGTGGCGGACACATCGATCAAGGAGATGGCTAGGATGATGGTCGGCAGACCTGTTTTGTTGAATGTAAATAAAGGAGATAAGCCTAAGACTAACGAGGAACTTTTAAAAATCACTAAACTGTGCGTTAGAAATCAAAAGAAGCTCTTAGCTGTTGACCATTTGGATCTGACTATCCGTAAAGGCGAGATTTTGGGTTTAGCGGGAATTGACGGTAATGGACAAGATGAGCTGGTAAAAGCTATAACAGGGCTTCAGCCTATAGAAAGCGGGCAAGTGGAGAAAGAAGGCAAGACTATAACAGGCTTTACGCCTAAAGAAATTTACAAAAGTGGCATTGGGCATATTCCTAGTGATCGGCAAAAGCACGGCTTGGTTTTGGATTTTTCTGTGCAAAACAATATGGTTTTGGAAATTTATAACTCGAAATTTTTTTCGCATAGATTTATTTTACAAAAAGGGAAAATTAAAAGTTTTGCGAAAAGATTGATAAAATGTTTTGATGTTAGACCTACAGATGAAAACAAATTAGCTCGAGACCTTTCTGGTGGTAACCAGCAGAAAGTTATTTTGGCGAGGGAGATTGATGCTTCTCCAGATTTGTTGATAGCTTGTCAACCAACCAGAGGCTTGGATGTGGGTGCTATTGAGTATATTCAAAAATCCTTGCTAGAGCACAAAAAAAATGGGAAAACGGTATTTTTGGTCTCTCTGGAACTAGATGAAGTGCTGGCACTTTCTGATCGCATAGCGGTCATTCATGAGGGAAAGATAGTGGGAATCGTGGACGCAGAAGATGCGGACAGAAGTCAAATAGGCTTAATGATGTCGGGAGGCTGTTAAAATGATGGTTTTTTTGAACAAATTAAAAAAAATTATCGAAAACAATCCCAAATTGTTTCCATTTATTTCTATCTTGATAGGTCTTATTAGTGGTGGAATAGTTCTCCTTTTATCGGGTTATAACCCCTTTGAAGCTTATGGAATTATCTTATGGGGGATTTTTGGTAAGGTTAGTTATTTTAGTTATACTATCGTTAAGGCGACACCGATTATTTTGACGGGACTTTCGGTTACTTTTGCTTTTCGCACAGGATTATTTAATATCGGGGCTGAGGGGCAATTTATTATGGGAACTATCGTGGCGGCTATTTTCGGCTCACTTATACAGATGCCTTTTTATTTGCATATTCCTTTTATTATTTTGCTGACGATTATCATTACAGGAATTTTTGGAGCGGTAATCGGTTTTTTGAAGGCGAATTACGGTGTGCATGAGGTAATATCTTCTATTATGATGAACTGGATAGCCCTATATCTTAGAAACTACTTTGTGCGTCTATCTTGGTTGGCTAAACCGAACAGCGAGCAGACAAAATCTATTTTCGATTCGGCGGTAATCACTTTTTTTGATAATTTTAAGATGAGCAAAGAAGGGATCTTGTGGCTCTCTCATCATCCTATTTGCAAAGGGGTACTAAGAGCCCCGACGAATGCGGGAATATTTTTTGCTGTTTTGGCGGTAATTTTTGTTTATTTCATTTTAAATAAAACGACGCTTGGCTATCGTCTGAAAGCTGTAGGGTTTAATCCAGACTCTGCCAAATTTGGAGGGATAGATGTAAACAAGAGTTTTATAACTTCGATGTTTATAGCAGGAGCTTTGGCGGGATTGGCAGGAGCTTTGCAGGTGATGGCTGTATCTCACAATATTAGCATTCTTTCTATGATGGAAGGGTACGGCTTCGATGGGATAGCCGTGGCACTTATCGGTGGGTGCAGTGCTGTCGGTAATCTTTGGGCAGGATTATTCTTTGGTGCTCTTAAATATGGGGGAACGAAGCTTCAGCCACTGATGGGAGCACCTTTCGAGATAATAAATATTGTTATGGGTGTTATCGTTTTCTTCGTGTCTATGCCGAAGATTATACCTTTTATTTTCTCAATTTTTGAGAAGAAAGGGGGAAAAGATGTTAGATAATATTGCCTTAATCTTGGGAACGACTTTTATGTACGCTACACCTTTGGTATATAGTGCTCTTGCTGGTGTGGTGAGTGAAAAGTCTGGAGTTATCAACTTAGGGCTAGAGGGCATGATGATCATCGGGGCTTTTATTGGAGCTACTTGTGGATTTTATTTTGGCAATCCTTTTCTTGCTTTTGTGTGTGCAGGAATAGCTGGTGGATTGATGGGGCTATTGCATGCGGTAGCTTGTGTTAGTTTTTCTGCCAATCAAGTTATTTCGGGAGTAGCTCTTAATTTTATTGGTCCAGGTTTAGCTCTTTTTCTCTCGCGAATATTTTTTCATGGAGCGACGACTACTCCATCAATCTCTCTTGCAAACAAGATGCCTAGACTTTTATCGGGGTTGTTTCCCGAGAAATCTTTTTTCTATTACATCTTTGATAATATGTATGCAACAACTTACATTGCTTTGTTTTTTGTGATTTTGATTTGGTATATTTTCAATAAGACGGTGGCAGGGCTTCGATTGATAGCTGTCGGAGAACATCCTGTGGCCGCTCAAACTGTGGGAATAAATGTCGTAAAAATCAGATATAGCGCTGTGATGATTTCGGGAGTGCTAGCAGGATTTGGAGGTGCTTCTTTGAGTTTGGCAATAGTTTCTAATTTTCGTCCAACCTTAGTTTCTGGGCAAGGTTTCATTGCTCTTGCTGCTATGATTTTCGGTAAGTGGAAACCTTTTGGAGCACTTTGGGCATGTCTTTTGTTTGGTTTTGCACAAGCTTTGGTTATTTTTTTGGGGCAGTTCCACCAGTTGCATCTTCCCATGGATTTGCTGAATATGCTCCCCTATGTGCTTACGATAGTCATTTTGATATATTTTGTAGGTAAGGCGGTAGCTCCGTCGGCTGATGGCATTCCTTTTGAAAAGGAACAAAAGATTTAGGAAGCTATCAGATTTTTCAAAAAAAAGGAGAGAGAGTATGAAAAGAGTGTATTTTGTATTGCTAGTGGTTAGCTTGTCGCTAATTTGTTTTGGATGCAATGAAAAGAAAGCTTCCAAGAAAGCGGAGTTCAAGGTAGCAATGGTGACAGATGTGGGAGGTGTGAACGACCAATCTTTCAACCAATCTGCTTGGGAAGGTTTGCAAAAAGCTAAAAACGGCTTGAATATTGATATTAGTTATATCGAGTCCAAGCAAGATGCCGATTATCAATCTAATTTGGAAACTTTGTTGGATGCAAAAAACGATATTATTTGGGCGATAGGTTTCAAAATGGCGGATATCGTGATGCAAGTAGCTACCCAAAATCCAGAGCAAAAGTATGGTATTATCGATTTTACTTATGGCGAAGAAGTCCCTGATAATATTGTCTGTGTGATGTTTAAAGAGCAAGAAGCTAGTTTTTTGACAGGATTTATTGCGGCTAAGATGAGCAAAACCAAAACCATTGGATTTGTGGGCGGTATGGATGTTCCAGTTATTCATCGTTTTAAATACGGATTTTTGGCAGGTGCTAAATACGCCGATCCTTCTATTGAGATTTTGAGTCAATACGCGGCGAGCTTTTCGGATGCAGCCAAAGGCAAGGCTATCACAAATCAAATGTACAAAAATGGTGCAGATGTGGTGATGCACGCAGCAGGTGGAGTGGGAGATGGTGTGATAGAAGCTGCTAAAGAAAAGAATAAGATGGCTATTGGAGTGGATAGGGATCAAAACGACCTCGCTCCAGAGAATGTTATCACATCTTCCATGAAAATGGTGGGAAGTGCTATTTATCAAGTAACCGAATCTTTTACCAAGGGAAATTGGCAAGGTGGCAAGACGGTTGTTTATGGCATAAAAGAAGGCGGAGTGGATATCGCTCCTACTTCCGACAAAAATGTTCCTGTGGAGATTTTGAGCGAAGTAGAAGAACTTAAGAAAGAAATCGTAGCTGGAAGCATTTTGGTTCCTGCCTCGGAAGAAAACTACAACAAATTTTTGGAATCGCTGTAAAAACTAACTTCAATCTTATAAATTTAAGCAGTTTCTCAGTTAAAGAGAAACTGCTTTTTTTGTGAGAGCTTGTGAGCAAGGGAAAGGTATTGACAAGAAATGACATGCTTTTTAATTAAGACAAATAATTTGAGGATTAAATGGATATTTTTGAGAAAAATGGAACAAAAACTAATCGCTTTAGGTTATTCTGAATGAGAAACATACGACATAGTGCAGATAGTAGGTTGATATATGCTTCGCTACGGTCTTAGACAAATCCAACACTGCATGGCAGGCTTCATATTAGCCAAACTATTCTATACAATCTTAAACTAAAAAATATAGTGCTAATTTAGAGGATTTTATTTTGTTTTTCTCCTCCCTCAAAAAAAAATCTAACGCACACAGAAAAACTTGGGAAAAAATTGTTTGAAGTTGCCAAGCCATTAGAAGTTAAACCTAAAGAACTATCAGAGGATAAATAATGACAAGCATAAATCAAAGAGCAGGATTACAAGCTCAAATATGGAAAATTGCCAACGATGTGCGTGGCTCTGTTGACGGCTGGGATTTTAAACAGTTTGTCTTAGGAACTCTATTTTATCGTTTTATTAGTGAAAACTTTGCCGACCATTTTAATGACGAGCAAACGGATTATGCTTCTCTATCAGATGATATTATCACTTCCGAATTAAAAGAAGATGCCATAAAAACAAAAGGCTATTTTATTGCTCCCTCTCAGCTTTTTGTGAATATTGCCAAAAAAGCAAACGAGAATAAAAACCTAAACACAGATTTAGCTGCCATTTTCTCTGCTATCGAAAGCTCAGCAAATGGTTATCCATCAGAGGACGACATCAAAGGACTGTTTGCCGATTTTGATACCACCAGCAACCGACTGGGCAATACGGTAGAGGCTAAAAACAAAACCCTTGCTGCCGTGCTTAAAGGCGTAGCTGGTCTAAACTTGGGCAACTTCCAAAACAACCAAATTGACCTCTTTGGTGATGCTTACGAATTTCTAATCTCTAGATATGCTGCCAATGCAGGCAAATCGGGTGGTGAGTTCTTCACCCCGCAAAGCGTTTCTAAGCTAATAGCACAACTGGCAATGCACAAGCAAACCGAGGTAAACAAAATTTACGACCCTGCTGCCGGTTCTGGTTCACTGCTTTTGCAAGCCAAAAAGCACTTCGACAATCACATTATACAAGATGGCTTCTATGGGCAAGAGATAAACCATACCACCTACAACTTGGCTCGTATGAATATGTTTTTGCACAACATCAACTACGACAAGTTCAATATCGTTTTGGGCGACACATTAACTGACCCGCATTTACAAGACGATAAGCCATTTGATGCCATCGTTTCTAATCCGCCATATTCTGTGAAATGGATAGGTGCAGACGATCCAACATTGATAAACGACGACCGTTTTGCTCCTGCTGGTGTACTAGCTCCCAAGAGCAAAGCCGATTTTGCTTTTGTACTTCACTCTTTGAGCTACCTCAGTAGCCGTGGGCGTGCAGCCATTGTCTGTTTCCCGGGTATTTTTTACCGTGGTGGTGCAGAGCAGAAAATCCGCAAGTACTTGGTGGACAACAACCATGTAGAAACCGTTATTTCACTAGCTCCAAACCTCTTTTTTGGAACTTCTATTGCTGTAAATATTCTTGTGCTTTCTAAGAGTAAAAAAGATACCAAAACACAATTTATTGATGCCAGTGGCGAAGATTTCTTCAAAAAAGAGACTAACAACAATGTGCTGACAGATAAGCATATCGAGCAAATAATGCAGATGTTTGATAGCAAAGAAGATGTAGCACACATTGCCACTTGCATAGATAATACAGCCATTGCCGAAAACGACTATAACCTTTCGGTTAGTTCCTATGTAGAGGCAAAAGATACTCGTGAGGTAATAGATATTGCGGAGCTTAACAAGGAGATTGAGACTACAGTAAGTAAAATCGACAAGTTGCGTACAAGTATTGATGAAATTATTGTAGAGATAGAATGATGAGTAAACCACAGATGAACACAGATAAACACGGATTGGATTTTATAGAAAAATTGCTTGATGGGGAGACTGTGGAGTGGAAGACATTGGGGGAAGTTTGTGATATTAGCATTGGAGAATTTGTCCATAAAAATAATCAATGCAATATTGCTGAATATCCTGTATACAATGGAGGTACAAAACCAACAGGATTTTATAAGAATTTTAATAACAACGGGAATAAAATAATAGTTAGTGCTAGAGGTGCAAATGCAGGTTTTGTAAATAGAATAACAAGCCCATATTGGGCAGGTAATAGTTGTTATTCTGTTAGCATAAAAGACCAAACAACTCTTTATTGGATATTTGTTTACTTTTATTTGAAAAATAACGAGAATAGGTTAATTGGAAGTCAACAAAGAGGTAGTATCCCTGCTGTTTCTAAAAAACAGATGGAATCTTTCCAAATCCCCATCCCACCCCTAAGCGTTCAAAAAGAAATAGTCCGCATACTCGATACTTTTACAGAGCTTACAACAGAGCTTACAACAGAGCTTACAGCAGAGCTTACAGCACGGGGGAAGCAGTATAGTTATTATCGGGATGCGTTGCTGAGCTTTGAAAAATTACCACAGATGAACACAGATGGACGCAGATTTGATGTGGAGTGGAAGACATTGGGGGAAGTTGCGGAAATTAAAAGAGGAAGGAGATTAGTAAAAAAACAACTTGGAGAAATTGGTAAATATGCAGTTTATCAAAATGCAATGACACCGTTAGGTTACTATACTGAGAATAATGTGAAAGCTTATACAACTTTTGTAATTTGTGCAGGTGCAGCAGGTGAGATAGGTTTCAGTAATGTTGAATTCTGGGCTGCCGACGATGTTCATTATTGTTTGCCTAGTGATAAAGTAAATGATAAGTATATCTACTATTTTCTAAAAACACAACAGCATAAAATATCCTCTCAAGTTCGTAGAGCCAGTATACCAAGGTTGTCAAAAAGTGTTATTGAAAAGCTAAAAATCCCCATTCCGCCACTAGCAGAGCAAAAACGCATTGTTTCTATTTTAGACAAATTTGACACACTCACAACATCCATCAGCGAGGGCTTACCCAAGGAGATAGAGTTGCGAAAGAAGCAATATGAATATTATCGGGACAAACTATTAACCTTCCCGACCATAGATTGCAACCACAGATGCACACAGATAAACACAGATATTTGTCAGCGTCCATCTGCGGTTAAAAACAACAAAAATAAAAAAGGCGGTCAATGAAGAATTTTAGCCAACCACAGATACACACAGATAAACACAGACCTTTATCCTCATTCATCAGTGTTAATCGGCGTCCATCTGCGGTTAAAAATACTCTACGGTAAAATAAAAGATTATGAATAACTTAAACATCATATCAGAAAAAATAATAGGTTGTGCCTTCAAGGTCTCTAACACTTTAGGATCTGGCTTTCTCGAAAAAGTATATCAAAACGCTTTAATCATTGAGCTTAAAGAAAATGGTTTAAATGCCGAGAAAGAAAAGCCTATCACCATATATTATAAAGATAAAATTGTTGGCGAATACAACGCCGACATATTGGTAAACAACCAAATTATCATAGAAACAAAAGCAATAAAAACACTCAACGAAGTACACCAAGCACAACTATTAAACTATCTAAAAGCAACCGAATTAAAACTTGGTCTATTAATAAATTTTGGCACACCCAAAATACAAATAAAAAGAATGGTAAATGGAATAACTTAACCACAGATGCACACAGACCTTTATCCTCATTCATCAGCGTTAATCGGCGTTCATCTGCGGTTAAAAACAACACAAATAAAAAAGACGGTCAATGAAGAATTTTAACCAACCAGAGATACACACAGATAAACACAGACCTTTATTCTCATTCATCAGTGTTAATCGGCGTCCATCTGCGGTAAAAAGCAACACAAACAAAAAAGACGGTCAATGAAGAATTTCTACCAACCACAGATAAACACAGATGCACACAGACCTTTATCCTCATTCATCAGCGCTAATCAGCGTTCATCTGCGGTTAAAAACAACAAAAACAAAAACATCAGCGTTACTCTGCGGTAAAAATACTCTACGGTAAAATACTTATCAGTGTAAAATTAAAGAGAAATAAACTTAATATGAAAAACAAAAACATCAGCGTTAATTTGCGTTCATCTGCGGTTAGATATTCTGCTGTAGCGGAAACCAATAACTTCATCGTTCTTGATAAATACAAGAAACATAATGAGGCAAATGGACCATCTACAAACTATCAGAGCGAAGCAAGTTTAGAAAACGAATTTATCCAAGACCTGTGCAATCAAGGTTATGACTACTTGCCACAGCTTACCACTCCCAAAGCGATGTTTGCCAATGTACGCACACAGCTACAAACGCTTAACAACACCACCTTTACCGATAGCGAATGGGCACGTTTTGTTGAAGAATACCTCGATAAGCCCAACGATGGCATCATAGACAAAACCCGCAAAATTCACGCCGATTACATCTACGATTTTGTTTTTGATGATGGACATATCCAAAACATCTACCTTGTAGATAAAAGGAGTATCGCTCGCAATAAAGTACAAGTAATTTCACAGTTCGAGCAAACAGGCACACACGCCAATCGCTACGATGTTACGGTACTGGTCAATGGCTTGCCTTTGGTGCAAATCGAGCTCAAAAAACGGGGTGTTGCTATTCGTGAGGCTTTTAATCAGGTACACCGCTACAGCAAAGAGAGCTTTAACAGTAACAACTCACTGTACAAATATTTGCAGATTTTCGTTATCTCAAACGGAACAGACAGCCGCTACTTTGCCAATACAGTAAAACGAGACAAAAACAGTTTCGACTTTACTATGAACTGGGCTAAAGCAGATAACACCTTAATCAAAGACCTAAAAGATTTCACTGCTACATTCTTTCAGAAAAACACCATTCTAAACATATTGCTTAATTATTCTGTGTTCGATGTAAACAATACGCTACTCATAATGCGTCCATACCAAATAGCAGCTACCGAGCGTATCTTATGGAAAATAAACAGTGCTTATCAAGTAAAGAACTGGAGTAAGCCCGAAAGTGGTGGTTTTATTTGGCACACCACAGGTTCTGGGAAAACGCTCACCAGTTTCAAGGCAGCTCGTTTGGCGACTCAGTTAGACTTTGTGGACAAAGTATTCTTCGTAGTTGATCGCAAAGACCTTGACTTCCAAACGATGAAGGAGTATCAACGCTTTTCTCCCGATAGCGTAAATGGCTCAGATAGCACAGCAGGACTAAAGCGGAACATTGAAAAAGAGGATAATAAAATCATTGTTACCACCATTCAGAAGTTGAACAACCTGATGAAAGGTGAAAGCAAGTTGTCGATTTTCGATAAGCAAGTGGTCTTTATTTTTGATGAAGCCCATCGCTCACAATTTGGTGAGGCACAAAAGAATTTGAGAAAGAAATTCAAGAAATATTACCAATTCGGATTTACGGGCACACCAATTTTTGGCGATGTTATTGAAAATGGGGAAATTATCCGTAAAGGAAATGCTTTAGGTGCCGAAACCACAGCAAGCGTATTTGGTCGTGAGCTTCATTCATATGTAATCACCGATGCCATTCGTGATGAGAAAGTGTTAAAGTTTAAAGTGGATTACAACGATGTCCGCCCGCATTTTAAAGAAATAGAAGCGGAGCAAGACGAAAAGAAACTAACTGCCGCCGAAAACAAAAAAGCGTATTTACATCCTACACGCATTAACGAAATATCGCAATATATTCTGAATAACTTTAGGCTAAAAACACACCGAGGACAAGGCGGACAATCGGGCTTTAATGCAATGTTTGCAGTTAGTAGTGTAGATGCTGCCAAATGCTATTACGAAGCCATCAATAAGCTACAAAAAGATAGCGATAAGCCACTAAAAATTGCCACCATATTCTCCTTTGCAGCCAACGAAGAACAAAATGCAGTTGGCGAAATAGTTGAGGAAACCTTTGAGCCTACTGCTATGGACAACAGTGCAAAGGAGTTTCTCACTGCTGCCATTGGCGATTATAACGCAATGTTTGGCAGTAACTATGGAGTAGATAGCAAAGAGTTTCAAAATTACTATCGAGACCTAGCCAAGCGAGTAAAAAACAAAGAGATTGATTTGCTTATTGTGGTAGGAATGTTTCTTACAGGTTTCGACGCTCCATCGCTCAACACCTTGTTTGTAGATAAGAACTTGCGTTATCACGGGTTGATGCAAGCCTTTTCTCGTACCAACCGCATCTATGATGCCACCAAGACTTTTGGTAATATCGTAACCTTTCGCAATCTGGAACAATCGACTATTGATGCCATTACAATTTTTGGCGATAAAAACACAGCAAATGTTGTATTAGAAAAAAGCTACAAAGAATACTTAGAAGGCTTTATCGATATTGCTACAGGAGTGGCACGCCGTGGTTATATTGAAGTGGTGCAAGAGTTAAACGAGAAATTCCCTAATCCTGACGAAATAGAAACAGAGAAGGATAAAAAGGAATTTGCAAAACTCTTTGGCGAATATCTACGCATAGAAAATATCTTGCAAAACTACGATGAATTTACGCATCTAAAGGCATTGAAATCAATAGATACTGCAGATACAGAAGCGATAGAAGCCTTTAAAGAAAAACACTTTGTAACGGACGAAGAAATTGCAGCGATGCTGGAGATTGAAACGCCTGCCGAACGCACTGTACAAGATTACCGCTCTACTTACAACGATATTCGTGATTGGTTGCGTCGAGAAAAAAACGGAAAAGAAACCGAAGAGTCTGGCATTGATTGGGACGATGTAGTTTTTGAGGTTGATTTGCTCAAATCGCAAGAGATAAACTTAGATTACATTCTTGAACTTGTTTTTGAACATCACAAAAAGACGAAGAATAAAGCTGACTTGATAGATGAAATTCGCCGCATCATCCGTGCCAGCATAGGTAATAGAGCTAAAGAGAGCTTAGTGGTTGACTTTATCAATAGCACCGACCTTGATACCATAGAGGATAAAGCAAATATCATCGAGGTATTTTTCAGCTTTGCTCAAGAAAAGCAAAAAGAAGAAGTAATGCATCTGATAGAAGATGAAAGTTTAAACGAAGAAGCAGCAAAACGATACATTAAAAGCTCGCTGAAGCGTGAGTACGCTAGTGAAAACGGCACAGAATTAAATTCAATTTTACCAAAAATGAGTCCTTTAAATCCGCAATACTTAACTAAAAAACAAAGTGTTTTTCAGAAGATACAGGCATTTGTCGATAAGTTTAAAGGTGTTGGTGGCGTAATATAGAGAGATATTCAGATGATAAGCCACTCAATTTGCAAGCACATAGCCAAAGCCACACGAAACAGCACGCAACCATCTGACTGACACAAAACTGGACAATACCGATGTTGTTCTCGCTCCCAAGCTCCAGCTTGGGAGTGTATACGATTTAATAAATTAACTGTATGCTTTATTCCATATGCACCCCCAAGTAAAACTTTTGGTCTCCTGACGGAGGGTCTTACTTTTCCCTTTGGTTGACCAAAGCAAAAAGTAACAAAAGGTAAAATTAAAATACCAAATCAGCAAGCTAAATTCTAAACCTTCTTCGCACGCTGAAAGCCTCGTGCTAGAAATCATAATTGTCTTAATAGAGGAGATATAGCACATCGTCGTCAGCGTAAGCTCAGGCGGTTAACGAATTTCACGCTTCCTGCTTTATGTATTTACTAGCCCAACCTCTCCCGCACAATGCTCTAAGAATGTGCTTTGCACAGCTGGTCAGTACACACTGGGTGGAGGTGGTAGTGGCGGTCTCGCTTGCTAGACAGGATTGGGGACACCCTCCGCTCCACGGGCAAAGCGAGAGCTTAAACAGCTTTGTGATAGACGCTAGAGCTTAGCCATAAGCACACAACTCACCCAAGGCAAGAATACAGGAGGTCTCTTCACCAGAGGAACTCTTGAAAACCTCGCCAGCCCTCTCGCGACTTGGAGCGGATGATATGAACCCCAAAAGTTGGACATATGAATTTAACTTACCATATATTGACTTCTATATTGAATAGGAGTCAATCCGTCTAATTTTAGTGAAATTCTTTTCGTGTTGTAATAATCTATATACTTTTTCAATTTACAGACAAAATCCAAAGCTGACTTAAATTGCTCTCCGTAAAACATTTCCACTTTCAATCTGCCGAAAAAACTTTCCATGATACTATTGTCTAAACAATTCCCTTTCCGTGACATACTTTGTCTAATATTATTTTTACGCAATATCTCTTGATAAGGCTTCATCTGATATTGCCAGCCCTGATCGGAATGCAAAATCGGTCTCGATTTTATCGGTAATTTCATTAACAACCCATTTATCATCTCGTTAATTTTCAAGAAGTTAGGACTAAAAGAGATTGAGTAAGACAAGATTTCATTACTATACATATCCAGCACAGGCGATAGGTAAACTTTTTTACCACAAACATTGAATTGAGTTATATCGGTTGTCAATTTTTCAAAAGGAGCCTTAGCTTTAAAATTTCTATCTATGACATTTGGCGAGACTTTGCCAATCCTGCCTTTGTAAGATTTATATTTTTTCTTTCTCACTTTACCACAAATATTTATTTGCTTCATCAGCTTCAAAACCGTTTTATGATTGAGAATTATGCCTATATTCCGCAGCTCTAGGCACATTCTTCGGTATCCAAAAGAGTTGTTATTTTTTTTGTGCAAAAGCTTCATCGTTTTCTTTGTTTGTGCGTATTTATCGGGTAAATTAATTATGCCCAGGTAGTAATAATAACTACTCCGAGACATTTTAGCGACAGCCAAAAGTAATTTTAATTTAAATTCTTGCCTTAGCTCGGTAATTACCATGGCTATTTTGAATTTTCTTGTTCTTCTTCCAGAACTAAGACTCTTAATTTTTTTAAGAAAAGAATCTCCGCCCTGAGTCTCTCGTTCTCCTCTAAGGCTTCTTTCAAATTTGTCTTCGCTAGCTCAGCATCTGTAATTATTTTTTTCTTGTATCTTCCGCATTTTTCCATGGATAATCCTTCTAGCCCCTCTCTCAAGTAGATTTCCACCCATTTTTTGATAAATCCACTACAATAAGGATTTTTTAAATGTAAGAAATATTTTTGTATTATTTCACAATAACTCAGGTGATTATCAAGTATCTCTTTGGCAATCATCAATTTAAATCTGGGACTATAAACTTTTTGTTTCCCCATAAAACATATACCTCCAAAAGTGTCCAACTTTTGGGGTTCATATCACCCTGCGTTAGCAGAGCAAACAGCAAGCAAAGCACCAGCGTAAGCGTCCAAAGAAAAGACGGAAACCCGCTGTAAGCGACACGCCACTGGCGTCGGGCAGGGGCTAGCAAATCATTCAAGCAGATGAGCACCCTCAAATCAGAATTAACAGTAGGCGAGCCTTTGGGGATAAGGCAATGGTTTGCACCAGAACCAAGCAATTGCAAATAACAAATCTGGGGTGGATACTTTTAGTCTGGAGTTTCCTATTTTCCTTCAGTTTAGAGTTGACTAAATTCGTGCTAAGCGGAGTTAGATTTTTGTTTGGTAAAAGTTAAAAAGGTTTGGATATGAAAAAGTTTGCGATTGTGCTGAGTTTCTTGGTGGGCTTTAGTTTGCTGTTTGCGGGCGAGGATGCAGCGATGCATCAGGCGACGATGCTGGTATTTCAGCTGGGGGTTATTATTTTTGTTGCCAAGATTTTTGGCGATTTGTTCAAGAAGATGAAGTTGCCGTCTGTGCTGGGTGAGATAGCCTCGGGAATTGTGATAGGTCCGTATGTTTTGGGATCGCTGGGGTTTTGGGGGTTTTCTGCAGGGCTGTTTCCGTTGCCTGCTCAGGGGTTGCCCATATCGCCCACGCTCTATTCTATTTCTACTTTTGCTTCTATCGTGTTGCTTTTTTGTGCAGGGCTGGAGACAGATTTGGAGATGATAATGCGGTTCGGCGGCGGCTCTCTACGAAAACTTTTTGCCAAGCTCTCTTTGTTTATGGTTTTGGATGTCGTTTTCTCTTTCGGGTTGGCTGGTTTGGTCGGGGTGCTTTACCTCGGCAAGAGCTTGTTTGACCCGTTTTGTTTGTTCTTGGGCGTGCTATCCACGGCGACTTCTATCGGTGCTACGGCTCGCATCATCTCTCAGAAGAAAAAGCTCGGCTCGCCAGAGGGGGTAACCATCCTTTCTATAGCGGTGCTGGACGATATCTCGGGTATTATTATCTTTGCGGTGGTGCTGGGTATCGTGAGCTCATCGGGTGCTGGTTTGCATATGGAGTGGGGGAAGGTGCTGTGGATAGCGGGCAAAGCCGTGGGAGTCTGGTTACTGGTAACGGCTTTGGGTTTGAGCGTGGCACACAAGATTGCCAAGAGCTTGAAGTTCTTCAAGAATAAGTATGTCTTCTCCACTTTAGCTTTTGGTTTGGCATTATTGGTGGCAGGTGTGTTCGAGAAGGCAGGTCTGGCGATGATTATCGGAGCTTATGTTACGGGGCTATCGTTGTCCAAGACGGACATTAGTTACACGGTGCTGGAGAGTGTGGAGCTGCTAAAGGTGATGTTCGTGCCAATCTTCTTCGTGGTGGTAGGGATGATGGTAGATGTGCGGGTGTTCGCCGATAGTTCTATCGTGCTTCTGGGATTGGTCTTCTCGCTGGTGGCTGTGCTGGCTAAGGTGCTGGGATGTGGCTTGCCTGCTTTGTTAGTGGGGTTCAACCCTCTGGGGGCAGCTCGCATCGGATTGGGCATGGTGCCACGCGGCGAGGTAACGACGATAGTGGCAGGCATTGGTCTGGCCGGTGGCTTCATCTCCAAAGAGATTTTCGGTTGTGCTATTATCTTGGTGCTAGTGAGTACCGCACTGGCGTCTCCAGCCATCGGGTGGTTGTTTGGCAAAGATAAGCACGGTATGAAACAGCAAACCAAGAATATCAACAGCAAGGTGGTGGAGTTCAGTTTCGCTAGCCAGCAGTTCACAGGGTTTCTGGCAAACTTGACTATCGCTTTTTTCAAGGGGGAAGGCTTTTTTGTGCACACGGTTTGGCTGGAGAATAAGATTTTTTACATTCGCAAAGACCAGATAAACATTAAGCTGGAACTGATGCCCAAGACGATAAAGATAGAGACGCAAGAGGAAAATCTCGATTTTGCCAAAGCTCTGCTCAATGAGGCTCTCACGCAACTGGTGGAGGAGATGAACGCCTTGAAGGACGAAGTGAGTAGTCAGAGCAAGCACTTGCAACCGACTCTGCAAAACAAGAAGATTGTCATCAACGAGAAGAGTAAGATTAAGCTCAAAGACTTTGTGGCTCGCAAGGCGATAATGCTGACCGTGAGCGGGCAGAGCAAAACGCAGATCATCCAGCAGATGGTGCAAAAACTCGTGGACGCTGGGCAGATTCAGCAGAAGGATCAGCAGTTGGCTCTGCAGGCGGTTTTGAACAGGGAGGCTACCGCTTCCACTGCATTGGGCAATTATGCTTGCTTCCCGCATGCCAAGACCAAGGCTATTGGCAGTGGCGTGGTCGCCGTGGGTATTAGCTCTCAAGCGATAGATGCCGGCTCAATGGATGGCAGACCCACGAGGATTTTCATCTTGATACTTTCGTCTATCAAGAACAGCTCTCCGCACATCCAGCTGATGACCCAGTTAGCACAAAAGGTGGACTCGCTGGAGAAGTCTCGGGCAATCTTGGCTATGACAAGCCAGCAAGAGGTCTACGACTACTTCGTGCGATGATAGAGCTAGATTTGTACGGTTTGAGCGTTAGTGAGGCTTTGGCTACCGTGGTAGCCAAGTACAACGCTTTGTTGGGCACTGAGCATCGGGAGCTGGTGGTAGTGCATGGTTATGGGTCGAGTGGCGAGGGCGGTGTCTTGAAGCACCGCATCCGTAGTTTCTTGCAGTCAGCAAAGGTGAGCTTCCGCACGGAGCAAGACGGCTTTCATGGTAATAGAGGACAAACAGTGGTGCTGATAGGCAACTCGTTACTTTCTGTGGGGCAAGGTCTAGAGGATAAGATGTTGGATTATTGCACGATTGCCAAAACTAAAGAAAAAATCTTTGCCAAGTTTCATAAAAGTGGAACCAAGGCGTTGCGAGAGGCTTTTTCTGCCTTGGTGAGCAAGGGGCTACTCAAACAAAGATGGAAAGGCAAAAACAAAGTGTGGATAAAAACCTTGTGAGTTTTTGCTCTTAATTCTCAAAAATCTAAAGAAATCTTAGATAAGAACGGTGTTGAATTAAAGAAAATCGCCAAAAACTTAAAAAGTGGTTGCCAAAATAGACAAAAGTGAGAAAGGGGAAAAAGATGATGAGATTTGAAATTTCTCACTCAAGGAGAAAAGATGTCGAGTAATGTTTTTATTTCTAAAGAGTTGTTTAATTGTCCCTTGTGCAAAGGCGAAGGGGTAAGATACCAAGCAATTGCGGTTGTTCCTTTTAATAAGTCTAAAGATGAGCAGGAGAGGATGTTGTTCGTTAAGTGCTATGGATGTGAGATGATTAGTGCTTATATTTTGGATGAGTCCCAAGGGGATTTTACCATTAGCTGGGAGCCAGATCAGCCCAATGGCAAGATTGGTGAGGGGAAATGTTCGGTTTATTCTGATTACAAAATCTTTGCCAACGGTAAAAAAAATCAAAACGATTTTTTGTTATCTAATAGGATGAACAATGTTTATGTAAAAGAGAGAATTTCTAGCTCATTTAACGAGGATGATAACATTCCCGAGCGGTATCAATTCTTTTTTAAAAATGCTAAGACTTGCCAAGCTAACAAGATGACTATCGGCTCTGCGGCGTATTTGCGAAGACTTATGCAGCAGCTGTTTACCGATGAAAAGATACTGGTTTATAACGGTGCTAGCCTCGATTATATGAGTTCTATCAAAAGTTTTAATCAGAAATTCCCTGGTATTGATATTAAGCTGGTAAACTCTATATTCGCCTCTTATAAGTTGTTGAGTGAGTTTTTGCAGAAGAAAGTTATTTCCGACTTTGAAGAGAAAGAGTTGGCACTTTATTTTAGCGTCGTTAAGTTGTTGTTTGAGGCTATCTATTCCGAAAAGGAAAAGGAAGAGAATTATGTGGAGCTACAAAGCCAGCTGGGTAAGATGATGGATACGGGGAAGGAAAAGCGTAGAGAAGTAAAAGATATTCCTTCCCTACGCTAAAAAGGTTTCTACACAAACATCGAGATGTCTTCTACGCCGCTGATGCCTGCGGCTTCTAAGCTTTTTACCGCTTTGTCTGGATTGTCAAATCGAAAGATGAGTGCGGCACTGCCAGCAGAGGCGTTGCCTGCAAACCCGTACATATACTCAATGTTGATTTGGGCACTCTTTGCCACATCAAGGATTTTGGAAAGCCCCCCTGGTTGATGAGGCACTTCGATAGCCACGACTTCGGTGATATTTACGATGTGTCCCTCTTTTTCGAGGATAGTTTTTGCTTGCGTAGGGTTAGCTACGATTAGCCTTAATATTCCAAAATCTTTTGTGTCGGCTAGCGAGAGCGTGATGATGTTTACTTGGTGCTTTTCCAAATCGGCACAGACTCTTTCCAGATGCCCCGGTTTATTTTCTATAAACAGTGATAATTGTTTGATTTTCATGACTTGTTCCTTTTATTAAGGTTATTTTCTTAAATCTATCACCCGCTTGGCCTTGCCTTGGCTTCTTTGGATAGTTTTGGGCTCTACTAGCGTAACTCTTACCGTAACTCCTGCGATGCTTTTGATAGAGTGTGCTATCTTCTTTTTGAGCGTCTCGATGGCAGAGATGGTGTCTTTGAACTGCTCGGGCTTGACTTCGACTTTGACCTCCATACAATCAAGGTCGTGCTCTCTGGTGAGGTAGATCATATAGTGAGGCAATGTGCCTTCCACTGCCAGCAGGGCTGCCTCTATTTGCGATGGGAAAACATTCACTCCGCGGATAATCATCATATCGTCGCTTCTGGTGCTGATTTTCTCGATTCTTCTTATCGTTCGCCCGCAAGAGCATTTTTCTGTCTTTATCTTGGTGATGTCGCGGGTGCGATAGCGGATCATCGGTATAGCTTGCTTGGTGAGGGTGGTAATCACCAGCTCGCCCTGCGTGCCATCTGGTAGGACTTCGCCCGTGTCGGTGTCGATGATTTCGGGGTAGAAGTGGTCTTCAAAGATGTGCAGTCCGTCTTGGGCTGAGCACTCGACTCCTACTCCCGGACCGATGATCTCGGACAATCCATAGATGTCGTAAGCTTTGATGCCTGCTTCCTCTTCTATCCTTGCCCTCATCTGGAAAGTCCAAGGCTCAGCTCCGAAGATGCCGACTCGCAAGGGAAGATCTCTTATGCTGATGCCCATCTCGCTGGCGACCTCGATGATGTGTAAGAAGTAGCTGGGTGTTACAGTGATGACGCTTGAGCCGAAGTCTTTCATTAGCATTATCTGTTTTTGGGTGTTGCCTCCAGAGATGGGGATGACGCTCGCTCCTAGGGCTTCTGCTCCGCAGTGTACACCCAGACCACCGGTGAACAAGCCGTAGCCGTAGGCGTTTTGCAAGATGTCTTCGCTGGAGACTCCGCAAGAAGCAAGAGAACGCACCATCACATTCGTCCACACTTTCATATCTTCTTGCGTGTAGCCGACCACTATTGGTTTGCCCGTGGTACCACTGGAGGCGTGCAAGCGGACGATGTCGTTCATCGGCACAGCAAAGAGTCCATAGGGGTAAGTGTCTCTCAGGTCGCTTTTGATGGTGAAAGGCAGTTTGGCGATGTCTGAGAGCTTTTTGATGTCTGTCGGCTTTACCTTTAGTTGGTCCATCCTTGTTTTGAATAGTTCCACATTGTTGTAGCTGTGCTGGACAACCCCTTGTAGTCTGTAGAGCTGGAGTGCTCTCATCTGCTGTGTGGGTATGAAGTCTGGCGAGCTCACGGGGTTCATAGGGCTATTTTTGTCGTTCCAAAAAGTACTCATTCTATAATCTCCTTTAAACGATTGCACCTTAACTTAGTAAAGCTGAGGTTTTTCTTATTCATCTGGCTTGTGCAATATTTTTATCTTTGGGAAATGACTTAACTATCTGATGTTAAAACCGTTGTCTACATACAGGGTCTGTCCAGTTGTGCCTTTTGCCATATCCGAGAGCAGATATAGTGCGGCAGAAGCGACATCTTGTGTGTCGACTGGCTTTTGCAAGGGCGTGTTTTGAGCAAACTCCTTGAGCATCTGGCGAAAGCCGCCTACTCCCGAGGCTGCTCTAGTAAGGATGGGTCCGGGCGAGAGGATATTGACTCTGATGCCATCTCTGCCGAAGTCGCTTGCCATATAGCGAGCAGAGCACTCTAGGGTGGCTTTGGCGACACCCATCACATTGTAGTTGGGCACGGCTCGCTGTGAGCCGAGGTAGCTAAGGCATATAGCAGAGGCACAGTCGGCGTTCTTTAGATAAGGAGCCAGATGTTGCATAATTGCCACGAATGAGTATGCACTTATCTCGATGCTCTTAAGGAAGTTAGCACGAGACACATCGTAGAAATCGCCTTGCAAATCTTGCAAGCTGGGACCTCCAGCCACGGAGTGCACGACAAAATCTAGCTTGCTAGCAAAAACTTCTTCCACTTTTTGGTTGAGCTTTGCAAAATCTTGGTCGCAACAGACATTAAGTTTACAACTAAAAGCGGCGTTGTTTTTTTCAAAAAGGCTCAGAGCTTTTTTGCCAGAAACCTCGTCTTGATAGGTGTAGCCAATGCTCGCACCTTCGTCTTGGAGCTTTTTTGCAATTTGCCATGCGATACTTTTGTTGTTGGCGACACCCAAGATGACACCCTTTTTACCTTGCATAATTTTAGACATTACGACTCTCCTTAATTGCTGATTTTCTACCTTGATAACCAAAAATTGATTTTTGCTGTAGTTTTCAACTTTTTTTTGTAAATATTTGCTTTTTATACTTTAAACTACTGCTTGGCTTTTACTAGGGGAATATGCTATAATGGATAATAACGATGATAGAGGTAGAAAAAATGGTTGACACTAAAGGTGGTAGCTAATTTTTGGATTTTCATAGAATTAAAATAAAAAGTAAGTCCTGTGGCTTTAGCCAGATAAAAAAGGACTTTTGATCTTTAGGAGGAACAATGGCAAAGGAAAAATTTGTCAGAAGCAAACCGCATGTAAATGTAGGTACCATCGGTCATGTGGATCATGGTAAAACTACTCTCACAGCTGCAATCACCAAGGTGCTTGCATCGAAAGGACAAGCCGAATATTCTGATTTTGGCTCGATAGACAACGCTCCCGAGGAGAGAGAAAGAGGTATTACTATCTCGACTGCTCATGTGGAGTACGAATCTGCCGCTAGGCATTACGCCCATGTGGATTGCCCCGGTCATGCCGACTATGTGAAGAATATGATTACTGGTGCGGCTCAGATGGACGGTGCTATCTTGGTGGTGTCTGCTGCCGACGGTCCAATGCCACAAACTCGTGAGCACATCTTGTTGGCTTATCAGGTTGGCGTGCCAGCGATGGTGGTTTTCCTTAATAAATGCGACCTTGTGGACGATGCTGAGCTTTTGGAGCTGGTTGAGATGGAAGTTAGAGAGCTTTTGACCTCTTACAAGTTCCCGGGCGATGATATTCCATTTGTTCAAGGCTCTGCACTGAAGGCTCTCGAAGGCGATGCCGAGGGTGTGGCTGCAATAGAGAAGCTGGTCGAGACTTTGGATACATACATCCCAGAGCCAGTGCGTGAGGTGGATAAACCTTTCTTGCTACCTGTGGAGGATGTGTTCTCTATTTCTGGGCGTGGTACTGTGGCTACTGGTCGTGTGGAGGCTGGTAGGTTGAAGATAAACGATAAGCTGGAGCGTGTGGGCATCAAGGACACGATCGAGGTTGTTTGTACTGGTGTGGAGATGTTCCGCAAAATCTTGGACAGTGCTGAGGCTGGCGACAATGTTGGCGTGCTTTTGCGTGGTATCAAAAAAGAAGAGGTGGAAAGAGGCATGGTGCTGGCTGCACCAAAGAGCATTACTCCGCACACCAAGTTCGTGGGTGAGATTTATGTGCTCAAGGCTGACGAGGGTGGAAGGCACAAGCCTTTCTTCTCTGGTTATCGTCCGCAGTTCTACTTTAGAACCACAGATGTTACTGGTACGCTTAGCTTGCCAGAGGGCGTAGAGATGGTGATGCCGGGCGACAATGTGAAGATTAAGGGCGAGCTGATCGTGCCTATTGCTATGGACAAGGGTCTTCGCTTTGCTATTCGTGAGGGTGGCAGAACTATTGGTGCCGGTGTTATCGCCGAGATCGAAGCGTAATTTTCATAGATAAGGTTAAATAAATGAAAACGAATAAAATTAGAATTAAAATGAAAGCTTATGACCACAGATTGCTGGATGCTTCTGTAGGCGAGCTGGTAAATAGCGTAGCTAGTACCGGTGCCAAGGTGGTGGGACCTGTTCCATTGCCAACGGAGAAGACTGTCTATACAGTGCTTCGTTCGCCCCATGTGAATAAAAAGTCGCAAGAGCAGTTTCAAATGCTTGTTCATAAGAGAGTTATCGACATTGAAAATCCTACTTCTAGTACCACTAGTGCATTGAAAAAAATTAGCTTGCCGTCGGGTGTACATGTAGAGGTAAAGGCGTAAGGGAGATTACAGATGTTAGGAATTGTAGGAAAGAAAATTGGTATGAGTCAGATTTTTGACGAGCGTGCCAGAGTTGTGCCAGTAACTGTAATCCAAGCAGGACCGTGCAAGGTTATCCAGAAGAAGACGACAGCTACAGATGGTTATACTGCTGTGCAAGTGGGTTTTGACTCTAGGAGCGTGAAGAATGTTTCTAAGGCGTTGCAAGGACATTGCAAGGGCGACTGCTACAAGGTGATAAGAGAGTTCACTGTGGACTCCGATGCCGAGCTAGAGGGTCTGGAAGAGCTGTCTGTAGATTTGTTCGAGGTTAGCGAGATAGTAGATGTTGTGGGCACTAGCAAGGGTCGTGGCTTTAGTGGTGTGATGAAAAGACACAACTTTAGCGGTATGAAAGCCAGCCATGGTGTGCATGAGAATTATCGTGGACCGGGCTCTATCGGGCAATGTGCGACACCTTCTCGTGTCTTCAAGGGAAAGAAGCTTCCCGGGCATTATGGTAACGCCAGAAGAACTGTGAAGAATTTGGAGATTGTGAAGATTGATAAAGAGAAAAATTTGCTTTTTGTCAAAGGTGCAATTCCAGGTCATAGAAACAGCACTGTCTTGTTGAAAAAGTTGGCATAGGAGATTTTTAGAAAATGGAAATAAAGAAATATAAGTTGGATGGCTCTGAGAACGGCGTGGTTTCTTTGCCTGAAGAACTTTTCGCCAAAGAGTGCAAAGGTGCTGATATCGTGATTTACGAGGTGGTGAAAGCTTACCTTGCTAATCAAAGACAGGGTACCTCTAGCGTGAAGAGCAGATCTGAGGTGAAAGGTAGTGGTAAGAAGCTGTTTCGTCAAAAGGGAACAGGTAACGCTCGTCCGGGAGACATCAAGACTCCTGTTAGGCGAGGCGGTGGTAGAGCTTTTGGACCTAAGCCAAGAGATTGGAGCATTAAGGTGCCAAAGAAGCTCAAGAGGTTAGCACTGAAGCTTGCTCTGAGCGATTTGGTAAAAAAAGAAGGGTTGAAAGTAATAGAAGATTTGAAGTTTGCAACTCCTTCTACCAAAAAGGCTGAGGCTATTATCAAGAGCATCGGTACTGGCAGAAAGAAGTTAATTATCTTTGATAGTAGCGACTCGTCGTTGGTGAAATCTTTTGCTAACATCGCAGATGTGTCTACAGACAGAGCGGACACTCTTTATGCTTATCAAGTGTTGAATGCGGACAATCTTTTGATTACGGAAAGCGGTCTGAAGAAAGTTATAGAGGTGTTTGGATCATGAGAAAATCAGATAGACAAATAATTATTGCTCCTCATATTACCGAGAAATCTTCGGAGCTGATGGCAGAAAATCCAAGAGGCGAGAAATCTTATGTTTTCAAAGTTAGCAGAGAAGCCAATAAGATTGAAATAAAGAAAGCGTTGGAGAAAATTTTTTCTGTGAAGGTGAAAAATGTGAACACTATTTGCCAACGCGGGAAAGTAAAAACTATGGGTAAATTTTCTGGAAAGAGAGCCGATTGGAAAAAAGCAGTCGTTACTTTGCATTCTGGCGAATCTTTCCCAGAATTTGAAGTTTAGAGGTTTTGAATTATGGGGATTAGAAAATACAAACCGATTACACCTACACAGAGGTTCAAAACTGGTTATACTTTTGACGAGATAACGACCTCTACTCCTGAAAAGAGCTTGCTTGCACCGTTGCCAAAAAAGGCTGGTCGCAACAACCAAGGGCGAATTTCGATGAGAAGAAGAGGTGGCGGACACAAGAGAAAGTATCGGATTATCGATTTTAAAAGAAACAAAAGGGATGTAAGTGCTGTAGTGGCTAGCGTGGAGTACGATCCAAACAGAACTGCACGGATTTGTCTTTTGCATTATGTGGATGGCGAAAAGCGTTATATCTTGGCACCATTAGGTGTTGAAGTTGGTCAAAAGATTATGGCTGGAGATTCTGCTCCGATAGTTATTGGCAACGCTTTGCCTTTGAAAAACATTCCATTGGGTACGCTGGTGCACAATGTGGAGTTCACTCCCGGAAGAGGCGGACAGATGGCTCGTTCTGCTGGCTCGTATGTGCAGGTGGTAGCTAAAGATGCTGGCTATATCCACCTGAAGATGCCTTCTGGTGATGTTCATTTGGTGCGTGAGAATTGTTATGCGACTATCGGGCAAGTGGGCAATGTAGAGCGGAACACTTTGAAATTAGGTAAAGCTGGTAGAAGTAGATGGCTGGGCAGAAGACCCAAAGTGCGTGGTGTGGCGATGAACCCTGTGGATCACCCGATGGGTGGTGGTGAGGCTAAAACCTCTGGTGGTGGACATCCAAGGTCTCCTTGGGGTGTGCTGGCTAAAGGTGGTAAGACGCGTAAGAAGAAAAAATATTCTGATAAGTTTATCGTAAAAGCTAAAAAGAGAAGAGGTAGGAAATAATGGCTCGCTCAGTAAAAAAAGGACCTTTTGTGGATGACCACTTGGTGAAGAAAGTAGAAATGATGGAAAAAGAGGGCAAGAAATCGGTTATTAAAACTTGGTCGAGAAGATCTACGATTGTCCCTGAATTCATCGGCTATACTTTTGCTGTACACAACGGCAAAAAATTTATTCCTGTGTTTGTGTCAGAAGATTTGGTTGGCCATAAGTTTGGTGAGTTTTCTCATACTCGGACTTTTAGGGCACATACAAATAGAGGTTAATTACTATGGAATATAAAGCTGTATTAAAAGATTACAAAGGTTCTGCTCGCAAAGCTCGCTTAGTGGTAGATTTGGTAAGAGGTAAGTCTGTGCCTGTAGCACAAAAGATATTATTTTTGTCTAAACAAAAAGTTGCTAAACAGATGTATAAACTTCTGAATTCTGCTGTAGCGAATGCCAAAGATTTGTCTGATGGTGTAAGTGATGGTGATTTGGTGGTTTCTCAGGCTTTTGCCAACGAGGGACGCACTGCTAAAAGATTTAGACCAAGAGCTCAAGGCAGAGCCACTAGAATTTTGAAAAGAACATGCCATATCTCTTTATTTGTGAAAGATATGAGACAGGAAGGAGAATAGTATGGGACAAAAAGTTAATCCAATAGGTCTGAGACTGGGAATAAACAAGGAGTCCGATTCTGTTTGGTTTGCCACAGGTAAAGAGTATATCGCTAACTTGCAAGAAGATTTGAAAGTTAAGAGGTACTTGAAGCATAGGCTGACAACGGCGATGGTTTCTAAGATAAAGATTTACCGTAAGAGTTCTCAGCTCACGGTGGATATCTACACCGCTAGACCTGGTCAGGTGATTGGCAAGAAAGGTGCGGAGATTGATCTTTTGCGAAAGGAGCTTTCTTTGCTCTTGAATAAGAAAAGAGATAAAGCTCTTTCTGTCTTTGTGAATGTGAACGAAATCAAGAAGATGTGGAGCGATGCTAAATTGGTCGGACAAGAGATAGCTAGACAATTGCAAAACAGGGTCTCTTTCCGTAGGGTGATGAAGTTTGCTATCAGAAATGCCAAAAGAGATGGTGCGTTGGGTGTTAAAATCCAATGTTCAGGAAGATTGGGAGGAGCTGAGATGGCTAGAACTGAGAGGTATACCGAAGGTTCTACACCGTTGCATACTCTCAGAGCTGACATCGACTACGCTTTGGTCGAGGCTAACACCACTTATGGTATTATTGGTATTAAAGTTTGGATATACAAAGGCGATATCCTCAATTAATTTAAGGAGTTAAGGTAATGTTAGCACCGAAGAGAACTAAGTTTAGAAAGCAACAAAGGGGCAGAATGAAAGGTCTTGCTCATAGAGGTAGTGCGGTTAGTTTTGGCAATTTTGGTTTGCTTGCCCAAAGTTGTGGTTGGATCAACTCTCGTCAAATTGAGGCGGTTCGTGTTGTATTGACCAGAACGCTAAAAAGAACAGGTAAGGTACATATTCGGATTTTTCCAGATAAGCCGTTTACACAAAAGCCTGCCGAGACACGGATGGGTAAGGGTAAAGGTGAGCCAGAGTATTGGGTAGCAGTGGTAAAGCCCGGTAGAGTCTTGTTTGAGTTGGAGATAGACGATGCAGAGCTGGCGAGAGAAGCTATTTCTAAAGCTGGGAAGAAGTTGCCTATCAAGACTGAGATGGTCTATAGAGGAGAGGTGAGGATATGAAAATTGCAGAGATTCGTCAGATGAGTGATGCTGAGTTGCAAGAGAATTTGGATAAGTTGGAAGTGAAACTTTTTGACTTGAGATTTGCTCAGGCTATGGGTAAACTAGAGACACCGTCCGCATTCAAACTTGCCAGAAAGAGCATCGCCAAGATAAAGACTGTGGTAACTGAAAGAGCTAAGGCTGAGGTAGCAAATGTATAGTAGAAGACTTGTAAGGATTGGCAAGGTGGTTTCTGACAAGATGGAGAAGACCGTCGTGGTGGAAATCGAGAGGAAATTTGCTCATCCTTTGTACAAAAAGATGGTGAGACGCCATAAAAAGGTAAAAGCCCATGATCAAAATAATGTTTGCAAAATGGGTGATGTTGTGATGATTAAAGAGTCCAAACCTTTGAGCAAGACCAAAAAATGGGTCTTGGAGAAAGTTTTGGAAGTGAGTAAATAAGGACGATTTGTTATGATACAAATGCAAACAAATTTGGTGGTAGCCGATAATTCTGGAGCGAAGCTGGCTCAGTGCATCAAGGTACTGGGTGGATCTAAAAGGCGATACGCTACCGTTGGTGATATTATCGTAGTGGCTGTCAAGAAAGCTCTGCCCGGTGGTAGAGTAAAGAAGAAAGCTGTGGCTAAGGGGCTAATCGTGAGAACCAAAAAAGCTGTGAGAAGAGTTGATGGGTCTTATATTAGGTTTTCCGATAACGCTGTGGTGATAGTCAACGATGCTGGAGAGCCTGTAGGTACTCGTGTTTTTGGACCTGTGTCTAGAGAGCTTAGAGAGTTTGGTTATTCCAAGATTATGTCTTTGGCTCCAGAAGTGGTGTAAGGAGAGTGCTGGATATGGAAAAGAAAGTCAGATTGAAGAAAGACGATTTTGTGGTGGTTATCGCGGGAGCTTCTAAAGGTGCTAAGGGCAAGATTTTGGCTGTAGACCGTAAGAAAGGTAGAGTTATAGTGGAGAAGGTGAATATGAAGAAAAAGCATATTAGACCTGATCAAAACAATCCACAAGGTGGTATCATCGAGATGGAAGGTCCAATGGACGCTTCCAATGTGATGTTGTACAACCAAAAGCTCAAAAGTGTTACGAAACCTGTTTACAAGAAAATGGGTGATAAAAGAACCAGAGTTTGTAAGAAGTCTGGGGAAGAGTTATTATCGAGGGACAGTAAATGAACAGATTGCAAGATAAATATTTGAAAGATGTGTTGCCTTCGCTGAAGAAAGATTACCGCAATGTTTGCCAAGTGCCTAAACTTGAGAAGGTGGTGGTGAATATGGGAGTGGGCGAGGCTACACAAAACAAAGCTCTTCTGGATGGTGCGGTCAGAGATATGACCCTTATCACCGGGAGAAAGCCGATAATTACCAAGGCGAAGAAGTCTATCTCTAACTTTAAGCTAAGAGAGGGGATGCCCATCGGTTGTAAGGTTACTTTGCGTGGCGATGCGATGTATGAGTTTGTGGATAAGCTAATCTCGATAGTGCTTCCGAAGTTGAAAGACTTTAGAGGTATACCTGCTAAATCTTTCGATGGAAGAGGTAATTACGCTTTGGGATTACAAGAGCAAGTTATCTTCCCAGAGATTAACTATGACAAAGTGGATAGCGTAAGAGGCTTGAGCATAGTGGTGTGTACCACAGCGGGAACAAATGAAGGTGCTTTTAAGTTACTGAGTGGTTTGGGCTTCCCATTCAAGAAAAATTAGGGAGTTATTATGGCTAAAAAATCGATGATAGAAAAGCAAAAAAGAGCTCAAAAGTTCAAAGTAAGAGAGTATAATCGTTGCCAACAATGTGGCAGACCAAGAGGTTATATCAGAGATTTTGGATTGTGTAGGCTTTGTTTTAGAAAATTGGCGTCCAACGGGGAGATCCCTGGTGTGACCAAAGCCAGTTGGTAATATATTAAGGAGATTAAAGAATGAGTGTGTCAGATCCTATTGCTAATGCGTTGACGAAGATTAGAAATGCTTATCGTGCGAATCACAAGGCTGTCTTTGTTGATCATTGCAAACTTGTAGAAGGTATTGTGAAACTGCTCGACCAAGAGAATTTCGTAGAGTCCTACGAAGTGTTAGACAGAGATGTCTCTCAAAATAGAGTAAGAAAGCAACTTTCTTTGGTGCTAAAGTACACCAAAGATGAAGTGCCTGTAATGCAAAATATTCAAAGAGTAAGTACCCCCGGTATGAGGGTTTATGTAACTGCAAAAAATTTGCCAACTGTTTATAATAACTTGGGTTGTGCTATCATCTCTACATCTCACGGTGTGATGGTAGATAGAGACGCCAAAGCGAAGAACATCGGCGGCGAATATGTTTGTAAAGTTTGGTAGGAGGAAGTAGAAAATGTCTAGAATAGGTGACCTGCCAATTAGTATTCCAGAAAAAGTAGAAGTGGCGATCAAAGGTAAAGATGTTGTAGTGAAAGGTCCTTTGGGACAAAGCAACTTTACTCTTTTGTCTGGTGTGAATGTAAAAAATAACGACGGTGTTTTGGTTGTTACCAGAGAGAGCGACTCTCTTAGGGCTGTCCACGGGATGACCCGAGCACTTTTGAATAATATGATAATTGGAGTTGATAGCGGCTTTAGCAAAACTTTGCAGTTTATCGGAACTGGGTTTAATGCGAAGATGCAAGGCAAGTGGCTTAGATGTAACCTTGGGTTTTCTCACGAGATAATCGTGGAAGTGCCGGAGCATCTGAAAGTAGAAGCCAAAGCTCCCGAAGGCAAACAAGCTCTTGCTGTGAATGTCGAGGTGATAATCTCGGGCATTAGTAAAGAAGAGGTTGGTAAATTTGCCGATCAGATTCGTAAGATTAAGCCACCTGAAAATTACAAAGGTAAAGGCGTTCGTTACAAAGGCGAGTTTGTGAAGATTAAACAAGGCAAGAAAGCTGATTAAGGATTGAGGAGCAAAAAATGAGAAAAAAATTATCTAAATGTTATCAGAAGTTTACCTCAAGACTTAGAAGGAAGAAAGCGTATATCCAAAAAGTCAAAGGTACTGCAGATAGACCAAGACTCGTGATTTACAGATCTTTGAAAAACATCTACGCTCAAATGGTAGATGATGAGAATGGGAAAACATTGGTTTCTAGTTCTACTTTGGAAAAAGATGCTAAGTTCACAGGCAACAAATGCGAGAAAGGTTTTCAAGTTGGTAAAGCTTTGGGTGCAAAAGCTAAAGCTGCCAAGATAAAAGCTGCTTGTGTGGATAGAAATGGTTATAAGTATCACGGCAGAGTGAAAGCTGTGGTGGAAGGCGTACGAGACGCTGGCTTGATGCTGTAAGGAGATATTTTGAGAAAGCAAAAGAATGAAAACCAGATCAAAAGCGGATTTGAAGTTGAGAAGATAGTGTCTACTGCCAGAGTTGCCAAAGTGGTGAAAGGCGGTAGAAACTTTAGCTTTAACGCGGCTATGGTCGTAGGTGATAAAAACGGGAAACTTGGGTTTGCTAGCGGAAAAGCTAACGAGATTACAGACGCTATCCGTAAAGCAAAAGATAACGCTGCGGCAGCTATGTTTAGCGTGCCACTAGTAAAAGGGACTATTCCTCACGAGATTATCGGTAAATTTAAGGCGAGCAAAGTGATGCTCAAGCCTGCTTCGGACGGTACAGGGATTATCGCTGGTGGTCCTGCGCGTGCTGTGCTAGAGGCAGCTGGTGTACAGAATATTTTGACCAAATCTTTGGGGTCTAACACTGCAGTGAATGTGGCAAAAGCTACTATCGATGGGCTAAAGCAGCTCAGAACTATCCAAGATGTGCTTAAATTGCGTGGCAAAACCTTGGATGAGCTTGTCAAGGGGAGTGAATAATGGCTAAGAAGTTGAAGGTAACTCAAGTAAAGAGCACTATCGGCAGGACTGATAAGGTCAAAGGAACTATCAAGGCTTTGGGCCTTGGCAGAATTAGCCGTAGTAAGGTACACGAAGATAACGCCGTAATTCGCGGAATGATTAATAAAATCGGTTATCTTTTGAAGGTTGAAGAAGTTTAAATAGGGGTGGAAAGATGAATTTATCTGATCTCAGCAAACCTGCTTTGAAGAATAAAAAAAGAAGAGGTAAGGGAAGAGCTTCTGGCCTTGGCAAGACTGGCGGTAGAGGTTATAATGGTCAAAAATCGAGAAGTGGTGGTAACATCCCCGCTTGGTTTGAAGGTGGCCAAATGCCTTTGCAACGAAGATTGCCAAAAAGAGGTTTTACCAGTATCAATAGAAAAGAGTACAGGATAGTAAATATAGGCTCTTTGCTGGCTATGGGGCTGTCCGACATTAGTGTAGAGCTGATGGAAGAGAAGGGAGTTATCCCCAAGAAGCTCCTGCCTGTCAAGGTGTTGGCTTCTGGCGTAGAAGGGATGAAAGAGGCTCTAAATGTGGAAGCTAACAAATTTTCAAAAAATGCTAAAAAGCTGATAGAGTCTTGTGGCGGAAGCGTAAAGGAGATTTAAATTGCTTAAAAATCTATTAAATGTTTTTAAGATAGCTGAGCTGAAGAACAAAGTCCTTTTTACCGCTTTCATCTTGGTGCTTTATCGGTTGGGGGGGTATATCCCTGTGCCGGGGATAGATACTGGAGCTCTGGGAGAGTTCTTTGCTACCTCGGGCGGAGAGGGCACTTTGTTCGGTATGTTCGATATGTTTGTGGGTGGTAACTTCCAAAGGGCATCTATCTTTGCTTTAGGGATTATGCCTTACATTACTGCCTCTATCGTGATGCAGCTCTTGGGTGGAGTCTTTCCATTCTTTGAAAAGCTCAAGCACGAAGGAGCAGAGGGACAACGCAAGATTACCCAGTACACGAGGTATGGCACGCTTATAGTGGGCGTATTCAACTCCATCGGGATCACTGTGTTCTTGCAAAACTTGTACACCTCTGCTGGCAAAGCTATCGTGCCCAATGGAGGACTGATGTTCACCATCGCTGCGGTAACCACGCTGTTGACAGGCACTATGATTATAATGTGGCTCGGCGAGAGGATTACGGACAGAGGCATCGGCAATGGAATATCGCTGATTATCTTTGCTGGTATCGTGGTAAGATACCCTATCGGCTTTTTTAATATGGGTAGGATGATTTATGCGGGCTCTATGCCGACGACCAATGTGGTGATTATCTTGGCGACAATCTTGATAGTTACGGGTTTGGTGGTCTATGTTACACAAGCAGAGCGAAAGTTACCTGTGCAGTATGCTAAGCGGATAGTTGGTCGCAAAATCTATGGTGGACAGTCTTCGCACATTCCTTTAAAGGTCAACACTGCTGGTGTGATACCGATTATCTTTGCTCAAGCGGTGATAATGTTCCCTAAAACAATAGCGGCTTTTTTCAAAGACAGCATTTTTATGAACGCTGTGGCAAAAGCGTTTTCGCCGGGAGCGTACACCTATACCATTGTTTATGTTCTTTTGATTGTGTTTTTTGCTTATTTTTACACTGCTATCGTGCTCAATCCCATAGAGATGGCTAACAATATGAAGAAGTTCGGTGGATTTATCCCCGGCAAGAAGCCCGGTAGGAACACGGCTGAGTACCTAAATAGCGTCATCGCAAGGATTACCTTGCCTGGTGCGATATTCTTTGCCATGATAGCTGTGATACCGCAGTACCTGATCAATTATACCAACTCGCCTATCTATTTCGGTGGTACGAGCTTGATAATCGTAGTGGGTGTGGCTTTGGATATATTGCAGCAGTTGGAGGGTCAGTTGATCTCCAGACACTATGATGGGTTTATGAAGCACGGCAAGATAAGAGGTAGACGAGCTAGGTGATTTCGATTAAGAGTGGCTCTGAGATAGAGAAGATGCGTGAAGCCAACAAGATTGTTGGCGATTTGTTGGATTATCTTGAGGGACAGTTGCACGCTGGGATGAGTACTTGGCAGATCAACAAAATCTCGAGGGAGTTTATCTTGGACGCTGGGGCTAAGCCCGCCTTTAAAGGTTACAGCGTGCCGGGGTTGCCTCCTTTCCCCGGGGATGTGTGTACTTCGGTGAACGATGCTATTGTGCACGGTATTCCATCCAAGAAGAGGATACTGCAAGATGGTGATATCATAGGCGTGGATGTTGGTACTCATTTGGACGGATTTTATGGTGATGCTGCTAGAACTTACGCTATAGGAGAAGTTTCTGTTGCAGATAAAAGGTTGATGAAAATTACCAAGGAAGCTCTTGACACAGCCGTCGCTATGGCGAGAAATGGTAACCGAGTGGGAGATTTGTCTGCTGCAATAGAAAGTGTAGCCATTAAAAACGGTTATTTTCCTGCAGATTATCTCACAGGTCATGGGATTGGCAGAAGTTTGCACGAAGATCCTTCTATTCCCAATGTGGGTAGAAAAGGTACGGGGGCTCGTTTAAAAGCAGGAATGACTTTGGCGATAGAGCCGATGTTTAATATGGGAACCAACAAGATAATTGAAAACGGATGGGAATGCTTGGTTGCTGATGGTAGTCGTTCTGCTCATTTTGAGTATACTGTCCTTGTTACCGAGGATGCAGCGGAAATATTAACGATAGGTTAAAGGGTATATGGCTAAAGTAGACAATATAGAGATAGATGGAGAAGTGGTAGAGATTTTGCCCGGCACTAAGTTTCGTGTGAAGTTAGAAAACGGTCATGAGGTTATTGCACACTTGTCGGGAAAGATGAGAATGCATTACATTAGAATTTTGACAGGAGATAAATTGAAACTTGAAATATCTCCTTATGATCTGTCTAAGGGCAGAATAATTTATAGATATAAGTAGTTTGGAGATTAAAATGAAGGTAAAAGCTTCTGTAAAAAAAATTTGCAAAGATTGTAAAATTGTTGTTCGTAAAGGTGTGGTTAGGGTGATATGCTCTAATCCAAAGCATAAACAAAGACAAGGTTAGGAGGAAATTTGGCTAATATAGTAGGAGTAGAACTCCCTAAAGATAAAAGAGTGGAAATCGCTTTAACCTATATCTTTGGAATAGGTAAAACACACTCTAAGAAGATTTTGTGTGATGTTGGTGTAGATGAGAATATTAGAGTTAAAGACCTTTCTATTGAAGATGAGAAAAAAATAAGGGAAGAGATTCAAAATAAATATGTGGTAGAAGGTGAGCTTAGAACTAGAAATGTGATGGATATTAAAAGATTGATGGGTAACGGTTCTTATCGTGGTTTGCGTCATAAAAAAGGTTTACCTTGTAGAGGTCAAAACACCAAAAACAATGCAATGACTCGTAAAAAGAGAAGGAAAAAGAGGTAGTAATGGCTAAGAGTGTAAAGAAAAAAAAGAAACTGAATATCAGCGAAGGCATTGTAAATATTCATTCTAGTTTTAATAATACTATCGTTACTTTGGCTGATAAATCTGGAAATACTATTGATTGGTCGAGTGGAGGAGATATAGGATATCACGGTTCTAAGAAGAACACCTCTTTTGCAGCTCAGCTTGCGGGCAAGAAGATCGGCGAGATGGCTGTAGAGTTGGGCATATCCAGAGTGGGTGTGATAGTCAAAGGTCCGGGTGGAGGTCGTGAGGCTGCCATCAGAGCTTTGAACGCAGCGGGATTGATGATTACGATGATCAAAGATGTTACCCCAGTGCCTCATAATGGCTGTAGACCACCTAAACAAAGAAGGATATAGGAGAAACAATGGCTAGATATACAGGTCCTAAGGCGAGAATTTGTAGAAAATTCGGGGAGAACATTTTTGGTGCTCCTAAATATGATAAGATTCTGAAGAAGAAAGGTTACGCTCCTGGCGAGCACGGACAAGGCTTTAAGAAGAGAAAGAGCGAGTACGGAGTACACTTGGAAGAGAAGCAAAAAGCTAGAATGATTTACTGCTTATTGGAGAAACAGTTTCGCGGTTATTTCAAAAAAGCTGCTAAGCAAAGTGGTGTAACGGGCGAGAACTTGTTTAGACTTCTTGAGATGAGATTGGATAATGTTGTGTTCAGACTTGGCTTGGTAGCCACGAGGATGCAAGCAAGACAAGTGGTAACGCATGCACATATTACTGTTAATGGCAAGAGAGTGAATATTCCGTCTTACCAATGTAAGCAAGGTGATGTGATCCAAGTTAAGGAGAAGAGCAAAGGTATGGCTATGTTCTTGGATAACATCGGCAATAGTGCTGTAGATTCCTACCCTTGGCTTGCGTTTGATAAGAAGAGTTTGAAAGGTGAGGTGTTGTCTATTCCCACCAGAGAGCAGATTCCAGTTAACATCGATGATCGTTTGATCGTTGAGTTTTATTCAAAATAATATAGGGAAGGTGCGATGAGTTTAATTATTCCTATCCAAAATCCTAATAAGGTAGATATAGATGAGTCTACTTATAGCGATACTTTTGTAAAGGTAAATATTAGCCCGATGGAGCCTGGCTATGGTATTACGGTAGGCAATACGATTCGCAGGGTTTTGCTTTCTTCTATACAGGGTGCGGCTGTGAAGTTTGTGATGATAGAAGGTCTGCATCATGAATTTGCTGGTATCCCGGGAACAGATACCGACTATGTCGATTTTATCCTCAAGCTCAAAAGATTGGCTATCAAGTCGTCTTCTTTGGAAGATGTTACACTGGAGCTGAATGTGAGCAAGCTTGGAGTGGTAAAAGCTGGAGATATTAGTACTGGCTCGCAAGTGGAAATTATCAACAAAGATTTGGAGCTTTTTGACATTACAGAAGAGGGTAAAGAGATTAGGTGTCAGATTATTGTGGGTGTGAACCGTGGCTTTGTGCCGTCCGAAGAACACGACAACTCCGATTTGCCAGTGGGCTTTATCGCCGTCGACTCTTTGTTCAATCCTGTGAAGAATGTCTCTTTTACTGTAGAGAATGAGCGAGTTGGTAAGCGGATAGATTACGATAAGCTGGTGCTAGAGGTTACTACTGACGGTAGTATTGACCCCAAGGAAGCTTTTTATACATCTAGCAAGCTACTTCGAGATTTTTATGACAAGATGATTCGTTTCGAGGTGGAGCCAGAGTATGTAGAGAAGCTGGAGATGGACCCTCGCTTGGAGAGAATAGAGAGATTGCTGGATACCAGCGTGAACGAGATGGAGCTTTCTGTTCGCTCGAGCAATTGCCTTTTGGCTGCTAAGATAGAGACTGTGCGTGATTTGGTGAGCAAGACAGAAAATCAAATGCTTAGATATCGTAACTTTGGTAAAAAGTCTTTGGACGAGATTAAGAAGCTTCTTTCAGATTTGGATCTTTCTTTGGGTATGAATTTGGAGAAAGTGGAGTCTGAGATTCAAGACGCTAGAAATAAAATATTGAAAAGGTAGTAGAATGAGACATAGAAAAGAAGGACGCAAGTTTGGTAGAGAAGCTGGACATCGCAAAGCTTTGCTGAGGAATTTGGTGAAGTCTTTGGTGATATCTGAGCGTATCACTACTACAGAAGCTAAAGCTAAAGAGATGAGGAGTTTAGCCGAAAGAGTGATAACTTATGGTAAAAAAGGTGAAATTCATCATCGTAGGTTAGCTTTTAAGGTGTTGGGCAATAGAGACTTAGTGAAGAAAGTTTTTGATGAAATCGCTCCTCGTTATCAAAATGTAGCGGGTGGTTATACAAGAATTATCAAAGCTGGATACCGCAAAGGCGATGCTGCACCGATGGTAATTATCGAATTTGTGGAAGCTAAAGAAAGTGTAGCTGCTCCTCAAGAAACCAAAAGCAAAGATATAAAGCTGGAGAGTTTAGCAAAAGAGAGCTCTAAGAGCGAGGAAGCAGAAGTTTCTCCTGAGTAGTAATTGCTTGTTATTTAAACTGTTATGCCACTTTAAGATTTATTTTAAAGTGGCTTTTTTATTTTAAAGATTGCTCTTTTTGAAGGGTAAGAATTTTGTGGGATTATGATTAAAAAATTTCTTCTCCTTTTCAGTTTTGGTGTGGTGCTTCTGGTTTTAACCTTCAAGTTTTTTGACTTGAGTGGCACTTTGGCACACTATGAGAGCATTTCGTACTGGTATTTGCCTTTGTTTTTTTTGGCTTCGTGGTTTACTGTTTATATTAGAAGTACTAGGTGGAGCTATCTGTTGAAAAGGCTTGTGTCTGTACGGCGTAACGAGGTGCTGAAAACTTATATTATGGGTGCGGTGATAGATTTTATGATACCCGTGCGTGTCTCGGAGATTATTAAGTGCAACTATATAAAAAGGCGTTATAAAGTGCCTATTTCCAAGGTGTTACCCACGGTTTTCATAGACAAGCTATTTGATGTTTCTCCGATTTTGGTAATCTTGGCAGTGATGCCGTTTTTGGATTATGAGTTTAGCCGAGAGATTTATTATATCGTTTACTTCTTGGTGGGTGCGATCTTGCTGGGGATTGGTTTTTTGGTGTTCGTTTTTTTTCATGTTAGGTTGGTGATGCGTACACGAGAGCGGGTCAAAAACAAGAAAGTGCGAAAAGTTTTGGCGATGTTTCTGCGTTTTGTCAGTGGTTTTCGCAAGCTAAACTTTTCTTTCTCGCTTTTTTTTAAGATGTTTTTGTTGTCTATGTTGGCAATTTTTTTTAACTGCTTGGCTTTTTATGTGTGTATGCTGGCTTTGCAGATGTCTATACCTTTTTCGGTGGTTTTGCTTGGTTACTCTTTGCTTTTCCTATCCTATGCTGCACCTTCTCCGCCGGGGCAGATGGGCTCAAACGAGATTATGGCTTTGCTTATCTTTAGCGGGATGCTCGGTCTGCAAGACAGTATGGTGGCAGCTTTAGTTATTTTTGCTCATATTATGATTGTGCTTTACTCTGTGGGCATGGGTCTGTTTCTGCTGAAGACTTTTAAGAAGGAGATGTTGCTGGCTTTAGCTTTTTTTGAAGGGAAATCTAAAAATTAGTGCCAAGAATTTTGTGGCAGTGTTGCAAAAATCTGTTCATTTTTTCATAAGAGGCTTTGTAGTGAAAATATTTTGGCTTTTGGGTGTAGCTTTGTGCTGGTAAGATGTTGTAGTAAGCTTTTTTTTGCTTGAAATATTTTTCTACCCAAATAGGAACAGGGTTAATGTGAGAGATTTTTACTTGCCCGAGGTTATTTCTTATTAGTTCTACGCCGAGCATTAATCCCCCATCGCGAGGAAAAGTTCTTTGGTTGGAGACGAAGTTGCCCAGAGAGTAAGCTACTAAGTTGTCTTGGAGCTTATCCCAGTCGTACGGCTGGATGGTGTGTGGATGAGAGCCGATTATGATGTCTGCTCCTTGTTCTAAAAGGAATTGTCCCATCTCTTGTTGATAGAGGTCTGGAGCGTCTTGATACTCTTTACCCCAGTGAATGCAAACCACGATCTTGTCGGGGTTCTCTTTTTTTAATTTTGCGATATCTTGTGTTATAGCTTTTTTTTGGGCGTAGCTGACCAGCGGGCTGTATGAATTGCCATTAGTGAACTGGGTGTAGCCAAGTATGCCGATACGGATGCCGTTTTTTTGGAAGTGGTAATGGTTTTTTTTGCCTAGTGAGCTTCGCACGCCGATGTAAGGGATGCCCAGTGCCTTGAGCTTGCCAGTGGTTTGTAGCAAGCCTTTTTCGCCTTTGTCCAAGATGTGATTGTTACTTAGTAGGAGAAGGTCGATGCCTGCCTTTTGGCAGGCTTGGGCTAACGCTACAGGCGATGAGAAGCGGGGATAACCGCTGTAAGGAGTGCCAGCTAGTGTGGTTTCGAAGTTGGCGATGACCAAATCGTACTCTTGTAGCACAGGAGTGATTTTGGCGAAGATGCTGGCGAAGTCGTAGCTACCATCGCTGGTTTGAGCGGCGTCCAGTTGTGCTTGGTGTATCATTATATCGCCGAGAAAAGCTACTTTTAAAGAAGGCTTTGGCGAAGATTTTGAGGAAAAAGCACATCCGCAAAACATTAGGATGGGCAAAAGAAAGTTAAGTGATTTTAATTTCATTTTTTTAGTTCTCCTGCTAAATATCCTGTGGAGAAAGCTATTTGCAGGTTGTATCCACCTGTGTAAGCGTCTAGGTCGATGATTTCGCCTGCTAGGTAGAGATTGTTTATGAGTTTAGATTGCATCGTCTTGCCGTTGATTTCTGAGGTGTTCACTCCGCCTTGGGTGATGATAGCTTGCTGAAAGCCATTGTCTGCTGTGATGGGGAACTCTAGATTTTTTAGGAGATGCACCAGCGGTTTGGGTGATCCTAAGTTATTGAGTTTGGTCTGAGGTGAGAGTTGCAGCTTGTCTAAAAAATAGGCAATCATCTTGGTGGGTAGGTAGCTTTTTAAAAAGTTGCTGATTTGTTTTTGTGGATTGGCGTTTATTTCTTGGTTGACTCGTTTTAGGAGCTGACTGTGTTCCAAAGCTGGCTTGAGGTCGATGCAGATGGTGAGTGGCTCTTTAGCGGGCAGTCGTTGGCAGGCAAGGCGACTGAGTGTGAGGACGATAGGTCCAGACAGTCCATTGTGTGTGAAGAGAAGCTCACCGAACTCCTTTTGCAGGAGACTCTTGCCACTAAAAAGTTTGGCATCTATATTTTTTAGAGCGAGTCCTTGTAAAGTTGTGGTGTCTGGAGCTGTGAGAGAGACTAGTGAGGGTAAACAAGGCGTGAGGGTATGACCAAGAGTTTGAGCTAAGCGGAAGCCGTCGCCTGTGGAGCCAGTGGAGGGGTAGCTGAGCCCGCCTGTGGCTAGTAGGTAGCTGTGAGCTTGATAGCAGACTTTCTTGCCTTTTAGTTGGCAGATGAGCTTGGATATCTGGTTGTCGCTGGTGTGAAGAGCTGTAACTTGGCAGTTGCATACGATCTTGGCTTTCCTTGCCCAGAGGTCTAGAGCTTTGATGATCTCGGAAGATTTATCGGAAGTGGGGAACACTCTTTGCCCTTGCTCCACTTTAAGAGGCGTTTTGAGCTTCGTCTGGAAGAGGTTCATTAGTGCTTGGTTGTCGAAGTGGTAAAAAGCTTTCTTGAAGAAGTTGGGTTTGGGGAAGATGTTTTTTTCGTAATCTGACCAGTTTTTGGAGTTGGTGAGGTTGCAACGACCTTTACCTGTGATTTTGAGCTTGCGGGCGATTTTGGGCATCTTTTCTAGGATGAGCACGCTCTTGCCCAGCTGGCTGGCTCTGCCTGCTGCCATTAGCCCCGCTGCTCCAGCTCCTATGATGATAAAATCCCAGACTTTGCTTTCTTGGTTGTCCACTGTTATTTCCTTTGATGAAAGATTTTTTAGTGAAGTAAGAGTGCAGCGAGACTCAAGAAGCTGGCAAAACCACCCATATCTGTGAGCATGGTAACGATTATATTTGAACCAAGAGCTGGGTCGAGCTTGAATTTTTTGAGTAGGAGCGGTACTAAAGCCCCGACGACACCAGCGATGAGCATATTGCAGATGAGTCCTCCGCCCAAGACGACTCCGAGCATAATGTTGCCTTTGTAGAGCCAAGCTATGAAGGTGGCGACAAAGCCGATGGCGAGTCCATTGCAGATGCTGACGATAATCTCTTTGCGTAGGGCTTTGAATGAGTTGTTGACGGTGAGTTCGCCCATGGCGATACCGCGAATAATGACCGTGAGGGTTTGAGCTCCAGAGTTGCCTCCTAGTCCTGCGACTATGGGCATCAAAACGGCTAAGAACGCCCATTTTTGGATGACTCCTTCGAAGATATTGACTACGCTGGAGACTAATATCGCTGTGAGAAGATTTAGTAGTAGCCAAGGAATTCTTTTGCTAAAAGAGCTGAAAGGAGAAGAGAAAACTTTGTCTTCGTTCTCTAACCCCATCATTTTATAGACATCTTCCGAGGCTTCTTCGTCGATGACATCGATGACATCGTCCACGGTAATCCTGCCCAGCAGATGGTTTTGCTCATCGACCACGGGGATGGCGTAGAGGTCGTACTTACGAAAGAGGTGAGCGACTTTCTCTTGGTCTGTGCCTGTGGTGGTGGAGATGATGTCCGTTTGCATCGCTTGTCCGATGGTTTGGTTATCGTCCATTATGAACAAAGCGTAGGTATCTAGTCGACCAGTTAGGTGATTGTCCTTGTCCACGATGAAGATGTATGCTAGGTTGTCTATCTCCTCGTAATTGTCTTTGATGTATTGCACGACTTGTGCCTTGGTGTACTCTTTGGGTACTTTGGCGACCTCCGATTGCATAATGCCACCAGCGGTGTTCTCGTCGTACTTGAGTAGCTTTTTGATAGACTGCTTGTCGGCAAACTCGAGTCGCTCTAGGATGGAGTGCTGTGTCTGCTTGTCGTCTATCTCGCTGATGATGTCCGTGGCGTCGTCGCTGTCCATCTCGGTGAGGATGCCTGCCAGCTTGGCAGGGTTGATCTTGGGGATGAACTGCTCTTGCAGCTCTTGGTGCAGCTCAGGCATCACACTGGCGGCTGTTTCCACCTTTAGCATACTAAAGAGCTTGTACTGCTCGTCGCTGGGTAAGTCGTTGATGATGGCGGCGATGTCCCCGGGGTGCGAGTTCTTTAGGTAAGAGTGCAGTCTTTGCTGTTGTCCTGTCTCGAGTAGCTCTAGGATGGTTTGTCTGTCTAGATTCTTAATCATCTTAGTTCTACCTCGATGTTGTTGCCCGTGATGTGGATGATGGCGAAATGACCAAGAGCCAGAGAGCCTGAGTTCACTATGGTGGTGCTACCGACTTTGCTGGTGGACTGAGCCTCGTGCATATGTCCGCATAGAGCTAGCCTTGGTTGGACTCGTTGTAGGTAGTGCAAGAGCGACTTGCTCCCTACATGGACGCCGTCGGGTGTTAAGTCTGCTTCTGTGCCAAAAGCTGGCTGGTGTGTGACTACAATATCGGGATTAACAAAGCAATTGAGTACTTGTCCAAACTCTTGCTCGGAGCACATATTGGGCGTGTTTATCGGTGTGGGTAGCGAGCCTCCGTAGCCACAGATTTGGTAGTCAGCAAAATCTTCGAGTTCGCCGTCTATGGAGATGTTTGCAGATTGCAATGTCTTCAGAGCACTTGGATAGTCGCAATTTCCTAACACGGCGAGAGTTTTGTCCAGAGGTAGATATTGCAAAATTTTGGACATTGCTATTTCATTGCCCATATGGGTTAGATCACCACTGACGATGATCAAATCGCATTGCAAAAAGTGTTCTTCCACGATGGGGAAGTTTTCCACTTTTCCGTGAATGTCGGAAATATGCAAGATTTTCATTTTCGCCTCTGTTTTGTCTTTAAATTTTGCTTTGCTTTTGTAAAGTTTATTTGGTATCAAATGGTTATTAGTGCTGTAATTAGTCAAGAAGTTAAAAAGTAGAGTTTGGGCAGAAGCAAAAAATCAAGGTTTAGATATTTAGTGCTCACTTTGGAAACTCCACACTAAAAGTATCCACCCCAAGTTAGTGATTTGTAATTGGCTGGTTTATGATAAAATGGAAAAGTTAATTAGAAAAATGGAGAAATAGTCTGTAAAAAAAATGGTCAAATCAGCCGTGAGAGCTGTAATTTGACCATTATGAATAAATATATAGACAATTTGAAAATTATGAGTAGAAAAGACAAGAAATTTTATCGGAAAAATTTGGTGAAATTTGCAAATGAAACATCTATTTCCGCTGCAGCTAGAGAATTTGAGACCACTAGAAAAACTGTGCGAAAGTGGGTCAAAGCCTATAAAGAAAAGGGTGAGGATGGTCTGGTTAATAAATCTCGAAAAAAGCAAAATTTCCCAAATCGCTTAAAATCTGAGATAATAGAGGAAATAGTAGTTTGTCGCAAAAAGGCAAAAAATCGCTGGGGAGCTAGGCGAATTATTGACCATTTGCAGTTAAATTGTTCAGCTTCGACTGTTCATAAAAAGCTCTGTGATGCTGGTTTGGTAAAGAAAAAGAAACGGAAATATCAGCAACGCAAAGATTTAAGTGAAATGCGAGCTAGGGCAAAACCTTTTGAAAAAATCCAAGTGGATATTAAGTATTTGACCGATATGCCAGAATTGTTTGAGGGGATTAAGTACAAAAATTATCCTCGCTATTAAATCACTGCTAGAGACTACAAAACTGGTATGCAATTCATCGGTTATTGCTATGAGAAAACAGCCGTAAATGCAGGGATTTATATCGATTTTTTGTCTAAAAGATTAAAGAGTTGTGGTGTTGATCTTTCCAAAGTTACTTTTCAAACCGACAATGGCTCAGAGTTTGTGAGTCCCAAGAAAAAGGGTTTGAGCTTTTTTCAAAAAAGTGTGCAAATAAATGGTGCTAATCATTCGCTTATCCCCAAAGGTTCGCCCACTTTTAATTCTGATGTTGAAAGTGCTCATCGGCTGGTAGAGGACGAGTTTTATCTGATTGATGAATTTGATGATTGCAACGATTTTGTGCGTAAAGCGCACAGTTATACGCTGTATTTTAATCATTTTAGAGGAAACAGAGGGCGAAAAGGTAAGACTCCGAAGCAAATTTTGCGGGAAAATTCTAGGAAACCTAATTTTAATGTTTTGAACATTAGCCCAATAATCACAGATTGTTATTTAAAAGATATAGAAAAAATAAATAAGGGTGGATACTTTTACTGTGTACCGCCCAATTTAGTGCTCACTTTTAGTTGACAGTCATTTCTCTACCGGAGGTTGTGAGTGTGAGATTTAGATGAAAAAAACAGACAACGGAGGTAAATTTGAGTAATATTTTGCAGATAGGAGCACACAGCTCTATAGCCAAAGGGTTTTTGCAGGCGGTGAGCACTGTGGAGAGTTGGGGTGGCAACGCTGTGCAGATTTTTTTGAAGAGTCCTCGCAGTTATCGGCATACTAAGCAGTTGACAGAGCAAGAGGCGACACAAGTCAAAGAGCGATTACAGGAAAGAGGCATTTTCTTGATAGGGCATTGCTCGTATCTTTTGAATTTCGCCAAACCTTTGCAAGATTTCCGTTATGTGGCAGATAGCTTGGTGGACGATATGCAGAAGATTAACGCTCTAGGTGGAGCGGGAATTGTTTTGCACATCGGGAAATACCTAGAGATGAGTAAGGAAGAATCTTTTGCGAATATCAAGGAGAGTCTAGAGTATGTGCTGGAAGCTACTCCCAAAGAAGCGAAGATTGTGCTGGAGAATACCGCTGGGCAAGGCACAGAGATAGGTTTTCGTTTGCAGGAGTTGGAGGAGTTGTTTAATGCTTTGGATCGTCATCCACGGATTGGATTTTGCTTAGATACTTGCCACGCCTTTGCTGCTGGCTATGAGCTTAGTTCTGTCGAGGGTGTGCAAAGTTGGTTAAAGGAATTTGAGGAACGAATAGGGCTAGAGAGGTTAATTTGCTTTCATCTGAACGATGCCAAGAAAGATGTCGGCAGTAGAGTGGATAGGCACGAAGACTTGGGTGAGGGCAAGATAGGCATTGCGGGGATTAGACAAATAGTGCGGTTTGCGTATCGCCATAACAAGCCACTTATCTTGGAGACACCAGCTAAGCTCAGTGGTTACCCTCGGCAGATTCAGATGGTGAAGGAGATGCTCGATGATTAAGGTTAGTATCGGGCAAGATAGCCACCGCTTCGACTTCGCAGATAAGCAAAAGGGGCTGATGATGGGTGGAGTTTGCTTGACCCAAGAGTACAGCTTTGTTGCTAATAGCGATGGTGATGTGCTGTTACACGCCGTGACTAATGCAATCTCGGGGATTACTGGTCGCAACATCTTGGGCAAGGTGGCAGACAAGATGTGCAAGCTGGGCATCACTGATAGCAAGGAGTACTTGCGAGCCAGCTTGGAAGATTTGGAGTCACTGGGGGGCAAGATAGTGCATTTGTCTGTTTCTGTGGAAGCACTTAAGCCTAAACTGGAGGCTAGTGTTCCTAGGATTAAAGAGTCTTTGGCAAATCTTTTACAAATTTCTACAAATCAGATCGGGCTTACCGCCACCACGGGAGAAGGTTTGACAGATTTTGGGAAAGGCTTAGGGGTGCAGGTGCTGTGCGTGTTGACGGTGGAGATTTAGAGCAAGGATAAGCCTACTGTTTCGCTTCAGCAAGGTGTCGTTTTGCTCTAAGGAGTAGGCGAAACAGGTGGCAGCAATGTGGTTGTCATCTTGATTTTTGTTCCATCATCTTTACTGCAGCGTAGACGGCTTGGTTGTAAGGCGTGGCGATGCCCAGCTCTTTGCCAAACCTGACTACTGTGCCGTTTTGGTACTCGATCTCCGATGGTTTGCCCTCTAGCACATCGCGGGCGAGGGACGAGCGGACATCGTAGGGGTACGAGTCGACAAACGACATCGTCTTGGCGATAGTGTCTTCGGGCAGATTGAGCCCTTTGGCTTTGCCGATGGTGTACACCTCTCTCACCGTCTGCTCTAGTACAATTCTGGTCTGGGTCTGTTCCCGTAGTTGCCCGTAGGTGGCATCCATCGTCGCTCCGTAGGCACTCAGGCATATGGCGATGAATTTTTGCCAAAGGTTCACCTGTATGTCGTTGCAGAGGATAGCTTTGATGTCGGCGTCTAGGAGCATCTGCTCGAGGGCGATGCACCGCTGTGAGCTGGATTTGTCTTGTTCGCCGAATTTTATCACAGGTTCTAAGCCCATATGGGTAATCTGCCCAGCGTCGGTAATCTTGGAAAAAATCATACACAGTCCGCCCAGCACATTGCTTTTGGGGAAATGGCTATTTAACTCTTGGCTGGCTAGCACGCCGTTTTGCAGGGGTAAAAGCAAAGCTTCTTTGTTAAGATAATTTTTGAGCTCCTTTGCCATAGGCTCTACTTGCCAAGATTTGCAGGCAAAGATTACCAGCTGGCTATCGGCAAAATCTGCTAGCTTATGGCTGGCATTGGCAGGTTGGATGAGCATATCGCCTTTGCCACTTTTCACCAAAAGCCCTTTTTTTTGCATAGCTCGTAGGTGCTCGCCTCTTGCTAAAAACTTCACGCTATTCCCTGCTGTAGCTAACTTTGCACCGAAATAGCCACCGACTCCGCCTGTACCCAAGACACCGATTTTCATAACGACTCCTTTTGCTTTTATTATGAGCGTAGTCTGGGAGTCTATAGATATTAGTCAAGGATAGATGGGAAAAGATTGTTCTTAGTTTTTATGTTTTGTTACAAACTACCCATAGATAAATCGTAAATCTGGGGTAAATTCTTTATAGTGTAGAATTAACAATTATTGAGAAGTCTACGCTTGACATAGTGAACGGGAAAAGATTTTTGGGTAAAACTGAATGTTGGATAAAGGATTTTAGATGAAAGTAGCGTTAATTACAGGGATAAATGGTCAGGATGGATCTTATTTGGCAGAATTTTTACTGAATAAGGACTATATTGTTTATGGTCTTAAAAGAAGGTCTTCCTTGTTTAATACCGATAGGATAGATCATTTGTATAAGGATCCACATGAAAAAGATGTAAAACTGTTTTTATGTCACGGTGATATGACTGATAGCATGAATTTAACAAGAATTATTCAAGAAGTTCAACCTGATGAAATTTATAATTTGGCCGCTATGTCTCATGTGCATGTTTCTTTTGAAACTCCAGAGTATGTAGCTAATGCAGACGGTATTGGGACATTAAGGATATTGGAAGCAGTAAAATTGTTAGGACTTACTCATAAAACAAGAATATATCAGGCATCTACAAGTGAATTGTATGGGAAGGTTCAAGAAGTCCCTCAAAGTGAAAAAACCCCTTTTTATCCTCGGAGTCCTTATGCCATAGCTAAAATGTATGCTTATTGGATAACAGTTAATTATAGAGAGGCTTATGGTATGTTTGCTTGCAATGGAATATTGTTTAATCATGAAAGTCCTGTAAGAGGGGAAACTTTTGTAACGCGCAAAATTACTAGAGCAGTGTCAAAAATAGTGTTAGGATTACAAAATAAACTTTATCTTGGAAATCTTGATGCAAAGAGAGATTGGGGGCATGCCAAAGATTATGTAAAAATGATGTGGTTGATTTTGCAAGCAGATGAACCTGAAGATTGGGTAATTGCTACAGGTAAGACTACGGCAGTTAGAGAGTTTGTTAGAATGGCATTTCAATATGTTGGCGTTGAACTTGAATTTAAAGGAAAAGGTGTTGAAGAAAAGGCATATATTAAATCTTGTTCTAATCCTAAATATCAGCTAGAGATAGGAAGAGAAGTTGTTGAGGTTGATCCATATTATTTCAGACCAACTGAAGTTGAGCTACTTTTGGGAGACCCAAGCAAAGCGGAGAAGAAATTAGGGTGGAAATGTGAGTATCAATTAAAAGAATTGGTAAATGATATGATGGAAAATGATTTAAAATTGATGACTAAAGATCAGTTTCTTAAGAATGGTGGTTATAAAATTATGAGTTATTATGAGTAAAGCTATTTATGAGATTTATTCAGAAGATATTTTGATAGCTCAAAAATATAATTTGTCTAAGATTAACAGTAATATTTTCCCGACTCCAGAAGTAGCTTCTTTTCAGTTTGGGGTGGGAGTATCAAACAATGAAAAAATTTTAAAACCACATATTCATAAGAGAGTAGACAGAACAATTAATAATACTGCTGAGTTTATTTTTGTGCTAGATGGGAAGGTGATAGTAGATATTTATGATGAAAGAGAGCATTTTGTTGAAACGATTAATATTTGTGCCAATGAGTGTTTGCTTCAATTTTTGGGAGGGCATGCTATTCTTTTAAATGAAAACACTAAATATTTTGAGATTAAGCAGGGTCCATATGGTGGTAGAGATTTTGACAAATATGATTTGAGGGTTAAAAATAATGGATAATTTTATACCGGTAAATGTTCCTTTGTTAAATGGAAATGAACTAAAATATGTTACTGATTGCATTAAAACAGGCTGGATATCTTCAGAAGGAAGTTATGTAAGAGATTTTGAAAATGCTTTAGCTTCCAAAGTTGGCAGAAAATACGGCATAGCTTTGGCTAACGGCTCTGCTGCTCTTGATGTTGCTGTAGCGACTCTGAAAATTACTAAGGATGATGAAGTGATTATGCCTGCTAATACTATAATTTCTTGTCCTCTTTCCGTCGTTAGAGCTGGGGCAAAACCTGTGCTTGTTGATAACGATATTGACACATGGAATGTGGATATCGACAAAATAGAAGAAAAAATTACCTCTAAGACTAAGGCAATTATGGCTGTTCATCTTTATGGGCTACCGACAAATATGTTTAAAATACAGGAGTTAGCAAATAAATATAATTTATTTGTGATAGAAGATGCGGCACAAATGATGGGGCAAAAGATAAATGGTATGCCTTGTGGCAGTTTTGGTAATATTAGCACTACCAGTTTTTATCCCAATAAACAAATTACCACTGGAGAAGGTGGTATGTGTTTCACAGATGATGAGGAATTGGCAGAAAGATGTAGAAGTCTTAGAAATTTGTGTTTTCAAGCCGAAAAAAGATTTTACCACGAAGAACTTGGTTTTAATTACAGAATGACAAACATTCAAGCAGCTATTGGGTTGGCACAAGTGGAAGAATTGGACAATCATGTTGTTAGAAAAAGAGAGATTGGCTATAAGTATTTGGAACTATTAAAAGATGTGAAAAATATTCAATTGCCTTTGGCAAAGACAGATTATGCTGAAAATATTTTTTGGGTATTTGGATTGGTGCTCAAGAAAGAAGCAAAAAATGATGCTACATATTATATGAAAAAATTAGGAGAAATGGGTATTGGAACAAGACCATTTTATTATCCAATTCATAAACAGCCAGTTTTTAATAAAATGGGTTTATTTAATGAAGAGTCTTATTCTGTTGCCGAATATTTAGGAGATATGGGATTTTATATCCCCGCTGGGCTGGGAATTTCTGATGAAGAAGTGGAAAGAGTATCTGAGTCTCTTGCAAAGAAACTGAATTATAAGGGATAATTTAGATGCAAAAAATAAATAATTATTAAATATAAAAAGAGGATGAGAAATGTTAGATTCAATTACGGGGTTTGAAAATTTTCAATTAGACTTGCTATCAACGCTTTTAAATTTTTTTATTTGCGTTGGTATGTCGTTTATTTTGAGATGGTTTTATATTAGGAACTCTTATTCCTTGACAGGTAAAAATCATATTGGTGGCATTTTACCTATTTTATCCGCAGTTGTTTTTGTTGTTATTGTAGTTGTTAAGTCTTCGCTGGCTCTTTCTTTAGGTCTAGTTGGAGCTTTGTCTATTGTACGTTTTAGAACTCCCATCAAAGAGCCTGAAGAACTTGTTTATCTGTTTATGTCTATTGCAATAGGATTGGGGTATGCAGCAGGACAAGTTTCGGTTACGACAATAATTATGTTAATAACTTTGAGTTTTATTTATTTTTGGTTATCAAATAGAAAAGACATTTGTTCAAATGAATACAATTTGGTTGTTAATTGGAAAGATAGCACGGTAACCTTTGACAGTATTGTTGGTAAGATTACTGATTATTCTGAGAGTGTTCATTTGATTAGATTTGAAAACAGGAATAATGATAGTGTAGCTATTTTTTTGATTAATCCTAAGAAAGTATTTAAAATTGATGAATTGAATTTAGCTTTGCAGGATTTAGATAATACTTTGAATACAACTTTTTTTGAATCTAATACCAACTGGTAATATTTAATGAAGATATTCTCAAGTGATAAGCACAGATTTTTATATTTAGCACTGTCAATTATAATTTTAATATCGTCTCTATTTTTATACAATAAAGAAGTATTTGATTGTAATTTTTGGACTAAAAAAACTCATTACTATTTAGATAAATTTGTTGTTATTAAGAATATAGGATTTTCAAGTTGGCATAATTTAGAATTTGAATTTAATGGTAGAACAAAAGTTAGAACTATTGGGGATAAATTTTTTTTAATTTTTAAACATTCCCCGCAGATATTAAGAAATATAATTGAAGATTTTTTTTCCCCTAATGTTAATAAAGTTTATATAGATATTAAATTTTCAGATTATAATATTATTCGTAAAGATAGAAACAAAGCGTTATCTAAGATGATTTTGTCAAACCCTAAAACTGTTCCTGCTCAAATTAGATACAAAGGGGAAGCTTTGAGGGCTAAAATAAGACTGAAAGGGGATTTAGACGATCACTGGAATTTGGATTATGCATTGAGCTTGAGAGTTGAAATAAAGAATAAAGGCACTGTTGAAGGTTTTAAATCTTTTTCTCTACATAAACCAAAATCTCGTCAGCATCCATATGATCAGACATATCAAAAATTGATAAGACGGTTGGGGCTACTTTCCCCCAAACATTCTTATGTTTGGGTATATGTAAATGGAAACAGTTGGGGTTTGATGGATGTTGAGGAACACATGTCTAAAGAATTGTTGGAGAAACAAAAGAGAAAAGAGTCTATAATTGTGAAGTTTGGGGATGAAAAATCCTGGCTATATCTAAGACAGGCATCTAAAGTGTTTAAACCTTATCGATTGTCAGATGTGATTTTGAATACACATGTTTATTCAGCAAAAAAATATTTTAAAAAAAGTGACATTTATAGAAAATGGATCAGTTATATAGATAAGGAAAGATTCAATAATAGTTCAAAGCTATACGATATTAATAGTTATGGTAAATTACTTATATTTACTGCATTGTGGAATTATGGACATGTATTAGCTCCTTCAAACTTAAGACACTATTTTAATCCATATACATTAAAGTTAGAGCCAATAACTACTGACCAAGCTAACTTTTTGTCTATCCCAGGTGCTGGTCTCTTTTCTGATTATAATCCAATAGATAAAAGTTCTATTTTTTGTAAAATTGTGAATGATTCAGTTTTTATAAAAAGTAAGCTACAGTATATAGAAGATGTTAGAGCCATTATGCCATCTATTCAGCCAGAGTTTGATTTATATAGTTCGTATTTCCCATTAGATAAAAAGAAAATCACAGTGTGTTTTCAAGATAATTTAACTTACTTGGATGAACATTTTGATGAGTACTTTTCTGTAACTTCAGTTGGTTTAAAGAATAAGGATGTTGAGAAAGGGGAATTTAATATTAGTGATGAAGAAGCAAAAGGACTTTTTGATCACATAAATGCTTACCACTATAGTGATGGTTCAATTAAAATATTTAATCTTTTGCCAATAGATTTAGATTTGATATCGATTTCTATTGATGGGGAAACCTTAAATACTAAGGTTAAAAAAATTCCAAAGTTTTTGCATGGGAAATATAATTACACTTTGGTAAAAACCGAAGAAAAAGGATTTTTGGATGGAGAAATTGATATTACTACTTCCTTGAGAGGAGATGAAAGGAGATTTACCATTGATTATACTTATTTCCCTGAGTCAGAATTATTTAATCCCCTCCGTTCTGTTGATAACAATATTCCCTCTTTTTTTGAGAAAAGAGGTTTAAATTCTTGGCAAGTGAGTAAGGGAACATGGAATGTCAATAAACCAATAGTATTAGATGGAAATCTTACAATTGGAAAAGGAACAAATATTACATTTCATAATAATTCTTATTTAATTGTAAAAGGCTCCTTTATTGCTATTGGCACATTAGACGAAAGAATTGTTTTACGACCAACGAAAGGAAGTGTATGGAGAGGAATTTATGTTCTTGGGATGGGTAAAAAATCATCTTTAAAATCTGTTGATGTTATAAATACTATTGCTTTGAATCATGCTTTATTAGAATTAACTGGAGGGGTAACTTTTTATAAATCAGATGTAAAATTGGAAGATGTTCATTTTAAAAATTCTTTGGCAGAAGATGCTTTAAATATTGTGCATTCAAATTTTAGATTAAAGAATGTTTCTATATATGGTGCCGCATCAGATGCTTTTGATTGTGATTTTTCAGAAGGAGTTGTGGAAAATTGCAGTTTTAGAAATGTAGGTGGAGATGCTCTTGATTTTTCTGGGAGTACAGTAAATATTTATAGTCCCCAAATATTAAATGTTAATGATAAAGCTGTGTCTGTAGGTGAAGAAAGTAAAATAATTCTTAAAAACGGAATTGTAGAAAATGTAGGTGTTGTTATTGCAGTAAAAGACGGTAGTTTTGCTAGCGTTGTAAAAACTACTGCAAAAAAAATTAAGTATAAATATGGGATGACATATTTGAAGAAAGATTATTATAGTGGTTCAAATTTGAAAATTGAAAATGATGAAAGGGTGAGTAATTGTTATGAATATCTTAGCCAATATGGAACAGATTTGTTTGTAAATGGGAATAAAATTAAAGAAACGTTTATAGATGTTAATAATTTATATAAATCGAAAATGATGAGAAAAAATGATAAGTAATTTAAGATATGAATTAAAGTATGTACTTAATTATAAAGATGAAAATGATGCTAAAAATTGGATGTATCATAGAACTAATGTCGTTAGTAAATTTGTTCCTAGATATGTAAATAGTCTTTATTTTGATGATATTAGTTTTACTTCTGTTAGAGATAATTTAGCTGGAGTTTCAGATAGAGAAAAGTTTAGATTGAGATGGTATAATAATTTTGAAAATCCTTCCCCTGTTATTGAAAAAAAAATGAGAAAAGGTAGGCTTGGATATAAAAAAAGTTTAAAGTTTGACATATTCAAAGATAAATTATTTATTTCTTCTCCGATGGAAATTGCTAATTCTGTTTTCGATTTTTTGGTAAAAAAACAATGTCTTTCATGTGATTTCAAATTACCTGTTTTGTATGTGCAATATTTAAGAGAGTATTATGAAGGTAAGGACGGACTAAGAATAACATTTGACAAAGACATAAAATTTGGGCTGGTTAATGGGGACAAGTTAATTCCTAATATATCAACAATTTCTAACAATAAAATGATTATGGAAATTAAATTTGACCCTTTGATTAAGAATAATGTAACTAGTTTATTAAGAAATCTAAATAAATCTCCAACAAGAAATTCTAAATATTTATTAGGATTAGCTTCTTTTGGGCAAGTGTTTTATGTCTAAATGTTTATCTAAAAGCCGCTAAGAAAATTTATATAATTTTGTAAAAGGCTAAAATTGTCTAAAGATTGCATCAAAACCATAGTAATAAAGTTTATAAACATACTTTATGGACTTGCTTTACTAAAAATTTTATCTACTTATTTAAACACAAAAGATTTTTCTACTTACTATTTGCTTTATAATTTGGTTTTGTATAGCTCAACTATTTTTTTTAGCATTCAAAGCTCAATTATTTTAAGATATTATTATTTATTTAAAAATAATAGTTTGAATATTTTGGTTAATAATCTAAATTTTGTTTTTTTTGTTGGATTGTTTTCTTTGTTTTTTATATCTTTATTTTTTTTTAAAGAGTTAGAATTCAAACTTAAAATCTTAACTTTATTTTTTATCATTTCTTTTGGATTATTTAGCAATGTAGTAGCTTTTTTACGGATTAAGCTAAAATTTGTTAAATTAATTTTTCTTTATTTTTCTCAACTTGTTGGAGTTTTATCATTTCTTTTTCTTTTTAGATCTCAATTAGATATTGTATTATCTGTTTTGATTATTAGCAGTTCTTTTTTTATCTTTGCTTTAATTTTTAATGAAGATATTAGCTTCTTACCTGCTCATTTCAATTTCAAAATTATTAGAGAAAATCTGCAATGTTTAAAATATGCTATGCCTATAGTTTTAGTAGCGTTATTTACATTTTTACTCTCTTCAATGGATCAATATTTTTTAAATTATTTTGGATTTAAAGCTGAATTAGCTTCATATATTGCTAATTATAATATTGCGGAAAAATCTGTTTCCGTTTTATTAAGTATTATCTCTTTTGTTTTTATTCCTTATGTCTTTAAAAAGTATAATACATTAGAAAAAAAAACTTTCCATGATGTGGTTAAAGTTTTGACTATTTTTGTTTTATTGAGCTTTATTATATTGTTTTTATTATCACTTGTGTCTTCTTATCTTACTGTATTCCTTACTAATGAAATTTATGTTTCAGAATCCTGGATTATTTTGTATATATCTTTGGGGGCAGTTTTTTTGGGTATAAATAGTATTTTATGTGAAATATTTACGGTTAAAAAAGAAACAATGAAGTTAGTTTATTCTTATTTTGTTGGATTTCTTGCTAATTTTTTATTAAATTTTTTGTTTATCCCAAAATATGGAATTAATGGTGCAGTCTTGACGACAATTATATCATATTTATTTATGGTTCTTGTTACATCTTTTTTTGTAATAAGGGAGTATATGTATGTTAGAAAATATGAAGTTTAAATCTGTTTATATTTCTGTTGCTGGAATGGATTTGGGGTGGATAATAGGGAAAATTGCCAACGACATAAAAGAGGAATTAGAAAAAAATGGTATTCTTTGTAGAATCGGTAAACCTGACGATTATTTAAATGAGGATTTATGTTTTCATATGGGTTGGGCATATGCTAAACCAGAAAAAAGAGCTAAAACTAACTCATTGTTTATAACTCATATAGATGATAAATTTAAAGAGAATTTAGTTGTTTCTTTGAAAAATAAGTTTGATTCTTATATTGCTATGTCTCCTGAAGATGCCACTTTTTTAATTCAATTAGGGTTTGATAAATCTAAAACTTTTGGTTTTTGTTTACCTGTGCGAAATACATATGTTCGTCCTCTTAATTTGGGTATTTTTAGTGGATGCTATAAAGATGGAAGAAAAAATGAATCTTGGGTTATTGATTTTTGCAAAGAGAATAAAAATTCTTATTTATTAAATTTTGTTTTAATTGGACCTGGTTGGGGTAATTTCGTTAATGAACTTGAAAAATTAAATTGTTCTTTTGAATGGCATAATGCTTCTAGAGTATTGCCTTATGAATATCAATTTCAACAAATGAAATTAAAAAATATGGATTACTATTTTTATGTAGGTATGGATGGTGGAGCTATGGGTAGTTATGATGGTTATGCTTATGGTAATCGCCTTTTGATAACCGATGATGGTTTTCATAAGGGGATACCCAATATTGATTTTTCTTTTGCAACTTATGATGAGTTTTATTCTCAGCTTGATGTTATCTCTAAAAAACAGCAACAAAAAATTGTTTTTTTTAAGGAAAATACTCCTGAAAATTATGTGAAAAAAATTCTTGCAGTTTGGAATGGTGGACCAATTAGTATAAAAACACTTGATAATGAAGATATTGCGAGTAAGAGAAGAGCCAATTATTTTCCTTTTTCTTTTAGGAGATTATTAGGCTCTATAAAGAGAAAATTTTTAAAATGACAATAGACATATACTTGTTTTTGGCATTTTTTTATAATATTTGCATATTGTTATTTTGCAAAATTAAACAAAGAGATTTTTTTGTCTTTGTTTTTTTAATTTTATTATTTTTATCTTTTTCATTTTGCTCTAATTATATTAATGATGATGCTATCAATTATTCTTTTTATTTTAACAAAGTTTATGACTTTCCTAATTTTTTTGATTTGTTCCATGCTAAAGATTTTGCCAAAGTAGAAATCGGATTTAAATTATTTTTATATATTGTTTCTAAAATAAATATAATCCAAGAAACCTTTGTGTTTAGATTTTTTTTAATGTTAGTGAATATTCTTACTTTTTTCTATATAAAAAAATATAATAAAATTTTTTTTTATATTTTTGCTTTTTTTTACACTTCATTTTTTATTCTTACTTATAATTTAGCATTAATTAGGCTTTCTTTAGCTATTTCTTTGTTTTTATTGGCATATATTAATTTAGTTCGTCTTGATCGGAAAAAAAATAGTTTAATTTTTTTTGTTTTAGGCTCTTCAGTTCACCTAGCAGTTTTTTTCTTTTCAATTATTTTTATCTTGTTCTATTTAATTTTTAAAAAAATAAAGCAACAAAATGCATTGTATATTTTAATGTTTATATCTGTTGTTTTGTGTAGACCACTTTTTATTGCCATGTCTAAATATTTTGGAGACTATTATATCGGTTTATGGTATTCTGCAAACGTAACATTAAGCTTGAGAGTAATTTTTGAGATTATCCTTATATTTTATTTTACGAAAAAATATAGTAGTTCAGACAAGCAAATTTTTAGTTTAATTTTCATTATTTATATTTTTTTTGCACTTGTTGAATGCTTTTATGGGATTCATGTTTTAAATAGAATGAGAATAATTGCTTGGCTAATTTTTTGTTATGAACTTTCTAATAATTGGATGTTTATAAAAAAAACAGATAAATTAATTATGTATTTCTATTCTTTTTCTTTTTTCTTGTTTAGCTTATATGGGATGTATGTTTCTTGGCATTAGTGTTAGTTATTTTGATGAGGATATATGAAAAAAACAATAATTAGAATTATGACAATACCTCAATCTTTTAGATTGATAAAAGGGCAACTAAAATATATGTCAGATTATTATAATATTATTGGTGTTTCTAGTTCAGGTCAGGAAATAGAAGAAGTAAAAGAAAGAGAAAACATAGGTATAAAAGTCGTTGAATTGACACGCAAAATAACTCCATTTAAAGATATAAAAGCTCTATTTAGCTTATACATTTTTTTAAAAAAAGAAAAACCCTTTATTGTTCATTCCCACACGCCAAAAGCAGGGTTGATAGGAATGTTAGCAGCTTTTTTAGCAAGAGTGCCACATCGTTTACATACAGTTGCTGGTATGCCTTTAATGGAATATAATGGGATAAAAAGAAAAATATTAAATTTTGTTGAAAAGTTTACTTATTCTTGTGCTACCTTAATATTACCGAACTCTTTTAATTTAAAGAAATTTATTTTAGAAAATAATTATACAAAAAATAAAAAATTAAAAATAATTGCAAACGGCGGTTCTAACGGAATAAATTTAGAGCATTTTTCATGTGAGAAAATAGAACAATCATTTTTACAAGAAATGAAAAATAAATATAATTTGTCAGACAATAATTTTGTTTTCCTTTATGTTGGTAGAATTGTTAAAGATAAAGGAATTATTGAATTAATTGAAGCTTTTAAAGAATTAAACAAAACCTACAAGAATACGAAACTTTTAATGGTAGGAAATTTTGAAACTGATGCTTATCATATTTTGTCTACAGAAACTAAAAAAGAAATAGAGCAACATGAAAATATAATTTATTGTGGATCACAAAAAGATGTTAGACCTTTTTTTGCTATTGCTGATTTATTTGTTTTTCCCAGTTATAGAGAAGGCTTCCCAAATGTTGTATTAGAAGCAGGGGCTATGGAACTGCCAAGTATAGTAACTGATATAAATGGCTCTAATGAGATAATAGAAAATGGAGAAAACGGATTAATAGTTCCTGTTAAAAATGAAAAAGCTTTGTATGAAAAGATGGAATATTTATATTTAAATCGAGGTCTTTTAAAAAGAATGAAAAAAAAATGTAGAAAAGAGATTGTTGAAAAATATGATCAAAAAATAGTTTGGCAGGAATTATTGAGAACTTATAATAATCTTTCTAAAAATATTAAAGTTGTAGAATAAATGTATTTTTTTTTAAAACGAACAATAGATCTCGTATTATCATTAACTGGTTTGATTTTTTTAAGTCCTATAATTGTTATCTTCACTATATTGTTGGCGATAGTCAATAAGGGCAAACCTTTTTTTGTTCAAAAGCGACCCGGAAAAAACGAGAAAAATTTTAGCATTATTAAATTCAAGACTATGAATGATGCTAATGATGAAGGTGGCAATTTATTATCAGATAAAAAAAGGCTGACAAAAATAGGTAAATTTGTGAGAAAGACCTCAATTGATGAGTTGCCTCAATTAATAAATGTTGTTAAAGGGGATATGAGCCTTATTGGTCCCAGACCTTTGTTGCCCGAATATCTAATTCTATATAACGAAGAACAGAGAAAAAGACATAATGTAAAGCCTGGTATAACAGGTTGGGCACAGGTAAATGGAAGAAATGCAATTTCTTGGGAAGAGAAGTTTCAGTTGGATGTTTGGTATGTCAATAATTTATCTTTTTTATTAGATTTACTAATAATTTTTAGAACAATAAAAAAAGTTTTTGTATCGGAAGGTATTTCGCAAAAAGGCGAAGCAACAATGGAATTTTTTAAGGGTAATAAATGAACAATATACTAATTACATCAGCTGGTAGAAGAGTTTCTCTAGTGAGGGAATTTCAGAGGGAGATAAAAAGTTTTTTTCCAGATGCTAAAGTTTTCACTGTCGACTTAAATCCAAAGTTTTCTTCTGCATGTCAATTTTCAGATGGATATTTTAAAGTCCCTAAAGTTATTAATATTACTTATATAGATAGGCTTATTAGTATTTGTCAAAGAAATGATATAGGGTTAATTATTCCGACTATTGATACAGAGCTCCTAATTTTAGCAGAAAACAAAAAAAAATTTAGAGACTATGGAATACACTTAGTTATTTCCGATAAAAAATTTATTGAAAAATGTAGGGATAAGCGTAAAATTCATATTTTTTTTAAGGAGTACAATATACCTTGTGCTACTGAAATGGAAAAGGAAAATTTAGAATTTCCTGTTTTTGTAAAGCCATATAATGGAAGTTGTAGTAAAGGGATACAAATTATAAATAGTAAATCTGAGTTTAATAGTCATTTGTTTAATAATAGGGAGTTAATGTTTTTAGAATATTTAGATCCCAAATCATATGATGAATTTACCATTGATCTTTATTATAATAAAGATTCTGTTTTAAAATGTATTGTTCCTAGGTTGCGTTTAGAAACGAGGGGGGGAGAAGTAAGTAAGGGTAAAACAGTAAAAAATTTTTTACTTAAGTATGTTTATGAAAGGCTCAATAATGTGAAAGGTTTATTTGGTTGTATAACATTGCAGGTTTTTGTTAATAAAAATTATGATGATGTTATTGGTATTGAGATAAATCCTCGTTTTGGAGGAGGTTATCCTTTATCTTACAATGCAAAAGCTAACTTCCCCAAAATGATAATTGAGGAATATTTATTAAAAAAAACTGTTAGGCAATTTGATGATTGGGAAGATAATTTGTTGATGTTAAGATATGATGATGAAATTTTAGTTAGAAATGTTGATAAATAACAAAACTTTATTGGTTTTTGACTTAGATGATACTTTATATAAAGAAATCGATTTTTTAATTTCAGCTTATAAAGAGATTGCTCAATATCTTTTACCAAATAATTGGCAATTTTTATTAGCTAAAATGATTTCTTTGTATAGGTTAGGTAAAAATGTTTTTGAATTTTTATCAAAAGAATATAAAATCAATGTAGAAGTTTTATTGTCAATGTACAGAAATCATTTCCCGAATATTAAATTATCTAAAAATACGAAAGAATTTTTAGATACAATTAAATCAAAAAATATCACATGTGTTTTACTTACTGATGGTCGAAGTATAACCCAACAAAATAAAATAAAAGCTTTAGAATTAGAAAAATATTTTGACAACAATATCATAATTTCTGAAGAATTTGGAAGTACTAAAAAAGAAGGAAAATCTTTTTTGTATTTAAATGAGAAATTTCCTGATTTTGATAAATTTTATATTGGAGACAACATTGAAAAAGATTTTATTGTTCCGAATTCGTTAGGATGGAAAACAATTTGTTTGATAGATGACACAAAAAATATTCATAAAAATGATTATGAAAAATTAGGGATAAGTTTTTCGCCAAAATTTTTTATAGCTGAGTTAAAAGATTTTTTAAATTGAGATTAAAAAAATGAACAAAAAAATATATCTTTCTTCACCAAATATGTGCGGAGAAGAATTAAAATTTGTAAAAGAGGCGTTTGCGACTAATTGGATAGCTCCTTTAGGACCTAATGTAAATGGTTTTGAAAAAGACTTGGCAAACTATACCGATACCAAGGTTTGTGCTGCTCTTAGTGCTGGAACAGCAGCTATACATCTTGCTCTTATTTTGGTTAATGTTAAGAGAGGCGACTCTGTTATATGCTCGAGTTTTACCTTTTCAGCATCGGCAAACCCTATCTCTTATGTGGGTGCAAATCCTATTTTTGTAGATAGTGAAAATGATACTTGGAATATGTCGCCAGAACTTTTGGAAACAGCTATTAAAAGTTGTATTGCCAAGAACAAAAAACCAAAAGCAATTATTCTTGTTCATCTATATGGGATGCCTGCTAAAATGGAAGAATTAATGGCAATAGCCAACAGATATGACATTCCTGTAATAGAAGATGCTGCCGAAGCTTTGGGCTCCGAATACAAAGGCCAAAAACTAGGATCTTTTGGGGAATTTGGGATTTTATCATTTAATGGGAATAAGATAATTACCACCTCAGGAGGTGGAGCTTTGATTTCGGATGATGAAGTCGCAATTAAGAAAGCTAGATTTCTGGCAACTCAGGCACGCGATGATGCCCCACATTATCAACATTCACAAATTGGCTATAATTACCGAATGAGCAATGTTGTAGCAGGCATTGGTCGTGGTCAAATGAAAGTTTTAAACCAAAGAGTAGAACAAAAAAGAGAAATTAATAATTGGTATAAAAGTATGCTTTGTGATGTGGATGGAGTGAGTTTTTTAACTGAACCAAATCCGAATTATTTTTCCAATCATTGGTTGACTTCTATCTTGATAGATGAAACAAAAACGGGTTTTTCCCGAGAAGATTTGCGTTTAGCTTTTGAAAAAGAAAATATAGAGGCTCGACCGCTATGGAAACCGATGCATTTACAACCAGTTTTTGAAGAATGTTCTAAGTTTGTGGATGGAACAGCTGAGAAACTTTTTGAAAAAGGTCTTTGTTTGCCTTCGGATACCAATATGCAAGAAGAAGATTTGAAGCGAATTGAAGATGTTATTTTAAAAATGCTGAAAAGTTTTAATTAATGAAAGCCATTTTGTTAATTGTATCTTGGTTTTATTGGTTTGCACACTGCTGTAGAGTTACCCCTTGACAGATTATGGCTTCTTCTGTTTATAGTTTATAGATGAATTTAAAAAAAAGAATTAAAATCAAAATGGGATTTAATCATTTAGAGCCTTAGCTCTTCTTTATTTTTTATGGAGTTTCGCTTTTGTGGTGAAACTCCTTCGATCTGTTTTTGTGTCTCATCGCCTTTCCAAATTGTAGTTGTCTAAATAGTTAGGAGGGCATATGAATCAAAAAGTCAAAATTAAAGTCGAAGGATTGTGCAAATTTTTTGGTGGCGAAAAGCAAAAAATCCGAAAACTTTTATTAGAAAACAAAACTAAGCAAGAAATTTTAAATTGCACTGGCTGTAATGTCGGTGTGGCAGAAGCTTCATTTGAAGTGTACGAGGGTGAAATTTTTGTGGTGATGGGATTGTCAGGCAGCGGTAAATCGACACTTTTGCGTTGTTTAAACAGATTGATAAATCCAACTTTCGGCTCAATTTTTTTGGACGATTACGAGATTGTTCAAGCGGATAAGGATAAGTTGAGAGAGATAAGGAGAAAAGAGGTGGCGATGGTGTTTCAGCACTTTGGTTTGTTGCCACATCGGGATGTTATCTCCAATGTTGCCTTTGGGCTGGAGATAGCGGAAGTGCCTCTGGGGGAGCGGGAGAAGAAAGCCCAAGAAATATTGGAGACTGTGGGGCTGAAGGGTTACGGTAGTCAGATGTGTGGGGAGCTTTCGGGAGGTATGCAACAGCGAGTGGGATTAGGTAGAGCATTGGCTATGGGTACAGATATTTTGCTGATGGATGAAGCTTTCTCGGCATTAGACCCGCTGATACGCAACAATATGCAAGATGAGCTACTGAATATGCAGGAGAAGATGAACAAGACGATTGTGTTTATCACTCACGATTTGGACGAAGCTCTGAAGCTAGGAGATCGTATTGCGATTATGAAAGATGCTAAGATTGTGCAAATCGGCACTCCAGAGCAGATTTTGGCTGATCCTGCAAATAGTTATGTTCGGGACTTCGTGGAGCAGGTGGACTCGGCAAAGATTATCTCCGTTGCCAAGGTGATGAGTAGGAACCCTGACAAGATTGTTAACCCCAAAGACGGACCTAAGACGGCTCTGCGACTGATGCGACGGCATTCGCTCTCGTACCTGCCGGTAACATCGCGTGGAGGATACCTAGAGGGGATGGTCTGCTTGCAGAAGACGATAGAGGCGGATAAGAAGGGGTCGGCAACTTTGCAAGACTATCTGGAAAAAGATGTGCCGATGGTCTCGCCCGAGACCTATATCCACGATTTGATACCGTTGTTTATCAACGAGGATATGCCCATTAGTGTGGTGGATGAGCAGAAGAAGTTCTTGGGAGTGGTTTCCAAGGCGACGGCTGTTTCTATAGTGATGGGCGAAGAGTATGTGAAGCAAGACGAGAATGTTGTGCCTAAACAGGGCTTGGAGGCAAGATGAAGTTGATACACATTGGAAAGTTCTTTGAGGCTGGAGTGGACTGGATGGAGGTCAACTTTAGTTGGTTGTTCGATTTTATCACGCTGATGGTTACTTCGTTCTTGCAAGGGGTCGAAACGCTATTGATGCTAATACCTGCTTTACTTTTAATCTTGGCACTGGCTTATCTGGCGTACAAGTTGTGCGGCAAAGGTGTGGCTATCTTTACCTTGGTGGGCTTTTGTTTGATTTGGTCGATGGGTTATTGGTCGCAAACCTTGCAAACTTTGTCGTTGATTGTGATTTCCACCTTCTTGGCTCTGGCTATGGGTATTCCCATAGGGATTCTTTGCTCGCGGAGTAAAAAGGCGGAATCTTCTGTGCGGTTGGTGTTGGACTTTATGCAGACTATGCCTGCTTTTGTTTATTTGATACCGTCGGTGCTGTTTTTCCAGCTGGGCAGAGTGCCGGGAGTTATTTCTACGGTAATATTTTCTATGCCTCCAGCTGTGCGTCTTACCACTTTGGGCATTAGAGGTGTTTCTAAAGAGGTGGTAGAAGCTGGTATCTCTTTTGGTTGCTCACCGACTCAGCTTTTATTAAAGGTGCAGCTGCCTTTGGCTAAGAAAACCATTTTTTCGGGAGTTAATCAGACAATAATGCTTTCTTTGTCTATGGTTGTGATTAGTGCGATGATCGGTGCTGGCGGTTTAGGTGGAGAGATATTGAAAGGGATAACTCAGCTGAGGATAGATATAGGTTTTGAGAGCGGATTAGCAGTGGTTATTTTGGCTATTTTTTTGGATAGGTTAACGCAGTCTTTTGGGCTGGATAAGAGTAAAAAGTAAAAAAGGAGAGAAAAATGAAAAAACTGTTACTACTGTTTTTTACAGTGTTGATTTTTATGGTAGGTTGCCAAGGGAAAAATCAAAAGAAAACTGCAAATTTGGTGTATGTAAACTGGGCAGAAGGGGTAGCTTATACCCATTTGATTAAAAATTTACTGGAAAATGAGATGGGTTACGAAGTAACTTTGACCGCTGCGGATGTAGCTCCTGCGTATGCTTCTGTTGCCAAAGGCAATCAAGACGCTTTTATGGAGTGTTGGCCAGCTTTACACAAAGATTATTTGGATAAGTATGGCGATAAGATGACGGTTTTGGGGAATATTTACGAAGGCACAATTTGCGGGTTGGTTGTTCCTTCTTATGTAACCATAGACAAGATTTCGGAGCTTAAAGCTACTGCAGACAAGTTTGGTGGTAGGATTGTGGGGATAGACGCTGGAGCAGGAATGATGAAGACTACTGAGCAATTGATAAAAGATTATGACTTGGAAATGGATTTGTTGGCATCAAGCGGACCAGCGATGACCACTGCCTTAAAGAAAGCTATTAGCAACAAAGAGTGGATTGTTGTTCCCGGCTGGAAGCCTCATTGGATGTTTGGTCGTTGGGATCTGAAAGTGTTAGAACAAGATCAAAAAAAGTACTGGAACGAAGGTGTTATTCAGATAATTGGCAGAAAAGATTTGCAACAAGATAAGTCGGAGTTGGCTAAATTCTTGAGTGCTTTTTCTATTACCGATCCTGAAATTTCTGATTTGATGATTAAAATCAATGAGAGCGATGATATAGCCGTGGCGGTTGCCCAGTGGGTTAAAGATAATTCCCAATCTGTGGAGAGAATGCTTAAAGGGTTTAAGTAAATTCTATAGTTTATAAAAGCTTGTCCTTTTTATGGGGCAGGCTTTTTTTTTAGCTGATAGAAATCCCATTTTGGCAAGATTTATCCAGAGTCAGTAGAGTTACCTCTTTTCCGTTTACCGCTCCTAGTACCAAGCACTCGCTCATCAAATTGGCGATTTGTTTTTTGGCAAGATTTATCACAGCGACGATTTGCTTGCCGATTAACTCTTGTGGTGAGTATAGCTGAGTTATTTGAGCGGAAGATTTTTTTATGCCTAGTTTCGCTCCAAAATCTATGTGTAGTACATATGCAGGATTTTTGGCTTGGGTAAAAGGTTTTGCTTTGATAATAGTACCGATACGCATTTGGATTTTGGCAAAGTCTTGATAATTGATCTCTAAGTTGTTCATTTTGGTTTTTCTCCTATGAAAAAAGTGGCAAACGAATTTGTCTGCCACTTTGAGCACAATTATGTTGATTTTATACAAAGCCAAACATTTTGGGGATAGCCATAGACAGAGGTGGCCAGAAAGCGACTATAAAGAGGGCTACAACTTCGGCAAAGATGAAAGGGATAATCTCTTTAGCAACTTTTTCTAGGGGTAATCCTGTAACTCCACAAACCACGAAAAGACAAGCTCCTAGTGGGGGGGTCATCAGTCCGATATTGAGTGCGACTACCATAACTATGGCAAAATGCAATGGATGAACTCCTAGTTGGACAGCCAAAGGTGCTAAAATCGGTGCTAATATTAGTAGTGCTGCGGTAATGTCCATAAACATTCCTATTACCAGAAGTAGTATGCAAATCAAAAACAAGATGATATATTTACTGTGTGATATAGAGAGCATAATGTTGGCTATCATTTCAGGTATACCTTCACTAGCCAAGAAAAAGCTAAGGATGGAAGCAGCTGACATAAGCAAAAAAATGATACCAGTGTTTTTTGCACAGTTTAGGAATATGTCTGGGAAGTCGGATAGTTTAAGAGTTTTAGTAATAAAAAAGCCCACTAAAAGAGCATAAAGGACGGAGACAGCAGCGGCTTCGGTGGGGGTGAAATATCCAGAGAGGATACCACCCAAGATGATAACAGGTAAAATAAGAGCTAAGATGCTTCTTTTGAAAACTTTCCAAACATGGGCAATTGTGGAGCGTTTTTCCATTTTTGGGTAAGATCGTTTTGTGGCGATAAAATAAACCATCACCATAAGTAGTAATCCTATCAAAATACCGGGTAGGACTCCAGCGGCAAAAAGTCCTGCTATAGAAACGCCCATGATTGATCCGTAAATCACCATGATGGTACTAGGTGGGATGATCGGACCTATTATTGACGAGGCAGCGGTAATGGCAGCAGAAAAATCTTCGTCGTATCCGTCTTTTTTCATAGCTGGGATTAAGACAGAGCCAAGAGCAGCAGAATCTGCTACCGCAGCACCAGTAATACCTGCAAAGAAAATGCTGGCCACGATATTAGAGTGAGCTAGCCCACCTCGTATGTGCCCAACTAAGGTGTTGGAAAATTCGATTAAACTGTCGGTTATTTTGCATCGGTTCATTAGATCCCCGGCTATCATAAAGAAGGGCATAGCCATGATAGGAAACATATCTACTCCAGCGAAAAATCTTTGTGGGACTATGTTTAGTAGGACGAGCATATCAGATTTGACAATCGCGAATAGAGATGTGAGACCGAGTGTGAAGCCGATGGGAACACTTATTATGAGCAAGATAGCAAAGACAATAGCTATAAATAGAGGCATTTTTTCTCCTTATTTGTCAAATATGTCGGACAATATTTGAATAGAAATATGGTAGATGCTAATGACAGAAGTTAGCGGTACTACCATCAATATGTAAAACATTTTCATTTTGAGAGCGGGCGATGTTTGATTAAATCCGTCTAAAGTCATTTGATAGCCGTAGATAGCCATTATTATAAAAAAACCTAAGACTAAGAAATTTATGATGTATTTCAAAGAAATTTGTAAAAATTTGGGGAAAAGATCGTAAAAATAATTTACACCTAAATGATCTTTTCTTTTTACTCCCATGCTAATGGCAAGTATTCCCATCCAGATCATCGCATAGCGTGCAAATTCCTCCGTCCAGCTGAGTGGCTCGGACATAAGATATCTTAAGAAAATTCCTGTGAGAGTACTGATGGTCATGGCTGCTACGAAAATGATACAAACATATCCAACACTTTTATCGATAGTGTTACCAATTTTTTTTAAGTAATCTAGCATAATAAGTATTTTCTCCTTATAATGTTATAATGGATTTTTTTAGCAAATAAGGTCAGACTCTTGTATAAAAATATCAAGAGCCAGACCTTAAAGATAGCTTAAAAATTTATTATTACTCTTCGCTTTCAGCTTCTGCAATAGCTTTTTGGAAATCTTTTATCCATACTTTGTTTGCAGAGTTTTCTTTTCCTAGCCAATTAATGTACTCTTTTTGCACCATATCTCTAAATTGGTTGATTTGACTCTTTGTAGGTTTGTAGATTTTAAGACCTTTTTTTTGTAATCCTTCGACAGCCAAAGCGTCCAAAATTCTTTGAGCACCTCTATCGGCAACATTAGCTACTTGAGCACCATCGCGAACGATTTTTTTTAAATCTTCTGGTAGAGAGCTGTACCATTTATCGTTAACCATAAACCAGTCGGTTCCATATAGGTGATTGGTAAGTGTGATATATTTTTGCACTTCTTCTAGTTTGGCGTTTAGCATTGTAGGCAATGGGTTCATTTGTCCGTCTATCACGCCTGTTTGCAGAGAAGTATAAAGTTCAAGCCAAGCAATAGGAACAGCTGATGCTCCCAAAAGGGAAACCATCTTGATATGACCAGCGTTTTCCATTGTTCTGAACTTCAAACCTTTCATATCTTTAGGAGTTTTAACCTCTCTTTTACTGTTGGTAAAAGCGAAAAATCCTCCTGTTTCTGTGGTGGCAAAGCAACGAATACCTGTATTTTTGTAGATATCATCTCGAATTTTTTTGCCAAACCAACCATCATAAACATTCCAAGCAACTACATTATTAGAAAAAGCAAACGGAATGTCAACTACAGTAATAGGTTCGTAAAATTGAGCGATACCGCCGACTGATGATAGAGTTGCTTGTATAACATTGTTTTGAACATTTACAAAGTTTTCTCTTTCTTTGCCTAGTACACCTCCCGGGAATAGTTTGACCTTGATTTGTCCGTTGGACATAGACTCGACATAAGATTTGAAAACATTTGCAAAACTTGCTTCGTTAGCTTCGTAGATGTCATTTTTAAATTGGAAAGCAAATTTCATTTGGTAGGTTTTTGCCATAAGTCCTGAAAAGGACAAGAGAAGCAATACTACCGTACCCAATTTCTTGATTTTTTTCATTTTTCCTCCTTTAATGAATACAATCTTCTCAATTTGAACAAAAGAGATTTAAGATGTCAATATATTTGTTTATATTTGTGAAAAAATAAATAAGATTTTGAATTTAGCTTTAACCTTATTCCTTCGTTTGATTTTCTTTAAAAGTATTGCTAAAAAGTTGTTTTTTTTATTAGTAGAAAATTGGTGGGAATGGAAGCTAAATTGGCGAATAGAAAAGTTCTAAATTATGTTTGACTTGATAGATATTTCCATATCTTGGCAAAATCTAAAGATAATAGATAAAAGGATATAAATATGGATAAGATTTGGGTAAACGATTTGCATGAGCATTTAGGACAGTCCGATGTGGTTTCTTCTTTTTTGGTGAGTGAGAAAAACCTGCGTGAGGGCAAACGGGGGATGTATCTTCGCATGCGTTTTGTGGACAAAACTGGCGATGTTGCCGCCAATGTCTGGAACAATGCGACGGCTCTGGATAAGCTCTTCCAGAAGGGCGATGTGGTGAAAGTGAAGGGAGTGGTGGGTGAGTATCGTCAGCAGGTGCAACTGACGGTGAACAAGCTGCGAAAGATGGGAGAGGACGAGTACGATCTGCAAGATTATATGCGTTCGACGGGCAAAGATTTGAACTCCTTGATGGATGATTTACACGGTTTTATAGAGAATATGGGGAATGAACAGCTTCGCCAGTTGCTTACTAACATCTTTGAAGACCAAGAGTTCTTGGCGAAGTTCAAGAAGTGCCCAGCTGCTAAAGGTTGGCATCATAACTACATCGGTGGACTTTTGGAGCACACCATTAGCGTTACCAAGATATGCAGGTTTGCATGCGACTTGTATCCCGTTGACCAAGACATCTTGGTGGCAGGGGCTATTTTGCACGATATAGGCAAGGTTTTTGAGTACGAGGTGAGCTCAGTCATCGACTTTACGGATGAGGGCAGGCTAGTAGGACACTTGTGCATTGGTGACGACTTTGTTACTCAAAAGGCACGCCAGATAGACGATTTCGATCAGAGGACGCTGATGAAGATGCGACACCTGATCTTATCGCACCACGGAGAGATGGAGAAGGGTGCTGCTCGCTTGCCACAGACACTGGAGGCAATGGTGCTACACTATGCGGATAATATGGACGCCCAAGCCGTGGGCATTGCACAGCTGATGGAATCGGTGCAGCAGAAAGACGCCCGCTGGACGGAGTACAACACTATCCACAACCGATACTTTTATATCGGCTGATTGATACGCTGATGTTTCAAGTGGCGATGCTCTACTCGGGCAGCAAGGGGAACGCATGCCTTGTGCGGACAGCTAGCACCAAGGTGGTGGTCGATATTGGCTTTAGCGGAAAGAGGTTTTTGCAAGCGATGGACAGCCTGAGGCTGGATGTTGGCAAGATGAGGGCTATCGTGGTCTCGCACGAGCACTCCGACCATATAGCAGCCGTGGGCATAGTTGCACGGAAGCTCAAGATACCCGTTTACCTAACGCAGAAGACTTATAAGGCTTGCCAGCAGAGGCTAGGCAAATTGCCAGCGGGTACGAGCTTCTTTGTCTCGGGAGAGAGCTTTTGCATCGGCGATTTGCAGATTGACCCTTTTGCTAGTAGCCACGATGCTGTCGACCCTTGCAACTTTGTGTTTGCCCAAAAGGGTGATAGCCAAAAGAGGAAGCTGGGCTTGGCGACGGATAATGGATATATTTCTAACTTGTTGGTTACAAAATTGCAAGAGTGCACGACCTTGATTTTGGAATCCAATCACGACAAGCAGACACTGCTCACCTCGGGGGTTTACCCGTGGGAGCTGGTGCAGAGGATTAAGAGTAAGGTGGGGCATCTGTCCAACGAAGAGTCGGCAGGAGTGCTATCCAAGGTGGTGCATCTGGGGCTGAAGAGCGTGGTGCTGGCACATCTCTCGGCAGAGAACAACTCGCCTAAGATGGCTAAAGAGCAAGCCAGCAAAGTGTTGAAAATTTTGAATAATAACGCCAAGCTCCTCTTGGCTAGACAAGGGGAAGCGACGGAACTTTTGGATGTGTAAATGGAAATTTTAAGAGCGGACAAGATTTTTAAATCGTACGAAGACGGTGGCTCTAGGCTGCAAGTGCTAGAGGGGCTGGATTTGTTGGTGGAAAAAGGGCAGACCAACATCGTAACAGGCGAGTCTGGTTGTGGCAAATCGACCCTTTTGCACATATTGGGTAGCTTGGATAGTCCAGATAGCGGACAGGTGCTTTATGGCGGTCAGCCAGCGGGAGATATGCACACGCTGCGAAACGAATTTCTGGGGTTCGTTTTTCAGTCGCATTACCTCTTGCAAGAGTTTACCGTCTTGGAAAATGTTGCAATGCCGATGTTCATCAAGACCAAAGATATGACAAAGAGCAAGAAAGAGGCTCGTGAGATATTGCGGGTCTTGGGGCTGGAGTCCAAGCAAGAAGCCTTGCCGAGTAAGCTCTCGGGTGGGCAAGCCCAGAGGGTGGCAGTGGGCAGAGCTATCGTCAATAGACCCTCGCTCATCTTGGCAGACGAGCCTTCTGGTAGCCTCGACCATAAGAATAAAGACAACCTCATCAGGATATTTTTGGAGCTCAATAGGCGGTTTGAGCAAGCTTTTGTGATAGTTACGCACAATCTGGAGCTGACTAGCAAGATGGACAAGCACTATATCCTAGACGGTGGAGTGTTGCACCTGCAATAATGAAAGCGAAAAAGTGGCTTCTGCTCATCGTGGCAGCTCTGCTGGTGATCAACGGCGTTTACTACTTTGTTTTCGATGTGATCGGCTTTAACAATTTTGTCAAAAACAGGTTAGAGGCGTCTTTGTCTTCGCGGAGCAAATCGCTAGTCAAGGTGCAAAATCTGGATTTTAATGACAAGCGACTAACTATTTTTGGGCTCACCAGTTACAGCGACGACTACTCGCTAGAAGTGGAAAGCATAACGGTGGACTACAATTTGCTGTTTTTGGCTTTCGTGAAGTTTTTGCCAAGAAAGGCGATAAAAAAGGTTCTGATTTACAAGCCGAAGTTGGTGGTGAAAACTAGCACCAAAGGTGGAGCACAGGTGTTGAGTCCGCGAAGCTGGGATGTGCTACTGGGAGCTTTGCCAGACTTTTCGGTGATAGAGGGTTTTTTGGATATCGACTTTGCCTATCGGGGGAAGTTTGAGTTCCGAGATAAGTTCGACCTTTTTTCTTGTAGCTACCTTTTGAGCGATGACCAGAAAATCGTCTCCTCCTTTTATCTATCTTCGGGCTCTCGGAAGATAGAGAGCGATTTTGTTTTTGGCAAGGGTGTGCTGGATACCTTTAAGTTGCAGGTAGATAGCTTCGCTCTGCCGGGGCTGACTCTGGATGCTATGGACACGCTCGGGTTTGTCTTGGACGGCTATGTCTGTGGCTCGCACAGCTTTCTGGGGGTTGATATGCAAGCTAAGGGCGTTTGTTTTGGGAGTGGTAAGTTGCAGGTAAATCTGCCAGAATTGAAGGTGAAGGGCGACGAAAAGCTCTTGCAGATCGATTTGGCAAAGGGGCAAGTGCTCGGCACACCCTTGGAGATTAAAAGCACGCTTGTCAACGCTTTGCACTCGGATATGGAACTATTTGCCAAGCTCTCATTGGCGGACAAGGTAATCGTGGACGATATCTACGCTCGGCGAAGGCAAGAGAAGGGCAAGAGCAAATGGGCGATAAAACGAGCTTTTTGGCTAAAGAACAAGTTCACAGGCGAGTTCACTACCGACTATCAGAGCTTCGACTTCTCCCTTGGTGATAGCTCATTTGTGGTTAAGGACGACGATTTTTCATTGCACAGCTCTTTGCGGGTGTTGGCTTCTTGGGATGGTGCTTCTGGCTTTAGGGCAGAGATAGCCGGGGACAGCCTGTTGGTGAGTAGCAAGAATTTCATCTTCCAAGACGCTCAGTTGCAGGGGCAACTCACGGGGAGCGATTTCTCTGCATCTGTCAGCCGCAAAGACACTCTGGTGCGGCTCGATTTTGTGGGCAATATTTTTACGGACAGTTGTGCTGTCGAATTTCAGTCGCGGGAGTTTGACCCCAATTTGCTCTTGCAACACAAAAACCGCTATCTGCCGATGTGCAAGCTCTCTTCTTCCGGTTATATCTTGGGTAAAGTGCTGCACTCCAAGGTCGACATTTCTTTGCAAGACTCCTACTACGGGCTAGTTAGTGGCTCGTTTGGTAGTCAGGTGGTTTATGATTTTGAGCAAGGCAAGCTGGATATGGGACTCAGGAGTTACAAAGCGACCTTCAACTACAACCTTTTTGACCTTGACCTGCACGCAATGGGGAGCTTCGACACTTTGAGTGTGGACAATCTGGTAATTAACGACAAACTGCGGGGCAAGTTCCTCGTTACCAAGGGCGAGGAGTACAACTGTAGCGGGTTTTTGCTGGCTAATGAGTTGTCATTGCAGGTGTGGCAGAAATATTTCACGAAGAAGGTGCTTGCCCAGCCTCTGGACGGGAAACTGAGCACCAGCTTGGAACTGGAGAGAGATGGGCAGTTGCGGGTCAATCTGCAGGGTAGAGGGTTGACCTACGCCTATTGGCAGGGAGTGGACGCCGATTTGCACCTTGAGGGTAATTTGGACTCACTGCGGATAGATGAGCTGGAGGTGCGTTCTGGCAGGGACACGATAGCCTTTGGGCAGGGATGCGTGCTGTTGGACACGAATGTGGCAGTTACAGGCTCACTGGATATAAAAAGGCTGAAGCTGGCAAATGTGCAGGACAAAGACAAGCAGCAGTGGTGGGGGGATATCAGTGGGCAGTTGTCTATTGATTATCAGAAAGAGTTACCCAAGTTTGCGGGGAGATTACAGGGTGAGAATGTCGGCTTTAAAAGTTTTCGCTTTTCGTCGGGCAGTTTGGATTTTCGTCAAGATAGGGAGAAGTTCGTGGTGGAGCGATGCGAATTGCTAGCTGAAAAGACGGATGAGCGGTTGCAGATAAAGGGCGATTTGGGATACAACTTCTTAAATGGCTTTGTCTATCCTGCCGACTCTAAGCTACTAGTTTATTATCAAGGCGATATTTTCAAAGGCTTGGCTGGCTTTGCACCTTACATCAAATCTCCTAGATCCGACTCTCGCTTGGCTCTGAACCTGTGGATGTCGGACGATGGACTGAGGGTGAAAGAGGGAGCTCTTGTGGTCAAAAATGGCAGGATGAAGATAAAAAACCAGCCAGAGAAGATGGAAGATATTGAGGTAGATTTGAAGATATCGAACGATAGCTTGTTTGTGAATAAGTTCCAAATCGGCTGTGGCAAGGGCAAAATAAATGTCGCTAACGAATTTGCTGACCCGCAGACAGATTTGGTCTTGGGCAATCTGAACCTCGGGAAGTTGCTGTTTTATACTAGTGGTGACAAGGTTAGCCTCTACTACCCAGACTATATGGATGAAGATGCGGTTGCCAAGGTAGAGCTAACTGGAGTGGATCAGAGCAAGATGGCGTTTGTGCAGGGTCCAGCACAGCAGATGCTTATTAGCTTTCAGCTCAATATCTACGATGCTCAAGGGATGTTCCCCAAAAACTCGAAAAACTTGCTGAAGCTCATCACGGAGAGTTACTTTTTGACTAAAAAAAAGGCTAAAAAAAAGCTTCCGTTCTTTGTCGAGTTTGTGTTGAATTTTCAAGACAATGTTTATTACAAGACCTACCCTGTGAACTTGTTGGTAGACAAAGGCAGCTTCTTGCGGTTTAAGTATGAAAAGGATGAAAACTGGGAGCTGACCAACGGTGAGCTTAGCTCCAGCAGTGGTGATATGGAGGTCTTTGCTAGTGTCTTCTCGGCAGATAGGGTAACGGTGCGTCTTTCCAAGAGTAACTCCTTGCTGGATATATCTGGGAAGTTCGAGGCGACTGCGGTGGATGGCAACACGGTAACCCTCACTCTGAAGACGAAAGATAGAGATAAGTTTTACATCAAAGACAACTTGGAGATGAAGCTCACCAGTACGGACAGGGATTTGAAATCTGATTTTCAAATTATCTCCTCGCTGAAGTACGACATCTCTGAAGATAGCAATGATCCTGACGCCAACTTGGAGTCTGTGGTGAGCGACCAAGTGATAGAGCTGGTGGGCGAAGGTGTGCAGTCTCAGGTGCTAGATCCTCTCATCTCTCCTGTGGAAAACAGGTTGCAAAGGGCTCTGCGACTAGATATGTTCCGCATTAAGATGAATGTGGTGCAAAATATTTTGAAAGATTATGACAATCAAGACGAGATGGAGCAGGAGCAAGAGGGTATGAGCGGTAGCGGCGTTTTGCTCAACCAGATGAAGGTTATACTGGGTAAAAGCCTGACTAATCGCCTTTTTTTCGTCTCGGAGTTTAAGGTGGAAGAGACGGACGAACCGTTGGTGGAGGACAGAAAACTTCTGCTAAATCAAAAGGTGGGCTTTAGGTATATCTTGCCGTATAATTTCAGATTTCAGTACGACTACAAATTTAGCGAAGACGCAGAGAACAACTTATACGAGCTGAACCTGAAGAAATCTGTAGACTTTTAAAAAAAGATGAAATACCCTCTATTGTTGCCTTTTCTTAGTTTACTGGCAGGTATATTTTTTGGGCAATATTTTGAGTGGGGGCTTGTTTATTTTTGGCTGGTTTTGTTGTTTGTAGCTTTTGGCTACTTTTGGGCAAAGCCGCTTTTTGTTTTTTTGGCGTTTTTCTTTTTGGGTAGCTTGCTCATTCAAGAGAAAACTCCCGATGATGCAATTAGAAATTACCTGAAAGCACCTGTGGTGCAAACCATCGTGGGACAGATAGTCTCGCAGGTGGAGTATAGCAAAAGCAGTGAATTTTACAGTTTCGTTCTAGATTTGCAGAGCGTTGCGGGGTTGCCCTTTTCGGGCAAAGTGAGGCTTGCCACCGTGCAGTCAGGCTTGGAGTATGGTCAGGTGATACAGGGTGTGGCAGAGCTGATGCCACCCGAGGGCGTTAGCAATCCCAGCGGGTTTGATTATGCACAGTATCTGGCACAAAAGAAGATTTATACCCTAGGGCTAGGCAAGAGCGTGTTTGTGGTCAAAGCACATGAGGGCAACTTCTGGTGGCAAAGCGTGTATAAACTGCGGAAGCTAATGCTGGCAAGGATTGAGAAGCGGTGCGGAAAGAATTATGAGTTTTTGCAAACCATCTTGCTGGGTAAAAGTGTAGAAGACCAAAGAATGCGAGAGCAGTTCACCAAAGCGGGTGTGGCACACATCTTGGCGATTAGCGGGTTGCACATTAGTTTCATCGCTCTGGTGTGCCTGCTGCTATTGCGGATGGTCTGCTCTAAGCTGTGGCAGGTTTATCTGGCAACTGTCCTCATTTTGTTCTTGTACGCAGCTGTCTGCGACTTTTCTCCCTCTGTTACCAGAGCGAGCTTGATGATAGGGCTTAGCCTATGGGCTTGGCATCTGGAGCGAGTCTTGGTCTTGGATAACATCGTCTCTGCCGCTGGACTGATTATCTTGCTTGTCAGCCCAGAGTACGCCTTGTCCATCAGCTTTCAGCTTTCGTTCTTGGCAGTGCTGATTTTGGCAAATTTGGTGCCACGCATTCACTTGCGAGTGGTGCAAAAAGGCAGGTGGAAAGGATATGTGTGTCTTGTGTGGCTTTTTTCTTTCGTGGTGGCGTCGCTCCTTTGCTCGCTGGTATTGTGTGTTACTATGCTCCCCATCACGCTTTTTTACTTCAATCAAATCAATTTCAACTCGGTGTTCGCCAACCTTCTTTGTGTGCCTCTGGTCGGGTTTATCGTCCCGCTGAGCTTAGCTTGTCTGATGATGCCCTCCTTTCTGGCAGTTTACTACAGCTTGTCTTTGAACTTTTTGGTAGATGGGCTACTGACTTTGGTGAAGATTTTTGCAAAGTTTCCCTTCTGCTTTAGCAATATCAGCAGCGACTATTTCCTCAGTGCGACTTTTTCGTTGTGTCTGGCTTTTGCAGGGGGTTACCTCATCTACAATAAGAGACGCTGGAAACTGGCAGTGCTTGCTTTGGTGCTAGCTGTCTTGCCGTGGAGCTTTTTGCTCTCTCCCCATAAGAAAGATTTGCAAATAACCTTTTTCGATTGCGGATTGGGCGATATGACCTTGATTACCACGCCAGCTGGTAAAAACATTTTCGTAGATGTCGGTCCACCAGATTTTGTGCGGAGTTTTCGTAAGACGGCGTTGCCGTATCTGGCGGACAAAGGTGTCAGGAAGATAGACTATCTGGTGATTACACACGCTCACAACGACCACTTTGGCGGTGTGTGGCATGCTTTTGCTCAGCTAGATGTGCAGAGGGTGGTGGTCAGCAGGAATTTTTGCAAAAGCAAGATTTGGAAAGTTTTTGAGAAAGCTGTGCAAAAAGAGGGTAGCCAGTTGATAGTTTTGCAAGACACGGCGATGCTTTACACGGAAGGGGATTTGACGATAAACGCAATCCATCCAGCCAAAGAGTTTTGGCACGAGGATATCAACAATATGTCGATTGTGTTGAGGGTCGATTATCGAGAGTTTTCCGCTTTACTCACGGGAGATTTGGAGAAAGAGGGCGAGGAGTTTCTTTTGCCTGGCTTCGATTTGGATTGCGATTTGCTCAAAGTTGGTCATCATGGGAGCAAATCGTCCAGCACACGGGAGTTCATCCGCGAGGTCAGCCCCGAGTATGCTTTCATCTTTACCTCTGTGAAAAATCGCTTTCACTTTCCGCATAATAAGACTTTGCAAAGCTACGAATTTTTGCACGAGAACCTTTTTATCACAGGCAGTAGCGGAGCTATAGAGATAATGACGGACGGCTACTGTGCTCATTTCAAAACTTATAAAAGCAAAAGAGAGTTCACCGACTATAGCTTGGAAGATTAGCCCTTTTCCAGCACAAAGAACAGCCGCTGGTAGCAAACCACAGATTAATATAGATAAAGGAAAAATTTAAGGAGAAAAAAATGATTTCACGAGAGAGGGCACAGGAGTTGCTGGAGCAACACTTACAAAATGAAAATCTGAAAAACCACAGCTGGGCGGTGGCTCATATTATGCAGGAGTTGGCAAAACGCTCGGGTGAGGACAAAGATAAGTGGTTTATTACAGGGCTTTTACACGATTTGGATTATGAGGGTACCAAAGATGACCCCCAGCAGCACGGCTTGCAGACGGTTAAGCTATTGGAAGGCGAAGATGTGAGTGAAGATATGTTGAACGCCATCAAGGCACACAACTGTCTTGCCGAAAGAGACGACCTTTTGAGTAAGCACCTTTGGGCGGCTGACCCTATCTCGGGATTGGTGGTGGCTGCTGCTTTGATGAAGCCCGAGAAAAAGGTGGAGGCTCTGAGCCTAAAGTCGCTGAAGAAGAAGTACAAGTCGAAAAGTTTTGCTCAGGGTGCTAATCGCCAGCAGATTGCTGACTGCAAATGTTTTGGGATGGAGCTAGCGGATTTCTTGCAATTATGCATAGAGGCGATGAGCGGTAAGGGTCTACTTTAGCGGGAGCTAGGCTTCTTGGAATATTTGGGCTTCAAAGTGGCAAGCTCGCTCAAAAAGTGCTAGCGAAATTTTTTTTTCTGCTTCTGTGAAAAGCTGAAAATGTTTTTCTAAAATTGTGAAATATCTGTCCACAAAATATTTATAGGGTTCGCCAGCGTAGGTGTCTATGTAACTCTGGTAGAGGTTGTTAGGTGTTTTAGGGTAATCGGAGATTGCTTTGCCTAGCTGTGCGTAAAGGTAGTAGCAAGGGAAGTAGGCGAAGATAGCCAAGCCAAAAGGTTGCTGAGCCTGAGAGCAGAGGAAGTCCAAATATTGGGCGAAAACCCCGCGGATGGTGGTGTCGGCAGTGATGTGGTAGCGGGCGAAGAAGCTGTTTTGCATCTGAGTTTCGATGTTGATGCAATCTAGGCTCATTGCCAAGAAGAAGTCGCCCTCCTGTCTCGTGGGGGCTCGTTGTGCTAGCTGGTGCAGTATTTGGGCTTCTTGGGCTAGGTATAGGGCGTCTTGCTGTAGGTAATGGCAAAACCTTGCCCGTGGCAGTCTGCCAGAGAGGATGGTTTGTACGAACTGTGAGTGCCAGATTTTTTGGTAGTGTGCCGAGCTTTTGGCGTGCAAGTGCCAGTCGAGCGATTGGTTGATGCTCATTGCCAAAATCTGTGAAAATGATGCACTGGTCCGTGTCCACTGCCGATGTGGTACTCTTTGCCCTTGTCGATAGCGTCTATGAGGTAATCTTTGGCGAGGATGGTAGCTTTTGACAAAGGATGTCCTAGAGCCAAGAACGACGCCAGAGCAGAGGAGAGCGTGCAACCTGTGCCGTGTGTGTTTTTGGTGCGGACTCGGCTGGATTTTAGCTGGGTGGTCTTGTGCGTCTTGATGTCGTAGAGGATGTCCACTAGCTCGTCGTCTGCCAGATGTCCTGCCTTGAGCAAGACGCTGGTGTCGTACTTTTGAGCGAGTTCTTGGGCGAATTGGGGGAGTTGTGCTTGGGTGCAGATGCTCTTGCCCAGCAGTATCTCTGCCTCGGGGAGATTGGGGGTGATGACCAAAGCTTTGGGGATGAGGCTTGTTTGCAAGCAGGCAATGGCGTCGTCTTGCAAGAGCTTGTCTCCTGAAGTTGCCACCATCACGGGGTCGAGCACTACTTTATGTAGGTTGAACTCTTGCAGTAGCTCGGCGACAATCTCGATGACACGCTTATTGTGTAGCATCCCTATCTTTACTGCGTCTGTGCCGATATCGTCCAAAATCGCCCTGATTTGTCCGATGAGGATAGATTCTGGAATTGGATGGATGTCAAAGACACCCAGTGTGTTTTGAGCGGTGATAGCCGTGATGGCAGAGGTGGCGTAGCACCCGCAAGCACTGATGGTCTTGATGTCCGCTTGGATGCCCGCTCCTCCACCGCTGTCGCTACCGGCGATGGTCATAACTTTCTTGTATTCCACGATTTTACTCCTTCTTATTGAAATGGTCGAAGCCGTTTGGATGCCAGTTGTGAACTTTCCCTTCTTTTGTCCAAACTATCTTTTTTGGTTCTTTAATAAGTTTGCCGATGGGGTAAAAACCCTCTCCGAAGGTTTGTTGGTATTTTTTTTGCACCTGCTGGAGTTTGTCGGGGGTTATGGTGAAAAGGAGCTGGTAATCTTCTCCGCCAGCTACTGCCAGCGTGCGAGCCGACCAACTTTGGCGAGAGCAAACTTTTTGTAAATCTTGGGAAATGGGCAATTTATCAATTTCGATTTGTGCTCCTAGTTGAGAAATTTCTAAGATGTGTACCAAATCGGAGGCGAGACCATCTGAAAGGTCGATCATTGCATTGACGCAAGTTTGTTTGCCCAAAAAAATTCCTTCGTTAATTTTGGGAACGACATTGTGATGAACGCTAATGAGCTTTTTTTCTTCTGCTTTTGGGGAGACATCTTGTAAGAGTACTTGAAGTCCACCAGCAGAATCGCCTATGTGCCCACTGATGCAGACGATGTCGCCAACTTTACCCGCCGAGCGGAGCTTGGCTTTGCCCTTTGGCAGTTTGCCCACGACACAGACATTGATGATGAACTGGTTTGTGGAGCTGGTGGTATCGCCCCCCAGCAGAGGAATTTTGTGCTTTTCCGATAGCTCTTGGTAGCCATTCATAAATTCTATTAAATTTTCTGCTAAGATATTTTTGGGAACGCCCAGTGATAAAAAAGAGGCGAAAGGTGTAGCTCCCATGGCTGCCAAATCGCTCAGGTTGACCGCCAAAGATTTTTGCCCTAACTCAAAAAAGCTAATCTTGGATAGCAAGAAGTGCGTACCCTCTACCAGCAGGTCGGTGCTGACTACATAATCTTCTTTGTCATTCGCGGGGAATACGGCACAATCGTCGCCAATGCCTTGCATTCTACCGTCTAGCAAATGGTTGAAGTTCTTAGAAAATCCGCCAATAAATCCGAACTCGCCTAACTCTTGTAGTTTCATTGTTTCTTTTGCTGTATCTTTTGACGGAGCTTAAGAGCTGCAGTTTTGGGGTCGTTTGCTGAGATTATCGCCGAGACTACCGCTATACCGCTAGCACCTGCTTTTATCACGCTTTGAGTGTTGTTTAGGTTGATGCCACCGATACCGACGCTGGGTAAATCTAAGCAAGTAGAGATAGTTTGTACTCCCGATAGCCCTAGAGGGGTTGCGGTGTCGGTCTTGGTGGGCGTAGCAAAAATTGGTGATAAGCCTATGTAATCTAGTGGAGCATTTTTTATGAGTTTGGCTTGGGCAATATTTTCGATGGAAAGTCCGATAATTTTTTCTCGCCCTAGCAGTTTGCGAGCAACCTCGCAAGGAATATCTGATTGTCCAAGGTGCACTCCCGCTGCGTCTACAGCTAGAGCGATGTCGAGGCGGTCGTTGATGATAAGAGGGATGTTGTAGTGATCCAGCATTTTTTTTAGGCTGACTGCCAGTTGATAGAACTCCAAGCTGGAGGCGTTCTTTTCTCGGAGTTGCACCACGCTCACTCCGCCCAAGACCGCTTGCTCCACTGTCCACAAGAGCTCTTTGCCTGCCAGCAGAGACCTGTCGGTAACGAGGTACAAAGACAGATCGAGGTTCATAGTTTTTCCAGTTCCAGCTCGCCGTTTGCGGCTTTGTAGAGGTTGTCGAGGAAGTGCATTTGCAGACTCCCGGGAGCTTTGGCTGTTTTGGTGGAGTACTCGCCGATGGTGCTGACCAAGATTGTGGCGTTGGTGGCAGCTAGCAGGGTGTCTTGCTCTACGGCGATGAACGCTCCCACTATCGCCGAGGCGGTGCAACCCATGCCGGTTACCTTGGTCATCAGGGGGTCGCCTGCCGTGCAGTGATGGACGGTGTCGCCGTCTGTGATGATGTCGGTGTCTCCACTGACTACTACCACGCATTTTAGCTCTTTGGCTAGATTTTTGGCAGATTGTAGTGCGTCTGTGCTTTGGTGAGCTGAGTCCACCCCTTTGGTGGTGGCTTGTGTGCCGGCTAGAGCCATTATCTCCGAGGCGTTGCCACGGATGATGGTAGGGTTGGTTTGTGCTAATATTTGGCTGGCTACCTCGTTGCGATAGGCAGTAGCACCTACACCCACAGGGTCAAATACACAGGGGATTTTTAGATCTTTGGCTTTTCGTCCTGCTTTTAGCATCGCTTCTACCCATCGAGGGCTGAGAGTCCCCATATTTATCACAAGGCTGGAGGCGATAGCTACCATATCTTCTACTTCTTCCAAGGCGTGAGCCATTACAGGGGAAGCTCCGATAGCCAGCAAAGCGTTGGCGGTATTGTTCATAACGACATAGTTGGTAATGTTGTGTACAAGCGGTGATTTGACTTGAATTTCTGCAAGGTTCTTTTGTAGGGAGCTTAGGTTTTGCATAATGTTTTTTCCTTACTTAATTTTTTTTGGCACATATTGCCACATAATCGCCGCAGTCGTAACCTGCTATCGGTTCTTCTTTTACGCAGTTGGAGTACAAAGGGTGTTTGGTGAGAGTTTGTGCAAACTCCAAGTTGGTAAATCCGCTTTTTTCTAACATTTCGATTTTTTCTTTAGTGGTTCTCCAGTTGGCTATTTTTACAAATTCTATGGGATAAGGGTCTTGAGGATGAACGCCTGCCAGCAAAGGGTGTTCCCAAGAATCCAGAGCTTTGGCAAGGTTGTACATTATGGCGTAAGAGCTTTCTTTGGGTACATCTATCACTACGATATTTCCGCCAGACTTGAGTGCTTGGTAAGCTTTGTCAAAAGATTTTTGCAGGTCGGTAATGTAGCTGGGTGTGCCGTTAAAAAGGATTGTGTCGTACATTTGTGCGGGCAGTTGCATCTGCTCGGCGGTAACAGTGTTTACCTCTACGCCTCGCTTGCGTGCGATATCTGCCATGCTGGTAGATGGCTCTATGCCATGCCCTATGGCGATGTTGAAGTTCTCCTTTAGGATAGACTCGAAAAGTCCGCTTCCGCAACCGACGGAAAAAATTTTCGTATTTGGTCGCAAGAAGTGGGCGACGAGCTTTGCTTCGGAGTAAAGCAGATTGCTGTTCTCCAAGAACCACGCATCGTATTTGGCTGCGTACTGGTCAAATTTTAGGTGCTTCATAATAGCACTCCGCTGTTTAAAGGGCAAGATTTGAGCATAATAATACTCTCCTTCTAGATTAATTTTGCCCCTTGATGAAACCACAGAAGTTTTTGCCTTCTTTTTTGCAACTTATTTTGATGAGATTGTTTTTTTATTCGTTACATTTATCACAATAAGTGCAAAGCTCTTGATTTGTAACTGCTTGGTAATCGTGGGACTTACAAAAGTAAATAATGGTTGACATTTTTGGCGATGGGAAAGTTATAGCTCTTAAAAGTTTAGAGATTGCTAAAAAAGCTAAAGGAGAGATGTTATTATGAAGAATGTGGGTTTTGTCGGTTGGAGAGGTATGGTAGGTTCTGTGCTAATGAAAAGGATGCTGGAAGAGAAAGATTTTGGTAAGTTTAAGCCTTTTTTCTTTTCGACATCTCAGGTGGGGCTAGATAGCCCAGAAGTGGGCGGGCAAACCACTAAGCTCCGAGATGCTTACGACATAGCAGCTTTGCAGGAGTTGGACATCATCGTTACTTGTCAGGGGGGCGACTACACTAGTAAGGTTTACCCCGAGCTAAGGCAAGCGGGTTGGAGTGGATACTGGTTAGATTCTGCTTCGAGCTTGCGGATGGACAAGAATAGCATCATCGTTTTAGATCCAGTTAATAGAGGCGTAATTGACAAAGGTTTGGCAGATGGCGTGAAAAACTTCGTGGGTGGCAACTGTACCGTCTCTTTAATGTTGATGGCTTTGAACGGCTTGTTTGAAGCGGATTTGGTGGAGTGGATTACCTCTATGACCTATCAGGCGGCCTCTGGCTCTGGAGCGGAGAATATGAAGGAGCTGGTGAGGCAGATGGGCATCATCGGTGGTAATGCACAAAAATTGCTGGACGACCCCGCTGCGGCTATCTTGGAGATCGACGAGAAGGTGAACGAAACTTTGCACAGCGACGCTTTGCCTACGAGTAACTTTGGCGTTCCTTTGGCTGGTAGTCTTATCCCGTGGATAGACAAAGCTATGGATAATGGGCAAACTCGTGAAGAGTGGAAAGGTTTTACCGAGAGCAACAAGATATTGGGCATAGATAAAGATTTAATCCCCATCGACGGGCAGTGCGTGCGAGTGGGGGCGATGAGGTGTCATAGCCAAGCGTTTACCATCAAGCTGAAGAAAGATGTCCCATTGCAAGAGGTGGAGCGGATTATCGCTTCGGGCAATCAGTGGGTGGAGCTAGTGCCGAACACCAAAGAAGCGACTTTGGAGAAGCTGACCCCAGCTTATGCTACAGGCACGCTGAAAGTGCCGGTGGGCAGGATTCGCAAGATGAACCTAGGCTCTGAGTACCTCACCGCCTTTAGTGTGGGCGACCAACTTTTGTGGGGTGCAGCCGAACCTGTTCGTAGAATTTTGAACATCGTGTTGGACTTTTTGCAATAAAAATTAGTTTTATTAAGGGCGACTTTTTAGGTGAGGTCGTCCTTTTTTTTTGTGTGAAAAAGGTCAAGCCCCAATGAGAGGGCTTGACCACAGGAGGAATTAGTGATGTTAGACTAATTCGTTATTTTGCTTAGAATGCGTACTCTAGGTAGCTTCCTACTTGCATTATTTTGTCGCTCTCGCCGTTTTTGTAAGAGGCTTTTCCCGGAATGATGTACGCTCCTGTAACCTTTAGAGATAGCGTTTGCGTGGCTTGATAGCTAAAGCCAAGGTCGACTTCAGTGCCTAGGGCGGTGCCAGATTTCTTGGTGTTGTCTTCTACCCAGAGTACTTCTTCGGAGGTCTGTGCCCATCCCAGAGCCGCGTGGCTGGCTAATTTAGCGGTAAGCGGATGCTTCACCACCAGAGATGCCATCAGAGCTCCGTAGTTGTTGGCGTTCTCACCGTCTATGGTGCTAGCCCCTAGATTGATGATGGAGTTGTCTGTTGGGCCACCATCGCCGAAGTACTCCAAAGAGTTGCTGTATGCAGGAGATATTCCACGAAAGGAGGCTATATCGCCAATGTTTGCGTCTTTAGTGTCTGTTCCTGAACTATAGAAGAGGTCAAAGGCGAGTGAAGTCCCATTACTGCACTCGTAGTAGGGCTTGATGGATAGTGCGTATGCGTTCAGACTCAGGTCTTTGATCGCGTCATCAGTTGCGTTCCAGCTACCTGTTAGGTAAGTGGCATTGATCTGAATACTTAGTGGTTCTAGTCCTAAGTTGTTGCCCTTTAAGCAATAATAAGGACTAAACCAGAGGAGTGTGCCTTTCTTGTACTTGCCTTCCGAAGAAATTGTCTTAATGCTCTTGGAGCTTTGGTCGTAGTATTCTAGCTCCAGTTCGGGGCTGCAGTTAGCACGAGCTAGGATGTCTAACCCCGCAGAGCCCTCTGTGTTCGAGAGGTTTACCCAGAAGCCGTGTGAGTCGTCGCTGGCTTTTTCTTTACTCTGGTCTCCTTTGTCTATCAGGAACATTGCCAATCTGGTGTTGACTTTCTGGCTGAAACTTCTCTGGATTTGATACCCGAGGAAGTTATCGTCTAAGACCATGCCAGAGCTGGCACAAAGCGGGATGATACCTGCGGATAGCGTTACAGATGGGACGAAGTCGGCAGCCAGCAGGTAGGCGTTGTCTAAGACGATGTTTTTGTTGTCTTCTTCTGTGGGGTCTCCATCGCCCCAGTTGGCTTCGACGAATAGCTGGATGTTGTCTTGGGTTTTGCCCTCCATCAAAAGTTGCACTCTTTGGCTACGCCACGATTTGGTGGAAGCGTCCTTGTTATAGCCATCGTTTTGGGTTAGCCCCCCTCGCACTCTGGCACTACCAGACCAATTTAGCTCGAAAGCAAAACCTGAGCAAACCATAGCTAAGCTAAAAATTACTAAAGAAATTTTTCTTTTCATTTTTTTTCTCCTTAATTAAAGTATTGAATGCACCAAATGAGAATGAGTCTCAATGTCAAGAAGAAAATTGCTTTTCTTTCACCCAGAAGATTTCCTTTACAAGTTAAGCTTTTTTGAAAGGTTGGGTTTATGAAAAATATTAGAAATTTTTGTATAATCGCTCATATTGATCACGGTAAATCGACGCTTTCCGACCGCTTTTTGCAGCTCACTGGGGTGCTGGGCGATGCTAGCGGACAGGTGCTGGACGATATGGAGCTGGAGCAGGAGAGGGGCATTACCATCAAATCCAAGGCAGTGCGGATGACCTACAGCTATCAGGGGCAAGAGTATGTGCTGAACCTGATAGACACCCCAGGGCATGTGGATTTTTCGTACGAGGTGTCTCGTAGTTTGAGCTCGTGCGAGGCAGCATTATTGCTGGTGGACGCAGCCCAAGGGGTGGAAGCCCAGACGATGAGTAACCTGTATCTGGCACTGGAGAACGATCTGGAGATTATCCCTGTGATAAACAAGATAGACTTGCCCTCGGCAGATGTGCCTGCGTGTGAGGAGAAGCTCATGGAACTACTGAGCCAAGAGAACATCTACAAGGTGTCTGCCAAGTCCAACATCGGTATACAAGAGCTTTTGGAAGGGGTAATCCGTGATGTGCCTGCTCCCACGGGTGATGCCAGTGCCCCCGTGAAGGCGTTGGTGTTCGACTCCTTTTACGATAAGTACCGCGGAGTGGTGATATTGGTGCGGATGTTTGATGGTCTGCTGAAAAAGGGCGACAAGGTGAAGTTTTGCTCGAATGGGTTTGAGTTCTTGATAGAGGAGCTGGGTTATGTGGGGTTGGAGCTGAAAAAGGGTGATGAGCTATCTGCGGGCGATGTGGGGTATATCATATCGGGTGTGAAGAACATAGAGGACGCTAAGGTCGGAGATACGGTAACTAGCGTGAAATGCCCTTGCCCCGAGGCTCTTAAGGGGTTTCAAGAGGTAAAGCCGATGGTTTATAGTGGCGTGTTCCCTGTGGCTAGCGATGAGTACAAGGAGCTGCGAGATGCACTGGAAAAGCTGAAGCTGAACGATGCTTCGCTGGTGTACGAGCCAGAGAACTCGATGGCTTTGGGGTTTGGCTTCCGCTGTGGGTTTTTGGGGATGTTGCATCTGGAGATAGTGGTGGAGCGGCTTTATCGTGAGTATGATGTGCCTATTATCACCACAGCACCGTCTGTGCCTTTTCGTGTGTATGATAAATCTGGCAAGATGATAGAGGTGCATAATCCTATTAACCTGCCCGAGATCAAAGATATCGACTACATCCAAGAGCCTTATATGAACCTTGAGATTATCGTGCCCTCGAGGTTTATAGGGAATATTATGAAGCTAGTGATAGATAAGCGGGGCGTGCAGAAGGATATGGAGTACATAGACGAGGATAGGGTGTGCTTGAAGTACGATATCCCTTTGTTGGAGTTGATTTTTGATTTTTACTCTCGGCTGAAGTCTGTCTCTAGTGGCTACGCTTCGATGGATTACTCTTACGCCGACTATCGCAGATCGGACATCGTGAAGGTGGACATCTTGGTAAATGGGGATAAGGTGGACGCTATGAGCTTTATGTCGCATCGGGACAAAGCTAGAGCTTGGGGCTTGAACATCACGCAAAAGTTGGGCGAGCTTATACCAAGGCATCTTTTCAAAATTCCTATCCAAGCGGCTATCGGTAGCGATGTGATAGCTCGATCGACTATCACGGCGATGCGGAAAAATGTTACTGCTAAGTGCTATGGGGGCGATATTTCTCGTAAGCGTAAACTGCTGGAGAAGCAGAAGAAAGGGAAGAAGAGGATGAAAGAGATTGGCTCGGTGTCTATCCCGCAGGAAGCTTTTTTGGCGGTGATGAAAGCGGACAAAATTTAATAAAAGTCTAAGGAGATAAAAATTTTACACAATTTGCTAAAAGGGAAAAAGGTTGTTTTGGGCTCGGCATCTGTACGCCGTGAGCGGATTTTGCGGATGATGGGGGTGAAGTTTGTCAAGATTGCTCCGAGTGTGGACGAGAATGTGGCAGGCAAGCTATCGCCGCTGCTTTTGTGTAAGAAGCTGGCTAAGATGAAGGCTGAGGCTGTGGCAGAGCAGTGTGATAGTAAGTGCTTGGTTATCGGGGCAGATACGCTGGTGTATCTGGATGGTAAAGTGTTGGGCAAGCCATCTGGTTCTCAGCAAGCCAGAGAGTATCTGGAAAAGCTCTCTGGGCGGACTCACAGCGTCTATACGGGCGTTTGCGTGCATTATCGGCAGAAATCGCTGGTGAGCTTTACCAAGGCGATGGTTTCGTTTAGCGAGCTCAGTAGCGTGCAGATAGACCAGTATCTGATGACCAAAGAACCTTATGACAAAGCGGGAGCCTATGCTCTGCAAGGTATCGCTGGGCAGTTCATCTCCAAGATTAACGGAGATTGGCTAACGGTAGTGGGATTGCCTGCTGGCGTTTTGGCCGAACTGGTACGCAAGAGTTTGTGATGAGATTTTTGGGTTTGCAGGAGGAACAATTAAGAATAAGTTAGTATTGCCATTTCTTAAGTGGGTGGGTGGCAAAAGACAACTTATGCCTAGCATAGCAAAACTCTTGCCCAAAGATATTACGGAACGAAGATATTATGAGCCTTTCTTAGGTGGTGGTGCACTCTTGTTTTTTTTGCAACCACAAAAAGCTGTGATTGGGGACCTTAATCAAGAGCTGATAAATGTTTATAAGGTGGTTAAGAACGACTTGCAACCTCTTTTGGTAGATTTGGCAAAGCACAAGAATAACGCCGAGTATTTTTATAAGATCAGAAGCGTGGACAGAACGGATGAGTTTGCAAAACTTTTGGCTGTGCAAAGAGCCTCGCGAATTATATACTTGAACAAAACTTGTTATAACGGCTTGTATAGGGTTAATAATGCAGGCGAGTTTAATGCTCCTTTTGGCAGATACAAAAATCCCAACATTGTCAACCAGCCGACTTTAAAAGCTGTGAGTAGGTTTCTAAACGATAAAAATATTGTCATAGAGTGCGAAGATTATGAGAAGCTACTGCAAGATGCCGATCAGCGAAGTTTTGTGTATCTAGACCCTCCTTATCATCCGATTTCTGCTAGTTCAAATTTTACTGGATATGTGCAAGGTGGTTGGAGTAAAGATGACCAAGTAAGGCTAAAGAATGTTTGCGATGAGCTAGATAGTAAAGGAACTAAGTTTTTGCTTTCCAACTCTTCGGCTTCTTTTATCAAAGATTTGTACAAACAATATCACATCACAAGCGTGAAGGCGACTAGAGCTATAAACTCGAACGGTTTCAAACGGGGAAAAGTGGAAGAGGTGTTGATAAGAAATTATGAATAAAACCAAAAACGATTGTGCTTGGGAGTTGCTGTTTGCAACTCACAATATCGCTCAAAAGGTGCGGGGTGATGGTCGTTTTGAGGTGTCTTCGGCAGAGATAAATAAATTTCGAGAAGCCCGCTTGATGACTAAATTTGATCATAGTGCTCAGCTACCAGAGATATTTGTTAAGAATAATTTTACTATTTTGCCTGTTTCCAGAGGTGGATATGTAATTGGGAACTTTGCAACATATTGTGATTTTAATAGTCGGAAAAGTAAGATGTCTTACATTGAGTTTCCCTCGTATTTGGAGAGTATCGACTACAAGAGTATAACCAGCGAGGCTACCGCTATTAACTGTGCTTTTGTTTGTAAGATGTTACACGAGTTTACCAGCGAAGCCAGCTTGATCCCGACTGTGAGTGGGAGGATGGGCTCGTCTTCTTTTGCTTTTGTGATAAATAGTGGCAAAGGTGAGCAAAGATTGCAGGTAAAAAATTCTCAGATAGAGATAGATGGAGGCTATGAGGGTGAAAATTCTTTGATTTTGATTGAAGCTAAAAATTACATTTCGGAAGATTTTTTAGTCAGACAACTTTATTACCCTTATCGCCTGTGGAGTGAGAAGATAAGCAAAAATGTTAGGTCAATGTTTTTGACTTATTCAAATGGTCTCTTTCATCTTAGAGAGTACGGATTTTCTGATTCCAATAATTATAGTTCCATATTTTTGAAGAAAGATAAAAAGTTTGCTATTTATGAAGGTGTTTTCAATATAGAGGTTGTCGAAAAAATCCTCGATCTGAGTCAAGTTGTTCCAGATCCTAGCGGTGTGCCTTTCCCACAAGCCAATAGTTTCGAGAGGGTTGTCAGTTTGTGTGAGCTTCTTTATCAAAGGGGTTTTATTAGCAAAGAGGGAATCACCTTGGAATATGGTTTTAATGTGAGACAAACTTATTATTATGCGAATGCTGGCAGATATTTGGGATTGATAAAAAATTGCAGAGACTCTTTGACTAAAGAGATTGGCTGTGTGCTGACGGAAGTAGGCAAGCGGATTTTTGCCCTTAATCTTATCGAACGACAAAAGGAGTTTTTAAAACTTATGGTTTCGCACTCTGTTTTTAATAAAGTTTTGAGAGGCTCTCTAGAAAATGGTGAGATTTTATCGAAACCAAAAATTGCGGAGATTATGAAATCTTCAAGAATTTATGGAGTAAGTTCAGATGACACCTACTTGCGAAGGGCTTCTACCGTTTTGGGTTGGATTAACTGGGTGATGGTACAGCTAGATGAGTAATTTTTTTTCAGCGTTGGTGCTATGAGATCGCAGACGAAGTTTCAGCTGGAGGCGTATCGCTATTTTTCGCAAGTGGAAAAGGGGCTTGCTCAAAAATCTTTGCAAGCTTATTTTGCAGATTTGGAAGATTTTTTGCTTTTCGTTGCCAAAGATTTGGAAGAAGTTGCCAATGAAGATTTGGTGAATTATTTGGTTAAATTGCAATCTTATGGACTGTCTTCGGCTACGCTCTTGAGAAAGAGAAGCTCTATCAAGGGATTTTTTGAGTTTTTGTTGGTGCAACAGGAGTTGAAGATTCAGTTGAGCGATTTCCCCAAAATCAAACAAGCGTTGCGTTTCCCTTCTGTGCTTTCGATAGAGCAAGTGGGGAAGCTCCTGCAAGTGTTTGCCGATGGAGAGTCTGCTCTGGATGCTCGCAATAGAGCAATTTTGGAGGTGGCTTACGCTTGTGGGCTTAGGGAGAGCGAGCTGATAGATTTGAAGTTGAACGATTTGCTTTTGGATCAAGAGGTATTGCGGGTGCTGGGCAAAGGAAACAAACAGAGGTTTGTTCCTATCTGTCAGACAGCAATCCACATTTTGCGGGAATATTTGCAAAGTTATCGTCCATTACTAGTTAAAACAAAAATCACAGACTTCGTTTTTGTGAACAAGTTTGGAAATCACCTCTCGCGGATGGGATTGTGGAAAATAGTGCAAAAAGCGGTAACTTTGGCAGGATTGCGAAAAAAGGTGTCGCCACATACACTTAGGCACTCTTTTGCTACGCATTTGTTGGAGGCAGGGGCAGGTATCAGAGCTATCCAGATGATGCTAGGGCATGCTAGCATCAACACCACACAAATATACACCAATATTGACAAATCGCACTTAATCAAGGTACATAAAAATTTTCACCCACGAGGCTAGTGTGCCAAAGTTTAACGATGTTAAAAAATATTGACACTAATTCTAATTTTCTCTGCTTATCATAACAATTAAGAGGTTTATTATGGAGAGTTTAAAAAAACAAGATAGAGCGATTTACGATTTGATCCAAGATGAGGCAATCCGCCAGAAAGAAGGGTTGGAGCTGATCGCTTCTGAAAATTATGTATCATCAGCGGTGTTAGAGGCTGCGGGAAGCATTTTGACCAATAAGTACGCCGAGGGGTATCCTTACCGCTGGAGCAAGAAAACTGGAGATTTAAATTACAAGTTATACGGTCGCTACTATGGTGGCTGTTGCAATGTGGACAAGATAGAGAAGCTGGCAGTGGAGCGGGCGAAAGAGCTCTTTGGAGCAGAGCATGCTAATGTGCAACCACATTCTGGTTCTACAGCTAATATGGCGGCTTATTTTTCTTTGGTACAACCGGGAGACACCGTATTGGCAATGGAGCTGAGCCATGGTGGGCATTTGACTCACGGTAGCCCTTTGAGTTTCTCGGGGATGTTATACAATATTGTTTCTTATGGTGTGGACGCTTCGACTCAGATGTTAGATTACGATTATATCCAGAAATTGGCTGTAGAGTGCAAGCCCAAGATGATATTGGCAGGAGCTTCGGCTTACTCTCGCAAAATAGATTTTGCTCGCTTTCGCAAGATAGCGGATTTGGTGGACGCCTATTTAGTGGTGGATATGGCACACATAGCGGGGTTAGTGGCAGCGGGATTACATCAGTCGCCCGTGCCGTATGCCGATATAGTAACCACGACTACGCACAAAACCTTGCGTGGTCCTCGTTCGGGATTGGTTCTATGTAAAGAGAAGTACGCCAAACTGGTGGACAAAGTGGTGTTCCCCGGATTGCAGGGAGGTCCTCTGGAGCATATCATTGCAGCCAAAGCTGTGGCTTTTGCCGAAGCACTAGATGAAAAGTTTGTAACTTACCAAAAACAGGTACTTGCAAATGCACAAACTTTGGCGAGTTGTTTGTTTGATTTTGGTTTTAAGCTTGTCTCGGGAGGCACGGACAACCATTTGGTGCTTTGGGATTTGGGCGACAAAGATAGTGGTAACCCTTCGGGTAAAAAGATGGAGAACGCTTTGGGGTTGGCGGACATCACGGTGAATAAGAACGCCGTGCCTTTCGACACTAGATCGCCTTTTGTCGCCTCGGGCATTCGCTTGGGGACAGCAGCAGTAACTACCAGAGGTATGAAAGAGGCAGAGATGATAAAAATATCAGAGTTTATAAAGCGTGTTTACGATAGCTACGAAAACGAATTTGAGCTGGCTAAGATTGGCTTGGAAGTGAAAAGTTTTTGCAAAGGATTTCCTGTATGTCAATGAAAAAAGTGGCAATCATCGGCAGACCAAATGTCGGTAAATCTTTTTTATTCAATAGATTGTCCAAAACTATCTCGGCTATTGTCGATGCGATGGAGGGTGTAACTCGGGACAATAAGAGCCATGTGGTGCTTTGGAACGAAAAAATGTTTGAGCTGGTAGACACAGGCGGTCTATTTGGAAAGCACGATTTTGATCAGCAGATATTGGAAAAAGCTGGCGAGGTTATTCGGCAGGCAGACCTTGTCTTGCTGGTGGTGGATGCCAAAGTAGGGCTTTTGCCTGTAGAGCGGAAGATAGCCAAACTTTTGCAAGGTAAAGAGACTTTGGTCATCGCTAATAAATGCGACTCTGAGTTGGATGAAACGCAAGTTTACGAGTTTTTGGCTTTAGGGCTAGGTGAGCCACAGCTAGTGTCTGCCAAGCTAAATAGGGGCACACGCTTGTTGCTGGACAAAGTAGCAGACATCGCAGGAGTGAGGGTAAATAGCAGTGAAGAAAAAGATAAGCTGAGAAATAAAATCAGATTTAGCATAGTGGGGCGACCCAATGTGGGCAAATCGAGTTTACTGAACAAGATTTTTGGGCAGGAGCTTTCCATAGTTAGCCCCATCTCGGGTACTACGAGGGATTCTATTGGTAGCGATATTACCTACGATGGACGCGATATACACTTCGTGGATACAGCTGGTTTGCGACGGAAGAGTCGTGTGAAGTACGGAGTGGAGTACTTTAGCACGCAGAAGGCGATAGCCACCATCATCTCTAGCGATGTGGTTATTTTTGTCTTGGATGCGACAGAAAATTTTTCCAATCAAGACCAGAAGATAGGATCTTTTGCCAAGAACCATTACAAAAACATCTTGGTGGTGGTGAATAAGTGGGATTTGGTGGAAAAGGACAATCGCTCTTTCGACGAGTTCAAAAAGCGGGCTTTCAAGTTTTTTCGCTTCTTGGACGATTGCCCGATTATCTTTACCTCGGCTTTTACTGGTCAGCGGGTGAATAAGATACTGCAAGAGGGTATCGCTTTGTATGACCGCAGTTGTAGCCGTGTGCCTACTGCTAAGCTAAATATAGCTTTGAAAGATTGGTTGGTAAAGTTTCCTCCCAGTCGTTCATCTGGTAAGCTGGTGAAGATATTTTATGCGACTCAGGTGCAATCTTGCCCGATCAAGTTGGTGTTTGTTTGTTCAAATCCCGACAATATAAGTGCAGCATACAAAGGTTATTTACTTAACAATTTTAAAAAAGATTTTGATATTAAAGGCGTAAATGCTAAGTTGATATTTAGACAAAGAGGTAAAAATGATAAACTCGATGATGAATAATGTAGTTTGGATATTTTTAGCAGGCTATCTTATCGGCAGTATCCCGAGTGGTTATTTGGCAGGTAAGATTTTCAAAAAAATAGATATTCGTAAATTTGGCAGTGGCAATATCGGTACGACCAATGTTTTTCGCACTTTGGGTTGGAAGTTCGGGTTGGCTGTGTTTCTGGCAGATTTCTTCAAGGCTTTTGCTTTTGTGCAGGTTGCCAAATGGTTCTATTTTTCGCAACAACCTTTCTTGCTAATTTTGGCAGCTTTTTTGTTGATAGTCGGCAATATTTTTCCCGTTTTTCTAAAGTTTAAAGGAGGCAAAGGAGTGGCAAGCAGTGCTGGGCTGTTTGTGGGACTGTGTCCATTTGCTTTTTTGCTAGCTTTTGTGGTGTTTTTTTTAGCAGTTTATTTTACGCGATATGTTTCGTCGGGATCACTCTTGGCTACGGTTACTCTGTTTCTGACAAACTTGTACTTCTATTTGCAAGGGGACAAATCTTTGCTGGCTGTCTTGATTTTAACGGGCGTAATTATGGTGTTTATTTGGTGGAAACATCTGGCTAATATAAAAAGAATTTTGAATGGAACTGAAAACAGATTGGGAAAGAAAAAAGAAGAAGTATGAAAAATTTGAAAAAGTTATTGGGGAAGTTCGCTGGTAAGAAAATAGCAGTTTTTGGCGATTTGATGGTTGACCATTATGTAAGAGGCTGTGTGAACAGGATATCTCCTGAAGCTCCGATACCTGTGGTGGATGTGCAAGATGAGAGCTATAGCCTTGGTGGTGCTGCCAATGTGGTGGCAAATATAGAGTCGCTAGGTGCAGAACCGTTGATGTTTGGAGTGTATGGGCAAGATATCGCAGGGCAAAAACTTTGTGAAGTTTTAGCCCAGAAAAACATCTCTACACATTATTTGCTCTTAGTCAAAAACCGTCCTACGACTCTTAAAACCAGAGTACTTGCTGCTAACCAGCAGATGGTACGGATAGATTTTGAAAACAAAACTTTTATAGAAAAGGAGTTGGTGCAGCAAGTATTGACGAAGTTTGAGAAAGTAGCTAGTGAGTGTGTCGGGGTAATTTTGGAAGATTACAATAAAGGATTTTTGAGTGCTGAGCTAATCGAGGGCGTTATCAAGATTGCCAAGAAGCATAGCGTGCCTGTGAGTGTAGATCCCAAATTTTTGAACTTTGCTTCTTACAAAGGTGTTAGCGTCTTCAAGCCCAATTTGGTAGAGTTCTGTGCTTTGGCGGGTGTGCAAGCAGTGGCAGAAGATTTTCATGCGAAAGCGTGGCAAATGGTGGAAAATTTGCAATGTGAATATTTAATAATTACCAGAGGTCGTGAGGGGTTGTCTATCTATCAAAAAGGGCAAAACAAGGTGGTGAATATTCCCACATTTGCTCAAAATGTTTACGATGTGTGTGGTGCAGGAGATGCGGTGATTAGTTCTTTGGCGTTGGCTTTGGGTAGTGGGGCGGACATTGTGCAAGCAGCTCAAATAGCAAATCACGCAGCAGGAGTAGTTTGCGGGCGTGTGGGTGTGGTGAATGTCAGCAGGCAGGAGATAATAGACTCCTTCGCCCAATGGGAGATGAGCTTAGATTAGAAGCGATTGCCTACTTTAATAGTTGACAATCGTCTCAGGGTAAAAAGTTTGCTCTAAAACGATAGAAAATTGGCTGACGAGATTTTACTCGTAAGACTCGTACAGCGGATGATGAAAAAACGGTTAAACAGTTTGATAAGGACTTGATCTGAAAACAAGGCAGGTACCTGAAAGTGAACAAAAAAAATCTCTATGGCATCGTAGGCTCTGGGCAGATGGCGAAGCATTTTTGCCACTATCTGAGTTTGAGCGATGTTTCTTATGTTACTTGGAGTCGCAACGCAGACAAAGGCTTGAGCCCTTTTGAAAAGTTGCAAGACGCTAAGGTGGTGCTATTGCTAATCAGTGATAGTGCGATAGCCTCTTTCTTAGAGCAATATCCGCAGTTGAAAAAGCTTAATCTTGTTCATTTTTCGGGAAGCGTCTTTCTGGAGGGTGTCCCTTCTTATCATCCTTTGATGAGCTTTGCGAAGGGGCTTTACTCACTGCAAGAGTACCAAAAAATCCCATTTATTTTTGAGAAAGGCAAGCCCGCTTTTGGCGAGGTTTTCTCCGAGTTGCCCAATCCATCTTTTGCTCTGGATAAAGCAGATAAACCATTGTATCACGCTCTGTGTGTACTTAGTGGCAACTTTACGGTGATGCTCTGGCAAAAAGTTTTTCGCGAGTTTGCTCAGCGGTTTTCGTTTAGTCCGAAAATATTATTACCTTATATGCACAAAATTTGTCAAAATCTGAGTGGTGATTGGGAGGAAGCTTTAAGCGGACCTTTGGCACGAGGCGATGAGCAGACCATTGCTAAAAATTTAAAATCTTTGCAAGGGGACGCTTTTGCAGATGTGTACCGTGCTTTTGTGCAGACATTAGAAAAAGGAGGAAAAGAATGAATGTTTTGAATTTTGCGAAAATGAAGAAGAAAGGAGATATTATCTCGATGGTAACCGCTTATGATAGCACGAGTGCTGCTATTGTGCAAGCGTCGGATATAGACTGCATATTGGTGGGGGACTCGTTGGCGATGACGATGTATGGCTATAAGAGCACTCTGGAGGCGAGCCTGCAGATGATGTGTTTGCATATAGCCGCTGTTCGTAGAGGAGCACCCGATGCGTTCATCGTGGGCGATATGCCGTTTTTGAGCTATCGCAAGGGACTTACATCGGCGATGGATGCTGTGCAAGCGATAATGCAAGCTGGGGCGAATGCTGTGAAGCTAGAGGGAGTGGTGGGCAGTCAGTCGGTTATCTCCCATATCGTGGACTCTGGTGTGCCTGTGATGGGGCATCTGGGGCTAGTACCGCAGTCGGTGAACAGCTTGGGCGGTTATAGGGTGCAAGGTAAGGGAAAATCTCAAGAAGAGGTTCTACTTCAGCAATCGTTGGAATTACAAGAGCTTGGCTGTTTTTCGCTGGTGTTGGAGTGTGTGCCAGCTAGTGTAGGCAATTTGGTATCACAGCAATTACAAATTCCCACTATTGGCATCGGTGCTGGCAATGGTTGCGATGGTCAAGTGCTGGTTTGGCAAGATTTATTGGGAATGAACACTCAGTTTCAACCGAAATTTGTGCGAAAATATTTGGAAGGAGCAAAGTTGATGAAAGAGGCTTTAAACAGTTTTAACAAGGATGTGAAGAGCAAAAATTTTCCATCTCAAGATGAGGAGTTTTGATGCAAGAGGTCAAATCTATCTGTCAGTGGCGTGAGATTTTTCGCAATTTGCCAGACAAAAGCGTGGGTTTCGTGCCAACGATGGGATTTTTGCATGAGGGTCATATTAGTTTGGTAGAGCGTGCAAAAGCGGAGAACGAGATCACGGCGGTGTCGATTTTTGTCAATCCTACGCAGTTCAATAATCAAGAAGATTTGCAAAATTACCCTGTGAGTATAGCGGACGATAAAGAAAAATTGCTTGAATTAGGTGTAGATTATTTGCTTTTACCAGATTATCAGGAGCTTTATTGCGATGGTTACAGGTACAAGGTCAGCGAAACCAGCTATTCGCAAGAATTGTGTGGAGCTACTCGTCCGGGGCATTTTGACGGAGTGCTAACGGTGGTGCTGAAACTTTTGAATATTACTAAAGCCACTCGAGCTTATTTTGGGCAGAAGGATTGGCAACAGTTCCAGTTGGTCAAGGGGATGGTAAAGGCGTTTTTTTTGGACACGCAAGTTGTAGGATGTCCGACTGTGCGGGAGAGTAGCGGACTTGCTTTGAGCTCTCGCAACAAATTATTAAGTGAGAAAGATAAGCGGATAGCACCACTCTTATACGAGATTATTAGCAAAAAGCTACCCATCGCAGAAAAGAGAAAGCTTCTGAAAGAAAGTGGATTTGTGGTTGACTATTTGACCCAAAAAGAGGGAAGAGTTTTTGTGGCGGCTTTCCTAGGTAAAGTGAGGTTAATAGACAATGTCCCCATCTAAAATATTAGTGTGTGTGAGCGGCTCGATAGCGGCGTACAAGTCGGCAGAGCTAGTCTCATTGCTGAAGAAAAGCGGGTGTGAGGTAAAAGTGGTGGCGACAGACGGTGCTTTGCAGTTTATCGGCAAGGCCACGCTGGAAGCTCTCTCTGGGCATCAACTTTACACGCAGATGTTTGCCACCTCGCAAAAGATACATCATATAAATCTGGTAAAATGGGCAGATTTAATTGTGCTTTATCCAGCTTCGGCCAGCACTTTGGGGCGTTTGCGTCTTGGTTTGGCAGAAGATCTGCTTACCGCTTGTTTTGTGGCAAATAATTTCATCAAGCCGTATCTGATAGCTCCATCGATGAATGTGAATATGTACGAGCATCCAGCAGTGCAAGACAATCTGAAAACCTTGCGTAGTTGGGGAGCACGGGTGATAGAGCCAGCTTCGGGGACTTTGGCGTGTGGTACTGCAGGCAAAGGCAGAGCACCAGAGCCAGCTGAGATTTTGAAGATTATCAAGGAGAATTTGTGAAGATATTGGTAACCGCTGGAGCGACACGCGAACCTATCGACGGCGTGCGTTTCCTGACCAACTTCGCCACTGGCAAGACAGCAAGCGTGCTAGCCGACCACTTCGCAGAGCAAGGAACACAAGTGGTGTACCTGCACGCAGTGGGGGCGATAATGCCCAGCAGACCTGTAAAGAGCGTACAGTTCTCCACATTTGCCGATCTGGATGCAAAGCTACACACGCACTTGCAGGCGGGCGAGTGCGATGCAGTGGTGCATTTGGCAGCTGTAGGCGACTATGCCCTAGAGCATATTGAGCTATCCGATGGTAGCATCGCCTCTACTGGGGCGATAGCCGGCAAGTTGGACTCATCGCAGAGCATCAAGTTGCAGATGCGACGAAACCACAAGATACTGCCTTTGCTGAAGTCATACGCAGGTGGTGGCAAGCAACCCTTTGTTGTCGGTTTCAAGCTGACCAGATGTGCCACATCCGAGCAAATCTGTCAGAAGGTGGCAAAGATTTGGCAAGCAGGGGGTGTGGACTTGGTGGTGCACAACGCTAAAGAGCAGATAACGGCTAGTTGCCATCCAGCCACCTTTTATGCAAGCGATGGCAAAGTGCTGGCACGCACGGCAAGCAAAGGGGAGCTAGCAGAAAAATTGTACAAGATAATAGAAGGAGAGCTAAAAAGATGAAGTTGTGCTTAGATTTTGGCAATTCGCAACTTTTGGGAGGATTTGTAAAGGGGCGAGAGATTTTATTCCGTTTTCGTAAAGATATGAGCAAGAGTATCTCCTCGGATGAGATGGGGATTTTTTTGAGAGAGGTAATCAGGGAAAACGGCTACGAGCCAAGTACGGTGAAGAAGATTGTTTTTTGCAGTGTTACTCCCGAGGTGAACCACGCCGTGAAAAACAGCTGTCAAAACTACTTCCAGATAACTCCGCTGGCTCTGGAGCCGGGCGTGAAAACGGGCTTGCAGATAAAGTACGCCAACCCTGCGGAAGTGGGGGCTGATAGGATAGCTGGGGCTTTGGGAGCGAGTCAGGCTTATCCCGAGGCGAACATCATCATCGTTGATATGGGCACAGCCACGACTTTCGATGTTTTGACCAAACGAAAGGAGTACCTCGGCGGAGTAATTACCCCGGGAATGTCTATCGCTATGCAATCTTTGGAACAGCACACGGCAAAATTGCCTAAGGTGGAGATAGTACGCCCAAGGTGCGTGTGCGGAAAGTCAACGGTGCAGAGCATCCAAGCAGGTTTGTATTTTGGCAACTTGGGAGCAATCCGCGAGATTTGTGGCGAGATTGCCAAGAGTTGCTTTGCCGATGAGGAAGTTTTGATTTTGGGCACTGGCGGATTTTCTGGGTTGTTTGCAGATGAGGGCGTGTTCGACCGAGTGAATAAAGACTTGGTATTGGAAGGACTTATAAAATTGGAGGAGTTGAATAGATGATGGTAGAGATGTTGAAAGCTAAATTGCACAGAGCCACGGTAACGGATGCGGATTTGAATTATGAAGGCTCTGTCTCGATAGACACCAAGCTCTGCAAGGCGGCAGGACTGCTGATGAACGAGAAGGTGGATGTGCTGAATATAGACAACGGTGCGAGGTTCTCCACCTATGTGATAGCTGGCAAAGATGGCGAAATCTGCTTGAACGGAGCCGCAGCAAGGCTGGTGCAAAAAGGGGACAAGGTGATAATCGTCGCTTATTGCCACATGGACGAGCAGGAAGCCAAAACTCACCAGCCGAAAGTGGTGCATCTGGATGCGAAAAATCGGGTGAGATAAACAAGAGCTTTTGCACAGTTACAGAGATGGCAAGGCAGTTTTTGTTTGACAGCAGCTCTCACCAAATAAAGTGAGTTTGAAGTAATTATTTGAAAATTAAGGAGATTATTATGCGTTTAATTTTAGCACTTTTGTTACCATGGCTACAGTTTTTTACCATTGGCAAACCGATTTCAGGGTTTGTGTGTTTGCTTTTGCAAATAACGATTATTGGGTGGATACCAGCTACCATTTGGTCGGTTTACGCTCTTTCGCAGTACAAAACAGATCAAAAAATTGCCTTGGCAAACCCAAACAGATAAAAATTTTAATATTATACGGTTATGCTTTTTGAATTGTCCCTGCAAAATATTTTGGCTAAAAGTGCTAGACAAATTTTAGCGACCCTTTTTTTGAAGGGAACAAATTTTAAACTACAAAAACTAAAAAGTATATAAAGGAGTATGAAATGAATGTGATCCCCAATTTATGGTATCTGGCACCTGCAGGTGCTTTGATTGCACTTATTTTTGCATATGTGATTTTCTTAGGTGTGAAAAAAATGCCTGCTGGAAATGAGAAGATGGAGATGATAGCAAAGCATGTCCGCGAAGGGTCTTTTGCATATTTGAAGCAACAATATAAGGGCGTGGCAATCTTTTTTGCGATCGCTTTTGTTGTTTTCAATATTATGGCTTGGGGAATGCATGTTTTGCACCCTTTGGTGCCTTGGGCTTTCTTGACTGGTGGCATCCTCAGTGGACTGGCTGGATTTTTCGGAATGAACACCGCGACCATCGCCTCTGTAAAAACGGTGCAAGCTGCTACTAAAAGTATGGACTCAGCCCTAAAGGTGGCTTTCCGTGCTGGTGGCGTGATGGGTCTTGTGGTTGTGGGCTTGGCACTGGCAGACATTTGTGCCAAGTTCTTCGCTCTGAACTATCTTGGCTTCGATTTGCAGACTATCACCACAATAATGCTCGCCTCGGCAATGGGAGCATCGACTCAAGCACTTTTTGCTCGCTTGGGTGGTGGTATCTACACCAAAGCTGCAGATGTGGGAGCTGACCTTGTGGGTAAAGTAGAGGCTGGCATCCCAGAGGATGACCCTCGTAACCCTGCTACTATCGCCGACAATGTGGGTGATAATGTGGGTGATGTTGCTGGTATGGGTGCGGATTTGTACGAGTCTTATACTGGTTCTATTTTGGCTACGGCTATCTTGGGATTTTCGGCTGCTGCCAAGGTTGGTGCTAATGCGATGAACTTCGTGATAGCTCCGATGGTGCTTGCTGGTGTGGGTGCTATCTTGGCTATCGTAGGTATTTACCTTGTGTCCACCAAAGAGGGTGCGTCTATCAAGGAGTTGATGGCTAGCTTGAACAAAGGTGTGCATATTAGCTCTTTGTTGATAGTGGTCGCTGCTTACTTCGTAACGGACTTGCTACTACCTGCTGACTTGGCTTTGGGCATCTTCTTCGCTGCGGTCATCGGTCTTGTCGCTGGCATCATGGTCGGCTACTTCACCGAGAGGTATACCTCCGATGCGTACGCTCCTACTAGGGGCATCGCCGAGCAAGGCAGTTTCGGTCCAGCTACGGTTATTATCGACGGTCTGGCTGTGGGTATGCAATCTACCTTCGCTTCTGTGCTGGTCATCGTCGTGGCAATCATTGCCGCTTTCAGTGTCTCTGGTGGCTTCACTCAGATGGAGTTCGGGCTTTACGGTATAGGTTTCGGTGCTGTGGGGATGCTCTCTACCTTGGGAGTTACCTTGGCGATGGACGCTTTTGGTCCTATTGCCGATAATGCAGGCGGTAACGCCGAGATGAGTGGACTATCCGAAGAGGTGAGAAAACGCACGGACGCTCTAGACTCTGTAGGCAATACCACAGCAGCAACAGGCAAAGGTTTTGCCATCGGTTCGGCTGCACTTACTGCCATGGCTCTTTTGGCATCTTACATCGAGCAAATCAGAATTGGATTTATGGAAATGGGCGTGAAGACGCTCACGGTGGTTTACTCCAGCGGAGTGCGAGAGGTTATCTCTGTTTCCAAGGCTGGCATCGCCGATTTCGTGAACTATTACAACATCACCTTGATGAACCCCAAAGTGCTTTGTGGACTGTTTATCGGGGCGATGGTCTCGTTTGTGTTCGCTGCCATGACGATGAAGTCTGTGGGCAGAGTTGCCGCAGAGATGGTGGCAGAGGTGCGTAGACAGTTCCGAGAGATAGCTGGCATCTTGGAGGGCAAAGCCACTCCAGACTATGCTCGTTGTGTGGAGATTTCTACCATCGGTGCACAAAAAGAGATGATAGCTCCAGCGATGCTGGGCATCTTGACCCCCATAGTCGTCGGTTTGCTGTTGGGCGTGTCGGGTGTGATGGGACTCTTGGTCGGTGGCTTGGCTACTGGCTTCTCATTGGCGATAATGATGAACAACGCCGGTGGTGCGTGGGATAACGCCAAGAAGTATATCGAGGCTGGTAACAACGGCGGCAAAGGCTCGGACTCGCACAAGGCGTGTGTGGTGGGCGACACCGTAGGCGATCCGTTCAAAGACACCTCTGGTCCATCTATCAACATCTTGATAAAGCTTATGTCTATGGTTTCTATCGTGTTTGCAGGGCTTGTGATAGCTTACTCTCCGATGGTTGAGGGGCTTTACAGCCAGACCTCTGCGGAGAAAGCTACGCTTACGCAGGTTGATGGTAAATAGCTGGTAACTTTTAAAACTCCCCGACTTCGTCTAGATCAGATGAAGTCGGGTTTTTTGTTTCGCTGGCAATTGGCGGGTTTCGCCCGACTACCTAAATACGGCTAATCATTTAAGAGTTCATTTATGTGGTCAGAAAAACCCTCAATTAAAAAATAAAAGTTAAGAGTTAAGAGTTGCTCAAGAGGGAAAAGGGTACACCACCCTACCCACTTTTGGATTCCAGCTTCCGTGGTAATGAGGGAAGAGGAGCGAAGTTGCTTTTTTTATGCTGTAAACCTTTTTTTAATTGACATCAAACGAACTTTCTTTTTTTTGATAAGACGCTGGGGTTGTAGTGGCAACCCTTTTTTTTGGCGAAAATAGTTTGAGGAAGGGTAAAATTGAAAAATAATCGCATCTTTTTGTTGTTGCTTCTGAGCGTGTTTTGGGCATCTGGTTGGTCTGCAAATACCAAAAAAAGCAGTAAGGAGAGCACAATCTATCAAGATTGGCAGAAGTCTGCTTCCAAGTACAAGATTACCAAAGAGCTTTTTAAAACGGTTTTCGATGTGCAAGAGAAGCAGAAGAAGAAGTCCAAAATTAGGAACAATGTGAGCTCCAGCTCTTCTCGCTTTAGGAAGCACTCGGGCAAGAGAATCCGCAAGATATATGTCAGGCAAGAGGATGTCTTTAGCGGGAAGAATTTCTTTTCCCGTCTGGGTAATGGTGCACATATGGACACCCGAGAGTTCATCATTTTGAACAACCTTTTTTTCCAAGAGTACTCTATTGTTAATCCTGAGCTTTTGGCAGAAAACGAGAAATTTTTGAGCGGATTGTCTTATATTAAAGATGCCGAGTTTTTTTTGGTGCCGGTCAAGGGCAGTTTGACTTTTGTTGATTTGGTGCTGGTGATAAGGGACAAGTGGTCTATCGGAGCAGATGGAGATTTCACGGATTTGGACAAGTTCCGCCTTGGTGGTTATGACAAGAACTTCTTTGGTTTCGGTAATGAGTTCGAGTATAAAGCTAAATATAACAAAGACAATAGCCCACAGTGGGGACACGATTTTTCTTATGAGATTCGCAATGTTGACCGTAGTTTTATGGATTTGAAGGTGGACTATTACGATGACTACAGCAAGCAGAAGTACGGTGGTAGCCTCAATAGAGGGTACATCTCGGGCAAGAAGTATGGTGGTGGTGGTAGCTGGTACATAGTGGAGACCAAAGAGCAAAAGTCGGAGGTGGACAGCACTTTGGAGGTGAGCGTGCCCAGAGCGAAGAGTGTCGATTTGGATTTCTGGATTGGTCGCAAGTTTAAATTTAGAGGCTCTTTTTTGGGGTTCGATCAGGTAGCTTGGGCTTTGAGGCACAAGTCGCAAGATTTTGAGGATCGTCCCGAAGGGGTTACGGCAGATTCCCTGCGTGGCTATCACGACATCGAATTTTTTCGCCTTGCCTCTTTTAGTATGAGCAAGCAGCTTTTTTATCGTAGTAGCCTTATCTACGGATTTGGCGTTGCCGAGCATATACCGTATGGCAAAAACTTGGAGTTGGTGTATGGCAAGGAGAGTGGAGAGTTTTGGAAGCGGGATTATTTCGGCATCTCGTATGCACAGGGGAAGTTTTACAAAAATGTGGGGTATCTGTACAACAAGGTTGCCATGGGAGGTTTTTGGCTGGATGACGAAAGTCGAATGGAAGACTTGACAGTTAGATTGAAGGTCTCCTACTTTAGCTTGCTGTACAAATGGGGGCATTACTACACGCGTTATTTCGCCAATCTGGACTATGTAACGAGTGTGAACAGGTCGCTGAAAGATAGCATAAGCATAAGCGATGATGAGATAAGGGAGCTGTCTTGGGATAAGAACGATGAGCAAAAGCTGGTGTTGAGCACAGAGATGGTTACTTTTGCTCCTTGGAATTTGGCTGGGTTTAAATTTGCTTTGTTTTCGTTTGCCGATGGTGGTTATCTGGCAGCTAACGAGAATATTGCTGTGGGAGGCTCTTTTGCCTCTAGCATCGGCTTAGGTGTCAGGATTCGCAACGAGAACTTGGTGTTCAAGACTTTGCAACTACGGATTGCTTATTTCCCCACACGGCAAGAAGATGGCGACTACAAGTTCCGCCTGTCGGGCGAAAAGGGTTACTCGTTGCCAACTTTGGATGCAGGAAGTCCGAGCGTGATAGAATATTATTAGAACTAAAAATAAAAATAGATGAGATAAAAGATGAAAGAAGATATTTTGATAGAAAGCCCAGAGTTTGAATTTTCAGAAAGTTTGAATGTCGTGCCACTGCGAAACATTATGATGGTGCCCAAGATTGTCGCCCCCATATTGATCGGACGCAAAGTTACCATAGACGCCGTGGAGGACGCCCTAGCTAAGCACAAGAGGATAGTGTGTTTAACGCAAAAGTATGATAACAATCGTGCCACTTACCCCGATGGGAAGAACCTTTACCGTGTGGGGACTTACTGTAGCATCTTGCAGGTGTTCAGATTGCCCGATGGCAACCTGAGGATATTGGTGGAGGGGCTCAAGTGCGTGCTGGTGGATAGACTGTCCAAGGGCAAGAACGGCTTTTTTAGGGCAAAAGTGCACGAGATGAGCTACGAGAAGACGGACGATCTGGAGTTGCAGGCAGAGGTAAGGGCGATTAAGAAGCTTTTTGCTGAGTACATCTCTATCGATGGGAATATCCCGCAAGAGGTGCTTAAACCGTTGGACGAGATAGTTAAGCCCAGTGAGTTTTTTTATTATGTCTTGGCTAATATCTCCTCGTCTGTGGACAAGAAGATTGAACTTTTTAGGATTGAGAATATCAATCAGGCTTTGAGTCAGCTCCTGCGACTCTTGCACAAGGAGCTGGAGATACTGAAGTTGGAGAAGAAGATAGATGTCAATGTCAACAACAAGCTCAACAAGTTGCAACGGGAGTACTACCTGCGAGAGCAGCTAAAGGAGATAGAGAAAGAGCTGGGTATGGATAAGCAGAGCAGTGCAGAAGTGGACGAGATGGAGAAATATTTGCTGGAACTGCCATTGAGTGATGAGATCCGCAAGATTGCCGATGGTGAGTTGCAAAAGCTCAAGAGGATACCTACAGGCTCGCAAGAGTACACCGTGATTTACAACTATCTGGACTGGATGCGGAGCTTGCCGTGGGAGGCAGACGAGGTCAAAGATTTCGATTTGATGCAAGCACAGAAAGATTTGGATGCCAATCACTATGGCTTGGATAAGATAAAAGATGTTATCTTGGAGTACATCGCAGTGCTTAAGTTTGTGCAAGAGAACCGTGGCAAGATTTTGTGCTTTGTGGGTGCTCCGGGAGTGGGCAAGACCTCGTTAGGCAAGGCTATTGCCAAATCTTTGGGTAAGAAGTTCGCTCGCTTGTCTTTGGGCGGTGTGAAAGACGAGGCAGAGATAAGAGGGCATCGTCGGACTTATGTGGGGGCAGTGCCCGGTGTTATCATCAACTCCATAAAGAAAGCCGGCACTATCAATCCCGTGATAATGATGGACGAGATAGACAAGCTCTCTAGCGACTTTCGGGGTGATCCAGCCTCGGCACTGCTAGAGGTGCTAGATCCAGAGCAGAACAACAGTTTTCGCGACCATTACCTAGATTTTGACTACGACTTGTCCAAAGTTACCTTCATCACTACTGCTAACACGCTCTCGTCTATCCCAGCACCGCTGTTAGATAGGATGGAGATAGTGCGGTTGCCCGGCTACACGATGTTCGAGAAGATCAACATCGCAAAGAAGCACTTGATAAGACGGCAGATAGACGCCTTTAAGACCAAAGGCAAGGTGGAGATTGACTTTAGCGACCAGATTATCCGTTATATCGTGAAAAATTACACGCAAGAGGTGGGCGTGCGACTTTTGGAGAAGCAGATTGAGAAGATTTATCGCAAAGTTATTCGTGAGATTGTCCAGAGTAAGAAAGCAAAAATCAAGCTGAAGCTGACCCAAAAGTCGGTGGAAAAGTATTTGGGTGTGTCCAAGGTAATCCCCGCAAAGGTTGAGAAAAAGGATGTGGTCGGCGTGGTTAATGGGCTTGCGTGGACTATGGTTGGTGGTGAGATGCTCAAGATAGAAATCAGCAAGTTTCCCGGTACGGGCAAGATAAAGCTCACTGGGAATTTGGGTGATATTATGAAAGAGTCGGCACAAGCTGCTTACACTTTCGCTCGGGTGAACGCCAAGAAGTATAACTTGGTCAAAGATTTTTACAAGAACACAGATTTGCATCTGCATATCCCCGAGGGTGCTGTGCCAAAAGACGGACCTTCGGCAGGCGTAACTATGGCTACGGCGATTATCTCGGTGCTTTCGGACAGAAAGGTGCGTGCTAATATTGCCATGACAGGAGAAATATCCCTTAAAGGTGAAGTGATGGCTATCGGAGGTTTGGCAGAGAAGTTGGTGGCAGCGGGGCAAGCGGAGATAAAGAAGGTGCTAATCCCCAAAGATAACCTTGCACACCTGCAGGAGATACCCGATGAGATTAAGCACGGGCTGGAGATAGTGCCCATGGAGAGTATCGACCAAGTGCTTGGCGAGGCTCTGGTGTGAGCATAGAGGCTGTAAAGCCAGCAGTTGCAGCCGACGATGGTTACTACTACCATTTGCGGATACCGCAGAAGCAACAGTATTTTTTTGCCAGCATCGTGGAATCTTTTTCGGGACTTGCCAATCACACGACAGCAAGGGACGATAAGGGCGTTTTGATTTTTTTTGTTAGTCGCTGGCAGGTAGCGGATTTTGAAAGGTTATTAAAATTTTTGGCAGGTTATGAAAATTTGGAATAGATTGATATTAAGTGTGCTAGCTTGTGGTTCTGTGGCGTGGGGTGTAGAGATAGATTCGCTCCAAGGCATTAGCGGTGGCAAAGATTATCTTTTCGAGATAAGCACTGGGGACTCGCTCAGGCGGGAGCGGAGCGAGTTCGAGAAGCTAGTAGAGGGCGATAATTTGGCACAAGATATCTCCGATAGCATTCCCATCGAGGACGAAGACAAGAAGCTGGCAATCTTTCGGCAGAGGCTGGGTGTAGAGGTTGACTCGTTTTTACAGCAAGAGGCACGAACCCAAAGAGTACCACTGTTTTTGTACAAGGAGAACAATCACTATTACAGCCCATCGCCCGTGCGGCAAGAGTTCCAGTACGAGGAGCTAACCATTCACCCCTTTTTGCTTCGTAGCTATCAACTTTACCAAGATTATAGCCCCTTTTGGGCAGAGTCCGAAAAACAGGGGAGCGTTTATTTCTCTCGGGTGAAGTACGATATGCCAGTATTGCTCACCAAAGCTTTGCTAGCACAAGGTTACAACGGCTCTGATCTAGACCAAGCGATAGTCAACATCTACAAAAGTCAAGTGTACGATTGTCTAGACTTCCAGCTGGGGTTCAACGGCTCTTCGGGCAAGTGGCTCTCCGAGCAGACAAAAGAGAAGAGCAAAGATTTGTACGGCAGTGTCCGTTACTACTGGGACGACTACTTTTCGCTCGACTACTCCTTTTTGTATTTCGACCACGATTTGCCCAGCGAAAAGCTGTTTTTCAGTCAGCTGAACACGACGACTGAATATGACTCGCTTTTAGATTTGGAGCATATCTCTTACAAATCGCAACAGCATTTCTTTGTGCTTCGCTCTGTAGTATTTGATGCGGGCTACAGCTATAGCAGAGAAGAGTATCTGCTGGATAGCTTGTTGCAGTTGGACAAAAAGTACAGCAATGAGAGTTACTTTTATGCTCTAGATTTGGACTTCTGGGGGCAAAACTTAGCTGTTGGTCGCAAGAGTTACAACAACTACGAAGCCACGAAGATAGACGAGCGGCTCTATTACAAGGGGAAGTTGCAGACCCAGCTTTGGCACGGTGCTAGCATCAGTGGCTATCACGATCAGGTCAACACGAGCTTCTCTGCCCAAAAGGGCTTGCCTTGGGGCTTTAGCGTGTTTGGCGATTACACAGACAAGCAGAACCAAGCCTTAGATACGGCTCTGCTTATCAATTCAAACATCATCTTTCAGAGGGTGGAGTCTTACACCTCTAGCTTCTGTGGAGTCGCTTTTGCCAACAAGGTACTTAGTGGCAGGGTGTCCGCGGGTAATTTGCAACTAGAGATAGCGGAGTACAGTGTCCTTGCGGACACTACGCTTATCAAGCAAAAAGGCAACTACGACAACGATGTATTGCAGGCGGATGTGAAGGTGCGACTGCCATTTAGCTTGTGGGGTCAGAAGATGGCTCTTGGTTATCAGGTGGAGGCTCGTCGCTACTTGTCGGGCGATACTCCGTACATCTACCCAGAGGTGCAGATGCGACAAAACTACGAGATGATTTTTTACTTTAACTATGGCAATGTCTTAACCCTCGGATGGCGGAACTACAACGCTTCGGACTACTTTGCCAGCTTTGCCGATAAGAACAACTCAAAAGCTGTCTCGTCCAATGAGATGCTAGATTACTACCTGAAGCTCGATTTGACAAACAAGTTCTCAGTGCTGATGGATATAAAAAATTACGACAAAGACGAGGAACACTTGGGTACGACTCCTTATCGCCGTCACTTCAAGATGAACTTCGTCTGGTATCTGTTCGATTAGTATGGCTCTTTGTCAGATGAATATCTATGTTGCTTTCGTTTTGCTACTGGTGGGCTTTTACCTCTTGTTTCTAGCTGCCGAGAGGTTCGTGGACTTGGCAGTGGTCATCTCAGCCTATTTTGGCATCCCTGGGGTGCTTACTGGCACGATTATCGTTGGATTTGCTACTTCCGCTCCAGAGTTTGCCGTGAGCATCTTGGCGTCTATGCAGGGGTTATCGCAGATGGGTCTTGGTAACGGTGTGGGCAGTGTTATCTGCAACGAGACTCTGGGCTTAGGTCTCGGCTTTGTCGCCGTGGGACTTGGCTCTGTGGCAACTTTTGATAAAAAGTACTTGGGTAAGGTCGTTTTGTTCTTGGACGCAGGACTCATCGCCTTGTACCTCTTTATGAGGGATGGAGTGCTCTTGCGGGCTGAGGCACTTCTTTTCGTTGCTTGTCTGGGGTTGTACTTCGTGGTGGTGGCTAGAAGCTCCCATAAGGCGAAGCTGGAGAGGGTGAAGCCTCCCAAGCACATCGGGCTGTATCTTTTGGGTTTCGTGCTAATTTTGGCAGCTGTGGTGGTACTCAGCAGGTTGGTCGTGTTTTCTGTGGTGTATATTGCCGATTTCTTTCAAGTGAGCAAAACGATTATCGCTGTAACTGTCGTGGCGTTGGGTACATCTTTGCCAGAGGTTGCTACCGCTTTTGTTGCTTCACGCAAGGGGCATCTAGATATCGCCGTGGGCAATATCATCGGCTCGGATGTGCTGAATATCTTTGGCATCGTGGGTGTTTCGGCTATCATCCACCCTGTGGTTATCAGCCCACAGGAGGTGCATTTTGTGTTTGGTTGGCTGGCAATCGTGATGGTGGCTACTTCCTTTACTATCTACAAAGGTTATACAAAGCCTTTTTTTTGGGGATTAGCTTTGGTTTTGCTCTATTTTTCTTATCTTTTTTTCGCTTAAAAAGTAATTTTATTAGTTGACACAAAGGCACAAAAAAAAATTTTGTTAAGAATTAGATGCAAAGTAAGGAGATTTAATGTTTTATTTTTTGCTTGGAGTCCATATTGTGATTTCGCTTTTATTGATTTTGGTGATTTTGTCCCAAACCTCAAAAGGTGGTGCTTTAGGTGGTGCTTTTGGTGGTGCTACTAGTACTGCGTCTTTTGGAGACGAGGCTGAGACTATCTTAAAAAAATGGACTAAGTACTTTATTTTGCTCTTTGTGGTTTCTTGTTTGGTGCTGGCTTTTTGTACTAAGGGAATGAATGTGGCAAAAAGCGGTGGAGAAGTGAGCAAGGAGTTACAAAAGGAGCTAGCCGAGTAGGTTTTAGTTTTTTTCTTTTAAGAAAGACATACTGAGTGCAGAAGTGGTGGAATTGGTAGACACGCAAGACTAAGGATCTTGTGCCCGCTTTTGGGTGTGCTGGTTCAAGTCCAGTCTTCTGCACCATATTTGCTTTTAGATGCAGGAGTGGTGAAATTGGTAGACACGCAAGATTCAGGTTCTTGTGCTCATTATTGGGCGTGCTGGTTCAAGTCCAGTCTTCTGCACCATTTACAAGATTTCCCAGTGTCCACCTTTGTTTGCTCCGAGTCTTCTGGTTTTCTTTTTTCGCCTTAGTTTAGCTAAAGCTCTGATTATCGTTCGGCGGTCTTTTGCAAAATTTTGGCTATCTTTTTTGTCGTAATGTATCTGTTTGTCTTTATTGGTTTAGATGTTTGTAGGGGCGTTTGTAAACGCTTTCTTGTCTTTAGAGTGGAGAAGTTCAAACTCCATCGTCTTGGGGATAAATTCGATAAATTCTGTGCAGTTGCAAGAGGTGCCCGACCTGTGAAGGGCTTGATAGTAAGCCTTTTGGTCTTCTTAAACGGCGGATTGTATGCAGATTTTTTCTCTAACTTTATAGGTTTTGTTGCTTAGCTCTTTTTTGTAGGCATTTGCTGATGATTTTTAGATTTTGGTTGTTATCTCTTATTTGGGGAGTGAGCTTACCGTATATTGCCACGAAGGAGATGGCAGGAGGAACTGTAAATATCAATAAGATTTGTTCCAATAAGATTTTTTTTAGAGTGAGTAGCAAAGTTACTTTTGGTGAAATCCTAAGGGAAAGAGCCAGCAGAGAGTAAACTAAGATTATGATTAAAAAGACATTAGCGACACCTAGTAGGCTGTATTTTAGATGCTCTTTTTTGAGTTGTTTGTTTATTTGGGTGAGTTGTGTTTGTTTTGCGATGAGTTTGTTGCTACTCATCTTGCTCCAGTTTGGTCTAGGTGGTTTCATCTTTTTTTAACCATTTTACTAATGCATAGACCAGCGGAGTGTCGCAGAGAGCAAAAATTACCTTGAGAGCCAGATAAGGCATAGACAGTTGCAACACGAACAGGGCGTCGAATTTTGGTGTCATTTTGTAGAGGAAGAGGAACATAAAGATGAATGTGTCCAAAGTTTGTGAGATGATGGTAGAGACATTGTTGCGTAGCCAGAGGAGCTTGCCGTTGGTTCTTTTTTTTAGGTAGGAGAAGACGAACATATCGTTGAGCTGAGAGATGAAAAAGGCGGCAATGCTGGCAAAAATCATCCGCAGAGAGAAGCTGAAGATGGTGGTGTACTCGTGGTTGTAGGTGAACCTACTAGCGGGCTCCATCCAGATGGCTAGAGCCAAGAAGCCAAAAACTAAGACCAAGCTGAAGATAGCGGCAGTGATGAGGTTGAAGACGACATTTTTGCCGTAAACCTCTTCGATGGCATCGGTTATCAAAAATAGAAAAGGTGCGATGAAGATGCTTATGGAAGTGCTGACACCAAAGATAGTTACAATCTTGATGCCGAGAAGGTTGGAAGCCGTGTACAAGGCGATGAAAACGGAAAAGAGTATGGTTAATTTTTTATTCATAAAGTTTACCCACCTATTTGGTTGATTTTGTAATTGGTGTTGCTTAGCCCCGACTTTGGTTTTATCTTCAGAGCTTTGTAGATAGCTTCTTGGATAGATTTTTCGCTCTTTATGTCTACGGCTTGGTCGGAGAAAAGGCAAGGCAGTATCTTGCCGTCGCAGGTGATGCGGAGTTTATTACACTTGTGGCATACGCCAGCGGTGGTGTCGGGCTCATCTGTGATGAGTGCCTCGAAAGAGCCGTTCTCGAGGTTCATCTCTTTGATAGTCCTGCCGATGATGTTGTTCTCTTGGCAAAAGTTATGCATGGCTTTCTGGTCTTCTGGTGAGTCGTTGAACCCCTTGATGAGGACGGTGTTAATTTTGATTGGGCTAAAGCCTGCTTCTTGGGCAACTTTTATGCCCTCTAGCACTGAAGCGAGGTTGCCACGCCGTGTGATGTAGTGGAACTTCTCGGGGTTGAGGGTGTCTAGGGAGAAGTTGACTCTAGTTAGCCCAGCTAGCTTCAGCTCTTTGGCGTATTGTGCAAAAAGTGAGCCGTTGGTTGTTAGGCATAAATCTTGCACACCTTCTAGTTTACCGATTTTTTGCACTAACCACATAAAATTCTTTTTAACTAAAGGTTCGCCACCAGTGAGCCTGACTTTGGTTATCCCCAAGCGGACGCACTCTTTGACTATCTGGTACATCGCCTCCAAACTGAGGATGCTCTGGTGAGGGATGTCTGCCACGCCAGTTTCGTCTCGGCAGTAGCGACAGCAGAAGTTACATTTGTCCGTGAGCGATAGCCTGATGTAGTCTATTTTGCGACCATGAGCGTCTGTTAGCATCTGGTTTTGTTAGTTTTTAGCTTTGAAGTCGTCTAATACAGATTTAATAGATTCGGGTTTGAGATTGCCAAAAGTTTGGTCATCAATCATTAAAACTGGAGACAAAGAACAGCAACCCAAACAAGCTACGCCTTCTACGGAGTAGAATTTGTCTTTGGTAACCTCGTCCTCACCGATGCCAAGGTGTTCCAAAACAGCCGACTTGATAGCTTTAGCACCGTTCACATGGCAGGCTGTGCCTTCGCAGACCTTGATGATGTGCTTGCCTACAGGGCTTAATTTGAATTGAGCGTAAAATGTAGCAACGCCCATAATTTGTGTTGGAGGCAACTTAGTAAATTCGGAAATTTTCTCGATAGTTTCGCGAGAGAGGTAAGAGTGTTGCTCTTGTGCGTATTGCAATATTTTGATTAGATTTGCTTGTTTGTTGTCGATAGAAGCGATTTTTTCTTCTAGTTTGGTGTATTTACCCATTTTTGATTTACTCCTTTCCTTTTTCTTCGTAAAAAGCGACTTGCAGAGATTTGGTAATCTCCTCAATATCGCCACTCATAATGTTATCTAGTTTATATAAGGTCAAATTGATTCTATGGTCGGTTACCCGTCCTTGGGGGAAGTTGTAGGTACGAATCTTGCCACTGCGATCGCCTGTACCGATTTGTGTTTTGCGAGTTTTGGCTATTTGTGCTTCTTGGGCAGCTATCTCTGTGTCTAATAGGCGAGAGAGTAGCACTTTCATAGCTTTGTTTTTGTTTTTCAGCTGTGATTTCTCGTCTTGGCAGGTTACCACGGTGCCAGTAGGCAGGTGGGTGATGCGTACGGCAGAGTCTGTAGTGTTTACCGATTGTCCTCCGTTTCCGCTGGAGCGGTAAACATCTATCTTCAAATCTTTGGGGTCTATCTGCACATCCACTTCGTCCGCTTCGGGTAATACAGCCACGGTAACGGCTGAGGTGTGTATTCTGCCGTTTGCTTCGGTAAGGGGGACTCTCTGTACTCTGTGTACGCCACTTTCAAACCGCATGGTGCCGTATGCGTTCTCGCCACTTAGTGAAAAGATAATCTCCTTAAATCCGCCCTTTTCGCTGGGGTTAGAGCTGATAATTTGCTTTTTCCACTTGTTTTGCTCGGCAAAGTAGGTGTACATCCTGTAGAGGTCAGCGACGAACAGTCCCGACTCGTTGCCACCAGTGCCCGCTCTTATCTCTACTATGCAGTCTCTTTTGTCGTTTGGGTCTTTGGGGATGAGCATCTTCTTTAGAGCGTCTGTTTTGCTATCCAAATTTGTTTCTAAGCTGGCGATTTCATCTTTGGCTAGCTCCAGCATTTCTTTGTCTGTCTCCGACTCTAGTAGCTCCTTGGCTTCTTTTAGCTGAAGCTCCAGCTCTTGCACACCACCTGCGAGGTTTAAGATTTTTTCCAGTTCGTTGAAACGGGAGCTTAGTTTACTATACGCTCTTTGGTCACTCATATATTTGGGGTCTGCGACTTTGATTGACAAATCTTGGTGCTCAGATTTTAATCTTTCTATTTTTTGGCTGAACATTAAATTTCTATCCTTCTTATTGCTTGATCTATTGGTTGATCTAGTACCGCTTTTAGGGCGACCACTGCTACAGCTATTTGCTCTAGAGTGGGTTCTTTAGTGGTAATTTTTTGCAAAAGCAATCCAGGACTGATAAAAAATGTAATAAGTTTGTTGTCTATATGTTTGTCGCTAAATTTCAAAATTTCGTAGGAGATACCGGCTATTAAGGGTATGCACAATAGGTGATAAGCTATTCTCACTAGCAGATCTGGTCTGCCGTAGTGGATGTTGACCAAGCTATCTAAGATGGAGAAAAGGAAGATAGAGATGAGCAGTACCAAGAAGATGAAGCTCGTGCCACAACGAGGGTTGATGCGAGAGGCTTGACTGATGGTGGCAGGAGTTAGCTCTAGTTTTTTTTCGTAGGTGTTGATAGTTTTGTGCTCCGCTCCGTGGAACTGGAAAAGCTCTTTGACATCTTTTAGCAAGCCGATACTTAGTAGATAACTCAAGAAAACTACAATTCGCAAGAGTCCAGCGGCGAGATTGAACCATACATCGTCTTGGCTTTGCGGGATTTGCTCTGCCAAAAAGTATGGCAAGCCTACGAAAAGACCAACACCTAGCACTAGAGAAAAAAGAAAGGTTAGTCCGTTTTCTAGTTTTTCGCGGAAAGCTGATTTTGCTTTTTGCTTTTTTTCATCGAGCATTGCCCTATCGGCAGAGTATTGTAGCACACTGTATCCGATTTTCATCATCTGCAAAAGGTTCACAAAGCCCCTGATAATAGGAAGATTGAAGAGCTTGCTTTTTTGGGATAAGCTGGCAAACGGCTTTTTTTGAAGCTCGATAGTGTTGTCATTGCGGATAGTAGCGGTGGCTATAGATTCTCCAGAGAGCATCATCACGCCTTTGATAACCGCTTGTCCACCAGCTTTGTTTAGTTTTTTTTTCATATAAAAAAATAGACCTTATTATCTAAGGTCTTTAGATTAGATTGCTCTACTCTTAATTTGCTTTGTATTTTTTCTTGAATCTTTCTACTCTACCAGCAGAGTCGACGATTTTTTGCTTACCAGTGTAAAAAGGATGGCAGTTTGAACAAATCTCTACGGTCAAAGTTTTGTTCTCGCATTTGCAACTCTTCGTTGAGAAGACATTGCCACAAGCACATTTAACTTCTACGGTGTCGTATTTTGGATGAATATCTTTTTGCATTGTAAAACTCCTTATAAAACTATATTAACACAAAATTTGATTTGCCGTTCATTTGTCAATAAAAACATAGTGGGTTGTGGAGGATGAAATTTAATATGTTTTAGCCACATAAAATATAATCATCCAAAATGTCTTCTAAAATAGCTTCATCTTCTTTCATGACAAGTCTACTTTTTATCTTTTTAACCCAAGAGATTATCTCTTGCTTTGAGTTTAGTTGCTTTAGAAAAATATAGTCGTGGTTAATACCAGCAATTTCAATATTTGCATTAAAGCTGTCGGCATAAGAAATTTGGTTTTCAGAGACAATAGAAGTAAAGATTTCTATTTTTTTTTTAAAACTTAGCATATTGGTTGAGCTAATTGATATTCTTTTATAGCTTTTGGATGTATTATTTTTTCTTCAAAAATCAGATTTTTAGTTGGATTTTCTATGGTTAAAATTCGAGGAATGTCATTAAGGTTTAAAATTAGAGTAATGATATAGTCATTTTTATATTCCAATGCTTTTTTATATTCATTTTCAGTTAATCTGAATTTTCCTTTCTTTTCTCTTATACCTTTTACTTCTGCCAAAAAAAAATTACTTTTTACATCTATTTGAAAGTCGTAACCATCTCCATATAGTCTTGCATCTTCTAGTAATCCATTTTTGAAAATATCAATTGTATTATAGTTGTTAATAAAAAACAATTCTGCTTCCAAACCGGTTTCTTGTAATTTTTTAAATTTTGTTTTAGAAATTGGTTTTGCTTTACTTTTTATTTTAGAAAAATTAAAATGATTTTCCATATATAATTTAATAGTATTAGCATATTCTTGTACAGTTTCATTTCCAAATAAACTGTCTATAAGAATTTTCCTATGAATATAAGTATTTTCCTTTTGCCACCAGCCTTTTCTACCATTTTCTGGGAAAAAAGGGTCAAATAAATCCATTCTATTTTTTACAGTACCAGTTGTTTTAGCAATTCCATTGCTTATACAGAAATTATAGAAATCTTGTTTTTTGGAAAATCCAAATTCTTCGATAAAAGCGTTGTTAAATTTAGACATCCCATAACCTATTAAGTTTAAAATTTCATAATTTTTATGTCGATTTTCATTCATAATCTTAATTTATCTCTGTTTATAGTAGGATATATTTTTGACTTCTTTCCACATTTCCTCAGTCAATCTATTTGTCAAGCTCAAAGAATGCAGGGACGCCTTGCCTGAAACCCTCGTATCAAACTGTAAACCGATGCAGGTTATTTTGGCGTAATGTTTTTATTGTGAAAGGTTGCCTTATTGTAGAAGCAAATATCCAAAGGGATAGAAGCGAGTAAAGAGTAATAAATTGGTTGACATATATTAACCAATGCCAAAGATTGAAGCAAATCCTTATTGTTTAGGAGGAGAAAAGTATGGGTAAGAAGGCTCTTGTCATAAATCCCGGATCGACTTCCACCAAGATAGCTATCTACGACGAAAGCGGAAAGATTTTTGAAAGTATTATTCGTCATAAGAGTAGTGAGCTAGCTAGGTTTACTAGTGTAATGCAAGAGGGTGAGTTCCGCAAAGAGTTGATACTGAAAACGGTGCAAAAAGCGGGTATGGAGATGAAGCAGATGTCAGTGGTGGTGGGGCGTGGCGGTTTGGTGAGGGCAGTGGAAGGTGGAGTGTATCGAGTTAACCAAAAGATGCTGGACAACTTAGCTGATGAGAAGCTCTGGGGAAGAATACACGCCTCTAATTTGGGAGCTTCGCTAGCGAAATCTTTGGCGGATACGGTGAATATTCCTAGTTACATAGCTGATCCTGTTACTGTGGACGAGATGAGCGATATTGCCAAAGTGTCTGGTGTGCCAGAGATTAGTAGGCGGTCGATGTTCCACGCTTTGAATATTCGTGCTTGTGTGAGGAAGGCGGCACAAGATATGGGTAAGTTGATGCAGGAGTGTAACTTTGTGGCTATTCATATGGGTGGAGGTGTCTCGGTGGTAGCTGTGAAAGAAGGTCGGTGTGTGGATGTGAACAATGGCTTGCTGGGGATGGGACCTTTTTCTCCGCAAAGAGCAGGAGCATTGCCGATAGGTGATTTGTTGGATATGGCTTACTCTGGGAAATACACTTTACAGAAATTAAAGCAGAAGCTGACTGCCAATAGCGGACTTATAGGTTATCTAGGGACTGCTGATGGGCAAGAGATAGTTAAGAGGATTGAGAATGGAGATAAGCGAGCAGAGTTTATTTTGCGTGCGTTTGCTTATCAGATAGCTAAAGAGGCGGGAGCTGCTGCGGCTGTGCTAAAGGGCAAGGTTGATGGTGTGATTTACACGGGTGGTTTGGCGTATTCATTTTTGGTGCTGAGTTACTTGCAAGAATATCTTAGCTTTTTGGGTAAGCAGATAGAACTTCCCGGAGAGATGGAGATGCAGGCTTTGGCGTCTGCTGGATTGCGTGTGGTAAATGGCGAAGAAGAGGCGAAAGAGTATTAGCTAGGCATTGCTAGTGATAAAAAAAATCCCCGAAAGATTTCGAGGGATTTTTTGTTTTGTTTTGAGTTTATTTAATCATCGCTTTTTCTATGGCTTTGCCCGGAGGCACCATGGGGTATACGCATTCGTCGATGTCGATTTTGCAGTGCAAAAGGGCAGCTTTGGGGCAAGAGAGAAACTTTTGCATTGTGTTTTCCAGCTTGTTACTATCCTCCAGGAGGAAGTAGTCCAAATCGTAGGCGTTAGCGAGTTTGTCCCAATGTGGACCTCTATCCAGCGTGGTGGCAGAGTAACGATTATCGAAGAACAACGATTGCCATTGTCGCACCATTCCCAGTGTGCCGTTGTCTAGTAGCAAAATCTTGATGGGTAGGTTGTAGGCGGTAACGGTGGAAAGTTCGTGCAGGTTCATTCGAAAAGAGCCATCGCCTGTTACTAAGATTACTGGTGTATCGGGGAAAGCTATTTGCGAGCCGATAGCTGCTCCTAGTCCAAATCCCATAGTGCCTAACCCACCAGAAGTAATGAATTTTCGGGGTGCAGAAAAGCGGAAATATTGGGCTGTCCAGAGTTGATGTTGCCCTACATCTGTGGTAACGATGCTCTCTCGTGGTGTTAACTCACTCATTTTGTTTATGATAGCTTGAGGTGCAAGTTTTTTGCCAACTGGTTGTAGGGTGATGTCGTACTTCTCTTTGAGTGCTAAGATAGTTTGGTTCCATTGATTGTTTTCTTTGGGCTGTACCATCTTTGTTAGCTGTTCCAATATTTTTCCAGCATCTCCGACTAAGTTCGTGGTGCAGAGGATGTTTTTATCGATTTCTGATTCGTCTATGTCGATATGGACGATTTGCGTGTCTTTTAGGAAAGTATCAGGATTGCTGGTTACACGGTCGCTAAATCTGGCACCAACTGCGATAACAAGGTCGCTTTGTTGGATAGCAACATTGGTGAATTTGGTGCCGTGCATTCCCACAAGTCCTGTGTAGTATGGATAGTCGGGATCTATAGAGCCGAGTCCCATCAAGCTAGAGGTAGCAGGGCAGTTTATCTTTTTCACAAATTCGTTTAATGCTTTGGACGCTCTGGGGTTGTTCACTCCGCCACCGAAATAGATGTAAGGTTTTTGGCTTTTATTTATTACCTTTGCGACCTTTTCTAGTTGGGCTTTTTGGGGAAGAGGGGTTTGGTTGGTCTCGATTTTGGGCGATTTGTACTCCACCTCTTGCAAAGCAACATTTTTGGGGATGTCGATTAGCACTGCTCCTTTGCGTCCTGAGCTTGCTATCTGGAAAGCTTCTTTTACGATTTTGGCGAGATTTTTTGCATCTTTCACGAAGTAGTTGTATTTGGTAATGCCGATGGTGATGCCCACGATGTCCACCTCTTGGAAGCTGTCTTTGCCGATGAGTGAGAGTGGAACATTGCTGGTGATGGCTACTAAAGGGCTGGAGTCGATATGGGCGGTAGCTATGCCTGTAACTAGGTTAGTAGAGCCCGGACCCGAGGTGGCCAGACATACCCCAACTTTTCCTGTGGTGCGTGCGTATGCGTCGGCAGCGTGTGCAGCGTTTTGTTCGTGAGAGGGGAGTATATTGGTAATTTTGTCTTGGTTTTTGTATAGTTCGTCGTACAAAGGTAACGCCGTGCCACCCGGATAGCCGAAAACTGTGTCTACACCTTCTTCTATCAAGGTTTTTATTACTATTTGTGCTCCTGTCAATTTCATAAGCTCCTCTTTTGCAAATTTTAACTTTTTAATACCGCTCCGGTATCGGCTGATTGTACCATTTTAGCATAGCGTGCTAAATAGCCTGTTTTTATCTTAGGCTCTTTTAGGGTAGTCTCTTTTTTTCGTTTGGCTATTTCTGAGGCATCCACTAGTATGTCCAAACTCCCTTTGTTTAGGTCGATTTTTACTAAGTCGCCTTCTTTTAGGTAAGCTATGGGTCCTCCTGAGGCTGCCTCTGGCGAGATATGCCCGATGGCTAGTCCTCTGGTGGCTCCCGAGAACCTGCCGTCTGTCAGCAGAGCAACATCTTTGTCTAGTCCCATGCCAGCTAGGAGCGAGGTGGGAGATAGCATCTCACGCATTCCCGGTCCACCTCTTGGTCCTTCGTAAGCTATGGCGATGACATCGCCTTTGTTAATCTTGCCAGCGATGATGGCTTGCACACAATCTTGCTCGCTGTGGAATACTCTAGCTTTGCCTGTGAACTCGAAGATGGAGCTGTCAACGGCAGATTTTTTTATGACAGCACCGTCGGGGGCTAATGAGCCTTTGAGGATTAAGAGTCCACCTTGCTCGGAGTGTGGGTCTTGGCAGGGGCGGATGGTGGAGGTATCGTGGTTGTGGGCGTGTAGTATCCTTGCTTGGACGCTATCTAGCACGGTGAGCAGTTGAGTGTGCAAGAGCCCCTTTTTGGCTAGCTCTGCCATTACAGCACCTATACCGCCTGCTCGCTCGAGGTCTTCGATGTGTTTATCGCCAGATGGCGAGAGTTTGCACAGGTTGGGCGTTCTGGCACTTATTTGGTTGATTTTGTCTAAGGATATGCTCACGCCAGCCTCTTTGGCGATGGCAGGCAGGTGGAGGATGGAGTTGGTGCTGCATCCTAGTGCCATATCTACGGCTAAAGCGTTTTCAAAGGCGAGTTCGCTCATTATGTCTTTGGGCAAGATGTTGTGCTCTAAAAGGTGCATAATGCGGTAGCCTGTTTCTTTTGCTAGGCGGACTCTTTTGCTGTACACAGCTGGCACGGTGGCAGCTCCGGGCAATGACATCCCGATGGCTTCTGTTAGGCAGTTCATCGAGTTGGCGGTGAACATCCCAGAGCAAGATCCACAAGTCGGGCAACTTTCTTCTTCGTACTCTTTGAGTTTGGTTTCGTTTATTTTTTTGGAATTAAAAAGACCGACAGCCTCGAAAGTGGAGGCAAGACTTACCGCTTTGTTATCGATTTTACCAGCGAGCATTGGTCCGCCCGAGATGAAAATAGCTGGTACATTTATTCTAGCTGCTGCCATGAGCATTCCGGGGACGATTTTATCACAATTGGGAATGAACACCAGAGCGTCGAAGCTGTGGGCTTTTGCCATTATCTCTACGGAGTCGGCGATAATCTCGCGGGAGACTAGCGAGTAGTGCATGCCTTGGTGTCCCATAGCGATACCGTCGCACACACCGATGGTGTTGAACTCGATAGGTGTACCACCAGCGGCTAGTACTCCTGATTTGACAGCGGAAGCTATTTTGTCTAGCTCTGTGTGTCCGGGTACTATTTCGTTTTTGGAATTTACTATACCGATTAGCGGTTTTGCTATCTCTCTATCTGTGTAACCACAGGCTTTCATCAAACTTCTGTGCGGAGTTTTATCGCTACCTTTTTTTACTACATCGCTTTTCATTGTCTTTACCTTTGTCTCTAAATGTTTTTCGCTACCAAATCTCCCATCTGGGTGGTGCCGACCACTTTTGGGGAGTTTGAGTTGCAAAGTTTGCTCCACCAAGTTTGGCAAACCTCTTTGCTGCTTTCACCTTTTGTATTGGCTGTGGCAATGTCTTGGGTGCGGTAGCCTTGCTCTAGGACTTTAGTTACTGCATTTTCTATGCTCTGGGCTGCGTCCTCTTGCTCGAAGCTGTGGCGGAGCATCATGGCGATGGACAAGATGGTCGCCAAGGGATTGGCTTTGTCTTGCCCTGCGATGTCGGGTGCTGAGCCGTGGATGGGCTCGTAGAGTCCGAACTTGCCTGTACCCACAGATGCAGATGGGAGCATGCCGATGCTACCTGTGAGCATTGACGATTGGTCGGAGAGGATATCTCCGAACATATTGCCCGTTACTAGCACATCAAATTGCGATGGGTCGCGTACTAGCTGCATAGCGGCGTTATCTACATACATATGCACCAGCTCCACTTCGGGGAACTCTTGGTGAACTTTTTCCACGCTTCTTCGCCAGAGGCGTGATGAGTCCAGCACATTAGCTTTGTCTACGCTGGTAACTTTGTTGTTTCGCTTTTTTGCCATCTGGAAAGCCAAACGGGCGATTCTCTCTACTTCGTTTGTGGTGTAGAGTAAGGTGTCGTAGGCACTATCGCCTGTGTCTTCTCGTTTGCCAAAGTAGATGCCTCCAGTTAATTCTCTAAGGATCATAATGTCAATGCCTTGCTTGGCTATCTCTTCTTTCAGCAGGCAAGATTGCCAGAGGGCTTGGTGCATCTTAGAGGGTCTGATATTGGCGAAAAGCCCTAGCTCTTTTCGGATTTTTAAAAGTCCGGCTTCGGGACGGTTGTTACCTTTTAAATTGTCCCACTTGGGTCCACCTACAGCACCCAGCAGTACAGCGTTGGCTTTTTTGCAGATGTCGATGGTTTCTTGGGGCAAAGGCGTGTTTTGTGCGTCCAGAGCTTCGCCACCTATCAGGGCGTATTCGTACGAGAATTTTAGCTTAAACTTTTCACCAACTTTATCCAAAACTTTTAGAGCTTCTTTTACGATGTCAGGACCTACTCCATCTCCCTTTAAAACGGCTATTTTCATTATTTTTTACTCCTTAATTTGTTCATCAATCCGCCATCGGCAATGATATCTTGCATAAACTTGGGGAAAGGCATAGCTTGGTATTTTTTTCCTGAGGTAAGATTTTCTATTTTACCTGTTGCCAGATTTACTTTCAGACTATCGCCAGCTTCTATTTCTTGGGCAGCTTCTTTGCATTCCAAGATAGGCAAGCCAATATTGATAGCGTTGCGGTAAAATATGCGGGCGAAACTTTTGGCGATGATGCAAAAGATACCTGAGGCTTTGATAGAGATAGGTGCATGCTCACGAGATGAGCCACAACCGAAATTAGCCCCTGCCACCATTATATCGCCTTCTTTTACTGTATTGGGGAAGTTACTGTCTATATCTTCCATGCAATGTTTGGCAAGCTCTTGGTGAGAAGATGTATTCAAAAATCTAGCGGGGATTATCACATCTGTATCCACATTGTCGCCGTATCTATAAACTTTATTCATAATCTACTGTTTCTCCTTATATCTCTCTTGGGTCGGTTATTTTACCTGTGAGTGCAGAGGCTGCAGCTACTGTGGGCGATGCAAGGTAAACTTCTGATTTCACATGTCCCATTCTGCCTACGAAGTTCCTGTTGGTGGTCGATACGCATCGCTCTCCCTCTGCCAAGATGCCCATATGTCCGCCAAGACACGGTCCACAAGTGGGGGTGGACACTACAGCACCAGCTCTCACGAACTGTTGCACTAAACCTTCTTCTATAGCTTGCAGATAGATTTTTTGTGTGCCGGGCAAAATGATAACTCGTAAGCCTTTAGCAACTTTTTTGTCTTTCATTATAGCTGCTGCTTGGCGTAAATCTTGCATCCTACCGTTGGTGCAAGAGCCAATAACCACTTGGTCTATTTTTAGCCCTTTAGCCTTTGAGATGGTTCTAGTGTTATCGGGTAAAAATGGGAAAGAGACGGTCGGTTCTAGCTTTGCTAAATCTATGGTTATATCTCTTGTATATTCTGCGTCTTCGTCTGCTTGGAACTCTTGGTATTTTCTTTGTGAGTGGCTGTGCAAATATTCTCTAGTTTGCTCATCTACTGGGAAGATGCCGTTCTTGGCTCCAGCCTCTATCGCCATATTGGCGATGGTGAACCTATCGTCCATGGTTAGTGAGGCTACTCCCGCACCGCTGAACTCCATCGACTGGTAGAGTGCTCCGTCTACGCCGATCATCCCGATGATGTGCAGGATCAAGTCTTTACCGCTAACCAGCGGTTGCATCTTGCCTAGTAGGGTGAACTTGATGGCAGATGGCACTTTGAACCACGCCTTGCCTGTAGCCATGCCGTATGCCATATCTGTGGAGCCGATGCCCGTAGAGAAAGCTCCTAAGGCACCGTAAGTACAGGTGTGCGAGTCAGCACCGATTATTACATCGCCAGCTACCACTAGTCCTTTTTCGGGGAGCAAGCAGTGCTCGATGCCCATTTCACCCACCTCAAAGTAGTTTTCTATTTTCATCTCATTAGCGAACTGACGCACTTTTTTACATTGCTCGGCGGCTTTGATGTCTTTGTTGGGTGTGAAGTGGTCTGGTACAATAGTTACCTTTTTTTTGTCGAAAACTTGCTTAACTTGTGCTTTTTTAAATTCATCAATAGCCACAGGGGTGGTGATATCGTTTCCTAGCACTAAAGATAGGTTAGCTTCTATCAATTGACCAGCTTTTACTTCTGCCAGATTAGCAGCATTGGCCAAAATTTTTTGGGTCATAGTCATTCCCATAATAATTTACTCCTTATTCATTAGTTTGTATTCTAGCGAGTCCACCAATGCTATCCAGCTAGCTTGGATTATGTTGGTCGAGACTCCCACGGTAGTCCAAGAGTCGTGTTCGTCGCCCGAGGTTATCAGCACTCTCACTTTGGCTTGACTCGCTTCTTTTTGATTTAACACTCTTACTTTGTAGTCAATGAGGTTCACTTTCTTTAGACAAGGGTAAAATTCCTCGAGTACCTTACGCAGAGCTTTGTCTAGGGCGTTGACAGGACCATTGCCCTCGGCTGCGGTGAAGCCCACTTTGTCGTTTACCAATATCTTGATGATTGCCGAGGAGCTTTCGCTTTCCGACTCTTGGTCGTCGGCGATTATCTTGTAATGTTGCAGGTCGAACGACGGGGTGAACAGCCCCAAATATCGCTTTATCAAGAGGGCAAAGCTTGCACCAGCACCTTCGTAGGCGTAACCTTCAAACTCTTTCTCTTTTAAATATTGCACCAACTCTTTAGCTTTTTTGGGGTCGAGTTTAAGATTGGGTACGATTTTGAGAGCTTTTTCCAAGATTAAACTTTTGCCTCCTACCTCGCTAACTAAAAATCTGCGTTTACCGCCGATGCTTTCGGGGTCGAGGTGTTCAAAACTTTTAGAATTTTTCCGAACGCCGTCCACATGCATTCCGCCCTTGTGAGCAAAGGCACTCTTGCCCACGAAAGGAGCACGGCTGGTTATCCTGATGTTGGATATTTCTGCCACTTCTTTGGCGGTGTTTGTTAGAGAGCTAAGGTTTTTTTGTGGAATGCAGAGGAACTCTTTTTTCAGTTGTAGATTGGCGATGATAGACACGAGGTTGGCATTACCACATCGCTCACCAAAGCCCAAGAGCGTACCTTGGATGTGCCTTGCCCCAGCTAGCACTGCGGCTATGGAGTTGGCTACTGCCATATCGGAATCGTTGTGGGCATGGATGCCTATCTTTGCTTGCTTGCCAAATTTTGTAACCACTTTTTTGGTAATCTCTTCCACTTCGTGAGGGAAGCACCCACCATTGGTCTCGCACAGACACAGTACATCGGCACTGCCATCCACGGCTGCTTGCAGACTTTGCATAGCGTACTGGGGGTTGCTCTTGTACCCGTCGAAAAAGTGTTCGGCATCAAAGATAACCTCTTTCCCTTGCTTTTTTAGGTAAGCGATAGTCTCTTTTATCATTAGCAAGTTTTCGTCTAGCTCACAGTTGATTATTTGCTTGGCGTGGAAGTCCCAACTCTTGCCGAAGATAGAGACAACGCTACTACCAGAGAGTAGAAGCGATTTTAGGTTTTCGTCTTCTTGTACTTTACTAAACTTGCGTCTGGTGGCACCGAAAGCGACAATTTTGCTTTTTTGTGTATCTATGGAGTGCAAACGAGCGAAGAAATCCAAATCTTTAGGGTTTGAGCCGGGGTTACCAGCCTCTATGTAGGCTACGCCTAAATTAGCCAAGGCACTGCTGATAGCAAGTTTGTCTTCTACAGAGAAAGATATTCCTTCGGCTTGCGAGCCGTCCCGCAGGGTGGTGTCTAGGATATCTATTTGCATAACTGTTCCATTTTGTTTACAGCGTTGAGGAAAGCTTTGATGCTTGATTCTACTACATCTGTTGCTAAACCGTATCCGCTGGAAGATTTGTGGCTCTCTTTGTCTTGCAGGGTGATACTTACTTGCCCCTGTGCGTCTTGCCCACTGCCGATAGCTTTCACGATGTACTTTTCTAGGACATATTTTCGAGCAATTAGCTTTTCGATAGCCTTAAAAGCTGCATCGACAAGACCATCTCCACTTTTGGTGGAAGATAGCAAGCCGTTTTTTTGGTCGAGCAAGGTGATGCTCACAGTGGGAGTAACTTCCATTCCTGAATTGAAAGTAAAGTCTTTTAAGCTGTAGCGAGGTTTGAGGGTGCTACTCACTTTGTTTTGTGCTAGAGCATCCAAATCTAAATCGGTAATCTCTTTTTTCTTGTCTGCTAAAGTTTTGAAGTTGATGAAAATCTCTTCTAATTGTTCTTTTTCAAAAGTGTATCCCAGCTCATTTAGTTTGTTTTCAAAAGCGTGCTTACCAGAGTGCTTGCCCAAGACAAAAGAGTTCTGATGGACACCCACCGATTGTGGAGTCATTATCTCGTAGGTTTCTTTGTTTTCCAAAACTCCGTGCTGATGGATGCCAGCCTCGTGTGCAAAAGCGTTCTTACCGACGATAGCTTTGTTGGCTTGTACCATGCTACCTGTGATAGAGCTAATCATATTGGATGTGTGGAATATCTCCTTGGTGGAGAGCTTGGTTTGCACGCCGAAGTGGTCTTTTCGCACGGTGAGAGCCATTACCACCTCCTCTAGTGCTGCGTTGCCTGCTCGCTCGCCGATGCCGTTAATGGTGCACTCTACTTGGTCAGCTCCAGCTTTTATCGCCGCTAGGGAGTTGGCGACAGCCAGCCCCAGATCGTTGTGGCAATGCACGGAAATCGTGGCTTTGTCGATGTTGGGTACATTGTGCTTTAGGTACGAGATTAGTTGATAAAATTCGTCGGGGGTGGTGTAGCCCACCGTGTCTGGCACATTGATGATCGTGGCTCCAGAGTTTATCACTGCGGTGATGATTTCTACCAAGAAATTTTTGTTACTACGGGTGGCATCTTCGGCAGAGAACTCTATCTCTGGGCAGAGCGATTTGCCGTAGGCTACCATCTGCTGTGCTTTGGCTAGAGCCTCTTGTCTGGTCATCTTCAGCTTGTACTCTAGGTGGATGTCGGATGTGGCGATGAAGATGTGTATCCTCGGCTTTTTGCAGTGTTGCACCGCTTGCCAAGCCCTGTCGATGTCTTTCTTGTTGGCTCTGGCTAGCGATGCCACTCCCACGGTTTTTACACTGCGGGCTATTTGGGAGATAGACTCAAAATCTTCGTCCGAGGAGATAGCAAAGCCAGCTTCGATGACATCAACTCCGAGCTTCTCTAGTTGCAGAGCTATTTGTAGCTTCTCTTTTAGGGTCATCGAGCAGCCCGGTGATTGTTCTCCGTCCCGCAGGGTCGTGTCGAAAATTTTGATAGTTCTGTCCATTATTTCTCCTACTATTACTATTTATTTAATTGTGATTACTCTTTGATCCAGCTCATCATCTTTCTCAGCTCTTTGCCGACTTTTTCGATAGGATGCTCTTGCTCCATTCTTCTGGTAGCGTTGAAATGAGGTTTGCCGATTTTGTTCTCCAAAATCCAGTCGCGGGCAAAGCTGCCGTCTTGTATCTCGCCAAGCACCTTCTTCATCTCTTTTTTGGTGTCGTCAGTGATAATTCTGTTGCCTACTTTGTAATCGCCATATTCGGCTGTGTTACTTATGGAATATCTCATCATCGATAATCCGCCCATATTGATGAGATCCACAATGAGCTTGAGCTCGTGCAGGCACTCGAAGTAAGCACTCTCTGGTTCGTAACCAGCCTCCACGAGAGTCTCGTAACCAGCTTTGATTAGTGCAGAAACGCCACCGCAGAGTACAGCTTGCTCGCCGAAAAGGTCAGTCTCTGTCTCTTCTTTGAAAGTGGTTTGCAAGATACCAGCTTTGCCACCACCGATAGCACTAGCATAAGCGAGGGCTTTGTCCATCGCTTTGCCACTGGCGTCTTGATGCACAGCCACTAGGCATGGCACACCTTTGCCCTCTTGGTACTGAAACCTTACGGTGTGTCCGGGAGCTTTGGGAGCTATCATATACACATCTACATCTTCGGGAAGCACGATTTGGTCGTACCAGATGTTAAACCCGTGAGCGAAAACGACGCTGTTGCCTTTTTGCAGGTTGTCTTTCACGCTCTCTTGATAGATTTGAGCTTGCATAGTGTCGCCAGCCAAGAACATAATAATGCTGCTGTTTTTGGCACCTTCGGCTACTGTGCAAACTTTTAGGCCAGCTTTTTGTGCTTTTGCCCAAGATTTAGAGCCTTCATAAAGCCCCACACAAACATCCATGCCAGACTCTTGCAGGTTTAGAGCGTGAGCGTGTCCTTGCGAGCCGTAGCCGATTATCATAATTTTTTCGCCTTTCAAAAGTTCGAGGTTGCAATCTTTGTCATAAAAAAGTTTTGCCATTTTATTCTCCTTGTTTTTTTTAACTATTAGTTGTTTCTATCGTTTTTTTCATGGCGGTTACGCCTGTTTGTATATATTCCAAGATTTCAAAATTTTTCAGAGCTTGCAATAGGTCTTCCACTCTCTTCTCTCTACCAACAAATTCCAAAACCAAAGCATTATCTCCAAAATCTACAATTTTAGCGTTAAATTTACGGGAAATTAGCAATATTTGGTTAGTGTCTTCTATTTTTTCCATTTTCAGCTTAATAAGACACAAATCTTGGATTACGGAATCTTCCCTAGTGTGGCAAGTTACTTTGATTACATCCAAGAGCTTGTTTAGTTGCTTTATGATCTGTTCGAGCATTTGATTATCTTCTATGACTTCTATGGTCATCCTAGAGCGATCAGGATTCTCGGTAATGCCCACAGATAGGGAGTGGATGTTGTAGCCCCTTCTGGTAAAAAGCAGAGCAATTTTGCTCAGCACTCCAAAGTGGTTTTTCACTAGCAATGACAGCACTCTTTTTTTTTGCATATATTTCTCCTTATAAAAATTCTTTTGAAAGTTGGTTGATTACGCTGCCTTTATAAAGTTCCGAGACTATAAAGACAGCTAAACGAGGACAATAATAATGCAAAGAGTAGAAATCAAGCGTAGCTCTCTGAGAGACAGAGATAAAAGAAATAAATTTCTATACATAAACTACACCTTGATTAATTATTTACAACACCTTGTTAAGAAACACAGATATTGTTTAACTCCCCAAGCTGTTTAGGTTCGTCTTTTTGTCAAACTAAAAAGGAGAAATTTTGCTAAAATCGCTTGTAGTGTGGGGCTTAGGTTACGCTATTGGGCAAGGTGTTGATAGTGCTAAAAAGTAGAAGTTGCTTTTAAAAGTGGGTTACAATAGTGAAAACCACTATAGCAAAAATGAGACTTTATAAAGAATAAAGTCTCATTTTTTAAGCTCTTGCTTTTGCTAAAGGTCAAATTTTGGGTTGAGCAAAGTTTCTAAAATCTTTTCTTTGTCGTTGCTGGTTTTTAATGTTTTCATATTTTCGCTGTTGAGCAAGACTTTGTTTAGGTAAGATAAAGAAAAAAGGTGCTCTTTTTCGTTTCTGAGTAGTAGCAGAAACATCAGGTTTACAGGCTTATTGTCCAGAGCACCAAATTCGATGCCTTGGGCTGATCTTATCATCAGCACGCTGGGGGAGCTGATCTTGGAGGGGTGAGGGGCTCTGGTGTGCAAGAAGGCTATGCCCTCGCCTACAGCGGTGGTAGCCATGTTTTCCCGTGCGACGATAGTCTCGTTTAGCCAGCGATGATTTTGGATGATTTGGCAATCTTTGGCGAAGCTAGAGGCTTTGGCGATAGCGTCAAATTTGTTGCCAGCCTCGAAGTCAAGGTTGATGTACTCGAGCTTGATGTAGTCCGCAAATCGGCAAGTTATCCTCTGGACAGCCAGCTGTTTTTGCTCTTCTTCTTCCAGATTGGATATCCATTCGTCGATTTTGTCTTTGTCCAGCTTCACCGTCTTGCCCGATTTCACTGTTTTAAATCCGTTGACTTTTATCAGTTCGTTCAAGATAGTTTCGTTGACTCGCAAGTAAGCTACGCATTTTTTAAAGGTTATAAGATTTTCTGCCATAGTGCCTCCAAAGTTTTTTTAAGGGTTATATTTTTTGATAGAGAAAGATGTTGGGTGCAAATCCTTGCTCTGATTTCAATTTTTCGAAGTAGGTGGTTTGTCTGTTTGCGAGTAAACTTTTGCGTTCTTTTTCGCCAACTTGTTTTAGCTTTTTTTCGCTATCTAAGCTCTGGGCGATTTGCTGGGCGTAATCTTGGTCGTCTGTGATGATTTGTAATATTCCAGAATTGGCGAGCAAATCGGGGAGCAAGCTGATGAACTGCGGATTGATGAGTCTGTTTTTGTGATGCTTAGCCTTTGGCCAAGGGTCAGGGTAGTTGATGTAGATTTTCACAAAAGATCCAGCCGGTAGCACCTTTATGCTGTCTTGGTCTAAAAACAGTTGCAAGAGTCTCACATTGTCGGTTGTTAGCAGGTCTAGTTTTTGCACGATGGAGACGATCCTTTTTGGCTTGACCTCTATTCCTAAGAAGTTCGTGGCTTTTTGGCTTGCCGATTTGTGGGCAATAAATTCTCCCTTACCGCAGCCAATTTCTAACTCTGTGGATCGCGAGTTTGTGGGGAATATCTTATCCAGAGAGATTTTTTCTTGCAGAAGCTGTTCTTTTTCTTTGGGTAGATGGATAACGAACTTTTCTAGCTTGGCAATTATATCTTTTCTGGTGAGCAGGTTTGTCCACCCTCTACTCATCTACATCTCCACTGAGTAGGATAGACAGGGTACGCATAGAGGGGATCTCTTTGATGATTAGGTTGATGCACGATGTCAGGGGGATGGCCAAGACCATGCCCACAGCACCCCAGACCCAAGCCCAAAATATCAAGGAGAGCAAGATAAACAAAGGCGAGATGTTGAGCGTGTTGCCGATGTATTTGGGTTCGATGAGGTTGCCAAAGGAGAACTGGGTAACGGTGAGGGCTATGGCTATGGCAAATGGTTGCCAGCTGAGTCCGTACTCCAAAAAGCCAATCAGAACTGGGAAAGCAGAGGCAGTGATAGAGCCGAAGTTGGGGATGAAGTTGAAAAAGAAGAGCAAAAGCCCGCTGAAGAGGATGAAGTCTATGCCGAAAAATCCCATAAAGAGCATACTCACCAGAGCTGTGCCTAGCGAGATGAGGGACTTGACTGCGAAATATTTGCCGATGGAGTTTTCTATCTCTCCTAGGGAGCGAATTAGGTTGGACTGACCGTACTTCTCTTTGTGAGATATTTCCAGAGCTGCGATAAGGCGGTCTTTACTTGCCATCAAAAAGAGCATAAACACTAGTGAAAGCAAAAGCTTAACTAAAAAGTCAACGAAAGTTCCCATAGTGGTTTTGAGGATTTTGGAGATTGAGAGTCTGTCCCACATACTTGCCCAATCTATTTTGAAAAGGTAATCTTTGAAGTTTGTCTTTAGGTCGGGCAGATAAACTTTGAGTGTTTCGATGGTGGTGTTGAACCGCGTAGATAAGATTTGCTCGTATTTGGGGAACTCGCTTACAAATGACTGAGAACCAAGGAAGATAAGGTAGCCGATGAGGTACATTACGCTGAACACGATGATAAGGACGATGAGGACTGCTAGCGAGTTGGGCACTTTTTTCTTGGTCAAGATCCTGTGGAGTGGATCGAAGAGAAAAGTGAAGAATACAGCGAAGAGCAAAGGGATGAAGAGTGATTGCATATTTTTGAGTGCCAAGATGATGATAGACGCCGAGATGAGCAGTAGAGAAAAGCTGATAATTCGGTAAGTCGTTTCGTGATTGGTTTCGATTGTTTTCATCGGTAAATATCCTTTAGGAAGCTGTCTCCTGATAAGTCTGTCTCTAGGGCGAAGAACTCGGCAATGGTGGCAGCGATATCGGCGAAGCTACGGCGAGTGCCAAGGTCTTGGGGTAGGACTCTTGCCCCTAGTACCAGCAGTGGCGTGTACTCTCTGGTGTGGTCTGTGCCGGGGAATGTTGGATCGCAACCGTGGTCTGCGGTGATAATCAGGATGTCTTGCTCTTGCAGGGAGTGCATGATGGCTGGGAGCTGCTTGTCGAACTGCTGTAGACCTTGTGCGAACTCGTGTGGGAGGTTGCGGTGTCCCCATTGGCTGTCAAAGTCCACGAGGTTGGTGAAGATGAGTCCCTCTTGCTGAAAGCTCTTGATGTGCTCTATGGTGGATGCGATGCCCGCTTGGTTGGTCTTGGTGTGGTCTATCTTGGTAATGCCTTGTCGGTTGAAGAGGTCTTCTATCTTGCCGATGCCGACCACCTGTTTGCCAGCTGTACTTAGGTAGTCTAGCACGGTCTTGCCTGTGGGCGATATGGCGAAGTCTTTCCTATTGTCTGTGCGGTAGAAGCTGTGCGAGTCGCTTCCGAGGAATGGTCTTGCTATGATGCGACCGATGCAGGTGTCGTCATCAAACACTTGCTCTCGGGCGATACGGCACATCGTGTAGAGCTCGGACGGGGTGTAGACCTGCTCGTGGCAAGCTATTTGGAAAACGCTGTCTGCTGAGGTGTAGATGATGGGCTTCTTGCTCTTGATGTGCTCTTGCCCATATTTGGCGATAGCTTCTGTGCCAGAGTAAGGCTTGTTCAGTAGCACCCCAGGGAGTTTATTCAGGCGAACGAATTTATCGATAATCTCTTGCGAGAAGCCATCGGGAAAGAAGTCGAAGTGCAGTTTGGGCGGTAGCCCTGCTATTTCCCAGTGTCCCGAGATGGAGTCTTTGGATGGCGAGAGTTCTGCCATCTTGCCAGTGGCAGCCAGAGGGTCGTCGCTGGTAGGCACTCCCAAGATGGGTACGATGTTCCCAAGCCCGAGGCTCTGTAGATGTGGCAGGTGCAGTCCTCCCAGCTCTTTGGCGATGTTGGGTAATGTAGCAGCACTTTCGTCGCCGAACTTGTGGGCGTCGGGCAGGTAGCCAACTCCTACGCCGTCTAGGACGATTAGGATTACTCGTTTCACCTCTTTTCCCCGAAAAAGTAGGTAGCTCCCGAGGCGATGGTGATGAGTACTGTAATCCAGATGCTGGTGATGGCGAAGGTGTCTAGAGCGAAAGCAACGGAAGAGGGCATTGGTAGCCAATATTTGAGCAAGTGGAAGATGAAAGCGGCGATTACCACTCCGATTTGTGTGCCAGTTTTCAGTTTGCCCCAGTAGTTGGCTGGGATGTAGATGCTTTTTTTGATGTAGTAACTGCGGAGGATGGTAACTACCAGCTCCCTTGCCAAAACGATAAGCAGTGGGTAAAAACCGATGAGCTGAAACGGAGGGAGAGCCAGCAGGTAAAAAGCCACGCCGATGAGCCCCTTGTCGGCTATGGGGTCCATTATTTTTCCGAAGTTTGTGATGTTGTATTTGCGGGCAAATTTGCCGTCGTAGTAGTCGGTGATGGAAGCCACGATGAAGATGATAACGCCGTAGAACACGCCCCACGGCTCGCCCATTTGTGTGCAACACCACCACATAAAGGGGATAAGCACGATGCGAGAGATAGTTAGGATATTTGGTAGAAGTTTTTTCATTGTGCTAGTTTCCTAAATCGTAAGTGGATTAACAGGGATGAGAAGAAGATGGCAGAGAGTTCAAACAAAGGCAAGTGGATAAAAATTTTGATAATAGATGAGTAGCTGAGCTTGACTTTAAACAAAAGGTTGTATTTGTTGATAAACACGCAGAAGACGACGCTGAACAAGATGGGCAAAAGAAAGTAGAGCAGGGAGCTGAGAAACAGGCGAACTTTGCGATGCGACGAGCTTATCCCGAGTTTTTTGTAGACTGTCCAGCGGTGATGATTGTACCAGATGGTGGATTTCCGCATATTGTAGAGCAAGATTATCAAGAAAAAAGCTAAGCAAATGTTGGCAATCCAGTAGATTTTGCTGAGTAGCTCTAGCTCTTCTAATTTTTGCTTGATTTCCAAGACAGGACCTTTGAGCAGTGTGCTGGTTTGGTAGTTTTGGAAAAGTTGCAGCTGCTGAGCAAAAATTTTGCCATCTAGAGTTTGCCCATTGTACTGGATGTTGAGGATGTTGGGCATCTTGCCTAAGCTTTCGTTTAGCAGGTAGTTTTCTTTGAGCTTGTATTTGTTGAGCAGGTTCTGGGTGAGTTTGACATTGGACGAGATGCTCAGCTGGCTGTAAAGAGGCTCTGTCTCGCGGTTGGCGATGTAAGTTAGCTCTTTGGAAAGGTAAGCGTATTTTTGCAGGTTAGAGGGCATCGCCTTTTCCCTGCTGATGTCCAGCTCGAGAAGCTCGGATTTGATGAGTTTGAGGGTGTTGATGTTCATAGACAAGACTTTGATAGAGCGATTAGAGATTTGCTCGTAATTTTGCTCTAGCACCATACAAAAGAGGAAGCTGAAGCCTGTCCAAAAAAGGAGGTAGAAAAGGACGATGATTGAGTGTTTAAGGTTGCTGTGTTTCAATTTGTACTCCTTCGGGGCAGAGGGTTCCCTTTTTGATGATGAAGTTTTGCTCAAATCCGAAAAGCTTGCGACCAGAGCTGACTATCACAGTAGAGCCTTCTTGTGCAGCAAAAGATAAGATGCTTCCGGCTTTTATCAGGTTGAGGTCGTCGAAATATTTGTCGAAGTCGTCGATTAAGATTAAAAAAGGGTTTATCGCCGTGGCTCTGATGATCTCTACTAACTTTTTGTGCGAGTAGCAAAGGGTGGAGGTTTTGTTGTTTAGTTGGTGGTCTAGGTTTACCTTTTCCACTAGAGTTTTGAGCAAGTTTTTTTTGGTAGCCGTGGGTTTATTCACGCCTACGCAGAGGTTATCCCAGAGCGTTTTCTCGTCGAAGAGGTTGTTTTGACAATCTATCAACACAGAGCGGACTCGTTTCTCTTTGCCAGTTTCTAGCTCCAGACATTTGCCTGAGTGGATGTTTTCCAAAAAGACGCTTTTGCCAGTGTTGTTTGGTCCTAGCACCAAATATTTGCCTTGTCTTTCTAGGGTTATTTGGGGGACACTCAAGACGACTTTGTCTTTCTTTTTTAGCTCTAGTTCTTTTATTTTCATCATATACATTACTCTTTTCTAGTCTCTTATTTCGTCAATATTTTTTTCCTTTTTCGAGTGAGAAGCTTTGTGGTAGGAGTTCGCCAAGTGTGGTAGAAATAGACTTTTGCTCATTACCGTAGATGATGGGCATACTAGGTGGGCAGAACTCGCTAAGTACCTGACGACACGCACCGCAAGGCGGGAAGAGCTGTTGGCTCTGCACGAATACAGCCAGAGCTACAAACTCTCTTTCTCCTTGACCGATGGCAGAAAAGATTGCCGAGCGTTCGGCACAGATGCTCAAGCCGTAAGAGGCGTTCTCCACATTCACGCCTGTGTAGAGCTTGCCCGATTTGCCCAGCAGTGCAGCACCCAGCTGGTAGCCCGAGTAGCGTGCGTAGGCGTTTTGGCTGGCAGTTTTGGCTTTTTGTAATAGGTTTTCTAGGTTCATATCTTCTTCCTTATTATCCCGTGAGGGGGAATTTTTTTGTCCAAGGGCAAGCTGATGATGCTGTTAGGGTCGGTCTTGCTGATGGGGGCGTTTTTCTGATTTTTGATGGAGTGAACGCTGTAGCTGAAATCTTGCTCGATGGTGGGGAAGATGAACTCGATGGTGTCGCCTAGCTCGAACTTGGCTTTGATGGCGATTTTCACGAAGCCTGCTTGCTGTTCTACGACTGTCCCCAAAAATTGATACTGGCGGATATATGCCGAGGATTGTGGGTTTTGCTCGCCGAGCGAGTCGGGGGCGATGAAGCCGCTGCTGTATGCACGGTGGCTTGTCTTGGTCAGTTCGCTTTTGAGCTGCTGGAGGTTGTTATCGCCTAGTAGTGCTTGCTTGTAGGCTCTGGTGGTGTTGGCGACATAGTACAGGCTTTTCATTCGTCCTTCTATCTTTACGCTCTCTATGCCTGCTGTTTGCAGTTGGTCGAGGTAGTCGATTAGGCATAGGTCTTTGGAGTTGAGGATGTAAGAGCCGTAGTCGTCTTCTTGTAGCTGAAACCATTGTCCTTGATGTTTCTGCTCGCTGATGGCAAATCCCCAGCGACACACCTGTGTGCAGAGTCCTTGGTTGGCACTGCGTTGATTGATGAAGGAAGAGAGCAGACATCGCCCTGAGTAGGCGATGCACATTGCCCCGTGCACAAACACCTCTAGCTCCAGAGCGGGGAGCTTTTGCTTTATCTGGGCGATCTCCTCTAGGTGTAGCTCGCGTGCCAACACTATGCGGGTAGCTCCTTGCTCGTACCAAAACTTGGCACTTTGGTAGTTGGTGATGTTGGCTTGTGTGGAGATGTGAATGGGGATAGCGGGCACTAGCTGGCGACAGAGGCTAAAGACGCCCGGGTCGGAGACTATTACGCCGTCTGGCTGGAGTTCACCCAAGAATTGCAGGAACTTGCTTAGCTTTTGCAGGTCTTGGTTGTGGGCGAAGATGTTGAGGGTGATGTAGAGTTTTTTGCCCTGAGCGTGGCAGAGGGCTTTGGCTTGGCAGATTTCCTCGTTGGTTAGGTTGCCAGCTTTTGCTCGCAGGCTGAAGCTCTTGCCGGCACAGTACACCGCATCTGCTCCGTAGTGGAGGGCGTATTGCAGTTTTGCCAGACTGCCAGCGGGGGATAATATTTCCATAAGGTGGAAGCCTCCATAAAAAAGATTTATTTACCTTTCTTTTGGATTTGACGCAAAGAGTAAAGGCAAAACAAAAAATTCTTTAATTATTTTTGGGGTTTATATCAAATTTGAGAGGTGAGTCGCTTACAGCGGGTTTTTGTCTTTTCTTGGGATGCTTACGCTGGTGTTTTGTTTGTGGTTTGTTCTCCTGCGGAGGGCTTACTCTTTTCGGGCGTCCGAAAAGAGTAACAGAAAAGTACGCTCCGCTCCAAGTCGCGAGAGGGCTGGCGAGGTTTTCAAGAGTTCCTCTGGTGAAGAGACCTCCTGTATTCTTGCCTTGGGTGAGTTGTTTGCTTATGGCTAAGCTCTAGCGTCTATCACAAAGCTGTTTAAGCTCTCGCTTTGCCCGTGGAGCGGAGAGTGTCCCCGCCCTGCCTAGCAAGTGAGACCGCCACTACCTCCGCCCAGTGTGTGCTGACCAGCTGTGCGAAGCACACGCTTAGAGCGGTGTGTGGGAGAGGTTGGGCTAAAGAAAAAACTTTAAGCGAGTAGCGTAAAAATTCCTTACGCCGAGTTGAGCTACGCTGACAACGAAGTGCTATATCACCGTTAAAAACGAATGAGTGTGATTCATAGCACGAGGCTGAAAGCGTGCGAGACAAGGCTTAGGAATTTCGCTAATTGCTTAGGTTTTTTGGGGTTTTTCTTTGGCTTTACCTTTCTTTTTGTCTAGTCAAAAAGAAAGGTAATAAGTCTAAGCAGTGTGCGGAAGAATAGATTGAGATGGTTGGTGTCTTGCCCTTGTTCCCAAGTTTTATTTGGGGTTGCATATGGAATAAAGCGTATAGTTAATTTATAACGCGTATACACTTCCAAGCTGGAGCTTGGGAGCGAGAACCGCCCCTAGCCCCAACGCCAATGGTGAGTCGCTTACAGCGGGTTTTTGTCTTTTCTTGGGATGCTTACGCTGGTGTTTTGTTTGCGGTTTGCTATCCTGCTCTTTTCGGAGTGCTTCGCTTATAATTTGCTCTGCTAACGCAGGGTTTTCTTTTTCTTTTTGACAGACCAAAAAGAAAGAGAAGGAAAGAAAAAGTCAAAATCATAAGCCTCAATTCTAACTTGCAAAACTACCTTCGCAGTGGCTGTTGTGCATCATTTAATTTTTTTTTTAGAAGCCTAAAGCAAGAGACCTAAACTCCTCACACAGCCTCTAGCTCAGTCGTTTGAGCAAGTTTACGAATTTCGGCTTGAATGATTTGCTAGCCACATCCCCAACGCCAATAGCGAGTCGCTTATAGCGGGTTTTCTTTTTCTTTGGACGCTTACGCTGGTGCTTTGCTTGTGGTTTGCTCTCCTGCGGAGGGCTTACTCTTTTCGGGCGTCCAAAAAGAGTAACAGAAAAGTACGCTCCGCTCCAAGTCGCGAGAGGGCTGGCGAGGTTTTTAAGAGTTCCTCTGGTGAAGAGACCTCCTGTATTCTTGCTTTGGGTGAGTTGTGTGCTTATTGCTAAGCTCTAGCGTTTGCGGTAGGGCTGTTTAAGCTCTAGCTTTGCCCGTGGAGCGGAGGGTGTCCCCACCTTGCCTAGCAAGTAAGACCCTCCGTCAGGAGACCAATCCAAGGAGAAAGGGGGCTGGCGGGCTACGCCCACAAAAAAAGCCATCGCCAAAAGGCGATGGCTTTCATTCGTAGCCTAAGAGCTATTACTTGAATTTTGGTTTCTCATCGTTTGTCCAAGAAGATAAAGTTTCATTGTCAAAACCCCAATGATCAACAACTCTGCTCACATCCCAGTCGCCGATATCTTGGTTGAATGCCTTTGCACTAGAGAACATATTCCCCATATCTGTAACACTACTGACATCCCAGCTACCGATGTCTTGGTTAAATGCGTATGTACTAGAGAACATACCTTTCATATTCGTAACGCTACTGACGACCCAATCGCCGATATCTTGGTTGAAAGCATCTGCATGCATGAACATATATCCCATATCTGTAACGCTACTGACGACCCATTCATTGATATCTTGATTGAAAACCTCTGCATGATTGAACATATCTCTCATATTTGTAACACTGCTCACATCCCAATCTCCGATATCTTGGTTGAATGTGACTGCATAATAGAACATCTGCTCCATATTCTTTACCTTACTCACATCCCAGCCACTAATATCTTGGTTGAAGTTTTGTACAACAGAACAATTATTAAAACTCTCCCCTAGATAATCGGCTACCGACTTCATTAAGTATGACATGTCGGTAATGCCCGAGGTGTTGACTTGGGTTACATCTTTGCCCTCGGCGATCATTTGCACCAGTTCTGCTCTGGTTATGCGGGCTTTGGGGGTGAAGCTCCAGACTTCGCTGGCTACAGTAGTGCCGTACTCCGTGCTGGCTACTACCTGCCAGTAATAGGTGGTAGACTCTAGTCCAGAGAGTTTGTAGCTGGTGGCAGTCAGAGTCTCCGATTTGTTAGTTAGATTGCTAGCGTCTGTTCCCCAGTACACGGTGTAGCTCTTGGCGTTCTCTCCGCTCCAACTGAGGGTTGGGTTGCTGGGTTGCTGAGTAGCACCATTTGCTGGGTTACTCAGAGTTACTGTCGGTGCGTCGTCGTTTACGAAGCTCCAGATTTCGCTTTTACCCGTCTCGCCGTTTTCTTTGGTGCCAGTTACTTGCCAGTAGTACTTCACGCCTACTCCTGCGATACTAATCTCTTTTCTAGTGCTAGTTAAGTCGTTTTGTTCAAAATTGGGATTATCTTTATCGTCCGACCACAGTTTTAAACTATACTTTTGGGCTTCTCCGCTCCATTTCAGAACGATAGTGTTTTCTTTCCCTATGGCAGAGTTGTTTTTTGGTTCGGTTAGCTCTACAATGTCAGAAGCTTTTCCATTGGTAGTAAACTGTTGTGTTAAGCTTTTTGCACTCACCTCTTTTTTAATGGCTACAACTTGCCAGTAGTAAGTAGTGCCGTAGTTTAGGTCGTCTAATGCATAGCTTTTGTCAGTGATACCTTCGACTTGCTTTACCAAATTTGTCTTGGCAGAGTCTGTGTGTAGATAAATGTTGTAAACATCAGCATTGCCACTCCAAACAAGGGTTACTTTGACTTTTTCTTCTGCCGTCTCTTCTCCGTGAACTATTTCGTTATTTGTAGGCGAGGTGAGACTCACTACAGGTCCGTCTTTGGTGGTGAAGCTCCAGACTTCGCTGGTTTTCGAGGAGGTTTCGTTTTTGGCTTCCACTTTCCAGTAATATTTGGTTTCATAAATCAAGTCTTTTGGTGCATAGCTGGTTTGTGCTATGCCGTTTTTTACTTTTTTGAGGTTATCGGCAGATGTTCCCACATATACATCGTAGATTAGTCCATTGCTATTCCAAGATAGCTCCAGATCGATCTCCTGAGCGGTGGCTTCGTTAGCTGGAGTACTTAGAGCCGCAGACAAATCTTGATTGTCGCCAGAGCCAGTGGACGACGAACACGCCACCAAGAAAAATACCCCCCAAACAACGCTTAGTAAGAGAAAAACACGCTTTTTCATAATAACATCCTTAAAGATTTTAAATATCCAAGGTGTGAGAGCAAAATGACCACCTATTATTTTTTGTGTGTAGCAACAACTGAAAACATTCGAACCATCCATCTGTTAAAAAATTTGTCAAGGGGAAAATAGTTTTTGGTGGGCGGTACACAGTAAAAGTATCCACCCTTATTTATTTTTTCTATATCTTTTAAATAATAATCTGTGATTATTGGGCTAATGTTCAAAACATTAAAATTGGGCTTCCTAGAATTTTCCCGCAAAATTTGCTTCGGAGTCTTACCTTTTCGCCCTCTGTTTCCTCTAAAATGATTAAAATACAGCGTATAACTGTGTGCTTTACGCACAAAATCGTTGCAATCATCAAATTCATCAATCAGATAAAACTCGTCCTCTACCAGCCGATGAGCACTTTCAACATCAGAATTAAAAGTGGGCGAACCTTTGGGGATAAGCGAATGATTAGCACCATTTATTTGCACACTTTTTTGAAAAAAGCTCAAACCCTTTTTCTTGGGACTCACAAACTCTGAGCCATTGTCGGTTTGAAAAGTAACTTTGGAAAGATCAACACCACAACTCTTTAATCTTTTAGACAAAAAATCGATATAAATCCCTGCATTTACGGCTGTTTTCTCATAGCAATAACCGATGAATTGCATACCAGTTTTGTAGTCTCTAGCAGTGATTTGATAGCGAGGATAATTTTTGTACTTAATCCCCTCAAACAATTCTGGCATATCGGTCAAATACTTAATATCCACTTGGATTTTTTCAAAAGGTTTTGCCCTAGCTCGCATTTCACTTAAATCTTTGCGTTGCTGATATTTCCGTTTCTTTTTCTTTACCAAACCAGCATCACAGAGCTTTTTATGAACAGTCGAAGCTGAACAATTTAACTGCAAATGGTCAATAATTCGCCTAGCTCCCCAGCGATTTTTTGCCTTTTTGCGACAAACTACTATTTCCTCTATTATCTCAGATTTTAAGCGATTTGGGAAATTTTGCTTTTTTCGAGATTTATTAACCAGACCATCCTCGCCCTTTTCTTTATAGGCTTTGACCCACTTTCGCACAGTTTTTCTAGTGGTCTCAAATTCTCTAGCTGCAGCGGAAATAGATGTTTCATTTGCAAATTTCACCAAATTTTTCCGATAAAATTTCTTGTCTTTTCTACTCATAATTTTCAAATTGTCTATATATTTATTCATAATGGTCAAATTACAGCTCTCACGGCTGATTTGACCATTTTTTTTACAGACTATTTCTCCATTTTTCTAATTAACTTTTCCATTTTATCATAAACCAGCCAATTACAAATCACTAACTTTGGGTGGATACTTTTAGTGTGGAGTTTCCAAAAATAGTTTTTGGTGGGCGGTACACAGTAAAAGTATCCACCCTTATTTATTTTTTCTATATCTTTTAAATAACAATCTGTGATTATTGGGCTAATGTTCAAAACATTAAAATTGGGCTTCCTAGAATTTTCCCGCAAAATTTGCTTCGGAGTCTTACCTTTTCGCCCTCTGTTTCCTCTAAAATGATTAAAATACAGCGTATAACTGTGCGCTTTACGCACAAAATCGTTGCAATCATCAAATTCATCAATCAGATAAAACTCGTCCTCTACCAGCCGATGAGCACTTTCAACATCAGAATTAAAAGTGGGCGAACCTTTGGGGATAAGCGAATGATTAGCACCATTTATTTGCACACTTTTTTGAAAAAAGCTCAAACCCTTTTTCTTGGGACTCACAAACTCTGAGCCATTGTCGGTTTGAAAAGTAACTTTGGAAAGATCAACACCACAACTCTTTAATCTTTTAGACAAAAAATCGATATAAATCCCTGCATTTACGGCTGTTTTCTCATAGCAATAACCGATGAATTGCATACCAGTTTTGTAGTCTCTAGCAGTGATTTGATAGCGAGGATAATTTTTGTACTTAATCCCCTCAAACAATTCTGGCATATCGGTCAAATACTTAATATCCACTTGGATTTTTTCAAAAGGTTTTGCCCTAGCTCGCATTTCACTTAAATCTTTGCGTTGCTGATATTTCCGTTTCTTTTTCTTTACCAAACCAGCATCACAGAGCTTTTTATGAACAGTCGAAGCTGAACAATTTAACTGCAAATGGTCAATAATTCGCCTAGCTCCCCAGCGATTTTTTGCCTTTTTGCGACAAACTACTATTTCCTCTATTATCTCAGATTTTAAGCGATTTGGGGAATTTTGCTTTTTTCGAGATTTATTAACCAGACCATCCTCGCCCTTTTCTTTATAGGCTTTGACCCACTTTCGCACAGTTTTTCTAGTGGTCTCAAATTCTCTAGCTGCAGCGGAAATAGATGTTTCATTTGCAAATTTCACCAAATTTTTCCGATAAAATTTCTTGTCTTTTCTACTCATAATTTTCAAATTGTCTATATATTTATTCATAATGGTCAAATTACAGCTCTCACGGCTGATTTGACCATTTTTTTTACAGACTATTTCTCCATTTTTCTAATTAACTTTTCCATTTTATCATAAACCAGCCAATTACAAATCACTAACTTGGGGTGGATACTTTTAGTGTGGAGTTTCCAAAAATAGTTTTTGGTGGGAATTTTGTGATGGGGTGTTGTCTCTACAAGGCAGAGAAGGGGCTTTCGTCGCAAGTTTCGCTTAGGTAAAATTTTTTTCTTTTGCCCGAGGGGCTTACTCTTTTCGGGGTGCTTCGCTTATAGTTTACTCTGCTAACGCAGGTTTTCTTTTTCTTTGGACGCTTACGCTGGTGGCTTGCTTGTGGTTTGCTCTCCTGCGGAGGGCTTACTCTTTTCGGGCGTCCGAAAAGAGTAACAGAAAAGTACGCTCCGCTCCAAGTCGCGAGAGGGCTGGCGAGGTTTTAAGAGTTCCTCTGGTGAAGAGACCTCCTGTATTCTTGCCTTGGGTGAGTTGTGTGCTTATGGCTAAGCTCTAGCTTCTATCACAAAGCTATTTAAGCTCTCGCTTTGCCCGTGGAGCGGAGAGTGTCCCCGCCCTGCCTAGCAAGTGAGACTGCCTTGTCCTGCCCTTTTGAGCATCGTGGGGTGGTGGTTTCCTGCGTCCGCTCAGAATGAAGAGAGTGAGCAGGAATAAGGGAGGATGAGTAAGAATGAAAGCGGGTGGAATGGAATGAGGGTGGGTGGTGAGAATGCAAGGCTGGTGGTCATACGGAATAAAGCATACAGTTAATTTATTTACTCGTATACACTCCCAAGCTGGAGCTTGGGAGCGAGAAACATTCTTTACGCTGAGTTGAGCTTACGCTGACGACGATGTACTATATCTCCTCTATTAAGACAATTGTGATTTCTAGCACAAGGCTTTCAGCGTGCGAAGAAGGTTTAGAATTTAGCTTGCTGATTTGGTATTTTGATTTTACCTTTTGTTACTTTTCGCTTTGGTCAGCCAAAGGGAAAAGTAAGACCCTCCGTCAGGAGACCAAAAGTTTTACTTGGTGGTGATATGGAATAAAGCGTATAGTTAATTTATAACTCGTATACACTCCCAAGCTGGAGCTTGGGAGCGAGAGCCGCCCCCTGACCGACGCCAGTGGTTTGCTTAGTGCGTACTTGTGCTTCGGACTCTAGCCCGTGGAGCGGAGGGTGTCCCCGCCTTGCCTAGCAGGTAAGACCGCCACTACCTCCGCCCAGTGTGTGCTGACCAGCTGTGCGAAGCACATTCTTAGAGTGATGTGTGGGTAAGTTTGGGGTTGATATCAAAAATCTACCTCATTGCAATTAATTTCCCTTTCTTGTTTGACAAAAGCAGATTTCCTCAAAGGTTGGTTAGCTATATGATGTACTCTAAAAGATTTGTATCCCAAGCTATTTTGGGCGTTATTTTGTGCCTGTGTTTGTCCGCGTGCGGTAGCCGAGGCGATATTTCGGGTGGTCCATTGGATGAGCTAAAGCCAAGTGTGGTGGGCACTGAGCCTAGTGAGTTCCGCTCTATCAAGAGTAAGATGCTCAAGGTCGTTTTTAACAAGCCGATAGATGAGGCTAGTGCCAAAGAGCATATCAGATTTTATCCTAAGCTAAGCTACAGTGCCTATGCTACGGACAAGACGCTGAGCATCGCCATCAAATCGGATTTACTCTTGGGCAAGAACTATTACCTGATAATCGAAAGTGGGCTGAAGTGCTACCACGATATCCCGATGGAGCGAAGTCAGAGTTTTATCTTTTGCAACGACTATCTGGCGAGCAACGAGATTTCTGGAGAGCTTGTTTATGAGAAAAAGGAAGACGAGAGCGATACTGTACTTATTAAGGTTTACGACGAAGATTCGGTTTTCATCTTTCAGCAAGAGGCTCTATCGCCCGGGTATGAGCTAAAGTATCTTAGCCAAGGCTCTTACCAAGTGAAGGCTTACATCGATAAGAACAAAAACGGAAAGGTTGACCGGAAGAGTGAGCCTTTTTGGGAGAAAGATTTTTTGGTGAGCAAGAAGTTTACTGTAGAGCCGATGGTAATGGGTTACACTGACACCATCGCCCCTAGACTCAAGGAGGTGAAGCTTGCCTCCAATCGTAGGATGACTGTTGAGTTTGATGATGACCTGACACAGCTGGGTGAGTTTACCATTACCGCTCTGGCGGACACGCTGGTGAGTGTGAGCGAGGCTGGGGATACACTGCGGACTGCCAGAGCTCAGCAGGAGCTGGAGGTCTTGGCGTCCCGCTTGCTAGGTGGTCGGCTGAGTTTGCTGACACAGGAGATGCAGGAGCGGGAGTACCGCTTTACTTGCAAGGGTCTTGGCGACTGGAAGCAGAACAAGACAAAAGCGGACACATTGTTCTTTCAAGGTAAGGCTGACCAGCTGGATACGCCTGTGCAGCTCACGGGGAGCGATCCTGCCAAAAATTCTGGGGTTACCTCGCTTTTGCCGGTGTTCAAGCTTAGTTTCGATAGACTGCTGCTGCCCACGCAGGTGAGCGTGGCTTTGGTGGCGAAAGATGGTGGTGAGCGGACAGCTTTGTCTTTGCAGAGTAGTGATGGCTTCGTGTTTGCGTATGTGCCTCAAAAGGAGCTGGAGAACTTTACCAGCTATCTATTGGTGGTTAGTGCCAGCGATGTAGAGGGCAACGCTATGTCTGAGAGCAAGATAGAGTTCATCACCACAGAGCAAAAGGAGTAGAACGGATGAGAGTGGATAGGAAAGTTTTGCTGAGAGCCGTGAGCAAGTTTCTTTTGGTTAATTTCTTGCTTAGCTTGGCTTTGGGCTATCGATATGTGCCCGATGGATTGGGTTTTGGCTCGATGGTTTTTGTTTGGGTTTCGTTGGTTGCCAACACCTTTATGCTCTATCTGCCACTTGCTTTGCTTGGGTTTCTGTCCATCTTTGTCGTGCCACATCGCAAGTTTACCCTTTACTTCAATGTGATTTTGCTCTTTCTGTTTCAGTTTTTGTTGTTGGTGGATACGGTCGTTTATGCGATTTACAAGTTCCACATCAACGGTGCGGTGATTACTATCTTCACCAGCGGAGGCTTTGGCGATAGCGTGAGCCTTGGCAGTTTTACTACGATTTTGGCAGTTGTCGTCTTGCTTGGGTTTTTCCTCTTGGAGTTTTTTCTCTTGCGGTTTTTCGTAAACTCTTTGCATATAGGTGGATACAAGAAGAGGGTAAAGCTCTCGATCTTTGTTTGGATAGGGTTTGCCTTTTTGCTCACGGACAAGCTAACTTACGCTGTGGCAGATATGTACAATGTAACTTCTGTCATCAGATTTGTAAAAGTTTTCCCGTTGTACCAGCCGTTGACTATCAAGAGCTTTATGGAGAAAAGTTTTGGGTTTAAGATAGATAGAGAGGATGCCGTGAGCTTATCGACCCAAGAGCAAAGCCTGAACTATCCCAAGAGTCCGCTAATTTACGGTGAGGCAGAGGCTGCCAGACCGAACATCTTGGTTATTTTTTTTGACGCTTGGCGGTACGATATGTTTACCCCCGAGGTTACGCCCAATGTATGGAATTTTAGTCAAAAGTCGTCTGTGTTTACGCAACATTATAGCGGTGGCAACGCCTCTAGATTTGGGGTGTTCTCGCTTTTTTATGGTATTAGTGGGTACTACTGGCACAAGGTGCTGGGCGAGCGGCGTTCGTGCGTGCTAATAGATGAACTGCAAGGTTTGGGCTACGACTTCTACATCTCTGCCAGCACTCGATTGACTTACCCCGAGTTTCGCAAGACTTGTTTTATTAACATCCCAGAGTACCTGCACGACAAGATAGAGGGTGAGAACGCTGTGGAGAAAGACCCTAAGCTTGCCAAGGGTTTTGTGGAGTACCTGCACAAGAGGAAAGAGATCGGTGAGCAGAAGCCGTTTTTTTCGTTCTTGTTTTTTGATGCTCCGCACGGCACGGACTATCCAGCAGAGTGCGAGAAGTTTACCCCTACACAGCGATCGGTGAATTACCTAAAGATAGACGATGACCAAGAAAATGTGAAGATGATGCGAAACACTTATAAGAACGCGATATATTTTGATGATGCTTTGATTGAGCAGGTGCTAAACACTCTGGAGGATGATGGCTATCTGGAGAACACCATCATTGTTTTTAGTGCTGATCACGGGCAGGAGTTCTACGAGAACGGCTTTTTCGGGCATTGCAGTGCTTTTGACAAGTATCAGACGAAAGTTCCTTTCATCGTCTATTGGCCTGGCAAAGAGCCGGTTAAGTACGACAAGATGACCTCGCACTTGGACTTTGTGCCGACAATCTTGGCAGAACTGGGCGTGAGCAATCCCGCCAGCGACTACTCGCAGGGCAAAGATTTGTGGGCAGATGATGGGCACAAGTTCGTGCAGTCTAGTGGCTGGGACGATGCGGCACTCATCTATCCCGATGGTTACTTTGTGTTTTCGGTGGAGACCTACAAAGCGGGGCTCTTCGAGGTGCGAGACGAAGATTATAAATTACAGGAAAATCAAAAGGAGCGAGTCTCACAAAAGAGGGGAGATTTGCTCAAGACGATAAAAGGGTTTAGCGAGTTTTCTCGTTAGATTACAGACATTTTTTGTGAAGGAGTTTAGATGAAGAAGATGATAGGATTGCTTTTTTTGGTGTGTGGTGTGGCAGCTGGCTACTATTTTTATGGGATGAAGCCCCCGACCAGCGTGGAACAGGCTTTGCTTAGTTTTGACAAGGCGAAGTTTTCTACGATGAGCCAATATTACATTAGCCTTGCTGGAGCGGGGCTTGTGTTTGTGCTGGGCGTTATGCTTACCCTCAGGAAGTGATAGTAGCTAAGTGAAAGATTTTTTTAAGCTGGAGGCGACTTCTGGTCTGGCTAGAGCAGGGCAGATATCTACTGCTCACGGCACTATAAGTACACCGATCTTTATGCCAGTGGGTACTAGGGGCAGTGTGAAGGGCGTTAGCCCACGAGACCTGCACGACGAGGTGAAAGCTCAGATAATCTTGGGCAACACTTACCATCTGCACTTGCGACCCACCAGCGAGCTAGTGGCGAAGATGGGCGGCTTGCACAAGTTTATCGGCTGGGATAAGCCGATACTTACAGACAGTGGTGGCTTTCAGGTGATGAGCTTGTCCGATTTCCGCAAGATTACCCCCGAGGGTGTGAAGTTCCGCTCGCATATCGATGGGTCTTACCATTTTTTTTCGCCACAGAGGGTGATAGAGATAGAGAACAATCTGGGTGCGGACATCATTATGTCTTTCGATGAGTGCCCAGCCTACGGGCAGAGCTACGACTATGTGCGTTCATCTTTGGCTACGACCATCAAGTGGGCGAAGATAGGCAAAGAGAGCCACAAAAGACCAGACGAGCAAGCGTTGTTTGGCATAGTGCAAGGGGGCGTGTACGACGAGCTTCGTAGGGAGTCGGCACAGCGACTAATGGAAATTGGCTTTCCCGGGTACTCTATCGGTGGACTGGCAGTGGGCGAGCCCAAGGAAGATATGTTCCGCATCACCCAACTGCTGGACGGGTTACTGCCCGCAGATAAGCCACGCTACCTGATGGGAGTGGGTACACCGGGCGATCTGCTCGATGGCATCCGCACAGGGGTGGATATGTTCGATTGCGTGATGCCCACCCGTAATGCTCGCAAAGGCTCGGTTTTTACTTGGCATGGGCGTATGGTGCTCAAAGCCGCTCGTTACAAAGAAGACCCACGCCCTATCGATCAGAACTGCCACTGTTACGCTTGTCGGAACTTTTCCCGCGGGTATATTCGGCACTTGCTCTCGGTTGGCGAGGCTCTGGGTGGCACTTTGTCGTCCATTCACTCGTTGCACTTTTATCTGGAGCTAGTGGGTAAAGCCCGAGAAGCTATCTTGAAGGGCGAGTACGAGCAGTTTTATCAGAGGCACGCCCAAGCAGTGAAAGGGAAGTATGAGTAAGATGAAAAAGTATTTAGCTGGTAATGCAGAGGGCTTTCGGCATCAGATTTTTCGTTACGCCGTAGGTGGACAGGTGTCGACCTTGGTGGACTTCTTGGTACTTATCTTTTTGACAGATGTGTTGAGCGTTTACTATATGTTCTCCGTTACGATAGCTTTTGCTTGCAGTGTGTTGGTCTCTTACTTCTTTAATATCTGCTGGGTTTTTCATCAGCGGAAGTACGATAAGAGGCATCACGAGGTTATCTTGTTCTTTTCCATTAGCGTGGTGGGGCTTTTGCTCACTAATTTTTTGATGTACTTTTTTACCGAAAGTGTGGGGCTGTTTTATATCAAATCCAAGATTGTATCGGCGACGATTGTTTTTGTGTGGAACTTCGTGGCTCGTAAATATTTACTGTTTAACAACTAAAAGTTGAGGGTGTTAAGAAGATGAAAGTTTTGAAAATTTGCGGAAGCATTTTTGAGTCGAAAGAGCTTATGGAGAACTCTTTGTGGGTGGTTCGTAATAAAGAAGATGTGGCGATGATAGTGGTAGATGTGCCACTGGGTAGTCGCCAGATGTTGCTCCGGCTAAAAGAGGCGGTATTGAGTGGCGATGCTAATTGGCGAAAAGATTTGGAAGAATTTTGCAAGAAGATCTGCTCGCTGAAGAACGACTACTTGCCAAGCCAGAGCATAGATTGCGTGTTGCCGTACTTGCAGCGGATAAAAGATGTTTATGCTGGCCTAGAGCTGACGGCTTGCGATTTTTCGGGCTCTTTGGAAAAGCTCTTGGCGTTGACCTCTTTCATCTATACCAAGCTCTACAGCCTTATATTGGAGAGCGAAAACATTGCCACCAAGCTATTTTTGGGCGAAGACCTTTTATTGCTACAAATGGGCGATAAGCTGGTGAGCAAAGACAGCTTGGAGCTTTGCTCGGGCAAGGTGCTGCTTTACCCATCGGGGGCAGTGCTAGACGAGAGCGGTAAGCTGAGTGTAGCCACGGGCGGAGCGGACTATCTGACTTGCTATCTGGGCAAGCTCTTGCTTGCCGAGCAGATCCAGTTCTGGGGAGTGAATGCTGGTGTGCCGGTGTGCGACCCGCAGTTGGTAGCGGGCACTAGGCACATACAGGCGATGAGCTATCAAGAGGCGATGGAACTCTCGCACTTTGGCTCGGACTTGATAAACTACCGTGCCATCGACCTTGCTAAAAAGCAAAACGCACGCATCAAGATTTATTCGCTTTCCGATTTGGACTTTGTCGGCACGACCATAGAGAAAGATGCTACTGGCGAGCAAGCTCTTATCACAGGCATCTCGCATATCGATGATATAGCACTCTTTAGGGTGTACGGCACTGGTATGGTGGGCAGGATAGGCACTGCCAAGCGACTGTTCGGATCTTTGGCGAAGGCGAACATTAGTCTGGTAATGATATCGCAAGCCTCCAGCGAACAGTCTATTTGCTTTGCCATTAGGTCTGATAGGCAAAATGTGCTGACAGCCACGCAAGCTATCCGCAAGGAGTTTTACTACGAGTTCGAGCAAGGGATACTGGAAAATATCGAGTACGACACCGATTTGGCGTCAGTGTCCATCGTGGGGCACAATATGGTGCAGCGAGTGGGGTTATCGGGCAAGATGTTCGGAGCTCTGGGTAAGAACGGCGTGAATGTGCGAGCGATGGCACAAGGCTCCTCGGAGCTCAATGTGAGCGTGGTGATAGCCAAAGCGGATGTCCCTAAGGCAGTGGCGTCTTTGTACAGTGAGTTCTTCGATAGGAAGAACATCAACCTCTTTTTGGTAGGCACAGGGCTTATCGGGGCGACACTGCTGGAGCAGATAGACCAGCAGAAGAGTTTCCTTAAAAAGAGCTACGGGTTGACCATGAGCCTCAGGGGCGTGGCAGATGTGCACAAGATGAGCTTTGCCGACGATTTGAGCTTTGTAAATTGGCGAGAAAAACTGAAAGATGGGCAAAAGAGCGACTTGGGCGAGTTTGTGAATAACATCAAAAAGATAAACTGTGCCAACTCCATCTTCATCGATTGCACGGCTACGCCGATGATGACACCCATCTATCAAGAGCTTTTGCAAGGCTCGGTGTCTGTGGTAACTCCCAACAAGAAAGCCAATTCGGACGACATTGCCACCTACCGCAAGATACATCAGATTGCCTCAGACCACAACGCCAAATTTTATTACGAGACCAATGTCGGTGCTGGATTGCCCATCATTAGTACGCTCAAAGACCTTTTGCAATCGGGCGATGAGATACAAGAGATACAGGCGGTGCTTTCTGGGACACTTAGCTACATATTCAATAACTTCAGCTCGGACAAGCGGTTTGTGGATGTGGTGGCCAAGGCTAAGGAGCTGGGCTACACAGAGCCAAACCCCAAAGAAGACTTAACTGGGCTGGATGTGGCACGCAAGGCTTTGATCCTATCGAGGGAGATGGGCAGGCAGATAAACTTGGCAGACATAGAGTCCGTCTGCATATTACCCGATGAGTGTCTGGCACAGGAACAAGCCGATGCGTTTATGCAAAGTCTGGAGGAGCACAACGACTATTTCGCCCAGATGGTGAATTCTGCCCAGAGTAAAGGCAAAAAGCTCCGCTTTTTGGCAACGATATCGCAAGCCGGGGCGAAGATAGGGCTGGAAGAGGTAGACGCCTCTAGTCCGTTTTACTCGCTCTCGGGCAGCGACAATATGGTGGTGTTTGTTACCAAACGCTACACGCACACTATGCCACTGGTGGTCTCGGGACCGGGAGCAGGTGCTGCCGTTACAGCCGCTGGCGTGTTTGCAGACATCATCAAGATAGCCAACTATCTTATTTATTAGTTTACCTTTAAAAAAGAGGAATTTAGCAGTTATGAGGAAAGATTTTCAAACACTTTTGGGAGTGAATATAGACCATGTCGCTACCCTGAGGAACGCCCGTGGCGGTGTGAGTCCACAACCTGTGCAAGCTGTCATGGTGGCAGAGCAAGCAGGAGCAGACCAAATCACCATCCACCTGCGTGAGGACAGACGGCATATCAAGGATGCCGACTTGAGGATGATAAGTAAGGTGGTAACCACCAAGCTGAACCTAGAGATGGCACTGACCAAGCAGATAATCGACATAGCGGTGGATGTAGTGCCAGACACGGTAACCATCGTCCCCGAGAAGCGAGAAGAGGTTACCACAGAGGGAGGACTGCTCTTGCACGAGTCGATGAGGTGTGATGTGCAAACGCTCAAGGATGCGGGGATAGAGGTGAGCCTTTTTATAGAGCCAGACGAGCGGATGATAACCATGGCTGCCAAGCTGGGAGCAGACGCCGTGGAGATACACACGGGTGCTTATGCCAACAGATGGGGTACGACAGCGGCAGATGCGGAGCTGGAGCGGATACGAGCTGCTTGCACGCAGATAGCCGACTTGGGTATGCGAGTGGTGGCAGGGCATGGGCTAGATTATTACAACATCTTCCCTTTGCTGGATATGCCCATTGCCGAGTTCAATATAGGGCATAGCATCATCGCTCAGAGCGTGTTCGTGGGGTTGCATCAGGCGGTGGTACGGATGAAGAGAATAGTAGTGAAAGGAGTTTTTTAGATGCGTAAGTTTTTTTTGATTTTTAGTTCTGTTTTTTTAGTTTCTTTTTTGTTTGCTACTCAGGTACAAAAGGTATCTTTTAAAGGGTTGCAAAATGTGAGCGAGGGTGCGGCCTTGTCGCATATGGGATTGCATGAGGGAGACTATTACGACCAAAAGGTGCTGGAAGAGTGCAAGCTGAATTTGCTCAAAAGTGGGATGTTTGCCAGCGTGGCAGTGGTGGATTGGGCTGGGAGCATCGGTGTGAGTGTAGAGGAGAACCCGATTGTCAATGAGTTTGTCATCGACGATTATAGCGGTATTAGCAGGGCAGAGTTGGAGAAAATGGTCGATTTGCAACACGGCTCTTTTTGGTCTGAGAGCCTTAGAGATACCTTCGTGCTGAGGTTGCAGGGTTATTACCAAGAGGACGGCTACTACAATTCCACGATAAATTTTACCCAAGAGTTGTTGGAGAATAACTATGTGAATGTGTCCCTCTCGTGCGATGATGGTCAACGGGTGAAGGTGGAGCGGATAAAGTTCTATGGGAATAAGAATTTCACGGATAAGCAGATAAAGGAAGTGATGAAGACCAAGACCACGGGTTGGTTTCGCTCGGGAAAGTACAACAAGAAGGAGTTGGCAGAAGACCGTATGCGGATAGTGGCTTTTTATAGCCAGAATGGGTACATTGACGCTACTGTGTCCGAGCCAGAGGTGGAGAGCCTTGCCGATAGCAATCGCTTGGAGGTCTCTTTTTACATTAAGCCGGGTGCGAAGTTTTATCTGGGCGATATTTTTGTGGTGGGCAATGTCCACTTCCCGCAGATGGAGATTTTGAGTAAGTTTAAGTTCAAGAAAGACGAAATATTTGATAAGCAAGAGTTTGAGAAAAAGCTTTTTGATGTGTACACTATGTATCACGAAGATGGTTTTGTGTATAGCAAGGTCGATTACGAGCTAGAGAAAGAGAGCGGAAAGGTTAATGTGATAATCACTATTACCGAGAACCCCAGAGCCAAGGTGCGGAAGGTGGTAATTCGGGGCAATAAGCGAACGAAAGAGAAGGTGGTGCGGCGGAAGCTGGACATTCGCCCCGGCTCTTATTACAAACGCTCGGATATCGTCTCTTCGCAGCGACGGATTTACAACTCGGGATTTTTCGAGGCAGATATGGGAATAGACACAAGGACGATAAACAGCAGTGGTGATATGGATGTGATTTTTGACCTTACAGACCGCAACTCGAACACGCTCAACGGATCGATAGGTTACAACAGCTTGGATGGGATGGTCGGAGAGTTCAGCATCCAGATGCGAAACCTCTTGGGTAACGCTTGGCAGACCACCGCTTCTATCAAGTTTGCCGAGGAACTCTTGAACTACGAGCTGAGCTTTACTAACCCTTATCTGTACGACTCGGATGTGCTGGGGGGCTTTTCTGTCTATAACACGGAAAGAGGCTATGACGATTACGACTGGCAAAAGATGGGTGGTTCTTTAACGCTGGGTAAGTACCTTTACTGGCTGGACTACGCCAACGCCAAGTTGACTTACAGCAACTATATAACCAAGTATTCTAACCTTAGTAGCGACGCTAGCGACGACCTGCATGAGGAGGTTGAAAAAGGGTGGGAAAACACCAGTAGCTTGGGCTTAAGTTTCTCTAGAGCCAAAAAGGATAATGTCTTTTTTCCTAGTCTTGGCTCGGATTTTAGCATCTACTCCGAGCTTGCAGGCTCTTTACTCGGAGGGGACGAACACTTCTTCAAGCAGATTTATCAGGTTAGCTGGTATCTGGATTTGCCGGGGAGTTTTGCTTTTCGCACCAAATGGCGGACAGGCTTTGTGGAGCCGATACGAGCCAACGAGGGCGTGCCCACAGCCGAGAAGTTTTACATCGGAGGTATGGGTTACAACGGGTTGCGTGGCTATAGCAACAGTAGTATCCCAGATGAGGGAGACGGTGCGATGCGGATGTTGATTTTCTCTAGTGAGCTGGCTTACCCGATAGTGGGCGAGACTTTCATCGGTTTACTTTTTTATGATGCTGGAGACGCCCGCGACAAGTACGAGCAGATAAATTTTACCAATCTGAAGAATGGTGCAGGGTTCGGCTTTAGGTTCAATAGCCCTATCGGGATAATCGGTATCGACTACGGGTACAATCTGGACGAAAACTCTTGGGAGCCACAGTTTCAGATTGGGATGACATTTTAGGTGGTTTTGAACTTGGGATGAGAGCTCTTGGTTGTCTTCTTCTTGTTGCTTTCTTGTTGGTGAGCTTATCGTGTAAGAGTAACCAGCGAGGTGGCTTGGTGGTTACCTCGCCAGAGATAGCTGACATCTTAGTGGCTCTGGGTGCAGAAGATATGGTGGTGGGTGCTACCAGAGAGTGTCGCTTAGCAGGAGCTGAGGTAGTGGGGAGTTTTGGCAATGTCAACTTCGACAAGCTGGTTAGGCTCGCCCCCACAGCGGTGTTAGCTACGGGGTTGGAGCAGGAGCTTCTGGTGTCCAAATTGCAAAAGATGAAGATACCCTCTCACCGCTTTTATGCACGGAATATCCAGCAGATGCTGGAGAATGTCTTGGCAGTGGGGCAGATTTGTGGCAAGCAGCAAGAGGCTCAAGAGTTGGTTGACGCTTTCCAAGACTCTCTGCGGGCGTTGAGCCAAACCCAGCAAGCCCAGCTCAGAGTGTATGTGGAGATAGCCACTAAACCCTTGATGAGCGTCTCGGGTAGCTCGTTTGTAGGAGCTTTGCTTACGGCAGCTGGTGGCGAGAACATCTTTCAGGCGTTGCCTCGGGACTATTCCCGCATTCGCCAAGAATATTTGCTCAAAGCTGACCCGCAAGTTATTTTTTGCTTTGTGCCGGGGGTCAAGAAAAAGGACATTGCTAATCGTTTGGGATGGGCAGAGCTTTCGGCTGTCCGCACAGGGCAAGTTTTCACCGTGCAAGATATAAATCCAGATGTGGTCCTCAGAGCCACACCAAGCTGTTTGCAAGGTATCAAGCGGATGAAAGAGCTCATCAGGAGCAAAGAAGCGATAAATTGAGAAAAAGTTTCTTACTGTTTTTTTTAATATCTGTCGCTTACCTTTTTTTTGGGTTTAGCTCGTGGCATCTTTTTTGGCAACTTCGCCTGCCCAGATACCTTTTATCGCTCTTTGCTGGAGGATCTTTATGCCTTGTGGGGCATATTTATCAGCAGATTTTTCGTAACCAACTAGTCGAGCCTTACATCTTGGGTATCTCTTCGGGAGCTGCTTTTGGCTCTTGCTTGGCTTTCTTGTCGGGTTTTTTTCTGCTGATGCCGTTATTTGGCTTTTTGGGAGCTTTGCTTACCATGTTTATCGTGTTCAAGATTGCCAACTCTTCGGGAGTTTTTAGTAGCTCCAAGTTAATTATCTCGGGCGTAGTTTTGAACTTCCTATTTTACTCTCTCATCTCGTTGCTGTTGTACCTGCTGGCAGATTCGCGGATTTTGGGCATCTTGCTGGGCAATTTGGACTATATCTTTTTGAGGCAGGAGTTTTACTTTTTCTTGTTCTTCTTGCTTTTTATGGTGATGATTATTTTTTCCCTCTTTCGCCTGCGTCGCCAAGTGGAGATTCTCTCTTTTGGTAATCAGTTGGCACACTCTGTGGGTGTGGACATACATCTGCTAAAAAAGAAGATATTTTTCTACTCTTCCATTCTCATTGGATTTTTTACCGCTTTTATCGGCATTGTTCCTTTTGTGGGGCTCATCGTTCCTAGCGTTTTACGCAGGTTGCAGGTCAAAGAGTTCAGCAGTTTTTTTTGGCTGGGAGCTTCTTTCTTGCTTCTTTGCGATTTCATTTGTCAGTTCCTATTGCCGTGGCTTTTGCCAGTGGGCGTGGTAACCTCTATCTTGGGCAGTTTTCTTTTTTTGCTACTTTTGTGCAAAGGCAAAAACTTCTCTCTTTAAGTAACCTATTTTACAAAACTCGTGAGAGTTTGGCAGATAAAGGGATAGAGTGCCATTATATTTTGTTTTTTTCCTTGTCAAAGCGTTTCCCGCTACAGAAAGTGGGACAGAAGTAAAAAATAACTAATAAGGAGAAAAATTATGGATGTAAAAAACAGAGGGTCTTTTGGCACGAAAATCGGCATTATCGCCGCTGCTGCTGGCTCTGCTATAGGGCTCGGTAATATTTGGAAATTCCCTTATATTACAGGAGTGCACGGAGGAGCTGCTTTTTTGATAGTCTACCTAGTGTGTATAACCATAGTCGGCGTTACGGTGATGTTGGCAGAGTTTGTTTTGGGACGGATGACACAGCGGAATGGAGTGGGTGCTTTCAAGGCTTTAGCTCCCAAAACTTACTGGTATTTTGTGGGATTTTTGGGGATTTTGGCCGGCTTTTTCATCTTGTCGTTCTATTCTGTAGTGGCAGGTTGGACGGTTGATTACATCTTTAAAGCTGCAGCAGGCTCGTTCACGGGCAAATCTGCTGCCGAGATCGGTGGAATATTTGGTGGTTTCATCTCTAACGACTGGGTGCCTTTAGTTTGGCACTTTTTATTTATGCTTTTTACTGCGGGTGTGATAGTGATGGGTGTGCAAAAGGGTATTGAGAAAACTTCCAAGATTTTGATGCCTGTTCTTTTGCTGATACTCTTGATCCTTTGTTTGCGTGCGATAACTTTGCCGGGAGCTTCCAAAGGGCTTGCTTTCCTCTTTTCGCCCAACTGGTCTGATTTGACGGGCGAGTCTGTCTTGGTGGCTTTGGGTCACGCTTTTTTCTCTTTGTCTTTGGGAATGGGTACTATGCTTATCTACGGCTCGTATATCCAAAAGAAAGAGAACCTTGGCTTGATAGCTGTGCAGGTCAGCGTTGCGGACACTGTTATTGCTATCTTGGCTGGTGTGGCTATCTTCCCTGCTGTGTTCGCCTTTGGCATAGAGCCTGGAGCTGGACCAGGGCTGGTGTTCGTTACTTTGCCCAATGTCTTTAACCAGATGCCCGGTGGTCAGTTTTTCTGCTTCCTCTTCTTCGTTCTTTTGGCGTTGGCTGCTTTGACCAGTGCTGTATCCATCTTGGAGTGCTTGGTCTCCTATCTGATAGAGGAGAAAGGCGTATCTCGCAAAAAAGCTACCGTCGTAATGGCAATGGCTTGCTTCGTGATTGGTATCCCTTGTTCTTTGTCTATGGGTTCTATGAGCGACATTCACTTCTTGCCGGGCAAAACTTTCTTCGACGCCTTGGATTACCTGTCTGCTAACTGGTTCTTGCCTCTTGGCGGAATGTTCATCAGCTACTTCGTGGGTTGGAGGCTCGATAGAGCAACTATTACCAAGGAGCTTAGTAGCGATGGTAAGTACTCTGTAGCCTACTTGCCGACTTTTGTGTTCATCTGCAAGTTCATCGCCCCAGTGATTATCTTCGCTGTGTTCTTGCACGGTCTAGGATTTTTTAACTGGCTGGGACTTTTTTAGCCAGTGATAAGCTGATTTGATAAAGTAAAAACCCGTCGAAGCAGGCGGGTTTTTATTGTCTGAGGTAATATCCTCATCTAAGGTTAGAGAAAAGACAACGCAAACCGCTATTTAAAGCGGATTTTGTTTAGCGTTACAGAAAAAAATAAAATTAAGGAGAGAGAAATTATGGAATCAAATTATGGGTGGTTGGCACTTTTGCCGCCGCTAATCGCCATTGGGTTGGCGATATGGAAAAGAGAGGTAGTAATATCTTTGCTTTTGGGTACTTTTGTGGGTGTTACCATTATCAATGATTGGAACCCCGTCAAAGGGCTACTTGAGACTTTTAGCACCTACATCGTCGGCAAATCTCTTGCAGATGCATGGAATGTGGGCGTGATACTTTTTTGCTTGGCTATCGGTGGTATGATCGGCATCATTAGCAAGACTGGGGGCACCAAAGCTATTGCCGATGCTCTCACTCGTAAAGCTTCTGGCACCAGATCTACTATGCTTGCTACTTTCTTGATGACTTTAGCTATCTTTTTCGACGATTATGCTAACTCACTTTTGGTAGGTAACACGATGCGACCTATCTCGGACAAGCAAAAAATCTCTCGTGAGAAGTTCTCTTACATTATTGATACTGGAGCAGCTAGTGCCTCGTCCATGGCTCCCATCTCCACTTGGATAGCTATGGAAATTGGTTTGATTGCCACCGCTTTTCAATCTTTGGGGATAAAAGCTAATCCGATGATAGTTTTTTTTCAAACGATACCTTTTAGATTTTATTCGATTTTGGCACTCTGTTTTGCTTTTCTGATTATCTTTTTACAAAGGGATTTTGGACCGATGTTGGATGCTGAGCTTAGAGCTAGAAGGACTGGCAAAGTGAATCGTGAAGGGGCAGAGCCGATTATTGTGGAAGACAAAACTCTTTTGCCAGATGAAGGAGTAGTTGGCTCTATCTACGATATGCTGATTCCATTAGGTGTTTTTTTGTTGGTTACGCTAGTGGGACTGTGGTATAACGGTGGTGGAATGGATAAAAGCATTAAAGACGCTTTCGGCGATGCTGACGCTTCTGTGGTGCTTACTTGGGGAGCTTTTATCAGTTCTATGGTCATTATCGCCAAAGGTGTGCTGAACAAGAAATTTACCCTCAAAGCGGCGGTAGACTCTTGGGTATCAGGCGTGAAGACGATGCTGATGGCTTGCATAGTGCTTTGCCTTGCTTTCGCTCTTAAGGCTGTGATAGATGAGATGGGCTTGTCGGAGTGGATAGTGGAAAATCTGAAAACCATATTATCTGGAAACTTAGTGCCTGCTTTGACTTTTGTGGTGGCTTGTTTCATCGCCTTGGCTACGGGCACTTCTTGGGGGACTTGTGCTATTTTAATGCCCATAGCTATTCCTATAGCTGTGGGATTTGGCGGTGTTGGTGGGGAATCAGAAATTGGAACAATTGTTTTGGCTACCATCGGTTCTGTTCTGACAGGCTCGGTGATGGGAGATCACTGCTCGCCCATATCTGACACAACGATTCTCTCCTCTACAGGGGCTGGGGCAGACCATATAGACCATGTTCGCACTCAGATGCCTTATGCTATAGTTGTGGCTGTGATAGCTTTCGCTTTGTTCATCTTCGCTGGTTATGGACTGCATCCTTTCTTTTGCTTAATATTTGGAGTTACTTCTGTGTTTGCTGTGATCAAGATAGTTGGCACAAAATATAATGACGCTGGAGAGATAGAGTAAATTTAGTAGATTTTAAAAGCCTGTGAAAGCAGGCTTTTTTTGTGAGTCCTCATCGTTTGTTAATTGGTAATTGATAATTTCCTGTTATATTGTTAATAATTAATTGACAATATTTACTCAAATTGTGCATTTGTAATTGACAATTATGAGGGAGAAAAGATGACTAAGGAAAGATTGAAAATCATTATCTTGGAGCAAGGCAGAGAAATTGCCAAGAAGAGATTTGTGGAGCGAGAGAGGCTGTCGGCTATCAGGAGCAGTCTGCAAGATGGTTTTGTGAAAATCTTTGTGGGCATTAGGCGGACAGGAAAGTCTACGCTTTTGGAGATTGTGCGACGAGAAAATGCACAAAGAGATTTTTATTTGAATTTTGATGATGGGCGGCTGATCGACTTTAGGGTGGAAGATTTTAGTTTGTTGGAGGAGTGTTTTATAGAGCTTTTTGGGGAGCAAAATTTGTTCTATTTTGACGAAATTCAAAATGTGCTAGGTTGGGAGAGGTTTGTGCGTCGCTTGCACAATCAGGGGAAAAAGGTGTTTGTGACAGGTTCAAATGCAACTTTGCTTTCCAAGGAGCTGGGAACACATCTGACGGGCAGAAGTTTAATGTTCGAAATTTTGCCTTTTTCGTTTGGGGAATTTTTGGCGTTGCACAAATTTACACTAAAGAAGAACGATATCTATCTTGAGGAGGTTCGTCGCAAGTTGCGTTTTTACTTTGGTGAGTATGTGAAAAAAGGAGGATTTCCTGAGTATTTGCAAACGGGCAACTCTTTCTTTTTGACCAATATTTTTGAAAACATTATCTATAGAGATGTGATTGTGCGACATAAGGTGCGAAATGAGCGGGCGATGAAGGAGCTGGCACTTTATCTGCTATCCAATGTGGGCAAGGAGTTCAGTTACACGAAGCTCAAAAATATGTTTGGTTTTGCCTCGGCTACCACCGTGCGAGAGTATGTGGGGTTTTTGGAAGATTCTTACCTTTTCTTTGTCATCAATCGCTACGACTGCTCTTTGAAAAAACAGATAGTGAACCCCAAGAAAGTTTACTCAATCGATACAGCTTTTTCTGACCGTTTGTCTTTTAGATTTTTCGAAAACAAAGGTAGAGTGCTAGAAAATGTAGTGTTTTTGCAGTTGCGCAGGCAAGGGGGCGACATCTACTACCATCGTGGAAAAATGGAGTGCGATTTTGTGATACGGATAAAAGATAAAATTTGCTTGGCGGTGCAGGTTACGGTGAGTCTGGCGGAAGAAAGCACCCGAGAAAGAGAGGTAAAGGGATTGCTGGAGGCTTGTAAGATGTATAATCTTGAGCGAGGGCTAATCTTGAGCGAGGATGAAGCCGATGAGTTTAGCAGAGATGGGGTGCAGATACAGGTGATGCCTATCTGGCGGTGGTTGGTGGAGGGAAAAATCTCTAATTCTGGTAAATCAGAGTAAATAAAAAGATTGTTCCTTTACTCATACCGCAGTGCGTCGATGGGGTTTAGGTTGGCGGCTTTTTTAGCGGGATAGTAACCGAAAAATATCCCTATTGTGCCCGAGAAAGCAAAAGAGATGAGTACTACAAGAGGGTGTATGCTGGTATTTAGTGAGGTGAACCAGCCAAGGCAACCCGAGATGAGCATTGCCAGCAAGATGCCGACTAGCCCTCCGAAAAGGCTTAGGGTGATAGATTCGGCGAGGAACTGGAAAAGTACATCGCTACTGCGAGCACCGATAGACAGGCGGATGCCGATTTCTCTGGTGCGTTCGGTTACAGACACCAGCATGATGTTCATGATGCCGATGCCTCCTACCACTAGCGATACTCCCGCTATAGCTCCCAGAAGCAAAGTCAAGGTCTTAGAGGTTTGGGACGCCATCTCGGTGATTTGTGACTGAGTCTTGATTTCGAAGTCGTTATCTTCGCCGTCTTCCAACTTGTGAGCTATACGCATTATCTGCTCTGCCTCTAGTTGTGCCTCGTCCAGAGACTCTTTGTCCGTGGTACTGATGTAGATCATGTTTATCTTGTTTCCGCCTTTTAGTCGGCTGAGGACGGTTGTGATGGGAGCGAGGACTACATCGTCTTGGTCGTTGCCTATTCCAGTCTCTCCTTTCTCTGTCAACACGCCGATGACGATGAAAGGGGTGTTGTTGATCCTTATCTTTTCTCCGATGGGGTTCTCTTCGCCAAAAAGTTCTTCGGCTACGGTGTTACCCAACACAGCCACTTTTTTCTTATATTGGATATCTTTGCTGGTAAAAAACTCACCCTTGGTCAATTCCCAATCTTTGATTTTTAAAAATTGCTCCGAAGTACCCTCTACGGAAGAGTTCCAGTTGCCGGAGCCTCCGATTATTTGTCCGCTTACCCGAGTCTCGCCTGAGACATATTTGAACTTGCTTCCATACTTTATCAAAGCTTGGCAATCTGTGATTTTCATTTTGTTGAAACTTCCTCGTGCTTGATTTGCTCCGCCTCTGTTGGTGCGTGCGGGAAAGACCATCAAAAGGTTGGTGCCTAGAGAGGTTATTTGCTTTTCTATTTTTTCTTGAGAGCCTTGTCCGATAGCTACCATCACGATAACAGAGCAAACCCCGATAATGATGCCCAGAGATGTTAAAGCACTACGCATCTTGTTTTTGCAGATGCTTTGTAAGGAGATCTTGAAAATTTTCTTCAGTTTCATTTAGTTTTTCTCCAGAGATTTTAAAACTTCTTTCGCTTGCAGACGATTTTGTATAGGCTTGTCGAAAATTATTTTACCATCTTTGAGCACGATAGAGCGTTTGGTGTAGGCAGCTATCTCTTGCTCATGAGTTACCAAGATGATGGTTTTGCCCATTTCATTTAACTTCTGAAAGATGTTCATCACCTCTACAGAGGTTCTGCTGTCCAAGTTTCCCGTCGGTTCGTCTGCCAAGATAATCGTTGGATCGTTGACCAAGGCTCTGGCGATAGCCACTCTCTGCTGTTGTCCGCCAGAGAGCTGATTGGGGATGTGGTCTACTCTTTGGGCGAGTCCTACCTCTTCTAGTGCTTTTATCGCAATTTCTTTGGTGTTGTGGATCTCTTTATGATGATTATACATAAGTGGTAACTGTACATTTTCCAGAGCTGTTGTGCGTGGCAATAGATTGAACCCTTGGAATACGAAATTGATTTTTTGATTGCGAATTTTGGCGTACTCATTTTTATCCGCATTTGCGGTGTCTTCTCCGTCTAAGAAATACTCTCCGCCACTAGGTGTGTCTAGACATCCCAAGATGTTCATTAGGGTAGATTTGCCCGAACCAGAAGGACCCATGATAGCTACAAACTCTCCTTGAGTTATGTGTATGTCCACTTCTTGCAAAGCTTTCACTTCTTGGCTTCCCATCTGGAAAGTTTTGCTGATTTTTTTCATATGGATGACAGATTTCATAGTGCATCCCCTTTAAAAAAGAGGTCTTGATCCTCTGTTATCATGAGTCTTGGAGTTATTGTTAGCAGTAGCAGAGGCGTTCTTCTGTTTGATGATAACCTCTAAACCTTCTTTAAGTTGGTCGCTACCGTATATCTCTATCTTAGTCCCATAAGTCATTCCTGCTTCTACGGTTATAGATTTCAGCTTTTCGTCTTCGTCAAAGTACCAGATTTTATTTTCTCCTTCTTCTTTTACTTCTTGAGGTTTAGCGGGCGGAGCTTCTGTTCTTTTTTCTGGTCGCTTGCCTTTCTTTTTACCTCTTGCGTGTTCGAGAGTTGGTATAAATTCGAGGGCAGAGCTGTTGACATAAAAGGCATCTTTTTTCTCTTCGATGATAAACTCTATAGTCGCAGTCATTCCAGGCAATAGTAATCCAGAATCGTTTTTCGCTTCCACAATCACCGTGTAGTTCACCACATTGGACACCGTCTCGGGCTGTAATCTTATCTGTTTGACTGTGCCGGTAAAGGTCTGCTCAGGATAAGCTTCCACCGTAAAGGTTGCTACTAGCCCTTTTTGTACTTGTCCGATGTCGCTCTCGTCCACACTAGCGTAAATCTCCATATTCTCGAGGTTCTCGGCGATGCAAAAAAGTGTAGGCGAAGAGAGGCTAGCTGCTACGGTTTGTCCAGCCTCGATGCTTCTGTCTATCACCTTGCCATCGATGGGCGAGCGGATGATGGAGTACTTATCTATGTTGAGTCTGATTTTCTCGACATTTGTCTGGGCAGTTATTAGAGTTGCTTTTGCCGTCTTGAAGTTTTTCTCGGAAGTGATAAGTTCTAGCTCGGATATCACTCCTTGTTTGTAAAGTTTCTGATCTGTGCGATACTGGAGTTTATTTAGACGAAAATCTGACTCAGCTTTTATCTGGTCGGCAAGAGCACTTCGCAAATTGATGCTAAGCAGAGTCGTGTCCAAGATAGCCAGAATTTGCCCTTTTGCCACATCGTCGTTGTAGTCGGCAAAAGTTTGGCTGACAGTTCCCGAAAGTTCCGTGCCGACATCCACACTGCCTACAGGCTCTAGCGTGCCTGTGCAGGAGATTGAGTTCAGCAAATCTCCTTTTTGTATTTGGTCAAAAGTGAACTCCGCAGAGTCTTCTCCTTCACCCAAAAGGCAATAGATAATAATCACTACCACGAAAGCGGCGAGCATTATCGCTATTTTTCTTTTGCTAAAGATTTTTTTTAACATTTTCTTCTCCGTTTAATTTTGATTTAGGACGATAGAAAACTTATGGCTGAGAGCAGAATGTTTGCGTTCTTTGTCGTTTTTGCCCATACCACCGCCTTTGCCATCACCTCTGGGAGGTCGATTTTCTTGTTTGCTAGAGCTCCCATCTTGGCTGAACTGCTGGTTCTGGTCAAACTTTCTCTCTCGCTCTTTGGGGAGTATCTCCATACTGACGAAAATTTCGTCTTTGCTAGCGTTGTTTAATCTAAAAGGGAAACTCACATCGTTGTTGTAAGGGATTTTCATCTCGAAAACAAAATTTTGCTTGTTTACTCCTATTTTTGCTTCTGTCCCGAAAGTTCGCTCTAAATCGTAAGTTTTGATGTTGCCACGAAAGTTGGTAACCTCGATGGTTTTAGCAAAGATTTCGATTTTCCTTTCGATAAGCTCAAAGTTGGTTTTGTTGTCGGGGATTCGCTCTTCGCCAGATTTTGTGCTGTCTTCATCTTTTGGGCGTCTTTCTTTTGGCTCTGGTTTTTCGTCGTTTTTGTTTTTACCAGCCAATTTTGGTTGCTCATCTTTGAATTTCAAACCCACTTTTTTGCCATTTTTGGTCTTAAACTGAAAAGCTATCTCTTTTTCCAAAATCTCAGATGAGATGGTTTTTATCGGAGCGGTAAAGCACAAATAAAGATACTGGTTGTCGTTTTTGATGCCCAGATACACATTTTGTGCCAATGTTATATTTTCTTCGCCCCAGTCGTCATCGTTACCATCTATGACGATGCTATTGTCGGTAGTCTGCTGACTGATGAAGTCGTTATCGCATCCGATTAAAGCGATGCTCATTGTTGCTATTAGCAAAAAAGCTAAGTTTTTCATAAAATTTTCTCCTTAATATTGATACAAAGGGTAAGAGGAGAATAAAAAGAACATCACGCAAACTATTTTCTTTTCAGCGAGCGGATTTTTAGCAGATATAATAAGGCGAATGAAAAAAATCGCTTGAAAATTCTGGACTTAAAATTGATGGCTCACAAATTTCAAATTGCTTGTTGTAGGAGATGTCTATATTAGAAAACAGCAACAAGATGCGGGAAAATATTTTGGGAAACTAAACATAAGGAGATGTAAATTTATGAGAGAGAATGGATGGCTAGTGAGTAAAGAAACACAGGAATTTCCTTATATTCACAGAGAAGGGATAGAAAAAAAGATAGCAAAATCAATTAAATATTTGATGAATAATATCGAACAATATACACCAAAAACTTTAATACTGTCTGGGAAAGAAAAAGCGGGCAAAAAAACAGTGTTAGATAAAATAGATGAAATTTACTACCCAGAAAATAGTAAAGCCTTAGATTTTAGATTACTAAATGAAAAGTTTGAAGAAAATCCAGAAGAAAGTAAAAAAAAGGAAGCAGTAAAAACTACTATAGATTTAGGTGTATCTGTAACTGCAATATTTTCTCCACAATTAGCTGCAATAGCGAAAGTTTTGTCTGTATTTGTTAAATTTTATGCTAATCTTTTTTCTAAAAATGAAATAAAAATAAATACAGTAGGTGATATATTAGAGCACCTAAACGAATTGATAGATGTCATCTCCAAAGAGAAAATTTTATTTATCTTGTACTATCCAGAAGAAAACATTGAAAATCATAAAAAAATCCAAAAAATTATAGAAAAATCTTATAATACAAATACAGGAGCACATTTTGTGATAGTAATGGATAGCTTTGATTTTGAGTATTTTACGCAAGGGTTGAATAATAGTTACTATTTGCAAGAAAAGTTTGAACCATATTTTAGCAAAAAAGATTTTATGGACACTTTTCAAAAGCTAAATTTACCAGAAGATTTTGCAAAAAAGCTGTATGAATTTAGTGGGAGTAATATTATTCTAATAAAGATTATCTGGGAGCTTTTGCAAAACCAAAGTGAGGGAGGGAATTCTCTCTATTATGATAAGTCACTAAAAGTATGGGTTTTAGAGGGAGATATTTATGTGTTGTTTGGTAGAATATACGGCTTTCTGCAAGAATATATAGGCTGCAGGATAGGGGAAGAAGAAGAAAACCACAAAGATGTTATCACCAAAACTCTTAACCTCTGTTCTGCGATGGGCAAAAAATTCGTGCCTGTATTTGCCACGCAAGCTTATTATGAATCTTGCCAAGAGATAAAGAGTAAAAAATATGACGATTTTGAAGATATTTTTACTGATTTTTTGGAATATGAAGACGAAAAAAACTGCCCAATTATTGCAGAAAAAAAAGAGGTAAAAGAAAATAAGTTTGTTTACACTTTTGAAAATACCGTTTTATACCATTTTGCCAGACACGACCTGTGTGAGGAGGTAGAGAAAAATGAAATACTTAAAAATAGCTTGTTGTTTCTTTTGCAATTAGTAAAAAACAAGAATTCTGAAAGTCCTATTTTTGAATCTTTTTTAATCAATATTTATGAAGTCTTGCAAGATCATGAGTCAATACATTGCCTAAAAGAAAAACAAAGAAAGAGAAAGTTGCTAATATCTTTGCCCCAAAAAATAAAGCAAGCAAAAACAGGTAAAGAAGAGTTCTTTCTTTTGAACCTCTACGCAGATTTATTAAAAGAAAATGGTAACTACCAAAACGCTTTGGCTAACAAGCGAAAGGCGAAAAAGCTGATTGGTAGTTTGCCAGAAGGGTTTATTTCGTATGCTGACTTTTATCATGAGCTTAGCTGGTTATACCATCTGAATGGAAAAAATGATAGTGCTTTAGAGTTTGGCTTGAAATCAGTTGCGATATTCGAAAAGGTGTTGGATAAAAACCACCCAAACCTTGCGACTTCTTACAATAATCTATCTATGATATATCTAAATTTGGGAAACTCAAAAAAGGCGTTAGAGTTTGACTTGAGAGCTCTTGCGATAAGAGAAAAGGTGTTAGATGAAAATCATCCCGCTCTTGCTGTTTCTTATAGTAATTTAGCTCTTGTTTATAAAGATTTGGGCAATCTAGAAAAGGGTTTAGAGTTTGCTTTAAAGGCAGTAGAGATAAGGGGAAAAGTGTTAGATAAAAATCATCCAGACCTTGCTTCCTCTTATAATGATTTGGCTTATATTTATGTTGATAGAGGTGAGTATGAGGTAGCCAAAGAGTATATAGAAAGGGCAATAAAAATACTGGAGTTTAACTTCCCCCAAGGTCATCCCAATTTGGATAGTACTTACAATGGGTTGAAAATGATAGACGAGCAAATCCAAAACAGCAAGAAGTAAATATAAGAGCAAACGATTTTGTCTTGTTTACTAAAAATTATGAGTTAATCTAAGAGGGAAAGGATATGAAATTTTCAAGGGAGTTGTTGGTTTTGACAAAAAAAACCAAAAAATGTTGGACACTATCGACTTTCCTTCAAATTTGCGACTAAAGAAGAAATATTTGGAAGGTTTTATATGTCAGAAAATAACGCAACGCAGGAGTTTTCTAAGCTATTCGAAGAGTCACAAAAAGAGCTGGTAAGCTACAAAAGGGGAGACCAAGTCTCTGGAGAGATTATTAAAATTGCAGGCGGAAGTTTGGTGCTATCCCTCAAAGCTAGGCAAGACGCTTTTGCCGATATCATTGAGTATCAAAACAAGGACGGCGAGCTAGAGTATAAGGTTGGAGACACAATAGAGGGGTTTATCTTGAGGGTGGACGAAAATGTCATCGAGATAGGTAAAGCACTAAATAGTGACCACGCTGCTAATATGAAGCTTATAGAAGCCAAAGAGGCAAATGTCCCCGTGCAAGGCAAAGTTTTGAAAGCGGTCAAAGGTGGATTTTTGGTGTCAGCTATGGGTAAAACAGGCTTTTGCCCTTACTCGCATCTTTCTTTATCTCGTGTGCAAGATGAAGCAGCCTTTATTGACAAAACTTTCGATTTTGAGATTATCAAGTTGGAAAATGGCGGAAAAGATTTTGTTCTTTCTCGCAAAGAGATTTTACTTAAAGCTGCTAAAGCTAAGAAAGAGGAAGCTCTAAGGAAACTTGCTGTTGGTATTATAGTAAAAGGCAAAGTCGAGAATATAAAAGATTATGCTGCTTTTTTGAACCTCGGTGGTGTTAGTGGATTTTTGCACATTAGCAACTTATCTTGGGGCAAAGTTTCGCATCCTTCTAAGGTGGTAAAGGTTGGTGATGTGGTAGATGTGAAGGTAATGAAGATAGAAGGCGATAAGATAGACTTGAGCATCAAAGATTTGACCGTAGACCCTATGCTAGAGGCTGTGAGCAAATATAAAGAGGGTGATATTGTTACTTGCAAGGTGGTACAAAACACAAGCTTTGGCTCTTTTGTGGAGATGAGTGAAGGCGTACAAGCTCTTATCCCTATCTCGGAGCTTTCGTGGGGCAAGAGGATCAAGAAAGCCGACGAAGTACTATCCGTGGGCGACACAGTGGAAGCTCAGGTGATGAATGTGGACGAAGAGAAGAGAAAAATATCTTTGTCCTTCAAAAACCTGAAAGAGAATCCATGGCAAAAGATCGAAGAGTATGCCACTGTAGGTGAGCCGATAAAGGGCGTGATAGAGGGTGTTAGCAAGTTTGGTGTGTTCGTGGAGATAGTCGAGGGTATTACTGGTCTGTTGCCTCTGGATAAGATGCGTGCTGCCAAGCTGGTGTACGACAAGAACGACATCGGCAAAGAGATAACGCTGAAAGTTTCTAGCATTGATAAGGTAAAAAGGAAGCTCTCGCTTGACCCTGTAAAGTTGCCCAAAGGGTATTACATCCAAAAGGAGAAAGCCGAAAGCGATAAGGGCTCTGCCAAAGATTGGCAAAAATATGCAAAAGTTTCTGCAACCCCAGAGGAAGATCCAGATAACCCTTTTTCTTGTTTGTAAACTTTAGAGCAAGTTGAAAAAAAAAGGCACTTTGTTTTTGGTGGCGACACCTATTGGGAATTTGCAAGACATTACTTACCGAGCTGTGCAGACGCTGCAAAATGCGGATTTCATCTTGGCTGAAGACACTCGTGTTACGGGGAAGTTACTCGCCAAATATGAGATAGCCACCAAGATGAAGAGTTATCACAAGTTTAATATGAAGAGACAGAATAGCGATGTTCTGTCTCTTTTAGATTCTGGTCTAGACTTGGCTTTAGTTTCCGATGCTGGCACGCCTTGTATTAGTGACCCCGGTCAGGAGTTGGTGAAATTAGCTGTAACTCAAGGGTATAATGTTGTCTCTATTCCTGGGGCGTGTGCCTTGGTAACCGCCTTGGTTTCTAGTGGTTTACCTACCAAAGAGTTCTATTATGCGGGTTTTTGTACTAAGTTGGACGAGAAGCTTTTGAAAATTGACGCCCCTTTGATTTTTTATGAAGCTCCCCACAGACTAGAAAAGTTTTTGAAGAAATTATTGCTATTTTTTGGCGACCGCAAAGTGGTGATCGCTCGTGAGCTGACAAAATTGCATGAAACTTTTTACCGAGGATTTTTATCTGAATTTGTAAAAGAGTCAGATAAGATAAAAATTAAAGGTGAATTTGTGATAATTTTGGACGGTGCAAGCTCTGAGCAGATTGTGGATGAACAAGTTGTTTTGCAAAATTTGGAAGCCAAAATTTTGTCTGGAATGTCCAAAAAAGAAGCAATTGTTCAAGTTTGTAATGAGTTATCGCTAAAAAAAAATGCTGTCTATTCGCTTAGTTTACAGCTAAAAAAATAGCTTTCTATATTTAACTTGTAAATCCATAAAGTTTCTTTGGCTAAAGAGAAAAAAAGATTTGACAGTGAAACAGCCGAATATTTTTTAGACCAGAATTGATAATTAATAGATGTGGATAATTAGATGGAGGATTAGTCTAATTGGTAAGGCAGCGGTCTTGAAAACCGCCGGGTTATGCCCTTGAGAGTTCGAGTCCCTCATCCTCCGCCATTTTTATGATTAAAATATCGTGGAGAGATGACCGAGCGGCTTAAGGTGCACGCCTGCTAAGCGTGTGTAGGTTCACCCCTACCCAGGGTTCAAATCCCTGTCTCTCCGCCATTTATTTGATCGAAAAAGTTTTTTTAGAAGTTGGGCCGTCGACAAGCGGTAAGTCACATGGTTTTGGTCCATGCATTCGAGGGTTCGAATCCTTCCGGCCCAACCATTAAAAATATACCTCCTTTATTGGCGGGATAGCTCAGTTGGTAGAGCAGAGGCCTGAAAAGCCTTGTGTCCCCAGTTCAAGTCTGGGTCCTGCCACCATTTTTGCCACCTTATTGTTATTAAGGTGGCAACTTTTTTTGAAGGGTGGTTTATTAATTATCAATTTGCCAATGTAGCTCAGCTGGTAGAGCCGCTGATTTGTAATCAGCTGGTCGGGGGTTCGAGTCCTCTCATTGGCTCCATTTTTGAATTTTATAATACAGTGGTGGGGTTCCCGAGCGGTCAAAGGGAACAGACTGTAAATCTGTCGGCGAAGCCTTCGAAGGTTCGAATCCTTCCCCCACCACCATTATTTTTTTTGTATCGGATTTTTTTTAGAGCGGGAGTAGCTCAGCTGGCTAGAGCATTAGCCTTCCAAGCTAAGGGTCGCGAGTTCGAATCTCGTTTCCCGCTCCATTTTTGTGTGTAATGCAAGACGATACTGAGTAAGGCAGGCTCATGTAGCTCAGTGGTAGAGCACTTCCTTGGTAAGGAAGAGGTCGTCAGTTCAACTCTGATCATGAGCTCCATATTTAATTAGTTGATAGAAAATTGTTAAACAGTTTTTTTGTTAAGGAGGAACAATGGCAAAGGAAAAATTTGTCAGAAGCAAACCGCATGTAAATGTAGGTACCATCGGTCATGTGGATCATGGTAAAACTACTCTCACAGCTGCAATCACCAAGGTGCTTGCATCGAAAGGACAAGCCGAATATTCTGATTTTGGCTCGATAGACAACGCTCCCGAGGAGAGAGAAAGAGGTATTACTATCTCGACTGCTCATGTGGAGTACGAATCTGCCGCTAGGCATTACGCCCATGTGGATTGCCCCGGTCATGCCGACTATGTGAAGAATATGATTACTGGTGCGGCTCAGATGGACGGTGCTATCTTGGTGGTGTCTGCTGCCGACGGTCCAATGCCACAAACTCGTGAGCACATCTTGTTGGCTTATCAGGTTGGCGTGCCAGCGATGGTGGTTTTCCTTAATAAATGCGACCTTGTGGACGATGCTGAGCTTTTGGAGCTGGTGGAGATGGAAGTTAGAGAGCTTTTGACCTCTTACAAGTTCCCGGGCGATGATATTCCATTTGTTCAAGGCTCTGCACTGAAGGCTCTCGAAGATGATGCCGAGGGTGTGGCTGCAATAGAGAAGCTGGTCGAGACTTTGGATACATACATCCCAGAGCCTGTGCGTGAGGTGGACAAACCTTTCTTGCTGCCTGTGGAGGATGTGTTCTCTATTTCTGGGCGTGGTACTGTGGCTACTGGTCGTGTGGAGGCTGGTAGGTTGAAGATAAACGATAAGCTGGAGCGTGTGGGCATCAAGGACACGGTCGAGGTTGTTTGTACTGGTGTGGAGATGTTCCGCAAAATCTTGGACAGTGCTGAGGCTGGCGACAATGTTGGCGTGCTTTTGCGTGGTATCAAAAAAGAAGAAGTGGAAAGAGGCATGGTGCTAGCTGCACCAAAGAGCATTACTCCGCACACCAAGTTCGTGGGTGAGATTTATGTGCTCAAGGCTGACGAGGGTGGAAGGCACAAGCCTTTCTTCTCTGGATATCGTCCGCAGTTCTACTTTAGAACCACAGATGTTACTGGTACGCTGAGCTTGCCAGAGGGCGTAGAGATGGTGATGCCGGGCGACAATGTGAAGATTAAGGGCGAGCTGATCGTGCCTATCGCTATGGATAAGGGTCTTCGCTTTGCTATTCGTGAGGGTGGCAGAACTATCGGTGCCGGTGTTATCGCCGAGATCGAAGCGTAAAATATTAACTAGTTATTAACTGTTTGGAAGTGATTATATGAGAGATATTATTGTGTTAGAATGTAACGAGTGTAAGAGTAGAAACTACTCGTTGACTAAGAATAAGAGGTTGCACCCTGAGAAAGTGGAGTACAAAAAGTATTGCCCGAAATGCAGACAGCACCTTATGCACAAACAGGTAAACAAGATTAAATAATAAAATTGTAGGACAGTGGCTCAATTGGTAGAGCATCGGTCTCCAAAACCGAGGGTTGCGGGTTCAAGTCCTGCCTGTCCTGCCATTTAATTTTAGGATTTGTAATGAGTAAACTTTTTGGTTTTTTTAAAAATGTAAAAAGAGAGCTGAAGCTGGTTGACTGGCCGGGCTTCGAGCAAGTGAAAGAGAGTACTATCGTGGTGATGGTTGTCTCTGCTTTTATTGCGGCTTTTTTGACTGTGGTGGATGTTGTCTTTAACACAGTTGTTAAGTACTTGATGTGAGCCCGCTAGCTATGAATTGGTATGTTGTCCATGTTTTTGCTGGTTATGAGTTTCGCATCAAAGAGATAATCGAGAAAGGTATTCAGGGTAAATCTTATGAAAAAGATTTGGGGCAGATATTGATACCTACTCAGTCTACTTATCACATTCGTGGTGGTAAGAAGATTGAGCGTGAGCGAAAAGTTTTTAGCAATTATATAATTTTGGAGGCAAACTTGTCCCCAGAGTTGTTTAGTTATGTTCTTCGTGTAGACGGAGTTACCAAGTTTTTGGGTACTGGCAAAAAACCGTTGCCACTTACCAAGAAAGAGGTGGCAAGGATGTTGGGCGAGGAAGAAGAGAGTAAAGAAGAGAAGACGCAAATCGAGTGTGATTTTAGCGTAGGAGATACAGTAAGGGTTATTTCGGGAGCTTTTGTAGATTTCAATGGCGAGGTAACCAGATTGTCTGCGGATGAGAATAAAGTCCTGGTGAATGTAACAGTTTTTGGGCGAGTAACTTCCGTAGATCTTAAGATAGATCAAGTAGAAAAAATTAAGTAGAGGAATATTATAATGGCTGCACCAAAAACTTTTGAGACTTCTGTAAAATTACAATTGCCGGCCGGAGCTGCTACGCCTGCTCCTCCTGTAGGTCCTGCCTTGGGACAAGCTGGGATCAACATTGCAGATTTCTGTAAACAATTTAACGATAAGACGAAAGATGACAAGGGAATGATTTTCCCTGTGGTTATTTATGTGCAAAAAAACAAATCTTTTACCTTTGACATCAAGACTCCACCGGCTGCTGTGTTGATAAAAAAGGAGATTGGTATCGCTAAAGGTTCTGGCGTGCCCAACAAAGAAAAGGTTGGAAGCATCAACAGAGCTCAGTTAGAGAAAATCGCTAAAGAGAAGATGGAAGATTTGAACGCTTTTGAATTAGACGCTGCTGTGAACATAATTGCTGGTACTGCAAGATCTATGGGTGTAACGGTCGAAAAGTAGACCAACCATAATACGAGAACTTGCAGGAGATTGTGTATTCGCTAGGGAGAGAAAGATAGATGAAAAGAAGTAAAAAATATTTAGACTCTTTGCAGAAATTTGACAGAGGGGAGAGCTACGACTTGGGTCAGGCACTTTCTTTTTTGGAAGGTTTTAACAAAGCTAAATATGACGAAACCGTGGAATTTCACTGCCACTTGGGGGTCGATCCGAGGAAAGCTGATCAACAGATTAGGTCTTCTTTGGTGTTGCCCAACGGTTCTGGTAAGAGCGTGAGCGTTTTAGTGATTGCCGATGGGCAAGAAGCTGAAGATGCTAAGGCTGCTGGGGCTGACTATGTGGGGGTGGAAGATATGGTGGAGAAGATTCAGAACGAGAACTGGCTAGATTTTGATGTAGTTATCGCTACACCTGCTATGATGAGCAAGTTGGGGAAAGTTGCCAAAATCTTGGGTCCAAGGGGATTGATGCCCAATCCGAAAGTGGGAACGGTAACCAAAGAAGTGGCTAATGCTGTGAAAGAGGTGAAAGGTGGTAGGATAGAGTATCGTACAGACAAACTTGCTAATCTGCATTTCATCGTGGGCAAGAGAAGCTTTGCCAGCGACAAGCTGCAAGAGAATATCTTGGCTTGTGTTAGTGCTGTCCTCAAAGACAAACCTCAGTCGCTCAAAGGCGAGTTCATCAAATCGATGAGTGTTTGTTCCACGATCAGCCCAGGCGTGAAGTTGGATGTTCGTGCCGTGATGGCAGAAGCTAGTAAATAGGAGGCGATTTAAGATGCAAGAGATTAAGAAAGATATCGTAAAAAAAATCGTCGACAGGCTCGCGGATGCAAAATCTATAGTTTTGGTGAACTACAAAGGGGTGAATATCCCAGAGGTGGAAGAGCTAAGGACAAGGTTGCGTAATGCGAAAGTTGACTATTTCGTGGCGAAGAACACTTTCATAAAGCATGCCCTAAAAGAGGTGAAGGTTGATGGGTTAGATGACTTTTTGAACCAAGAGACTGCCGTGGCTGTGTCTAAAAAAGACGAAGTTGCTCCAGCGAAGGTTATCAAAGAGTTTGTTAAAGATGTGATGGGCAACAAACCGTTTGGTTTCAAAGCGGGCGTAGTTGATGGAGTTTTTAGTTCTGTTGAAGATTTGGAGAAGCTGGCTAAGTTGCCATCGAAAGACGAGCTTTTGGCTAAGATACTCTCGAGTATGAACGCACCTATTTCTAACTTCGTGAGTGTTAATAGTCAGATAATAAAGAAATTCATATATGCTATAAAAGCTATAGCGGATAAAAAGTAAAAAGTTTGAGTGGAGGATAAAATGTCTAAGAAACAAGAAGTAATCGATATTATTAAAGAGATGAGTGTTTTGGAGCTTTCTGAGCTTGTAAGCGAAATGGAAGAGATTTTTGGTGTGTCTGCTGCTGCTCCTGTAGCTGTTGCAGGTGTTGCCGCTGCTGGTGGCGAAGCTGTTGCTGAGCAAACTGAGTTCGATGTGGTACTCAGCGGTGCTGGCGACAAAAAAATCCAAACTATCAAAGCGGTAAGAGCTATCACTAGCCTTGGTCTGAAAGAGGCTAAAGACATGGTAGACAACTGTCCAAAAACTGTAGCTGAAGGCTTGTCCAAAGAGGATGCTGAAGCTGCTGTAAAACAGCTCCAAGAAGCAGGTGCTACTGCAGAGATGAAGTAGGAGCTTTTTAATCTGTTTATTAAAAAGTATCAAGTTAAAGTTATTAAACGGAAGTGTTTTCGTAACGCTTCCGTTATACTTTCTATCTGCGGGGTTTAAATTTAGAAGGAGATTGGTTTTTGGAAAAGTTTAAAAATTACTCCCGAATCAAAAAAAGATTTGAAACTCTTGGGTTTCCTCAAGTAAAGATACCAGATTTACTAGAGACTCAGACCAAATCTTTTAACGATTTTTTGCAACGAGACACTTATCCCAAATTACGCAAAAATCAAGGGTTACAAGCTGTATTTAATAATATCTTCCCGATCGAAGACAATAAAGGGTTGTTCACTCTTGAATTTTTGGAGTACGAGGTAAAACAAGAGAAGTATGGGCTAGAGGAGTGTAAGTTGCGAAATCTCTCTTACGAGGCGATGATAACTGCACGACTGCGTCTGACTATTTACGACGAAGACCTTTTGGCAGAGACGGGCGAGCGAAAGGTCAAAAACATTCTTGAGCAAGATATTATCTTGGGTAATGTCCCTATTATTACCAAAGATGGTACTTTCTTGGTTAATGGTGCTGAGCGGGCGATTATCTCTCAGCTCCATAGGTCATATGGTGTATTTTTCACGGAGACCAAGCATCCTAGTGGCAAGCCCTTGTACTCGGCGAAGGTGATCCCCGAGCGAGGCACATGGCTGGAGTTTGCTATGGATGTGCACAATGTGGTGTATGTCTATATCAACAAAAGAAGAAAGATGCCTATTTCCACTCTCCTTAGGGTTGTGGGTTATTCCGAAGACCAAGATATCCGCAAAGTTTTTTATGATAGTGATGTAGTGCCACTGAAAGAGTCTGAGGGCAAGAAAGCGTTTGATGATATATCTTCTCCAGAGACTGGCGAGGTGCTGGTGTCTGCTGGCGTGGAGATTTCTATCGATATGATAGATGAGCTGGATGTTCACGGCATTAAAGAGGTAACAGTGATATCTGGCGATATTAACTCTACGATAAGCGTGATAGAAAACACGCTAGAGAAAGATGTTACCACTTGCACGGCGGAGGCTAGTAGCAAGATTTACACCTTGATGCGTCCGGGTGAGAGCCCATCGCAAGAGGATGCTGCCAGTTTTGTTAACTCGCTGTTTTTTGATGATCGTCGCTACTCTATCGGCAAGGTGGGTCGCTATAACATCAACAAAAAGTTGGGCTTAGACTTACCACAAGATCAGTTTGTGTTGGGCAAAGACGATGTTATCGCTATCATCAAAAGGCTCATCTTTATCTTCGACGGGAAAGAGGATGTGGATAATATCGACTATCTGGAGAACCGCCGAGTTCGCTCTGTGGGCGAGCTGCTCAAAGAGCAGTACAATATCGGGCTTACTCGTCTTACGAGGGTGGCTGTCGAGCGGATGGCTATCTCATCTCCCGATGAGGTTACTGTTTACGATTTGATTAACTCCAACACTTTGTCTTCTGTTGTACAATCTTTTTTCCTGACAGGTCAGCTATCGCAGTTTATGGAGCAGACTAACCCACTGGCAGAGCTTACACACAAGAGGCGTTTTACTGCTCTTGGTCCGGGTGGATTGGAAAGAGAGCGAGCTGGCATGGAGTCTCGTGATGTGAACAACTCCCATTATGGCAGGATATGTCCCATTGAGACACCAGAGGGTCCGAACATCGGTCTTATCAACTCTCCTGCGATTTACTCGCGTGTCAACGAGTTTGGGTTCTTGGAGACCCCTTATTACAAAGTGCAAGACGGCAAAGTGCTCAAAGATATAGAGTTCCTCAACCCGAGTGTGGAGGCGAAAGCTACTGTGGCTCAGGCAGGTATCGAGATAGACGATAAGGGCAACATCGTCAGAGATTTCGTGTTTGCTCGTCGCGGGGACGAATTTTTGCAAGTTGCCAAAAAAGAGATAGACTACTTGGATGTCTCGCCGATGCAGGCGATGAGCCTCTCGACGACGCTAATACCGTTCTTGGAGCATAATGACGCTTCCAGAGCTTTGATGGGCTCGAATATGCAGAGACAGGCTGTGCCACTACTTAACCCAGAGTTTCCCGTGGTAGGCACGGGTATGGAGAAGGTAGTAGCCAAGAGTTGTGCCAATGTTCGCCTTGCTCCGTTTGATGCCAAGGTAACGGCTGTAACGGCTGACTATGTGGAGCTAGAACGCATCGGGCAAGATGACGATGTGTCTATAGATAACTGCACGAGGATAGAGTTTGCCAAGTACAAAAGGTCGAACCAAGACACCTGTATCAATCAAAGACCTGTGGTTAAGATTGGACAAAAGGTGAAGAAGGGCGACTTCGTCTCGGATGGTCCTTCTGTAGATAAGGGTCGCTTGGCTCTGGGTCGCAACTTGAAGGTCGCTTTTATGTCTTGGTATGGCTACAACTATGAGGACGCTATCATCTTGAGCGAGAAGGTGGCTTGGGAAGACGCTTTCACCTCTTTGTATATCGAAGAGAAAGAGGTGCTGGTGCGAGAGATGAAGTCAGGACGAGAAGAGCTGGTGTACGACATTCCCGATGTTTCGAAGTACGCTTTACGAAATTTGGATAAGACAGGCGTTATAAGGCTGGGTAGCGTGATAGAGGCCGGCGATATTATCGTGGGCAAGATTACCCCCAAAAGCTCGGATATAGATCCATCGCCCGAGGAGAACTTGATGAGAGCTCTTTTCGGTGATAGAGCTGGCGATTTTACCAATACATCACTCAAGGCTAAGCCTGGGATGGAAGGTGTGGTAGTGGATGTACGAGTTTTCTCTCGAGAGGAAGAAGATTTGGATGCCGAGCAAGAGAAAGAGTTTAAGCTGAATAAATACAAGAAAGATTTTGAGGAACGCAAAAACAAGATTGAGAGTTTCCTTAAGTCTGAGTTCGTGAAGAAGATTGCTGGTAAAACTTCCAAGGAGCTGAAGAGTCGCACCTCTGGGCATTATTTCGTGGAGCCAGGAAAGAAGATTACCAAAGCGGATATCGACTCAATAGATTTCAAGACGCTTGATCTAAAGTCATCTTTTACCTCGGAGCAAGATTTTAACAAAAACTTCTACGACACTGTCATCTACAAGGTGAAAGTTGCGTATGGCGAGAACGAGAACATTTACAAGAAGTTACGCGATAGAGTGCGTCAGGGCGACGAGTTGGAGCAAGGCGTGTTCAAGATGGTCAAGGTGTATATCGCCAAGAAGAGGCGGATCTCCGTGGGAGACAAAATGGCTGGTCGCCACGGTAACAAAGGTGTGGTCTCTAGGATAGCTCCTATTGCAGATATGCCTTTTACCAACGACGGTCAGGCGGTGGATATCGTGCTCAACCCGCTGGGTGTGCCTTCGCGGATGAATATTGGGCAAATCTTTGAGACTCACTTGGGGCTAGCTGCCAAGATGTTGGGCTTTAATGTGGAGACGCCAGTGTTTGATGGAGCTACCGAGAAAGACATCTTGAACGCTCTGGGCAAAGCTGGACTGGATGCAGATGGCAAGCAGGTGCTTTACGATGGCAAGACTGGCGAGCCGTTCGATCAGAAGGTTACTGTGGGGATGATGTACATCCTTAAGCTTAATCACTTGGTTAAAGACAAGATGCACGCCAGAAGTACAGGACCTTACTCACTTATAACCCAGCAACCTCTGGGAGGCAAGGCACAGCATGGTGGGCAAAGACTAGGAGAGATGGAGGTTTGGGCACTGGAGGCCTATGGTGCAGCGAACTTGCTCAAAGAGATGGTTACGATCAAATCTGATGATATGCAAGGGCGTACTGCGGCTTTCAAATCGATAGTTTCGGGCGAAAACCCGACTATTTCTGGGACACCCGAGTCTTTTATGGTTTTGGTCAATGAACTCAAATCACTTGGCTTTGACATCGAGTTTTTATGATGAAGACCGAGAAAAATAATGGAGTTTTACTGTGATAAGAAAAATTAAAAGAGATGAAGTAGTTTCTGATTATGAAGCAGTGAAGATCAGTTTGGCATCGCCAGAGAGGATCAAAGAGTGGTCTTTTGGCGAGGTAACCAAACCAGAGACTCTGAACTATAGAACTCACAAGCCGGAAAGGGATGGTCTTTTTTGCGAGAGGATTTTTGGTCCTGTAAAAGATTATGAGTGTTCTTGCGGGAAATATAAAAAACGCCGTTTTGCGGGAACTGTCTGCGATAGGTGCGGTGTGGAGGTTATTTCTTCCAGAGTGCGTCGCTCTAGGATGGGACACATCGAGCTGGCAGTGCCAGTGTCGCACATTTGGTATGTGAAGTCTATGCCCAGCAAGGTGGCTACCATGCTGGATATCTCCCTCAAAGATTTAGAGAGGGTGCTTTACTACGAATCTTTCATCATTCTCGATCCGGGCAATAGCGATTACGACCGTCTGGACTTGATAGACACAGAAACTTATTACGAGATTATCGAGAAGGTGGACGACGATTTTGAAGCCAAGATTGGTGCGGAGGCTATCAGAGAGCTGTTGTGCCAGATAGATTTGCAAAACGAAGATATGCAACTTAAGGCTCAGCTGAGCATCGAGACATCTACTCTAAAGAGGACATCTATCGTCAAAAGGCTGAAGGTGGTTAGTTCTTTCTTGAAGTCTAACAATAGACCTGAGTGGATGATAATGACCATCTTGCCTGTGTTACCACCGACACTCAGACCTCTAGTGCCACTAGACGGTGGTAGATTTGCCACATCCGACTTTAACGACCTATATCGTCGAGTGATAGCTCGCAACAACCGTTTGAAGCAACTAATCAGCATTAGAGCACCGCAAGTGATATTGCGTAACGAGAAGAGGATGTTACAGGAGTCTGTGGACGCTCTGTTTGATAACTCTCGCAAATCTATGCCTGTGCGTGGCAGTGGCAATAGACCACTCAAATCTTTGACAGATCAGCTCAAAGGTAAGCAAGGTCGTTTCCGCCAGAACCTTTTGGGTAAGCGGGTAGATTACTCGGCTCGTTCTGTGATTACCGTGGGACCAGAGCTAAAAATCGACCAGTGTGGCATTCCCAAAGAGATGGCTTTGGAGCTTTTTAAGCCGTTTCTTATCGAGAGGCTAGAACATTATGGTGAGGTAGAAAAGACTAAAACTGCCAAGAAGCTCATCGAGAAAAGACAGCCTAAGATTTGGAAAATATTGCAAGAGGTGATCGAAGGTCATCCAGTGCTGCTCAATAGAGCCCCAACTTTGCATAAGTTGGGTATTCAAGCTTTTTACCCAGTGCTCACCGAAGATAGAGCTATCAAGCTGCACCCGATGGTGTGTACGCCTTTCAACGCTGACTTCGATGGCGATCAGATGGCTGTTCACTTGCCCCTGACAGATGAGGCTGTGCAAGAGGCTGAGCTATTAATGCTCTCGTCTCGGAACTTGCTACTGCCTGCTAGCGGTAAGCTGGCGATGTTAGCCTCGCAAGATATCGTGCTGGGGATTTATTACCTGACTATGGAAAAGACTCCTATGCCAAAAGATAGCAAGAAGCTGAAGTTTTACGGCAGTGCCCAAGAGGTGGTAGCTGTCTATGAGAACGAAAAGTTTTCTGGGAAGCTTCTTGGTGAGCGAGCCATAGGGTTGCACACTTGGATAAACTACAAAGTGGGAAGCGAGTTTATCGTTACCACAGTTGGCAGAGTGATTTTCAATGACATCGTGCCAGAGGGCATCGAGTACCAAAATCATGTGTTCGATAAAGGCAGGATTAACAGCTTTTCTACCAAGATTTTCGAAGCTGTCGGACAAGCGGCGACGGCTGAATATCTGGATAGGCTGAAAAATCTTGGCTTTAAGTACGCTACGGTTTCGGGGATTACTTTTAGTTTCCGCGATGTGATAGTGCCACAGGGCAAGAAGAAGAAGATTGCCGAGGCTGAGAAAAAAATCGACGAGATTATGCTGAGCTATATGGAAGGTAGGATTACCAACCGTGAGCGGGAAAATAGAAGTGTGGACACATGGAAGATGGTAACGGAGGAGATAACTGATGAGTTGATGGACGAGGTTGCCAAAGACCAAGACGGTTTGAACTCTATCCACATTATGCACATATCAGGTGCTAGAGGCGGTAAAGACCAAATCAAGCAGCTGGGAGCTATGCGTGGATTGATGGACAAGCCTGTGAAAGCCGATAACGACGACTTGGGAGTGATAGAGACACCGATTAAAGCTAATTTCAAGGAAGGACTGGACTTGTTCCAATATTTCTTATCGACTCACGGCTCTCGTAAGGGTCTTGCCGATACAGCACTCAAGACAGCAGATGCGGGCTATTTGACCAGAAGATTGGTGGATGTGGCTCGTAATGCGGTGATAAACATAGAAGATTGTGGTACTATCAAAGGGCTAGAGGTCTCTGCTCTGAAAGAGGGCTTGGAGGTCGTTGAGTCTCTATCCGAGAGGATAAGAGGTCGTGTGGCTAGCCAAGACATTGTGCACCCAGAGACGGGTGAGGTGATAGTAGCAGCCAACTCTGACATCACTAACGAGCTAGCTGATGAGGTGGAGCACAGTGGTGTGTCTAAGGTGAAAATCCGCTCTGTTCTTACTTGTGAGGCGAAGGAGGGAATTTGTGCTAGGTGCTATGGGCGGAACTTGGGTACATCGAGGATGGTAACCATCGGTGAACCAGTGGGCGTGATAGCAGCTCAGAGCATCGGAGAGCCCGGCACACAGTTGACCTTGCGTACTTTTCACTCTGGTGGATCGGCTTCCACCAATGTGGAGATATCCGAGCGGGTCTCGTTTGTAGATGGTACGGTTAAGTATGTGCGGATGAATATCATCGAAGATCCAGATGGTAACATCATAGCCAAGGGACACTTGGGCAAGATAGCAATCTTGGATGACAAAGGTAAGAAGTTGGAAGAGCACAAGGTGGAGTATGCCTCCACGGTGTATGTGAAAGAGGGTGAGAAGGTGGTAGCTAATACCAAGCTCATCTCGTGGGACTCTTACTCGCATCCGATTATCGCTACTACCAAGGGTAAGATAGAGTTCGATGGTTTTGTGAAAGACACCACGGTTAAGGAAAAGTTTAACCAACTCACTGGCAACAAAGAAATTACGGTCATCGCCTCTAAAGATAGGAAGATCCAGCCACAGATTAGGATTGTGGCTGTCAATGGGGATGAGGAGATTATTCCTTTGCCACCGAACTTAAGTGTGGATGTGCAAGAGGGCGACCACGCTTTCCCCGGGAGCATCTTGGGTAGAACCTCGAGAGCATCGGAGGCACAGGGCGATATTACAGGCGGTTTGCCGAGGGTGCAAGAACTTTTTGAGGCTAGAGTGCCCAAGAATAAAGCTATCATCTCGGAAGTGGACGGCAAGATAACTATCGGAGACTTGTCTCGTACTGGGCGGAAGATATTTGTGGAGACTGAGAACGGCGAGAAGCAAAAGTACATAGTGCCACTGGGGAAAAGGATTATTGTGCATCAAGGTGACTATGTGGAGGCTGGCAATGCACTGTCCGATGGACCTTTAGATCCGCACGATGTGTTGCGTGCCAAAGGTATCGGCGAGGCTGAGCGACTGATACTCAATGGTATCCAAAGCGTTTATCGCAAGCAAGGTGTGAAGATTGACGATAAGCATGTGGGCGTGATTATCAAGCAGATGCTGAAAAATGTGAGAATTGTCGACCCCGGGCATACCATATTTTTGCAAGATGAGATTGTCTCTAGAACTAAAGTGATGGAAGAGAATAAGATAGTGGAGAGTGATGAAGGGGTTGGTGCGACTTTTGAGCCTGTGCTTTTGGGTATTACCAGAGCCGCACTCTACTCCGATAGTTGGCTCTCTTCGGCGTCTTTTCAGGAGACAACAAAAATATTGACACAATCGGCGATCGAAGGGAAAGTTGACCCATTGAATGGTCAAAAAGAAAACATCATCCTGGGGCATCTTGTACCAATCGGTACGGGAAGCAAGTTCTATAGGGATGAATTTGACAAATTGGTAAAAGAAAAAGATGGTCTAGCTGGTGCTGTTGCCAGCATTTTATCTCCCGAAGAAGAACCTTCGGAGAGTATGGAAGACTTACTTGGAGAAATTTAATAGTTTTGGAGGAAGGCTGTGCCCACAATAAATCAACTTATTAGAAAAGGTAGAAAAAAGGTTACTAAAACCAAGAAAAATCGTGCTTTGGATCAATGCCCTCAGAGAAAAGGGGTTTGTACCAGAGTTTACACTACTACACCTAAAAAACCGAACTCGGCTTTGCGTAAAGTTGCCAGAGTAAGGCTGTCCAATGGCAAAGAGGTTACTGCCTATATCCCGGGTGAAGGACACAAACTGCAAGAGCACTCTATCGTGCTGATCCGCGGTGGTCGTGTAAAAGACTTACCGGGTGTGAGATACCATGTAGTGCGTGGTTCTCACGATGCCGAGGGTGTAGAGGGAAGGAGAACTTCTCGTTCGAAATATGGTGCTAAAAGACCTAAATAATACAAGGAGCTGAAAACAGATGTCTCGTAAAAGAAAAGCGGTAGTAAGAAATATTACACCTGATTACAAATTTAATAGTGTGCGACTGAGTAAGTTTATAAATTGTTTGATGCTCAAAGGGAAAAAGTCTTTGGCTGAGAAGATTATTTATAGTGCTTTTGACCTTATTAAAGATAAAACTGAAAAAGACCCAATGGAAGTTTTTGAAGGAGCTATCAAAAACGCTACTCCTCAGGTCAAGGTCGTTTCCAAAAGGCTAGGTGGCTCGAACTACCAAGTGCCAAGAGAGATAGACCCCAAAGAAGGACAAGCTATGGTTTTCCGCTGGATTATCAATTTTGCTCGCACTCGCAAAGAGGACACGATGAGTAAAAGGTTGGCGGAAGAGCTTATCGCTGCTAATAACGGCGAGGGAGCTAGTGTGAAAAAAAGAGATGAGACCCATAAGATGGCAGAGGCTAACCGTGCTTTTGCTCATATCAGGTGGTAATGGAGCAAGCAAATGAAAAGAACTTTTCAACCCCATAACAGAAAGAAGAAGAATAAGCATGGCTTTCGCAAAAGGATGTCCACTGCCAGTGGGCGTAAAATCTTGAATATGAGAAGAGCCAAAGGAAGAAAAAGACTTTCCCACTAATGCGTTTTTTTCGCAAGAGCAGAGAGTTTAAAAAACTTTATAGCAAAGGTAAGAGGTACTCTTCGGAGTACTTTACCTTTTTAATAGAGACAGGTTTTGAGTCGGCTGTAGGTATTGTGTTGTCCAAGAAAGTAGGCAAAGCCAACAAAAGAAACAAGTTGAAACGAAGACTTAAACACTATTTCCGAGATTTTTGGTCTTTGGAAGATAAACAGGTGATGGTGATAGGCAAAAAAGGCAGTGGCTTTTTGAGTTGGCAGGAGATGTGTTCATCTCTGGATGCATTTCAGCAAAAAATAGGGAATTGAAATGAGCCTACTAAATAAGTTGGCACTGGGCTTGATTTGGGCGTATAAAAACGGCGTTTCTCCGTATTTGCCCAACAGTTGTCGATACACTCCCACTTGTAGTCAGTACGCAAGGCTCGCATTTCTGAAGTATAACTTTTTCAAAGCTTTGCTTTTGAGTGTGTGGAGGATTCTCAGGTGTAACCCATTTGTTCGTGGCGGTTACGACCCATTAAAGTAAAAAATTAGGAGAGTTTGGTTTGGATAAGAAAACAGTTTTGGCAATTTTATTGATTTTTGCCGTATTTTTTTTGAGTAACAGGTATTTAAATCCTCAGCCTGAAAAAGCTGAAACTAAGACAAGTGAACCCAAGAGTCAGCAGATGGCACAAGTATCGTCCACTGAGCCTAGCGTATCAGCACCTGTAAAGGTGGTGAAGAGTCGCAAGGGTGTGAAACTTAACGAAAGTATCACTTTGGAAAACGAAAAAATCAAATTTATTTTTTCTAATCGTGGGGGACAGTTGTTGGCTGTGTTCCTTAAAGAGTACTCCAAAGATTTGCAAGGCGAGATCCCACTAAACCTTTTGGCTGGTAGAGCTTTTTCTCTTTCTTTTGACCAAAAGAGTTACCAAAACTATATCTTCGACTACAAACTAGAAGGCAATAGTCTGCGGTTTATCGGCGATAAGTACGAAAAAGTTTTTACCATTGGCGAAGATTTTGTCTTGGACTTTGAGCTGAGAGTGGCAGGTAAGGAGTTTAATTCCTATCAAATAGCTCTGGACGATGGCATAGCCGAAACGGAAATGTATGTAAAAGGTAAGAATCGCGACTATGGAGCGGCAGCATATGTGGATAATAGCCTTGAAAGTGAGACTCTTAGCAGTTTTGATGATGAAACGAAAAGCTTTAGCGGCGATGCCTCTTTTGTTGCTCTTTATAATAAATATTTTACCATCGGAGTACGGAAGTTAGGTTTTCAAAATGTTAGCAAGACAGAGTTTTTTGCTGTGAATGACAATCCTTCTTTCAGGTTTAAGGTATTGGAGAATAAAAGCAATTTTTCGCATAAGTATAAGCTTTATTTTGGTCCGATGATTGCCGAAAATTTGCAAGCTATGGGTGGTGGCTTCGAGAAGATTTCTGATAAAACTTGGAGTTTTTTAAATTGGTTGAGTAAGTTTTTTGTGAAGCTTTTGAGTTATATTTACGCTGTAATCCCCAATTACGGTGTGGCAATTATTCTTTTTGCTTTTGTTCTGAAGCTGATTTTGTATCCTCTAACACACAAGATGTTTGAGTCGACCCAGAAGATGCAAAAGATACAGCCTTTGATAGCCCAAGTGCAGAAGAAGTACAAAACTGACAAGATGAAGATGAATACGGAGCTTCGCAATGTGTACAAAGAGCAAGGTGTGAACCCGCTGGGTGGTTGCTTGCCACTTCTTTTGCAGATACCGGTTTTTATCGCTTTGTATCCTGCATTGAAGTACTCCATCGCCCTGCGTCAACAGCCGTTTGTTGGCTGGATAGGCGACTTGGCTGCTCCTGACCCTTATTACATATTGCCAGTGCTGATGGGCTTGTTTATGTTCGTGCAACAGAAGTTCACCATGGCGAGTTCTGCTGATACCTCGCAGATGACAGACCAGCAAAAGGCGATGCAGTCGTCGCAAAAGATGATGATGTACGGAATGCCCGTTTTCTTGGTGTTTATTTTTCGCGATTTCCCAGCTGGTTTGGTGCTGTACTGGACAGTGTTTAACCTCTTGTCTACAGTGCAACAGTACTACATCAAGAAAAAATTTGATATGCAGTAGAAGACAATTATAGAAAACAAAAGCCTATCTCCGTGAGGAGGTGGGCTTTTTTAGTTGACAATTTTTCTTCTTATTGATTAAAAAGGCAATAAGTGAGGATTTTCCCCTTTTCTAAGGGGATGAACCGTTAGCTTTTGTAGAATTTATTAAGCTTTGAGAGTTTTCCCCGCATAAGCGGGGAGCCTCACTTTTCCAAATGTAGAATTCAACAAAAGCTAACTTGCTTTTTTCTTTTTTCCCTTGACGAGTGAGAAATATTTTTTTTTCTGCAATAAAAGGATATAGAATGAAAGAAAATATTTATAAGTATTGGGGGAAAGCGGATAAAGAAGGTAATTACCATTTGCTTGTTTATCATTGTCTGGATGTAGCTGCAGTGGGGAAAGTTTGGTTGGAGAAATCGTCAAGGTTTGTGAAAAAAGCTATGGAAGTATGTGGAATTTCTAGGGAAGCTTTTATGCAGTTGTTTACTTTCTTTCTTGGTATCCACGATTTAGGTAAGTTAAGTTCACAGTTCCAGGGGTTGCGTCCTGAGATTGTTAAAAAGTTAACAGGAGTTTATTCTATAGTTCCTTATAATACTCGGCATGATCAAAAGGGGTATGAATATTGGACTTTTATTGCATCGGATTATTTGTTAAAATCTTTCCGCTTTTCAAATAAAGATTGTAGGTTTTTACGAATTTTTTTAGAAGTTTTTGCTTGTATTTCTTTTGGACATCATGGTGTTCCACCTGAGGGGAAAATGTTGCCAACCAAAAAATTAGATATTGTTTGGGAATGGATGGATGTAATGAAATCTTTATTTATTTCCGATGAAACCCTGCGAGAGCTTGTTGAAATTGCTAATTTGCCCCAAGAAAAGGGGAAGATTATTTTGAAAGGAGTTAAAATTTTTTCTTGGCAAATTGCAGGAGCGGTTTCTATATGTGATTGGATAGCCTCAGGAGATAAGGAATTTGGTTACTTTTCGAGTAAAGAGGTTTTACAAAGTTATTTTTTAAAATCTTGTGAAAAAGCACAAAAAGCGTTAAAAAATACAGAAATTGTTCCTAAAAAGTTGTGTAAAGATGTAGGAGCAAAGAGGTTGTTTCCTTTGTTTAATGATAGTCTTACTCCTTTGCAGAGATTTTGCAATGAAGTAGTTGTATCTAGAAGACCGCAACTTTTTATTTTGGAAGATGTTACAGGTTCAGGGAAAACGGAAGCGTCTTTAATTTTGGCTTCAAGAATTATGGCTGCTGGAGGTGGTCAAGGCTGTTTTATAGCTTTACCTACTATGGCTACTTCTAATGCAATGTATGATAGAATGTCAGAAGTATATCGTTCTATTTATGAAGATGGGCAAAAGCCTAGCTTGGTTCTTGCTCATGGTTCTCGACATTTATCTGAAAAATTTTCTAAATCTTATGTTTCAAATTTTGAGAATTTATTGGAGAAAGGAGAAAGTCGTAAAGAAGATTTTTTAGAAGAAGAAATTTATTGCTCGCAGTGGTTGGCGGACTCTTCTAAAAAATCTCTTCTTGCTGATATAGGTGTAGGAACTGTTGATCAGGTGTTGTTGGCAGGGTTACCAGTTCGATATCAATCTCTCCGTGCTTATGGGATGACACAAAAGGTTCTAATAGTGGATGAGGTTCATTCTTTTGATGCATATATGCTCAGATTTTTAGAGAATTTGATAAAAGCTCAGGCTAGCTTTGGTGGTTCTGTAATATTGCTTTCGGCAACTCTTCCTTTTAAAATAAGAAAAATATTTTGTGATGCTTTTGCAAAAGGATTGCAGATAGAGCCTCCAAAACTTGCGAAAACACCTGTTTTCCCTTTAGTTACTTCTTTAGATGCAGAGTTGTTTTTGGAAAAAGAAATTAATTCAGCTGAGTTTGCTAATAAAGATGTACTGGTTGAGTTTAGAGATTCTGTAGTGGAGATATATAAAGATGTAGAAGAAGCCTATTTGCAAGGGAAATGCGTTTGCTGGATTAGAAATACAATAGTGGATGTACTAGAAGCTTATCGTGAACTACAAAGTAGGGGGATAATAGTAGAGCTAGACATTTTCCATAGTCGTTTTGCTTTAAAAAATCGCTTTGATATTGAACAAAAAGTGGTAAATGATTTTGGCAAAGAGTCTAGGGAGAAGCAGAGAAAAGGTAGGGTGTTGGTGGCAAGTCCTGTTGTGGAGCAGAGCCTTGATCTAGATTTTGATTTTTTGGTTAGCGATCTTGCACCTATTGATCTTTTGATACAAAGAGCAGGGCGGTTGCATCGCCATTGGCGTGGAGAAAGAGGGCAAGCAATTTTATGTTGTTTAATTCCAGAAGATGTTGAGATTCCGCAAAAAGATTGGTTTTCAGCCGCTTTTCCTAGAGCTCAGTTTGTTTATAAAGATGCAGCTCTTCTTTGGAGGACTAAAGAAATATTAAAAAAACAGCAAAGGATAAAAATACCTTCGGAAGCTAGGAAGTTGGTTGAATCTGTTTATAGTGAAGAATCTGATATATTGGTGCCCGAAACTTTAGTTGAGTCTGAAGATTTAGCTTGGTCTACTCTTATTACTAAAAAAACTTTAGCTGATTTTAATAGATTAAGTTTTAAGCAAGGGTATTCTAGAGCTAGCAGTTATAGATGGGAAGAAGATGAGAGTGTTTCAACTAGACTTTCCGAACCGACGATTACTGTGTATCTGTGCCGTTGGGAAGATGATAAAATTAAGCCTTTATTTGAGGAAGAAATTCATAAATGGGAGTTTAGTTCTCTATCAATAAGGGAAAGTCTTTATCCAGAAATTGAATATGAAGCGAAAAAAAGAGTGTTATAGAAGAATTAAAAAACAAGAGAGAATTTAAGTATGACACTCAATTTTTGGTTTTTGATGAAAATAAATTGGAACTTATGGGAACTAATGAAGAAGAAGGAGAAGTCATTTTAAGATACGATTTTAAATTAGGTTTGTTAGTTGAAAAAAGAGAAAAAAAGGGGGAGTTATGAATTTAGTTAGAGATGTTTGGGTGCCTATTGTTCGTAAAGATGGTGTGGAAGAGAAAATTGCAATTCATCAATTGTTGAAAGAGTATAAAACTAATCCAGTTATGGAAGTGCTAATGCCTCGTCCTGATTTTAAAAGTGCTTTTTATCAACTTCTTATTGGTATTGTTCAGGTAGCATTTCTGCCAGAATGTGAAGAAGATTGGATTGATAGGTTTGAAGATTCTTTTAGTTTTTCTGAATTTTCTGAAAAGGTGCTAGAATATGAAGATTGTTTTGCAATAGACTCTAAGGGTTGTGCTTTTATGCAAGATTTTGAACAATTGGAAGGTGAGGAAAAGGCTGTTTCAACTTTATTGATAGAAGCTCCTGGGGAAAATACAATAAAGAATAATAAGGCACATTTCATAAAAAGTGAGCTTGTAAACCAAATGGATGGATATTGGGCTGCTTTAGCACTTTACACTTTGCAAACCTTTGCACCATCTGGAGGATCTGGTCATAGAGTAGGTTTAAGAGGAGGAGGACCGTTAACAACCATAATTGTTCCTAAAAAAGAAGCTACTTTGTGGGAGAAAATTTGGATTAATGTTTTAAGTGAAGAAAAAATTTCATCTATTCAAGGAGATATTTCTAAAGACAAAAAGTCTGATATTTTCCCTTGGATGAAAGAGACTAAGATAAGCAACAAAAAAGGGAAAGAGATTCTTTCCCTTGAAGTACATCCTTTTTATCATTTTTTTGGTATGCCAAGGCGGATAAGATTGAATTTCCTTAATGAAGAGGGATTTTGTGATATTTCAGGGGTAAAAAGCAACAAAATTGTAAAATCTTATATAGCTAAAAATCTTGGGAATAATTACGATGGAGTTTGGAGCCATCCATTGAATGCATATCGGTACGACCCCAAGAATCCAAAAGAGATACCTTCATCTATAAAAGCTCAGCCGGGAGGAATTGGATATCGTCATTGGCTGGGATTAGCTGTGAAATCTCCCAATGTTCTGCCAGCTATCACGGTACAAACTTTTTATGAGTCTTATTTAAGAAGAGATATAGCTGGTAAATATGGATTTAGATTGTGGGTAGCTGGATTTGATATGGATAATATGAAAGCTCGGTGTTGGTACGAATCAGCGATGCCTTTTTATCCATTGGAGCCTAATGAGATTTTGATTGTCCAAGATTTTGTTTCAAAAATAATATCGGAAACTGTGGAGATAGTAAGATGTCTGAAAAGCTCAATTAAGAGTGCTTGGACAAATCGTCCAAAAGATGTAAGAGGTGATTTGAACTTTATTGGCTACTCTTTTTGGGAAGTGACAGAGTATGAATTTTATGATTTATTAAGCAAATTGATGAGTAGGCTTGAAGATGTTGAGGGAAGGAACGAACTTTTAGAGTTATGGTGTAAATTTGTGAAGAGTAAAGTGGAAAATATTTTTGATGAAATCGTTTTAGCTCAGAAAATTGAGGGTCTAAATATGAAAAGGATAATGAAGGCTCGTAAAGCATTTGGGAAAGGGGTTGGTAAGTTTTTTAACAATATGAGAAAGAATAAAGAGGAGGCATAATGAATGAAAAGACGAAGGAGTCTCTTTTGCAATGGTGGGGGAATTTGCAAAAGGATAAAGGGGGTTGTGCTCAGCTTAAAAGATGTCATACTCCACAAGAGGCTATCTTAAACCCTCAAGCTTTTAGATTGAAAAGCGTACTTTATTGGTTGCCTTTAGAGGCTTTGGCTACAGTAGCAGGAGTTGGATCTCACATAAAAAAAGCTACAGGAAAGCAATTTGGGCAGGCGTTGGCAACTCGTGGAGAAGCTAAAGGTAGAGTTCTTTTTTCAGAAACGAGATTTCGACAACTTCTTTCAGCTCGTGACTGGGTAGAGCTATATAGATTGCTTCGTAGGGCGGTTACTTTGCTTGATGGGGAGGTTGGCTTTATTAGTTTTGTAGACACTGTTATTTTGTGGAGCGAAGAATTTTCTGGTAAATATAAAGAAATAGGTAAAAGTTTAAAATTTAAGCTTTCAGAAGCTTATTATACAAGTTTGTTGTTACAAGAAAAAAAATAAAGAGGTAGAAAAATGTCAAAATTTATTCAAATTCATATGCTAACCAATTATGCACCGTCAAACCTTAATCGTGATGATTTGGGAAGACCAAAAACCGCTAAAATGGGCGGAGTGGATAGGCTTAGAATATCTTCTCAATCTTTAAAAAGAGCTTGGCGAACATCAAGTTTATTTCAAAGTGCTTTAGTAGGGAACATAGGGATAAGGACAAAAAAAATAGGAAAAGAGATTTATGATTTTTTGCTTAAAGAAGGGGTAGAAGAAAAAATTGCTTTGCAATCTGCAGTTGCTGTTACAAAAATTTTTGGGAAAAGCAAGAAAAGCAAGGATAAACCTCTTGCAGAACTAGAAATAGAGCAACTTTCGCACATTACTCCTATGGAGTTGGAGGAGGCGAAATCTTTGGCAAAAGTGAAAGCAGAAGAGAACAATTATGAAATATCCAAAAAAGAGATAGATAAACTACATAGTGGTGCAAGTGCTGTGGATATTGCGTTATTTGGTAGAATGCTGGCTGCTGCTCCTAAGTACAATATGGAAGCTGCTGCTCAGGTGTCTCACGCACTTACTGTAAATAATGTTGTTGTAGAAGATGATTACTTTACAGCTGTAGACGATTTAAATGATTATCAAGAAGATGCAGGTTCTGCTCATATTGGTGAGTCTGGTTTTGGTTCGGGAGTGTTTTACACTTATATTTGTATAAATAAATCTTTGCTAGTTGAAAATTTGAAGGATGAAGAATTGGCTAATAAAGCTATTAGGTCTTTAGTAGAGGTGGCTGCAACTGTGGCACCTTCTGGGAAGCAAAACAGTTACGCTTCAAGGGCTCGAGCTCTCTATTTGTTGGCAGAGAAAGGCTCTCAGCAGCCAAGACAGTTATCTTCTGCTTTTTTGAAACCTGTGGAAGGTGTTGATATGGCTAATGAAGCTATTGAGCGAATAAAAAATCTCTATGAGAATATGGATAAAATTTATGGGGAATGTGCTGATGAAAGAAAATTTTTTGATGTTGAAAAAGGGCAGGGGAAACTTGTAGATATTCTTGATTTTGTGGGAGTGTAGTTGTGCAGTTTCTTTTATTTCAAGTTTACTCTCCTTTAGTTTCTTGGGGAGAGATAGCTGTTGGTGGAGAAAGAGTTTCTGCTAGTCATCCTTCTAAGTCATCGGTAATTGGGCTTATAGCTGCAGCTTTGGGTATAAAAAGAAATGATGAAAAAGGGCAAAGTAGGCTCTTTCAATCTTTGGGAGTTGCGGTCAAAGTTTATTCTGCAGGATCTTTGCTTTCTGATTTTCATACGGCTCAAGTGTTGGGACGAGAAAAAGGTTTAATACATTACACTCGTAAATCTGAACTATCAAAAAAGAACAAATTGGGAACAATCCTTTCTAGACGAGAATATCGCTGTGATGCGCTTTATGTAGTGGGTGTTTATTGCAAAGATGGAGAAATGACTTTGGGTGAAATAGAGAAAGCTTTGAGAGAGCCTAGGTACCATTTGTATTTTGGAAGAAAATCTAATCCGCCGGCTTTACCATTGTCTCCATTAGTCGTTGACGCTGAAAATCTTAAAGAAGCATTTTCTGGCTTTACGGTGAAATTCGTTTTACCAATTAGTGATAATAGTTATATTTGGAAGAAGAAAAATTTTATGAGCTATCCACAAGAAACGCTTTTTAGTAAAAAAGTGTATTACTTTTGGGAAGAGGGAATAGAGTCAGGGCTAGATATGATGTATAGCGTTGAAAGGTACGATGTTTCTTCCAGCAGAAAAAGATGGCAATTTGCTTCGAGGAAAGAGTTTATAAGTATCGGGCAAACAGAAAGGGGGGATAATGTACTTGAGTAAAATTGTTTTGAAGCAAAGTCCCAAGCTTTTTGCATTTTTGTCTAAAAAAAGTGGAGCGGATGGTTATGCAGCTCATCAACTTCTTTGGGGGTTGTTTCCTAATACAGGCAAAAAAACAAGAGATTTTTTGTACTATAAACAAGAAGGTGGAAGAACGCCGTTTTTCTTGATAATATCTCATGATAGACCTGTTAAAAACGATGCTTTAGAGGTTTATACGAAGGAATATCTCCCCAAGTTAAAGGAAGGAGATAAACTTGCTTTTAGTTTGAGGGCAAATCCCGTTATTTCTAGAAAGGAGAATGGGAAATCTGTTAGACACAATGTTTTGGTGAATGCTAAGCAAAGGTTGAGAGGTCAAGACCTTTCTTATGGTGAGATTTTTGATGCTAGCCAGATTGTTGCTAAGAAATGGTTAATATTACAAGGTGAGAGGACAGGTTTCTCGTGTTCTTTAGACTCCATTACAGTCAATGGCTATAAAAAGCACAGTTTCTACAAAAAAAAGAGTAATATGCCCATTAAATTTAGCTCCATTGATTATGAGGGGATATTGAGCGTTACAGACCCTGAAAAGTTTGTAGAGATGCTTAAAAGTGGGCTTGGAAAGTCGAAAGCTTTTGGGTGTGGACTTATGCTTGTTAGGAGGGTATAGTTGCGGATAAAAAGTAGCCCAATACCTATAAAAGAGAGGCATTCCATTCTTTTTATAGAAAGGGGATGTCTGGATGTAAAGGATGGAGCTTTTGTCTTGATAGATAAGAATGAGACACGATTGTTTATTCCTGTTGGCAATGTTACTTGTTTGATGTTGGAGCCGGGTATAAGGATTTCACATGCGGCTGTTGGGTTGGCTGCCGAAGTTGGTTGTTTACTGGTTTGGGTAGGAGAGGCAGGGGTGAGGCTCTACTCTGTCGGGCAGCCGGGTGGAGCTAGATCGAAAAAGCTGTTGCATCAAGCAAAGTTAGCTCTAGACTCTTCTTTGAAGTTGCAAGTGGCTAGGAAGATGTACGAGTTTCGTTTTAATTGCGAAATTCCTTCCAGAAGAAGTGTAGAGCAGCTACGGGGAATAGAGGGTGGTAAGGTGAGACAGATGTATAAAGCACTTGCTCGTAAGTATAAAGTGCCGTGGAAAGGTAGAAAATACAACCCTCAAGACTGGGAAGATGGAGATTATGTTAATAGAGCTATTAGCGTGGCAAATCATTGTCTATATGGACTGTGCGAAGCGGCAATCTTGGCAGCTGGTTATGCTCCTGCCATAGGGTTTATCCATGGGGGAAAGTCAAGATCTTTCGTTTATGATATAGCAGATTTATTTAAGTTTGATCTGGTAGTACCTTTGGCTTTCAAAATTGCTGCCAAAAGACCAAAAAATTTGTCAAAAGAGGTTCGTTCGGCTTGCCGAGATGCTTTTAGGGAGTACAAATTTCTCAAAAAAATAATTCCAGCAATAGAAAAAATTTTGAATTTGGAAGATGTTGAAAGCATTAAGGAAAAAGTTGTGGTTGAGGTTGCTATATATGACGAAGAAGGAATAGGCGATGTTGGTCATCGTAACTGAACTGGCTCCACCGAGGTTACGGGGGCATTTGGCTAAATGGTTATTGGAGGTTAGAGCTGGCGTTTATGTAGGCAAATTTTCAGCTAAAGTTAGAGATAAGTTATGGAAGTCAGTAAAGGATAATATAGACGAAGGAAATGCAGTGATAGCGTGGTCGACCAACACAGAGGGTGGATATGATATTCTTACTTGTGGGAAGAATAGAAGAATTTCAGTAGACTTTGAGGGGATGAAATTGGTAAAATTTTATGATGAAAAGAGGTTTGATCTTGAGGAAGATTTTTGATCTTTGAATTAAATATAGATGTGTTTTTTTTGGTAGCAAATTAAAGAATTTGTATCGCCTTATTTTTTAGGTAGATATGATTTAGTATGTTCCCCGCACAAGCGGGGATGAACCGACGAGAAACTGCGGACTAAAAGACGAGAAACTATGTTCCCCGCACAAGCGGGGATGAACCGGTCTTTGTGAGATAAGATAAGTAAACTCCATAATGTTCCCCGCACAAGCGGGGATGAACCGACCCGGCAATATCCATAAAGAGGTAATAATCCATGTTCCCCGCACAAGCGGGGATGAACCGCAAACATTATAATGATGCAAGCCAATGCTAAAATGTTCCCCGCACAAGCGGGGATGAACCGCACTAATTGAAAACGATTTTTTGATGGAGGATATGTTCCCCGCACAAGCGGGGATGAACCGATGGATGTAGATAAATATAATAGATTATTGATATGTTCCCCGCACAAGCGGGGATGAACCCACCACTAAAAACAATCATATTTCGGTTTTGGCATGTTCCCCGCACAAGCGGGGATGAACCGAATTTCTGCATATCTTCAATCTTCAAGACCAAATGTTCCCCGCACAAGCGGGGATGAACCGTCCTGTAAGTCGTGAACATCATATCCCTACCAATGTTCCCCGCACAAGCGGGGATGAACCGTCCTGTAAGTCGTGAACATCATTTCCCTACCAATGTTCCCCGCACAAGCGGGGATGAACCGCCCACTTCTAGTGAATTGTTAGAACTAATAAGATGTTCCCCGCACAAGCGGGGATGAACCGACTTGCGGTTGGTCTAGTGTAGCTGGCACATCATGTTCCCCGCACAAGCGGGGATGAACCGCCTTAAACTTTTAGGGACTCAAATAGGAGCTGATGTTCCCCGCACAAGCGGGGATGAACCGGTGTAAGCATCTGTTTTTGTTGATATGTTCATATGTTCCCCGCACAAGCGGGGATGAACCGCATAAAAGAATACCGAGGTCTTGGGAGATTTCATGTTCCCCGCACAAGCGGGGATGAATCGGTTTCTAACATTTTAACTTTCATAGGACTACTATGTTCCCCGCACAAGCGGGGATGAACCGATTATATGTAAAAACTCAGACTGTTTCGTCTGATGTTCCCCGCACAAGCGGGGATGAACCATTGGAATGTTCAGTTTCAAGGCAAGTTTAGCTATGTTCCCCGCACAAGCGGGGATGAACCGTTCAAGAAGAGATGATTTGTTATAAAGAGCTGATGTTCCCCGCACAAGCGGGATGAAAAAATCGTAAGGTTAAGAAGTGAGAGGGTTTATGAAACTGCTGGCTGAGATTAGGGCGGATGAGGAGATTGTGGAGATATTGACGGGTAAAAATGCTAGTGAACTGGATGCAGTAGAGGTACTCGCAAATTTTACGCAGTATATAAAGAGCAACAGAGCGAAATTCTACGGAATTGCAAAGATTTTCGGATTAAAACTGGGGCGAAAGAAGTAAAGTATGCTTGGGATAGGTTTGAGAAGAAATGTCTTGATTTTGGGCTAACAAGGCAGGATTTCAAAGAAATGAGCATGGTGGAGGTTTACACGATGTGGGCTTTAGAATATGAGAAAGAAAAGGAAATGGAGAGAAAACTTAGGACTTGAAACAGTCCCGAGGGTCTATTTTGATGTTGTGCTTGATGTTATATCTGAACCAAAGGAACAAAAGCACAAAAGGGCAAACAAGAAAAATAAAACTAACCAAGATTACGAAAATACCATACATAATAACTCCTACTCCCAAAGAAGTGGATAAGGGATAAAAAATGTCAAGTAAAAAGTCGGGATTGAATAAGAGAAAGACGCGATGAAATTTTTAGGAGTAGACCTCATCTAGCGTCATCTGCGGTGAAGCTGTCTTGCTGGCAGTGCGGATCTTTTACAGAGAGCAATATTAGCCCACCTAGCAAAAAGAAGCACAAGACAGAGAGGATGGAGTACCTTTGCGAGCCGGTGATGTATGCTATTTGTCCGTAGACCACGGGTCCGAATATAGCCGTAAGTTTGCCGGTGAAGGAGTAGAAGCCGAAAAACTCGCTGACTCTCTTTTTGGGCGTGAGACGAGCTAGCATCACACGGGAGGACGACTGTGAAGAGCCGATGGCGATGCCAGCTAGCAGACCGACCCCATAGTACTCGAGAGCCGAGCGACAGAAGAAAGCCCAAACGACGACGACGCTCCAGATGGCAAGTGTGATTAAGATAGTGGTTTTAGCTCCAGTTTTGTCCAAGACATAGCCAAAGACCCAAGCACCGAGCATTGAGGTGAGCTGGGCTAAGATGAAGTAAAAGATGAGCTGAGAGTTGCTCATACCAAACTGGGTAGCACCATAGATGGAAGCAAACGAGATGACCACGATGATGCCGTCGTTGTAGATAAGATAGCTAATGAGGAACTTGAGCAGGTTCTTGTAGCTACGGATGTTGCCAAAGGTGTGGCTGAGTCTTCTGGTGGCTGTTTTGAGGTAGTTGGTGCGTTTGGAGGGCATCTTCACCTCTTTTAGCAAGACAAAGGTGACGATGGAGAGTAAGCCGAAGAAAGCTCCAACCATAGGGAATACCAGCCTTACATCTATCTTTAGCAGCATCAAAGCTAGTAGCAGAGATACCAAGCCCCCCAGATATCCCACACCCCAGCCAAAGCCAGAGATCTTGCCGATGTTGGTCTTATTAGATATTTCGGGTAAGAAGGCGTTGTAAAAGACATTACCACAGCTAAATCCATAGTTGGCGATGATGAAGAAGACCATGCCCAAGAGTACATCACCAGCTCGCACGAAATAGAGTAAGCAGGTGAAGATGACACACAGGTAGCAGTTTATGAAGAGAAACTTCTTCTTGGAGCGAGAGTAGTCTGCAACAGCTCCCAAGATGGGCGAGGAGAGAGCCACCAGCACCATAGAGAAGCTCACAGCCCAACCCCAGAGTGCCGTGGCGTATTCGCCGCCACCGACCACGACCTCCTTGAAGTAGACGCTATATACCACAGTAACGATGATGGTGGTGAAAGAGGAGTTAGCAAAGTCGTAAAAAATCCACCCAAAAATATTTTTGTTCATTTTCATAGTCGTCTCCCAAATAAAGATAGTAGCACCCCAAAGTGATGGTTTTATCTTGACGCACTAGCTAGCAAATGTGCAAATACAATCGCAAGTATATAAAATTAAAAGGTAGGTTAAAATTATGTTTATTACTCTTTTTGCGGTTACTTTCTTTACTTCTGTGGTTGTTTGTTTTCTAGTCAATAAGATTTTTTCTAATTCGATTAAGCTGATCTTGAGTAAACTTGTCGATGTGCAAATCGCTCAAGTTTTTGCCCGCTATATTAACTTTGCTCTTTATGTGATCGGCATTAGCGGTGGTGTGAACCTGTACTCGCTGGAGCGATATTTGAAAAAAACAGACCCCAAGCTGCCACTGCTGGAGCTGAATGCGGACAAGCTGTTTTTGGAGATTTACAAAACTTTTATCGAGAGTTTGCAATCGATTACTTTTTTGTTATTCTTTTTTTTCTTGGTAACTTTGGTTTCTTATGTCGTGTTGGGAGCTTTGCAAAAGCTGAAGCAGAAGTAGTCTTTCTTTTCTAAAAAAGCGAGGTTTAAAATTTATGATTATCGGTAATCGTTACGAAGTAATCCAAAAGTTTCACAAAGGTTCGTGGTCTACGATTTACAAGGTAAAAGATGTTCGAGACAACAGACTGTATGTGCTCAAGCTCTTCTCGGAGCTCTCTAGTCAGGAGTTTTACTCTCGCTTTTCCCCGCAGGAACTCACTAGGTTATCTGGCATTAAACATCTCAACTTGATAAGAACTTACGATTTTGGACTTTTTGGGGGAAACATCTACTCGGTTACCGCTTATTACGATTTGCCTTCGTTGCAAGAGTACCTCTTTTTGAATGTGCCAGATGTGCTGACGCTTATCAAGGGTATTTGCTTGGGGTTGGACGCACTGCACAAAGAGAACTTGCTTCATCAAAATTTGCGTCTGGAGAATATCTTGTACAATCCCAAGAGCTTGGAGATAAAGATATTGGAGTGCAACTTTGTGGATATTGAGCTATCTAAGCAGGAGGTCTTCGTAGATTATCTGCCGTATTTGGCACCCGAGCTGTACGAGGGAGGCAAAGCTGGCGTGGAGAGCGATTTGTATTCGCTGGGGATTGTGCTTTACTACATCACCTGTGGGCGTTTTCCTTTTTCCATACACCAGATTCAAAATTTGCAAAACACAGAAAATTATTATCCGACTCCACCTTCCAAGATAAACCCGCAAGTGCCGGTTGTGCTGGATACCCTGATTTTGAGGCTATTAAACAGATTTCCCCAAGAGAGATTTCAAAACGCTTTGGCAGTTTTAGATTATGTAAATCGCTACTCTTCAAAGGATAAAATCGTAATCACTGAGAAGGATAGCTCTTTTCCTTTTGGCTTTGGCAGAGGCACTCTTCACCGCAAATACCTCGACCAGCTACTTGCCGACTTGCAGACTGTGCATCAACAAAAAAGCGGGAAGATTTTGCACATTATAGGTGACTATGGGATAGGCAAATCCAAGCTACTCAAGCAGTTTCGCTACTCCATTTTGGACGATGCGTACGCTGTTTTTTCTTATAAGTGTAGCCCGCAAAGCGTAGATCCGCTGTTTACTATCGCCAAAGAGACGATGAGCAAAGAGAGCTTGAAGGGAGTAGCCGAGGAGTTTTCGCATATTTCCAAGAAGTACAAGAAGTTTTTGTTGCAATCGGAAAAGGAGGCTTTGGCTATCCCCGATACGGAAGAAAATATCGAGGTTGACACTAGTTTCATCAAGAAGACGCTTTTTTCTGTGGCTGGCGAGAAAACTTTGGTGATTATCGTCGAAGATATCGATTGCCTCAAAGAGAAAACGATTAGAGCGTTGGATATCATCTCCAAAGATATTAGCTCGCATCCGATATTTTTGCTTCTCTCGGGGCAGAAGCACGACACTATAGATTTGGTGGTGCACAAGAATAAAAAGTTTATCCCTAGTCTGACTAAGGCAGAGTCCCAAGATTTCGTCTTGTCTATTACCAGAGGGCTACATATCCAAGAGCCTGTGCTGGAGCTCATCGTGGAGAAGTCTGCGGGCAATCCGAAGTTTATCAAGAAGATTTTGCGTCAGTTGCACGAGGATAATCTGCTTATTGCCAAGAGCGTTCCGTCTGATTATCGCCTGCCTTTGACGATCAACTCCAACATCAAGAAAACGATTTTGGAATCTTTGAGCCATTTGCCTGATTACGATTTGATAAAAAAGCTGGCGTTTTTCTCGTTGCCGATAACCAGCCAAAGTATGCAAACTATTTTGGACATAGAGCAAAAAAAGGCGTGTTTCCTCCTTTCGGAGCTAATGGATGCTCATATCATCGTACATGAGGACGAAAGTTATAAGTTTAACTCTAAGCAAATTCAGCTGTGTCTGAAACAGCAACTGGATATGGAAGAGAGAAAGGCGATCATCAAAAACGCTTTTGCTTATTATCAAGAAAGGTTTGTGGAAGATTTAAAAATTGCCGAGGGGCTGTTAGAGTACGCTTTTTTGTTAAAAGATTTTGTCAAAATCCGCCACTACAGTTTGCTTTGTGCTCAGTTGCATATACACGAACATCAGTATCAAGAGGCTTATCATCACTATTTTCAGGTAGGCAAGTTGCACTCACTTGGCTTTTTGCCAGAAAGGTTTCGGCAAGAGGATTTGGAGAGCTTGACGCTGAACTCTAAGCTAAATTCGCTCAAGAGCTTGCAACTTTTGTCGCAATTTTCAGAGGATGAAACCAGCAAACTAAGGGCGATACTGCTCCAAGATGCACGCAAATCCGATTTGGCAGAGGAGATTTTTGAGAGGCTGAAATTGGGTTCTTCGCATCTGGATAACATCTTGAAAATCCGCAAAATACGCAACAAGCTGATATTGAACAAGCTAGATCAAGCGACTATTTTGCTGGAGAACTATGTGCCAGAGTCTTTGAAAGACAAGGTGTACAAGGTAATAATGCAGGCAGAGTTGCTCTTGAAAAAAACCAATCCGAGCAAGGCGACGATGCTGCTCAAAGAGTTTATTAAAAACAGTGATTTGCAGGAGTTACGAAGTGAGTACATCTTGGCGAAACTTTATCAGCTGTTGTCCAACTGTTTGCACATCCAGCGGCATCTGGAAGAGGCGGAGAGCTACTACCTGCAAGCTCAAGCTATTCTTAAGGATTCTAAATATTTGATAGGACTTTGCAATAATTACATCGATTTGGGAGGTTTGTACCTCACTGGTGGAGATATTGGAAAGGCTCTTAAATATTTCCACAGAGCTAAAAAAATTTCGAGCGATTATCCGCAGGGTAAGCTCCGGGTCTCTTACTCCTATGGCAAAGCTTATTTGAAGTTGGGCAAGTTTAAAAAGGCTGTAGAGTATTTCGAGATTGCCAAGAAGGTTTGCAAAGAGACCAAAAACCAAAAGCGGTACTCGATGTGTCAGATGCATATTGCATCTAGCCTGATGAAGTACAAAGGGTACGGTCATTTTTATCGCTATGTTTTGAAGTTCCGCCCTGAGATTTTCGATTGGGAGGTGCGGAGCTTCGACCCGCTAGTCAGGACATTTTTCGTTTACCTCATCGCCACAGGGCAGTCGCTGGAGCTAGAGCAAAAGCTGGAAGAAAACTCGCACTTTTACTTTAGAAACAAAGACCACTATGAGCATTATTATAGCCTTCTTGGGAGCATCGCTTATCACAAGAAAGATTACGATTTGGCAATTAAGCATTTTGATAGTGCGATCAATATGGTGAAAAATACGCACAACTATGCTCACTGCATCTTGCTGTACAAACTTTGTAAGGTCTACACGGACAAGGGCGAGTTTGAGAGTTCGAGCATCGTTTGTCAGGATTTGAGCGATTTGTGTGAGAGGTACAAGTTTGGCTATTGGCAGTCGCACGCAACTTTAGAGAAGCTCAAGATAGACATTTTTAGTGGCAAGGTCGGATACAGGCAGGCTTTTGAGCGAGCCCAAAAAGGTTTGGCTTTTTGCCAAGAGAGAAATTACTTTATGCAGATTTTGGACTATTATGGGATTATTATCCAGATTTTGGATTTTTACAAACTGCAAAGTAAAGCCCAAAAGTACTTTGCGGAGTATAAAGGCAAAATAGACGAGATTTGCCATGGTTTACCCACGCAAGTGAGCAAAAAAGTGAAAAAAAGATACCACTACTCTGCTAAAGATTTTGGAAAGTTGTTGAAGTTTCGGTTTCCTCCTGAGAAAAAAGTGGAGATTGTGGATGAGCAAAAAAACTTTTTGAAGATCTTGGGGATTAGCGATATGGAAAGGATTAAGTTCTTTATTTGGCAGATGATTAGTAGATTTTTTGCTCCTTCTGGATTTTTGATTTTGGTGGACGGCAAGCAGTTTTACAATAAAAATGTGAGCAAGCAGCAAGTGGATGAATACCAAGAAATGTTCGCCCAAAACAAGCTCAACACTCTTAGCAAAAATTGGCTGTCTGCACCGCTGCAGGTGGATTCTGTTACCAGAGGGGTGATGGTGCTGGTGAACGATAGCCACATCCCGTACAAGGCAAAAGAGGTAAATCTTTTCAAGAAACTTCTGCCTTATTTGTCTTATGTCCTTTTTCAGATAGTGAATATCGACAAAATCACCTCACAAAAAAGATTGCTGGCAAAGATGATGAATTTGAACATCTTGGGGTGTGTGGACAGCAAACAAATTATGACTAAGATTATTACTTTCTTACTCGAAATTACGGGAGCTAAAAGAGGCTTTTGGATAGAGAGGGACTATCTGCATAGCCTTTCTGGGGCAAATCTTTGGCGGTTTGGCTTAGACGACCAAGGCAAATATATCCCTTTGCAAAATTTTGTTTCCAACTACTTGATAGACTCTTTCGAGAAGAGGAAAAACTTTTTCAAAATCTCTTCTAATCTGGTGTCCGACAAGAGTTTTGTGCAAAATTTGCAAAGATTTTCTGTCCCAGAGTTTGAGATTATGCTTTATCCGATTATTTTGGACAATAAGATCGACTCCTTTTTGTATCTGGACACTTTTCAGATGGGTGAAAAGTCGCCTAAGATGATAATAAGCAAAGACTTTATGCACACTTTTGCTGACTATATCGACAAGATGATTCAAAGTTTTAAGTTGAACCAGAAGCTGAAAATCCAGCTGGATAATCAGAAGAAGGTCATCCAGAGCAAATCGGCAGCGATTAAGATAGTGGACGAAAGTTTTTTGATGCCACTGAAGCAGACCAAGAGCTTGCTAAAGCAACCCTCTGGCGATATGGAACAAGCGTTCTATCAGCTGTCTTGTCTGGAGCATTCTATCTCCTCGGCTTTTTTCTTTAGCAATCCCGACTCTTTGAAATATTCGAGCCGCCTGAGTTATAGCTTGCGACACCTTTATCAGGAAGTACTGGAACGGTATGAGTATTTGGCAGGGAAGTTGCAGATACGCTTTGCCATCACTGTGGACGCCCTAAAGGTGAATAAGAAAACTTTCCAGCTGGTGCTGGATAATGTTTTGCTCAACTCTTTGCAAAACGCCCAAACTTATATGGAGATTGGTTCTCGGAGGTCAAAGTTTGCTAACGAGCGACTTAATAACCAAGATAGCGTGGTGCTTTTTGTGCGGAACGATGGACAAATCCCAGATAAGTTCGAAGTGGACAAATCTTTGCAAGAACCTTTTAGCCAAAAGTTTAGATACTCTGCACATCAGCAAGATTTGCAAAGTTTGGGTATCGGTCTGAACCTGAGCAACTCAATAGTAGAGAAGATGAATGGCAAGATTTGGCTAGATGTGAGTGCCAAATATACAACTTGCTACATAGCTTTGCCAATGGAAGACAATGGGAAGGTGTAGGATGCTGGATAGCGTTGTGGGTGTATTACCAAGGGGATGCAGATGAGCGATAAGCGGATTATCCTGAGTTTCGAGTCTTCGTGCGATGACACGGGCGTGGCCGTGGTGGATACCGATTACAATGTTTTAGCCAATGTGGTCTCGAGTCAGTTTGTTCACCAGAAATACGGTGGAGTGGTGCCAGAGTTGGCTAGTCGTGATCATCTGAAGAATATCACCCGCGTTTGTAGGCAAGCACTAGATCAGGCAGGGCTGACTTTGTCGGAGGTGGATGCCGTGGCTGTCTCGGTAAACCCAGGGCTGATAGGGGCATTACTGGTGGGAGTGAGCTTTGCCAAGTCTTTGGCTTACTCTGTACAGAAGCCACTGCTTGCAGTTAATCACTTGCTGGGTCATATTGCTGCTATCCGCTTGGACTTCCCGCAGCTGGCTGTACCATACTTAGCACTGGTGGTCAGTGGTGGACATACACAGCTCGTGCACTTTAAGAGTGCCGATGAGTTCGAGATATTGGGTGGTACTGTGGACGATGCTGCTGGGGAAGCTTTTGATAAGACTGCCAAGATATTGAACCTTGGATATCCCGGGGGTAAGTTGGTGGACGATTTGTCCCAAGGTGGCAACCCTAAGTTTGTTCATTTTACAAGGGCATTGCACAAGAAAAACAACTTCAACTTTAGCTTTTCGGGGTTGAAGACCGCCATAATGAACTATGTAAGTCAGGCAGAGCCTGAGTTTGTGCAAAGGCACTTGAAAGATATTTTGGCGAGTGTGCAAGAGAGCATCGTGGATAGCCTTTATAGCAAGACCATGGCGTGTGCCAAGGCGTATGGCATCAAAACTATAGTCGTGGCTGGGGGAGTGTCTGCTAACTCTCGCTTGCGGGCGAAGTTCTCTGGGGACGCTTACTTCCCTAGCTTTGCCTACTGCACAGACAACGCCGCGATGATTGGGGCTGCAGCTGTGGAGTTGCTACAAAAGGGAGATTTTTCGTCATTGGAGCTTAACGCCTTTTCGACCAAAGGTGTGCGAAAAATTTAAGAAATTCCAGCTTTTCCTAAGCGACGAAAACAGAATGAGAAGAGTCCTTTGGCATTCGGGGGTTATATAGATATTTGCTTGACACGAACCCACGGTGGTAACTTTTTAGCACTGTAAATAAAAATTTGGAGGGAAAAATGGCTGTAAAAATTGATGAAAGTAAATGTGTTGGTTGTTCGGCTTGTGTAGGCACTTGTCCTGTAGAAGCGTTGGAAATGGTAGAGGATAAAGCTAAAGTGAAAGAGGATATTTGTATCGATTGTGGTGCTTGCATCGGCTCTTGTCCTACGGAAGCTATCTCAGCATAGTTGAGTTTTTTCAAAAAAGCAACTCCTTATTAAGGAGTTGCTTTTTGTTTTGTTAGTTTTTTTTTAAAGTTACTTTTTATCACGATAGAGTAAGCTAGCTGGGATGAGCACCAGATAAGCTAAGACCAAAATCACGGACGAGAGAGATGTCATCTCTAGCATCATTACTATATAGCCGATTATCAGACAAATAATGCTCACGCCCAGTAAAATCCAGTTTATTTTGCCAAAATAAAAATTTTTCATACTATTTCTTCTCTCCTGTTTGTAAGAGCTTTAGCTGTTGCCGTGCTGTGTTTGCTAGTGCTCCTTTGTCTAATTCTAAAACTAAATTAAAATACTCTTTTGCTTCTTTGAGCAAGTTTTGCCCAAGGTAGACGAACCCCAGATGCAAAACGATTTCTGGTTCTTTGAGCGTCTCTTCTTTTTTTAGAAGCTCTTTAGCCAGTTCGTAAGCTTTTTTCTGGTTGCCCCACTTGTAGTAGAGCCACATCATCGAGTCCCAGAAGTTATGGTTGTCGGGCTCTTGCTCTAGGCACTGTTCTAGTAGCGTGGCAGCAAAAGGGTAGTACTCTTGGCTGGCGTTTATTACCATGGCGTAAGCGTACCAGTTGGCAAATTTTGCGTTGTCTGGGTAGCTTTGGTTTGCCATCTGGGCTATGGCTAACTCTTGCTCGTACATTTTGGCTATGTGTAGCGTGTAGAGCAGGAAACTGAAAAGTGGCTTGGTCTTATTTTCGTTATAGACGACCTCTTTTATCAGGTAGCTAGCGGCGATTTTGTAGTTGCCGTCTAGATAGTTCAATATGCCCGAGAGGTAGTCGAGAGAGCTGTTTTTGTCTAAATTCAAGAAGTAGCTACTTCGCAACTTGTTCCAGCGGGAGAAGAAAATTTTATCGGAGTAGATGGCACGATAGATAGATAAGGTCAGTTTTTGCTTGATGATTTGGCTGTTGTTGTCAAAGAAGCTGGCGTTGAGGTAGTATTCGTAGGCTTCTTTGTACCTTTTTTCTTGATAGGCGTACTCTGCCAAGCCGAAGTAGTATTCAGCAGTGGAAGAGGAATTTTCTACAGTTGTAGACTCTTTTTTTTCTTCTTCCAGATGTTTTTTTATCTCTAGTTTTTTGGGTTTTAGAACGGTTTTGGGTGCTTGAGCACATCCGCAAAAGATAGCCAGTACGATACAAAAAAGAGGTTTTTTGGGTATTTGCATCTTTTATTTGTAGTCGATGGAGTAGGTAAGCACTAGTTCGCGGTTTACTTTGGGGGCTTCTTCGGCTTCAAACCTCGGTGAGTTGCTCAGGATGTCGTTGAAATTTATTTGTAATCCCAAAGTAGGGGTGATGGTTAGTTTTAGTCCTGCGTTTAGGTAGCCTTTGCCTCTGCCTAGCACTTTTTTCACTTCAGGGTCTTCCAAATCGCTCTCGTAATCATTTATTCCACAGCTGTAGTCGGCGACCAAGTTTAGCCTGTTGCCGATAGATTTGTCAAATCCGAAGAAGATGTCTAAATCTTTGTCTTCTTCAGTTTCCAAAGAGTAGTTCACACCAGCGGTTAACCCTAGGTTGCCCAAGAATATATAGTTTTTGCTGATAGCAAGGTAGAACCCTTTGGATTTGCAGTCGTACCTTTTATACTCCTTCCAATATCTGCCAGCACCTTGGTTGGTGTAGCCGATAACAACGGCAGGGTTTTTTTCAGTTTCGTCCAGCAATCTGTATTTCATCATAAACCCTACGATGTTTTGCCATTCGGGCTTTTGGTCGCCTACAACATGCTCTCCCGAAAAACTCACGCCGAACATAAAGTACTGAACAAGTCCGACATTAGCTCCCACGAGCATCCCGTCATTTTTAAAAAGTTTGCTGGTTATTTCAGCTTGTCCCATCTGGAGGACTCCAGCTGTGGGGATTCCAGACAAATCTCTAATCTCTCTGGCTGACAAACTGACGCCCAAAACACAAAAGATAAGAAGTAAAACTCTCTTTTTCATTAAAATACCCTTTTTGCTTATAATTTTTCTATCAAAAAAGCAAACGATTTTTGCTTTTCAAAATACTCAACACTGTAGGCAAATTGTTGTCCTTAGCCGATAATGTCAAATCAAAGTTGATTTTTCTGTACCAAGTTAACTGTCTTTTGGCAAAATTCCGGGAATCTTGTTTAGCTTTTGCTAGGCATTCTTCCAGAGGTTTCTGTTTTTGGAAATAGGGCTGAAACTCTTTGTACCCCACGGTGTTTAGCCCTGGGTCGCTCCAGCTGTAGCCTTTGGCAAGGAGCAAGGATATTTCCTCTAAAAGCCCAGCGGAGAGCATCGTTTCCAGTCTTTGGTCTATGCGAGCGTAAAGCTCTTTGCGGTCTCTTGTCAGCAAGATAGAAAACTGTTCATATGCTGACGACTCTCTTTTTTGCTTCCAGAAGGACGAAAGTGGCTTTTGGCAACTGAAGTAGACCAGTAACCCTCGCTCAATCCTAGAGGTATCGTGGGGATGGACTCTTTGGGCTAACTCGGGGTCCACCTCTTGCAGTTTTTCGTAAATATTTTCGACATTTTGCAACTTCTGGTGAGCCTCGTGGCTGATTTTGGGGATATCCGATAGTCCATCGAGTAGAGCTTTGCAATAAAACCCTGTGCCTCCGGCGATTATGGGAATTTGCGGTACTCTTTGGGTTATTATCTCTTGTGCTTTTCGGGCAAATTCTCCCGCACTAAAGCTCTGCTTGGGGTCGAGTTCGGCGACTAGAAAATGTTTCACCGCTTGTAAATCTTCTGGGCTTGGTTTGGCAGTTCCTATCTCTAGCTCTTTGTAGATTTGGCGAGAGTCTGCGGAGATGATGTAGCTTTTCAGGGCTTTGGCTAGCTGGAGAGCCAAATCGCTTTTGCCCACGGCGGTAGCTCCTTGCAACACTATTATAAAAGTTTTTTTCAATTTACTGAGTCCCCAAAGTTTTTAGGTTCGCTTGAACATCTTTTCCAAATCGGAGATGGGGATTTTGATAATTGTGGGTCTGCCGTGCGGACAAAAGTAAGGCACTTGCGTGGCAAAAAGGTCGTTGATAAGGTTGAGCATTTGCGAGCGAGAGAGCTTCTCGCCTGCTTTGATAGCGGCTTTGCAGGCGATGCTGGCAGCTAGGTTCTCTCTGAACCCGCTTCTCTTTCTGAGCCTTTGCTCTAGGTCTTCGAAGAAGGATATGAAAAAGTCGGCCGAGTTCCACTCTTTGAGCTCTGTGGGTACTTCTTGCACTACCACGGAGTTTCCGCTGAACTCTTTGATGAAGATGCCCACCTTGGCGAAGTGCTCCTTGTTCTCTTGCACTGTCTCTTGTATGCTAGCTGCTAGATACGAAGGCAGGTCGATAACGATGGGGAATGCTAGCTTCTGGGTAACAACAGCAGCACCGTTTAGCCTCTGTAGCACTTGCTCGTAGAGCACTCGTTCGTGGGCAGCGTGCTGATCTAGTGCGAGCAGGCCGTGCTCGTCTTGGATGAAGATGTAGCTTTGGTGCAGTTGCCACGGGTTGATGATGCTTAGCTCCGAGCTTACTTGAGTGGCAATTTTCTTGGTAGGCTTTTGGGTGAACTCTTGGTTTACTTTTTCTCCAAAAATATCTAGCTGGTCAGATTTGGTGCTTAGTGCGGGAGTGCCGCTTTTTTGCAGGCGGTAATAGATTTGCTTTTCGGGCTCTTTCAAAGGGGCAAGGTTCTCTTTCAACCTTTTTTGCAACTCTGTGAACTTTTTCTTTTCCCAAGATAGGTAAGCCAAGTTAACGGCAGAGTTGATATTGCGATAGACAAGAGATGTATCGAGAAAGCGGACTTCTTGCTTGGCAGGGTGGACATTGAAATCCACCAGCTTGGGGTCGATATGCAAAAAGAGGATAAAGGGTGGAACTTTGCCTCCAAATTTTTTGATGGTTGGCTCGTAACCTTTGGCGATGGCGTGATACACCAGAGCGTTTTTTACGAACCTTCCATTGATGAATAAGTATTTAAGTTTGGGCAGTAGTTCCAGTGATTTCTCGAAGTTGCCGATAAACCCTCTTACCGCTAGTGGCGATGCAGCGAAAGAGTCCACGGGGATGAACTCTGCTTCTTGGAATTTGCTCCCGAAGATGAGGTTTATTCGCTTTTCTGCTGATTTCATAGCGGGGTAGTCGAAGATCTTGCGGTCGTTGTGATAGAGGGTGAAGTGGATGTGCCAGTGGGCGATGGTTTGGTAGTGGAGGTAGTTTAGGATGTGGCGGTACTCCACTTGGGTTGACTTTAGGAATTTTCGCCGAGCGGGGATTTTTAGGAAGAGGCTGGAGATTTTCACGGTTGTTCCTGTGTTGCCAGCACTCTTTTCCACCGCTTTGAGAGTGCCGAAGTTAAAGATAATCTTGTTGGCGGTCGACTCTTGGGCTGTTTTGCTGACCATCTCTACTCGGGATACAGCAGCGATGCTGGGTAGAGCCTCACCCCTGAAGCCCAAAGATTTCACACAATAGATGTCTTGCTCTGTGCTTATCTTGCTGGTGGCGTGCCTCTCGAAGGAAAGCATCAGGTCTTGGGCGTTCATCCCGTGTCCGTTGTCGATGATGGTGATGCCTTGCTTACCTCCCATCATCAGTCGCACTTGGATGTGGTCTGCTCCTGCATCTATGGAGTTCTCTACTAGTTCCTTTACTATGGAGCTTGGCCGCTCGATCACCTCGCCAGCGGCGATCTTGTTGGATAGTTGTTCTGATAAAACTTTTATTTTGCTCATTTTTTCATTTTGTCCCGTGGATGGTTTTTTTTGTAGGCTTCTTTGAGCTTGCTCAAGCTCACATGGGTGTATATCTCGGTGGTGGACAAGCTGGAGTGCCCGAGCATCTCTTGCACCGCTTTCAGGTCTGCTCCAGCATCCAGCAGGTGTGTGGCAAACGAGTGCCTTATGCTGTGAGGCGTGCAACCTTTGGTGTCTGCCACCAAATCCAGATAGCGGGAGATTATTTGCCTTAGTTGGTCGGCATCCAGAGGTAAACCACTTTTAGAAACGAATAAGGTTTGTGGGTCTTTGGGTTTAAAACTGTCTCGGATGTGCCAGTACTGCAGGATAGCTTCTTGGGCTGGCTTGCCGATAGGTACTATCCGTTGCTTGTTGCCCTTGCCGATGAGGTCGATGAGCCCTTTGCCAAAATCTATCTGCTCTATCTTACAAGAGGCGACTTCAGAGATTCTCAGCCCACATGAGTACATCAGCTCCAAGATGGCACGATTCCGCATGGCGAACTTGTCTTTGTCCCCGGGTATCCGCAGAAGCGTCTCCATCTGTTTCTTGTCCAAAAAAACGGGCAAGTGTGGGTTGAATTTAGGGAGCTTCATTCCTGCGGTAATATTCTTTGCAATTATTTTTTCTTTGAAAAGAAAGGCGAAGAACTCTTTGATAACCACCATCTTGTGTGCCATAGAGCGGTTGCTTAGGTTTTGTGCCATCGCCTTGCCAAAGTATGCTTTCAAGATGTTTTTGCTCACAGAGAGCAGGCAGGCTTCCTTGCCTAGAGCGTCATCCAGAAATTCGTAAAAGCCTTTTAGCTCCTTTTGGTAAGAGACGATGGTGTTTTCGGCTAAATCTCGGGCTCGCAGATAGTCTAAATATTTTTCGATGTTTTTGGTTATCATTTCAATGAAAATCTCTTGGCATTAGCTGTTTTGGTCAAGTAAAAACTGGGTTTATTCGCATGGTAAAAAATTTTAGGATAATCGCTTTTGGGTGGATTGGGTTTTCTTTGTGAATTTAGCTCTTTATTAGAAAACTGCTTGCCTTATTTGCAAAATCTAAAGAGTTTGCTTATAGCAAAGATTGAAGTCGGGGTGTGGCTCAGTCTGGTAGAGTACAGCGTTCGGGACGCTGGGGTCGTAGGTTCAAATCCTATCACCCCGACCAGTTTGCTTGATAGCATAAAAAAATAAGAAAGGATTTTAGTTATGGTTAAAGAGTTTTTGAATGGACAAAAAAAAATATCTGTAATCGGCTTGGGATATGTGGGGCTTCCGCTGGCAGTTGAATTTGGGAAGATTATCCCCATTGTAGGTTTTGATATAAAATCGGATAGAGTAGCGGAGATAGCTCGCTACGAAGACTCGACCCTGGAGACAACACCGCAAGAGTTAAAGAGTGCTAAATTTTTGTCAGTAACAGACAAAATAGAAAAAATAAAAGATTGTTGTTTTCACATCATTACCGTGCCCACACCAGTGGATGAGTTTAATAAGCCAGATTTGCGACCTTTGCAGGCGGCGAGCACTACTGTGGGTAAGATATTGAAGAAGAACGATGTAGTAGTGTATGAGTCCACTGTGTACCCGGGAGCTACAGAAGAGGAGTGCATCCCTCTTTTGGAGAAGTTCAGCGGACTAAAGTTCAACCAAGATTTTTTCGTAGGGTTCTCTCCCGAGAGGATTAACCCCGGGGATAAGGTGAACACCTTGACGACTATCAAAAAAATAACCTCGGGTTCTAATGCCAAGACGGCAGATTTGGTGGACGCTCTTTATGCAAAAATCATAAAAGCTGGCACGCACAAAGCACCGAATATAAAGGTGGCAGAAGCTGCCAAAGTGATAGAAAATACCCAAAGAGATATCAATATCGCCTTTGTGAATGAGCTATATATGCTTTTTGAGAAGATGGGCATCGATGTGAGCGAAGTGTTGAAGGCGGCAGGGACGAAGTGGAACTTCTTGAACTTTTCGCCAGGGCTTGTGGGGGGACACTGCATAGGGGTTGACCCTTATTACCTCACGCACAAGGCTCAATCCATTGGTTATCATCCAGAGATTATCTTGGCAGGCAGGCGGATTAACGACGGAATGGGGGCGTATGTCGCCGAGCAAATCATCAAGAAGATGATAAAGAAAGGGCAACAAATCTTGAACAGCAGGGTGCTGGTGATGGGTATCACCTTCAAGGAGAACTGCCCTGATATCCGCAACACCAAAGCTATCGATGTGATAAACGAGCTGAAAGATTTTGGTTGCGAAGTGGATGTTTGTGATCCTTGGGCAGATAAAACAGAAACCAAGAGAGAATACGGCATAGATTTGCTGGACAATTACAATTTTGCTGATTATGAAGTGGTAACTATTTTGGTGGCACACAACCAGTTCAAGCAAGAAGATTTTTCGCAGATAAAACCTAGTACTTTACTTTTTGATTTTAAAAATATTTTGGGATAATTATGAGTAGATGTAAAATTTTGGTTACAGGAGCAGCGGGATTTATTGGGCATCACCTTTGTTTAAGACTTTTGAGTGAAGGCAACGAAGTTGTCGGTTTGGATAATATCAACGACTATTACGATGTACGGGTGAAATATGGACGCTTGCAAAGGTTTGGTATTGAGGAAGAAAGTATCAAATGGAACAAAATTTTGCTTAGTAGTTCTTACCCCGATTTTAGCTTTATTCGTGCTAATTTGGAAGATAAGCAAACCATAGATAAAGTTTTTGCTGAAGGGAAGTTTGATAAAGTTTGTAACTTGGCTGCTCAAGCGGGAGTCCGCTACAGTCTTACCAATCCAGACGCTTACATACAGAGTAACATCGTGGGATTTTTGAATATATTGGAGGCTTGCCGTCATCATGGAGTGAAAGCGTTGTCGTACGCCAGTTCATCCAGCGTATATGGACTAAATAAGAAGCAACCTTTTTCTACCAAAGACAATGTGGATCATCCAATCTCTCTTTACGCTGCTAGCAAGAAGTCCAACGAGCTGATGGCACACACCTACTCGCACCTCTATGGATTGCCGACGACGGGACTGAGGTTCTTTACGGTGTATGGTCCGTGGGGAAGACCAGATATGGCTTTGTTCCTCTTTACTAAAGCGATCTTGGAGGACAAGCCGATACAGGTGTTCAATCACGGCAAAATGCAACGAGACTTCACTTATATCGACGACATCGTAGAGGGAATAGTGAGGGTGATAGAAAATCCTGCAGTGGCTGACAAGAGCTGGGATGCTGCCATTCCAGACCCTTCTTGCTCTGTGGCTCCGTACAAGGTTTACAACATCGGTAACAGCTCGCCAGTGCAACTAATGGAGTTCATCGGAGCTTTGGAGAAGAAGCTGGGCAAAGAGGCGAAGAAAGATTTCTTGCCTTTGCAAGCGGGGGATGTGCCTGCCACATGGGCAGATACCAGTAATTTGGAAGCAGATCTGGGTTACAAGCCCTCTACAGATGTCCAAACTGGCATCAACAATTTTGTAGATTGGTATAGACAATTTTTCCAAATCTAGCAGTTTCGTTTTTTATCAATTTAATAAGGAGTACTTATATGAAAGAGTTAGTAGTGATAGCTCTTGGTGGCAACGCTATCAAGCAAGCTGGAGAAGAAGGAACAGCAGCCCAACAGTTTGCAAATATTGAGATTGCTTCCAAAGAGATCGTCAAGCTCAGCGAGGCTGGATACAAGCTGGTAGTTACCCACGGTAATGGACCGCAAGCTGGTAATTTGCTTATTCAACAAGAAGAAGGCAAGAGTTTGGTGCCAGCTTTGCCACTGAATGTGGTAGGCGGGATGACTCAAGGGCAAATCGGTTATATGTTCCAAAACAGGCTACAAAACAACTTTAGCCTAGTGGGCAAAAGCGTCCCAGTGGTTTCTGTGGTTACTCAAGTGCTGGTGGACAAAGACGACCCAGACTTCCAAGACCCGACCAAACCTGTGGGACCATTCTATACACAAGCCGAAGCCAATATCTTAAGGGACGACAAGGGTTACATAGTGAAAGAGGCAAAGCCCGGTGTGGACAAAGGCTGGAGAAGAGTGGTACCATCACCAGAGCCGATAGACATCGTGGAAAAGGATGCCATCAACGCTCTTATCGCCTCAGGAGCTGTGATTATCGCTTGTGGCGGTGGAGGAATACCTGTTAAGCAAGAAGGCAAGCAAATCATCGGCATCGAGGGAGTTATCGACAAAGATAAGACAGGTAATGTGTTAGCACAATCTGTAAAAGCTGATGTCTTGATGATTCTTACCGATGTTGAGCATGCTCTGATCAACTATAACAAGCCCAACGAGGCTGCTGTAGGCACAGTAACCGTGGACGAGATGCAAAAGCTCTACGACCAAGGACACTTCTTGGGTGGCTCTATGGGACCGAAAGTGGAAGCAGCGATGCGATTTGTGAGGGACACAGGCAAAAAGTCTATCATCACCTCTTTGGACAAAGCAGGCGATGCCCTTGCTGGCAAGACTGGCACGGTTATCACAGCATAATACAATAGTAGAAGATTAAAGCTGCCTTGCGGGTTATTTCGCGGGGCAGTTTTTTTTGTTGACAATATTTTTAGTCGTCTGAGTTTGCCAAGAGTCATTAAGTTAGGAGAGTTTATGAAAAACTTGTTAAAACTATTAGTTTTGGGATTGTTTGTCTTTGTTTTGGGTTGCGACCCAGTTGATGATGATTATGAAGCTGATTGGGAATACACATATTTGGTAACTTGTAGTGATAGCCTGGAAAGTTGTAAAGTTGATTTGAGGATTGTTACAAAAGATGGGAGAGTTTTCAAAAACAGTGTTGGTTTGCCGTGGAGTATGAAGTTTTTTGTTTGTGATAACAATGAAGAGGTTATTACGCCAGAATTGGAAGTATATACTGATGGTGGCGACTATGGCATTAAAGCTGTTATCACGACTGCACGCATAGAAGAGGAGTACACTTTTTTGGCAAGATTTCCCACAAAAGTATCTTATAAAGGACTCAGTGCGTTGCAGGCGTATGAAAAGTTTTGTTATTTAACAAATTCACTTGGAAACTCTATTTTGGGGCTAGAAAATGACGAGAAAGAGGAATTAAATGCCATCGTGGATGCTTTTTTTGAAGCTGAGTATAATTTTGCTGATACGATGCAGACAGGGAATGATTACCTAAAAGTTTGGTAGAGTATTAAAGAGAGGGCTTTCAGTTTCTTTTTTTTTGTTCAATTAGAAAGAAGAAGATTTTTTACTGTAGAGAGTAAATTTAGAATAAGTAGTGTTCGCTGGAAGATTTTTCAGGTGGAAGCTGGTCTCAAATTTCCCCCAAAAGCTTTTGAAGCATTAGTAATCTAATCTAGGTAGATGGTATGGAGAACTATTTCCCCTTTACCATAAAAAGAGTTTGACAAAAAGCGGTCTCATATTTTTAAAGACAAATAATCGTAGTGAAAGTGGTGACTGTAGTTCAGTTGGTAGAGCGCCAGATTGTGGTTCTGGTTGTCGTGGGTTCGAGTCCCATCAGTCACCCCATTTCTTTTTTAAGTCAAAAACATTCAATTTAAATTAGTGGAGGAGATTATGAGTAGAGTTCATAATTTTAGTGCTGGTCCAGCTGTGCTTCCTATGGAAGTGCTGGAAGAGGTTCAAAAAGACTTAGTGTCTTACAAAGGCAAAGGTCTGTCTGTAATGGAGATGAGTCACCGCTCACCCAACTATCAAGCTATCATAGACGATGCTATGGAAAGAGCCGCTAGACTGATGGGATTGGGAGACGATTACTCTGTCTTGTTCTTGCAAGGTGGAGCTTCGACTCAATTCTTGATGACCGCTTTGAATTTCGGTAGCAAGAGCAAAGATTGTTGCTATGTGAATACTGGTTCTTGGTCTACTGCAGCTATCAAAGAGGCTAAAATCTTAGACCTCAAGGTAAATGTAGTGGCAAGTAGTGAGGACAAAGGATTTACCTACATTCCTAAAGATTTGAGTGGCGTTTCTTCGGACGCAGCTTATTTGCACATCACCACCAACAACACCATCAGAGGTACTGAGTATATGGAGCTTCCTAGCGTAGCTGCACCGCTGGTGGCAGATATGTCTTCTAATATGCTTTCCAGACCTTACGATTTCAAGAAATGCGATTTGATTTATGCTGGTGCACAAAAAAACATCGGTCCTGCTGGTGCAGTTTTGGCAGCTGTCAAAAAATCTTTTGCCGATACTGGCAACGCTGGTCTTTCTACGATGATGGATTATCGTACACACATTAGCAAGGGCTCTATGTTCAACACACCTCCGACTTTCTCTATCTATGTTACGGGCTTAGTGTTGAAATGGATCGAGAACAATGGCGGACTGGCTGGAGTACACGAGATCAACAAAACTAAAGCTAACAAGCTTTACAACTTGTTGGACAGCTCCGATTTTTATCGTGGTACAGTGGTAGCCGAAGACCGCTCTTTGATGAATATTCCTTTCAGATTGCCATCTGAGGAGTTAGAGAAGCAGTTCTTGGCTGAAGCTGGGAAAATGAATATGTTGTCGCTGAAAGGACACAGATCTGTAGGTGGCTGTAGAGCTTCTTTCTACAACGCTATGCCTATGGAGAGCGTGGACTTCTTGATTGACTTTATGAAAAAATTCGAGAGCAATAACAAGTAGTTTTTGCTTTTAGTTAGTAAAATTAATATGGGTGGTGAAGCTATAGAAAGAGCTTTATCAGAGGCTTTTTTGCTTTCACCACCTTTTTCTGTTTAGCTTGCCAAGCATATTTTTTTTCGGGCGAGCAAATTCTTTAGAATTTTCTTTTTGGGAAATATTGGGTAACCTTTTTTAAGATTTCTTGTAATATAAATAGTAGAGGTCATCCAATATTTGCTACTACTTAAGCAAAAAAAAGAAAACTCTTACAACTTATCAAAATCTTGGAGATTAAAAAAATATTATGAGTATAGAAAGTTTGAAAAAATTAAAAGTGAAAGAACTGCTGCAAAGAGCAGAGTTGCTGGGCATTCAGAAGCCGTCGAGGAAAAAGGATGAGCTGCTGGCACAGATATTGCAGGTGGAGACAGCTGAGCCTCCTTCGCCAGAGCCAGAGGTTGATAGCGTGCAAGCGAAGGATGATGAGAAGAAAAGCGGCGATCGGCATGTTTGTGGCTGTCTGGATATTATGTCCGATGGTTACGGCTTTTTGCGTTGGCAAGAGAACAACTACCTGCAAAGCGATACGGATGTGTATGTTTCTCAGTCGCAGATAAGGCGATACGCTCTGAAGAAGGGGCATATGGTCTCGGGGGTGTGCAAGCCCAATCGCCAGAGGGATAAGTACTCTGCTTTGGTCAAGATAAGCAAAATCAACGGATACCTGCCAGAAGAGGTCAAAGGTCTTAACAAATTCGAGAAGCTGGTTCCTCACTTCCCAGAGGAGCGGTTTGTAACGGATCAGCCCTCGGAGAATGTAGCAGGGCGGATGATATCGTTATTCACGCCCGTGGGTAAAGGACAAAGGGGACTAATAGTGGCTGCACCCAAGACGGGCAAGACAGTGCTATTGCAGAAGATAGCCAACACAATCTTGCGGTACAACAAAGCTTATATGATAATGCTCTTGATAGACGAGCGACCCGAGGAGGTTACGGATATGAAAGAAAATCTGTTGCCCGAGAACTCGGAGGTGGTGGCTTCTACTTTTGACGAGAAGACCTCGAACCACATAAAGGTAGCGGAGATGGTCATAGAGAAAGCCAAGCGGATGGTGGAGCTGGGCGAGGATGTGATTATTATGCTCGATAGCATCACGAGGCTTGCCAGAGCTTACAACAACGAGATACCTTCCAGCGGCAAGACCCTCTCTGGTGGTATAGATGTGGGAGCGTTGCACTATCCCAAGAAGTTCTTTGGTGCTGCTCGCAACATTCGCGGTTGTGGGAGCTTGACAATATTGGCTACAGCCCTAGTGGATACTGGCTCTAAGATGGATCAGGTGATATTTGAGGAGTTCAAAGGCACGGGCAATATGGAGCTCAATCTGGATCGTTCTTTGGCAGAGGCGAGAATCTATCCAGCTATTGACCTTGTGAAGTCTGGGACTAGGCGAGAGGAGCTACTCCTGACAGATATGGAGAAGAACAAGAGTTATGTCATCCGCAAATATCTAGCCGCTAGCGACAGCTCGTATAAAGGTCTGCAGACGATTATGCGGAACATAGAGGCTACAAAAGATAACCAAGAGTTCTTAGACAAGATGAACGGTTAGCAGTAGCCGTGTAAATAGCAAAAAAAGAGTTTGACAAAAAAAACTTCTTTCGCCTGCTAGAAAAAAAAGAGCTAATTAGTAGCAAGGAGAAGAGATGGAGAGAACGCTAAGAAAACTCAAAGAGTACCCGCAAAGTTTTTGGGGCTTTGTAGCGATGTACGCACTGCTAGCTTTTCCTACTTATATATTGCCCATCTACGGCTCTAACTCCTTGATTTCCTATATGATGTTTGGCACGAGCTTTCATTTTTGGTTGCACCTTTGCATCTTGCTTTTGTTGATATTCTTGGCAAAAGTTAGGGGCAAGATTATCGGTAAAAATTACTTGGTGGTCTTTGCTCAGCTAGCTTTGGTGTTCGATTTAGTGCCATTTTTGAACTTTATCCCCTTTGCTGCTACCAGTATGCATTTTTTGGTGATAGTGAACGCTATGGGGAAAAGCGAAACGAGTGTGAGGGAGCAAAAATCGACCTTATCAGAGTAAGAGAAGACCTGCACAAAATCCCTGAAAAAGGGTTGCAAGAGAGCCAGACGCAAGCGTATCTTTTAAAGATTTTGAGCCGATTTGCTCGCCTTAGGTTGCGAAAAGTCGGGACGGGTATCTTGGCTGAGTACTCTCACGGTGCTGGGAGTTACCAGCTCTTCAGGGCGGATATGGACGCATTGCCAATGGAAGAGAAGACGGGAGTGCCGTTTGCTTCTCAGCACTCTGGCTGGATGCACGCCTGTGGACACGATATGCATATGAGCGTGCTTGTGGGATTGATAGAAAAGGTCGTGCAAAATAAGCTGGCAAAGAATTTGCTTTTTCTCTTTCAGCCAGCCGAGGAGTTAGGTCTTGGGGCTGAGAGTGTGGTGAAAAGCGGGGTCTTGGATGAGTATGAGGTTAGCTTTGTGTATGCGTTGCACATCAGTCCTAACTATGCTGTGGGGCAAGTCTCTAGTCGTGTGGGCACTATCTTTGCAGCGGCACAGGAGTTCGATTTTGAAATTAAGGGAGTGGGAGCACACGCTGCCAAGCCCGAGCAGGGTAAGGACGCATTGCTGGCTGGTTGCCATCTGGTGGAGCTACTGCAGCACCGCAAGAGCCAGAGCAATCGGATTTGTGTCGGTGAGCTGAGAGCGGGCAGTGTCCGTAATGCGATTGCCGACTGGGCTTTGATTAAGGGTACTCACCGCACGCTGAGCGACTCTGCCAAAAAGAGGCTAAATAGCCAGTTACAGGCGGATGCACAGGCTGTGGCTGAAAGATATGGGGTGTCTGTTGAGTTGAGCTTTGGTGCGTCCACCACGGCGGTGGTCAACTCTTTGGAGCTGTTCTCCTTATGGAAGGCGAGGTTGCCCAAGGGTATAGAGCTTGTGGAGGCTGCAGTGGAGTACACTGCCGAAGATTTCGGTGTGCTGAGCTCCATCTATCCGGGGTTGTTGTTTTGGCTAGGAGGTGGAGTGAGCGAGTTTGGCTTGCACAATAATAAGTTTTTACCCGATGGCAGGGCTATCGAGGTGGGAGTGGAAAGTTTTTACTGTTTGATATGAAGAAGATATTTACCTTTTTATTTTTTTTGGTTTGTTTGTCAGAGCTTTTAGCTGGGGATGTTTTGGTGAGAGTGGGAAAAAATTTTTTGACGGAGCAAAACTTGCAAGAGTATATGCTGGAGAACTCGCTGAGTGATAGGGTTAAAGGACTAGAGGGATTAATCCGCCAGCAACTTATCTTGGATTACGCCAATCAGCAGGGCGTGCAGGTAGCAAATCAGGAGATAGCCCAGTATTACCAAGACGAGATGGGGCAGTCTGTGGATATGGCTGCTTTGCGGGAGTTGGAGATGGGAAACTCGCAAGAGCTGAAGATGATCCGACGCGAGCTGGTGATGATGAAGGCACGGGAACTGATAAAGTCTAATCTTGAGATTGATATGAAAAGCCTTTTGCAAGATTTCCTTTTGGAGAGTGCTCAGATAGACATCTCTTACTTTATCGCAGACTGGTCTTTGTTTGATTTGCCCGAGAGCTTCACTTATTCCGATTTAGAAGATTTTGCTGACGATTATTACAGTATGTTCGATAGGATTAAGAAGATTAAGTTCGAGTACACGATAGTGCTGAAAGATGAGGATAAGTCTGCCGACGATTTGAGCTTTTTGTTTGAAGATTGGCAGATAGGCTTGCAGACTTATCTCAAGAATGTTGCTCGACAGCTGGCAGAGGATTTGACTAGTGCGTGGGAAGATGGCATCCAGCCGGATCGGCAGATTTTTAGCACCGATTTTATAGACGCTCAGCAGAAGATAGCCGACTTCGAGCAGATCGATTTGCAGCCGATTTTCCAGAGTAAGAAAAGTTGCTTTATGTATGAGATACCAGCGGGATTTTTGCTAATAAAGAAAGCTCGCAAAAAAAGCGTGGCTTACTTTTCGCAAGACGGCGATTATCAGAAAGTAATTCGTGATTACATCGCTTGGGTGGCTAATCTAGACCAAAGCAAGTCCGACCCTTATCGGAAATATTTTGAAGAAAATTTGTACTCCTTGACGGATAAGAAAGTGGGAGTAAGAGTCGAATACTTAAAGTTTGATAATCTTAACTACCTGCAAAGGTTGGATTTAGAGGCAAAAGTTCTTACGCCAGAGCTAAAACAAAATGTGATAAAAGATACAACAATTTTCTTTTTTACAGACAAATTCGCTTTGGATAAAAGCAGTTTGGTGGAGCAAATAAGGCAAAAGGTAATTAGTAACAACCTTTTTGGTAGCATTAAAGATGGCGATAATATCGTCCATTACAACACGATAGTGTACAACTCTGCATATTTGCCGAGCTTTGAGCAGGCGAAGAACTATCTATACGACAAGGTGAAGCTGGACAAACAAAAGCAGAAGAAGTATAATTTGGAGAAGTATTACGAGAAGCATTTTAACAAGTTTCAGCGACCGACACAGCTGGGGATGAGCGGACTGCTGGTGAAGTACGAAGATTTCGACACTTTGGAAGTGCAAGCTGTGGAGATAGAGAATTACTATCTGGAGTACAAAGCCGACTTTGCTACAGCGGGTAAGCGTAGATACGACTGCATCTATCTGGAGGATGTTGTCAAGAACAACCAAGATTTCGTGGGTTATTTGTACAAGACGATAAACGATGATAATTTTCCCTACATCAAAAAATGTTTCGGCGATGAGTTTGCCAGTTTGACAGGTAATTTCTTGGACTACCCAGATTTGGATAACGAGTTGAAAAAGAGGATTGACGATCTGGGTGTCGGTAAGATAAGCGAGCCTTTTTATTACAAAAGCGGTTGGATTATTCTAAAAAAGGGCGAAGATTACCAAGATAACTACCTTAGTCTAGAGGATGCCAAGCCTTTTATCCGCGAGAAGCTCATTGCTCAAAAGCAAGAAGAGTGTGCGTTGCAGAAGATAAAAGAGCTAGATCAAAAGGTGAAATGGTACGGCGATTTGAAGAGCTACAAAGAGTCCGAGTTTTACTTTCAAACCAAATACCATTCTATCACAGAGCCTTTTGATTATCTGGGCAATTTGATGCCTTACGAGGGCGATTTTGTGAAGATGTACTCTCATAAGAAGTACGATAAGATTTTTAAGTTGCCTGATGGCTATGCGGTGTTCTTTTTGGATAAGATTTACAAGTCTTCGGTTTTACCTTTTGAGGAGGTGAAGCCCCAGATAGTGGAGCAGATAGAGAGCGAGAAAAAAGAGGAGAACGCACGGAAATTTTTGAGCGTTTTCACCGAAAATCTTAACAGTGAAGATTTTGCCTCCAGCGTACTTTTGTCGTATCTCGGCAAGCAAAGACAGCTGAAGAGTTTTTCGTTGGATAACAAGTTGCCATGGACTACTCAAGAGGAGAACAGGCAGGTGTTTAAGCTGGCGATGAAGGGCTCTTTGGGCGTATTCCGTCCTGCTATTTACCTCTCGTGCGGGAAATATTTGGTTTATCGGGTTGACTCTCGTTCTGTCTTGTCCAAAGATGAGTTTAATCAGAAAAAGAACGCCTATCTGGCGGACGAGCTGGATAGGCTCAGCGAGCTGTGGCTGGATGAGTATCGTAAAAAAGTGATGATTAAATATTATAGGTAAGAGAAGTGAAAAAAATCTTATTTGTGTTGTGGTTGGTGTGTTTGACTCTGGGATGTTCTCAGCAGAAGGTGATGGATAATCCAAAGCCAGCTTTTGTGTTTAAAGGTGGAGGTGTGCATTTGGACAGCCTGCCTGCGGAGTTTTTGGCGAGTATGAGCAGGGTGAAGGAGCTTGGGTTTATCAAGTCCCCCGGGTGCGTGATAGTGCCAGATGATGAACGGATGTACAAGATTGTCGGGCAGATGGCAGTAGTTGGCTACGACCCTATATTTTTGGTGGATAACTTTGGTTTTGCTGAGAAGCTTGCCAAAAGGTTTGCTAAGACCACTTTTTTTGCCGATTATAAGTTGTCGCCAAACACTGTGAAGGTCAAGCTCAACTGGGTGAAAGCTAAATATCTGGCTGGAGCTGTGGGTTGCTTGATTACAGAGAAGCACCGCTTTGTTTACTTGTGTGGCGACACTATCACAAGTAGTGCTTATGCTCAGCTCAATGCTTTTGCTATGGGTGCTAACTCGATAGACCCGCAGGCACAGGTGGAGTGGATTAAGCCCAGAAAAGATGATGAGAAGCTCTCGGTTGCAGAGCAGTTGAAAGGGTTGAAGAGGGGCGATTATGGACTAGTTGTCTTGGGGGAAAACGACCAAGAGCTAGAAGAGATTATTAAGGAGATGCAATTGCCTTTTGTGGGTTTTGGGATTGATAAAGACAAGCACAGATTGGCGAGGTTCTATTACGATTACTCGCCTATCTGGATTAAGGCGTTGCAAGATTTTGTGCTGGATAGCTTGCAAAGTGGCTACGAGTATGGGCTAGAAGATTACTGTGTGGGTTTAGTCGATTATGGCAAGAGTTTACCCAAGGAGAACATCTTATTGCTGGATAGTGTGCTGGCGAGGGTGGACAGCAGTGCGGTTTTTGTTGGTCCTATATTTGATAGCGATGATAATGTGCGGGTTTATTATGGAGACACTATTTTGGACACTGAGCTTAGATTTATGAATTGGTTAGTGAAAGGGGTGAGGGAGTGATTTGGGTAAACTTGAAGTGGGCGTAGAGAGCAATCTTTACCGATATTATCGATTAACTACCTAAATCTTATTTTGTATTTTAAGAAGGTTGAAATGAAAAAAGTAGCACTTGTTGGCTGTGGCAAAATTTCTAATCGCCATATGGAAGCGATAGCGGAGATAGAAGGGATAGAGATAGTTTGTGTTTGTGATGTAGTAGAGCAGAAGGCAAAAAAACTAGCTGAAAAATTAAGTGTAAAATATGTTTTGGATTATAGAGAATTAAATGGCAAAGGGATAGATATTGTTTCAGTTCTTACTCCTTCAGGTAAGCATCCCTTACACGCAGCGGAGATAGCCGAAAGCACAGATATTCCTTTGATAGTTTGTGAAAAACCTCTTAGCATTACAGCTAGAGAAGCTTATGAGCTTTTTGATAGAGTGGATAAAGCTGGGAAAAAGCTACTTCCAGTGTATCAGAATAGGTACAATCCATTGGTTAAATTTACTAAAGATTTAATAAAATCGGGGAAATTGGGTAAGGTCTCTCAGTTTGTTTGTAATGTGCTGTGGAATAGGAATGATGAATATTTTAATATAGATTGGCATGGCACTAAGTCTTTAGATGGTGGCGTGCTGTACACTCAGGCTAGTCATTATGTTGATATGATGCATTTTTTCTTTGGTGAAGTTGTTGAAAGTAAAGGTATTGGTGGAAATCTGCGTAACTTGGAGGTATTTGACACCGTTTCTGCCGTATGTCGTTTTGAGAACGATGTTGTTGGGACTATAAACGCCACTGTAAATGCTTATCCACGAAACTATTGTACAGAGTTTACACTTATTGCAGAAAAAGGGACGATAAGAATTGCAGGAACTAACTTGAATGAGATTGTTTATTGGCAGGTAGAAGGTATGGATAGACCAGATATGGACTTTAAGTTGGATCATCAATATGGGAAAGGGCATAACAAACTTTATGATTATATTGTCGACGAGAAATGGGAGCAATTTCCCAATAGAAAAGATGTTTTGTCGGGGATTACTTTGATGGAAAAGTTGAGTTATTAGAAAAGGGTAAAGGCAAGTAAATGAAATTCGTAGATTTGAAAAAACAATACGATTTGTATAAAAAGGATATAGATAAGCAGATTGCGGAGGTGATTGAGACAACTTCTTTTATCAAGGGCTCGAAAGTTGCGGAGTTAGAAGAGAAGTTAGCTGATTTTGTGGGAATTAAGCATTGTATTGGTGCAGCTTCTGGAACTGATGCTTTGACTGTGGCATTGATGGCTTTGGGAGTGAAAGCTGGTGATGAAGTGATAGTGCCAGACTTTACTTTTATTGCTACGGCCGAAACTGTTGCTCAGTTGGGAGCAGTGCCAATTTTTTGTGATGTTGATAAAATTTTTAACATGGATATAAATAAAATTGAATCTTTAATCTCCGAAAAAACCAAAGGAATGATTGCTGTTTCTTTGTTTGGACAAATGGCTGATTTGCAAAAAATAGGTAGTATTGCTAGAAAAAATGGTATTTGGTTTATAGAAGATGCTGCACAAAGTTTTGGAGCTAAGCAGGGAGGCGAAAATTCTTGTAGTATTGCAGATGTTTCTACGACTAGCTTTTTTCCAGCGAAACCTTTTGGAGCTTATGGTGATGGCGGAGCTATTTTTACGAATGATGATAAGCTGGCAAAGTTGATATGCGTGATTGGCAATCATGGACAGTCTGAGCGATATGTGCATACGCATGTGGGGTTTAATGGCAGACTGGACACTTTGCAAGCTGCGGTGCTTTTGGGCAAGTTTCCTCATCTGGAAGAAGAGTTAGCTTTGCGCAACGATGTTGCTCAGAAATATTTGGCAGAATTGGAAGGCTGTCAGAATGTGCATTTGCCGATGGTAAAACATGGAAATTCTTCTGTTTGGGCACAGTTCACGGTTCTTGTAGATGATAGAGATAAGGTGCGAGAAAAATTGCAGAAAGTTGGTATCCCAACAGCTGTGCATTATCCAATTCCTTTGCACCAGCAAAAAGCTTTTCAAAATTTTATTAGCAACGATAAAGGTTTTCCTAACAGTATTGATTTTGCTAATAGGGTTATTTCTTTGCCGATGCATCCATTTTTGGAAGACGACGAGATTAAAAAGGTTTGTGGTGCTTTGAAAGAGGCTGTGAAAAGGTGAAAAAGTTAGACTACTTTGTGCACGAGAGTTCTTATGTAGATGAAGGTTGCAAGATTGGAGAAGGAAGCAAAATTTGGCATTTTTCGCATATTATGAGTGGCACTGAGATAGGTAAAAATTGTTCTTTTGGACAAAATTGTGTAGTGGGACCGAAAGTAAATATCGGCAATGGAGTAAAGGTGCAAAATAATGTATCCATTTATGAGGGAGTGAAGTTAGAGGACGATGTCTTTTGTGGTCCATCGATGGTGTTTACCAATGTGATAAATCCACGATCTTTTATAGTGCGAAAGGATGAGTTTCGTAAAACACTTCTCAAGAAAGGTTGTTCTATAGGAGCCAATGCCACAATAGTTTGCGGTGTGACTATTGGAAAGTATGCCTTGGTAGGTTCTGGCAGTGTTGTGAATAGAGATGTGCCCGATTATGCACTTATGGTGGGCGTGCCAGCCAAACAAATAGGCTGGGTGTGTGAGTGTGGATGCACCTTGAAGAATAGTGAAGGCAAGTGGATTTGTCCAGAATGTGGACGAGAAATTTCTTTTTGAATTGTAACTACTAATGATCAAAAAAGCGTATAACAGATATTACAAGCAGTCTGAGTTTGGGCGGAATGTGCTCACTTTGATGACGGGAACAACAATTGCTCAAGCTATTCCTATAGGCATATCACCTATTTTAACTCGCCTTTATTCTCCGGAAGATTTTGGTGTGTTTGCACTTTTTGTAGCTATATCTTCTATATTTGGTTCAATAGCAAATGGAAGATATGAACTTGCTATTATGCTTCCTCGTAAAGATGAAGATGCTATAAATATTTTTGCTTTAGGTTTTATTATTACTTTTGCTGTCTCACTTGTTTTATTAGTATTAGTAGTAGTATTTAATGATTACTTTACAAAACTATTAAACAATGATGAGATAAGTGTATGGCTCTATTTTGTACCAGTTACAGTATTCTTTACAGGTACTTGGAATATACTCAACTATTTTAATAATCGTAAAAAACAATACAAAGATATAGCAAAAGCTACTATCATCAAGTCAATAGTTATAGCAATAGTTCAACTTAGTGTTGGATTTATAAAACAAGGGGCGACGGGACTAGTAAGCGGTCAGATTCTATCTCAACTATTTGCCAACACAAAGCTATTATCCAACATCATACAGGATAAAATACTTTTATCAAGAATATCAAAAATAAAAACTATAGCTTTAGCAAAAAGGTATAAAGATTTCCCAAGATTTTCTATGTGGGCAGTACTAGCCAATACACTTTCTCAAAATCTTACAAATATTCTTATATCATCTTTTTACAGTGTAGCAACTTTAGGATTTTACTCTTTAGTTCAAAGGGTGCTAGGGATGCCAAGTTCACTTATAGGTAGCTCTATAGGGCAAGTATTTTTCCAACAAGCTATAAAAGAGAAACAAGAGACAGGGAAAGCAATAAAAACTTTTAATAGCACAATTAAAAAACTAATCATTATAGGTTTACCATCATTTGGTATTTTATTTTTTATAACAGAGTATCTGTTTGCTTTTGTATTTGGTGAAGAGTGGAGAATAGCAGGGACTTATGCACAGATAGTTGTTCCTTTATTTTTTTTTAGGTTTGTTGTAAGCACTGTTAGCTTACTTAATAGTGTATTTGAAAAAAACTTAAATGGATTGTATATTCAAATTATATTATTAAGTACTATGGTTATTTTATTTTGTTTTTCTAGAATTTATCAAATACATTTTGAATTATTTTTGAAACTAATGACAATTTCATTAGTGCTAGAATTTTTTGCTCTTTATGGATATTTGCTATATTTATCAAAAGGGGAAATATGATTAAAAAAATGATTAAAAAGATAGTAAATAGCTTAGGTTACGATATCGTCAAAAAATATGATAGCGGACATAATCATGATGCGGTCATTTATAATAAAGTAGAGAATGTTAATCAAAAAAATCAATACGAAAATTATTTTATTAAAAACTTAAAAAGTGATTCTGTTTTCATAGAGTGTATTTTTAGCAAAATTGATGAGCTTTTCAAAGATAATATGAAGCTTCTAGATGTTGGATGTGGTTCTGGTGTTTTAGTAAACAAACTAAAAAATAAATATAAACAAGGACATATATTTGGATGTGATTTTTCTGAGTCAAAAATTAATCAATGCAAAAAACACCACAATAAAAACATTTTTTTTGTACACAATATTTACACACAATTAACAGGTGAATATGATTTTATTGTTTGTACAGAAGTACTTGAACATTTAGAATATCCAAATCATGCATTATCAAATTTAGTAAATGCTTTAGATGAAAACGGAATTTTATTTATCAGTGTGCCTAATGGAAGACTAGATACATTTGAAGGGCATATACATTTTTGGAGTAAAGAAAGTTTTAAACTTTTTGTTGATTCAAATATGGATAGTAAGTATTTTCTAGTAGAATTTTTCGAATACTGCTCTAAAAACATAGCATTAATAAAGAAAGAAAAAATATGAAAATATTAATTATAGGATTAACATCATCAGGTTTAGGAGGTATGGAATTTCATAATTTAGGGAATTATATTATTATGGAACCATTGGTTGCTGAGTTACAAAAAACATTTCCAAACTGTGAAATTCGAACATCTATACAAATGTCAGATGCTTATTGTAAGAAATGGAATGTAGTATCATTAAAAGATAAAAGATTTTATACATATGGTTTAAAAACAGGTTTAACGACAACATTAGATATAGTTAAAATTTGTACATGGAAGATTTTTTCTATAGTTGGGATTAATATGAAACTATTATTGAAAAGTAGTATGCTTTTAAAAGAAATATATGATGCTGATGTAGTAATAGATTTTAGTGGTGATATATACGGGGATAATGCTGATTGGGCAAAATATTTGGAATCAAATGCAGAGTTGATATTTGCACGAATTTTAAAGAAAAAAATTGCTATGATAATTGGTTCGCCAGGACCTTTTAAGAGTACATGGAGACAAGTTTTGGCTAAGAGTAATTTATTGAATATAGATCTACTTACAAATCGAGAAGCTAAAAGTACAGAGTTTTTAGAATATATTGGAATAAAAGGTTCTCATATACATTCTACAGCATGCCCGTCTGTGTTATTTCAAAAAGAAGAAGATGGGAATATGTTGTCTATCTTTGAAAAGGAATCTTTAAATCAAAAAAGAACAAGACCACTAATTGGATTAATTTTGTGTGGTTGGAATATGCCAGAGGCACCTTATAATAAATGGCCTAGAGAAGATTGGGAATTTGAAATCTTTATTGAACTTGTAAATTATTTGGCTAATGAAAAAAATGTTGATGTATGTGTGATGTCACATCAAAATGGTACTGATGAGCAAGGGAATTTAACAAAACAAAATGACCATAAAATAATTGAAAGATTATTTGAATTAATGGAGAATTACTATGATAAAGAAAAAATATTTACATTAAACGGGTTATATACAGCTGCTGAAAGTAAAGCTATTATTGGTAAATTAGATATTTTAGTAAGTGGTAGAATTCATGGTGCCGTTCAGGGGATGTCACAGTCTATTCCTACGGCAATAATTGATTACGGTCATGAACCAAAAGCACATAAACTTAAAGGATTTGCAGAAATTTATGATGTGGTACAAAATGTTGTAGACCCATTAGATATAAATCAGGTGAAGTCTGTAGTTAGTAAACTTATTGATGAAAAAGACTACTATAGAAAAAAGTTAGAAGAAAGAGTTCCTGTAGTGAAAAGAATGGCATTGAGAAACTTTGATTTATTAAAAGAGCTGATTGCGAAATGATTTTAATAAAAAAAACTGATAAGTTTTTTTATTAAAATTTATGTAAATGAATTAATTATTATATATAAATTAAATGATTTAGTAAAACATAATTCTAAAGCAGTTATAAAACATGCTACACATGAAAGCTTAAAAAGTATTTTGTATTTTCAGCACGAAAGATATGTAGATATTTTCAAAAACTTTTTATCTTCTGAAGATAAAGGCTATTTTGCATACTTGAACGATAAATGTATTCATAGAAGTTGGGTGAAATCAAATGAGAAGATAGTTCATTTTCATTGGGCATATCCTTATCAGCTAAAAGAAAATGAAATATTTATTCACTATTGTGAAACAGCACCAGAAGTTAGAGGGGAAAATATCTATCCTCATGTGTTGTCAAATATTATAGAAGAACATCAAGACAAAGATATTTTAATAGCGGTGAATGATGAAAATGTTGCATCAAAAAAAGGAGTTTAAAATGAAATGTTCATTGAGAGCAATAGAAAATTTGTCTAATGAATAGGTGTAACTTAAATTCTGTTAAGCAACAAAAAAGTAATAGAAAAATTGTAATTATTACAATGGGTATATCAAGGATAGTAGAACCAATTGTAAGTTTACATAATGTTGTGGGTATAATAGAGTGTGCTCCTAGGAAAACAAAAAAAAAAGAAAGTATACTTTATAAACTTTTTAAAAAAGTATACTTTTTTAAAAAGAAATATATTCGAAATCTTAAATCATTTTCAAAAGAAAAAAATATACCGTACTATTATATGGATAATGGTAGTGACAAAAATCTTAAACAATGGGTAAAAGATAAAAATCCAGATGTGATAGTTGTTTATTTTATGAGCCAACTTTTAAAAGAAAATATTTTTTCTATTCCAAAATATGGAACTATCAATCTGCATCCTGCACTTTTACCAAGTTATAGAGGTCCAAATCCAGATTTTTGGATGTATTACGATGGAATAAAAGAGGGTGGTGTCACAGTTCATTATATAGATAAAGGGGAAGATACTGGAGATATAATTTATCAAGAAAAATATGATTTTCCTTTGGGTTTAAAATCTCCACAAATGCTTGATTTGTCAATAGGGGAAATTGGAGTTAAGCTTTTATTAAAAGCACTAGATAATCTTGAAAATTTACCAAAAATGGATCAACCAAAAGAATCTCCTACGAAAAAAGCAAGAAATATCAAACCCGATGAACACAAGAGCCTTATAGATTGGGAAGATTGGAGAATAGAAAGAATTTGGCATCTGCTTAGAGGCACAGAGCTATGGTTTAATGCACTTGAACAGCCAGGAGGAGCATATAGAGGTCAAAGATGGACAGTAGAAAATTTTGAAAAATGTGATGTAAGTAGTTATGAAGTATCTAAGATTTATAAAGCAAATAATAAGTATTTTGTAGCATGTAGAGATGGAAAAATATTTTTGAGTTTGAAGTTTAGTTTGAAAAAATTTGTTTTGAATGTTGTAAGGTGACAAATGACAAATAAAGAAAAGTATAGAGAATTTTGTAAAACAGAAAAAAATATCCCCATTTTTAGTAAAGATTGGTGGCTTGATAGTGTTTGTGGAGAAAATGGTTGGGATGTAATTTTAGTTGAAAAAGGACAAGAAATATATGCTTCGCTTCCATACTATAAAACAAAAAAAGTTATATTTGACATTATATCCATGCCCAAGCTTACTCAAACTATGGGTGCGTATATAAAATATCCTAAAAATCAAAAATATGAAAAAAAACTATCATATGAAAAAGATGTTATAAATAAATTAGTAGAAAAATTTCCCAAAGTAGATATGTTTTCTCAAAATTTCCACTATAATTTTAAAAATTGGTTGCCTCTATATTGGCAAGGCTTTGAGCAAACTACAAAATATACATATGTTATTGAAGACTTGCAAGATAAATCAGAAGAGCAGTTGCTGTTTGAGTTTAGCTCTAAATATCGCAATAAAATAAAAAAAGCAAAAGGTGAAGTTGTGGTTAAAAAAAACTTATCTTTGGATGAATTCTACAATATCAATATGAAAACTTTTGATAGACAAAAAATTTTAATTCCTTACAGTTTTGATTTTTTGAGAGAGCATGACAAAATTCTCTCTGTGAAAGGGAGGAGAGAAATATTTTATGCAATGGATGCAAAAAAAAGAATTCATTCAGCTTTATATTTAACTTGGGGTGATAATTCCTCATATGTTCATATGTTGGGAGAAAATCCAGAATTAAGAAAAAGTGCAGCAGGTGTTTTGTTGATTTGGGAGAGTATTAAACATACAAAACATGTTTTAAAGTTAGATAATTATGATTTTGAAGGGAGTATATTAGAAAATGTGGAAAAAGTTAGAAGAAACTTTGGAGCTACTCAAAAACCATATTTTCAAATAACAAAAATAAATTCAAAGTTGCTTAAAATAAGAAAATTAATTAAAGAAATTTTTAAATGATTAAAATAACAATACCAAATAATAATATTAAAGAAAGAAAATATGTTATAGAAATATTGTTTGGTGAATTTTTAAGCTTGGCTTACAAAATAGAAGTTAAAGAAGATATTGAAAATTATGAAATAATTTTGCCAAATCAAAATAAAATGACTTTTAAAGATGCATTTTTCAAAAACTTTCCTGAAAAATTATCATATCTAAAAAAAGGAAATATTCCTTCAAAAATAAAATTCACACAAAATCAATTTATTCCTGAAGATAATATTCCGATTATTTATGGCGATTCTATGTTTGGTATAAATACAGATAAAAAAAATCTTAAGATTATTTATTGTGGCATAGATATTTTTGCTTCCTGTTTTTTTATGCTTACAAGGTGGGAAGAGTATGTAAATAAGAGTAGAGATTGTTATAATAGGTTTGCGGCTATAGAAAGTTTGGCTTACAAAAATGGATTCTTGAGCAGACCGATAGTGAATGAATATGTGGAAATGTTAAAGAAAATGTTTTTTTATTTGGACAATACTTTGAAGTTTAAAGAGCAAAAATTTCAATTATTTTTAACTCACGATGTTGATGCTCTTTTAAAATACACAAACTTTAAAAGCGGACTAGGAGAGATAGCTGGCGATATTATTAAAAGGAAAGATATTAAACAGGCTGTTTTAAATATATTTAGACAATATAGAGTTTATGTAGGACTGCAAAAAGATCCATTTGATTCTTTTGATTGGATGATGAATAAAAGTGAGAGATTTGGATTAAAAAGTCGTTTCTATTTTATGAGTGGAGGGACATCAGAAAGTAAAGATAACCGATATAGAATTGAGGAAGCTAAGGGAATTTTTGACAGTATTGTAAAACGAGGGCATTTGGTAGGTTTTCATGGCAGTTATAACTCTTATAATGATTTAGAACAATTTAAAAATGAAAAAGAGAGGTTAGAGAAAAGCTTTGATATTGTTGTTGCGGAAGGGAGGCAACACTATCTTCGTTTTGAGGTACCCACAACTTGGCAAATTTGGGAAGATGCAGGTATGTTAGTTGACTCTACTTGTGGTTATGCAGATAGAGAAGGTTTTAGATGCGGGACAGGTGATGAGTTTAGTGTTTTTAATGTTTTAAGCAGAAAAAAGTTGAATTTGAAAGAGAGACCGCTTGTAGTGATGGAAGGAAGCTTCATAACTTATCAACCAAATATAAAGCCAACTGAAATGGAAGAAAAGATAAAATATCTTTTAAATCAAGCAAAGAAATACAATGGTGATTTTGTGCTTCTGTGGCATAATAGTAGTTTTAATACTTCACAATGGAGGAAATATCAAGATATATACGAGAGGGTTTTGTTAAAAAATGAAAATCTTAACCATCCTAGGGGCAAGACCACAGTTTATAAAAGCCGGGAGTGTGAGCCGAGAGATTGCTAAATATTCGAATATAAATGAGATTATCGTACATACGGGTCAACATTATGACGCGAATATGAGTGATATTTTTTTTAAGGAGATGAAAATTCCTAAACCAGATTATTTTCTTGGTATTGGTGGGAAGTCGCACGGTGCTATGACAGGGCAGATGATTGAGAAAATTGAAGAGGTGGCACTCAAAGAAAAACCTGACTGGATGATGGTGTATGGAGACACTAATTCAACTTTGGCTGGGGCTATTGTGTCAAGTAAACTTCACATCAAGTTGGCCCATATTGAAGCGGGTCTGCGGAGTTTTAATATGAGAATGCCTGAGGAAGTTAATAGAATATTGACTGATAGAGTGAGTGATATTTTATTTTGTCCGACAGATATTGCTATGAAGAATCTTAGAAATGAAGGGTATGACAATTTGGATTGTAGGATTGTAAAGTCGGGTGATGTTATGCAAGATGGAGCAATATTCTATAAAAACTTAGCCGTTAAACCAGACATTGATGTACGGGATAGTTTTATCCTGTGTACGATACACAGGGCGGAAAACACGGATGATGAAAAGAAAGTTAGAGATATTTTTGAAGCACTAAATGAGTTAGCGAAGGAAACACAAATCGTTTTACCACTTCATCCTCGGACAAAAAAGACAGTAGAAAATTTAAATTTGGGAGTTGGCGATTTAATTATTATTGATCCAGTGGGTTATCGTGAAATGGCGTGGCTGATAGACAATTGTAGCTTGGTGATGACAGATAGCGGTGGTCTGCAAAAAGAAGCATACTTCTTTGAAAAGCAGTGCATCACACTACGAGATGAAACAGAATGGGTAGAGCTTGTAGATTGTGGAGCAAATACTTTGGTTGGTGCAGATAAAAAGAAGATTTTGGAGACTTGTAAAAATAGCGTGCGGTTTAATAAAGCAAATTCAAAATTGGATTTGTATGGTGGTGGGAAAGCTAGTAAAGTAATTGTAAAAGAGCTGTTGTTATATGGGCAAAAAGCATATTTGGATTATCTATGAAAATGCTAGTAGCCCAAAATATGAGGTGGAATTTAGTTATTATTATTTGGCTAAAGAGTTTTTCGAAAATGATTATTAAGTTATTATAATTAGTTCAAGATATTCTTATCTGTTTAAAGCTTTACCAACAAAGAGTAAGGAAAATTTAAATGGTGAACCTCAGAAAGTCGAATTAAGTTGTTTTGGATATCAATCCAATAATTACGAATTATTATTAAGATATAGGAAAGATAAACAAGGTTGAGGGTAAATGCAAGTATTGGACAAAAGATTTGAGCAAAAAGAGTAATCAATACTTGGTATAAAGTTTGTTTTGTTATGTGAATGGAACAGCTGAGAAACTTTTTTTTAAAAAAGTCTTTGTTTACCTTCGGATACTAATATGAGTGATGAGGGAAAACACCGAATTGAAAAGTTTGTATTTGGATTTACAAAAAAGAAGAATAAGGTGTGAAAATATGATGGTAAAGACCTTGCGTACTGGCGGGCTTGCTGTTATAACTTTACATACTTTCGTGGAGCTGTTTGAGTTGTTTGGAATGGTTTATAATGTTTTTTTGAAATAGGAGTAATATTTAATTAAAAAAAAGGAGAGTAAAATGAAAAGAGTATTATTATTAATGGTAATTTTTTCCGCATTTGGCTGTAATGTGTTTGAGACAAAATCAAACGGCGAGCAGACAGAACCAGATATCGAAAAAATCAGCATAAACTTTAGTGAAATAACAGGGCTTGACTCTCCCATTGTGGATTATGATTTGAAGATGTTAATCGGGGATAGATACGAAGATTATGATCAGAAAGACGGCGTAAGCCTTGCAGAGGGTGATAGCACTTATGTTTTGAACTTGAATTTGAAGAAAGGACATAGTTATAAATTCGTGGAGTTTACTATCAAAGAAGACAATGCTGAAATATACACGATAGACACCAATAATATAAGTAACCTTAATGGTTTTGCGATAAATAGTAATGGGACTACCATCCCAACTCCGATAAAGATTTATTTGCTCAAAGTTAGCCCTTATGAAGTTGAGCCAGTTGTGGATGTTGACATAACTGTGGAAACGGATGAGATGCCTATTGTTGACTTGACTTTTAAAATTACAATGAATAATGTGAGTAATCCTACCATTCAAGTTTTTAGATGGAAAATTTATGGTGATCCAGATTGTTGGGATATGAAAGTAGAAAAAGGTAGCTCATCAATTATTTATGATATGGATATGGATGCGGAGCATGTTTTTACTGAAAAAGGCGATGGGACATTTGAACATTCTCACTATGAAGATGAGTATAAAATAGTTGTTCATGATTCTATTTCAGAAACTTTGATTGAAACAAAAATCTATTACGAGACATCCGCAAATTTGAATGGGAAAAATATATTTTTTGAGTTTTGAGGGTGTAAAAATAAAGGAATTAACTGAATGAAAACAATATTACTCACTGGTGGATTGGGGTTTATCGGCTCGCACACGGCGGTGGAGTTGTTGGAGGCTGGCTACGATGTGGTGATAGCCGATGACCTTTCGAACTCCGAGGTGGCTGTGCTGAGCAAGATTGAGGAGATTACGGGTAAGAGTCCAACTTTTTATGAGGTGGATGTTGCTGATTATGAGCAATTCCAAAAGGTTTTTGCCAAGCACAAATTTACTGCTGTGATCCACTTTGCGGGGTATAAAGCTGTTGGTGAGTCGGTGCAATTTCCGCTTAAATATTATCAGAATAACTTAGCCTCTACTATCAATGTGGCAAAACTGTGCAAAGAGTACGGCGTGTCGAAGATAATCTTTAGCTCGTCTGCGACGGTGTATGGCGAACAAACCTCACCGATGTCCGAGGATATGCCCTTGTTACCCACGACGAACCCGTATGGAGAGAGCAAGGCGGTCAGTGAGCGGATTTTGAGCGACTTCGCCAGTGCGAACCCCGAGTGCGAGGTGGTGCTGCTGCGTTACTTTAATCCCGTGGGTGCACACAGTAGCGGGCTGATTGGTGAAAAACCTAGCGGTGTGCCGAATAATTTGATGCCTTACATCTGGCAGGTGGCACTGGGCTGGAGAGACAAGCTGAGCGTGTTTGGAGACGATTATCCTACGGCAGATGGCACAGGGGTGCGGGACTATATTCATGTGGTCGATTTGGCACGAGGTCATCTATCAGCGTTGCAAGTGCTGGGCAGTGGGGTTCACTTGTTTAATCTGGGTACTGGTGCTGGCTATTCTGTGTTGCAGATGGTGAAAAGCTTCCAAGAGGTTACGGGTGTGAGTGTTCCATACCAGATAGTGCCTAGACGCCCCGGAGATGGGGCAGTCTGCTATGCGGAGGCTGGTAAAGCCAAAAAGGTGCTGCATTGGCAAGCGAAGAAGAGTTTGCAAGATATTTGTCAGGACACTTGGCGATTTGCTAGAAATTTTTTGAAACAAGGCGATTGATGAAATATTTAATTAGGTTTTTGTTGCGGGTTGTGCCTCGACATTATCTGCATAAGTTTGCTCATTTAGGTTTGAAATGTGGTGCTTGGTGGTATCGCGGCAATAGATATGAAGATCCCATCACTGGTAAGACATACCGTAAGTTGTTGCCTTATGGGCGGATTGTTGTAAGGCAGAATGCTTTGGCTCCTCACTCATTGTCATTGGAGAGACATCGCCTTTTTTGGCTCTTTTTGCAGCAAGAAACAGATTTTTTTGTGAAAAATCACCAAGTTTTGCACTTAGCTCCAGAGTATTGCTTCTTGAAGGTTTTTAGGAAACTGTCGAACATTGAGTATGTGACTGCCGACCTTTGTTCGCCGTGGGCTGAATTTCATTTTGATGTTCACCAGATTCCCTTTGAAGCGGCGAGCTTTGATGTTGTGTTTGCAAACCATTTGCTTGAGCATGTGCAAGACGATATGAAGGTGTTGAGTGAGTTTTATCGTGTGATGAAGCATGGTGGTTGGGGAATCTTTATGGTGCCGATGAATACGAAGAGCGAAAAAACTATGGAAGACCCTGCTATTACTGATCCGAAAGAACGGGAAAGGTTGTATGGTCAGGATGATCATTTGCGTCTGTACGGGCTGGATTATCAAGATAGGCTGAAAGCTGCTGGATTTAAGGTGAGTCGGTACGATGTGGTTGCTAGTTTGGGCAGGTCTGCCATCAATCGCTATGCTCTGGATGAGAGCGATAAGTTATATCTTTGTAGAAAGATATAACTTTTTTTAAGCCCTTTTCCCCAAAATTAAAGAGAAATTGGAAACTCCACACTAAAAGTATCCACCCAAAGTTAGTGATTTGTAATTGGCTGGTTTATGATAAAATGGAAAAGTTAATTAGAAAAATGGAGAAATAGTCTGTAAAAAAAATGGTCAAATCAGCCGTGAGAGCTGTAATTTGACCATTATGAATAAATATATAGACAATTTGAAAATTATGAGTAGAAAAGACAAGAAATTTTATCGGAAAAATTTGGTGAAATTTGCAAATGAAACATCTATTTCCGCTGCAGCTAGAGAATTTGAGACCACTAGAAAAACTGTGCGAAAGTGGGTCAAAGCCTATAAAGAAAAGGGCGAGGATGGTCTGGTTAATAAATCTCGAAAAAAGCAAAATTTCCCAAATCGCTTAAAATCTGAGATAATAGAGGAAATAGTAGTTTGTCGCAAAAAGGCAAAAAATCGCTGGGGAGCTAGGCGAATTATTGACCATTTGCAGTTAAATTGTTCAGCTTCGACTGTTCATAAAAAGCTCTGTGATGCTGGTTTGGTAAAGAAAAAGAAACGGAAATATCAGCAACGCAAAGATTTAAGTGAAATGCGAGCTAGGGCAAAACCTTTTGAAAAAATCCAAGTGGATATTAAGTATTTGACCGATATGCCAGAATTGTTTGAGGGGATTAAGTACAAAAATTATCCTCGCTATCAAATCACTGCTAGAGACTACAAAACTGGTATGCAATTCATCGGTTATTGCTATGAGAAAACAGCCGTAAATGCAGGGATTTATATCGATTTTTTGTCTAAAAGATTAAAGAGTTGTGGTGTTGATCTTTCCAAAGTTACTTTTCAAACCGACAATGGCTCAGAGTTTGTGAGTCCCAAGAAAAAGGGTTTGAGCTTTTTTCAAAAAAGTGTGCAAATAAATGGTGCTAATCATTCGCTTATCCCCAAAGGTTCGCCCACTTTTAATTCTGATGTTGAAAGTGCTCATCGGCTGGTAGAGGACGAGTTTTATCTGATTGATGAATTTGATGATTGCAACGATTTTGTGCGTAAAGCACACAGTTATACGCTGTATTTTAATCATTTTAGAGGAAACAGAGGGCGAAAAGGTAAGACTCCGAAGCAAATTTTGCGGGAAAATTCTAGGAAGCCCAATTTTAATGTTTTGAACATTAGCCCAATAATCACAGATTATTATTTAAAAGATATAGAAAAAATAAATAAGGGTGGATACTTTTACTGTGTACCGCCCAAAATTAAAGAGAAATTGGAAACTCCACACTAAAAGTATCCACCCCAAGTTAGTGATTTGTAATTGGCTGGTTTATGATAAAATGGAAAAGTTAATTAGAAAAATGGAGAAATAGTCTGTAAAAAAAATGGTCAAATCAGCCGTGAGAGCTGTAATTTGACCATTATGAACAAATATATAGACAATTTGAAAATTATGAGTAGAAAAGACAAGAAATTTTATCGGAAAAATTTGGTGAAATTTGCAAATGAAACATCTATTTCCGCTGCAGCTAGAGAATTTGAGACCACTAGAAAAACTGTGCGAAAGTGGGTCAAAGCCTATAAAGAAAAGGGCGAGGATGGTCTGGTTAATAAATCTCGAAAAGAGCAAAATTTCCCAAATCGCTTGAAATCTGAGATAATAGAGGAAATAGTAGTTTGTCGCAAAAAGGCAAAAAACCGCTGGGGAGCTAGGCGAATTATTGACCATTTGCAGTTAAATTGTTCAGCTTCGACTGTTCATAAAAAGCTCTGTGATGCTGGTTTGGTAAAGAAAAAGAAACGGAAATATCAGCAACGCAAAGATTTAAGTGAAATGCGAGCTAGGGCAAAACCTTTTGAAAAAATCCAAGTGGATATTAAGTATTTGACCGATATGCCAGAGTTGTTTGAGGGGATTAAGTACAAAAATTATCCTCGCTATCAAATCACTGCTAGAGACTACAAAACTGGCATGCAATTTATCGGTTATTGCTATGAGAAAACATCCGTAAATGCAGGGATTTATATCGATTTTTTGTCTAAAAGATTAAAGAGTTGTGGTGTTGATCTTTCCAAAGTTACTTTTCAGACCGACAATGGCTCAGAGTTTGTGAGTCCCAAGAAAAAGGGTTTGAGCTTTTTTCAAAAAAGTGTGCAAATAAATGGTGCTAATCATTCGCTTATCCCCAAAGGTTCGCCCACTTTTAATTCTGATGTTGAAAGTGCTCATCGGCTGGTAGAGGACGAGTTTTATCTGATTGATGAATTTGATGATTGCAACGATTTTGTGCGTAAAGCACACAGTTATACGCTGTATTTTAATCATTTTAGAGGAAACAGAGGGCGAAAAGGTAAGACTCCGAAGCAAATTTTGCGGGAAAATTCTAGGAAGCCCAATTTTAATGTTTTGAACATTAGCCCAATAATCACAGATTATTATTTAAAAGATATAGAAAAAATAAATAAGGGTGGATACTTTTACTGTGTACCGCCCAAAATTAAAGAGAAATGAGCTTGACGCTTTTTAAGTTCAACAAAGAGTGAACCTAAACTAACAAAATGAAATTATTGAAGTTTTAAGGAGTTGCTTTTTGAAGCTAGAATTAACGCAAAATCAAAAAAAATTGATTCAAAAGATGATGAAGTTGGAGGGACGAAAAGGGTTTAAATCTTCGGCTTCGCAGATAGTGGGGCTTATCTTGGTTACTGGTAATAGGGGGCTTAGCTTTAACGATATCCAAGACACTCTGGAGCTGAGCAAAGGTGCTGTGAGCTTGGGGATTAACCTTTTGATGGGAATAGGAAGGCTGGAAGATTTTAAGAAGTTTAATGAGCGAAAAAGATACTTTCGCATTCCTTTCAATTCGTCTTTGAAAGATCATATAGAGAGTTCATTGGAGATGTTTTTTGAGTTCAAGGAGTTGGCAGCTCATTTGATTGCCGATAAACAAATTGTGTTTGAGAAAGATTTTGGGAATATTATAAAAGAAGATTTGAAGTTTGTGAGTTTTATGATGGAAAAGGTAACAAACGCTGTCGAAGAATGGAAAAGGATGAAGAATGATGAGAAGATTTAGTGTTTTATTTTTGGTGCTCTCTTTTTCTGGTTTGTGTTCGCTTAGCTTGCAAGATGCTAAGGAGTTAGCCTTGCTGAACAATCTGGAGCTGAGCTCATCACGCTATCAGGAGAAGAAGACGAAGAAGCAGTACTGGCAAGCCTTGGGCGAGGCTTTATTACAGGTAAATGCCGTGGGTGGCTACTCTTACAAGAAGTCGGAGTATCCAGATGTATCGGACGCTTATTTGCAGGAGATAACAAGTTTTCGGAACTCTGTTTCGGAGATGACGGGAGACGACAAAATATTGGCTGGGCAGATAATCGATCTGCAAGATGCCAATATGCCTGAGGAGGAACAGACGGACTTTGCCTATGGGATAGAGGCGACGCAGGTGATATCTCTAAAGACGCCCATCGGTGTGAGTATGGTTGGTGATGCGGCAGATATTACAAGTCTGAGTGCGGAGCTAAAGAAGCAAGAGGTGCTTTTTACGGTGAGCAAGTACTATTACCAGCTACTGCTGGCTAGTCAGGAGTATAATATCCAAAAGCAGGCATTGGACATCGCCCAGCGGAACTACAAGCAGGTGAAGAGTATGTACAGCAATGGCTTGGTCTCGCAGTACGATTATTTGCGGGCTAGGCTGGAGGTTACCAAGCAGAAGCCGAAGCTGGAGCAGTCGGACAAAAATCTGGTGCTGGCAAGGCAGACGCTGAAGAACTATGTGAGGTGGGACGAAGCTAAGAAGTTGGAGATTACCGACTCGCTGAGTGTGCCGAGCATCAAGGTGAAGAGCTTGGAGAAGTCGCTAAAGCTCGCACAATCTGCTCGCAAGGAGCTGGAGATAGCCAAGCTAGCCACGACTATCAAACGCAAAGATTATAGGATGGAGCAGTTCACTTTTTTGCCCGATTTCCAAGCGTCTTTTGAGTACAAGCAATTTTCACAAAGCTACGATAATAGCGTAGAGAAGGAGAATTTTGGTAACTATTGGCAGATGAGCTTGGGTGCTTCGATGCCGCTTTTTACCAGCTTTGCTCGGTTTAATAAGGTGGCAGTGAAGCAATATGCTTGGCGACAAGCTAGGCAAGATGAGCTGAACACTAGCGATCTGGTGAAGCTGGATGTGCAAAACAGTTACTACACGCTCATCCAATCGCAAAAAAGTTGGCAATCGCAAAAAGAGAACTTGGAGCTTGCCAAGAAAGCTTTTAGCATTGCTAAAGGTCGTTACGAAAATGGAGTTTCTACGCAACTGGAGTATTTGGACGCAACTTTGCAACAAAATGTGGCAGAGTTGGGATATTTAAAGAGTGTTTATGAGTATGTAATGGCTCAACAGAGTTATAAAATGGCTATAGGAGATAAGTTATGAAAAGATTTTTAGTAGTGTGTGTGATGTTGTCTGCACTTGTGGCGTGTACCAAGCAGAAAAAAGAGAGTTTGTCAGATATCCAAAAAAGGGAAGGCATACCTGTGAGAGTGCAGGTGATGAAAGACCAACAGTTTAGCAAGGAACTTTACTTTACCTCTAGTCTGGGTGGATACAAGCAGACCAGCGAGTTCAGCCCGATCGCCACGGAGGTGTCTAAGGTGTTGGTGAAGGTGGGGCAGAAGGTCAAAAAAGGGCAGACGATTTTGCAATTTCCCGACGATAAGCCCTCGGCAAACTACTTGCAAGCTAAGTCTGCGTATGACAACAACGCTAAAACTTACAATAGGATGAAGAAGGTTTACAAGAAAGGTGGCATCTCCAAGCAAGATATGGACAACATAGCTACGCAGTATCAGGTGAGCAAGGCGAACTTTGCGTCTGCCTCGCAACTGGTGAAGGTTACTAGTCCGATAGATGGGGTGGTGAGTGCGATGAATGTCAGTCTGACGGATAACATCTCGCAGGGAGCTTTTTTGTTCACTGTCTCGGATTTGAGTAAACTCAAGGCGAAGCTGTACGCCAGCGAAGCTCAGATAATGCAGATGAAAGAGGGGCAAAAAGTGAGAGCGGAGTGGAACAAAGTTACCCTGCAAGGGAAGATTACGGAGCTTTCGATGTCCAAAGACCCTATCTCGCAGAGCTTTGTGTGTTTTGCCGAGTTTGATAATAGCAATATGCAGGTGCTCTCTGGGGTGCTAGCGGATATTTATGTGCGGGTGATAGATTTGCCCAAAGCAAAAGCTGTGCCGTTCAAGGTGGTGCAAAACGATAAAGAGGGCAGCTTTGTGTATGTGGTGGAGCAAAACATTGCCAAGAAAAGGTATGTCCAAATCAAAGAGCAAAACCAGACGATGGTGAGAGTAAGTGGCCTGATGGCAGACGAGCAGGTGGTGCTGGTGGGGTACAATATGGTGTACGACGGCTGTAAAGTGAAAGTTGTGCAGTAGTGCGTTAAGGGGTAATTAAAATGTTTTTATCTAATATTTCCATCAAAAGACCGATAATGATGACGATGATGCTGTTGGTCTCGATAATTTTTGGGGCGATGGCTTATTTCGAATTGCCGATGAACCTATTCCCCAATGCGGACATCCCCTATGTAACTGTGCAGACTGTGTATCCCGGAGCGGGACCGCAAGAGGTGGCTAGTGGCGTGTCGGACATCTTGGAAGATGAGATAGCAACGGTCTCCAAGATAGAGGAGCTTAAATCTTACTCGATGGACAATGTGTCTTTGATAATGATCCGCTTCGAGCTGGACAAAGATGTGGACATCGCCAAAGACGAGGTGAAGGCGAAGGTGGACGCTGTGGTCAACGAGCTTGCCGATGGTGTACAGTTGCCGGTAGTGGAGAAGTATGACCCAACTCAGACACCCATTATGCAGTTGGTGGTCTCATCGGACAATCTATCGTCCTTGGAGCTGTATGACTTGGCAAACAAGCGGATTAAAGACCAGTTCAACCAAGTAGAGGGTGTAGCAGCTGTCAACTTGATAGGTGGCGTGGAAAGGGAGATAAAGATAGGCATGAGCCCCAGTGTGGCAAGGCAAGAGTACTTCACACCTTTGCAGCTGGCACAAGAGCTGGGCAAGGCGAATGTAGATGTGCCATCGGGTAGTTATAGTAGCGATGGCAGGGAAATCTCTGTGAAGAGCAAGGGGCTCTTTGGCTCTCTGCAAGAGATGAGCCGTTCCAGAGTGTCCACACCCAGAGGCGTGAAGCAACTAGGGCAGATAGCCACCATTGCCACGGGAGAGAAGGATATGGACACAAGGGCTCTTTTTTACGACAATGTAGGCAAAAGCTCGCAAGAGAATGTGATAATGCTGGAGATAGTCAAATCTTCGGAAGGAAACCCTGTGCAGATAGCCAAGATGGTGAAAGAGAAGATTACGAGCCTGCTGAGCACTTTGCCACAAGGCACAAGCCTGAAGATTGTGAAAAACGACGCCGACTTCGTGGAAGGCTCTGTGAACGATACGATTAGCACGCTTTTCTTGGGAGTGCTTTTCACGGCGATGGTGCTGTTGTTTTTCTTGCACGACCTTCGCTCGACCTTGATCGTGGCACTGTCTATGCCGGCGTCTTTGGTTTCCACATTCTTGGTGATGAACTGGATGGGCTTCAGCTTGAATATGCTCTCGCTGATGGGACTGAGCACCTCTGTGGGGGTGCTGGTGTCCAACTCGGTGGTGGTGATAGAGAACATCTTTCGGCATATGCGTACTGGAGACGGCAGACGAAACGCCTCTGCAAGAGGCACTGCGGAAGTGGTGGTGGCAGTGGTAGCGGCTACGATGACCAACATCGTGGTGTTTGTGCCTATTGGTAGCATGGACTCACTAATGGGAATATTCTTTAAGGAGTTCGCCTACACAGTGGTAATAGCTACCGCTTTCTCCTTGATTTACTCTTTCACTCTCACGCCGATGCTAGCATCGCTCATCTTGCCAGAAAACCAGAAGAAAGGCAAGCTGGGGCAGAGCATAGAGAAGCTCTTGGACAAGGTAGACCTCTGGTATGGCAAGATATTGGAAAAGTTTATCCACACCAAAAGCAGAGCTGTGATGACCGTGGTTTTGCCGTTTGTGCTGTTAGTGGCAACTTTTATATGTGCGGGTATGGTTGGCTCGGACTTCATCCCTTATATGGACAACGGCGAGATAACCATGGATGTGAATATGCCTAGTGGCACGAGCATGGACAAGACACAAGAGGCTTATTTGGAGCTACAAAAGAGGGTAGCAAAGTTCCCAGAGGTGAAGCTGATATTGACCAAGCTCGGCAGCCAAGGGGAGCTGGATATGGGCGATAATCTGGGCACAGCGTATATCAAGCTGGTGGACAAGGACAAAAGGAAAGCCAGAACCCCGCAGGTGGTGGAGAAGATAGCCAAGGAGTTAGCAGACTATCCGGGAGCGGAGATCAAGATAGAGGTTACCACAGAGGGGATGGGAGCTGCCATACAGTTCGACTTGCGTGGACCAGAGCAACAAACCCTAGAAGAGTACAAAGAGCAGATAATGGCTAAAGCCCGCGATATACAAGGGCTGGAGAACTTCAAGAACTCCATCGGTGATGCCAAACTGCAGGTAGAGCTACGACCCAAGCGGAAGATGTTGCAGGAGCTGGGGATAGATATCGCTACGCTAGGCACGATGGTCAGGGCATCTTTGCAGGGGCTAACCCCTACGCAATACGATGTGTCTGGGCAAAAGTACGACATCCGCGTAAGCTACACAGACGAGGCTGTCAACAGTTTGGACAAGATAAAAAGCATTCCCATCGTAACATCCAAGGGCGTGTTCACTCTCTCGCAATTGGCACAGGTGAGCTTCACCAATGTGGCGAACAAGGTAATCCACGACAATCGGATTAACTCCATCCAGTTCACAGGCTCAAACGCCAATGGGGTCTTTCTCTCGCAGGTGATGAGCCAAGTGCAGCAGATGCTGGACGAACTAAACTTGCCAGCGGAGTACACAGTAGCTTGGGGCGGTAACGCCAAAGAGATGCAGACGACAATGTCGGAAATGGCGAAAGCGGGAATATTGGCGATAGTACTCACCTATATGCTCTTGGCAGCGATCCTAGAGAGCTTCATCCAGCCACTTTACATCTTGGCAACTTTGCCCCTAGCGGCTATCGGAGTAGTGTGGTCGCTGATAATCTTCGGACTTAGCTTTAATATCATTACGATGATGTCTATGATAATGCTCATCGGGATTGTGGTCAATGCGGCGATACTGCTGCTAGACTACACCAACCAGCTCAAGAGTAGCGGACTCTCGCCACGGCAAGCCCTCTTGCAGGCTTGTCCCACCAAGTTGCGACCAGTGATAATGTCTGCCATTGCCATTATGCTGGGAATGTTACCCATGGCTCTGGGCATCGGCGATGCTGGGGCAGAGATGCGTATAGGTATGGGAGTGGTGAGCATCGGTGGACTATTGGTAGCAACCTTGCTGACACTGTTTGTTATCCCCGCTATTTACTACCTGCTCTCGCACAGGGTCAATTAGGCAATATCTGGCAATTTGAGGTGGACAGGTTAGTTAAGATTGTTTTTTTTGACATTTATAGTTGAAATCAATAAAAAACAAGCTATTAAGGAGAGTTGCAATGCAAGAATTAAGCAAAATGACCAATTACGAAAAAACCTACCAAGAGTTCAAATGGGAAATACCTGAATATTTTAATTTTGCCAAAGATGTTTTCGATAAATGGGCAGACGACAAACAAAAACTTGCAATGATCTGGGTTGACGATGACGGAACCAAAAAAGAGATAACTTACCACCAGCTCAGGCAAAGGTCGAAAAAAGTCGCCAATGTGCTAAAAAGCAGAGGCATCAAAAAAGGGGACATCGTCTTTTTGGCGATGCCCAAGATCGTGCAATGGTGGGAGATAAACTTAGCTTGTATCAGGCTGGGAGCGGTGGTTTCGCCCGGCACTACCATCTTAACAGACAAAGACATTCGCTATCGCTTGGAACTCTCGCACGCCAGTTGCGTGGTTTGCGACGAGGATTTTGCCAAGAAAGTCAATCTGGTGAAGAAGGTGGACAATAAGCTGAAAACCTTCATCTATGTAAAAGACGAGGGCAAAATCAACGCAGAAGGCTGGTTGGAGTACGAGCAAGAGGTTGCCAAAGCATCGCCCGAACTCACAGAAGAGAACACCAAAGGCGATGATATGTGCTACTTGTACTTTACCTCTGGCACCACGGGTATGCCCAAGATGACAGTCCACACGCAGGTAAGCTATCCCTATTGCCACAGGCTGACGGGCAGATATATGCAAGACCTGCAAGAAAACGATGTGATGTTCACCATCACAGACACAGGTTGGGCGAAGCTCGCTTGGGGAGCTTTTTTCAATGTTTGGAACCTCGGAGCAACAGCTTTTATTCACAACGGTAAAGCTTTTGACCCCAAGGTAACGCTGGGACTTTTGGAAAAATATCCGATCACCCACTTTTGTGCTCCACCCACGGTTTACCGACTGTTTTGCCTAGAAGATTTGACAAAGTGCAACTTCCCTGCCTTGAGGAAGTGTTTGTCCGCTGGGGAGCCACTCAACTCAGAGGTTTTTAATGTTTGGCAAAAGCACATCGGACTGCCTATCTGCGAGTACTATGGGCAAACGGAGACGATTTGCCTTGTGGGCACTTTCCCCTCGATGAAACCGAAGCCCGGGTCGATGGGCAAGCCAGCACCCGGTTACAGCGTCTCTATCATCGACAAAGAGGGTAACGAGCTAGGCTCTGGGCAAGAGGGCGACATCGCCGTGAGAGTCAAACCCAATAGACCACCGGCTCTGTTCAAGGAGTACCTCAACAATCAGGCGATGACCCAGAAGGTTTTTTTGAAAGACTGGTATCTTACGGGGGACAAGGCGTACAAAGACGAAGACGGCTACTTTTGGTTTGTTGGTCGCAGCGACGATGTCATCATCAGCTCTGGATATAGAATAGGACCTTTCGAGGTCGAGAGTGCCTTGCAAGAGCACCCTGCGGTGGCAGAGTCGGCAGTGGTATCTTCGCCCGATGATATTCGTGGCGAGGTAGTGAAAGCGTTTGTGATATTAGCAGATGGCTACACAGCAGGCGATGAGCTTACCTCGGAGTTGCAAGAGCATGTTAAATCGACCACCGCACCTTACAAGTATCCAAGGAAGATTGAGTTCGTGCAGTCGTTGCCTAAGACCATCAGCGGCAAAACTAGAAGAGTAGAACTGCGGGAGAGGGAGTGGGGAGGTGGGTTATCGTCCACTGATAAAAAATAAAAATTTGAGGAACAGCTTTTGGCTGTTCCTCCATCGCTTTTGCGTGTGGGGAAAGGCTTAGTATTTAGCTTTGGTTAGCCAAAGGGTAAATCCCTTGCTTTAGCAGGGCAATCCAAAGTAACAACCAAAATGGAAACTCCACACTAAAAGTATCCACCCCAAGTTAGTGATTTGTAATTGGCTGGTTTATGATAAAATGGAAAAGTTAATTAGAAAAATGGAGAAATAGTCTGTAAAAAAAATGGTCAAATCAGCCGTGAGAGCTGTAATTTGACCATTATGAATAAATATATAGACAATTTGAAAATTATGAGTAGAAAAGACAAGAAATTTTATCGGAAAAATTTGGTGAAATTTGCAAATGAAACATCTATTTCCGCTGCAGCTAGAGAATTTGAGACCACTAGAAAAACTGTGCGAAAGTGGGTCAAAGCCTATAAAGAAAAGGGCGAGGATGGTCTGGTTAATAAATCTCGAAAAAAGCAAAATTTCCCAAATCGCTTAAAATCTGAGATAATAGAGGAAATAGTAGTTTGTCGCAAAAAGGCAAAAAATCGCTGGGGAGCTAGGCGAATTATTGACCATTTGCAGTTAAATTGTTCAGCTTCGACTGTTCATAAAAAGCTCTGTGATGCTGGTTTGGTAAAGAAAAAGAAACGGAAATATCAGCAACGCAAAGATTTAAGTGAAATGCGAGCTAGGGCAAAACCTTTTGAAAAAATCCAAGTGGATATTAAGTATTTGACCGATATGCCAGAATTGTTTGAGGGGATTAAGTACAAAAATTATCCTCGCTATCAAATCACTGCTAGAGACTACAAAACTGGTATGCAATTCATCGGTTATTGCTATGAGAAAACAGCCGTAAATGCAGGGATTTATATCGATTTTTTGTCTAAAAGATTAAAGAGTTGTGGTGTTGATCTTTCCAAAGTTACTTTTCAAACCGACAATGGCTCAGAGTTTGTGAGTCCCAAGAAAAAGGGTTTGAGCTTTTTTCAAAAAAGTGTGCAAATAAATGGTGCTAATCATTCGCTTATCCCCAAAGGTTCGCCCACTTTTAATTCTGATGTTGAAAGTGCTCATCGGCTGGTAGAGGACGAGTTTTATCTGATTGATGAATTTGATGATTGCAACGATTTTGTGCGTAAAGCACACAGTTATACGCTGTATTTTAATCATTTTAGAGGAAACAGAGGGCGAAAAGGTAAGACTCCGAAGCAAATTTTGCGGGAAAATTCTAGGAAGCCCAATTTTAATGTTTTGAACATTAGCCCAATAATCACAGATTATTATTTAAAAGATATAGAAAAAATAAATAAGGGTGGATACTTTTACTGTGTACCGCCCAAAGTAACAACCAAAAAAGGTTGACACGCTAAAGCCCCTTATCTTATTTGTCCTTGGTTATTGAGTTTATAATGAAGCGAAACTTTGTAAATCTCGGTTTTTTTTGAAAAAAAGCCGCTTTGCAAAGTTTCGTTTGTTAATACGGAGATTAAGATTATGAGTATGATTTCTATTATCAACGAGTTGGCGAACCTAAAGCAACTAAACAGAGAAGACCTTTTATTGGTGCTAAAAGAGAGCTTGTATGCGGCGATTGCCAAGAGGCTGAAGCGACCTGCATCGCTAGAGATAGTGGTAGACCAAGCTAAAAATGAGGTTTTTGCCAAAGTTGCCAAAGAGGTGGTGGAGAACGACTTGTACTTCGACGAGATTTCGCTAGAAGACGCACGGCTGACCGACTCAGCCATTGGTGTGGGCGATGTGCTGGATTGCCGCGTGATGGTCTCGGAGTTTGAGCCAAAGACGATTAAGATTGCCAAGAAGCTCATACAAGACAGGATAAAAGAGCTGGAGAACGACCGGGTGATGTTTGACTTCAATAAGCAAAAGCATCAGGTGGTAACGGGCAAGATTAGAGAGATGAAGTTTAACGACTACATCGTGGATATTGGCTACACAGATGCGGTGTTGCCAGCGGACGAGCAGATCTCGGGCGAGTATTATCGTGTGGGTAATATAGTGCAGGCGTATATCGTGGATGTGCGTAAGATTCGCAACAGAGTGCGGATTGTGCTTTCTCGCACGCATCCTGAGTACATCAAGAAACTTTTGGAGAACGAAGTGCCAGAGGTCGCCTCGGGCGAGGTGCAGGTGAAGAAAATAGTTCGCGACCCGGGTGTGGAGACCAAGATTGCTCTCTATTCGGAAAATCCGAACATCGATGCGGTGAGTTCGTGCTATGGTCCCAAGGGGCTTAGGATAAAAGAGATTTGCAAGAATTTGGGCGACGAGAGCATCGACCTTGTGTACTGGAGCGAGAATTTGGAACAGTTTATTGCCAACGCCGTGGGGATAGATTTTGTGGATAAGGTGTACTTAGCCGAGCACGGCAAGTTTGCCAGAGTAATAACCAACCAGAAGAACAAAGCTATCGGTAAGGGTGGCATCAATGTTAAGTTGGCTGCCAAACTCACGGGTTACAAGATAGATATTTTCTTGCAAGAGGAGTTCGAGGCACAGCTGGAGAGGGAGCGAAGGGTAATGAGCCACATTGATGATCTGGATGGCATTACGCCCAAATCGGCACAAATCCTCAAGAGCAACGGTTACACTTCTGTGGAGGATATTCACAGGGCATCTGTAGATGAGCTCTCGCACCTTGCGGGGATCGGTCTGAAGATGATAGAGAAGTTGAAAAGGTCTGCCGAGCATTTTTAAGAAAAAAAGTAGCTAGGGGATGAAGATAAAATCTTTGCGAACTTGTGTGGTGTGTCGTAAACGGCATAAGCAGAAAGAGCTGCTCAGGTTTGTGCTACTAGGTGGCAGACCAGTGTTTGATGATAAAAAAAGAGTGTTTGGCAGAGGCTACTATATTTGCAGAGAGTGTTTGGGTTTGTTGGACAAGAAGCTAAAAAAGTTTTGAGCTATCGGGATTTCGATGGCTATGGAGGGAAATTTTGAGTATAAAAGTAAAAGATCTGGCTAAGGATATGAAGATTGCTTCAGGAGCATTGAAATCTTATCTGAAGATAGTCGGGGTGGAGGTGAAGAATCATTTGAGTGAAGTCAGCGATGAGGACGCTCAAAAGGTTAAACAGTTCGTCCAGCAGAAGATGACGAAGATCCAAGACGCTCAAAGAAAGACCAAGAAGATACATCAGAGCAGAAGCCCCCGTGGTGGCAGTGGACATAGTGCAGGTGGTGGCAGTGCAGCTGGCGATAGCAGAGGTAGCAGAGGCGAGCAGAGGAACTCTTACGGACAATGGAGTTCGATGGGTAATCTGGAAAAGAAAAAAACTCCTAGCAGTGGCAGTGGATACAGTGGACGCACCAAAGATGGCAAGAAGAGTGTGAGCGTGGATGAGACTGTTTATAAGAGCAAGGCGAAGAAGAAAAGAGTTTTCAAGGACACTAAGGATAGCAGCGGTAGCAATTACAACAAGTCCAAGAAGCGGAAGAAGGATGAGGACATTGCCAAGAGTGTGAAACAAGTGCTGGTGGGTCCTGCCAAGAAGAAGAAGTACAAGAAAGAGGCGAAGAAGATAGATGGGCAGACCACCAAGATTACTGTTAGTGAGTTCACTTCTGTCTCAGAGCTTTCCAAATTGATGGACATCGATCCTTCGGAGATTGTCTCTTATCTTTTCAAGCAAGGGCAGATGGTAACCATCAACCAACGCTTGGATAAAGACACCTTGGAGTTTATCTGCTCAGAGTTCAATTTTGAGGTGGAGTTCGAAGAGGAGTACGGAGCTGAGATTATAGAGCAAGAGACTGCCATCGAGTCGGCGGACGCACCGCTGGAGGCTAGACCTCCCATCGTAACGGTGATGGGGCATGTAGACCACGGCAAGACATCCATTTTGGACTACATCCGAAAGACGAAAGTAACCGCTGGCGAGTCTGGCGGTATCACCCAGCACATCGGTGCTTATCAGGTAACTTCGAGCAAGGGCGTGATAACCTTTCTGGACACTCCGGGGCACGAGGCTTTCACAGCTATGCGTGCCAGAGGGGCGAATGTTACGGATGTGGTGATAATAGTGGTGGCTGCCAACGATGGTGTGAAACCGCAGACGGTGGAGGCGATAGATCACGCCAAAGCTGCAGGTGTGGAGATTGTGGTGGCTATCAATAAGATGGACTTGCCAGAGGCAAATGTCGACAAGACCATTGGCGATTTGGCTAATCAGTCTCTTTTCTTGGAAGGCTATGGTGGCAGCGTTGTCTGGGCAAAATGCTCGGCAAAGACGGGCGAAGGGATAGAGGAGCTTTTGGAGTCTGTGGCTCTGGTAGCACAGATGAAGGAGCTCAAGGCGAAGGTGGATTGCAACGCCAAGGGTGTAGTGATAGAGGCACAGAAAGACCAACAGGTGGGTACTAAGACAACTGTTTTGGTGCAAGAAGGCACGCTGAATAAGGGAGATATCATCGTTTGTGGCTCTACTCACGGTAGAGTGCGGAAGATGGTGGACGAGACGGGCAAGCAGATAAAACAGCTTCGACCTTCTGGTGTGGCTGTGGTATATGGGCTCAAAGAGGTGAGCAAGGCTGGCGATGTGCTCAACAAGATGGACAGCGAGAAGTTCGCTTATCAGATTGCCCAAGAGCGGTTTAACATTCGTAAGAAGCAAAAAGGGTTTATGACGCACACCAATATGGGTAACCTTTTCAAGAGGATTAACCAAGAGAACTTGCACAAGATAAACTTGCTGATAAAAGCAGATAGCGATGGCTCTATCGAGGCTCTGAAAGATTCTTTCCAGAAACTGTCTACAGATGAGGTGGAAGTAAAAATCATCCATGCAGCAGTAGGTGGAGTGCTGGAAACAGATGTTTCGTTGGCTTCGGCTTCCGATGCTATTATTGTGGGTTTTCATGTGCGGACGAGCAACGAAGCGAAACTTTTGGCAGACAACGAAAGCGTGCAGATACGGCTCTACACCGTGATTTACGATGCGATCGATGACCTGAAAGACGCTATGTCGGGCTTGCTCTCGCCAGAGATTGTGGAGATAGCAGGTGGTATGGCGAGGTTGAAGAAGGTTTTCAAAATCAAAGGCGTAGGAACTATTGCCGGTTGTGTAGTGGAGAAGGGTGTTATTCGCTCGAACGCTTTGGTGAGGCTTTACAGAGATGATATCCAAGTTTATGAGGGTAGTCTTTCGAGTCTTAAACATTACAAAGATGAGGTGAAAGAGGTTAAATCTGGTACAGATTGTGGATTGAGTATCGAGGGGTTCAACGATTTGAAAGAGGGCGATGTTATCGAGACCTTCTCCAAAGAGGAAAAAGAGCGTCGGATACAGTAGCTAGCTATTTTTTATAGAAGATTATGGTGTCTTGCCTAAAGCTGTATGCTGCAGCTGGGTGAGGCACTTTTTTTGTGGGATTTTCTTAGTTGAAGAGAAATTTTACTCTTTCTATTTGAACTATATCGGACGATGTTAGCCCTAAAAGTTCGCTCAATATTAAGTTGATAGAAGCTCCCTCAATTTTTTTATAGATTAGCAGAGTGCGATTTGTGGGTAATTGGATGTCAGTTACCACTTTTTTGAGGTCGATCTCTTTTGCTTTGCGATTAACTACAGTGAAGATATCTTGTGCTAAAAATTTTTCGATTTTTAGAGGGTCGATAAGAGCTTGGCATATCACTTGGTAAATCTCTTTTGTAGGTGCAGATGTTTTAGAAACTTTTTGCACTTCTAAAATTGGTAAGAGATAGTTTGGTTTTAGTTGTTCAAGCACTTTTTGAGTGGGGATATTTTCTCGTAAGAAGATATCTAAATATTCGTTTTGTCCTTCCACACCTAGTGGCAATGGAGGGCAAAATTTCAGTTTGGGCTTTTTGTGGTAGCCACTGGTAAAGATTAAAGGTAGCTCATCTGTGAGTACAACTCGATAAAGGTGCTTGATAAAGTCCAAATGCCCCAAGTATTTTAAGTTACCGCTTTTTTTGTAAAAGATACGGTAGCGGAATTGGATATTTTCGGGGATAGAAGATTTTTTGATTGGTGGAAGGTTATGTTGTGGCATTGGTGCAGAGAACTGTAATTGCAGATCTTTGTTGCAAACTCCACAACCTGTGCATTCGCCATGATAACAGTCGCTAGTGGTTGCACAGCTTTTGGATTTTTGTAATTCCTGTAGGAGGAACTCTTTGTTCACCCCGCAATCGATAAAATCCCATGGAAGCGGTTGCTCTATTGATTTGGCAGCTACAGATTTTGCTTTTAGGTGTTTTGTCCAGATTTCGCTATTTAGGTGCTCGCTCCAGCCGTCCATTTTGGCACCTTCTTGATAGGCGTGCAAGATAGCTTTGCCAGTGTCTCTATCGCCCAGAGCTAGGTGGGCTTCCAGCAGAAAGGAGAAAAAATCGAGGTGGTTTAACTTGACGAAGCGATACTTTTTCAGCTCGTTTTTTAGCCAAAAGAAATTCTCACGGATGTACTCCACGCTGGCACACGCTTGCCACTGGAACGGTGTAAAAGGTTTGGGGATAAACGGCGAGATGGTGATATTGATGTGGAGCTTTTTGCCAGCTATTGCCACGATTTTGTCGATTAGCTGGGGAATAGCGGTGATGTCCTGCTCTTGCTCGAACGGTAGCCCGATCATAAAGTAGAGTTTCAGATTTTGCCATTTGTGAGCCAAGGCAATGCGGATGGTCTTCAAGATGTCTTCTTCGCTGATATTTTTGTTGATGATGTCGCGAAGCCTCTGACTGCCAGCTTCGGGGGCAATAGTGAGCCCTTTTTGTCCAGCAGAGTCGATGAAGCCGATGAAGTCGTCGTCCAGCGAGTCCAGCCGTAGTGAGGGTAATGAAGTCTTGCTGTGCTCTCTGTGCAGAGCTGGGACGAGTTGCTTTAGTAGGGGCTTTATCTGGCTATAATCACCAGTGGAGAGGCTTAGCAGGGAAGCGTCTTCCCAACGACAACGGTTTACTTGTTGTAGGGTTGTCTTGTAGAGCGATTCGGCATCGTATTCGCGCAAAGGTCTGTAGATATAGCCTGCTTGGCAAAAGCGACAACCTCGCAAACATCCTCGCATTACTTGGGCTACATAGCGGTTGTGGACTGTGTTAATCAGTGGCATTAGTTGTTGGTCGTACTGATATTTGGGGTTGTTTAGGTCTTTGCATTTGCGGGCTTTTAGCGGACGCTTTCCGAATGCTGGGAGGTAAGTGCCGTCGATTTTTGCAAGTTTTTCCAGCTTTTGCTGTCTGGTGAGCGACTTTTGGGCAAAGACTTCTGCTATCTCGATGATTGCCTCTTCGCCATCGCCCAAGAGGAAGAGATCGAAGAAGTCGGCTAGTGGCAATGGGTTGTACGCACATGGACCACCTGCGATGACTATGGGATGGTGTTCAGCTCGTTCGTTGGCTAGAGCGGGGATGCGAGCTATCTCTAGGCAGTAGAGGATGTTGGAGTAGGTTAGCTCCGTTTGCAGGGTGAAGCCTACGCAGTCGAACTCCTTCACGGGGATTTTGCTTTCTACACCGAAAAGGGGTAGCTCTAGCTCGCCTAGCAGTTGTGCTGTGTGCGTGTCGGGAGCGTAAGCACGGTCGCAAACTACTGCTTTTTGGTTGTTTAGGATAGAGTAAAGCACCTTGACGCCCAGATGGGAAAATCCAACTTCGTAAGTGTCGGGATAAATTAGGCAGAAGTTGGTTGTTTCTTCGCTGGGAGTTTTTTGCCTAGCACCTATCTCGCTTCCTAGGTAACGCGAGGGTTTGAGCGTCTTATCTAGCAGTGGGGCAATATTAAGCGGCTTCATTGCTGGTGTCCTTTATGAGGATGATAAAAGGTAGGCACAGCAGGTTGATGGCAGAGGCTATGTAAAAGGTGTTGTGAAAGCCGTAGAGGTCGAAGAGTTTGCCTGCAGCGAAAGCCATCAGGGAGTTTATGCCGAGGTTTAACGCCATAAATACGGCGTTGATGAAAGCGGGGTTGTCTTTGTCGGCACTGTTGATTACTGCCAGTAATATGGGTCCGTTGGCGAAGATGCTCAGCCCTAGTCCCACAAGGCAAACGACTGTGAGAGTGGTACTATATGCACTAAGGTTGAGCCCAAGTAAGAAGACAGAGGCAGAGATAGCGGTGGCTACCAGAAGCTTGCGTTTGGAGAGTTTGTCGGAGAGTGTTCCCGAGCAGAGTACACCCAGAGCTCCGAAGAACTGGACTATTGCCAAGGCTGAGCCACCGACTACCAGAGAGTTGCCTAGAGAGGTGTAGTAGGTAGGCAAGAAGATGGTTACGGAAGATTTTAGGATGCCAGCTGTGGTGTAAATCCCGCAGATGCCGACTATTAGGCTTAGGTGCTTTCTTAGGGAGTGGTGTGCTTTTAGTCGCTTTGTTTTGTGTTTCATCTCCCTTTTGATGTCTTCGTCTTTTAGCTTCCAGTACAAATAAAAGGTGGCAAAGATGACTGGCAGTAGCAGATAGTAGAGTCTGTGTAGCCCCAGGGTGGAGACAGCCCAGACAAAGAGGATGGGACCCACGAAGCGAGCACCTTCTCCGCCGAGCATATAGATGCTCATCCCTCTGCCGATCATCTTGTCGGAGAGGTGCTTTACCATCACAGGAGCAGGGATGTGAAAGAGCAGGACATTGGTACCACAAAAAAGCAGCAAGAGCACAAGCCAGAAGTAACTAGGGCTTTCAGCCAAGAAGCACATACAGATGGCGGTGATGAGTGGACCAAAGATAACGAAAAATTTAAGATTTACACGGTCGGCAATCATTCCTAAGAAAGGGTTAATCAGTGACGGAGCACGAAAAGCGACATTGAGCATAGCTGCTTGGGAGTAATTGAGCGAGAAGGTCTTGATCAGCACTGGCAAGAATGGTGCGATGAAAGAGGAGTATACATCGTGCATAAAGTGCCCGAAAGACACTAGTATAACTTTTGAGGTTTTGAACATAAAGATTCCTTTGTGATCTTAAAATTGCTTTTTGAGAAGACAGTTGGCTTTGAGACTAGAGGTTTTTCTTATGTTCCCAGACACCAGCATCATTGAAACAGATGGAGCAAGCTTTTATACTTTTTCTGTTGTTTAAAATTTTTTGTCTAAAACTTTGAATGTTTTCTTTTTTCCAAATTTTTAGCGGAGACTCTTTTTTAACATCTCCGATGATGGTAGAGAGCTTATCGAAACAGCAAATTTCTACTTCGCCATTGTAGTCAACAACTAGCTCGTGCCAAATAGATGAGCACTTATTGGGAATATCATAGTTTAGGTGAAAGCATCCGTCTTCGTCAACCTTGTAATTGGAGTGTTGTTTATTTAGATACTTGGTGTCGTTTTTGTCGATAATAAACGGCTTGACGATTTTTATCTCGTTGGCACCATACTCTTTTGCCAATTTTTCTACTTGCTCTATCTCTTCGTGAGAGTTGTGGGCGAAATACATATAGCGAAAGGAGATAAGTGGCATAGATGTCCGCAGTTTTTTTTTGGCTTGAGCTAATTTTTTTATGTTATTTAGAGCCAGCTGGAGGTCTCCGCCTACTCTATACTTTTCGTAAGTCTTTTGCGTTAGCCCATCGACAGAAACATTTAGCTTGCTCAAACCTGTTTTTATCAGCATTTCTGCATCCAAAGGAAAGTTCATATTGGTAATGCCTGTTACGATGTAGCCTTGTTTGCGAGCGTAGGTTATCATCTTGTAGATATCTTTGTGCAAAAAAGGTTCGCCCATATGGGCTAGGGTAATCATCATGGTTTTCTTTTGCAGAGAGTCGATGATGTTGGTGTACAAGTTGTAGTCGATAAACCCTTTACCTCTTTTGAGGATGCCTCTGGTGGTGTGGCACAGTGGGCACTTTAGGTTGCAACAGGTGGTAGGCTCGATCTTTACCACGGGCGGAGCTCCCCAGACTAGTGCCTTTTTGCAAATATTGGATAAGAGATAGCCTAGCTTTGCTAAGGAATAGTTGTACAATCTTTTTATAGAAGGTTTTTGGGCTAGTAATATTTTGAGCCCAGAGTTCATAACACTCATCTTTTCTCCATTTTTTTGATGATGGCTGTAGAGACAGCTTTGGGGACGAAGTCTCGCAGGTCTCCGCCTAGGGATAAGACTTGCCGCACGATAGACGAGGAGAGGTAGAGATTTTTGAAATCTGGTAAGAAGAAGATTGTCTCTATCTCTGGAGCGAGTTTTTTGTTGGTGAGGCTTTGCTGGAGTTCGTACTCGAAGTCGCTCACGGCTCTGAACCCTCTTATTAGTGTGTTCGAACCACACGCTTTGGCGAAATCGACTATCAGCCCAGAAAAGCTCTGTACCTCTACGCTGGGGAATTTCTTGATAGCTTTCTGGCAGAGCGATGTCCTTTCAGCCAAGGAAAAGAGAGGGTCTTTGCCTGTGTCGTTAGCCACAGCCACGATTATCTTGGGGAATAGTTTGCTCGCTTTTTGGATGATGTTCAGATGTCCGTTGGTGATAGGGTCGAAAGTCCCCGGATAGATAGCTAAGTTATTCATTTTTTTTGTGAGGTTTAGACAAAAAACTAGGTAGGTAGTTGTTTTTGGCAGATTGGATATCTTTTATCCTGCGGATATTGATATGTGGCTCTTCTGGCTGGAACTTTATCTGTTTGGGAGGAATGTTTAGCTTTATCTTGCTGGGTTCTCGTTTTTTAGATTTTACGAACCTATCGGAGAGCTCTATCCCTGTTGCGATTAAGATTATCTTGATAACTCCCGAGAGGCTTTGGTCCATCACGAGTCCTTTTATGATATCGACATTGGCGTTTATCTTGTCTGCAACTATCTCTGTGGCTTGCTCAAACTCGTTCATTTGCAGGTCGTTACCCCCGATGACATTGATTATCACCGAATCGCAACTATCCAAAATCATATTGGTGGTGATAACATTTTCAAAAATTTCGTCGAAAGCGTCGCCAATCCTATTGTCGCCTCGCCCTGTGCCACTGCAGATGATGGCGTGTCCTTTGTCTTTTATCACTTTTTTGATGTCGGCAAAGTCCACATTTATGTAGCCTGTTTCGTTCATCGTTAGGCAAACGCTGTCGATGATGTCCAAAAAAGTGTCGTTGCCTTTAGAGAAAGCGTCGAACACGGAAAGGTTTTCATATTTCTCTAAGATTTTTTGGTTAGGGAATACAATCAAAATATCGGATGCGTCTTTCATCTTGATAAGACCTTCGTTGGAGTTCTCTAGGCGAATCTTACCCTCGGAGTTGAAAGGCAGAGTTACTGCGGAGATGGTCAAGATGTCCATCTCTCGGGCTGTCTCCACTATAAATGGCGTGGCTCCAGTGCCAGTGCCACCGCCCATACCTGCAAGGCAAAAGAGGATGTCCGTGTTTTCCAGAGCGTCCACTATTAGCTGTTTGGACTCCTTGGCAGACTCCAGACCTATCTTGGGGTCAGAGCCAGCACCTAGTCCTGAGGTAATCTCAGAGCCGATGTTGAGGATATTGGGTAAGCCCTTGTTGTTTAGGTCATTACAGTCAGTGTTAATCGCTAGTGGATAAAAAGAGCTTCTGGATTTTTTCACGATGTACGACAATATGTTTGAGCCCGCTCCTCCGATGCCAAAAACCTTGATGTTGCCTTTGTACGCTTTGAGGGGATTAGCTAGTTCTATATCCATAAATTTTTACACAAAATCTTTGAAAAACTTAGCAATCTTGGAAAAGAAGTCGTCTTTGAAAAATTTTTTGTTCATCTTGGTGGAGTTGCTATCACTCAGACATTGCAAGAGCAAACCCACGGTGGAGGCGTACTCCACGCCTTGCAAGCGAGTGATTTTTTCGCCTGTGAAGTTCTCGAGGTTGGGCTTTTTGGTGCAGACGAACATTTGGAAAGTTTCTGTGAGTAATTTGCTCAAAACTGGTAAGTTGGCACAACCACCGCAAAGCACTACGCCCACGGAAATGTTTTTTAAGATGTTGTTGTTTAAGAAGTTACTGTAAATTTCGTCTACCAGCTCCTTGGTGCGGTAATCGATGAAGGAGTTGATGGTCTCGGCAGTTACAGCTTTCACTCTTTGCCCGTTTAGTTCGGTAACATCGATGCTTTCGTCGTCGCCTAGCTCAGATTTCTTTAGCTTCTCGGCGGTGTCCGTCTTGGTGTTTAGCCCGATAGCCAGCACTTCGGTGATGCTTTTGCCACCTGTGGGGATGACCTTGGTGTAGTAGAGGGTGCCACCAGAGTAGATGCTGACATCACAAGTGCCAGAGCCGATGTCCAGACAAACCACGCCGTAGTTTTTTTGTTCCCTTTCCAAAACTGCCGAGGCAGAAGCAAGACCGTTGTACACAAAGCGGGTAACCTTGTAGCCGGCCAGCTCTACGCATTTTTTGATGTCTCGCAGGTTGGAGCGTTTGGCGAAGATGATGTGGACTTCAGACTTTAGCTCGCAACCGTACTTGCCCACAGGGTTCTCGATGAGGGTCGGATCGTTGTCTATGGCGAAGTTGCGAGGGATAGAGTGGATAATGATTAGGTTTTCTTTGTCTTTGTTCTCGAGCATAGCTTTGCTTTTGGCTTTGTCTTTGACATCTTTAATGCTTTTCTCTTTGATCTCTGCCTCGTCGTAGTTGCTGATAGTTACAGTGCCTTCTACATTGCGGTGCTCTATGTAATCGCCCGAGATGCCCACCAGCACAGACTCTATCTTGGTTTCTGCCTCTTTTTCTGCTTGGCTGAGTGCCGAGAGGATGCTGTCTCTGGTGCGATAGATGTCACTTACTATTCCGCCTTTTAGTCCTTGGGAGGAGCTTTGCCCACTGCCCAAGATTTCTATTTTGCCCTCGGGAGATAGGCAGGCGATGACTGCACAGATTTTGCTGGTGCCGATATCGATAACGCCAAAGTTTTGGGAACGGTTCATTATCTGGTAGACTCCTTGTAAATCAATTGATTCTTATAGGTTAAATCTATCATCTTGTCCTTGAGGTCAATACTTTTCTCCAAACTTTTTAGCTTCTTGATTTTGTTTAAAATATCGCCTGAACCAAGGCAAATGTAGTTCGCAGGAGAAGATTTGAGGAAGTAAAGTTTTTCTTGAAGGTAAAAGAACTCGGAGATCTGTTTTGCAAATTGCGGGTCTTTTTCCAGAATTTGCTGGTAGAGGTTGTAGATTTGCTCGATTCTGTCGTCTTGGATAGTGTCGCCCAAGCTGTATTGCGGTAGTTCAAGGTCGATAATCGGTACGGGGGAGTAGCCTTGGAACTCCATAACGATTTTCTCTTTGCTCAAGGGTGTGTAGTAGTTTTTGGTCTTGAGTAGGAAGTAATCTTGGCGAATGAGCGGAGTGATGCGGATACTGCTTGGCCAAACTTTGTTCACTTGGCAGTCGTAGATGCGAGTAGACTTCAGCTTGCTAAGTATCATTTGTTTGTTTACACTCAAAAGGTTTTCCCCGATAAACTCAGAGAAACGGGGGTCGTTTTGGGTTTGTCCTGTTATGCGGATGGAGGTAATTTTGAAATAAGTTGAGCTGATAAGCAGGAAAGAGAGCAGAATAATTAGTAAAAGTATTGGAGCGACGAGGAGTTTTTTTTTCATAAGATTTTTATCTCCGGGGTTAGATTTGTTTGAAACTTTGCAGACACTTCCGTTTGCACTTCTTCCATTAGTGTAAGGACATCTCTTGCCGTGGCACCGCCAGTGTTGACTATGAAGTTGGCGTGCTTGCCACTGATGGCTGCTCCCCCGACTTGCTTGCCTTTGCATCCCGCATCGTCGATGAGCTTGCCAGCGGGTACTCCTTGGCTGGGATTAGCAAAGATGCACCCAAGATTGGGTTGATGAAGTGGTTGAGTTGCCACTCGCTTAGCGATGTTCTCTTTGATGGTAGCTTCGATCTGGTCTTGGGCTTTGGGGCGTAGTCTTAGTTGCACTTGGTAGATGTAGCCGTGTAGCTGTGTGTGGCGATAAGAGTAGGCGAATTGCTTCACCTCTTGGGTATTGCCAGCGGTGTCTATGGTAAGGAGCTTGTCCACCAAGGGGCAGATGGTTTGTCCGTAAGCTCCAGCGTTCATCTTGACCAGACCGCCTACAGTAGCGGGGATGCCTACTAGGAACTCCAAACCGCTAAGCCCACGCTGGGCGGCAAGGTAGATGAGGTAGCCGATGTTCACGCCTGCGGACACTATTACGCTATTACGCTGGAACTGGATAGTTTGTGGCAAGAGCTTATCGGATAAAATTGCTTTTTCCCCCGTTAAAAGGGTGTTTGAGCCACCGCTGACTATCTGCACGCCTTGTGCCAAAAGCTCGCTGAGCTGGTTTAGGTTCTGGGGATAGTAGCCATGGGCGTTTATTTGGAGGTGGCTTTTGATTGTTCCAGTTTTGATAAAATCTCCTTGCCATATTGGTAGATGTCGCCAGCACCGAAAGTTATTAAGATGTCTCCCGGTTGCAAGAGGCTCAGAGTCGTCTTGACTATATCTTGATCGCTGTCTATCTTGTGTACGCCTTGGTGGTTGCAACGGATGGCAGCGTCGCTGATCAGGGAGTTGTCCACGCCCTCTATCTTGGGTTCGCGTGCGGGATAGATGGGGGCTACTAGCACCAAATCTGCGTCCATAAAAGATTTGCCGAACTCCTCGGCGAAGTCTTGGGTGCGTGAGTACAGGTGTGGTTGGAAGAGGACGACTATGCGACCGTCTGTGGTGTTGCGAACGCCTTTGAGCGTGGTTTTTATCTCTGTGGGGTGATGAGCGTAGTCGTCGAAGATCAAGATGCCTTGAGCTGTGCCCACCTTTTCTAGCCTGCGTTTAACGCCTTTGAACTCCCTTAGTGCCTCTTGGATGGTGTCGAAGGGTATGTCCATCTCTATTCCTAAGAGTATGGCTAATAAGGTGTTGAGCACATTGTGTTGCCCCACGAGGTTGGTTTGGATTTGCCCTAGCTTTTGTTGGTGATGGTAGAGGTCGAAGAAGGTGCATGCCTTGTGAAAGATGATGCTTTCCGCTCGCAGATTGGCTTGCCGAGAAAAGCCGTAGGTGGCGATCTTTTTGCTGATGTGGGGCAAGATGTCTTTGATATTTTCGTCCTCGAGACAGACGGCTACCAGTCCGAAGAAAGGTACGCTGTTGGCGAACTGGATGAAGGCGTCTTTGACATCCTCCAGATTGTCGTAGCAGTCAAGGTGCTCTAGCTCTATGTTGGTGATGCCCGCAAGGATTGGGTTGAGAGAGAGGAATGTCCTATCGTATTCGTCCGCCTCCACCACGATGCACTCCCCTTGTCCTATCTGGGAGTTAGTGCCGATGTTTTTCACGATGCCACCGACGATGATGGTGGGTGATAGCTTAGCGTAGTTGAAGATGTGTCCGACCATAGAGGTGGTGGTGGTTTTGCCGTGTGTGCCCGCAATGCCGATGCCAAAACGCATTCGCATCAATTCGGAGAGCATCTCGGCTCTTTTGATAACTGGGATGTTCAGGTGTTTTGCGGTGATGACCTCGGGGTTGTCCTCTTTGATAGCCGAGGATATGACTACTACATCGAGTTTCTTGTGGATGAGGGTAGAGTCGTGTCCTTGGGTGATTTGAGCCCCTTTTTCTAGCAGGTACTGGCAGTTTTCGTTTAGTCGCATATCCGAGCCGGTGATGGTGAAACCCTCTTTTAGCAAGATGGCAGCTATCCCGCTCATACCTATGCCACCGATACCGATTATATGGATTTGTTTAGTTTTTCGTAACATCGATTTTTAAGCCTTTTTATTGAAGTTGGATTGTGGTTTTCAGTAGTTACAGTGATGTGAAATTTATAAATAAAGCAAGGGTCAAATTGACAAGTTATTTTTAGGAAATTTGCTAGATGCTTGGTTTGTGGAGAAATAGCTTGACCATTTCTCTAAATCTTTTCTTTTCGCTTACAATAAGTTTTTTGTGTAGTAAGGTGGAAATTTGAAAGTAAGAAATTATTTTAATTCTCGGAAAGCCCTGATAGAAAAGTTTATCCAAGAGCGGATGACTGGGCTTGATTGTCCAGAGTTGCTTAAAGAGGGGATGATGTATGCTCTGCTACGGGAAGGTCGCAGACAGCGAGGGATTTTCCTTTTTGCTGTGTACGAGATGCTTAAAGGGCGAAACAACACCAGTAGCATCAAGAAGATGGTGCCTGTGGCTGCAGCTATCGAGTGCATTTTTGCGGGACTTTTCGTGCACGACCATCTGCCGTGCCTAAATACCTACGATAAGAAGAGCTGGAAAGAGCCGTGCCACCAGAAGTACGGGCTTGCGAACGCTGTGCTGATAGGGGACGCCTTGATTACGGAAGGTTTTGCGATTTTGGCAGAGATAAGTAAGCCCAAGATGGCAGTTTTTTGCATCAAGTCTCTGGCAGACGCCTTTTCTAGCAAAGGTTCTATCGCTGGTTACGCTGTGGAGAGCAGTTCCATCGGCAAGAAGATCAAAGAGAATGTCCTGAAGTATATTCATACCAAGAAGACGGCGAATGTTTTTCAGGCGATAGTGAATATCGTTTGTCAATTTTACGGAGAGGTGAGCCAAGATATTGCTTTTGACCTCAAAGAGTACGCCTTGAACTTTGCCGTTGCCAAGGAGATATTGCGGGAGACGGTGCTTTTTGTGGATATCAAAGAGGGTAACACTAATATTCAGAAGATTAGCCAGAAGCTGACTTACCCAGAGGTAGAGGGGCTGGATAAGTCTATTAAAGCTATCAGGAGATTGCTCAAGAGTGCTCAAGCCGTGATACAGGGGTTTGAAAACAACGCTATTTTGCTAGAGCTTTTGAATACGATCCGCTACGACATTCCATAGGCTTCAGGTTTAAGTCTTGCAAATTTCAGAATGAGTTGATGAACGAAACGAAATGTAAAACTCGTAGGTTAGCAGTTTTTATAAGAAAACTTTTTGTTTCGTTTCTTTTTTTGCTTTTTTTTAATGTTCTTCTTGGGTTTCGTGTGAACAATCAGATGCCTTTTTTTCAGATTTTTGGAGTGCCTAGCCCAGAGTCTCCCGAGATTGTTTCTAACAAAGTACAGTTTCTTTTTGATGTGGCTCATCATTGTTCCTATTACAACCAAGGTAGCAGTATCTTGTACATTAGGGGCGAGACCTACACCTTTAATTTTGCTTACGATCGCAAATTGGGCGAAAATTGGCAAGTTGGCATCGAGTTGCCGTATGTTTTGCAACGCTCCACAAATTTGCAAGATGTGATAGATGAGTACCATTACTTGTTAGGTTTGGGCAGAGTTGGAGCGAAAAAAGGGGACAACCCCGGGTTTTATCTGTATGTGCCGGGCGTGTATAGTTCCTTGAATTACAAGACCGAAGCGTTTGGCGACTTGCTACTCAAGCTTAAACGGAGTGTCTATAGCTCCAAGAGGCTTTCTGGCAGTGTGTTTGCTTACTGGAAGTTGCCCACTGGCAAGCGGAGTGCTTTTACGGGTAGTGGCAATCATGATTACTCTTTGGCTTTTAGTTTGGCTCATCTGGGCGATAAGTTCGGGTTCGACACCTTTTGGAGTTACTCGTATTTGGGCGAGTGTGCTCCTTTTAGTCAGTATCAAAAGACGAATTTATACACCGCCAATTGGGGTTTGGACTACTTTTTCTCGCCAAGGTGGACTTTGCGGGCACAACTAAACGGAAGCAGTTCTTACTATAAAAACACAAAGTTTTCTGTCTTGGACGATGGCTCTTTTCAACTTTTTACGGGTGTGATTTACAAGAAGAACAGTTGGGAGTGGCAGTTCTTCTTGGGCGAGGATGTCTGGGTCTCGCACTCTCCAGATGTCAGTTTTAGCTTTGTGGGAGCTTATGCGTTTTAACTGGGCAAGCCACAGTTTTGGCAGTTGATTGCTAAGAGTTAATAATTATAGGGGCAAGAGGAGGAGACGCCGTCTTGACCCTGCCTCTTTTGAGTGGTGCTTTGCTTGTGGTTTGTTCTGCTAACGCAGGGTTTTCTCTTTCTTTTTGACAGACCAAAAAGAAAGAGAAGGAAAGAAAAAGTCAAAATCATAAGCCTCAATTCTAACTTGCAAAACTACCTTCGCAGTGGCTGTTGTGCATCATTTAATTTTTTTTTTAGAAGCCTAAAGTAAGAGACCTAAACTCCTCACACAGCCTCTAGCTCAGTCGTTTGAGCAAGTTTACGAATTTCGGCTTGAATGATTTGCTAGCCCCTGCCCGACGCCAGCGGTAAGTCGCTTACAGCGGGTTTCTGCTTTTCTTTTGATGCTTACGCTGAGGGTTGTTTCGTGCGAGGGAGAGTAGAGAAATTTCCTTAATAGCTTCCTAATCATTCTCCTTTTTCTTGCAAACGAAAAAAAACTTTGACAGAAAAACTTGAAGCCTGAGAGTATGACGGTGGAGGAATTTTGAACCAAGAGCAAAAAGCTACGGATCTTTCGGGATATAATATAAAGCAATTGGGCGAACTGGCACAGGAGATACGACAGCAGATTATTGGCGTGTGTGCTGCAAATGGTGGGCATCTAGCACCGTCTTTGGGGACTGTGGAGCTTACGATTGCGTTGCTGAAGGTGTTTGACCCTGAGAAAACGCCCATCGTTTGGGATGTGGGGCATCAGAGCTACGCTTACAAGATATTGACTGGTCGCAAGCAGAGGTTTCACACATTGCGTCAGTTTGGCGGGATTAGCGGGTTTAACAATATCTTCGAGAGTAAGTACGACGCTTTTTCTGTGGGACACTCCTCGACCTCTGTCTCGGCTGCTTTGGGGTTGGCTACGGCTTACTCAGAGCGGAAGGTGGTGGCGGTGATAGGAGATGGTGCTTTGACGGGAGGTATGGCTTTCGAGGCTATTAATCATGCGGGGCATCTGAAGCCCGAGAACTTGATAGTTATCTTGAACGATAACCAGATGTCTATCTCACCCAATGTGGGTGGCGTGCAGAAAGCCCTGACCAACTTCTTGGTTTCCAAATCGTATAACTTTTTCAAAAAAGAGGCTTACGACTTGTCCAAACTATTGCCAGAGAACATCCGCAAAACTTTGTTGCACGGCTCTAAGAAGATGGAAGAGAGCTTGCTGAATATCTTTGCCAAGAGTATCTTTTTTGAAGATTTTGGGTTTACTTATATTGGTCCGGTTAATGGGCACAATCTGGGTCAGCTGACGAAGTTACTTACCAAGGTGGACACGAATGTGGTAGGTCCGGTGCTGGTGCATGTCATTACACAAAAAGGTAAAGGGTATAAGTTTGCAGAGGAAGATCCCGAGCGGTTTCATGGGGTGTCGCCTTTTGCGATAGGCACGGGCAAGAGCAAGAAGAGCTCACAGCGGGGCTACGCTGCGGTGCTGGGGGAGACCTTGACCCAGCTAGCCAAAAAGAGGGAAGATGTGTGTGCGGTGGTGGCAGCTATGTCGCAAGGTGTGGGGCTGGAGCAGTTCTCGCACGATTTCCCGCAGAGGTTTTATGATGTGGGCATCGCCGAGCAACATGCGGTTACTTTTGCCGCAGGGCTTGCTCGTGGAGGCAAGAAGGTCTTTGTTGCAATCTACTCCACCTTTATGCAGAGAGCTTTTGATCAGATGATTCACGATGTGGCGATGCAGAGGTTGCCGTTGGTGGTCTGCTTGGATAGAGCAGGACTGGTGGGAGCAGATGGTGCAACGCATCATGGAGTTTTTGACCTTGCTTATTTGCAGATGATACCCGGTCTGGTGGTGTTAGCTCCGGCTAGTGGGGCGGAGTTCGCTCAGATGCTGAGGTGGGCTGCTGATTACCAAGAAGGTCCTGTGGCGATCCGCTACCCTCGGGGTAAGGTGTCGAGCGAGGATTTGGGCGAGTTTGTTTTGGGCAAAGCTGTCTGTGAGGGTAGTGGCGATAAAGTGGCAGTTTGTAGCATAGGCGATAGTTTGAAAGATGCTCGGGCTGTGGCAGAGCTGATGCACGCTGATAAGATAGATGCGAGGGTTTTGCATTATAATTGTTTAAAACCTTTTGACAAACAAGCGTTGCAGAAGGCTTTGGATGAGGGAGTGCGAGAGTTCATCACTATCGAAGATGGCGTGCTTCGTGGCGGATTTGGAGGGAGAGTGAAAGATTATTTATGCTCGAAGGGAGTGAGTGTGCTTAATTTTGGTTACGAGGACGAGTTTGTGCCACACGGCACCGTGAGTGAGTTGAAAAGTAGTCTTGGCTTAGAGCCAAGCCAAATTTATAAGAAATATCTTCAAGGGAGGGAGGTATGATTAGATTTAATCTTAATGGAAAAGATGTGTCTGTAGACGCAGATCCTTTAAAGTCGCTAGTGAGAGTGATAAGAGAGGATTTGGGGTTGACTGGCACCAAGATTGGTTGTGCGGAAGGTGAGTGCGGTGCGTGTACTATTCTTTTTGAGGGCAAGCCCGTTACCAGCTGTACGATGAACCTTATCCATGCTGAAGGTAAACAGGTGAAGACGGTAGAGTGGGTGGCTCAAAGCAAATTGGGCGAAATCATCAAGACCGCTTTTTACGAAGAGAACGCTGTGCAGTGCGGTTACTGCTTCCCGGGGTTTATGGTGAGTACTTATCATTATATAACCAATGGCGGAAGCGACGACAAGGAGAGCATTAAAAGGGCTATGTCGGGCAATGTGTGTCGCTGTACAGGTTACGAGAAGATAATCTCTGCCATCCAAAGAGCGTGCAAAGACGCAGAAAGGAGTGTAAGATGAGTAACACTTTAGTAAGAGTAACGAGTTTGTCTGACCTATTTGGCAAGAGCAGTGCTTGCAATGGTAACTACTATTACCTAGCTGGCGGCACAGACATCAATGTGCAAATCAGCAAGCAGATGATAAAAGATAGCACCTTGTTCTTTGTGGCTAATCTGGATGAGCTCAAAGGCATATCGGTGGAAGGCAACGAGCTGGTAATCGGAGCTGGCGAGAGCTTTGGGGCTATTATTGCTTCGGATCTGGTAAAGGCTAACGCTGCCCTTTTGAGCGATGCTCTGGTCAACTTTGCTTCGCCATTGTTGCAAAACACTGCTACTATCGGTGGCAACATCGCCAACGGCTCGCCAACTGCGGACTCTACGCCTATCTTGCTTGCTCTGGATGCTCAGGTGGAGCTGGTGAGTGCCAAAGGCAGTAGGAGAGTTAAACTAAGCGATTATTTTACTGGTTACAAGCAGTCTGTGCTGGAGAAAGGTGAGGTAATAAAAGCTGTGATAATCCCGATTGAGAAAGGCAAAAGTAGCTTTTATAAGAAAGTGAGCTCTCGCAAGTCTTTGACCATCGCTAAGGTGGCTTTGGCTGCTGTGTATAGCAAGAGCGGTGGCAAGTTCACTAGCTTGCGTTTAGCTGTGGGTAGCCTCAATGAGTATGCCAGAAGGTTGGTTGCCGTAGAGAAGGTGCTTTTAGGCGGTGGCAACGATGCCGAGCTTAAGGCTGCTTTGCAAAAAGAGATTACGCCGATTACCGACCTTAGGTCAGACGCCGATTATCGTTTTGATGTTACTTATAATCTGATAAAAGCTCTCGGGGAGTAATGCAATACACTGTTTTAGCTAGAAAATACCGTCCACAAACTTTTGAGCAGGTTTACGCTCAAGAGCATGTAACCAAAATTTTGGAAAGTTCTGTGGAAAAAGACAGGATAGCTGGTGCGTATCTATTTACCGGGCCAAGGGGAGTGGGTAAAACCTCTTTGGCTCGGATTTTTGCGAAAAGTCTAAATTGTCAGGATGGACCTACTGTGCACCCTTGCGGAAAGTGTAGTAATTGCACGGAGATTGAGAAAGCTATATCTTACGATGTGGCGGAGATAGATGGAGCCTCCAACACGGGTGTGGACGATATACGGGAGCTTCAGCGGGAGCTGATGTACACCACAACCTCCTCGCGGTACAAGATATACATCATCGACGAGGTGCATATGCTCTCCACTAGTGCTTTTAACGCTCTACTAAAGACACTAGAAGAGCCCCCAGATAGAGTGATATTTATGTTTGCCACCACAGAGCCGCACAAGATATTACCGACGATTTTGTCTCGTTGTCAGCGATTTGACCTCAAGCGGATACCTTTTGGTGCTATTTTAGAAAATTTAAAATCTATTTGTGAAAAAGAGGGTATTAAGGCAGAAGAAGAAGCTCTAGCAATAATTGCTCACAAGGCGGATGGTGGGATGCGAGACGCTCTGTCTTTGCTCGACCAGATGATATCTTACTCCTCGGATAAGATTGTGCAAAAAGATGTCTTGTTTATGTTTGGGATTATCTCGTGGCAAGTGTACCTGCACATCTTGGAGAAGGTGCTGGTAAAAGACACCGCTGGAGTGCTAGAGGAGTTTGCCACAGTGGTGGACGATGGCAATGGGGTGTTGGAGTTTATGATGGGCTTCTTGGATTTTATGAGTTCGCTGCTGACATTGTTTTACAGTGGGAAAAGCCAAGAGATGCCTGTAGATGTTGCCAAAGAGGCTCTGGAGCTGGCACAGAAGCTGGGAGAGCGGACACTGGTGTTGCTTATCGACATCTTGGCAGAAGCGGTCAGGAAGATAAAACAGTCGGGAAGCCAAGCTTTTACAGCGGAGCTGGCTCTAATCCGCTTATCCAAGGTGGAGCAGATGAAGTCGGTGGACAAGATAATCACCTACCTAAAAAGCGGTGCAGGCAAGAGTAACACGGGAGAGTTAGCCACTAGGCAGCCAGTAGCTTTACAAAAGGCAGAGGTGGCAAAAAAGCAGACGAGTGAGCCTAAAAGTTTGCATATAAGAAAAAAAGCTCCCACAAAGGCTGAAGTTGAGCAACCTCTTGCTAAGCAGAGCATAGGGCAAGCGATAGCATCACAAGAGGAAAGCTCTTTGCCCAAGCAGAAACAGGAAGTTGCCTCAGTGTCAGAAAAAGAGCTGACTCAAGCAGTTTTTGATGAGGCTTTGCCCGAGATAAACGATTTGCTCAAGGCGAACAACTTTGGGGTGTATGTGATTAACTTTTTCAACGAGTATCCCAAGAAGATTTTGCCGGGGAATATTTTGCAAATCGAGTTCCCCAACAAGTTCGAACAGTCGTCTTTTGGGCGAGATGCGACCACTTTTGTCAAACTTCTGTCCAACTTCTTTGAAGTTAGTTTGCAACTGGCAGTGAAAGTGAGAAACGGTGGCAAGGTGGCTAAAAGGGTACCAGAGACAAAGGTGGACGAAGAAGTTCCCAAGAAAGAAAAAGTTAAGATTGACGCCAAAGACGCTAAAGTGGCAGAGTTTATCAAGAAGATTGATGGAGAGATAATAAAGTAATCTTAGTACTTTATTATTCCTCGGTCTCGTGTGGTGACTGTGATGGTCTTGGCGACGGCTTTCAGACAAGCGATGGTTTTGGCGTAGTTGGTGCGGATAGGGCTGAGAGTGCCTAGGTAGCCGGGTATGCCGAAGAGGTTGTATTTGGTGTAGAGTAAGACGAACTCATCCCAGTTCTTGTCTGGGAAATCTTCACCCAAGATGACACCGACTTTTTCTTCTTGGTTGTTCTCTTGCATCAATTTCACTAGTATCTCTTGGCGACGCATCATCGCGAAGAAGTTGAGGATGTTGTTTTTGTCGTCGAACTCTGGTTGTTGCAAAAACGAGATGTTGCCATCGAAATTCAAAAAGTATCCCCCCATCTTGGCAAGAGCGTTGTAAAGTTCTGTAAGGAAAAGATTTAGCAGTGAGTTCTCTTGTTGCAATGTGGAGTCTAGCAGGTATTTGGTCTGGATGTCGTAGATTCTCATCCCTGCAAATTTTTGGTTTATGTAGCGAACCAACGCCCCGAGTTGCTTGGCAGTGATTTGGTAGTTGCATTCGGTGAGCAAAGTTTTGTCTAAGCCAGAGCTGAGGCTGACCACGAAAAGGAGCTTGTTGGACGATAGTTTGAAGACGCTGAGCTCTTGCAGGTATTCGTAGCCCATCTCTGGTTCGGCGACGAAGCTCAGTTGTCCTGTGGAGACGGCTAAGATTTGCAGAATGGTGTCTAGCATGGATGTGGCGTTGCGGAAGTTCTCGCAGACTATTTGCTTGAGGTGGTCGGTGTTGCCAAAAGGTGCTGTGGGGAAGTCGTTTTGCTTTAGGTACTCGCGGTATCCGAGGATGGTAGGGACTCTGCCAGAGGATGTGTGAGGCTGATAGATGTAGCCTTTTTCTTCTAGGCGGACGAGGTCGGTGCGGATGGTGGCAGGACTTTTGTCGGCGAAGTATTTTTTGCAGATATAGCCCGAAGCCAAGGGGGTGGAACACTGGCAATACTCTTGGATGAGGCAGTCTAGCAGTTTCTTCCTGCGGATATTTTTTTTATTCATCGTCGTTAAAAATTCCTTAAAAATTTTTTTAGCAATATTTTCGTAAGTTGCAAGAAAGTCAAGGGGGGATTTTTATTTACCTTTTGCTCTTGGTTAGATGGTGAGCAATAATAGGGCGAGATGGCGGTGTAAGACGATTAGTATGCGAAAGCAAAGGTTGGTAGCACTCGCTGGGCGGTGGCGGTGGCGGTCTCACTTGCTAGGCAGGGCGAGGACACCCTCCGCTCCACGGGCAAAGCGAGAGCTTAAACAGCTTTCTGATAGACGCTAGAGCTTAGCCATAAGCACACAAATCACCCAAAGCGAACCGCTGGTGTTGGGTAGGGTTAGCAAATCATTCAAGCCGATGTTGTTCTCGCTCCCAAGCTCCAGCTTAGGAATGTATATGTTTGGTCTCCTGACGGAGGGTCTTACTTTTCCCTTTGGGTGACCAAAGCGAAAAGTAACAAAAGGTAAAATCAAAATACCAAATCAGCAAGCTAAATTCTAAACCTTCTTCGCACGCTGTCAGCCTCGTGCTAGAAATCACAATTGTCTTAATAGAGGAGATATAGCACATCGCTCTTCAGCGTAGCTCAGGGCGGTTAACGAATTTCACGCTTCCTGCTTTAAGTATTTATTAGCCCAGCCCATCCCTTTTTCTCGCTCACCACCTGCCCTCATTCCTGCTCATCCACCTTTATTCCTGCTCACTCCCCTTATTCTGAGCGGACGCAGGAAACCACCATCTCACGATGCTCAAAAGAGCAGGACAAGGCGGTCTCGCCTGCTAGGCAGGGCTGGGGACACCCTCCGCTCCACGGGCAAAGCGAGAGCTTAAACAGCCCTACCGCAAACGCTAGAGCTTAGCCATAAGCACACAACTCACCCAAAGCGAACCGCTGGTGTTGGGTTAGGGTTAGCAAATCATTCAAGCCGAAATTCGTAAACTTGCTCAAACGACTGAGCTAGAGGCTGTGTGAGGAGTTTAGGTCTCTTGCTTTAGGTATCTATGAAAAAATTTAAACGACGCACAACAGCCACTGCGAAGGCAGTTTTGCAAGTTAGAATTAAGGCTTATGATTTTGACTTTTTCTTTCCTTCTATTTCTTTTTGGTCTGTCAAAAAGAAAGAGAAAACCCTGCGTTAGCAGAGCAAACTGCAAGCAAAGCCCCAGCGTAAGCGTCCCAAGAAAAGACAAAAACCCGCTGTAAGCGACTCGCCATTGGCGTTGGGCAGGGGGCGGTTCTCGCTCCCAAGCTCCAGCTTGGGAGTGTATACGAGTTAATAAATTAACTATACGCTTAGTTCCATATGCACCCCCAAGTAAAACTTGGGAACTAGGGTAGCGAAACCCTGCGTTAGCAGAGAAAACTATAAGCAAAGCATCAGCGTAAGCAAATCAAAAGAAAAGATAGAGCCCAACTTAAAGGTAATAAAAAAACTGTTTACAATTTGCACTCTTGTTTATCTTTGGGACGATAGTAGGATTGTTTTGTGCTAGAGCAATCTAAGGTGATTTTTTTAAACTTGCAAAGAAGGGAGTCCGATTGAGAACGAAGCATATTTTTGTTTTGGGAGGAGTGTTGTCCTCTCTGGGAAAAGGCGTGGCTGCAGCTAGTATAGGGTTGTTGCTGAAGAAAATGGGTTATAAGGTCAATATGCAAAAGCTAGACCCGTATCTGAATGTAGACCCTGGTACGATGAGCCCATACCAGCACGGAGAGGTGTTTGTTACGGATGATGGTGCCGAGACGGATCTTGATCTTGGTCATTACGAGCGGTTCATCGACGAGTCGCTGAGCCAGAGCTCGAACGCTACTTCGGGCAGAGTCTACGAGAGAGTTCTATCCAAAGAGCGTAGAGGTGAATATCTCGGCAAGACCGTGCAGGTGATACCTCACATTACGGACGAGATAAAGAAGCTGATTTACGATGCTCGGCAAGATTACGACATAGTGATTACGGAAATTGGTGGCACGATAGGCGATATAGAGTCTTTCCAGTTTTTGGAGGCTATCAGGCAGTTTACTTTGCAAGAGGAGAGCGAAGATTGCATGGTGATACTGCTGACTTATATCCCTTTCATCAAAGCCGCTGGCGAGCTAAAGACCAAGCCGACGCAACATGCAGCGGTGAAGTTGCGGGAGCTGGGCTTGCATCCCGATATGCTCTTTTGCCGTAGCGAGTTGCCTTTCTCGGAGGAGATTACGGACAAGATAGCACTGTTTACCAATGTGCGAGCCTCGCATGTGATTAACGCTATAGATGTGAGCTCTATTTACAAATGCCCAGCGAGTTTTATGAGTCAAGATGTGCATTCGCTGATATGCAAGAGGTTGCAGATTAAAGCTAAGAAGATTGACTTTAGCGATTGGCAGGCGATGATAGAGGCTATCGACTATCCGCAAGAGCAGGTGAGTGTGGCAGTTTGTGGCAAGTATGTGGAGCATCAAGACGCCTATAAGAGCATCGTGGAGGCGTTTATCCACGCAGGAGCTTATAACAAGGTTAAGGTGAAGGTGAAGTGGATAGACACGCGGACAATGCAGAGTAAGCAGTCGCTGGAAGAGGCTTTGGCAGGGGTGAGTGGCATCTTGATACCCGGAGGTTTCGACAAAAAAGGAACAGAGGGCAAGCTGGTGGCTACTACCTACGCTAGGGAGCACAAAGTCCCTTTCTTCGGCATATGTCTTGGGATGCAGGTGGCTTGCATAGAGTTTGCTCGCAATGTGTGTCAGCTAGCTGATGCCACTTCCACAGAGTTTGCTGAGGATACTCAAAATCCGATTATTCATATAATGGAAGATCAAAAATATTTGGAAAATTATGGAGGCACCTTGCGTTTGGGTGCGTACGAATGCGTGTTAGATGAAGGGAGCTTGGCTAAGGGTATTTACGGGAAGTCTAAGATCAAGGCAAGACACCGGCATCGCTATGAGTTCAACAACGCCTATCGGCAAGTGCTGCAAGAGGCAGGGCTGAGCATCTCGGGGCTTTCCCCAGATGGTATGCTGGTGGAGATAGTAGAGATAAAGGAGCATCCTTTTTTCATCGGGGTGCAGTACCATCCAGAGTTTCAGTCCAGACCGACTAAGCCAGAGCCAATTTTCAGGGAGTTTGTAAAAGCTGTGATGGACCATCAGAGTAAAAAAAAAGATAAGGGGTTACTATGTCAGAATTTAGCAACTTAAACTTTGAGAAGTTTAAAAATAAGAATAAACAGAATTTGCCCAATTTGCCTAAGCTTCCCGATTTATCGGGGAAAAAGTTTTTCTTAGGTTTTTTGATAGCTTTTGTGCTTTTGTTTCTTTATTCGGGATTTTATACAATAGATCCAGATGAAGCAGGAGTGGTGATGCGTTTTGGTAAATATCAAGAAACAACTGAGCCAGGCTTACATTTCAAGTTGCCACTGGGGATAGACGAGGTGCAGAAAGTGAAGATAACTAGAGTGCACAAGGTGGAGTTTGGTTTTCGCACTGTTTCCTCTGGAGTGGTGTCTAAGTTTTCTAAAAGTGGTTACAAAGGAGAATCTTTGATGCTGACAGGAGATTTGAATATCGCCGATGTGCAGTGGATAGTGCAGTATCAGATTAAAAATCCTTACAATTTTCTTTTTAATATCAGAGATGTGGAAAACACTATCCGCAATCTTTCAGAAGCTGTGATGCGTGAGCTGGTGGGCGATCGTTCTGTGGACGAGGTAATAGTGATGGATAGGCAAAAAATTGCTATCGATGCCAAAGAAAAGTTGCAAAACAATTTGGATGAATACGGTGCAGGGGTGATGATAAATATTGTGAAACTGCAAAATGTGAACCCTCCTCAGCCAGTGCAAGCTGCTTTTAACGAGGTGAACTCGGCTAAGCAAGAGCAAAAGAAGATAATTAATCAAGCGTGGCAAGATTACAACAAGATAATCCCAGAAGCAAAAGGTAAAGCTAAACAACTTTTGGAGCAAGCGAAAGGTTATGCTATTAACAAAACTAATCGAGCTAAAGGCGATGCTGACAGGTTTGATCAGATATATGCTAAGTATCGTTTAGCAAAAACGGTGACTCGCACGAGGATGTACATTGAGGCTATGCAGGTGGCTTTGCCACAGGTAGATAAGATTTACATAGTAGACGAGAGTCAAAAGTCCATCTTACCGCTATTGGATTTGGGCAAAGGGGAAACAAAATGAGACATTGGAAATATGCAGGTATCTTAGGTGTTGTGTTGGTGTTGATGTTCAGTAGTTTTTATACTCTGGGCGAGGGACAACAAGTTATAATTACTCAGTTTGGTGAGCCGATAGGTGGTGCTATTAAAGATGCTGGGTTGAAGTTCAAAATTCCTTTTGTGCAAAAGCTACACTTTTTTGATAAGCGAATTTTGGAATGGGACGGAGATCCACAACAAATTCCGACTTCTGACAAAAGATATATCTGGTTAGATATGTTCTCTCGCTGGCAGATAGAAGATCCTTTGAAATTTTACCAAACTGTGCAGATGGAACGCTTGGCACACGGTAGATTGGACGATGTTATCTCTGGCTCTGCTCGGGATATTGTTTCTTCCAACAAGCTGATAAGTGCTGTGCGTACTAGTAATCGTGAGATGTTTTACTCTGAAGATACACAGTCGGAAGTGAGTAACGAGGTGGCGAGGATAGAGGTGGGAAGATCTGACTTGGAGTCGAGAATATTTGACCTAGCCAAAGACGAAATCGCCAAGTACGGAATAAAGCTGATAGATGTCAAAATCAAAAGAATAAACTATGTGGAAGATGTACGAGAAAAAGTTTATGAGCGAATGATTTCCGAGAGGCAAAAGATCGCCGAGAAGTACCGCTCTCTTGGTAAAGGTAAGAAAGCTGAGATAGAAGGTATGAAAAACCGTGAGCTGGACAATATTGAGTCCGCAGCTTATCAAAAAGCTCAAGCGATAAAAGGTAAAGCGGACGCTAAGGCGATAGCTATTTATGCGAAAGCTTACAACAAAGATCCTGAATTTTACCGTTTTATGAAATCGTTGGAATCTTATAAGCTGACTTTGACCAACAAATCGAGTCTGATTTTATCTACCGATTCGGAACTGTTTAAGTTCTTAAAAGGCACTAGCATCAAGTAAGTGTATTTAGTTTCAGACGAAAAATATATGCAGATGGCTCTCCGCCAAGCCCAGAGTGCGGCTTTGGCGGGGAACATCCCTATTGGTGCGGTGCTGGTGAAAGAAGATAAAGTGTTGGCTGCTACTGCTAATGGTGATAAGTCAAATAGGTTAGCACACGCCGAGAAGTTGGTGATCGAGTCCTTGATTTCTCAAGGGGAGATATATTTCTACGATTATACCCTTTATGTAACGCTGGAGCCGTGTGTGATGTGTGCGGGCATCATCCAGTGGGCGAGAGTGGGAACGGTGGTGTATGGAGCGAGCGACCCCAAATCTGGGGCGATGGGCTCGTTATATGATATAGCTGCAGACAGGCGACTAAATCACAATCCTATAGTGCGAAAGGGCGTGCTAGCCAAAGAGTGCGGAGATATTTTGCGAGATTATTTCCGCAAGAAAAGGTAAGAAGAGGTTATAGGTTTGAGTCTTTTCGAGATTTTAATGTTGGTTTGTTTTGGAGCTAGCTGGCCAGTGAGTATCGCCAAAGCATTACGCACCAAGCAGGTGGCAGGTAAAAGCCCGCTATTTATGGTGCTTCTGCTCTTTGGGTACTTTTGCGGGATATTGAACAAACTTTTTTACAATATGGATGGCGTGATTTGGCTCTACGGCTTGAATTTCTGCCTAGTCAGCGTGGATTTGTGGCTTTACTATTGTTACACAAAATGTTCTGCTAATACAAAATAAGAGGAAATTATGCCTTTGTTTCAAAGAGATAAACAAAAATTGGAGATGATTAGACCGACTAAATTTTCTAATGAAAAAGAGCTTCAGACATTGATAGAAGCCAATCTTTACGAAATGTTTAGTTGCCACTTTGTTGCTACAGAATTTTCAACTGGTTCGGTGCATGGTGGCAGGATCGACTCTTTAGCTTTGTCAGAAGAGAACAATCCTGTGATTATCGAGTATAAAGTTGTTGAGTCTTCGCAACTGGTAAATCAAAGTTTATATTACCTTTCGTGGATTAATGACCATCAAGGTGATTTTGAAATAGCTGTCCAAAAGGCTTTCCCGAGTAAAAAAATAGAGATTGATTGGTCAAATATTAGAGTTATTTGCATTGCCCCAGATTATAAAAAATACGATTTGCATGCTGTGAAAATGATGGGTTCAAATATTGAGTTGTGGCAATATAGATATTATGAGAACGGAGCTTTATTTTTTGAGGAAATTTATAAACGCTCAATAGTTTCTTCTGCTAAAATAGAGTCGTTTTCTAATAAAAATCCCATTATGGTGGAAGCAGGCAAAAAAGCTGCTTTGACAAGAGCTTCAGGGATTTATTCTTTTGAAAAACATTTAGACAAGATTGAGAAATCGAAGCAAAATTTGGTAATATCTTTGCAAGATTACATCTTAGGTCTTGATGAGGCAATAGAAGAAGTGCCTAAAAAATATTATGTCGCTTACAAAGTGTCTCAAAATTTTGCTTGTATGGAAGTTCATAAGAATAATATTCTTATATATTTGAAAATAAATCCTGATACTGTTGAGAATATGCAAAGCAACTGTAGAGATATGAGGGATATTGGGCATTATGGTACAGGAGATTTTGAAATTAGAATTTCTAACGATGAAGATGTTGAAAATGCAAAAGAGTTTATTTCTTTAGCATTTAACAATATCGGAGGAAATTAAAGCTCTAACATCTTTATTTTGAGATAATAAACTAATCTTTAAGGGGATTTTAAATTTTAGTAATTACTTCTATTTTTTTTGTTTTATTCTTCTTTTCCCAGACGATTTCCGCTTGGGATTTCCGCAGGTACATCGGCTCTAGGTTGGATAGAGCTTCAAAGTCGAACTTTAGCTTGGGGTCGCTTCTTTGGATGAGGTAAGTCGCTAGGGGCAATCGTTGGGCGAGAGTAGCTTGGCTTAGAGTCAGATGCCGAGAGTGCTCTTGGACTATCTGATAGTTGTCGCCCGTGAGCAGATATTCCCCTTTCAAATTGCAAAAAAACCGCTCGATGCTGTAGCACCCCGCTGGCACGATGGGGCAAAGCTCTTGGTCGTAGACTCCAGCGTATATCTCGTTGGTTTTGGCATCGCAAAAGCTGATGATGTTTTTCCCGCAATTAGCCAGAGCCATGGCTCGTATCTCCAAAGAGCAAATGGGTACGATAGGTATGTCGTGGGCAAACGCCAGCCCCTTGGCTGTGGCAAGACCTATCCTGATGCCTGTAAAAGAACCGGGACCGATGCAAAGGACTATTTGGTTGAGGTCTTTTACTTCTAATTCACAGATTTGCAGAGCTTGGTCTACCATCTTCATTAGTCGGGAGCTGTGCGTGCCCTTGATGTCCAGATAGGCGAGGTAACGAACCTGTCCGCCCGATGCGATGGCGATGCTACCAGAGCTCGAGTGAGAGTCGATTGCTAAGATGTTCACTTAGCCTCCACTGCGAATTTGGCTGATTTGCCCGAAAGCACGGCAAAGCAATCGTCGAAGCACATCTTAGCCATCTTGGTGCGTGTGGTCAGGGTCGCCGAGCCGATGTGGGGCGTGAGGACGACCTTGTCGTCGCCCAGCAACCCTGTGTTTATCAGGGGCTCTTGCTCGAATACATCTAGCCCTGCTCCAGCGATTTCCCCTTGGGTGAGTGCGTCCACGAGGTCTTGCTCTTTGATAATAGCTCCTCTTGCGGTGTTTATGAGGATGGCAGAGTTTTTCATCGAGTGCAGCTCTTTGGTAGTAATGAGGTGTTTGGTGGCTGGTGTGAGCGGGCAATGTAAGGAGATGTAGTCGGAGTTTGCTAGTAGCGTGGCTAGATCGACCATCTTGCCACCAAGAGCATCAAGCTCGGGATTTGGCTTGTGTGTGTAGAGGATGGGCATTCTGAAGCCCTGCGACATCTTGCCCATAGCTGTGCCGATGCGACCCGAACCGATGATGCCCAAGGTCTTGCCTACGATGTCTTGCCCAAGCATTAAGTCGGGTTGCCAATCGTGGAAGAGTCCGGCTTGGATGAATCGGTCGGACACCACGGTGAGTCGTGCAACGGACATCAGTAGCGACCAAGCAAGTTCGGCAGTGGTTTCTGTTAGCACATCGGGGGTGTTGCACACGACGATGCCTTTGCTTTGGGCGTAGGCGACATCGATGTTGTTGTAGCCCACTGCATAGTTGCAGATGACTTTGAGATTGGGAGCAGCGTCGATGATTTCTTGATCTATTTGATCGGCTAAGATGCTCACTATGGCGTCGGCATCTTTGATTTGCTTTTTGATTTCTGGGCGAGACATTTGCTGGGCAGAACTATTTATATAGGATTGGTAGCCAACTTTTTCAAAATCTGGCATATAGGGGAGTTTTTTGGTAATTAATATTTTCATTTTTCTTTCCTTATTTATTACTGCTTTAGTAAGAAAATTTGCCTTGAAGTTGGTCAAGAGGAAATTAGAATATTTTTACAAAAAAAAAGTCGCTTTAAAAAAGCGACTTTTTGAATAAAACTTAATTCAAGAACTAAAACTTATTCTTTTTTGGTAAAGCTTTGTTTACACGCAAAGCTCTTCCCATAACTTCTTTTTCGTTAAGAGCTTCGATAGCAGACATTCCAGCATCTTCGCTGTCCATCTCTACAAAGCCAAAACCTTTAGAACGACCGCTTTCACGATCCATGATAATTTTTGCGGAACTAACTGTTCCGAATTCAGCAAAAAGCTCTTCTAGCTTTTGCTCTGATATGTCCCAAGACATATTTCCTACATAAATGCTAATCATTTAATCTCCTATGATCTATATAGAGGCTCTTATCTTTTTGACCTCAATCTAGGTGCATAGCAATTTTTTTATGTTAAAAGGTCAAACTTTGTTTTGTTTTTTTATTTTGTGGCAAATGTTTTTTTTGAGTTGACTGACCTCAGGGAGCAAACTGGTGAAGATTGCTACTTGTGTTTTTTCTTGCTTAGTGGTAAAAAGAGTTCTTGACAGATATTGAAACTCAAAAGATTTAATTTGAAATAATTTAGCGTGGATAAGGAGAATATTGCGATGTACGAAACGATCGATCCCAAAAAAAAGAGTGCAATCATAGAGGCGGAAGTAGCCAAAAAGTGGGAGCAGATAGACATTTTGGGTAAAAGCAGTAACAAGGGCAACCAAGAGTTTGTTTTCTTTGAGGGACCTCCGACTGCCAACGGGAAACCAGGTATCCACCATGTGATGGCACGCTCTATCAAGGATACAGTCTGCCGATATAAGACGATGCAAGGCTATCGTGTGAAGAGAAAAGCTGGTTGGGATACTCACGGATTACCTGTGGAGATAGAGGTGCAAAAACAGCTGGGCTTGGACGATAGGAAGAAGATTTTGGATTATGGAGTGGAGCAGTTTAACCAAAAGTGTCGCGATTCTGTGTTTAGCTATGAAAAACTTTGGCGAAAGATGACTCAGCAGATGGGTTATGAGATAGATTTGGATAATCCTTATATTACTTTGGATAATGATTATATTGAGTCGGTTTGGTGGTTATTAAATCAGATGTGGGGAAAGGGGCTATTGTATCAGGGGCACAAGGTTGTGCCTTTTTGCCCAAAATGTGGGACTCCGCTCTCGTCACACGAGGTGGCACAAGGCTACAAAGAGGTTAGTGAGTCGTCGGTTTACATCAAATTCCGCAAGAAAGGTGAGGCGAATGCTTACTTTTTGGCGTGGACGACTACTCCGTGGACTCTTGTAGGAAATGTGGCCTTGGTAGTGGGTTCTGGGATCGATTATGTGAAAGTGGAGTGTGATGGCGAGTTTTATATCTTGGCGAAAAATCTTTTGAGCGTGCTGGATAGTGAGTATAAGGTGGTGGCAGAGTGCAAGGGTCAAGAGCTTTTGGGACAAGAGTATGAGCCTTTGTTTACTGTAGATAAGTTACAAAATGAAAATTCGCACAAGATTTATGCGGGTGATTTTGTAACAACAGAAGATGGTACGGGGATAGTGCATACTGCGGGGATGTATGGTGAAGACGATTATCAGGTATGTAAAAAGCATAATATTCCTCTGGTGCATACTGTGGGTGAAGATGGCAAGTATAACGAAAATTTTCCTATGTTGCAAGGGCTTTTTGTAAAAGATAAAGAGGTGGAAAAGCAAATTATTATTGCTTTAAAAGAGAAAGGATTGTTTTTTAAAAAACAGAATTTTAAACATACTTACCCTTTTTGTTGGCGATGTGATAGTCCTCTTTTGTATTATGCGAGGATGAGCTGGTATATTAAGACGACGGATTACAAAGATAAGATGATAGAGGAGAACAAGAAGGTAAATTGGGCACCACCTTTTGTAGGTGAGGGTCGTTTTGGCTCTTGGTTGGAAAATAATACCGATTGGGCAATCTCTCGGGATCGCTTTTGGGGCACTCCACTGAATGTCTGGATTTGTGATGATTGTGCGTGTGAAGATAGCATCGGCTCCAAAGCAGATTTGCAAGCTAAAGGCAAATTAGTGGGAGGTAAAGCTGTAGGAGATAATCCTGAACTGCATAAGCCTTTTGTGGATGATATTATCTTGAAATGTCCCAAATGTGGTGGAGTGATGCACCGTGTACCGCAAGTGATAGATTGCTGGTTTGATAGTGGGGCGATGCCTTTTGCCCAACATCACTATCCTTTTGAAAACAAAGAAAATTTTGATGAGCTGTATCCTGCGGATTTTATCTGTGAGGGTATAGACCAGACCAGAGGTTGGTTCTACTCGCTTTTGGCTATCTCGACGATTATTAAGGGGCAAACTCCTTATAAAAATGTTTTGGTAAACGACCTTATCTTGGATAAGACTGGTAAGAAGATGAGCAAGTCCAAGGGGAACACGGTGAACCCTTTTGACATAATGGATGAGTACGGAGCCGACGCTGTGCGTTGGTATCTTTTGGCGGGCAGTCCACCGTGGGTGCCGACCAAATTTGACTCTAGCGGAGTGAAAGAGGTGGCAGGGAAATTTTTTGGTACTTTGAAAAATGTTTACTCCTTTTTTGCTACTTACGCCAATATTGATGGCTATCGCGTAGAAGCTCCCAGAGAGGTTACCAGCAGTATCGACCGTTGGATATTTTCTAAGTTGAACAAGTTAATAGCTTATGTGCAAGAGAGAATGGACGCTTACGACCTGACTAAAGCGGTGCGTGCTATACAAAACTTTGCGTGTGAGGAGCTTTCTAACTGGTATGTGCGTCGCTCCCGGGAGCGTTTTTGGTCTTTTGAATTGAGTGATGATAAAAAGGATGCTTATTATACTTTGCATACAGTGTTGGTTGCTTTGACCAAGATGGTCTCTCCTGTATCTCCCTTTTTGGTGGATCATATTTATTGTGCACTTACTGGTGAAGAGTCTGTGCATTTAGCCACTTTCCCCAAGAGTAATCCTCAAATGGTAGATGCAGAACTAGAGACGAAGATGGATACAGTAATTCAGGTGGTGTCGCTAGGCAGATTTGCTCGTAATAATGCTAGCCTCAAGGTGCGTCAGCCACTGGCAGAGATTAAGTTGCCTAAAAGGTTGCAAGCGGTAATTACTGGGATGGAAGAGTTGATTTTGGAAGAGATTAATATTAAAAAAATATCTTTTGTGGACGAAGATTTTGTTTCTTATTCTGCTAAGCCTAACTTTAAGAGTGTGGGCAAAAAAGTGGGCAAGCATATGAAGGCTCTGCAAGAGTATTTGCTGTCGGCAGATGTAGAGGCAATTAGAGAAGCTTTTGAGCAAGGCAAAGTTTTTTCTGTGCGATTGGGTAGCGAAGAATATCAGTTGGCAAAAGAAGATTTGGTGTTAGATTTGCAAGCTTTGGATGGGTATCAAGTGGAGAGCAACGGCGATTTTTTTGTGGCTTTGCAGACGGAACTTACCGATGAGTTAATCGCCGAAGGTTATGTGCGTGAGTTGATTAACAAGATACAGTTTACTCGTAAAAATTCTGGATTTGATGTGATGGATAGAATAGTCGTGAGTTACTATTACCAAGGCGATTTGACAATGATGTTGGCAGACTACATTGATGATCTAAAAAAGGAAACTTTGGCAGATAGCTTTGAGAAAGTGGAGAATCCAGCTGATTTGGAGAAGTGGGATATTAACGGTTTGGAAATTTATCTTAAAGTGGAAAAAGTTTAAAGATTGATTTTGCAAGGAGATAAAATGTTAACAAACAAAGAAATAACAAGACAAGCTAGAGAGTGCTTACAAGGTAAATGGGGATTTATGGCTCTGGTTACTTTTATATATGCCGTGATAATGGGTGGTTTGAATTTTGTCTTTTTCGTGGGAACGGCAGGTACTTATTTGATAGCTGGAGCTATGGGAGTTGGTTATTTTTCGCTTAATTTGAAAATCGCTCGCAACCAAGAGTATGATTTGAGTCAGCTTTTTTCGGGATTCAAGATATTTGTGAAATCTTTGCTGATGTATCTGTTAGTGCTGATATTTGTCTGCTTGTGGTCGTTACTTTTGTTAGTGCCGGGGATTGTAGCAATGTTCAGGTACTCTTTTGTTTACCTTGTGGCAACGGATCAGCCAGAACTTTCGGCTTTACAGATACTGGCTAGGAGCCAAGAGCTGACTGATGGGTACAAGTGGCAAATTTTTTGTCTTGCGTTGAGATTTTTAGGATGGTTTATTTTGAGCATAATGAGTTTTGGGATAGGGTTTTTTTGGAGTGTGCCTTATTTTAACCAATCTATCACTCAACTATATTTGGAAGTATTGCAAATTAAGAGGTGTGAAGTTGTAATTTATGGAAACTCCACACTAAAAGTATCCACCCCAAGTTAGTGATTTGTAATTGGCTGGTTTATGATAAAATGGAAAAGTTAATTAGAAAAATGGAGAAATAGTCTGTAAAAAAAATGGTCAAATCAGCCGTGAGAGCTGTAATTTGACCATTATGAATAAATATATAGACAATCTGAAAATTATGAGTAGAAAAGACAAGAAATTTTATCGGAAAAATTTGGTGAAATTTGCAAATGAAACATCTATTTCCGATGCAGCTAGAGAATTTGAAACCACTAGAAAAACTGTGCGAAAGTGGGTCAAAGCCTATAAAGAAAAGGGCGAGGATGGTCTGGTTAATAAATCTCGAAAAGAGCAAAATTTCCCAAATCGCTTAAAATCTGAGATAATAGAGGAAATAGTAGTTTGTCGCAAAAAGGCAAAAAATCGCTGGGGAGCTAGGCGAATTATTGACCATTTACAGTTAAATTGTTCAGCTTCAACTGTTCATAAAAAGCTCTGTGATGCTGGTTTGGTAAAGAAAAAGAAACGGAAATATCAGCAACGCAAAGATTTAAGTGAAATGCGAGCTAGGGCAAAACCTTTTGAAAAAATCCAAGTGGATATTAAGTATTTGACCGATATGCCAGAATTGTTTGAGGGGATTAAGTACAAAAATTATCCTCGCTATCAAATCACTGCTAGAGACTACAAAACTGGCATGCAATTTATCGGTTATTGCTATGAGAAAACAGCCGTAAATGCAGGGATTTATATCGATTTTTTGTCTAAAAGATTAAAGAGTTGTGGTGTTGATCTTTCCAAAGTTACTTTTCAGACCGACAATGGCTCAGAGTTTGTGAGTCCGAAGAAAAAGGGTATGAGCTTTTTTCAAAAAAGTGTGCAAATAAATGGTGCTAATCATTCGCTTATCCCTAAAGGTTCGCCTACTTTTAATTCGGATGTTGAGAGTGCTCATCGGCTGGTAGAGGATGAGTTTTATCTGATTGATGAATTTGATGATTGCAACGATTTTGTGCGTAAAGCACACAGTTATACGCTGTATTTTAACCATTTAAGAGGAAACAGAGGGCGAAAAGGTAAGACTCCGAAGCAAATTTTGCGGGAAAATTCTAGGAAGCCCAATTTTAATGTTTTGAACATTAGCCCAATAATCACAGATTATTATTTAAAAGATATAGAAAAAATAAATAAGGGTGGATACTTTTACTGTGTACCGCCCATGAAGTTGTAATTTAAGGGTTGACAACAAACAGGCAATCAAAACATTAGCTCTATTAAAATGAAATAGTAGAAACAGGAGACTAGCAGATGTACGCAATAGTTGATTTTAAAGGGATGCAGTTTAAAGCTGAAAAAGATAAAGTGATTAAAGTACCTTTTCTTAGTGGTGTTGAGATTGGTGCTAATATGAGTTTGGATAGCGTGATTTTTTATAAAGATGACCAAGATGTAGTTTTGGGTACTCCAGTGGTGGATGGTACCAAAGTTTCCATTGAGGTGATAGCTCATAAAAAAGAAAAAAAAGTGATCGTTTTCAAAAAGAAGAGAAGAAAAGGTTACCGCAGAACTCAAGGGCACAGACAAGATTTCACTGAGATAAAAGTAAAAGATATAGTAAGGAGCTAACCAATGGCACATAAGAAAGGGGTCGGATCATCCAAAAACGGCAGAGACAGTAATCCTAAGTATCTGGGTGTGAAGAAGTACGGTGGTGAGAGCGTAATTGCTGGAAATATCATCGTTCGTCAAAGAGGCACTAAACTCAAGCCGGGCAAAAATGTCGGTTTGGGCAAAGATCACACTATTTTCAGCTTGGTAGATGGTAATGTACAGTTTTCTACAGGCAGAAATGGACGGAAGTTCGTGAATGTAGTGTAAGCGTATTTTTTTTAATAGGAGCAAACTTGTTTAGAGAGTTTGCTCTTTTTTATATTATAAGGGAGAGTAAGTATGACTCGAATGTTAGAGATTAAACTTTTCAAGATTTTTAGTACGATTTTGCAGAAAAATATAGATGACCCTGTTTTGCAGTTTGTTAGCATTAATGATGTAAAGATTGCCAAAGATTTGTCGTTGGCGAATGTATATGTTTCTTGTTTCGATCCTAATAAGAAAAAAGCGGAAGTTTTGCAACATTTGACGAAGAGTTCAGGCGTTTTCAAAAGTGAGCTGGCGAAGCTGAAAACAATCCGCAGGATACCAGAGATGAAGTTTATTTATGATGATACCACGGAAAAAGCTGTCAATTTGAGTCAGAAGATAGAAAAGCTGACGCGATAATAGGAGAAATTTTCTAGGAGTTTTATTTATAAACTTGACAATAAATTTATAAGATAGTTTTCGGGTATGTTGGAAATTAATTTATAAAAAAAGAGGAAGGTATATTATGAAAAAAAGAATGATGTTATTTTGGTTGATGGCTTTGAGTGCTCTTATGTTTTCTTGTTTTGACTCATCTACCAGTAGTTCAGACAGCAGTTCAGATTCTGACGATGGTTCTGGGAGTACAGAAAAGATTTCGGTAACTTTGTCGGCTCCAGCGAACGGTGCGAAAGACCAGATGTTGAGTGTGGGATTATCTTGGAGTGGTGATGCTACTAGCTATGATTTGTATGTAGGGAGCTCATCTGAAAGTATGGATTTAAAGAAAGCAGATATTATTGGTACGAGCTATACTTTGTCTGGGTTGGAGGTTAGCACTAATTACTGTTGGAAGTTGGTGGCTAAGAAAAGTGGATGTGAAGATGTGACTAGCGAAGTCTGGAGTTTCACTACTGGGAATTATGGAGTGAGTTTGGCATCTCCAGAAGCAGGTGGAAAAGTATATCAAAAAGAGGTAGAGTTAACTTGGAGTGGTAATGCTGATAGTTATGATCTTTATATAGGAACGACTGCTGAAAATATGGTTTCAAAGCAGGGTTGGTCAACCAACAAGAGTTACACATATACGCCAGATTATGGCACTTATTATTGGAAAATTGTCGGTAAATTTGGGACTAAGATTATAGAAACAGCTGTTAATAGCTTTACGACTGTTGAGCTAACTAGAGCGGAGCTTGATGTTTTAGTTGCTTCTGGTGTAGATCTTTCTAAAAATGTGGATGTTTCTGGTGTTACCGATATGAGCAATCTTTTTAAGGATAGAGCAACTTTTAATGATGATATTAGTGGTTGGGATGTGAGTAATGTTACTAATATGTCAGGTATGTTTAATGGAGCAACTGCTTTTAATCAAGAGATTGGTGGTTGGACTGTGAGTAATGTTACTAATATGTCAGGTATGTTTAATGGAGCAACTGCTTTTAATCAAGAGATTGGTGGTTGGACTGTGAGTAATGTTACTGATATGTCAAATATGTTTAAGCTAGCTTCTTCTTTTGATAAACCTATAGGAGGCTGGGATGTGAGTAAAGTTACTAATATGTTAGGAATGTTTATGAATGCTTCTTCTTTTGATAAGCCTATAGGAGGCTGGGATGTGAGTAAAGTTACTAATATGCTAGGTTTATTTAGTGGGGCGACAAACTTTAATCAAGATATTAGCGGATGGATTACTGAAAGTGCTACAACAATGGACTGCATGTTTGCAAATACAGAAAATTTTAATGCGGATATTAGTGGTTGGAATGTGAGTAAAGTTGAGCAGTTTGGTTATATGTTCATTAATGCAAAATCTTTTAATAGAGATCTTAATAATTGGGATGTTTCTAGTGCTAAAGGAATGGGACGTATGTTTAGTAATGCAGTAAAATTTAATTGTGATTTGGATAAATGGAATGACAAAGTGGGTAATGTTACCTATATGCGTGAGATGTTTTCTGGTGCGACAATTTTTAATGGAAACATCTCTGGTTGGAAAACTGAAAATAATAAAAGCATGACAGGAATGTTTGAAAATGCTACTAGTTTTAATCAAGACCTTAGTGGCTGGGATGTAAGCAGCTTAGAAGAATATGATGACTATGATAAAGGTATTGAAAGCACATGGACATTGGCTAGGCCGAATTTTAATTAAAGAGTAGAACTATGATATCAAATGCGGACACTTTAGAAGGTGTTCGCATTTTTTTTGTTTTTATTGCTCTCTTATTAGAGGGGTGTTCATTTTCTTTTGTAACCAGAAGAAATAACGAACCCAAAAGAAAAGTTTCTTTTATCGTTTTTTGGTAATATAGTTCTTCGCTTTTCAGCGTAGCTCAGTCGGTATAAGTAATACTAATCTATTTGCTTAAAGTTTTTTATTAACTTGCCTTGCCCTGACGGCATTCTAGGTCTTGTTGTTGTACTAGCTTGTCTGCTGAGTTAGTGGCTATATGCAGGGCTTGGGTTTCTTTTTTAGGATTACTATAAAAGAATTTAAGTCCGAATTACAGCCTATGTGAAGGAAGTTTTTAGTTTTGCAAGTTGCTTAGGTTTTTGATTTTTTTTTCAGTAAAAGAAGAGAGTTGACATACTACGATAGTAGCCAAAGAAGAGGTAGACTTACGCTAAAAGCGAAATTTAGTTACCACCTCTTATGCATCCAAAACCATTGCTCAGGATATTTTAAGATATATTTTTCTAAAGATTTGCTGATTGCTTTGGTGAGCTCGGGAATTTGCTTTTTGGTGTATTTGCTTCCGTCTATTGGCTTTTCGGCGATAACCTTGAAGCCTTTGGCTGTACGAACACAGATGATGGGTTGGAGCATTGCTCCAGATTTTATAGCGAATTTGGCGGGACCTTGGAAAACAGATGCTGGTATCCCTAGCCAAGTTTGCTTTAGTCCAACTTTACGGGCGTTTTGGTCGACCATTATACCGATGCCTTCGTCGTTTTTTAGAGCGGTTAGCGTGCCTTTGAAGGCGTTTTCTAGAAAGATACTGGGCACGCCATTGCTAAGGCGGATATTTTCGATGTATCTATCTAAGTGGGTGTTTCGCATCCTTTTTGCTAGTCCGTTCACTTTTAGGTGCATTATTTCTGTCATATATTTCATGCCGATTTCCCAGTTGCCTATGTGCAGATTTGGATAGATGACCCCTTTGTGTTGGGCTATGGAGTGTTGCAAGTGTTTAAGCCCTTCGAACTCAAAATTTCGCAGGAGTTTTCTTTGGTTGCAAAAGAAAAATTCGTAGGCGAGTAGTCCCAAGTTGTGGTAGATTTTTTGGCAAAGAGTTTTAATCTCGGCAGGCGATTTTTGAGGAAAGACCAGTTTGAGTTGCTTGATGACCAGCTTCTTTCTGATGGGAATTAGCCTAGTGAGGCGTGTGAGAAGTAGCTTTTGCAAAAAGCCGGGGAGCGGTGTGAGTAGAGCCTTGAATGTGAGAAAAGCGAAATACTCGCAGAAGTTTTTTTGAGCTTTACTCATAATAGGTGTCCAATCTTTTGTTCCAGCCAGCTAGCCAGCTTTTTTCGTGTGGTGCTAGCTTTATCCTACGGTTAAGGACATATTTGGCTGCGTTGGCAAAGTCGTGAGCGGGTGAGTTTGTGGTGGTCTGCATACTCTCTAGGACTTGCAATAGCCCCCAGTAGTTGCCGTCGTAGGACTCTTTGGGGTCTAGTCCTTCGCCTTTGAAGTTCACATAGTCGAGCATGGCATACACTCCGTTCATCGATTTGGAAAGTTTTTTGATGTTGTTTTTCACTTTTTCTTTCTGTGAGCTTTTTTTTAGCATATTGGGGATAGATTGTTGCAGGCGAAGCACGAGGAAGTCCGTTTGCTCTTGGCGAGAGTTTTGCAGGAATTTGTAAAGTTGCTCTTTTTTGTCAGAGTCGGCACTGCTATAGAAATCTTCTTCGCTTTGCCAAGGGCAGCTCGTGGTGTCTGTGAGCCACTCGGGTAGTGGATAGTTGCTCTTTTGCAAGTAAGAAAGCAGTAAGGAGAAGCTCTCCACAAAGTGTTTTTTTTGCCCTTGCGGATACCAGATGAAGTGGGCGATGCCTAGTGAGAGGAAGTTTTCTTGCTTGTTCCATTGCAAGAGCTTGGCGTGTCGCAGGTCTGTTTCGTTGATGAAAATCCGTTGAGAAAGAAGTGCTGCTTGAGTTTTGGAGATGTGAATGTCGATAGAGCTTAATTTATTACAAAACAAACTAAATATGGTAAAAAGAAAAAAGCATAATATTTTATATTTTGAGTTCATACTTCCTTTGTTATTATGTAGTTAATGATTTTATGTATTTTATGCAAAAAAAAGTTGTTGCTAATTCGAGCAAGTAAATTTTGTTTTTTTTTGACACTTGGTCTAATAGGTAAATATTGGCGTTGTTAAATATATAATAAAGAAGTAGGTTTAATTTTGATAAGAGTAGTAGAGTCCAGTTTTGTAACGAGTGCTGTAAAGCCAGATGGTTATCCGCCTGTAACTTGCAAGGAGGTGGCTTTCGTGGGTAGATCCAATGTGGGGAAGTCTTCGATGATAAACACCATCTTGGGGCGTAAGTTGCTGGCAAAAATTTCGGGTCGCCCGGGCAAGACTCAGCTGATTAATTTCTTTCGTGTGGTGAGTAAAGACGATGAGCAAGATTTGAAAGGGGAGCTTAGTTTTGTGGATTTGCCGGGTTACGGCTACGCCAAGGTAAACCTGCGGGAGAAAGAGAATTGGCGAGCGATGATCCAGAAATATATTACAAGGCGACCGCAATTGTTGGGAGTAGTAATTTTGGTTGATATTAGGCACAAGCTGGATTTTAAGGATCAGCTGATGCGAGAGATGTTGGAGGAGCAAAATATTGCTTATCTGATGGTGGCAACTAAGTGTGATAAGCTGGCTGCGAGCAAGATACACTCGATATGTAAGAAAAATTTCCCTTTTGAGGTTTTGCCTTTTTCGTCTAAGAGTAAAAAAGGTGTGGAGAAAGTGCTGAAATGGATAAACGAGCTTTAATCTTTTTTTTGATTTTTGGTCTTGGCTTTGGTTACGCTGGTCAGGAGCAAAAGTTGGACATCGTGCTGGAAGAGATAAAAGAGCAGAAGCAAGAGATAGGTAGGATTAAGAGCCAGCAAAGCCAATATTCGCAGAAGATGGATGTTTATAGTAAGAAGCTCAAAAATGCTCAGTCTCGGATGAAATATTTGCAGGGTAAATACTCTGGAAAGAGTGAAGAGAAACGAAAACTAAGCGAGCAGATACTGGATCTGAAAGAGAGGATAAAGGAGATTAAGACGCTTTATCTTTTGTCTTTCACGAGGCTCTACGAGGCGGAATATATAGAGGAAGAGCCGATAAATTCTAGTGTGCTTAGTTTTTTGGTAAGAAAATCAGATCAGAAAGTTGCTCAGTACAGTCAGAAAAATGTTAAGCTGGTGAACAGTGAGGTGAGTCTGAACAGACAGATAAAAGAGCTGGAGCAAAAAAGGGAGAAGGAGCAGGAGAACATCTCCTTTTCTCGCTATGTAACCTCGGCAGTGAGCAAAAATCTGGCAGAGAGCAAGAAGAAAGAGAAAGAGGTCAGCAAGAAGCTGGCTTTTTTGCAAGAGGAGCGGGACAAACTGGAGAAGATTATCGCCGATCTGAAACTGGAAAAGCAGATTACGGGCTACTCGTACAAGTTCACCGCTCCGTACATATTGTGGCCAGTAAAGGGTAAAGTGGTGGATAACGAGCTGATACGCAGTGGGTTGGATATTTGTACGCAAGACAAGTATTGCAAAGCTGTGGACGATGGAGTGGTGGTGGATTACAAAAAAATTGGCAACAAGAAGTGCTTGGTGGTAGACCACCGCAACGGGTATATCAGCTTGTATGTGTACAAAGGCAATACGCTGGCAGAGTTGCGGGGCAAGGTGAAACGCGGTCAAAACTTGGTGGAGTTGAATTCGGACATTATTCACTTTGAGTTGCGAAAAGATTCGAAAGAGTCTGTAGACCCGCGGTTCTTCTTTGAGCAATAGGTGACTGGCGATGAGTAATATCAACCTTCACTTCACAGGGAAAATGTTTGGAATGGGAGCCTCGCTAGACGATTTGGCGTCTTTGCAAGCGATAAACCGACTCAAAAGAAGAGATGATGGGAAATCTTTTATTGTTCTTTTGGCGAATATAGAAGATTTGTGGAAGTATGTGGGATTTGATAGTAAATTAGAGAAATTTTTGAGTAAACTTTGGGCAGGAGAGCTTACGGTGATATTGCCTTGCTCTGCGTTGCCACACCTGTCTGTGGACGGGTTTGTTGCCTTCAGAGTGCCGAGCGATGAGCAGTTGCGACTAAAGTTACAAGAGGGAGCGATTGTCAGTACGAGCGTCAATGTTTCTGGGCAAGCACCACTGACAAGCTACGAGCAGATATTAAAGCAGCATACCGCTTGGTTTGATGAGGACTGGGTGCCTGCGGACATCACTAGGGCAGATGGGACCCCATCCACGCTGGTGAAGGTGGACAAGGGGCAGTTGACCTGCTTACGAGAGGGTTCGCTCCCATTTACCAAGGTGCAGGAGGTGTGGGCATGCTCTTAGATAAATTACTGCATTATCGAAAGATAGGAATATTTACGCATAAGCAACCCGATGCGGACGCTCTGGGCTCGTGTTTCGCCTTGCAGATGGTGCTTGGGCACTCCAGAGCGGTTGTGGTGCTGGAGTCGCAGCTATCCGACGCTCTTTTTGCAGAGTTTGGTGCTGTGAGTACTCAAGTTGCAGAAGAAGAGCTGGAAGCTGTGGTGGTGTTGGATGCTCACCAAAAGGGCAGGCTTGGCAAGTGGGAAGAGTTTGTGGGGAGCTTTAGCAAAGATGTCTTTGTGATAGACCATCATCAGCTGGGCGATGATAAACTGCCCAGTACCAGCCAGATAATAGACACCAGTGCGGTGAGTACGGGGGTTTTGGTCTTTGCAATGTGCAGACACTTGGTCTCGGGCTGGAACGAACTCAAGAGGGCGAAATTTGCCAGAGCTATCTATTACACGATCCTTGGCGATACAGATGGCTTTCAGAATCGTAACTTGGATGCCAACTGCTTTGCGGTCTGCTCTACCTTGCTGGAGTGGGGAGTAGACCCTGCCAAAGCGTACGAAGAGTTTTTTTGCAAGATGAGCCTGCGAGAGCTGGAGTATTTGGCAAAAGTTTATAAAACTATAAAATCGCACGAGCAAGGTAAGATTGTGTTTGCTTTTAGCGATATGGAATTGCACGAAAGGCTTGGGTTTGTTTACGATGAGCTTCCCGATGTGGTCGGCAGGCTTAAGCGTCTCAAAGATTATCAGATTATTGTCTTTTTCAAAGAGCGAGAAAAGGGGCTGTACAAGCTTAGTTTTCGCTCTAAGTCGGCAGATGTGCGAGCAATATGTAGCAATTATGGCGGAGGTGGACACCTGCTGGCGGCGGGCTGTGAGGTAGCAGACGATAGACAAAAGATAGAAAAGGCGATACTCGGGTTATGCAAGAAACAGCTTTGAACGGAGTACTTTTGGTGGACAAGCCCGCAGGCATTAGCTCTTTTGGGGTCATCTCTCAGATAAGACGGATTTTAGGCATCAAAAGGGTCGGACACTGTGGCACTCTGGACAACTTTGCTACAGGTGTGCTGGTGGTGATGATAGGCAAAGCTACCCGCTTAGCTAGATTTGTGTCTGTTCAGGACAAAAGTTATCAGGCAACAATCGTCTTCGGGCAGCAGACCGACACGGCTGACATCACAGGAGAGGTGATAGCCACAAGTGCTTTGCCTAGGGGACTCAGGGGCGATCTGGCAGAAAAGGTGCTGAGCATTACCTCACAAGTGCCACCGATATACTCGGCGATAAAGGTAGACGGCAAGCGAGCTTATGTCTTGGCACGCAGTGGCAGTGCAGTGCAGATGAAGCCACGGGATGTGAAAATCTCGGAGTTCGCAGTGCAGGAGTTCGACGGCAAGCGGCTCACCTACACGGCGAGAGTGTCCAAGGGGACATATATCAGGACGCTCAGCGAGGACATCAGCGAGCTTCTGGGGGCAGTGGGGACTACGCAATCTCTTTGCAGGTTGGATTGTGCTGGATTTAGCCTTGATGAATGTGTGAGAGTAAAGCCGAATATGGACAAAGATTTTTTATTGGGCAAGGTGCTTTCACCAGATGTTTTGCTAAAAGATTTGCCTGCTATAGAGCTGGATGAGACGAATTACGACAAGTTTTGTTGTGGTAATAGTTGGATGCAAGAAAGAGATAAAAATGACTTTACAAAAATTTACCACCGCGGAGTGTTGGTGGGTGTAGCGTGGGTCGAGCAGGGTGAGGTCAGACCCAAGATAGTGTTTTAGATAGGGTGAATTTATGAAAAGATTTATTAAGATTTTTATTATAATACTTTTTTCGCAAGGTATCTTGTGGTCGGCTGCTCAAAATGCACCTATCAACACCAAATTTGATAGCGAAGCGAAAAGGACAGCTTGGTGGAAAGGGCTGGAGTATCAGTGGAAGCTGACTTTCAATGAGCTACTGGGTAATGGGAAAACTGTCAAAAAGCCTAAAGATAGTTTTTTGCAAGGGCTACTAAAAAGAACTACGCTTTTTTTGTATGGGTATGGACTTACCAACATTAGTGGATTGTCTGAACTCGATCATCTGGAGAATATAAATTGTTCTTACAATAAAATCTCTAGCATAAAAGGTATAGAAAATCTGGTAAACCTAAAGGAATTAAAGCTAAGCGACAATCGTATAACTTCTTTGCAACGCCTAAAAAACCTCAAAAAGCTGGAATATCTGCGAGCCGATTTTAACGACCTGCACGACCTTAAAGGGCTGGAGAATTTGCTTAATCTTAGGCGAGTGTATGTGAAGCGGAACTTTATCTCGTCGATCGAGCCTTTGGCGAATAAGCCTCTTTTGGAGGAGCTATCCATTAGCTACAACAAGATTGTCTCTTTGCAGCCGCTTCGCACTAGCACCAAGCTGAAGATTTTGCTGGTGCAACACAATCTGCTGACGGACATCAAAGGGCTGGAAAGGCTGGTGAATTTGGAGCGAGTCTTCATCTTTAAGAACCGATTAACAAGCCTAGAGGGCGTGCAAAACCTCAAGAAGCTGAAAGTTTTTATGTTCTCGCAGGAGAGTGAAATTTTGCCTGAGGCAGAAAAGGAGAAAGTAAGGAAATTTTTTGCTCGAAAAAAGGCTTTTAGGTTTGGAATTGGTGGTGGATTGTTGGTGTTGTTTTGTTTAGCATTTTTTGGCTACATTTTGATAAACATTGCCAAGAGAGTAAAAAGACGCAAAGAACGAAGGAAAGAGTTTTTGCGGTTGCGGAAACTTTTTGAAAACCAAAAGGCGTCGTTTTTCGATAATAAAAAGCGACTTTACCAGTGGTGGAACAACTTGGATGAGCAGTGGAAACGGATTTTTAATGTGCAACTGGACAACGGAAGCTCTTTGTTCTTTCCCCGAGAAGATGAGCTACGGATGCTGGTAAATAGTCGCTTTTTTAGGATGCGAGGCGACAATCTGACCAATCTTGGGGGACTGAGGAACTGCACAAAGTTGGAGCGACTTAGCTTTTACAACGAGGGTCCAAGATTTTTGAAGCTGTTTTCCGACTTAAACTTTTTAGCAAGATTTTCTGTCTTGAAGAAGATCGAGTTTTCCACAAGAGATGTGCAAAAAATCAAAAACTTTGCAAGGCTGGAAAAGATGTTCGAGATCGTAGTGCCAGCAAGCGAAATCCCTTATACTGCCAAGGGAAGTTTTATTGATGTATCTGATGATATACAAGTGCGTTATAAGTATCCTATTGTGGCTATCGGCAACTTTGAGGGGTTGCACCTTGGGCATGCCAAGATACTCAATCGCCTCTACGCTAGAGCTGAGGACACAGGAGGAGAGGCTTTGGTGCTGACCTATAGAGTGCATACTCGGGAGCATTTCCTCAAGAAGGGGAACAAGCCAATAGCACCTTATATGATTTTGGAGAAAGATCACAAAGAGAACTTGCTATTTCATAAGTTTGGGGTGCACTCCATCTTGTATCTGGATTTTGAGAATCAGGTGGTAAACCTTACAGCCGAAGAGTTTTTTGAAGAGATTTTGATACGGAAGTTGCATATCAGGGAGATAGTTTGCGGACACGACACCAGATTTGGCAAAGATAGGAAGGGCGACTACAAGCTGTTGACAGAGCTGGCAAAGCCCTATGGGATACACATCCGCTTGGTAGATCCACTGATGATGGGTGATGAGATAGTATGTAGCAGATTGATCCGCCAGAAGATAGAAAATGGCGACATCAACGGGATTAAGCGGTATCTCTCGCGGAATTATTCGATAGTGGGTACTGTAGAGGCAGGGCGGAAGATTGGAGGGAAGCTGGGGTTTCCCACTCTGAACCTAGAGCCCAAGCAGGCATACAAGCTTTACCCAGCACAAGGGGTGTACATAACGCACACCAAGATAGGCAACAAGGGTTACTACGGTTTGACCAACATAGGGTTTGCCCCGACGGTGAGGCAAGATATTAAAAAGAAAACAATAGAAAATTACTTGCACAAATTTAGTGGTTCGCTTTATGGACAAGAGGTGAAAATCGTGTTTTTGCAGTATCTGCGGGGCGAGAAGAAGTTTGCCTCCAAAAGTGATTTGGTGCAACAGTTGAAAGAAGATTTGAAAATGCTAAAGCAATATATAAGGGTGCATTAGATGAAAGTAAAAGAAATGTTGAAGTTGGTAGATGGCAAGCTATTGAGCGTGGATGCACATCTGGAGTACGATGTGTTTTTTGGTGTGGGTTCGGATCTTATTAGCGATATCTTGATGTGTGTGAAAGACTCCGCTGTGCTTTTCACGGGGCTTATTAACCATCAGATTATCCGAGTGGCAGAGATGGTGGATATGCAAGCCATTGTGTTTGTGCGGGGGAAAAAGCCGACGCAAGAGATGCTAGATTTGGCAAAGGAACACGATTTGCCTGTTTTATGTTCTAACTTGTCTTTGTATGAGGCTTGTGCTTTAGCGTATCAAGGTGGATTGAAACCTCTGCCGATAAAGGTTAGCATAGATGAATAGGTTCGTCTATAGCAAAGATGCGGATGTAGATCCAGATGAGTTTTTGGCTGATTTGGGGCAACCTCCCATCAACTTTGAGTTCGATATAGAGCCCAAAGATTTCGTGGTGTCGGGCAAAGCTACAACCAAGGTGAAGAAGTACCTAAAGGTGCTGGGCATAGACGCTGGCTCTTTGCGGAGGTTTGCCGTGGCTAGCTACGAGGCGGAGATAAATGTGGTGGCTCACTCCAAGGGTGGCAAGATGATTAGTGGAATCTACCCGGAGTTTGTGCATCAGAAGTTCAGCGACGAAGGTCCGGGCATAGATGATATAGACAAGGCGATGCAGCCCGGCTACTCCACAGCGGACGAGCTGGCACGCTCTATGGGGTTTGGTGCTGGTATGGGCTTGCCAAATATTAAAGATAATGTGGACATTATGAGGCTTACATCACAGCAAAAAACGGTGATGGAGCTGGTGGTGTTTTTTTGATGAAGATGAAGAAGAAAGATGATGAGTAAAGGTTCTGTCCAAGAGGATAAAACAAAGTGCATCGGTTGCACCAGATGTGTGCGTGTCTGCCCTGTATCTGCCATTCGACTGCGAGATGGCAAGGTGGAGCGATATACGCAAAGGTGCATTAGCTGTGGGCAGTGTATCAAGGTTTGCCCAGTGGGTGCTATTCAGAGTGTTTATGATGATTTTGATCAGCTGCTGCAAGACTCAAGGTTTAAGTACCGCGTAGCTTTGTTGTCTAATGTGTTTATCGGGCAACTGCCCCCAAAAGTGGACTATAAGATGGCGACGGATGCTCTTTTGCGTTTGGGCTTCGATAGGGTGATAGATGAGAATATGATCACCGGGGTGATGGCACCGATTTTTGCCAAGAAGCTCAATCAGGCGAAGATACGGCCATTGATTTCGTCCAATTGCCCTGCGATAGTCAGGCTCATAAGATTTAAGTATCCATCGCTGTTGCCGCACATCTTGCCTCTAGAGACCTCTGTGGAGATACTCAGCACTTACTATCGGCACTATCTAGCTCAGCAGATGGGGTGTAAACTGAAGGAGATCGGCATCTTTTTTGTAGCTCCTTGTTCTGCTCAGATTACGGCACAAAAAAGCCCTGTAGGCAGGAAGGAGTCTTCCTTGGACGGTGCTTTGGCGATGAAAGATATTTATAATCGGGTGCTGAATATTTGTTATAAGCAAAAGCATGAAGAGAAGAAAGAGGAGCAAGATAGCAAAAGCACGAAGCGGCACGAGAATTGGGGCATCTATGTTTCCGAAGGAAACCAGATAAAGAAAAGCAACTTTAAGACTTTAGCCGTCAGCGGGTTCAAGGGCACAAAAGATATTTTGACCAAGATAGAAGGTGGACAGCTAGATTTTTACGACTATGTGGTACTCCGCAGTTGCACGAACGGTTGTGTGGGTGGCGATTTGAATGCGGAGAACCCATTTATTGCTTCCAATCGGATAGCGTCGTCCGATGTTGTGTTCGAGAAGATAGATAAGGAGCTTTTTTACAAACTGTTTGAGCAAGGGGAGTTCGGATTGCGAGAGGCTCTTACTCCTGTGGCGTGCGATAAAGATAGTTTGTCTATAAAGGAAAAGATTGTTAAGATGAAAAAGTACAAAGATATCCAAAAACTTTTGCCCGGGAAAGATTGCGGAATATGTGGCTGTCCTACTTGTGCAGATTTGGCTAAAGAGATAGTGGATGGCAACGCTAAGTTCTCCGATTGCGTTTTTAATATGCAAGAGCAAAAGAAGGTATCGTTGCCCAAGATAATAGAGGCTATCGGGGGCAAGCTCTTGAGTCAGGAGAGAGATTTGTCGCAGATGGAGGTAAGCAGTGTCTATGCGGGCGATTTGCTTTCGGATGTGATGGCTTCGGCTGGGGATTGCCAAGTGTGGGTAACGATAATGCAACACCAGAACACGATAGCCGTGGCATCGCTTTTGGAGATAGAGGCGGTGATTTTTGCCAAAGACAAGAAGCCCGAGCAAAAGTTGATAGAGAAAGCTAACGAAGAAGGGATTGTGCTTATTAGCAGCTCACTTTCTTCTTTTCAGATTTCGGGGATATTGTACAAAATGGTGGTGGTAAAGTAGATGAGGTGCAAAGCCGATCTGCATATGCACTCTGTTTTATCGCCGTGTGGGGATTACTCTATGTCGCCTTCGCTTTTGTTTGAGAAGGCTGTGCAGAGTGGATTTCAGATGGTTTCTATCACAGAACATAACAGTCTGGCAAATGCCAGAGCTTACGATAGCATCGCCAAAAAGTTCGGTATCCACTTTATCTATGGGGTGGAGATACAGACCAACTTGGAGGTGCACCTTTTGGCTTATTTGCCAGATAAAGATGCGGCGGAAGCTTTTGATAAAGAGCTTTACCAGAGTTTGCCCGATATTCAAAACAAGAAAAATTTCTTTGGCGACCAAGTGTTGATAAACGAAGATGAGATGGTGCTTGGTTTCGAGAATAGACTTTTGCTCAACTCTGTGTCGTGGGATTTGCGGACGACGGCGATCAAGGTGAAAAACTATGGAGGCTTGCTGGTGGCATCGCACATAGATGCCGATAGCTTTAGTATTAGCTCGCAATTGGGGTTTTTGCCCGAGGATATCCAGTTCGAAGCTCTGGAGGTGGTGGGCGACACTACGCCGTGGGTAAAGTACGATTTGCCTTTGGTCAAAAACTCTGACGCTCACTATCTGAAAGATTTTGGTAAGCGGTACACGGAGTACCAGATGGACGAGATAGGGTTTGAGGGATTGAAAAATGCATTGCAAAAAAAGCAAATTGCGATAAAAAGTAGCGAATAGGGGGAAAAGTGGTGAAATGTGAAAACGCACTTTACGATGAGCTGAAAAAGATAATCCAGACGAAGGCTGAGCTGAAAGATCCTTTGATTGAGATTTTGCGAGAGGCTCAAGAGTTGTTTGGTTATTTGCCCAAAGAGGTACAGATATTTGTTGCAGAACAGATGAATTTGCCAGTGAATAAAGTTTATGAAGTGGTAACTTTTTACAACTTTTTTTCTATGAAGCCTCGGGGGAAGTTTGTGATAAATGTTTGCACTGGGACAGCTTGCTATGTGAAGGGTGCTGCGAAAGTGATAGAGATGATAGAACAAGATTTGGGTATTCAGCTAGGGCAGACTAGCCCAGATGGCAAGTTTACGCTTTCTTCTGTGCGTTGCGTGGGAGCTTGTTCGCTAGCACCAGTGGTGGTTATCGGGCAAGATACTTATGGCAAGGTCGTTAGCAAAGCACAGGTCAAAGAGATTTTAAGCAAATATTAGTGAAAAGTAGATAAAATGAAACTGACGGAAGACCCAAGGTTATGCAAGACATATCTTTACATTTATTAGACATTTTGCAAAATTCCGTGAGTGCGGGTGCGTCGCTGATTGTCTGCCGATTTGTGAAGTCTGCGGGAGTTTTGCGAGTGTCTGTGCAGGACGATGGCAAAGGGATGGATGAGCAGACCTTGCAAGCTGCTCTAGACCCTTTTTACACTAGCAAGGTGCATCGCAAGAAGAAGGTCGGCTTGGGCATTCCGCTCTTTGCACAGAGTGCTAAGCTCTCGGGTGGCTCTTTTCAGATGCAATCTAGCGTTGGTAAAGGCACGCAATTGGAGGCAAGCTTTGTCCTTTCCAGTATAGATGCCTTGCCACTGGGGGATATAGCTTTTAGCGTGCTTACCTGTGTTGTGTCGCATCCAGAGGTAGATTTTGTGGTGGAGAGTGTGGTGGAGCAAGAGAAAGATTATTTTGATACTCGTCTGATCAAAAAGGAGTTAGAGGGCGTGCCCTTGGATCAGCCAGAGATAAGAGCTTTTATAGAAGAGCTTCTTAACCAGCAGATAGTAAAATTGGAGGAAAGATGAAGTCGTTAGCAGAGTTGAAAAAGTTGAAAGAAGAAGTTCAGAAAAAGATGAACTTGAGAAATTCGGATTATAAATATAAAATCGTGGTAGGTATGGGCACTTCTGGTATCGCGATGGGAGCTAGAGAAGTTATGAGAGCTTTTTTGGATGAAATATCCAAAAGAGATATTTCGGGAGTAGTGGTAACCCAGAGTGGTGAGAAAGGTGCCTCTAGTATGGAGCCTGTAGTGGATGTGTTGGAAAGGGATGGTAAGGTTGTTACTTATTGCCAGATGAGTGCCGAGAAGGCGAAAAAAGTTATCAGTGAGCATATTGTTAATGGAAATATTATTAGTGAATATTTGATTTAGAAGGTTAGTATGTTAAAAAGGATTGATGTTTTACTGTGTTTTGGTTCTGGATGTGTATCTGCTGGAGCCAAAAAAATTAAGGAAGAGCTCCAAAATCAGGTCAAAGCTTATGATATAGATAGCGAGGTAAACATCATAGAAACAGGCTGTATGGGACCTTGCGATTATGGACCTTTGATGCTTATTTATCCAGAAGGTGTTTTTTATAAACAGTTGAAACCTGAAGATATGAAAGAGGTGGTGGAAGAGCATTTTGTAAAGGGCAGAATCGTGGAGCGTCTTTTGATGAAAGATGAATCTGTGTCTGCAAGGGCTATTCGCAATGTGGAAGATGTGCCTTTTTACCAGAACCAAACCAAGATAGCACTCAAGCATTGCGGCTATGTAGATCCTGAGTCGCTGGAGGAGTATGTGGCTGTGGATGGCTACGCTGCTTTGGGGAAGGTATTAGAGGAGATGTCGCCCGATGAGGTGATAAAGCAGATAGCCATCTCGGGCTTGCGAGGTAGAGGAGGTGGGGGTTTTCCCACGCACCTCAAGTGGAAGTTTGCTAGAGCTGCCAGTAGCGACGATGGCGTAAAGTATATGATATGCAACGGCGATGAGGGAGATCCGGGAGCTTTTATGGATAGGTCGCTTTTGGAAGGCGATCCGCATAAAGTACTGGAAGGAATGATGATAGCTGCTTATGCAGTGGGAGCTTGTGAGGGATTTTTTTATATTAGAGCGGAGTATCCTTTAGCTATTCAAAGAATAAAATTGGCTATCGAAAAAGCTAGAGAATTTGGGCTTTTGGGCGACAACATTTTAGGAAGTAATTTTTGTTTTGATATAGAGGTGCGTACTGGTGCAGGTGCTTTTGTGTGTGGAGAGGAAACAGCTTTGATTTCTTCTATTGAGGGTAAGAGGGGTCATCCTAAACCAAAGCCCCCTTTCCCTGCTAACAAGGGACTCTGGGGCAAACCGACGAATATTAACAATGTGGAGACTTTTGCTAATGTTCCGTCCATCATTTTGAAAGGTGGCGATTGGTTTGCGTCGATGGGCACTAAAACCAGCAAAGGCACAAAGGTGTTTGCCCTGACTGGCGATGTGAAGAACACTGGGCTGGTGGAGGTGCCGATGGGCATCACTATCGGTGAGTTGATAGGTAAAGTGGGTGGTGGTATGAGTGATGGTCAGTTCAAGGCTGTACAGCTGGGTGGACCCTCTGGCGGTTGCCTGACCAAAGAGCACTGGGATGTGCCGATAGATTACGACTCGTTGGTGGCTGAGGGTGCTATGATGGGTTCTGGTGGTGTGATAGTGATGAATGAAGGGAAATGTATGGTCAATGTTGCTAAATTTTTCTTGGAGTTCTCTTTGGAAGAGTCTTGTGGTAAGTGCTCCCCTTGTCGCATTGGTCTGAAGCATATGCACAATATCTTGGAGAAGATTACCGCTGGCAAGGGTACTATGGAAGATATTGTGGAGCTAGAAAAGGTTGGGGATGTGGTAAAGCGTACTTCGTTGTGCGGATTGGGGCAAACCGCTCCAAATCCTGTACTTTCTACTCTGAAATATTTCCGTAATGAATACAAAGAGCATATCGAAGAGAAAAAATGTTCGTCTCTTGTTTGCCAAGACCTTTTGCATTTTAGGATAGATAAAGCTAAATGTGTGGGGTGTTCGTTGTGTGCGAAAAAGTGTCCCACCGCTTGCATCGAAGGCTCTCGTGATGAGAAATTCACCATTTTACAAGCTGAGTGTATTAAGTGTGGGAGCTGCTTAGAGGTTTGCCCAGTGAATGCTGTGGCAAAGTTGCCGGGAAAATGGGAAGAAGAAACAATATAGATTTGAAGTTGTAAAACGAAAAGGAGGTTGTGTTGACTAATTTTGATAAATATCTACCAAAACCAGAGAATATTTTACAGTTGTTGCATATGGCACAGGGTGCTAGTCCTTTGCAATACTTGAGCAAAGAAGCACTGATGGAGGTGGCGGAATATTTGAAAATGCCTTATAATCAGGTTTATTCTGTGGCGAGTTTTTACTCTATGTTTTCTTTGAAACCCAGAAGTAAATTTGTAATTAAGGTTTGTCAGTCGCCACATTGTGTGGTGCAAGGGTCGGATAATCTTTTGGATTATTTGCAAAAAGAGACCAAGAAGATGAACGATGTGAGCCTAGAGGCTTGCCAGTGTTTGGGTGTGTGTGGCAACGCTCCTGTGGTGCTGGTCAACGACAAGGTTTACGGCAATATGACACTGGAGAAGCTGGAAGGATTGCTGCAAAACCTCAAGGAGGGTGAAAATGTTTTATAGATCGCATATACTTTTTGTGGTGGACGATCACTCTCTGGGCAAAGGCGTGAAAGCGGTGATAAAAGCTATGAGGGACGAGCTGGCAAAAAACGGATTGGACAAAGAGGTGGGCGTGTTGGAGACGGGAACTTTGGGGTACATTTCCAAAGGAGTGCATTTCTTGGTATATCCTGATAACCTTTTGTATCACGATGTTATGGCGGATGATGTCCCTTTTATAGTGCAAGAGCATTTCTTAAAAGGGCGACCTGTGAAACGCTTGTGCCAAGAGGCGAAGCAAGAGGTTGATTTGGCTTACTCTCAGCGGATTGTGCTGAAGAACTCTGGCAAGATAGACCCCGAGTCTATCGATGAGTATATTGCTGTGGATGGTTATCAGTCGCTGGGTAAAGCTTTGCAAATGGGTAAAGACGCTGTGTTGCAAGAGATAAAAATCTCTAAGTTGCGTGGTCGTGGAGGTGCAGGATTTCCAGCAGGAATTAAGCTGGAGATGACAGCCAAGCAAAAAGAGAAGCAAAAGTATATTGTGGTGAACGCCGACGAGGGCGAGGCTGGGACTTTTAAAGATAGATTGATAATGGAAGGAGATCCGCATAAGTTGTTGGAAGGGATGATGATAGCGGGTTTTGTGGCAGGTGCGGATACGGGCTACATCTACATCAGAGGCGAGTATCAGCTGTGCATTAGCAGGCTAAAGAAAGCTATCAGGCAAGCCAAGGAGTATGGACTGGTGGGCAAAGATATTTTCGGTAGTGGTTTTAACTTTGATGTGGTGGTGAAAGTTGGGGCAGGGGCGTATGTCTGTGGTGAAGAGACGGCATTGTTGAACTCTTTGGAAGGTGGCAGAGGTAATCCTCGTTCTAAACCGCCTTACCCTGGTGTGAGTGGACTCTGGGGGAAACCGACGGTGGTGAATAATGTGGAGACTCTTTCTAATATGCCAGCTATTGTAGAAAAGGGTGGGGAATGGTTTGCAAGCATAGGGACTCCAGAATCTTGTGGTACGAAGGTTTATACGATTTTGGGAGATGTGAACAATCCTGGCTTGATTGAGGTACCTATGGGTACAACTTTGTCGGAGATTATTCTTAAATATGGCGGTGGACTGAAAGAGGATGAGCGTTTTAAAGCGGCACTAGTAGGCGGGGCTGCTGGGATGTTTTTGCCTAGAGAGCTTTTACAGATTAAGCTAGATTATGAAAATTTGTCTAAAGAGTCGGCTGTGCTTGGTTCGGGAGCTATTTTGATTTTGAACGAGCGGACTAATATGCTCAATGTTTTGCGTTCGATTTTGAATTTTTTCTTGCACGAATCTTGCGGTAAATGTAGTCCTTGTCGAATTGGTTGTAAAGTACTGGTAAATATTATGGATAAGATAATTGCTGGTCAAGCAGATGCGGACGATGTGCAGAAGTTACTGAGTGTGTCTGAAGTGATGCAAAAAACATCTTTTTGTGCTTTGGGTCAATCTCCTGTGATGCCCATAGCGAGCATGGTCAAGTACTTTGGAGATGAGTTTGAAAAGTTTATAGGAGAGGAGAAAAAATGCAAATAACAGTTAATGGAAAAAAGATTGAAGCTAAGTCGGGTCAGACGATAATGGAAGCTGTCCGCGATGGCGGGTTCTATATCCCTAGCTTGTGCTATCACAAAGATTTGACTCCTACTGGTAATTGTGGAGTGTGTGTGGTGCAGATAGAGGGGATGGCAGCTCTGAAGAGGGCGTGTGTTACTCTTGTGGCAGATGGGATGTCCATCGTTACAGACTCTCCAGAGATAAGAAAGGTTCGCAAAGAGCTTTTGTCTTTGATATTGTTGGATCACGATGTGAAATGCCCGACTTGCGATCAAAACGGCAAGTGCGAATTGCAGGAGCTGATAAATTATATGGACATACCAGAGTCGGACTACGAGCCGATATTTACCAAAGCTAAGGTGGACAATCTGGGTCCATCCATCGTCAAAGATACTACCAAGTGCATCCACTGTGGGCGGTGTATCACCGTGTGTAACGACATCCAAGCCGTACATGCCCTGTGTGTGGGTGGCAGAGGGTTTGATAGTGTGGTAACAGCCGCTTTTGGTTCTTCTTTGGTGGATAGTCCTTGTGTGAACTGCGGGCAGTGCACGGTGTATTGCCCAGTGGGAGCACTCAAAGAGAAAACGGAGATAGAGCAGGTGCAAGAGGCTTTGTTCGACCCAAGCAAGATTGTAGTGGTGCAAGAAGCTCCATCTGTACGGACAGCACTGGGAGAGGAGTTTGGGATGGATGCCACGGAAGTTACTGTGGGCAAGATGTATGCGGCTTTGCGTAAGTTGGGCTTCGATAGAGTGTTCGATACTAACTTCGCAGCAGATTTGACAATAATGGAAGAGGGCTCAGAGCTTATCCAGAGGATAAAAGAGGGCGGTACTTTGCCGCTTATTACTTCTTGTTCTCCCGGCTGGGTGAAGTTTGTGGAGACCTATTTCCCCGATTTTCTTCCTAATGTCTCTAGTTGCAAATCGCCACAACAGATGTTTGGAGCGATGGTCAAAACCTATTTTGCCAAGCAGGAAGGCATCGACCCCAAAGATATTGTGAGCGTGTCTATTATGCCGTGCACAGCCAAGAAGTTTGAAGCCAAGCGACCAGAGATGAACTCCTCGGGCTATCAAGATGTCGATTGCGTGCTGACAGTTAGAGAGTTCATTAAGATGATTAAAGGTGCTAAGCTAGATTTTAAAAATTTGCCAGAAGAGAAAGCCGACCAGCTAATGGGACAATATACAGGAGCAGGCACTATCTTCGGTGCTACAGGTGGAGTGATGGAGGCTGCTATCCGCACAGCGTACGCTATCCTTGCTGGCAAGGAGCTAGACAATCTGAATGTGGAAGCGGTGCGTGGGATGCAAGGTATCAAGGAAGCGAGCTTGGACATCCCCTTGAAGGATAGCTCGACGGTCTTGAAGGTCAATGTCGCCGTAGTACACGGGCTGGGCAATGCCAAGAGGCTATTGGAAGATGTAAGAGCGGGTAAGAGGTCTTACCACTTCATCGAGATAATGGCGTGCCCTGGAGGATGTGTGGGCGGTGGTGGACAGCCGTACGGCTCAGATATTGCCGATCGTGCCAGAAGGGGCGAGTCTCTTTACAAAGAGGACAGTAAGTGCGAATACAGGGCGTCTCACACCAATCCGATGATTAAGAAGATTTACGCTGAGTTCTTGGGCGAACCGCTCTCGCACAAGTCGCACCAGTACCTGCACACTAGCTACAAGCCAAGAAATAAGGTAACAGGCAAGCAAGATTAGAGTAAATTAAGAATAAAAGCACCTTTGTTTATGATGGCAGAGGTGCTTTTTTTTAAAGATAATTATTAAAAATTTCCCAAAATAAGTTATGGAGGTAGGATGAAAATTTGTGTTTATTGTGCTTCGGCAGAGAATATCGCTCTGGAGTACAAGAAAGCGGCTCGCCAGCTGGGCGAGCAGATGGTGGAGCGTGGGAATAGCCTTGTGTATGGTGGTGGTGCTGTGGGGCTGATGGGTGAGCTCGCTAGGAGTGTTGCGGCAAATGGAGGCTACACTCTGGGGGTGATACCGCACAAGCTGAAAAATTTGGAGTTGGCTTACAAAGGTGCTAGCCAGATGATTTTCACGGAAAATATGCGGATACGCAAATCTGTGATGCAAGACAACGCCGATGGCTTCATCGCCTTGGCTGGGGGCTTTGGCACTCTGGAGGAGGTCTTTGAGATGATAACCCTGCGGAAATTGGGTTACCATCACAAGCCGATTGTGCTCTTGAACACGGCTGGGTTTTACGACAAACTTTTGGAGTTTATCGACTCTATCATCCAGAAGAAATTTTCCACAGACGAGAAACTTTTTTCCGTGGTAACCACCCCTGAGCAAGCGTTAGTGGAGCTAGAGGCAAAAGCGTGATAGAGTTAGTCTAAGAGGCTTTTTTGTCGATAGTCGCTTAGCCACTTTTCTGCTGAGGCGACGCTTTCTCGGACGGCTGCAGGAGCAGGACCTCCATGCAAAATCCGTTTGTTTACGCAGGTTTGCAAATCTATAGAAGAGTAAATATCGTTACAAAAAATGGCAGAAAATTTTTGGAACTGCTCCAAGCTCATCTCTTCGATGGCGATTTTGTGTTCGAGGCAATGAAAGACAATTTGTCCTACGATATGGTGGGCCTCACGAAATGGTAACCCTTTCTTTGCCAAATAATCGGCGACATCTGTGGCGTTGGTAAATCCGCCTTTGGCACCAGCGAGCATTTTATTTTTATTTACTTTCATCGTGGCGAGCATGGGCGAAATGGTCAAAAGACAACCTTTTAGCGTGTCGATGGTGTCGAAGAAGCTCTCTTTGTCTTCTTGCATGTCTTTGTTGTAGGCTAGGGGGAGCGATTTGAGTGTGGTGAGTATCCCCAGCAGGTTGCCGTAAACTCTGCCCGTTTTACCACGGATGAGCTCGGCGACATCGGGGTTTTTCTTTTGGGGCATAATGCTAGAGCCAGTGGAGTAGGCGTCGTCTAGGGTGATGAAGCCGAACTCGTCGCTCGACCAGAGGATAATCTCTTCGCACAGCCTTGAGAAGTGCATCATCAAGATGGCTGCTACGGACTGAAACTCCACGATGTGGTCGCGGTCGCTCACTCCGTCTAGCGAGTTTGCTGTTACATCGGCAAAGCCCAGCTCACGAGCCACCATCTGTCTATCTAGTGGGAAAGTTGTAGTTGCCAAAGCTCCTGAGCCAAGCGGACAGGTGTTGGCTCTGTGCAGGCAGTCGGCAAATCTGTCCAAATCTCGCTGAAACATGGCGAAGTAAGCCATAATGTGGTGAGCCAAAGTGATGGGTTGAGCTTTTTGCAAGTGTGTGTAGCCGGGCATAATGGTGTCCAGATTTTCGCTGGCAATTTTTAGGATGTTTTCTTGCAAGTTCAGAAGCAGTTTTTGTAGACTGTTAATCTCTTTCTTGAGGTAAAGCTTGATATCCAGAGCCACTTGGTCGTTACGAGATCTGCCGGTGTGGAGCTTTTTACCGACCTGACCGACTTTGGCAGTGAGTAGAGTCTCGATGTTCATATGGATGTCCTCTGCTGATGGGTCGAACTCGATTTGCCCAGTTTCGATTTCTTTCTGTAACTCTTTCAATCCTTTTATTAGGCTTTTGGCTTCATCCAAAGAGATAATATCTTGCAATCCCAGCATTTTGGCGTGTGCTATAGAGCCTTGGATATCTTCCCGATACAGTCTTTGGTCGAACCCAATCGACGAATGAAAATCTTCCACTAACTTATCGGTTTGTTTTTGAAATCTACCACCCCAAAGTTTACTCATCTTTATTTACCCCTTTTGCTTGGTATTTTGTTATACAATCTGAGAATAGCTTTTGATGTCAAGAGTAAAGAAAAGGTGAGACTATCTATTTTTTCTATTAGAACAAGAAAAAAGGATAAGAGAGATTACCTCAAATTTTTATAATTCCTACGCTTCCTTTGGTGGCGATGATTTTGCTTTTTAGCAGAGGGGACTCTAGCCTAGCTAGCGGATACAAGATGTAGCCCCGTCCAGCTGTTGCCAGACACCTGATGGTGGCTAAGACGACTTGCTCTTGATTGCATTTAAGTTCAAAGCGGGCAATTTGCTTGCCGACATCTTGGGGCATTTTTCCAGAGTTTTTTGGGAAAAAAGGTGGATTGCAGATGACAAGGTCGTATTTTTGGTGGTGTTGGTTTAAGTCTTGGCAAACGAACTTCAGTTCTAAGTTGCAAAGTTGGGCGTTTTTTTGGGCAAGCTGGATGAGGTTTGCTTGGATATCTATCCCGCATATTTGCCAAGATGGTCTTTTAAGTTTGAGCATAAAGCCCAAAATTCCGCACCCGCAACCGATGTCCAACACTCGCAAATTTTTTTGGGGATGATTTTTGAGGATAGTTTCTACTAAAAAGTTGCCATCGCTAGAGATAGCTTGTCCAGAGGAGCTTTGGTAGATGAACCTTTTTTTATCGGGCAAGATAACTTTTTGCAAAGTTTTAGATTGGTCTGTGGTTATAGCTCTATCCAATTTTTTAGGAGTTGCAATCCAGATTTGCCGCTTTTTTCGGGGTGAAATTGCGTGCCGTAGATGTTGCCCTTTTGTAAGACAGCACCAAAAGAGATGTCGTATTGGCAGGAAGCTAAAATGTCGGCTTGATTGTCCGCTTGGGGATAGTAGCTGTGGACGAAGTAGAAGTTGCTACCACTGGGGATTTTTTGGAAGAGTGGGTCTTGGCGTTGGTAAGTGATTTGATTCCAGCCCATTTGAGGCACTTTTTGGCAGGTGAATTTTTTGCATTGTCCAGAAAAAATCCCAAACCCTTTGGCATTAGGAGCTTCGCTACTACCTTGCATTAGCAGTTGCAAACCTACGCAGATGCCCAAAAAAGGCTTATCTTGGGTCAGCCAGTCCAAGAGAGCTTGGTAGCATCCTGAATTTTCTAGCTTTTTGCTGGCTTGTCCGAAGTGCCCTACTCCGGGTAAGATGATTTTGTCGACATTCTTTAAATCTTGTGATGATGAGACTAAAAGATGATCGGCTTTTAGGTAATTTAGGGCGTTTTGTACGGAGTGCAGGTTGCCAGCTCCGTAATCTATTATGGCGATCATTAGTTTTCCTTTGGGTTTTTTATCAGTAGGTACGATCCTATGGGTACGCCGATGTGATTTGCTATCACTTGGCATTTAGCTTTTAGGAGAAAGTAAATCGGTAAATCTGTATCGGAGAGAGCTTCGTAGTTGCCTTGACCTTTGCTGATGATGATATCTGCTTGTGTTAGCGTTTGTTTAAATTTTGGGGAGCAAAGCTTGGGCACAGTTCCCGGGGTCTTCGCACCAGAGCTAACGACTGAGCAAACGGAGTCTAAGCCAATTTTTTTTGCCCATTGCATAGTGATGTCGTTTATCACAGGGAGGGCACGAGTGGCGAAGACGAGCGGTTTGTTTATTTGCTTGATAAGGAGTTTGTCAAAGACACCTTCGGCTGTGTTATCGCCCAGATAGACGATATTCTTGGCTTTGGCGATATCTTGGGCGAAATCGGCAAAATGGTCGATAGCAAAGTTGGCAGAAAGCACTTTTTCTAACTCTTCTTCTAAATTGAAGCTTTGCTGAGCACCTAAGTCGATAACATTCCCAGCTATGGCTAAGCGAGTGGCGGTGTGTAGGGGGTTAGTAGAGGCAACAATTTTTGAGTTCAACATTGGTAACATTTTTAGAGCTTCTGTTACATTTTTTTGTTTTATCAAAGCGTAAGGGTCTTTTTTTTGCAAGAAATCTTTTAGGTTGTGGTGGATATGATAGGCTATCTCGGGTGAGGTGGCACTCACATCTATCTGAGCAAAAAGAGATCCAGTGTGGTCGATGACTTTTTTTTGTTCTTGTTCACTTAGACCGCAGATTTTGGCAAGGTGCAGAGCTTGTCGCAAAAAGCAAGGGAAGCATTCTAGGTAGGTTTTCATAGAGAGCCTTTGGTTGAGGGTATCTTGTCCGTGGCTCTGGGCAGGTGGGCACAGGCGAAACGCAGTGCTTTGGCGAGTGCTTTGAAGCACGCTTCCAGCTTGTGATGGTCGCTACGACCGTAAGGCATCCGCACCACGAGGTTAGCGGGGATGTTTTCCGCTAGTCCAGCGAAGAAGTCGGGCATTAGGTCGAGGTCTAGCTCTCCGCAGAACCTGCGTGAGAACTGGCAATCGTATTGCAGATAAGCTCTACCGCCCAAATCGACAGCTACGACAGCTAGAGCCTCGTCCATGGGATAGACGAAGTAGCCACTGCGTTCGATGCCCTTTTTGTCTGCCAATGCTTGCCTAAAGGCTTGTCCGAGGGCGATGCCGACATCTTCCACCAGATGGTGCTGGTCAACATGCAGGTCGCCTCTGGCTTTGAGTTGTAAATCAAACAGACCGTGCTTGCACAAGCCCTCTAGCATATGGTCGAAGAAACCGATGCCGGTGTCTATCTGGTAATCGCCTTCTCCGTCGATAGTTAGCTCTATCTTGATTTGGGTCTCGTTCGTGTTTCTTTCTAGTGATGCAGTTCTTTTCATCTTAGTACCAGCTTTTTTATCTCGGTGATATGGTGGAGGCTGTAGTCGGCTCGGCAGTCGTCTATCAGGCTAATGGCAACGCACTGGGCGGATAGAGATGCACTGACATCGTCCACGGTGTCGCCTACATAGGCGATGAGCTTTGCGTTGGTCTTTTCTTTCAGGAGCTCTAGCCCGAAGCCGTTAGGCTTTGGTTTGTCTTGGGTGTCTTCCATGCCGACTATCTGCTGGAAAAAGTTTCCGGTCTTAAACAAATCTAGTGCGTAGATAATATCTTTCTTGGGTCTTCCCGAGAAGATTGCCAAGGGGAATAGACTGCTTAGCTGTTGCAGATCTTCGCTGGGTATTAGCCACTTTTCCGTCTTCTTGTTTTTTAGGTAAAAGTTTTCAAAAGTTTGGATAATTTCGTCTTTGTCGATGTTGATGTCTTCTTGGAGTAAAAGGTGCTCGGTAAGGTCCCAGTCGTTGTTGTAACCTCCTTTTTGTCGCACGGAGTCGATTTGCTTGGTGGAGACAGTTTTGCCAGAGAAGTGTAATACGGTATCTTTGATGGATTGGATGTAAGATTGTTGCACATCGATCAGAGTGCCGTCCATATCAAATGCCAAGAGGCGAGCTGACCATAGCTCTTGGAACGCTTGGCGGAACTTTTGGTTTTGCTCGGGCGTGCCCATTGATATGCGGATGTAGCTTTTAAGCAGTGGGTTACTGCCTTGATGTCTGACCATTATACCCAGCTTTGCCAACGAGGAATAGACAGCTTTACTCCATATGCCTGTTTTGACGAGCAAGAAGTTTGTTTGACTAGGTAGGTAGGCGATTTTTAGGGAGCGGAAGAACTCTTCCATTTTCTTCTTTTCTGCCAAGATTGTGGTGATGATGTAGTGGAAATGGTCTGTGTCTGCCAGAGCTATCTGGGCTGCTTGCAGCGAGAAGTAGTTGACCCTAAAAGGCAGAGAGACCTTGTAGAGCAGAGCCATAGTAGCGGGTGCTGCCATGGCAAAGCCAATCCTGTGTCCAGCCAGAGCGTACGCCTTGGAGAATGTCCGTAGGACAATGAGGTTGTCGTATCGCAAGATTAGATCCCAAAGCTCTTCGTGGGCGAAGTGGATGTAAGCCTCGTCTAGTACTAGCAAAGAGTTTGGTGCTGCCTGCAAGATGTTCTCGACTTGATCTCGAGAGAGCATATCGCCTGTGGGGTTGTTTGGGTTGACCAAGATGATTAGTTTGGGGTTTTTTCGGGCTGCGATAAGAAATTCGTCTATGGGGAATTGCAAATCTTGGTCGTAGGAGATTTTGGTGATTCGAGCGTTTTTGCTTTGCAATAGCAGGTAGTAAACGGAGAAAGTGGGAAATGGAATGAGCACTTCGTCCCCTTCTTGGATGAAGGCTTCTAGTATCAGGGTGATAGCCTCGTTTGAGCCGTTGCAAATCATAAAACTTTCACAGGGAAGTTGAAAACGAGAGGCGAGCTTGGCTATTAGAGCGTCTTCTTGCGGATAAACTCCCGAGAGGGCGGGGTCAAACCTTAGTTTACTAAGCTTGGGAGTTGGTGGCAGATTTACCTCATTGAAGTCCAAGCGGATTTTTGTGATGCGGTCTGCGGGTGGACCTTGATAGGGCAAGAGGTTTGCTACACTTGGCTTGGTGGTAATCATAGGATTACCTTGCTAAGGTTGTACTCCAAAATGTCGCTAGCTCCCCACTTTTTCAGCTTGGGCAGTAGTGCAGGTACATCTTGTGTGTCGATGGTAATCTTGACGGCAAAGCCAGCTTCGTTTGCCAGAGGCATCACCGTGGGCGATTTTAGAGCGGGGAGTTTGCCGATTATCTCTTTTTTGTCAGTTGGGATGTTCATCTCTATCATCGACTTGTTTCTGCCCAAGAGGATTGCCTCGAAAAGCATTTTCAGCTCTAAGATTTTTTCGCTTTTCCAAGGGTCAGTCATCGCACTTTTGGTGGCTACGAAGTTGGTGGCGGATTGCATTAGCGTAGCGACGATTTTCAGGTTGTTGTCTCGCAAGGTGTTGCCTGTGGAAGTGTTATCTATTATCATATCAGCATCTTCTGGTGGGTAAACTTCGGTGGCTCCGTGTACGGTTAGTAGTTTATAGTCAAATCCTTGTTCGCTTAGCCAGCTTTTGGCAATTTTTTCGTACTCCGAGACAACGATGATTTTCCGCTTCTTGAGGCTCTCCAGCGTTAGGTTATCGGGGATAGCTGCCACTATGTTCACGGGGTTAAATCCCAAAGGCAAGATAGTGGTAAGGTGCTGATTAGCCTCAGATTCTAGTATCCAGTCGTCTCCACTGAAGCCGATATCGTGTCTGCCCAGAGCCAAGAGGTTGGGGATGTTGCGAGGCTTCATTATTTTTACGATCAAATCTTCTTTGTTCGTGGCTGGTCGCAGCCCTCTACCGCTTAGGGTCAAGCGGATGCCAGCTTGTGCCATTAGCTCTTTTACTTGGTCAAAGATTCTTCCTTTGGGTAAAACTAAGTTCAATTTTTTCATTTTTTATCCTTTATTCGGCTAAAATATTTTCAATCTCTTGGACTGCTTTTAATATCTGTTTTTTCAAGGTTTCCCTGTCAAATTCCTCTACGAAGTCGTTTTTCTTAGTGCGATTGTTCAGGATCTTCTTCACGCCTTTGATGGCGTAGCCTTGCGTGTGGAGCATATACTTTATCTCTTCCAAAAGTTTTATATCTTTTTTGGAGTATTGCCTTTTTCTGCCCGAGAGTTTGTTGGGTGATAGTTGCTTGAACTCGGTTTCCCAATAGCGGACGGTGTGATCTGGCAATTGCAAGAGGTTACAAACCTCTCCGATGGAGTAGTATCTTTTTTTCATTATTATCGGAAACAAAACCAATACGCTCCAGATTGTAAAGTGGAAATTCTAAAATTTTTGGTTGACAGCCCACAACTCTGCTTGAGTTTATATTTTCAATTTGGTTTGCAAGGTTTTTTGCTAGGCTTGGTTTAAGTTTAATATTTTTAAGGTTGGTTTTATGAGGATAAATAAACTGGTTTTTTTGGTTCTGCTTTTGAGTTTTTCCCTATTGTGGAGTATGCAGATGACAAAGGTGCGAGGGGCTACCTTTACTAGAGGTAACGCCTTGGAAAAGGGAGATTTGTTCCCTGAGCATCAGGTAAAGGTGAAGAGCTTTTACATTGGAAAATATGAGGTTACACAAAAGCAGTGGAACCAGATAATGGATAGTGTAGATTGCCCTATTAAGGGCGACGATTACCCTGTGTCTAATGTGAGCTGGTGGGACGCTGTTAAGTTTTGCAATAAGCTCTCTCGCAAAGAAAGGCTGACCCCTTGTTATAATGTGTTAAAAGGGCAGATGGTAAAGTGCGATTATGAAGCCTCGGGTTATCGCTTGCCTTCTGATGCGGAGTGGGAGCTTGCAGCTATAGGTGGGGGAGATAAATATCGCAGAAAATATGCGGGCGATGATGAGCTGGGAATGGTAGGCTGGACAGGAATTAAAGAACCACACCCAGTGGGGCAAAAGAAGCCCAATAGGCTGGGGATATACGATATGACAGGCAATGTATTTGAATGGTGCAACGACTGGTATGATGCTTATTATTACAAGCTGGCTAAGGTGCAGCCCAAGAACCCCAAAGGTGCTAATTTTGGAAGTTTCAAGTCGATAAGAGGCGGAAGCTATCTAAGTGGGAGCAAAGATGCAATGGTGCCTTATCGTAGCTTCGCCAGACCAGTCAGACGCAAGGAAAATATCGGCTTTAGAGTGGCGAAGTCTTTTTAGCACTACAATGAAAATACTGGAAAAATACTTACTCAAGGAGTCTTTCAAGCCTTTCATCGGAGCTTTGGGGGTCTTCACTTCGCTGTTTTTGATCGATATGATTATCAGCAAACTCAGCCTTATTATCCAAAAGAAGCTTTCCTTTATGACTGTGTTGAGTTTGTTCGGCTACAATCTGCCGGCGATGGTGGCTCTGACTATCCCGATGGCTATCTTGTTTGCTTCGATTATGACTTTCGGCAAACTTTCTATAGACAACGAGCTGACGGCTATCAAGTCTTGCGGAGTGAGCATCTACAAACTTCTGCGACCTTTGTATGTCTTGGTGATAGTTTTCTCTTGCTTTATGTTGTATTTCAACCATATTGTCTTGCCAGACAGTAACTTCTACTCTCGGGACTTGCTAATTCATATCGCTTATCGCAATCCCATTAGCAACATCAAAACAGGTGTCTTCAATAAAAACCAAAACATTTCTGATTTGGTGATTTACGCTGGCGACAAGGACAAAAAGTACCTGCGGGATGTTTTGATTTACAACAAAGGACAAAGGGAAACTTTCCAGATTGTGAGTGCCAAGTACGGTGCTATAGAGTTGGCTAACAATGGGAACGATTTGATAGCGAAACTCTACGAAGGCGAGATACACGAGAAGAGTCTGAAGAACCCCAACAACTACAGGGTAGTCAAGTTCCGTCAGTTCAACTTCAACATCTTTGGTGGCACTGGCGATAGCAATTTGCGACACACGCTTAGCGATAGGGAGATGAACACGAAGCTGATGATGGAGAAGATTGGGCAGAACAATATGGTAATCTTGGGTGCAGACTCCCTGCGAGAGGTTTATCATCGACAATTGGAGAAGATGGAGCATGGCAAACAGTACGATGCCATCACCACCAAGATGCTACAAGAAGAGAACAAAGCCAAGCGTTACCAAGGGTACAACTACGCTTACTGGGTGGAGATACACAAGAAGAACGCCTTGGCGTTTGCGTGCATTATCTTCTTGTTCTTGGGAGTACCCGTGGGGCTTATGGCCAAGAGCAGCGGAGTGGGAGCAGCTTTCGGCTTTAGCATGGTGGTGTTTGTGCTGTACCACTCAATGCTCCTAGGGGGCGAAGAGCTGGCTGACCGCGGGATAGTGGCTCCATGGCTATCGATGTGGCTAGCGAATATCGTCTTGGTCGTTTTGGCTACTATCCTTACTTGGAAGTCCAAACGAGACACCAACGCTTTCGACTCGGTGAGGTTTAAGTTGCGTAAATTTTTCAAAAAATTTTTAAAAACTAAAGGAACTCAGATTGATTAAAATATTAGATCGCTACATATTGGGCTCTTATATCAAAAACTTTGTGCTGATAAGTTTGTCTTTTTCCGTGCTTTTTATCGTGATTAGCATCTTCGATAGGCTCACAAGGTTTATGAAGTACGGAGCTTCTTTGTACGACGCATTGTCTTATTTCTTGTACAATATGCCTTACCTTTTCATCCTTACATCGCCCGTGGCAGTGCTTTTGTCTAGCCTATTTCTGATGAACAAACTTTCCAAATTTAATGAGTCTATCGCCGTGAGAGCTTCTGGCAGGAGCATTACAAGGATGGTGATGCCCGTTTTTATCTTCGGCTTTTTTTATAGCTTTTTTGTGATGTGGGTCGGCGAGACGATATTGCCCAAAGCTATCCAACTGCGGGAGCACACCTATGTGGTCAAGATTAGAGGCGAGAAGATGGAAGACATCAAACGACGGGCGAACATCAATTACAAGGGGCAAAACGACTTGTTTTTTAATATCGGATTTTTTGACGGTTATAGCAAGAAGTTGTACAACATAGATATCGTGCAGTACGATCCCATCACGGGTGGACTGGTGCAGACTATCGCTGCTCAATCGGCTGTCTGGCAAGAGGATAAGTGGATTTTCAAAGGGTGCTATGTTCGCAAGTTTGAAGATGGGATGCCCACAGAGGTGGACTTTTTCAAAGATGGCAAGGTAATTCCCATCGTGGATGTCAAGCCGATAGATTTTGTTAAATCTTCCAAAGACCCTTTGGCGATGAGCTACACAGAGCTCAAAGAGTACATCCAGCGGCAGGAGAAGGTGGGCGAAAAGTCTTTGTCCGAGAGGGTAGATTTGGCAACGAAGCTGGCTTTCCCCTTTGCTAACTTGATTATCTTGTTCTTTAGCGTGCCCATGGCGTCTGCCTCTGTGCGGAGCAAGACCAGAAGCGTGGTCTTTTTGGTGGGACTGGTGGTTTGCTTTGTCTATCTGGCAGCACTACGAGTAAGCCAAAACCTTGGCTACACGGGGGTTTTGCCACCTTTGTGGGCAGCTTGGGGACCGAATGTCCTTTTCAGCGTTTTGGGTCTATGGTTTGCTAGTAGAGCAGAGGTGTAGCTTTTTGACCTTATTGCTTAGATAAGGAACAACCTCTCTAGCGTTGCAAATATCTTTTCCAAGCTGGTGATCGTATTTATTTCTTGGCGGGCTTTGCTACCACCTATGATGTTTTTGGTGTACTTGGCGATGTGTGCTCGCATCAGTTGCACGCCTTTTGTCTTACCGTAATGCTGGATGGCTAGGTGATAGTGCTCTTTGATGGTGTCGAGCTTTTCTTGGTTAGTGGGCGATTTTTGGGCGAAGACCCACGGATTGCCGATAGCTCCACGCCCTATCATCACACTATCGCACCCTGTCTCTTGCTTCATCTTGCGGATGTCATCTCTGCTAAAAACATCGCCGTTGCCCACCACGGGCAGGTCGCAAGCCTGTTTTAGCTTGGTTATCTGTGACCAAGTGCTGTGCCCTGTGAACATCTGTGCTCTGTTGCGTGGGTGCAAGATCAAGATGTCAGCACCTGCCTCTTGCATTTTTAGCCCGAACTCTAGGTAGTTGACGCTGGTGTAGCCAGAGCGGAACTTGACTACCAGTGGCGTGTCATCTGGCAGGCATTCTCGGCAACTTGCCACGATGCGGGCTGCTAGCTGGGGGTTGTCCATCAGAGCCGAGCCTGCTCCAGTTTTCACCACCTTCTTCACTGGGCAACCCATATTGATGCAAAGAAAGTCCATTGCTGGTAATATGGCGATAGCTTTGCGAAAATGAGCAGGGTCGCTACCGAAGAGCTGGATGCCGATGGGAGAGGGGTCTTTGCTAGTGCAAGCGTAGGGTAAGCTCCCGCTGGGGGAGTATGTGAGTCCTGCGGCACTGACCATCTCGGTGGTGAGGATGTCTACGCCGTATTTCTTGGCTATGAGTCTGTAGGGTAGGTCGGTGAAGCCAGCTAGTGGTGCTAGCCAAGTGGTGTCGTTGCCAAGGTTAAAGGATTGCATAATCTTAAAGTGGTGCTAAGCGGGGTAAGAGAGGTGTTAGCTCTTTTTTTGGTTGCAGTGAAGCCAAAAGAGGTAGCCTTCGTAGAGGTAGAGGCTGATGAGTGGTAAAAGTAGCCCAAGACCGTAAGGTATTACCTGTAGCTGCAGATGAGTGAAGAGCAGATAGCTGTAGAGGGTGATGACCAAGAACCTGCTACCAAAGCCGACGATGATGGCTTTGCTGGTGGCGTAGCGAGAGCTAAGGGCGATGAGCGTGCTGATGCCTGTGCAGAGCAAAAAAAATAACCCTCCAAGAAGTCCCAAGAGAAGACTGAGTCCAGAGGGTAAAAGTGTTGCGGGGCACGCCAATATTATGCTCAGCAGGCTGACTTTGCCCAAATAGATCAAATGCTTTTTATTTGATACCATTTTGTCCCATGGTGCAGTTTCCGTTGAGGGCTGCTCCGGGTTCTACTATGAGGGTTATGGCTTTGATATCGCCGTTTATTTTGGCACTTTTTTTTATCTCGATAGTGCCTTTGGAGTTGATGCCACCGTTTACTATGCCAGCGATGATGCAGTTGTTGCAGTCGATATTGCCTTCGACCTTGCCAGTGGTGGTGATGGAAATCAGAGATTTACCATTGATGTTGCCCACGATGTCGCCGTCGATTTTTATGCCGTTCTCTCCGCTGATATCGCCTTTGATTTTCAGGTCTTTACCGATGATGGAAGAAACTTCTATCTCTCTATTTTTTTCTTTTATCATAATAGTTCTCTCCTTAAATGTTAAATATCTTTTATAAAATTTTGCGGGTTTAGTTTGTTTTCATTTTGGATAATCTCGTAATGCAGATGCGGGTTGGTGCTGTAGCCAGAGTCTCCGAGTTTGCCGATGGCTTGTCCTTTTTTCACGAAAGAGTTTTTGGTGACCAAGATGGAATCTAGGTGAGCGTAAACGGTTTTGAAGCCGTTGAGGTGATTTAGGGTAATGGTTTTGCCGAAATAGTTGTCTTGGCTGGTTTGTTCCACCACTCCCGAGGCTGTTGCCAAGATAGGCGATGTTTTCTTGCCAGCGAAGTCTGTGGCAGGGTGTTTTTGGCTGTAGATTTTGCTTACTTTGTAAGGTTTTGCCACGGGCAATAAATCTGGGTAGAAGTTCTGAGGGTCGCTGAGGTTTTCGCCTTTGTTTTCTTCTATTTTTGGCTTTTGAGCCAAATAATCTTCTAAGGCTAAGCGAAGTTTTTCTAGTTTGAGGTTGTTGTTTAGGTCTTTGTCTTGGAGTAGGTCTTGCCTGTAAGAGTCCAACTTTTTGGTCAGGGAGTTTACTTTTTGCTCGTTTTGCTTTAGTTTGTTTATCAGGTGGTAGTTGATGTAAAAGCTAGCTAGCAAAAAAGTGAGAAGCAGGATGAGAAGTATGATGCCAAAATGCTTATTTTTCATCTGTGAGAAGTTTCAGGAGTTCTTCTTTTTGAGATTTTGATTGATACGAAAAGACGACCTTGCCCTTGCTATTGCTTCCTTGGACTTTCACGGAGACATTGTACTTATCTTTTAAGAGGTGCTCCAGCTGGGAGAAGTCTAGCTGAGCTTTTTTATTTTTAACGATTGTGGCAGAAGATTTGACCAAAGACTCGCTGGCTCGCACAGATAGCCCTTTTTGGGCGATAGTGGCAGCGATAGCCTCTCGTTGCTCTGGCTCGGCTTGCATTATCACCTTGGCGTGTCCCATGCTTATCTTTTTTTGTAAGAGGAGCTCTCTTATGGAGTTCTCTAGGCTCAAAAGGCGAAGAAAGTTGGAGATAGTAGTACGGTCTTTGCCCATAGCGGTGGCTATCTCGCTGTGAGTGTAGTTGAACTCTTCTCGTAGCCTTTGGTAACTGGCAGCCTCTTCGATGGGGTTCAAGTTCTCTCGCTGAACATTTTCGATGATAGCTAGCTGGAGCATCTGTTGTCTGGTAGCCTCACGGATGACTACGGGTACTTTTTCCAGATTTGCCAGTTTTGCCGCTTGTAGTCGTCGCTCGCCGGCTATCAGCTCGTAGCGACCTTCCTCTTGTTGAGTAACTATCAGTGGCTGGATGATGCCGTTCTCGATGATGGAGTCTCTGAGTTCTTCCAGTTTCTCTTGGTCGAAGTGCCGTCTGGGCTGATAGCGGTTGGGGAAGATAGATTTGGGGCTTAGCTCGTTTATGGGGCTAGCTTCTTGGTTGTCAGTCTCTTGGGATGTCGGTTTGAAGTCAACAGGCTTAATAAGGGCTTCCAAGCCACGACCCAGTTTTTTTTTGGTCATCGTGCTACCACCTCTTTGACTAGGTTTAGGTAATCTTGAGCTCCGCGAGAGGTGATGGCGTAATCAAAGATGGTTTGACCAAAGCTAGGAGACTCGCTGAGTTTGACATTTCTGGCGATGTAAGTTTTGAAAAGCTTATCGCCAAAGTAGTTTTTGACATCCTCTTCCACTTGCTGACTGAGGTTGAGCCTCTTGTCGTACATAGTCAGGAGCACGCCTAGTATCTCTAAGGTAGGGTTAAGGCTGTTTTGGATCAGCTTGATGGTGTTCAGTAGCTGGCTGACACCTTCCAAGGCGTAGTACTCGCATTGGATAGGCAATAGCACATGGGTGCTGGCAGTCAGGGCGTTGATGGTCAGTAGTCCCAGCGATGGTGGGCAGTCGATGATGATGTACTCGTAATCTTCCAAGATGGGTTGTAAGGCGTTTTTTAGCTTTTGTTCACGGGCGTACTCTTTTACTAGCTCTATTTCCGCTCCAGTTAGGTTGATGTCCGCAGGCACTACATCCAGTTTTTTGTAGTTGGATTTGACGATGCAAGACTTGATGCTTTTTTCCCCGATGAGCATTTTGTAAACTTGGCTATTGACTTTGCTTTTGTTTATGCCGATGCCCGATGTGGAGTTGCCTTGCGGGTCTAAATCTATGAGCAGGGTTTTCTTTTCGTAAACTCCCAAAGCTGCTGACAAGTTCACAGAGGTGGTGGTTTTGCCCACTCCACCTTTTTGATTGACGACTGATACTACTTTCATAACCGTCCTTTCTATTTTTTTGGTTAATATTTTCTTGGTTCAGTTACAAGTCAAGATGTTTTTGTCGTCTTTCTGGGCGGTACACAGTAAAAGTATCCACCCTTATTTATTTTTTCTATATCTTTTAAATAATAATCTGTGATTATTGGGCTAATGTTCAAAACATTAAAATTGGGCTTCCTAGAATTTTCCCGCAAAATTTGCTTCGGAGTCTTACCTTTTCGCCCTCTGTTTCCTCTAAAATGATTAAAATACAGCGTATAACTGTGTGCTTTACGCACAAAATCGTTGCAATCATCAAATTCATCAATCAGATAAAACTCGTCCTCTACCAGCCGATGAGCACTTTCAACATCAGAATTAAAAGTGGGCGAACCTTTGGGGATAAGCGAATGATTAGCACCATTTATTTGCACACTTTTTTGAAAAAAGCTCAAACCCTTTTTCTTGGGACTCACAAACTCTGAGCCATTGTCGGTTTGAAAAGTAACTTTGGAAAGATCAACACCACAACTCTTTAATCTTTTAGACAAAAAATCGATATAAATCCCTGCATTTACGGCTGTTTTCTCATAGCAATAACCGATGAATTGCATACCAGTTTTGTAGTCTCTAGCAGTGATTTGATAGCGAGGATAATTTTTGTACTTAATCCCCTCAAACAATTCTGGCATATCGGTCAAATACTTAATATCCACTTGGATTTTTTCAAAAGGTTTTGCCCTAGCTCGCATTTCACTTAAATCTTTGCGTTGCTGATATTTCCGTTTCTTTTTCTTTACCAAACCAGCATCACAGAGCTTTTTATGAACAGTCGAAGCTGAACAATTTAACTGCAAATGGTCAATAATTCGCCTAGCTCCCCAGCGATTTTTTGCCTTTTTGCGACAAACTACTATTTCCTCTATTATCTCAGATTTTAAGCGATTTGGGAAATTTTGCTTTTTTCGAGATTTATTAACCAGACCATCCTCGCCCTTTTCTTTATAGGCTTTGACCCACTTTCGCACAGTTTTTCTAGTGGTCTCAAATTCTCTAGCTGCAGCGGAAATAGATGTTTCATTTGCAAATTTCACCAAATTTTTCCGATAAAATTTCTTGTCTTTTCTACTCATAATTTTCAAATTGTCTATATATTTTTTCATAATGGTTGGGCGGTACACAGTAAAAGTATCCACCCTTATTTATTTTTTCTATATCTTTTAAATAATAATCTGTGATTATTGGGCTAATGTTCAAAACATTAAAATTGGGCTTCCTAGAATTTTCCCGCAAAATTTGCTTCGGAGTCTTACCTTTTCGCCCTCTGTTTCCTCTAAAATGATTAAAATACAGCGTATAACTGTGTGCTTTACGCACAAAATCGTTGCAATCATCAAATTCATCAATCAGATAAAACTCGTCCTCTACCAGCCGATGAGCACTTTCAACATCAGAATTAAAAGTGGGCGAACCTTTGGGGATAAGCGAATGATTAGCACCATTTATTTGCACACTTTTTTGAAAAAAGCTCAAACCCTTTTTCTTGGGACTCACAAACTCTGAGCCATTGTCGGTCTGAAAAGTAACTTTGGAAAGATCAACACCACAACTCTTTAATCTTTTAGACAAAAAATCGATATAAATCCCTGCATTTACGGATGTTTTCTCATAGCAATAACCGATAAATTGCATGCCAGTTTTGTAGTCTCTAGCAGTGATTTGATAGCGAGGATAATTTTTGTACTTAATCCCCTCAAACAACTCTGGCATATCGGTCAAATACTTAATATCCACTTGGATTTTTTCAAAAGGTTTTGCCCTAGCTCGCATTTCACTTAAATCTTTGCGTTGCTGATATTTCCGTTTCTTTTTCTTTACCAAACCAGCATCACAGAGCTTTTTATGAACAGTCGAAGCTGAACAATTTAACTGCAAATGGTCAATAATTCGCCTAGCTCCCCAGCGGTTTTTTGCCTTTTTGCGACAAACTACTATTTCCTCTATTATCTCAGATTTCAAGCGATTTGGGAAATTTTGCTCTTTTCGAGATTTATTAACCAGACCATCCTCGCCCTTTTCTTTATAGGCTTTGACCCACTTTCGCACAGTTTTTCTAGTGGTCTCAAATTCTCTAGCTGCAGCGGAAATAGATGTTTCATTTGCAAATTTCACCAAATTTTTCCGATAAAATTTCTTGTCTTTTCTACTCATAATTTTCAAATTGTCTATATATTTGTTCATAATGGTCAAATTACAGCTCTCACGGCTGATTTGACCATTTTTTTTACAGACTATTTCTCCATTTTTCTAATTAACTTTTCCATTTTATCATAAACCAGCCAATTACAAATCACTAACTTGGGGTGGATACTTTTAGTGTGGAGTTTCCATTTATTCATAATGGTCAAATTACAGCTCTCACGGCTGATTTGACCATTTTTTTTACAGACTATTTCTCCATTTTTCTAATTAACTTTTCCATTTTATCATAAACCAGCCAATTACAAATCACTAACTTTGGGTGGATACTTTTAGTGTGGAGTTTCCAGAGTTGACAAATTTTTCGATTGACAGACAAACCAGAGGCAAGAGGAATAGTCAAATGTAGATAAATTGTGGTAGGGTGTGAATATTTTTTTTAAAAACAAGAGGTAAGTAATAAATTTAAAAGATGAACAAACAAAAGAAAATAGGAATTTTACTGAGTGTTTTTGGTAGTCTGGAGGTGGTGATAAACTCCTTGCTGGCTACCTCTTCTTTTGGGTTTAGGCAAGATTTGGTTTCTGGTCTGGGGTTGTCTTTTCCCACTTTTTGGGTTGTCTGCTCTTTGTTGCCTGTGGCTGGTCTTTTGGTTGCTTCTGGAAAAGTCTGGACGAAGGAGAAGAGCGAGTTGTGCTCGCTAGCTGTAGCTCAAGAGCCTGTGATGCCGGAGCATCTTATTAGTAGGGGTAAGGAACTCAAGGTTTTGCAAAAGAGGCTGAAGCGAAAAAATATCGTGCTGATAGGTGGAGAAAAAAGTAGCGGAAAAAGTTTGCTTGCGGCAGAGTATTACGACAAGATGAAAGGCTACTACAAAGAGCGTTACTGGATTGGAGCTCAAAAAAGTATCGAAGAGTCGTTTTTGCGGTTTGGTGAGGAGCAGATTTTAGTGGGTAATGAGCAAAAACTTCCTGAAAAAAAAAGATTAGAGCGGATTTTTGATAAGTTTGCAAAGCTTGAAAATTCTTTGCTGGTGGTGGACAATCTGAACGATGCTAGGCAAATGAAGATTTGCCTTTCTTGGTTAGAGAGGTGCAATAATTTGCAGGTGCTGATAACTACTCGCCTTCCTGAATTTCCAAATGTGGAGTATTTTCAGCTAGAGAGCCCTAAGTTGCGAGCTTGTCTTAAGCTTTTCAAAAAGCATTGTTCCAAGTGTAAGCCGAAAAAGATGCTGAAAGAGGTCGTTGAAAACTTAGGTAACAATGTTTTTTTAGTGCAGTTACTTGCCAAAAATTTGCAACACAATAGGAAACGAGACTCTGAATATACCTTATCCAATATGGTGGAAGATTTGCACAACGGTTTGCTGACTCTGGGCAAAAGTAAGAAAGTTGCGACAAAGAACAACGCTGGAAGTGATAAGCTCCAAGTTCGGCAGTTAGAGGAGCTGGTGATGGCTGTTTATGATGGCATGGATTTGGCAGAGCAAGAAAAGACATTACTTTCAGTTTTTGTTGTCTTGCCTAGCGAAAATATCGCGTGGCAATTTTTGGAAAGAAGTTACGGTGATGAGGGAGTGGAGAAGCATCTTATGAGTTTGACAAAAAAAGGGCTTCTCAATTGGGACGAAAAAAGAAAGATTGTGTCAGTCTGCTCGCTAGTGGCAGAGGCAGTCGCTCATTTGCATAGAGATAGGACTTTCGACGATTGCAAACCGATGTTGGAGCAGATTAGCCAGCAACTTTTTGGTAAAGAGATACTATCGGCTAAAAAGGCGAGATATAGCCAGCTTTTGCTTAGGTACACTTCGAGCGTAATGAAAGAGTTAGATGGACAAGGCAAAGAGATTGCTGTTTTGCATGGAGCTTTGGGGAACTATTACAAAAATGTGGGCGATTTGTCGTCTTCTTTACCTTCATACGGTAAAGCTTGTTTGATTTTTGAAGATTTGTGCAAGGGAAGTACCTCTAACCAAGACCTCAAGTACAATCTGGCAGTCTCTTATTATAAATTGGGAGCGATACACAAAGAATTGGAAAATGCGGTTAAAGCTCTGAAGTGTTTTGAGCTTAACACCAAACTCAACAAAGAGTTGTACGACGCTTATCCGCAAAATAGTTCTGTGCAAAGCAATTTGGCTTACTCTTTTGATTTACTGGGATTGATGCACAAGGAGTTGGATAATATGCAAAAGGCTCAAGTTTGCTACGGGAATTGTTTGAAATTGGTCGAGGAACTTTGTAGAACATTACCGCAGGAAAGTTCTTTCAAGAAGAGGTTGATAAAATCGTATGAAAATCTGGGTGATATTCACAAAACAAGAAAAAATTTTAATCAAGCTTTGGAATGTTTTGAAAAGGGGACGAGGCAGGCTTTAAAGGTTTGTGAAGAGTTTGCAAAAGATGTCTCTGCCAAAAAAGATTTGGTGCAGTTATTTTCCAAGTTGGGTTTGTTGCAGATGAGCTTAAATCGGGTTGATCTGGCAGTTAGGTGCTTTAGCAGAGAGAACGCGTTGTATCGGCAGATGCATAAAAAAAACCCCAAAGAGCTTTTTTGGAAGCAAGGCTTAGCTGTTTCTTATGAGAAGTTGGGCACCATGCAGTCCAAATTGGGCGAACTGGACAAGGCACAAAAGAGCTTCGAGCAAGAAGTGTCTTTGTTTACCCAGCTTTGTAAATCTTTCCCACAAGATGCGAACCTCGAAAACGGACTTGCTGTTTCTTATGCCAAATTTGCGACATTTTATCGAGCAAAACGCAAAGACACTCGACAAGCGCGGCACTATTTCGGCAAAGCTAAGTCGTTGTGGGGCAATCTGGTGGGACAATTTCCACAGAATCAGTTGTTTAGCAAGTTCTTGAGCAATGTGGAGAGGGATTTGCACAGGCTTAGGTAGCGGAGCTTACGGTTAATAGTTGATGAGGAGAAAATCCCACTGTCTCTTAATCTTGAACACCACCAGAGTTTTGTCATCAACCGTTTTCACTTTGGCATACCACTTGTTTTGTGTTCTCACTTGCTCTGATTGTTGCACACCACCTGCCTTGTGCTACCACCTGCCCTCATTTCTACTCACCACCAGTCTTGTGCCACCACTTCATACTATTCTTGCTCACTATCAGTTTTGCCTTCTCCACCTAGCTTCATTCTTTTGAAAGCAGGAATTTATCGTCCCAGACGATGCTTTCAAGGGTCAGGAAAGGGCGGCGTCTTACTTTTCCCCTCAACCATTATTCCTCAGTAACTTTTAACTGGGGGCGTTAGCCCACCTGTAGGCGACTCACCCCAAAAAGCAAAGCTCACAACACCAATATTTGCAAGATGATGAGTTTCTGCTTACCTTGCAAATAATTTCCTTGACCGATAAACCCCAGCAGTTCCTTTGGTCTGTAGTAAGAAAAATACAGCAAAAAGTGGGGTGATGTTACTTATGCCGATGGTCGTTACTAAAAATAAAGAGCCTTTTGAGGTGTTGCTTCGTAAGTTTAAGAAGAAGTGCGAGATGGCGGGTGTGCTTTCTGATATTAAGAAAAACCAACGCTACGAAAAGCCTTCTGTTAAAAAACGCCGAGAAGTAAACGCGGTAAAAAGAAAGCTTTTTAACAAGCAACGCAAGTTGACTCGATTGAGAGGGTATTAGTTTTTATTAAGCTAAAAAAATGAGGCAGTGTCGTATTCTGGTCGTGAAGTGATAAGAATTAGGCATTGCCTTTTGTTTGTGGTATGAATATTTTAGATATTATTTTATTGGTTTTCATTTTCGCATTGCTGGTCTACGGCTTCGTGAAAGGGTTCGTCTGCTTCTTGACCAAGGTGCTGGCAATAATCGGGACTGCCGTGTTGGGTGTGCTTTTTGGCGATCTGCTGGGCATCGTGCTTGCTCGGGAACTAGGTGTTTCTGCAGTAGTGGGCAAGCTCATCTCGTATCTGCTCATCTTCTTGGCAGTGGTCATCTTGCTCAAGGTGTTTAGTGTTTACATCCATAAAGGACTTAATTTCTTGGACTTAGGGCTGTACGATAGAGCTTTAGGAGCGATGTTTATCGTCTTTCTTTTCTTGGGCTTACTAGCCTTAATCTTCTTAGGAATTAGAATATTTTTTGATTATAACTTGTTAGAGAGTCAAGCAGTAGTCTCGTCTCGGATATTGGGGGCACTCTTTGGTGCAGTGCAACGGTTTTACCCCGAAGTGCTGTAAGAAGGATGCAGAAGCAGATGTTGAACGCAAGCAAGAAAGTTTATGTGTTAGATGACGAGCTGGACATCTTGGAGCTGGTGAAGGCGAGCCTTACAGACCCAAACCTCGAGGTGGAGTTGTTTTCTGACTATCGCTTGTTTGAGGACGCAGTGATAGCTTCGCTCCCCGACTTGGTGCTTTTAGACCTGATGTTGCCGGGCAAAGATGGACTGGAGATTTGCAAAGACCTCAAAAGAGCTTATCCTCAGCTGATGGTCTTGATGCTCACTGCTAGGGGCGACATCATAGACAAGGTGTTAGGGTTGGAGCTGGGTGCGGACGACTACATCACCAAGCCTTTTCATCCTAAAGAGCTCTTGGCTCGGGTGCGAGCCTTTTTGCGACGAGAGAGCCTTTGCGGTGCGGACGCACAGGGCAGACAGCCGAGTGATGTCAAACGAAAGCTAGGGCAATCTTTGCTTATCGACTTTGCCTCCCATCTGGTATGGGAAGACGGCAAGCAGGTCAAGCTCACCTTTGCGGAGTTTTCTATCCTCGATTTGCTCTCGAGCAGGCTGGGAGTAGTGCAGACTCGACAAAAGATATTGGATTTCGTCTGGGGGCAAGAGAAGATAGTAACCGACCGCAGTGTGGATGTTCACATCGCTAAACTGCGGAGCAAGCTGAAGAGCGTTGAAATCGCAGGAGTTCGCTCTGTGGGGTACAAGTTGGAGTTGAGATGAGCTGGGTGCTAGCGGTGGCGTGTGTGGTGCTGGCAGTGGCTTGCTGGCTGGCTGATAGACGGTATCAGGGGTTGCTACGAGCCGTCAGGCGGCTAGCACAGGATGGCAAGGTGGACACCCTGCAAACTGGCAAAGCGTGGTCTGTGTACTTGCAGGAGCTCAAAGGGCAACGGAGAAAGGAGAAGCAACGAACACTGCGGGAGAAGAACGATCTGAAAGGCGTGCTACAGTTTTTGCCATCGCCCGTGTGGATACAAGATAAGCAGGGGATGGTACTGCGTGGTAACGGTGCGTTTTGCGAGCTTTTGGGCAAAGATTTTGAGCCCGACTTTTACTGGAATTTGATAGAAACACCTGAGCTTTTTAGGTTCGTAGACTCTTTTGATGAAGGTAAGAAGAACACTCAAAACATCAAACTTGGCGATGCTCATTTCGTGGCTGGAGGCTCGCCTTTGCCCTCTGGTGGCAAGCTTTTTGTTTTGCAAGATATAAGCCAGCTGTATGAACTGCAATTGCTGAAGAAAGATTTGCTGATAAACATCTCCCACGAGTTGAAGACTCCCTTGACCACCATTAGTGGCTTTTTGGAGTTATTGCCTGCCGAGGATAACAAGGTGCTAACCATCTTGAAGAGGAACGCCGAGCGGCTGAAATCTTTGGTGGACGATATCTTGCAGTTGGCGAGCATGGAGTCAGCAGTGGATTTGGAGCTAGAGCAGGTGGATTTGGTGGAGGTCGTGCAGGAGAGCAAGCTCTTGTTTCCTGAGAGTAAGATACCTATCCAGACCAGATTTTCTGCCCCTGTGATAAAGATAGAGGCGGATTTCTTCCGATTGCAACAGGTGGTGGTAAACCTGCTGAGTAACGCTGTGAAGTACACACAGCACGGTAAGATAGTGGTGGAGGTCGGTAGCTCGGACACTCAAACTTATCTGCTTGTGGAGGACACAGGGGTGGGCATCTCTGCCGAGAACTTGCCCAAAATTTTCCAAAGATTTTTCGTGGGAGACAGATCGCGAGCTAAGACGGTGGATAACACGGGGTTGGGGCTGGCGATAGTCAAGAGCATTGTGGAAAAGCATGGATGGAGCATTGCTGTGGAGAGTCAGCTGGCAGTGGGCACAAAGGTGCGAGTGAACATCCCGCACTAGAAGATGAAAAGCGTGCAGATAGAAGATTACTTGCCCTTGATAAGAGGAGTGATAAAGCGTTACGGTTTGAGTAATAAGCAGTTGCAAGAAGATTTGGAGCAAGAAGGGTTTTTGGGAATTTTGGAAGCTCAAAAAAGGTTCGACCCCAGCAAAGGCGTGATGTTTTCTACTTACGCTTACTTTTGGGTAAAAAAAAAGGTTTTGGCTTATCTTGGTCAGGAGCTAGACCAAAAAAGCCAAGCTCTCTCACAGAAGTTCATGGACGAGGTAGCTATAGATGATGTGCCTTTTGAGGAAACTTATCAAAGTGCAAAAAGTTGCCTTGCACACCTGCCAGAAGATATGCCAGATAGCGAGCAAGAGGTGTTAGAGCTGTTTTTTGATAAGAGGCTACCTTTGTCTGAGATCGCTAAGCGATTGGGCTTTAGCAGGGAAAAGGTACGAGCCCTGAAGGTAAAAGCTCTGCGACGGTTGAAAGCAAATCTTGCTGATAAAAAGGGCAATAATTTCTTAAAATAAATTGACACGAAAACTGCAAAAAATTTTCTAAATAAACTTAGCAACTTCTTGGTTAGTATTTGCTAAAGGGGCATTAGCTCAGTTGGTAGAGCACTACACTGGCAGTGTAGGGGTCAGCGGTTCAAGTCCGCTATGCTCCACCATTTTCTCTTTAAAAACGCTTGTTTACTCTTGTAGTGAATAAGCGTTTTTTTTTCTTGACTTTATATTTCGCTTGGCTTTCTTGTCAATTAAGTCATTTTACTAATTTGAATCAAATTTTAGTTAGGAGCTGATTAAGATGATAAAGATTTTAGATAATCAAAGTTTACCCGAAAATTTTTATACCCCTTTGGATTACACAGAAGGGGATGTAGTGCAAGGGATATTGGACGATGTAAAACGCCGTGGAGATGAGGCTTTGCGACGATATACGCAGAAATTCGACGGTGTAGATTTGGCAAAGTTTCGGGTGGAGGCTCAGCAGATAAAAAAAGCTTACGAGGCTCTTACCGAAGAGCAAGTGGAGACTATCAGGTACGCCAAGGGCAATTTGGAGAAGTTTGCTGAGGCACAGCTGGCTCAGGCGAAAGATTTTGAGATAGAGACGCAAGAGGGTGTGTGGTGCGGGCAACGGGTGGTGCCAATACAGAAGGTGTGTGTTTACGCACCGGGTGGTAACTTCCCATTGCCCTCGTCTGTGCTGATGGGGGCTGTGCCCGCCAAAGTGGCTGGGTGTGGCTCTGTTGTGCTGAGTTCGCCCCCTAGTTACCATGGTGGTGTGCATCCAGCTGTGCTGGTGGCAGCGGACATTGCTGGCGTGGATGAGGTCTACGCTCTGGGTGGAGTGCAGGCTATCGGTGGTTTTGCCTTTGGTACGGAGTCTATTGCTCGCGTGGATTTGATAGTGGGTCCTGGGAATAAGTATGTAACCTTGGCGAAGAAGAGCGTGTATGGCGTAGTGGGTATCGACTTTGTGGCAGGACCATCGGAGGTGATGATTATCGCCGACAATCAGGCTCGTGCGGACTATATCGCTGCGGATATGCTGGCTCAGGCAGAACACGACCTGCATGCGAGTGCATTCTTGCTGACGGACAGCAAAGAGCTTGCTCAGAAGGTGCAGCTAGAGTTGGAGGAGCAGCTTAAAGTGCTGGGAACAAGGCAGATAGCCAGAGAGTCTATAGACAAGAATAGCTGTATTGTGCTTTGTGATGATTTGGCTCAAGCTGTACAAATATCTAATGCCAAAGCTCCTGAGCATTTGGAGTTGCAGACGGTGGATAACAACAAGTTGATACCGAGATTGAGCAACTACGGTTCGTTGTTTATCGGGGAGAAGTCCGTGGAGGCTCTGGGCGATTACTCTGCGGGAGTGAACCACACATTGCCCACAGGCTTGGCTGCTCGCTACACAGCGGGGCTTTCGGTGAACAATTTTATCAAGAAGCAGACGACACTGCGGGTGGAAAAGAGCGGAGAGGCGACTAGAGTTGCCAAGATCTTTGCTCAGATGGAAGGGCTGGAGGCTCACGGCAAGTCAGCTGGGAAAAGGCTGAGCTAGCAGATTTTTGAGTATATACTTTTTTTACGAAGGAAATAAGGTAAAATAAGGAGGTAGATATGACTGCTGTAATAGTAATAGTAGGTCTAGTACTGTATGTTCTGCTGTACAAAGTGTACGGTAGCAAATTGGCGAAGATGGTGAAAGCCAGTGATGCGAATGAGGCTCCGTCTTCGAGGCTCAGAGACGATGTGGATTATGTTCCTGCAAAGGCTTCTGTGCTGTTTGGGCATCATTTTGCATCAATCGCTGGGGCAGCTCCAATAATTGGTCCCGTGTTGGCTCTTGCTTGGGGTTGGATGCCAGCTTTGCTCTGGATTTGGTTTGGTAACATCTTCATCGGGGCAGTGCACGATTATTTGGCGATAATCTCGTCCGTGCGTTACGATGGTAAATCTTGCCAGTTCGTGGCTGCCGATGTGATAGGAGCTCGTACTAGTAGGATTTTTTATTGGCTGGTGTTTTTTATGATTATCTTGGTGATATCCGCTTTTGGTGCTGTGGTCGGAGGGATGTATGTCTCTCAGCCAGCGGTGGCGTCTTCTTATGTGCTCAAGCTGGTGGCTGCTCTTATCTTGGGGCAATTGATGTATAAGGTAAAGATGAATTTCCACTTGGCGACTGCCATCGGAATTGTTCTCTTGATTTTTGCCATTATTGGCGGAACTTGGATGCCCATCAAGCTTGGTTGGGGAGCGTGGATGCTGATTATCGGGGTGTATATCGTAGTGGCGTCTTCTGTGCCGGTGAACATCTTGCTGCAACCCCGGGACTACCTGAACTCTTGGCTGTTGTACTTTGGGCTTGTGATAGGGCTTATCGCTGCTGTATTTAGCTTTTCTAGTTTCACAGCTCCTGCTTTCACCTCTTTTGCTCCGATCATCTCGGGTGGCAAACCTACGCCGTTTTGGCCTGCTATCGTCTTGATCATCGCTTGTGGCTCTTTGTCGGGCTTTCACGCCTTGGTAGGCTCTGGCACGACATCCAAACAAGTGGCTAAAGAGAGCGATGTGATGACCATCGGCTACGGCTCGATGCTTACAGAGGGATTTTTATCCACAATCGTGTTGGTTTCGTTGGCTGGTTTTTCTTTTGGAATCTTGCAAGAGGCTGGCACGGGCATCACTCTGGAGAATTGGGGGATGAAATACACCTCAGCTATGATGGGTAATTTCCCGAAAGCTTCCATGTTTGTGGAGTCTTATGCCAAGATGGTGGGGGCTACTTTCCTGAATGTAATTCCAGTGCGATTTGTGAAAGTGATAGCCGGTATGTGGGTTGCATCTTTTGCTATGACCACCTTGGACACTACTAATCGCTTGGGCAGATACGCCATTTGTGAGGTTTGTGCTCCTCTTAAAGATAGCTCATCAACTTTGTACAACTTCTTGACTAACAAATGGATAGCTTCATCTATCCCAGCTTTGATAGGACTGCTTTTGGCTTACACCAAAAGCTTTACCGTGCTTTGGCCTTCGTTTAGCACTGCTAACCAGCTGATAGCCTCTATTACGCTTTTCACCAGTGTGGCTTGGCTACAAAAGAGGTTGAAGGTGAAAAAGCTGAATATTGTGCTGGTACCTGCTTACCTTTTGTGGATTACCGTTACAGCCGCTATCTTGTGGTTTAGCGTTGTGGTGCTTCCGGGTACTATCGCTGCTAAGCCTTTCACCGGTTACACCGTGATGGGTATTGAGGTGATTATGATTGTTCTCAACTTTATCTTCTTCTACGATTTTTTGAAAACGAGAAAGAAGGTGTAATTATTACAACAAATCGAACTAAAAGGAATTTGCTTGAAGTTTGACTTTTTGAAAAGGGCATGGGAAACCATGGAAACTGTGCATCGTGGCAAGGCTGTAGAGGCTTTGCAAAACGAGCTGACGGAGATGGAAAATATGTTTTGTCTTTTGTCGATGAGCGGTCTGCTAGGTTTTCCCATGCCTATTTTTTATCATAGCTTGGAGTATTTGCCCGATATGCAAGCGGAGTGGCAAAAATTTTTTCACAAAGCTGAACGGGCAGACGATATGCTGGCGAGCATAGCGGGGATGAGCGAGCTGTGAGGCTGGTAATTTTGCTAGGTAAAGGGGGAGTGGGCAAGTCCACTTGCTCTTCGGCATTGGCTTGGCAGCTAGCGAATAGGGGGCAGAAGACGCTTTTGGCTTCTTTCGACCCCGCACACAACTTGGGAGACATCTTCTCCCGCAAATTTGGCAGAAAGATTAAAAAATTTTCTGCAAACCTCGATGTATTGGAAGTCGATACGCAAAAAGCTGCCGACGAATATATCTCCAAAACTAAAGATTTGCTTAAGCAGGTTTACTCTTACAACACTGCCTACAATGTGGACGACTACTTCAAGCTGTTTCGCTATTTGCCGGGAATACAAGAGTATGCGTCCCTCACTGCGTTGCTGGGACTGTTGCAAAAAAACAGCGAGAAATATCAGAATATTGTGCTAGACACACCACCCACAGGGCTTGCTTTGCAGATTTTGGCGTTGTCGTCTGTGTCGCTTAAGTGGTTGCGAGAGCTAAAAAGGTTGCGAGCAAAGATACTAAACGCAAGGCATGCCATCGCTTCTATCAGCGATAGGGATAACGAGCTCCGTTGCAGACAGGCGATGAAAACCGACCCAGTGTTACTAAAAATCGAGAAGATGCTTGCCGACTATAGTTGGCTAGAGAGTTTGCTCAAGGGAAGTCAGACGCACTGTGGTATCGTTACCAATCTGGATTTGCTTTCCCAAAAAGAGTCGCAGAGGATAAAAAAGAGTCTCAAAGATATTGGCATTCCACTGCGGTTTGTCCTTGTAAATAAAGTGGTAGCGGGTAGCCAAGAGAAAATATCCCAGATTAAAAAAAGTTTGGCAGAGAAAGAAACTCTCTGTCTAGAGGTAGCCAGCAATCCTAAATATTGCGATTTTGCCGAAGATTTGAGCAAAATTTTATCAAAAGAGAGAGACTAAAATGGAACAAGATCCGCTTTTTTATCTATTCGTAGTGCTGACCATAGCGTTGGCTTTCGCTTACTTTGTGGGTGCCAGAGGCAATAAGAGAAGGTCCAGAGCGACTTTTGGCGTATTGGAGCAGGTGCTGCAACCCAGCAAGAAGAACTACACCAACATCGGTGGGCTGATAGGTTACAACTTCAACTACGCCAAGCTGAAAGCCAAAAGAGTGTCGCACATCAACGGCGTGCTGACGATGCTCCCCAGACAGTCGCCTTTGTATCTGCCCATAGCCAAGCTTTTGGGGCGGAGAGATAAGCTGTATATGACAATTTTTGTTACCAATGTGCAACCCGGTGGTGCTTGGCACATCGTACACAGCAAATGCAAAGAGAGCATAGATATGGGAGATTTGACGCTAAAAAAGTTGTCTGTAGCTGGGGAAAGTTTCGAGCTTTTTTACCAAAACGAAGAAGATTTTACGATGTTGGAGCGGTTTATTACCAAGGTAAGCCCCAAACACCTTCGTCATATGGGGTATCATCCGCAAGACAAATCTTTTGCGATGTATTGGCTTCCTAGTAATTTTTGGCAAGAGCTGAAAGAAAGTTACGCTTTTATTTGCGGTATTGTAAATAGATAGTTTTTTTTGTTCTCTTTAAGGTGTGCAAGATAAGCTCTTCTAGAGTCTCTTTTTGATATTTTGCAAAAAAATTTTGACAATCTGCAACAATCAAAAAAATATCGCAAAAATTCTAAAGGACTGAAAATGAGTAAATTGATGGTGAGTGTATCGGGAATGAGGGGAGTCTATGGCAAAGATCTTTTGCCGGAAAATGTCGTGAGAGTGGCTGCCAAGTTCGGTTGCCTGCAAGGTAGAGGGAAGATAGTGGTGGGCAGAGATAGCAGGACTACAGGGGAAGCGATGCTTCACAGTGTGAAGGCTGGGCTCTTGAGCGTAGGGTGTACTGTGGTGGATATCGGTGTGGTGTCTACGCCGACGGTGCTCTTGCAGGTGCAGGAGTCCGATGCAGATGGTGGGATAGCCATTACCGCTAGCCATAACCCTGGGCAGTGGAACGCGATGAAGTTTGTGGATAGCAATGGGTTATTTTTATATCCAGACAAAGCAAAGAATTTTATCGGTTCTTTGGAAGAAGATATTTCTTATGCAACTTGGGATAAGATGGGTACAGAAGAGAAAAACGAGACTGCTATCGAATTACACTTGAAGAAGATTTTAGATTTGTCTTTTATGGATATAGAGTCCATTAGGCATAAGCGGTTTAGAGTGGCTTTGGATACGGTTAATGGTGCTGGAGGGAAGATATGCCTAGAGCTTCTTAATCGCTTAGGTTGTGTGGTAGAGCAGATAAACACCGAGCCTACGGGGGTGTTTGCTCACAATCCTGAGCCTCAGGCTAAGAACTTGACCCAGCTTTGCCAATTGGTAAAAGACAGCGGTGTGGATGTTGGCTTTGCTACAGACCCCGATGTAGACCGTTTGGCTATTGTGGACGAGACAGGGGAGTGCATTGGCGAGGAGAAGAGCTTGCTTTTGTGCGAAGATTACATTTTGGCTAAAACCCCGACCGATATAGTTACGAACCTTTCCTCTTCGATGGGTAGTGATGATTTGGCTAAAAAATATGGGGTAAAAGTTTATCGTGAGAAGGTGGGCGAGATAAATGTCGGCTCCAAGATGAAAGAGGTGCAAGCCAAGATCGGAGGCGAGGGAAATGGCGGTGTGATTTGCTCGGAGTTGCACTATACCAGAGACGCAATGGTGGGGATAGCTATTGTGCTAAATTATATGGCGACATCTGGTAAAAGGTTGTCGGAGTTAAACCAAAAGTTGCCGACTTACTTCTTTGCCAAGCGAAAGGTGGAAACCAGCTTTGAAAAGCTGGACAAGGTGATGAGTTTAGCGGAAGGTATCTACGAAGATGCAGAATTTTGGGCTGGGCAAGAGAAGAGCCTGAACACAAAAGACGGGATAAAAATGGTGGGCGACAAGAAGTGGGTACACATTCGCAAAAGTGGCACAGAGCCAATAGTGCGGGTGTATGTGGAGGCGATAAGCCAAAAAGAAGCGGAGCAGATTTGCGAAGATGTTTGCCAAAGAATAACCAAATTTTGAAATAAAAGTGAAGAAGATAAGATGAATTTTTTATTGGAAGTAGGCACAGAAGAGATACCTGCTGGATATATAGCTGGAGCTGCAAAGCAGTTGTGGGAGTTTCTGCAAAAAGGCTTGCAAGAGTGTGAGCTTGGTTTTGGGCAGGTCAAGGTTTTTGACACTCCCAGGAGGTTGGCTGTGAGCATAGCTGGCTTGGCTAAAGCCCAAGAGGACAAGCTGGTGGAAAAGGTTGGACCTAGCTTAGAGGTAGCTTATCTGCCCGATGGTAAGAGCTTGTCCAAGGCGGGAGAAGGGTTTTTGCGTAGTAGCGGGTGTGATGCTAGCCAGATTTGTGTGGTGGACGGCAAGAAAGGCAAAAGCATCTGCGTGAAGTACGAAAGGAAAGGCAAAAGTTCGAAGGAGATTTTGACCAGTTTGGCGACAGAGGCTATTGAGAAAGTCAGTTTCCCCAAGTCGATGAAGTGGGGTAGTGGCTCTTTCTTCTTCGCTCGACCTATTCGCTGGTTGGTGGCTCTGCTGGATGATGAGGTGCTGGATGTGCAGGTGGCAGGGGTGAAAGCTGGGCGGGTAACTTACTCCCATCGTGAGTTCGGTGGTGAGCACATCTTGCCCGATGTTGGTAGCTATGAGCAAGCTTTGTTAGATGGCAGGGTGATAGTCGACCGTAAGAGGCGGATGGAGAGCATCCTCGAGCAGTTTGCTCAGTTGGATGTAGATGTGGTGGATGACGATAAGTTGATGAGCCTCGTGTGCGATATCGTGGAGTACCCCGTGGTGATGGTAGGTGAGTTCGAGCAAAGGTTCTTGCTCTTGCCCGAGAAGATTATCGTTACTACGCTCTGTGAGCACCAAAAATGCTTTGCCACTCGGCAAGATGGCAAGCTGGTGAATAAGTTCGTGTTCGTCTCCAACGGCAAGAAGGAGAACGAGCAGACAATTATCCTCGGCAATCAAAAGGTTGCTAAAGCACGGTTGTCTGATGCGGAGTTTTTTTATAAAGAGGATACCAAGCAAAGTTTGTTAGATTATTATCCTGATTTGGGAGATGTTACTTTTCAGCGAGATTTGGGTTCACTCTTGTCCAAAGTGCAGCGAGTGGAGAGTGTTTGCAACTATCTGGCAAAGAAGTTAGATTTGACGATGTCAGACGAGTTGTGTCTAGCTGCCAAGCTGTGTAAATGCGATTTGGTTACGACGATGCTTGGAGAGAAGGAGTTCACCAAATTGCAAGGGTATATCGGCAAAGAGTACGCCGTGAGCTCTGGAGTGAGCCAGCAGGTGGCAGAGGCTATAGAGGAACACTACTTGCCCAAAGGATTAGGTGGTGAGTTGCCCAAGGGCACTCTGGGGGCTGTTTTGGCGATAGCCGACAAGCTGGACACGCTCTGCGGGATAGTGGGCATAGGTATGCTACCTACGGGCTCAGCCGACCCTTTTGCTCTGCGACGGGCAGCCACTGGCATTTGCAGGATAGTGCTGGACAGAGGTTACGATTTGGAGCTGGTGGATGCTGTGCGAGAGTGCTTTGCCCTGCAACCAGATAGTGTGGACAAAAAGCACGCTGAGTTCGTGATCGACTACTTGTTACAAAGAGCTAAGTATGTGTTTGGGCAAAAGAAGGTGGAAGCGGACTTGTTGCACGCTCTGCTGGATGGTAGCAAGAGTCTTAACTTGCTGGAAACTAAAGAGAAGCTGGCTGTGCTACAGCCGATGAAATGCAGTGCAGAGTTTTTGCAGTTGGTGCTAGCGTGCAAGCGAATAGACAACATCTTGGCAGGTACACAGCCGCGTGGCAAGGTGCTACCAGAGCTTTTGCAGGAAAAGCAGGAGAAAGAGCTCTATGATGCTTATAGCAAGCTCGAACTGGAAAGCGAAAAAGATTTTGCCCAAGTGATAGAAGATTTGGTTGGCTTTTGCGGATTTATTGAGCGGTTTTTTGACAAGATAATGGTCAACGCCGAGGATGAGAAGTTGAAGATGAACAGATGTAACCTTCTGGCAGAGATTAGTGCCAGCATAAAAAAAATAGTCGATCTGAGCAAGATCGAAGCAGGAGAGTTGAAGTAGCTTATGGATAAAATGTCTAAAAACTTACAGATGAAGTTGTTTGAGCTTTTTGGAAATCCCAATGGTAAGTCAAGCGACAGTTACCGTGTGATGAGCACTAGCGAGAAAGAGCTTTTCACAGGTTCGGCACAATCTTATTTGCTCGGGTTACTTTACAGCTCGTCTATCGACCATAGGTCTTTCGAGACGATTATGGAGGTTTCTAGCGGATTTTATCGCTTTTATAAAGAGAAGATAGAGGTGGAGAACATAAAGAAAATCGTGGAGTCTGTGGTGTTTGCCGTGGGCGAGAGCGATTCTGGGGCTAATATTAGCATTTTGGACAAGATTTATCCCGAAGAGGAAGAGGCAAACTAGATGGCAAAAAGTTTACTAATCGTGGAGTCGCCAGCCAAGAGCAAGACGATTTCAAAGTTCTTGGGCAATCAATTTATGGTGGAGTCGTCTATGGGGCATATTCGTGATTTGCCCAAAAGTAAGCTAGGCGTGGATGTGGAGAAAGATTTTGCGGTGAAGTATGTGAACGATAGGTCGAAAGCCAAGATTACCAAAAAGCTCAAGGAGGCTGCCAAGAGTGCCAAAGACATCTATTTGGCAGCAGACCCCGACCGTGAGGGAGAGGCGATAGCTTGGCATTTGACACAGCTTTTGAGCAAAGAGATTAAAGATAAAGCGGTGTACCGCGTGGTGTTCAACGAGATTACTCAAAAAGCGGTGCAAAAAGCTGTCAACCAGCCAGTGGACATCGATATGAATATGGTCAACTCGCAACAGGCACGGCGAGTGCTAGACAGGCTGGTGGGCTATGAGATTTCGCCCTTGATATGGCGGGTGATATACTACGGTTTGTCCGCCGGTAGAGTGCAATCTGTGGCTCTGCGGATGGTTTGTGAGAAAGAGGACTTGATAAAAGCTTTTGTGCCGGAAGAGTACTGGGAAGTTTCTGGTTTTTTTGGTAAGGGCGAGGTTTCGTCTTTTATGGCAAAACTGGTGGAGATAGATGGCAAGAAAGCCGACCCGAAGAACAAAGAGCAGGTGGATGAGCTACTGGACAAGCTAGCTGGAAAAAAGGCGAAAATAGTGGACATCCAGCAAAGTCAGCGAAAGAACCACCCTCTGCCTCCATTTATCACCTCCACCTTGCAACGAGCTGCCTCTACATATTTGGGCTTCTCGGCGAAGCGGACGATGGGTGTAGCCCAAAAGCTCTACGAGGGCATCGCCTTGGGCAAAGAGAGCGTCGGGCTGATAACCTATATGCGTACAGACTCGGTGAGGATGTCCGATGAGGCTGTACAAGCCACCAGAGCGTTGATACCATCGTTGTATGGTAAACAAGCACTAGAGCCTAAGGTAAGGCACTTTAGAGGCAAGAAGGGGGCTCAAGACGCTCATGAGGCTATCCGACCCACAGATGTAAGCAAAACGCCAGAGAGCATCAAGAAGTTCTTGAGTGCTGAGCAGTTTAAGCTGTACAACTTGATTTGGCAGCGGTTCGTGGCAACTCAGATGATACCTGCCGTGGTGGCATCGCAGAAGGTAAAGATAGCCAAGGGCGGGGCACTTTTCGAGGCACAAGGCGGTAGTGTGCAAGAGGTTGGGTTTACGGCGTGCTATACCTTTACCAAGCTGGCACTGGGCGAGAGCATCGACCCTTGCTACCAAACAGGCGACACCATGGACAAAGAGGAGATAGTGCCCGAGCAGAAGTTCACCAAGCCTCCAGCTAGGTATTCGGAGAGTTCGTTGATAAAGGAGCTGGAAGCCAAGGGAATAGGCAGACCTTCCACTTATGCTAGCATCTTGTCCACCATCCAAGACCGTGGCTATGTGCAACTATCGGAAAAAAGATTTTACGCCTTGGAGCTGGGTATGGCTGTGAACAAGTTTTTGGTGGGCAGTTTCGACTCGTTTTTTAATACAGATTTCACTTCGGGGATGGAGAGTGATTTGGATGATATTAGCGAGGGTAAGCTGGACTGGAAAAAGTTTTTGGATGTTTATTACAAACAGATGCACAAGCTAATGGACAAGGTGGATACTGCTAAATCCAAAGCTGCTTTGGTGAGACCAACTAGGAAGAAATGCCCTGAGTGCGGAAAATATTTGGTGATAAAGTGGGGACGCAACGGACAATTTTTGACTTGTAGCAATTACCCGAAATGTAAGTTTTCTGCTAACTTTAGGAAAAATGCTAAAGGTACAATAGAGATAGAAAAGCCGAAGGTGTTGGATGAAAAGTGTCCCAAGTGTGGGAAAGATTTGACAATTAAAAAGGGAAGATTTGGAGAGTTCGTAGCGTGTAGTGGTTACCCCGATTGCAAGTTCTCCAAGCCTTTGACTCTGGGGATAAAATGCCCCCAATGTGGCAAAGGTGAGATTGCCCAGAAGATGAGCAAGAGAGGGGTGTTTTACGGATGCACCCAGTATCCAGAGTGCAAGTTTGCTACGAACAACAAGCCTATACCTATAGCTTGCCCCGAGTGTGGGAACTCCTATATGGAGATAAGAAATATAAAAGGAAAGCAGGTCAAAGTTTGTCCCAAGTGTGGACAAGAGGCACTGTAAAAATTACTTAAGACAAGGAGAGTTAAGTATGTCTAGTAAACCGAGTTTAGAGTTTTATGACTCTATCGACCAGATCTCGCCAGTAAGAGCGGTGGCTGAAACCTTATTGCACTCGAAAAAAGTGCGTAAAGTAACTGCTGCAGAGGCTTATGAATTGGCTAGAAAGCAATCAGGAGTGGAAGAGACCGACCTGGAGATTTATGCAGGGACAGCCAAAAGATTGGGCTTGGCTAAAGGCTCTAAGGTGTTAGTGGATAACCACGGGAAAATCATCGGCCGTACCGCCAAGGCTAGAAGATTTTACTCTAAAAGTTCTGCTGCAGAAAAAAGAAGGTTGGACGGAGACCTGAGAGAAGCCGTTTATCAGATGCAAAAAGAGCCATTGATTAAAGCCGATGCGATTATTGGTCTGGACAACGATTTGATGCTTAAAGCTACTTACATCACCACGGAGTCTGATGCCAACAATGTGTTCAACTGGCTTTGCAACTTCACACCTTACGAATCGATGGTTAAGGAGTACGCTGCGAGCAAGAAGTTGCCCATCCAAGATATCATCATTTTGGCTTTCAACGGTTGGTCTAATAACGATCCATTCTATGAAAACACAGGTGCTCCACAGTTGGCTCTGGTAGATCAAAATCACAATGTGATTGTCAATTTGGGAATGCGTTATTTTGGAGAGAGGAAAAAAGGAACGCTAACTTTGGCTTGGACAAGCGGAATGCGTTTGGGTATGGCAGCTAGCCATGGTGGCATCAAAGAGATAGATTTTTCTGAATGTAGTGATGAATACAAATCTTTGGGCAAGAGAGCGATAGCTTTTTATGGCTTATCTGGTACTGGTAAATCGTCGCACACTAACTCTGCTGATAATGCTGGTACGATGCCTAAGGGCTTTAAGAAAGTTGTGTTGCACGACGATGCTTTCCAGATCGATGTGAAAGACAAGGTGTGCCGTGTGTGGGAGCCTAGCTTGTTTGATAAGACCGACTCTCGCGACTTGGACAACCCTGAGTGGGATTATCTGACAGCTGTGATGAACCATGCTGTCATCACCTACAAAGACAAGGTAGTGCCATTAGGGCTTGATGCTCGCCAACAAAACGGGCGTGCGTTGTTCGATCGCGACTTGTTGGGTGCTTGGGTAAACAAGTGCGAATTTCCTAACTCGCTTGTTTGGTTGATGAAAGATACCATCTTGCCTCCAGTGGTAAAGATAACGGACAAGTACTTGAGTGTGGCTATGGGTGCTGCTTTGATGACCGAGAGGAACGCTGCGGAGAATGTGAAGGCAGAAGATTTGGGCAAGTTGGTTTTCGTGCCTTATGCCAATCCTTTCCGTGTGTATGAGCTGTACAAAGATGTTGAGTCTTTCAAGACAGTGGTAGATAACGGTGCTGACTGCTTCGTGTTTAACTCTGCTGGTTATTGGAGATCTTCCACAGAAGATTTGGAAGACATCAAGCTCAAGACCTCGTTGTCTTTGCAAACGGCTATCCTCACAGACGCTTTGCAGTGGGAAGAGTGGGACTTATTGCCCGGAGCGATGATACCTACCAAAGAGTCTATCGAGAAGTTAGTGCCAGATTACTATGCAAAGTACGATCCAGCTAAGCGTCAAAACTTGAAAGAGTACAAAAAATTGGTTAAAGGCAGATTTCAGCAAAGGATAGAGTTCTTGCAGAACTCTGATGTAGCTGAAAAACCTGAGCTTTTGGCGAAACTTGTTGCCTCGCTAAAGGTTAAGTGCTAGAAGAGAGATTACTAAACGGGAAAGGCGATTTTTTTTAAAGTCGCCTTTTTTTGTGATTGCCAAGGCAAAGAAGATGATTTCCACACTCAAAAATTCTTGCCAAAAAAAGAAAGAAAAAGAGAGTGTCTACCTAGGGTTGATGAAAAATTTTTGGATATTTAGTAGGAGTTTACAATGGGTTTGAGTTTAGCACAAAAAATTATCAAAGAGCATATTTCACAGGGGGAAGCTGTAGTGGGTCAAGAGGTTGGTTTGCGGATAGACCAGACTCTTACGCAGGACGCCACTGGTACGGCTGCTTATTTGCAGTTCGAGGCGATGGGGGTGCAGAGGGTACAGACGGAGCTTTCGGTGAGTTATGTAGATCACAACACGATTCAGTCCGATTTTCGGAACGCAGATGATCATCGTTATTTGCAGTCGATAGCCGCCAAGTATGGCTTGTACTTCTCTCGTCCAGGCAATGGCATTTGTCATCAGGTACATCTAGAACGGTTTGCTGTACCGGGAAAGACACTCATTGGTTCAGACTCGCACACACCTACTGCAGGAGGTGTGGGTTCTTTGGCTATGGGTGCAGGAGGATTGGATGTTGCCATGGCGATGGCTGGAGAGAGTTTCAACATTAAATATCCTCAAATAATGGGAGTGGAACTTATAGGGAAATTGCCTGATTGGGTTAGTGCTAAAGATGTGATACTGGAGGTGCTTCGGCTAATAGATGTGAAAGGCGGAGTGGGATACATCATCGAGTACTTCGGTGAGGGTGTGCAAAACCTCAGCGTGCCAGATAGAGCCACTATCACCAATATGGGTACGGAAACGGGCTGTACGACCTCGATTTTCCCTTCTGATGAGTTGACTAGAGATTTCTTGGTGGCTCAAGGAAGAGGTGAGCAATGGCGTGAGCTTTTGCCTGATGAGGATGTGAAATATGATAAGGTTCTTACTATTGAAATGTCGAAGCTAGAGCCTTTAGCTGCTTGTCCGCATAGCCCAGGGATGGTAAAACCTGTGCGTGAGTTAGCTGGAATGAGTGTGCAACAAGTGGGTATTGGCTCGTGCACCAACTCCTCTTTGCGAGATTTGTCTATAGTGGCTGATGTGTTGGCTGAAAAGACGATAAGTCCCGATTTGCATTTGGTAGTGAACCCCGGTAGCCGTCAGGTGTTAGATCATTTGATAGATGAGGGTAAATTTTCGCATATTGTTCGTAGTGGTGCTAGGATAATGGAGAACGCTTGTGGTGCTTGCATCGGCATGGGTGCTGCTCCTTCTAGCGGAGCGGTGAGTGTGCGGACATACAACCGTAACTTCTTTGGTAGAAGTGGGACTAAAGATGCCGATGTGTACCTAGTATCGCCCGAGACGGCTGTGGCTACGGCTCTCACTGGAGTATTCACCGATCCGAGAAGTTTGGTTATGGATTACCCGAGCTTTAGCTTGCCAGAGCGGTTCAAGGTTAATGATAATATGATTATTAAGCCTGAGTCGGGTGAAGGTGTCCAAATTTTGCGAGGACCCAATATTGTAGCTTTGCCTGAGTTTACGGCGTTACCAGAGATTTTGCAAGGTAAGATATTGCTTAAGTTGGACGATAATATTACCACCGACCATATAATGCCTGCAGGAGCTAAGATTTTGCCACTTCGCTCTAATATCCCTGAGATTTCTAAGCATGTCTTTGAGGTGGTGGACACCGAGTTTGCGACAAGAGCGTTGCAAGAAAACGGCGGGTTTTTGCTTGCTGGTGAGAATTATGGACAAGGTTCTAGTCGCGAGCATGCGGCTTTGGCTCCTAAATATCTAGGGGTAAAAGCTGTGATAGCGAAAAGTTTTGCCCGCATCCATCTAGCCAACTTGATAAACTTTGGCATCGTTCCGTTAACTTTCGTTAATCCAGACGATTACGACAAGTTGGCACAAGGGGACGAAATTTCTATTCAGATAAAAAATTTGCAAGAGCAGAAGATTTATCTGGAAGCTGGCAAAGAGCAAATTGAGCTTTGTCATGCTTTGTCGAAACTGGATGCTAAAATATTGAAAGCTGGAGGAAAGCTGGCTTGGGTAAAGTCGAAAAAATGATGAAAAATAAAAATAAAGAAATATCGCCAAGAAGTGAGATGAATTTTTTGCGGGAAGTGTTAAAAGATTCGTTTTACAGTCAGGTTTATACAATGCTAAAAGCTGATTTCCAAGCGATATATACTCATTCTCAGGGCATTATGGGGCTTGCTACGATTTGTTTGACGATTACGGGATTTTCTGGTCCTAGGATAGCTGCTTCTAGTGTATTTTCACGATTCAGCATCGCCATTGGTTTGGCTCTGGTGATACTGTCCGTTTTCTTCTTATTGCTGGGTCCTATCTATCCCAAATGGATGAGCAACCGAAAAGGTTTGGAGTTGCAACGAGCTTTTTCTATTTACTTTCTACGGCGTGACTCTCGCACTTTTAAATACAGGTTGTCTTTGGTTACTTTGGTGGTGGGGCTTAGTTTTTATGTGGCGAGTGTGATAGGTTATTTGTTGTCGTTATAAGAGATATTTCAAAAATCAGGAAAAGGAAAAATAAGAGAAAGGTGAAGATTATGAAAAAACTGATTTTGGAACTTTTGAGACAAGAAGTGAAACCTGCCATGGGTTGCACAGAGCCAATAGCAGTGGCTTTGGCAGCGGCTAAGGTGCGGGAATTTTGTGATGGCGATGATTTTGATAAGATGCAAATTACTCTTAGTGCGGGCATTTTTAAGAACGGCTTTGCCGTGGGAATACCGCACACAAGCTTGACTGGGCTAGATGTAGCTGGGTTAGTGGGCTTTTGGCAAGGAAACGCTGCCGCTGGGCTGGAGGTGCTGGCAGAGGTGGACGAGAGCAAGTTCCCTGAGTTTAGCAAATATTTGCCCAAAGTGGAAGTGGGTATCGCCGACACAGAGCAAAAAGTGTTTGTACAGGTGGTCGTAGAGCATGGCGACAAGAGTTGCCAAGCCACTATCCAAGGCATGCACGACAACTTCACCGACTATGGTGTTGTGGGCGATTTGACAGTGCTGACAAGTGCTGACACGAGTGATGATAGTGGTGCGGATAAGTTCGCCAAAATTTTTGCGATGGATGTTTACCAGACCATCCAAGAGGTGGAGGGTATCCCTGCAGATGACATCTTGTTTATGCTCGATGGTGTGAAGATGAACGAAGCCGTGGCGAACATGGGGCTGAAAGAGAAAATGGGTTTGGTAGTGGGATATACTATCAAGGAGTTGGCAAGCGAGGGTAAGATGTGTACTCACCTGCCGACTATCGCCTCGCAGATGGTGGCTGCGGCTGTGGATGTGCGGATGTCTGGTGCCAGCGTACCGGTTATGAGCTCCAACGGCAGTGGCAACAATGGGCTTATGGCTATTTTGCCACTGGTGGCTTATGCTAATGTTCATCGTCCGTCCCAAGAGAGACTCGCCAAAGCGATAGCTATCTCGCATCTGGTAAACGGCTATATAAAAAGAAGCATAGGCAGGCTCTCGCCGATTTGCTCGGGCGGTGTGTCCGCTGGAGCGTCCAGCTCTGCGGCATTGGTGTGGCTGATGGGCGGAGATAGGAGGCAGATAGAGGGTGCTGTGAAGAATATGCTTGGTAATATAGCGGGGATGCTTTGCGACGGAGCGAAGAACGGCTGTGCCCTCAAACTTTCTACTGCGGGTTACTTTTCTGTGGTCAGTGCTTTTTTTGCGTGCAAGGGAACGATTATCAAAGCTGGAGACGGCATAATTGCAGAAACTTTAGAGCAAACTATCCGCAATCTGGGGAAAGTCAGTAACCAAGGGCTTTTCGCAGCTGACAAGGCGATGATCGAAGTGATGAGAAACAGTTAAAAAAGCTGGAAATATGTTATCGAAGAATTAAGAGAAGAAACTCAAAAAGCATTAAAGTGATAAAAGGAAAAAGATGACAAAAATAAAGATGTTAAACCCCATTGTGGAGATGGATGGCGATGAGATGACCCGTGTGGTCTGGCCGATGATTAAAGATATTTTGCTCGAGCCGTTCGTGGAGCTGAAGACGGAGTACTACGACCTTCATATTAAAAATAGAGATAACACAGACGACCAAGTAACCCTAGATGCAGCCGCAGCGATGAAGAAGCATAAGGTGGGGGTGAAGAACGCCACTATCACGCCAAATGCAGCGAGAGTGAAAGAGTACGACCTGAAAAAGATGTGGAAGAGCCCCAACGGAACGATACGGGCGATTTTGGACGGCACGGTGTTCCGCAAGCCTATTATCGTGAAGAATGTGCAACCATTTGTGCGTGGTTGGCAGAAGCCGATTATCATCGGGCGACACGCCTATGGTGATGTATACAAGAACGCCGAGATATTCGTGGATGCCCCGGGCAAAGCAGAGCTGGTGTTTACGGATGACAAAGGGCACGAGACTCGCAAAGAGATAGCAAATTTCGATGGTAGTTCTACGGGCGTTTTGCAAGGGATGCACAACCTTACAGCGTCTATCACATCTTTTGCCAAGAGTTGCTTTGAGTACGCTCTCGACCAAAAGGTTGATTTGTGGTTTTCGAGTAAAGACACGATTTCCAAGATTTACGACCACCATTTTATGGATGTGTTCGCCGAGCTGTACGAAAGCCAGTACAAGCAAAAGTTCATCGCATCGGGCATAGAGTACCGCTACTTCTTGATAGACGGGGCGATAGCTAAGATTATGCAAAGCAAGGGTGGTCTGCTCTGGGCGTGCAAGAACTATGACGGTGATGTGATGAGCGATATGCTCGCCTCTAGTTACGGCTCTCTAGCGATGATGAGTTCTATTTTGGTCTCGCCTTACGGATACTTCCTCTACGATGCGGCACACGGCACGGTGCAAGACCTTTATTACAAGCATCTAGAGGGAGAAGATGTATCTATTAACTCCACCGCTTTAATCTTCGCTTGGAGCGGAGCTTTGGGCAAGAGAGGGCAGATGGATGGTAACGAAGAGTTGGTGAGCTTTGCTAAAAATCTGGAGAAAGCGACTGTGGACACGATAGAAGCAGGGGTAATGACCGGTGAGCTGGCGATGTTTGCTCAGCCCAAGCCAAGCAAAGTGGCTACAGCCAAGGAGTTCTTGCTAGAGATAGCCATAAGGCTAACGAAGCTGCAAGATGCCTGAGCCACTTTTTGAGGTTGTCCCCAATATTTCCGAAGGTAAAGACTGCTCGAAGATAGAGAGGTTTGCAAGGGCTATTGAGCTCGGCGGGGCTTCGCTTCTGGATTACTCGGCAGATGTAGACCACAACCGCTCTGTCTATACGCTGGTAGGCACACAAGATCAACTTAAATTATCGCTCCTAAATCTTTGCGAACAGGTGTTAGAGCGAGTAGATATGAGAAAACATCAAGGAGTGCATCCTTGTCTGGGAGCTTTGGATGTTTTACCTTTTGTCCCGCTAAAAAATGCGACTCTTGCCCAAGCCAAGGAGTTTGCTGAGCAGATGGCAGCTCTTCTGTGGGAAAAATTTTCTTTGCCTTCTTTTTTTTACGATTATCAAAGCATAAAAAACACTTTGGCAAATCTCCGGAAAAAAGGTTTCGCTGGTTTAAGCGAATCTATATTAGAGGTGGGAGACAAGCCTCACCCCACGGCTGGAGCGGTGGCTATCTCTGCAAGGCATTTGATGATAGCTTTCAATGTAAATCTTTTGGGTGCGAACTTGTCTCTAGCCAAGAAAATAGCTCGCAGGTTAAGGTATTCTAGTGGAGGAATGTTGGGGGTGAAAGCTTTAGGATTGTATTTGCCTGAGCAAAAAAAAGTGCAGGTTTCTATGAACCTCATTGACTATCAGAAAACATCTCCGCGAATGGTTTACGATAAGATTGCTGAATTGGTTCAAGATTTGGGGGTCGGATTAGAGTCAGAAGTAATAGGACTAATGCCAAGTGATGCCCTGAGCGAAGCAGATTATGTAGCAATGGGGCTAATAAAAAATAAAGTGAAAATAATAGAAACTTTAAACAGAGATTGAGGCGAAGTAATGGCTGTCCAAATCAAATTGAAACAGTTTTCCTAAAAGTTTTGTTTTCCCCAATAAAATATTTATAGCCTCATTCCCCATAAGCGACCCCGCTAACATCACAGTTTGTGGAGCGATTGGAATTTTTTGCGAGTTGTCTTTGCCTGTAGCTAGCAAAATTGGTAAATCAAGGGTATTCCCCTTTTGTAAAGTAATAATTTGTCCTTGATAGGCTTGCACTCCGCCATGTAAGAAATAGCTATGCCCAGGAAGTTTATTCCATACATTTAGGCGAGTAGCAAAGTTGTCTAAGCAATCGATAAAAAGGTTAGCATTTGGTAATTTTTTTAGTTGGTTGATGTCTTGGTAAAGGCTAGTTACAATGCAATTAGGGATTATTTTTAATATTTTTGACTTAGCTGCTTCTACTTTACTCTTACCTAGATCTTCTTTAGTGTAGAGTATTTGTCTGCCCAAATCTGGCAAATCTATTTTTTTTTGATCAATCAGAGTTAGTTGACTTATGCCTGCTCTCACTAATACTTGTGCAACAGCAGATCCAAGACCTCCTAGTCCCAAGATTACCACTTTTGCTTTTGCCAGTTTTGCTTGATTTTCAGTCCCCCAAAGAAGTATTGAACGGTCGAAAATAGTTTCTTCCAAAAATCTAACCTCCACCGACGATGGTTGTTACTTTCAAAAGATAATTGTTTTTTAAGACAGTTTGCCAGTTGGCAGGTTTTAGCTGACTTTCTTCTCCAGCTAAGATCAGCACTCCCGGCTTGAATTTATCTTGCTCAGGGGTCATTATCTTGCTAATAATATCCTTGCTTTCTTGGTTTTCTATCTCTTTTAGGGCATCTAGCACAGTGATGTCTTGTTTGTCTTGCAGCTCAACTTTATTAATCCCTGTGGTTGATGCGATAGTCATCAGAAATTGAACTTTTATCATTTTTTGTCCTTTTCCTTTTTAATAGGTTATTCATCATTTAGAGTCAATTTGAGTGCCCGAGAATTGATGAGCAATAAATTTTATCTTTTTTTTAATAAAAGAGGTTTTAGCACAAGATAAGATTAAAAAAAATCTCAATAAAAAAATCGTCTCCGACTAATATCTTTCCTCTATATGAGGATAGCTTATAGCAGTCGAAGACGAAAATGGGAAGAAGCTTTTTAATTCACCATCTCTAGTACTTTAGTACTCATCTTTACGAACTCTTGTAGCTTTTTTGGGGTAAAATTGTTTTGCTTGATTAAAGCTAAGTCGTTCACATAGCGGCATAAAAGGTTTATTTTGTCTTTATCTTTTTTGCTATCCATAGTGTTCAATTTTTTGATAAGGTTATTGTTAGAATTAACAACCAACTCATATCCTGTGATAGGTAACTTGTCTTCACTTTGTCCTATAGTGGCGTTCATTTCCATAAAACGACGCATTTGTTCATCGAAAACAATCATCGCAGGAATATTTTTCATTTTCAAAGCTTGAACTTTTATTTGGACTTTTTTGTTATCTATCTGCTTTTCAAAAATCTCTTTAATTTTGTCTGAAGTACCTATGCCTTTTTCATCTATCTCTTCAACATTCTCTTTATCTACCATACTTTCAGACACTTGTGCGTCCACTCGCGTAAAACTCAAATTGTTGTCGTTCATTTCGTATTTTTGGAACAAATGATTGTCTAGTATCTCATCTGCCAAAATTACTTTATTGCCCTCACTTACTAACACTTCGATATATGGTGAGTGGGGGTCAGTTGTGTAATAGATCTTTTTTTTCTCTTCCGTTTGTTCTACTGTCAGCTCTGGTAATGTTAGCCATTTTTCTTCTGTAGTTTGGAATAGCAAAAAATCTTTGCACGCTTCAAAAAATTTTTCTTGTGTTAATACACCATATTTTACATACTTTTGTATATCATTCCAAATTTTTTGGTAACTTTTACGATCTTTGTTAAATAGCCTTTTCAACTCATCGGCAATTTTTTTGATGATATAACCTGTGATTTTTTGCACTTGTTTATCGTGTTGCAAAAAGCTCCGAGAGACATTCAGGGGAATATCGGGAATATCTATGCCACCTTTTAGCAAGAGTAAAAATTCTGGCAACAGCTCTTTAACATTGTCGGCGACAAACACTCTGTTGCAAAATAGTTTCACCATTCCCGTGTTACGCATTGTGTTTATATCCAATTTAGGGAAATACAAAATTCCTTTGAGTTTGAAAGGATAATCGACATTCAGATGTATCCAAAACAAAGGTTCTTGCCAATCGTTAAAATACTCTTTGTAAAATTCTTTGTACTCTTTCTCTTTTACCTCTTTAGGGTCTTTTTCCCACAAAGGTTCTTTCTGGTTGACTACTTTGCTATCGAATTCTATTGGATAAGGCATAAAGGTGCAATATTTATCTAAAATTTCTTTGATTTTATAGTTCTCAAGATAATCTTTGCTATCGCTGTTTAGGTAAATGGTAACCGTAGTTCCCACTTCTTTGCGTTCACCAGCACTCATATTGTAATCGGTTTGCCCTTCGCACTCCCATGCAGCTGGTTTGGAATCTGGTTGATAAGAGAGCGAATCGATAGTTACCTTTTCGGCAACCATAAAGCTAGAGTAAAATCCTAGCCCAAAATGACCGATGATATCCTTGTCTTTGTACTTGTCCACGAAATCTTCCGCACCAGAGAAAGCTATCTGATTGATGTACTTCTTTATTTCTTCTGCGGTCATCCCCACACCAGTATCTATGACCCGCAAACATTTTTGTTCTTTATCAATCTCAATCTTTATACTCAGATCTTTCTTTTTGGCTTTTTTGTCCAGAGTCTCTCTTTTGGATAACGCATCTATAGCATTGGCAATAAGCTCTCGCAAAAAAATGTCGTGCTCAGAGTAGAGCCACTTTTTGATGATTGGGAAAATATTTTCCGTGTGAATTGATAACTTTCCTTTAGCCATAAATCACTCCTTTGTTTCTAGAATTTTGATTTTCAATCCTAAAAAGTTTGGGAAGACAAAATTGTCAATATTTTTTGGCACTCTTTCTATTTGACTGCTAAAAAATTTATTGGTACAAAAAAACCGCCCTAGATTGGGGCGGTTTACAGATTATAGATGAAATTTAAAGTTTTGCTTTTTGCTCTTTGGTGAGAACATTGTAGCTTTTTTCCATCATTTCGATTCTCTTTAGTTCAATCTTATCTTCTAGTTCAGAGATATTTTTGGCGTTGCTTTTAGCTTTGCTGAAATTTTGATTTTTCAGGTTCACCCTTTGGTCAATTTTGGCTTTCTGCACATCTGTACGAAGCTCGAAAACCTCGTCGCGATGAGCTTTATGGATTTTTTGCATCTTTTCCTTTTGTGCATCGCTAAGGTCAAGATTTTCGTACATTCTAGGTCTTCTTTTTTTAAACTCTTGACACTTGGTATCGCATTGTTCAGCTCTTTGCCCAAATTCACCTTGTCTTTGAGGTCTATTGCCACCCATTTTGCCGTCTTTTGCTCCAAAAGCAAAACAAGCAACGCTCAGACTAATCATTACAAAAAATAAACTTAATCTTTTCATTTTTCACTCCTTATTTTTTCCTTTTCCTTGGTTTTATACTCTATTAAGTGTTCTAGAAATTTATTTTCTCTATCTATAGTTATCTTAATTAAAGAATCTTTGAGCATATTTAACTCATCTTGGCTAAGCTCGTCTTCTAAAAATTTGCAAATCAGTCTGTCTTTGGACTTGTTAGACTCTCTCATCTCTTTTCTTAGGCAATTTTTTTTGGAGTCCAAAAAAATTCGTAAAGACTCTCTTTTATGTGGTTTCATCCTCGGAGGACACATAGGTGGGAATTTTTTCCGATATTGACAAGCTTTGGTAATAAAGATGAGATTAAACGCCAGAGAGCAGATTAACAATCCGTAGATTATCCATTTTTTCATAAGTTTTCCTCCAAGTAAGAGTAGATTGAGTTATTGGTTAAGTTTGTTGTAGAGTAGTCTTCAAAAAAGTAGTTGCCACCAAAGCTACCTGCTATAGTGAAGAATGTAAAAGAGGCGGCAATAGCTACTTTTTGCCACCAAAGATGTCCGAATTTGTATGAATTATTGAGTCTTTGGGAAACAAATTGCCAACCTCCAATGGGCTCTGAGGCAAGTTTAGATCTGCTTATCTTTTCTAATTCTTGCAAAAACCTTAGATTTTTCTGACAACTTGGGCAATTACTTAAGTGAGCCAAAAATTCTTTGTTTTTTTGCATATCTAACTCTTGATCATAAAATTTGTTTAGGTTTTGACAAATGCTTTTCATCGTCTCTTACCTCCTTTATTAAATGCAGTCGATATGATTTCCTCTTTTTTATTATCGCTGTAATCTGTAAGAGAGTTTAGATAACCAAATTCCCGCAAATTTTTTAATTTTTCCCGTAAAAAATTCCTGACTCTCGTGAGGATACTTTCTACAGCTTTGGGTGTTAATCCTGTAATCTCAGCAATCTGTTTATAGGGAAATCCCTGGTAAGTTTTTAGATCGAAGACATCTCTATCTTTTTGTTTCAAGAGATTAAGAGCTTTTTCTATTTGTAATTTTAGGTATATGTTTCTGTCTTGGTGTTGAGTGCTGATCTGCAGATTTTCTTTTAACGATTGCTCTTTTTTTTGTTTTTTTGTATTGTCGATGATTAGATGATAAGCTGTTTTGTACAAGTAGCTTTTGTGATAGTTTAATCGCTCAAATTCTGGGTATATTTGTAAATATGCGTTTTGCAAAATGTCTAAACTTTTCTCGTTGTTACGCACTCTTTTTAGGATGTAGTGGTACAATAGTCCAGAGGTTTGATTATAAAATTCTTCAAACTTTTTTTGTTTCTTTAAGCCTATTATGTCCAAAACTTCTCCTAGGTTTTTTTGTAGAGATGAGATTAATTTTGTTATAAACTTGATAGAGTCAAGTACTAAAAATTACCCTCAAATTTTGTTTATTTTTGTTAAAAAAAAGTGGAAACTCCACACTAAAAGTATCCACCCCAAGTTAGTGATTTGTAATTGGCTGGTTTATGATAAAATGGAAAAGTTAATTAGAAAAATGGAGAAATAGTCTGTAAAAAAAATGGTCAAATCAGCCGTGAGAGCTGTAATTTGACCATTATGAATAAATATATAGACAATTTGAAAATTATGAGTAGAAAAGACAAGAAATTTTATCGGAAAAATTTGGTGAAATTTGCAAATGAAACATCTATTTCCGCTGCAGCTAGAGAATTTGAGACCACTAGAAAAACTGTGCGAAAGTGGGTCAAAGCCTATAAAGAAAAGGGCGAGGATGGTCTGGTTAATAAATCTCGAAAAAAGCAAAATTTCCCAAATCGCTTAAAATCTGAGATAATAGAGGAAATAGTAGTTTGTCGCAAAAAGGCAAAAAATCGCTGGGGAGCTAGGCGAATTATTGACCATTTGCAGTTAAATTGTTCAGCTTCGACTGTTCATAAAAAGCTCTGTGATGCTGGTTTGGTAAAGAAAAAGAAACGGAAATATCAGCAACGCAAAGATTTAAGTGAAATGCGAGCTAGGGCAAAACCTTTTGAAAAAATCCAAGTGGATATTAAGTATTTGACCGATATGCCAGAATTGTTTGAGGGGATTAAGTACAAAAATTATCCTCGCTATCAAATCACTGCTAGAGACTACAAAACTGGTATGCAATTCATCGGTTATTGCTATGAGAAAACAGCCGTAAATGCAGGGATTTATATCGATTTTTTGTCTAAAAGATTAAAGAGTTGTGGTGTTGATCTTTCCAAAGTTACTTTTCAAACCGACAATGGCTCAGAGTTTGTGAGTCCCAAGAAAAAGGGTTTGAGCTTTTTTCAAAAAAGTGTGCAAATAAATGGTGCTAATCATTCGCTTATCCCCAAAGGTTCGCCCACTTTTAATTCTGATGTTGAAAGTGCTCATCGGCTGGTAGAGGACGAGTTTTATCTGATTGATGAATTTGATGATTGCAACGATTTTGTGCGTAAAGCACACAGTTATACGCTGTATTTTAATCATTTTAGAGGAAACAGAGGGCGAAAAGGTAAGACTCCGAAGCAAATTTTGCGGGAAAATTCTAGGAAGCCCAATTTTAATGTTTTGAACATTAGCCCAATAATCACAGATTATTATTTAAAAGATATAGAAAAAATAAATAAGGGTGGATACTTTTACTGTGTACCGCCCATTTGTTAAAAAAAAGAAATTTGACAATATTAAAGAGTTATAAAAAGTTGAGTTAAATTTAATTTATAATTTGATTTTTTATAAGGAGGCTTAATGAGATCTTTTTGTGGTAATATTGTAGATCCTATCCAGAAAAAAATTTTCCCAGGTAAAATAGATGTAGATGCAGGAAAAATTGTGGCTATTACCGAGGAAAAGGGTAAAGATTATGACAATTTCTTGTTACCAGGATTCGTAGATTCCCATATTCATGTAGAGTCTTCTATGCTCACTCCGGGTGAGTTTGGTAGGGTGTTGGTGAGATTTGGAACTGTGGCAACGGTGTCTGATTGCCATGAGATAGCGAATGTTAAAGGTGTGGAAGCTGTAAAATATATGCTTGCAGAAGCAAAGAAAACTCCTTTAAAAATATATTTTAGCATACCTTCGTGCGTGCCTGCTACTGAGTTTGACTCTTCGGGTGCGAGGTTAGACGCTCCTGCTTTGGAAGAGCTGATGAAGATGGATGAGCTTAAGTATTTGGGTGAGTTTATGGATTTCCCCGGTGTGGTGAACTCGACGCCTTTGGTACAGGCTAAGCTGGATATGGCAAAAAGGTATGGAAAGCTCATAGATGGGCACGCTCCAGAGGCTCGTGGGGAGATGGCGAGAAAATATGCCAAAGCTGGTATAACAACAGATCATGAGTGCGTAACTCCCGAAGAGGCTATTGAGAAGATTGGCTATGGGATGAAGATACAACTAAGGCAAGGAGCGGCAGTAAAGAACTTTGACGACTTGATACCTATAGCACACGAACATTACCAGAACTGTATGTTTTGCTCGGACGATTTACACCCTGATATTTTGGTTCGTGGGCATATGAACCTTTTGGTGCAAAAAGCGATAAGGCGAGGTGTATGTCTGTTTAAGGTGTTACAAATGGTGAGCGTAAATCCAGTGAAACATTACGGATTGGATGTAGGACTTTTGCAAGTGGGTGACTCAGCCGATTTTATAGAGATGGAAGATTTGCAGTACTTCGAGGTGATGAAGACGGTGATAGGTGGCGAGGTTGTCTATGAGCAGGGCAAACAGATATTACAATATCAAAAGCCCGAGCTGATAAATAACTTTGTGGCAAAGTTGCCTGCCAATTTGGATGTACCAAACAAAGGTGGACAGATAAATGTGATAGAGTTGGTCAAAGACCAAGTGCTGACTAAATGGATTACTATGAGCCCTAAAGTTGAGGATGGGAAGCTGGTGTCCGACACGGACAGAGACTTGTTGAAGATGGTTAGTCTTAATCGTTACCAAGTGGGAGCCAAGCCCGCTTTCTGTTTTGTGAAAGGGTTCAACCTGCAAAAGGGAGCTATAGCTAGTAGCGTGGCTCATGACAGCCACAACCTCTTGGCGATAGGTACCAACGATAAAGACATCTTGCGATCTTTGGAATTACTGATCGAAAACAAGGGTGGTGTGGCTTTCGTGAATGGAGAACAGGAGTACATCTTGCCTTTGCCAGTAGGGGGGATAATGAGTGATCGTCCTTACGAAGAGGTAAGTAAATCTTATGAGAAGTTGGAGGAGCTTGGCAGATCTGCTGGCACCGAACTTTTTTCTCCTTATATGAGCTTGTCTTTTCTTACGCTTTTGGTAATACCAGACATCAAGATGAGCGACAAAGGGCTTTTCGATGCCCAAAATTTCCGTTTCGTAAGTTTGTATGCAGATTAGAATTTGTTCGCTGGAGAGGTTAGCAAAGTTAAGAAAAGCCGTTTTTGTTAAGCCACAGTGGCGATATATCAATCTGTTTCCTCTGTCTTTGCGGGGGTATATCTACGACAATTGTCAGTTTCACGCCTCGGCTTTGACTTTGTACACGCTGCTTGGGTTTGTACCCATCTTGGCACTAGCTTTTGGAGTAGCCCAAGGATTTGGTGTGAAAGAGCTATTGCAAGAGCAGATAATAGCCCAAGTGCCTCAGCAGGAGATTATTTTACAGAAAATCTTCAGCTTTTCCCAAAACCTCTTGGAGCGAACCAGAAGCGGAGTGATGATAGGTATCGGGCTTGGTTTGCTTTTTTGGAGTTTGCTGTCTATATTGTGGCAAACCGAGAGCGTGTTCAACCAAATCTGGCAGATAAAAAAGAATAGGACATTTTCCAAGATGCTTACGGACTATTTCTCGGTGATGGTCATCTTGCCGGTTTTGTTAATCGTTTCGAGTAGTGCCAATATTTTTCTCAGTGCTCAGCTGACCAAGATGGCGTCCAGCGGGTACTTTGGGGAGTTTTTGGACTCGGCGATGAACATTCCTGTGCGAATTTTCCCTTACTTTATCATCTGGGTTTTGTTTTCGTTTTTGTATGTCTATATGCCCAACAAGAAGGTGAAAATCCGCTATGCGATAGTAGCTGGCGTGATAGCTGGCTCTTTGTATCAGCTTACTCAGTTTTTTTATTTTTGGCTTCAGATTGGGTTGTCCTCTTACAACGCTATCTACGGAAGTTTCGCGGCTATTCCTCTGTTTTTGATTTGGATGCGTACAAGTTGGATGATTATTCTTTATGGTGCGGAGTTCTTTTTTGCTTTGGAAAACTACAACATTCACTATGGGATTAACATCCAAAGGAACATTAGTTTTCGGCAAACTTTTGTTTTATCCAGCAAGATTATCTGTCTAATCACCAAAAAATTTAACGATTTGCAAGGGTACACAGATTTGGAGTATCTGTGCAAAAAGTTGCGTCTGCAAAAGACTTTGGTGCTGAAAGTGATAGAGCAGTTGGTACAGTTAGGGATATTGGCACAAGTGGATGGAAGCAAAAGGGGAAAGTACTTCTACACCTTGGCGATGCCCCAGAGAAAGCTGACCAACAAGCTTTTGCTAGACAAGTTAGCTTCGCAAGGAGAAAATCGCTTGGTTGCTGTTTAGGTGAGTGTCTAAAAAATATAGTCGTATATATCTCTTTACAAAAAAACTGTGCTTTTGAGTATTGACACTTGAAAAATAATGAGTGTTCTATCTAAATAAAGAGGTATAATGAAAATATATTCTAAATACATCAAAAAAATTGTCGCTCGTTGCAAAAGGTATAAAGAAAACCACATTACTTACAAAGATTTGCACGAAATCTTACCTAAAGACCCACTGTTTATCGACTCGGTAGACGAGATTATCGAGGCACTGCTTGCCAAAGGCATCCAGACTGTTGATGAGACATCGGTAAAAGCGGCTAAGGAGCAGGTAAAGGTCAAAGAGACCCAGAAAAAACGCAGAATTGAAAGGTTCGACGATGCGGTGAAGATGTATTTGAAAGAGATTGGCAAGATACCTTTGCTCGACAAGCAGGGTGAGGTGGAGCTGTCTAAGAAGATCGAGTCTGGTCAGAACAAAATCAATAAGTTTATTTTTATTTCTGGAAGTACACTTAAAGAGTTTCAAAACTTTAAGGTGCGATATTTAGAAGGCAGGATTAAGCTGGAGCAGATTTTGAAGCTAGATTTTGAGAGTTGGATGGATAAGGAGCGAACCGACCAAACTTTTGAAGATTTTTCTAAGAAGTTGTCCAAGATAGACAAGAAGTTCAAGCAAATCGGCGTGATGCTGGATAAATATAAGAATGTGGATGAGAAAGAGCAAAAAAAGATTGATAAAGAGATAATCAAAATTAGAGAAAAAATAGTGGAAATCTACGAGACGATGAAGTTTAACAAGAAGATGGTTTCGCGAGCTATTTATCGGATTAACTCGTTGGCAGAGAGGATTATAGAGAGCAAACAAACTATTCGTGAGATTGCCAAGGTAAAGACTTACACCGTAAATGAGATTTGCTCTTTTGGACGGCAAGCACAAAAGTCCCAAGAGGAGTACAAAGCTGTAGAGAGAGAGACGGGTGTGGATGCGGAGGTCTTTGTAGAGGTGTTGCGAAAAATAAAGAATGCCAGACGCAAGATGCGACGAGTGGAGTTGGAGACGAAGCTTCGCTCCCCAGAGATGCTGGATATTTTGGAGAAGATAAACAAGGGCGAGCGGATTAAAGAGGTTTCCAAAAACAAGATGATAGAGGCTAATGTGAAGCTGGTGATAAGTATCGCTAAGCGTTACAATAACAAGGGCTTGGACTTTTTGGATTTGATACAAGAAGGTAACCATGGGCTGATGAACGCCGTGGAGAAGTACGACTATCGCAAAGGGTACAAGTTCTCGACCTACGCCACTTGGTGGATTAGGCAGTCTATCAGTAGGGCTATCGCCGACCAAGCCAAGACGATAAGGATACCTGTGCATATGATAGAGCTGATAAACAAGCTCAATCGGACACAGAGGCGACTGGAGCAGAAGCTGGGTCGTAAACCGTACATCAAAGAGGTAGCTGCGGAGTTGGAGCTACCACCAGAGAAGGTGAAGACGATTATGTCTTTCACACCAGATACTGTTTCGTTGGACAAGCCTGTGGGCAACGATTCTAGCGAAGACACTATTTTGAGCGATTTTATCGAAGATTCTAGTACTATCGCCCCAGAGAGGGTGGCGGAGCGGACATTGCTGAAAAAACAGATAGACGAGGTGCTGCAGACGCTTACCCCTAGAGAGGAAAAGATTTTGCGACTTCGCTTTGGGATAGACGATGGTTATCATAGGACTTTGGAAGAGGTGGGCAGCATCTTTAATGTTACCAGAGAGCGGATACGGCAGATAGAGAATAAGGCTTTGATAAAGTTGCGGCATCCTACGAGGATACACCTTTTGCAGAAGTTTATAGATAATTATAATATTAAGTAGTTTTTAAAAAAATCCCGTCTTTTTTAAAGATGGGATTTTTTGTTTGATTTTGGGTGGGAGCTTTACCACCAGTTAGCAGCAAGCTAAACCCTGCGTTAGCAGAGCAAACCACCAGCGAAACACCACCAGCCTTGCATTCCCACCACCCCCCCCCCTCATTCCATTTCATCCAACCTCATTCTTGCTCATCCATCCTCATTCTTACTCACTCTCCTCATTCTGAGCGGACGCAGGAAACCACCATCCCACGACACTCAAAATGGCAGGACAAGGCGGTCTCACTTGCTAGGCAGGGCTGGGGACACCCTCCGCTCCACGGGCTAGAGTCAGAAGCACAAGTACGCACTAAGAGACCACTGGCGTTGGGGCTAGGGGGCGGCTCTCGCTCCCAAGCTCCAGCTTGGGAGTGTATTGATATGAACCCCAAAAAACCTAAGCAATTAGCGAAATTCCTAAGCCTTGTCTCGCACGCTTTCAGCCTCGTGTTATGAATCACACTCATTCGTTTTTAACGGTGATATAGCACTTCGTCGTCAGCGTAGCTCAACTCGGCGTAAGGAATTTTTACGCTACTCGCTTAAAGTTTTTTCTTTAGCCCAACCTCTCTCGCACACTGCTCTAAGAATGTGCTTCACACAGCTGGTCAGCACACACTGGGCGGAGGTAGTGGCGGTCTCGCCTGCTAGGCAAGGCGGAGGACACTCTCCGCTCCACGGACTAGAGTCAGAAGCACCAGCACGCATCAAGCGAACCACTGGTGTCGGGCAGGGGCTAGCAAATCATTCAAGCCGAAATTCGTAAACTTGCTCAAACGACTGAGCTAGAGGCTGTGTGAGGAGTTTAGGTCTCTTATTTAGGCATCTAAGAAAAAATTTAAACGATGCACAACAGCCACTGCGAAGGTAGTTTTGCAAGTTAGAATTAAGGCTTATGTTTTGACTTTTTCTTTCCTTCTATTTCTTTTTGGTCTGTCAAAAAGAAATAGAAAACCCTGCGTTAGCAGAGCAAACCACAAGCGAAGCACTCCGAAAAGAGTAAGCCCTCCGCAGGAGAGCAAACCACCAGCAAAACACCAGCGAAAGCGTCCAAAGAAAAAATGGAAACCCGCCGTAAGAGACTCGCTGCTGGCGTCGGACAGGGGGCGGCTCTCACTCCCACCAGCCTTACATTCCCACCATCTGCCTTCATTACATTCCATCCATCCTCATTCTTGCTCACTCCCCTTATTCTAAGCGGACACAGGAAACCACCACCCCATGGGCAAGAGTCTGAAATACAAACACGCACCAAGCGAACCACTGGCGTTGGGCAGGGGGCGGCTCTCGCTCCCAAGCTCCAGCTTGGGAGTGTATACGATTTAATAAGTTAACTGTATGCTTAGTTTCGTATGCACCACCAAGTAAAACTTTTGATCTCCTGACGGAGGGTCTTACTTTTCCCTTTGGGTGACCAAAGTGAAAAGTAACAAAAGGTAAAATCAAAATACCAAATCAGTAAGCTAAATTCTAAACCTTCTTCGCACGCTGAAAGCCTCGTGCTAGAAATCACAATTGTCTTAATAGAGGAGATACAGCACATCGCTCTTCAGCGTAGCTCAGGGCGGTTAACGAATTTTACGCTTCCTGCTTTATGTATTTACTAGCCAACCTCTCCCGCACACCGCTCTAAGCGTGTGCTTCGCACAGCTGGTCAGCACTCGCTGGGCGGAGGTGGTGGCGGTCTCGCCTGCTAGGCAGGGTTGGGGAAACCCTTCGTTCCACGGGCTAGAGTCCGAAGCACAAGCACGCACTAAGAGACCACTGGCGTTGGGGCTAGGGGGCGGCTCTCGCTCCCAAGCTCCAGCTTGGGAGTGTATACGATTTAATAAATTAGCTGTACGCTTTATTCCATATACACTCCCAAGTAAAACTTGGGAACAAGGGTGTTAAACCCTGCGTTAGCAGAACAAACCACAAGCGAAGCACTCCGAAAAGAGCAGGAGAACAAACCATAAGTAAGCCACCAGCGTAAGCGTCCAAAGAAAAGACGGAAACCCGCCGAAGGCGAGTAACTCTTAATTGTGGACAATAGCCCCATTCCCAACCTTAGATCCCGCTTTCGCGAGGATGAAGGGGATTTGCGTTTACCTGCGGTTTTTGCTATTTTGCGGTTGCGAGGAATGCACAGAAATCCCTTGACCTTTTTTTTGCTTTGCTTAAATCTCGGAAATATTAATTGATTTTTGCGAAAGTGTGCAACATTGGACAAAAAGGAGAGACTAAAGATGAAAGAGACTCGTAATTTTTTTTTGGTGGGTGGTCAAGGAGCAGGCAAAACCACCTTTTGTGAACAGGTGCTAGCAACTGCCGGGGTGATAGGACGGGCAGGGAGCGTGCCCGATGGCAACACTGTGATGGATTTCTCGGCTCAAGAGATAGAGCAGGGGAGTTCTGTAAATCTTTCGTTGGCACAGTTTGACTGGAAAGGCACTAAAGTGAACTTGCTAGATACGCCGGGAAACCCCGACTTCGTGGGCGAGCAGATGGTGGCTACCAAAGCCGCTGAGTCGGCGGTAATCTTTGCAAATGCTAGTGCTGGCTATCAGGCTAGTTTGGAGTTGGCTATCGGTAAGCTAGAGGTGATACCCGAGGTTTGCAAGGCTATCGTGATAAATAAGATGGATCAAAAAGATGCCGACTTCGACGCTGTCTTGCAGGAGATAAAGGAGCATTCCAATCTTTCGCCTGCACCGATTTGCATTCCTATCGGTCAAGGAGCTAATTTCCAAGGAGTGGTGCATCTCATACGGCAAAAAGCTTACATCGACGGCAAAGAGCAACCAGTGCCAGAGCAGATGCTGGAAAAGATGCAGGAGGCTCTGGAGATGCTCAACGAGGCAGTAGCACAGACTTCTGAGCAGATGTTGGATATCTACCTAGAGAAGGGAGAGCTAGACCAAGATCAGCTCCTGCAAGGGCTGAAGGCGGGCATCCGTGAGGGACAAATCACGCCGGTGTTCGCTTGTGCGGCTAGTCAGGACAAAGCTGTGGGGGTTACGCTGGATTGCCTGATAAGAGAGTTGCCCTCGCCACTTGAGGATAATAAGATTAAGGTGCTAAAAAATGGTGAGCCTGCCATTGTGGATGCCGATGTCAACGCTTCTACGCTTGCCTATATCTATAAATCTATCTCTGAGGAGTCAGTGGGTACGATCTGCTTCGTGCGGGTGATGTGTGGCAAGTTGCAGGCAGGTCAGACGCTCTATGTGCCAGAACTGGGCAAGAAGGTGAAGATAGGCTCGCTGCACAAGACTGTGGGCAAGAAACGCAAAGAGGTGCAGGAACTGAGTGCTGGTCAGCTGGGAGTGCTAGTGAAGCTCAAAGATTGTCAGAGCCTGAACACCCTTACGCAAGACGAGAGTTTGCAGGTGAGACCGCCAGTGTTGCCCTCACCGTATGTCTGGAGGACTATCGTGGCAGAGTCGCAGGATGATGAGAACAAGCTAGGCGAGGTGCTGGATAAGGTGCTGCAAGAGGATAAAACATTGCATCTGGATTACAATGAGAAGACTCGCCAGTCGGTGCTATCGGGTATTAGTCTTACTCAGCTGGAGATGATAAAGAAGAAGCTGAGTGATGTATACGGTGTGAGGTGCAATCTGCATGAGCCGAGAGTGCCGTATATGGAGACGATTAATAAGAACGCTCAAAGCCATTACCGCCACAAGAAGCAGTCTGGTGGTCGCGGTCAGTTTGCGGAGGTTTATTTCCGCATATCACCGATGAAGAGGGGTGAGGGTTTTAAGTTCAAGAGTTCGATAGTGGGTGGCGTGATACCTAAGGGGTTCATCCCAGCTATAGAGAAAGGTCTGAAGGAGACAATTGTCAAGGGCATCGTGGCTGGTTACCCTGTTACGGACATTATGGTGGAGGTCTATGACGGCTCTTTCCACGCGGTGGACTCTAGCGAAGCAGCTTTCAAGACGGCAGCTTCTATGTGTCTCAAAGAAGGGTTTGCTACTGCTCAGCCGGTAATATTGGAGCCTCTGCATACCGTGCAGATCAACATCCCTGCGGAGTATATGGGTGATGTTATCAGCGATTTGTCGTCTCGCCGTGGGATAGTTAGTGGGATGAGTCAAAAGGGCAAAAACCAAGTGATAGAGGCTGTGTTGCCACTATCGGAGCTTTTCAGCTACTTTCCTATCTTGAAATCATTAACCCAAGGCAGAGGCAGATTTGTGCAGGAGTTTTCGCATTACCAGATAATGCAACCAGATTTAGCAAAAAAATTGATAGAACAGAAAGATAACTAGTAAGACAATTTTCTTTCTTTTAGAATAAAATAATGCCTCTTGTTGTTTTATTGGTTTTGCCAAAAAATTGTTTGACAGCAAGAGGCTGTCTTAAAATGTGGACTGGTAGTAGCTTTGTCTACCGGATATAAAAGGGCGAGAGTGGTGAAATTGGTAAACGCACTGGACTTAGAATCCAGCGAGCTTTGCTCTTGGGGGTTCGATTCCCCCCTCTCGCACCATTTTTCTTATTTTTACCATTTTATTTTGTCGGTAGCAGAGCACCGTTTTATGATTTTTAGATGCAGAAGTTAGGAGTTTTGATGGATATTCAACTGAAAGAGATTAGTCTATGTAAGAGAGAAGTTACGGTCGTTTTTCCGACTGATGTGGTGAACAAAGAGTACCAAAAATCTTTGAAGAAATACGCCAAGATGGTTAATATTAAAGGTTTTAGGAAAGGTAAAGCTCCTATATCTTTGGTGGAAAAGAGTTATGGTGAGGGGATAGTTACTCAATTTAGAGAAGATTTTGCTTCGGAGCAGTACAAGACGGTGGTGGACGAGCTAGAGCCAAAGCCACTTACTATTGGGAGTATCGTAGATATTAAGCCCAAAGAGAATGGAGAGATAGAGATAAAGTACTCTTACCAAGTAGCCCCCAAGTACGAAAAAATCGATTACGATGGCGTGCAAATGGTGTTTGAAGAGAAGAAAGTGGGAGCCAAAGAGGTGGATGCGGAGTTGCAAAATCTTCGTTACAAGCTAGGGAAGTTGGAGGAGATAGACTCCACACCCAAGAAAGGCGACACTATTTATGCTGATATGAAGTTCTTGGAAAGCGGCAAGCAGTTCCAGAGGAACTTCATCTATGGAAGCACTCCTTACGGCAAAGAGTTCGAGGACGACCTGAAGGGCGTAAAAGTGGGCGATGAGCTTACCTCGAAAATGGATTATAGCAAAGAGAAAGATGGCTCGCAGATGAAAGAGGTGGAGCTTAAGATTACGGCTATCAAGCGATTGGACTTGCCCAAGGTGGACGATGAGTTGGCAAAGGATGCCGGGTTTGAGGATTTGAAAGCTATGAAAGCTGAGATTAAAAATAATCTTAATTCTAAGATGGAAATAGAGATGACTGTTGCCAAGAAGCAGGCGATGGTGGCTTCTTTGCACAAAGCTAGTGAGTTGGAAGTGCCTCAAGATTTGGTGGCGGAGTATGCACAGCAGATGGCTCAGCCGTATGTAAAAGCTTATAAATCTAAGATTAACGGAGTTATGCCGATGTTTATGCAGATGGCAGAGGCTCAGCTTAGAGAAATCTATGTGATGGAATATTTTCGCGACAATCTGGGTGTGAAGCTCACGGATAACGAGAAGGAAAAGTTCATCAAACTGAACGCTGATGGGATGAAGATGGATTTGGCAGAGTACAAAGAGAAATACAAAGACGGCATCGACGATGAGAAGAAATATTTTGCTCCAGCTTTGGATGGGAAAATCGTTGACAAGGTGGTAAAGAGTATGGAAGTGGTGAGTCCAGAAGAGGCTGAGGATAAAGCGAGCAAAGCTACTAAAAAAAGCGAAAAGAAAGAGGCTAAGTAATGTCTTTTGTACCGATGGTGGTGGAGCAGTCTGGTCGTGGCGAGCGAGCCTACGACATCTTTTCCCGCTTGCTCAAAGATAGGATTATCTTTATCGGGTCGCAGATAGATGACAACCTAGCAAATCTGGTGTGTGCTCAACTTTTGCATCTGGAGAGCGAAGATCCGCATAAAGATATCTACATTTACCTAAACTCTCCCGGAGGAGTAGTAACTGCGGGGCTGGCTATCTATGATACAATGCAATTTGTCTCTCCCAAAGTTTCTACTATCTGCATCGGGCAAGCTTGCTCTATGGCAGCGGTGTTATTGGCAGGAGGAGCCAAAGGGAAGAGGTTCGCTCTGAAGAACGCTCGGGTGATGATTCATCAACCTTTAGGTGGTATGCAGGGACAAGCAAGTGATATCGAAATACACACTGCTGAGATATTAAAAGTAAGAGATAAGTTGAACAAAATTTTGAGCCTGCATACTGAACAAACTTTGAAAAAGATAGAGAAAGACACAAATCGTGATTTTTTTATGTCGGCGGACGAGAGCAAAAAATACGGAATTTTGGATAAGGTGCTAGAAAACAGGAGTCAAGTAAATGAGCGAGCATAGACAAAATAGATGCTCGTTCTGTGGCGAGCCAGAGAGCCAGTCGCGAGAGCTGATAAAAATTTCCAATGTGGCTATCTGCAACGAGTGCGTAGAGCATTGTGCTAATATTTTCCAAGAGAGGTATCAACCGCAGGAGCAGCCACATGAGCAGGTGAAGTTGCCGACACCAGCTCAGATAAAAGAGTATTTGGACGAGTATGTGATAGGACAAAATTCGCCTAAGAAGACAATAGCCGTGGCAGTGTACAATCATTACAAACGGGTGTGGCAAGCTAAAGAGGACGATGAGGTGAAGATCGAGAAGAGCAACATCTTGATGCTGGGTCCTACGGGCTGTGGTAAAACTTACATCGCTCAGACTTTGGCGAAGATGCTCAAAGTGCCTTTTGCCATAGCGGACGCTACGACCCTCACGGAGGCGGGCTATGTGGGCGAGGATGTGGAGAACATCTTGGTTAGGCTTTTGCAGAGTGCCAATTACGATGTGAAGAAGGCACAAAAGGGTATCATTTACATCGATGAGATAGACAAGATTGCTCGCAAGTCGGAGAGCACCAGCATCACAAGGGATGTCTCTGGCGAGGGTGTGCAACAAGCTATCTTAAAGATTTTGGAAGGGACGAGCGTGAATGTGCCACCCAAAGGGGGACGCAAGCATCCCAACCAAGATTTCATCCAGATGGATACGACCAACATCTTGTTTATCGTAGGCGGAGCTTTTGCTGGGATAGAGAAGCTAATCAAGCAACGAGTGAACAAGAAAAACATCGGGTTTGACTCGAGCATAATCACCAAAGAGCAAAAGAAAGAGCTGATGCACCAAGTGAGTTATGAGGATATTTTGCATTACGGGCTGATACCAGAGATGATCGGGCGTTTGCCAGTGCTTACTACTTTTGATCGATTGGACAAGGACGCTCTCAAGAGCATCTTGACTGAGCCAAAGAACGCTCTGGTGAAGCAGTATAAGGCTTTGTTTGCCTTGGAAGATGTGGAGCTGGAAATTACCGACAAGGCACTGGAGAAGGTGGCAGAGCTGGCGATGAATCAAAAGCTAGGGGCACGCAGTTTGAGGTCGATAATGGAAAAGAGTATGCTGGAGATAATGTACGATGTGCCAGATATGCAAGGATTGCAAAAGTGCGTGGTGGGGCAAGATGTCATCACGAATGGTGGCAAACCAGAGTATAAGTTTTAAGTTTTTACATTTTTAAAAAAGCGGTTCAAGATTACTTGAGCCGTTTTTTTTGCTTTTAACGCAATCTTAACAGTTTCCTTATAATTTTTTAACATTTGTAGCGTATAACCTTAGTAAAGAGGCTAAAAAAGGTTTTAGTCGGATAAAAACAAAAATTATTGAGGAGAGAAAAGAGATGAAAAAACTTTTAGTTTTGCTTAGTGTAGGGGTGCTGGCTTTGTTTGGTTGCAAGGGTGAGATACAGAAAGTAACCATCGCAGGATCGACTACCGTGTTGCCTATCGCACAGGCTACTGCGGAGTCTTTTATGCAGGTGCAGGCAGATGTGGATGTGAGTGTGCGTGGTGGCGGTTCTTCTGTGGGGATAGCGGGTATCATCGAAAAAACGGTGGATATTGGTAACGCCTCGAGATTGGCAAAGGGTAAGGAGCTGAAGAAAGCTAGTGCCGATGGTGTGAAGCTGGTGAAGCACATCGTGGCTTTCGACGGGATAGCTATCGTGGTGGACAAGGCAAACCAGATTGGGCAGATTAGCTTAAGTGATTTGCGAGACATCTATAGTGGCAAGATTACTAACTGGAAAGAGCTGGGTGGAGTTGATAAGCAGATAGTGGTGGTAAACAGAGACGCTTCTTCGGGCACTTTTGAGACTTTTGATAAAAAGGTGATGAACAAGCAAAAAGTGATGGCTTCCTCGTTGAACCTCGGCTCTAATAACGCTGTGGTCAGTAGCGTGGGCAGCACTCCCGGAGCCGTGGGTTACATCGGCTATGGTTATATAAACGACAAGGTGAATGTGTTGGTTGTCGATGGTGTGGTTATCAGCAAAGATGCCATCAAGTCGGGAGCGTACCCTATCTCTAGGTCGTTGCAGATGTACACAGGTGGAGAGCCACAAGGGATGGTGAAGTGTTACTTGGATTTTGTAAAGTCGTCCGCTGGGCAAAAGATTGTTGCTAAGCAAGGGTTTGTGGAGATAAACTAGTCGATGTTGTTAAAACTTTGTGGGACATTTGTATGAAAAGAAGCGAAAAACTTTTTGAATTTTTTGTTTATTTGTCGGCTATCAGCGTGGTCTTAGCTCTTTTGGGGATAGTGTTTAGCGTCTTCGGAGAAGGTCTGAAACTTTTCAGGCATATCGGGTTTTTTGAGTTCGTGTTCAACACCCAGTGGCGACCTACTGCTGAAAACCCCAATTTTGGCATCGGAGCAATTATTGTAGGCTCGTTGGCTGTAACAGCTGGGGCTATGGTAGTGGCAGTGCCATTGGGGTTAGGCTCGGGCGTGTACCTCTCGGAGTTTGCAGGTGCTCGGTTTAGGGAGCTGGTGAAGCCGACGATAGAGCTGTTGGCGGGTATACCCTCTGTTGTGTACGGTTTGTTTGGTATGGTGGTGCTATCGCCGTGGGTGCAACGCTATCTGGGTGCGTCTATCGGACTGAACCTGTTTACCACCAGCGTGATATTGGGTCTGATGGTAGTGCCTATCATCTGCTCTGTGAGCGAAGATGCCTTGTCTGTAGTGCCACTCTCGTTGAAAGAGGCGTCGTTGGGGTTGGGAGCCAATAGATGGGAGACGACGATGAGGGTGGTGCTACCTGCTGCCAAGTCGGGGGTGATGAAGTCGCTAGTGCTGGGGCTTGGTAGAGCTGTGGGCGAGACGATGGTGGTGGTGATGTTGGCAGGTGGAGCGGCTATTATCCCGACTTCTTTCTTTAGTCCAGTGCGACCTATGCCTGCCACGGTGGCTATGGAGATGGGCGAGACGGTCATCGGCTCTGTGCATTACTACGCCTTGTTTGCCATAAGTATGCTACTTTTTGCAGTCTGCTTCTGTTTGGTGATGGTTTCTCACTATTTGACTAAATCGGGAGAGGAGATATGAAGGTGCGAGATTTGAAAGAGAGGTTGGGTCGCTATTTCTTGGTGGCTTGTATATTCTTGACTTGTTTGTTTTTGGTGGTGTTTTTGGTTGATGTGATTTTCAGGGGTTCTTCGGTGCTTTCTTGGGAGTTTCTAATCACTGCTCCTATGAATAGGATGACAGAAGGTGGTGTTTTCCCAGCTTTGCTCGGGACATTCCTGCTCACGCTTTTGTCTATCGCCTTGGCGACACCTTTTGCGATAATGAGTGCTATCTATCTGGTTTACTACGCCAAAGATGGGGTGATGAAGAGTGCGGTGCAAATCGCCTTGGACACCTTGGCAGGAGTGCCGTCCATTGTTTATGGTTTGTTTGGGCTGACGGTGTTTGTGAAGTTGCTGAATATGGGTGTGAGCTTGCTGGCAGGTGGCTGTACCTTGGCAGTGCTGGTGTTACCGGTGATTGTGTCTAATGCTTGCGAAGCTTTATCTAAAGTTCCAATTGATTACTTAGAAGCATCTTATGGATTGGGTGCCAACAAGACGCAGACCATCTTGCAGGTTGCTTTGCCCGTGGCATTGCCCAACATCCTCACGGGGATTATCATTAGCATCGGCAGAGTGTCAGGCGAGACTGCCCCTATTATGTTTACGGCTGTTACTTTTTACTCGCGATTTTTGCCCACGGGTGTGTTTTCGGAGGTGATGGCTTTGCCTTACCATATCTATGCTTTGGTGAGCGAAGGGGTGCATCCTGAGAGTCAAATACCCATTGCGTATGGTTCAGCATTGCTTTTGATATTGTTGGTGATGAGTTTTAGCTCTCTTGCGGTGGTGATGCGTTACAAGATTAGGAAGAACAGGTAATTGCCTGATATAGAGGAATTTAATGAATATTATAAGAACGGAAAATTTGAACTTGTGGTTTGCGGATAACCATGTGTTGAAAGATGTAAATTTGGGTGTGGCTCGCAATAAGATAACCGCCTTGATAGGACCTTCTGGTTGTGGGAAATCTACGCTTCTTCGGACTTTTAACAGGATGAACGACTTATCGCCTGTGCTAAAGATAAAGGGTGATGTGTATCTAGAGCAAGAAAGTATCTTCGCTTCTGGTTGCGATGTAAACGAGCTTCGTACTCGTGTGGGGATGGTGTTTCAGCGACCTAACCCATTTCCGAAATCTATTTTTGATAATGTTAGTTATGGTCCAAAACTTAGGGGTATAGCAAAAAAAGATTTGCAAGATAGAGTGGAGTCTGCCCTGAAAGCGGCGTGGATATGGGACGAAGTGAAAGACAGATTGCACCAGAGTGCCTTGCGGCTTTCTGGTGGGCAACAGCAAAGGCTCTGCATCGCCAGAGCTATCGCCAACGACTCCAAGGTGCTGCTCCTAGATGAGCCGACTTCCGCTTTAGACCCCAAATCTACCTTAAAGATAGAGGAGCTGTGCCTGCGACTAAAAAAGCAGATGACCATCTTGATAGTAACCCATAATATTGGACAAGCTGGCAGGATTTCTGACAACACGGCGTTTATGTATCTGGGTGAGTTGATTGAGTTTGGCAAGACTAAACACCTATTTACTAATCCGCAAAAGAAGATGACAGAAGATTATTTGCAGGGCAATTTTGGATAAAATGAAAAGATAGAGGAAAGATGATACAGAAGAAGATAGAAGAGTTAAAAAAGAGTCTCAAAGAGCAAGAGTTACGAGTAGCACAGATGTTAGAGATTTGTATAGATTGTTATAAATTGGGAGATACGGGGAAATTAGCAAAAGTAGTGCAGCTGGAGAAAGAGGTGAACTTGACCGACTTGAAGCTGGAGAAGATGGCTTTGTACATCTTGGCTTTGCAGACGCCACACGCCAAAACTCTGCGAGAAGTACTAATGACCCGCAAGGTGAACACCGACCTAGAGCGGATAGGTGATCTTTGCGACAATAATCGGGTAATTATCAACAAGCTGGTTTCTGGTGATGGTAGGCAGACGATGCAGGCAGAGATATTGCAAATGATGGAGAAAACCAAGCAGATGTACGAAGACGCTCTAAAAAGTTTCTTCGCTGAGGATAGCGAGCTGGCGAAGCAGGTTTGCAAAGATGATGACATCGTGGACAATCTCAAAGATGAAGTGTTACGGAAGTTGATAAAGAATAATGTGCCGATAGAGGAGGCTCTCTTGGTTAATAATTTTTCCAAGAATATCGAGAGGATAGCCGACTTGGCGACGAATATTGCCGAAGACAGTATTTTTATTGATGAAGGTAGAGAGGTTAGGCACAGTTTATAATAAAAGAGCCTTTTCTTGTTACCAAGAAAAAGGCTCTTTTTTTTGTGTTTAAAGTTATTTTAGATTTCCTTTGATGTTATCCACCATCCAGTTAATCCGCAAGAGTTCTTCTGCACTCATAGTTTTTCCCTCTTCGACCATTAGTTTTCCTTGTTGGTCGTACAAAGGTCCAACAAAAGGTTCGAAATTTCCGTTGAGGAATTTTTCTTTGACAGCGTCCACTTTTGCTCTAACATCTTCGGGGACATTTTTGGAATATGGAGCTAGCCCAATAACGCCCTCCTTTAGTCCAGGCCAGTATTCAGCAGGACCTTTAGGTTCCCAAGTGCCTTCGTGTACTTCTTTGGTGATGTCTTCGTACATCTTGCCCCAGTGCCATATAGCAGATGTAAGAATGGAGTTTGGAGCGTATTTAGCCATATCTGTGTCGTGTCCAATGCACCATACTCCAGCTGCTTCGGCAGCTTTTTGAGGACCGGGTGAGTCTCCACCTTGGCTTATTACATCGCATCCTTGCTCTATCATAGATTTGGCGGCATCCATTTCTCTAGGAGCGTTATACCATTCGCCTATCCATACTACATAAACCTCGGCTTCTTTATTTACTGCCTTTACCCCTAGAGCAAAAGCGTTTACCATCCTGTACACTTCTGGAATAGGAATAGGCACTACATAACCAATCTTGTTGGATTTGGTCATCATACCAGCGATCATTCCTGCTAAATATTTGGGTTGATACATCCTGCCAAAATAGTTGCCCATATTTGTGTTTAGTTTGTAGCCAGCACATTGCATAAAAATCACTTCAGGGAACTGTTTGGCGACTTTTAGAGTTTGATCCATAAAACCAAAAGATATAGAATAGATGAGGTTGCATTCTCCTAGCTTAATCATTTGGGTTAAAATTTTAGATGCATCGGAAGTTTCAGGGACATCCTCTTTTTTTAAGATTTTTTTTACATAGGGTAACGAGCGAATCTTTTCTATTCCGTGGTCATGAGCCTCTGACCATCCTGCATCTGTGATAGTCCCACTGTAGATAATTCCTACATTTAGGTCTTTCTTCTTTACACCTTTTTCTTTCTTGCAGCCTAAAAATGCTACCGAAAAAACTATTAGTAATAGTAGCAGTTTTTTCATTTTCCCTCCTTATGGGTTTAGTCTATTTTCTAAGAAATAACTCTTTCTTGCCTACTTGATATTTCAAGCAAAAATAGAGATTATGAGAATGTCAAGTTTTTTGTTCTTGGGTTTTAGAGTTGATATTTTTTCTTTTTGAGCAAGGGGAGAGAAGAAATAGAGAAAGAGATGAGTAAATACTTGACAAAAATAGTGGGGATTAAAATTGACTATAAATAGTCGAATCTAAAGAAGGAGCGAAGATGAATTTTTCTACTAAAAGTAGGTACGGTTTGCGGGCTGTAGCACAGATTGCTATTGCGCAAGAGCCTTTATCTTTGCAAATTATTGCCAAGGAACAGGGAATATCGTTGAGTTATTTGGAGCAACTGGCTGCCAAGCTAAAAAAGGCGGGAGTGTTGGAAAGCAAAAGAGGGAAATATGGTGGCTACAAATTGGCTAGAGAAGCATGCAGAATTACGGTTGGCGAGATTTTGCGGGCTTTGGAAGACGATATGTTCCCTATAGATTGTCTGGGAGCTAGTCAGCAGTGTGCGAAAGAGACGGACTGTCTGACGAATAAAGCTTTTCGCAAGATTTATGAGGGCATCAAAGAGGTGATAGATAACACGACGCTGCAAGATTTATTACCAGAGAGTAAGGAGAAAAAATGATTTATATGGATAACTCTGCTACTACACGAGTTCGCAGAGAGGTCGTGGAGGCGATGTTGCCTTGTTTTGAAAAAGATTATGGGAACGCCTCTAGTATTTATTATAAGATGGGAGCGGATGCTGGCGAGCTGTTGGCAAGCTCACGGCAGACCATAGCTGAGTTTATCGGTGCTAAGGGCAGCGAGCTGTATTTCACCTCTGGTGGCACGGAGAGTGATAACTGGGCTATTAAGAGCATAGCCAGAGGATTGCTCTCGCGGGGTAATAAGATAATTACCAGCAAGATAGAGCATCACGCTGTATTACATGCTTGTCAAACCTTGGAAAGAGAAGGATTTGAGGTCATCTACCTAGATGTGGACGAATATGGGCAAGTGGATGTGCAGCAGCTCAAACGAGAGCTGACCAGCCGTACGACGCTGGTATCGGTGATGATGGTCAACAACGAGGTGGGAACTAGGCAAGAGATAGAGGAAATAGCCAAGATTACGCACGAGGCAGGTGCTTTGCTTCACACAGATGCGGTGCAGGCTTTGGGAGTTATGCCGATTGATGTGCAAGAAATGGGTATCGATTTGGCGAGTTTTTCTGCACACAAAGTTTATGGTCCCAAAGGCGTAGGAGCTTTGTATGTCGATAGCAAGGTCAATCTTTTGCCTTTCATAGATGGAGGTGCACAAGAGAGAAAAAAGCGAGCCGGTACAGAGAACATCCCCGGGATTGTAGGTTTTGCTAAAGCTGTGGAACTACTAGCAAAAGATTTTGCTGAACATAGAGAGCATTTGCAAAGTCTAAGTAGTCGGCTCATCCAAAGGGTTACTAGTGAGATAGATGGTGTCATCTTGACGGGGCATCCCACAAAAAGGCACAACGGCATTGTCAGCTTTTGCTTCGAGTATGTAGAAGGCGAAGCTATCGTGCTAGATTTGAACTTTGCAGATATCTACGCCTCCACAGGCTCGGCTTGCACCACAGGTACGGCGGGAGCATCGCATGTGCTTACGGCGATGGGCATACCCGATCTTATCTCGCACGGTTCACTTCGCTTGTCTGTGGGACATTTCAACACAGAGCAAGAGGTAAACAAGGTGGTAGAGGTGCTCAAGAAGAGCATAAAAAGATTGCGGGTAATGTCGCCGCTATGCGACTAAAAATTTTAAGTGAAGATTTAGGAGAAACAATGTATTCAGAAAAAGTTTTAGACCATTTTCAAAACCCTAGAAATGTGGGCAAGATAGAAAACGCCGACGGCATAGGAGAAATCGGTAGCCCGCAGTGTGGCGATGTGATGAAGATATATATCAAAGTGGACGAGAATGAAATAATCACCGATTTGAAATTTCAAACTTATGGTTGTGGTGCTGCTGTAGCTTCTTCTTCTGTTGCTTCTACGATGCTCATCGGCAAGAGCGTGGAGCAAGCTTTGAAATTTAAAAATAAAGATGCTTTGGAAGTTTTGGGTGGATTACCAACGGAAAAAATCCACTGCTCTGTGTTGGCAGAAGAAGCCATCAAGGCGGCAATATGGGATTACAGTCAAAAGACGGGCAAGAAATTTGCCGGACTAGAGGGGTATAAGCCAAATGAGACCCACTAGTTTGCTGGATTGCATCGGCAATACGCCTTTGCTCCGTCTAAAGAAGCTCGAGCCACATGCGGGCGTGCAGATTTATGCCAAGCTGGAGTTTATGAACCCCGGTGGCTCTATTAAAGACAGACCAGCGGCGATGATGATCCGCAAAGGTCTGGAAGATGGTAGCTTGACCAAGGACAAGACGATTATCGAGGCTACTTCTGGTAATACAGGCTTAGCTTTGGCGATGCTTTCTGCACACCTTGGCTACAAGTGTAAGATCGTGATGAGTAGTGCTGTTAGTCAAGAGCGGGTACAAATTTTGCAAGGGTTTGGTGTGGAGGTGGTGCTCTCTGCCAAAGATAAAGGTACGGATGGAGCCATCGAGCTGTTGCAAGAGATGGTGGCAGTAGCACCAGATGAGTACTTCTACCCTGACCAATTTAGCAATCCTGCCAACCCTCTCTCGCACTATCTGGGGACAGCTCCAGAGATTTACGAGCAGCTACAAGGGGAGATGGACTACTTCGTAGCCGGCATGGGCTCTACTGGTACGCTGATGGGGTGTAGCAAGTATTTCAAAGAGAAAGACCAAAGCATCAAAATAGTAGGGTTAGAGCCACAGCTGAAACACAACTTGCAAGGTTTGAAAAATATGGTGGAGTCTGTAAAGCCCAAAATATTTAAAATCGGAGAGCTAGATCAGGTAAAAAATGTTTTTTGCAACGAAGCTTTTAAGATGACTAGGCGACTCGCCCAGCAAGAGGGGCTTTTCGTGGGGATGAGTTCAGGAGCTAATGTTTTGGGAGCTGTGCAGATAGGTGCTAGTTTGCAAAAAGGGGTGATAGTAACCGTGCTGACCGATCGCGGTGATAGGTATCTCTCAACAGATCTGTTTAGAAGGTGAGGCTTAGGCGAGGTTTTTTGTTTCAATCTTTTCTCCTGACGGGGGGGGCTTACTTTTCCCTTTGGGTGACCAAAGCGAAAAGTAACAAAAGGTAAAGTCAAAATACCAAATCAGCAAGCTAAATTCTAAACCTTCTTCGCACGCTGAAAGGCTTGTGCTAGAAATCACAATTGTCTTAATAGAGGAGATATAGCACATCGCTCTTCAGCGTAAGCTCAGGCGGTTAACGAATTTCACGCTTCCTGCTTTATGTATTTATTAGCCTAGCCCATCCCTTTTCTTCGCTCACCACCAGCCTTGCATTCCCACCACCAGCCCTCATTCCATTCCATCCGCCCTCATTCTTGCTCACTCTCCTTATTCTGAGCGGACACAGGCAACCACCACCCCACGATGCTCAAAAGGGCAGGACAAGGCGGTCTCGCCTGCTAGGCAGGGCTGGGGGCACCCTCCGCTCCACGGGCAAAGCGAGAGCTTAAACAGCTTTCTGATAGACGCTAGAGCTTAGCCATAAGCACGCACCAAGCGAACCACTGGCGTCGGGTGGGGGGCGGCTCTCGCTCCCAAGCTCCAGCTTGGGAGCGTATACGCGTTAATAAATTAACTATACGCTTAGTTTCGTATGACCACCCAAGTAAAACTTGAAAACAAGGATGCTAAACCCTCCGTCAGGAGAACAAATTAAAGAAAAAATGTAATCCCTCTGATAAGAGAACAAGTCAAGCACGGGATGACGGTAGAGGGTGAGCGATAACCCACTACCCTCGTCATTGCGGGCTCCGACCCGCAATCTCATAAGCAACCCGCTGACTCCAAAGAGATCCCGTGTAAAGCACGGGATGACGAGAAAAAAGAAAGCCACCGCTTACACGGTGGCTTAAAGCTCAAGAAAAGACTAAATTTCTTATAGTGAACTAGATAGGCGAAATCCGTGGCCTTTGCCGCAATTGCTCGGATTGTAGCAGTAGCGATAAGCCACACGGCAGTGGTTCGCATTGCCGCCCCCGTAGCCGCCGCGCAACACGCGGCTAGAGCCCGTGCTAACTCCACTAGGGTCGGTGACCGCATCGCTGGAGTAAAAACCATACCAATCGTTGCACCACTCCCAAACATTGCCACTCATATCGTAAAGCCCTAGTTCGTTTGCAAGCTTCGTCCCTACTGTGTGAGTTGAAGAACCAGCATACCAAGCAACATCTCCGATGGTGTTGCTCCCCGAATATGTATAGCCTTGGCTCTGGTTGCCACCCCGAGCGGCGAACTCCCACTGAGCTTCTGTGGGCAATCTGTATTTAGTTGTCCCTTCTTTCTCATTCAGCTTAGTAATAAACTCTTGGATGTCATTCCAAGAAACACACTCCACAGGTAGATTATCACCTACATTAGATGAAGGATTACTCCCCATCACGGCTACCCACTGTGCTTGGGTTACCTCATATTTGCCGATATAGTAATCTTGACTAATAGTTACGCTATGAACTGGCTTTTCATAGCTTTCTCCATCGGTAGAACCCATCTGGAAGGTGCCAGCGGCTACCCTCACCATCTGCATATTTATGCTGTTGGTGTAGCTCTCACCTGCGTAGGTTGTAGTGTCTGCTGGTTCTATTGGAGTAGGCTCTTCGGCACTCTCTCCTGCTTCCAGTGTTACCACCAGCGGTGCCAGCTTGTATTGCTCCATTTCTGTTTGGTCTAGGGTGATTGTTTGGCTGGTGTAGCCAGATTTGCTTATGGTAAGGATGTAGGTATCGGAAGTCGGTAAGATTACCTTGTTCATCTCAGCATTCAAGGCTACTTCTTTTACAACTGTGCCACTCTCGTCTGCGATACTCAGCTCAGCTGCTACATAAGACCAGCCTACGCTGTCTATCAGTGCCAGCACATCGATGTAGAGCCTATTGTAACCGACTACCTCGAAGGTAAAAGCGGCGTGTCCGAAGTCCGCAGGGTCGGTGTCGTCGTCCACGGTGATGACCTGCATTTTTATCTCGTTTATCTCGCCCTCTGCCACGGTGAAGCGGTAGGATAAAGCTGTGCCTATTCCCACCTCGGTGGCGATATCACTGCCTGCTGTCGGCGTGGAGTAGATGGTGTTGCCCGTCTCGTCCAGCACATCGAAGCGGGTCAGCTCGTATGCACCCTCGTCGAGGCTGATGACCTTTTTGGTGATGTACCCGCTACCGAATGGGGTCAGCTCGATTGTCTTGCTTACCGTTTCCTTGCCGTCGGCTGTGCTGTACTCCAGTGCCACGCTGGCGGGGGTTGTCTCTGTAGCTTCGCCACTCACGCTGGCACTCACGCCCGCACCACCCAAGCTCTCGAGGCAGAACTTCACCTCTCCGCTGGAGGCATTGTCTCCGCTCTTATCGCCCGACTCTGTAGCCAAGCAGCCCATCAACACTCCCGTCGCTAACAAAGCGACCGCTAATTTCAATAATCTAACCATTTTAATCTCCTTTTTGGTTAATATTTTCCCGCAAGATTTGTAAGAGTTTTTTTCTGTCTAGTGGTTTTAGGGAGTTTTTTCAACATTATGGACTGCTAGGCACTTCTAAAAACTTTCGCCATTGCATGCTACGACCCGCAATAACGAGAGAAGAGGTGGGTACTTCTTGCCCTTTTCTCCTCATTCTAAGCGGACGCAGGCAACCACCATCCCACGATGCTCAAAAGAGCAGAACAGGGCGGTCTTACTTGCTAGGAGGGTTGGGACACCCTCCGCTCCACGGACTAGAGTCAGAAGCACAAGCACGCACCAAGCGAACCGCTGGCGTTGGGCAGGGGCTAGCAAATCATTCAAGCCGAAATTCGTAAACTTGCTCAAACGACTGAGCTAGAGGCTGTGTGAGGAGTTTAGGTCTCTTACTTTAGGCTTCCAAGAAAAAATTTAAACGATGCACAACAGCCACTGCGAAGGTAGTTTTGCAAGTTAGAACTGAGGCTTATGATTTTGACTTTTTCTTTCCTTCTGTTTCTTTTTGGTCTGTCAAAAAGAAATAGAAAACCCTGCGTTAGCAGGATAAACTATAGGCGAAGCACCACCGAAAAGAGTAAGTCCTCCGCAGGAGAGCAAACCACAAACAAAGCACCAGCGTAAGCGTCCCAAGAAAAAGCAAAAACCCGCTGTAAGCGACACGCCACTGGCGTTGGGGCAGGGGGCGGCTCTCGCTCCCACTAGCCTTACATTCCCACCACCCGCCCTTTCTCGCTCCCAAGCTCCAGCTTGGGAGTGTATACTATTTAATCAATTATCTGTATACATTCCCAAAAATGAATAAGGGTGGATACTTTTACTGTATACCGCCCATTCCCCCTCTATTTTTTTCTTGACATATGAGAGGGTAAATTTTGCATTGCCATACGATGAGTTTCGTATAAGGACCTATAGCTCAGTTGGTAGAGCTTCCGGCTCATAACCGGACGGTCAGTGGTTCGAATCCACTTGGGTCCACCATTTTTTTGTTTATAAAGTAAGGAGATTGAAGTTTGATTGGCTTTTTTTTATCGAGTGCGAGTGAGAAAAGTTGATTGATTTGAGCTCCTTTTTTTATTACCTTTTTTGTTAAATAAGGAGAACTTGTGAGAGTCGGAGAGTTGTTAGTACAGCATAGGAAGTCTATCGGTAAGAGCTTGGAAGAGGTGGCTTTGACTACACGGATATCTTTGGATATCTTGCATCTTATAGAGTCTGATGACCAAGATTATTACAAGAAAGGGACGCTGGCAAGGAACTTCGTGTACACTTATGCAAGAGGCATAGGTGCTGACACTAGCAAGGTCTTGGACGCTTTTGATGCAGAATACTCGGCTACCAAGAAGGTTAAGCGAAGCCTCGGCGATTTCGATCAGGCGAAAAGTTTTTGGTCGAGCAAGTGGTGTCTGTACGGCTTGCCTATCGTGCTGGTGATAGGGACAATGCTTTTTGTTACCAAATATATCCACAGCAATTTTGAGGTGCAACCTTTGGTTGTGAGTCAATCAAAAGAGAAGCAAGAAAGAGAAAAAGCTAGCAAAGCTAATCTGGAAGCGGAGCAGACGGCCGTGTGGCTTGCCGATAGCACGGACTATGTGGGCGAGTATATTTTGAGCAAAGACAACCCGATGAATGTGAGGCTAAACCCGTAAGGGTTAAGCGGTTGAAACCAAAGGTGATAAAAAAGATTATGAAACAAGAAGAGATAAAGAAGATTGCCGATTTATGCAAGGTTGATATTGATAACTTGCAAGAGTTTAGCCAAGAGTTTGAGAAGATAGTGGACTATGTGCAGGTGATAAGCAAGGTGCAAGGGCAAACGCAAGCGTCGCCAAGGTTTTGTTTGGAGTACGAGGATTTGCGGGATGACCAGCTGGATGAGAGCTTGAGCAGGCAGGTGGCACTATCCAATAGGCAATCGAAAGATTCGGATGTTTATTTTAGCGTCCCCAAGACGGTGAAAAGGTGATTCTTGTTGTGGGGTTTCTTGCTAATTTCAAGCAGGACTAAGCCGTGAAATATATTTTTGGTCCTATCTTGTCTAGGAGACTGGGCGTTTCTTTGGGAGTGGACATTGTTCCTTATAAATATTGCAGTTTCGATTGTGTGTACTGCGAGTCGGGAAAAACTACCAAGCTAAGTGCTAAGCGTGCGGAGCTTGTGCCGACTAATGATGTGATAAGTGAGCTGGATAGTTATTTGCAAAAAAGTCCCAAGCTGGATTATGTTACTTTTTCGGGAAATGGTGAGCCAGCTTTGTCCATCTCTTTAGAGGAAATCACCGACTTTATGAAAAAGAAATATCCTGAGTACAAACTTTGTCTGATTACAAACTCTTCCTCTTATTTAGAGTCTCGTGTAGATCTTTTGGTGCCATCGTTAGACGCTATTAGCCAAGATATTTTCGAGCAAATAAATTGCCCAGCAGCGGGCATAAAAGCTTCTGAGATTGTCGAAAAGTTGACGAAGTTCCAAAAGGGATTTGCTGGAAAGATGTGGTTGGAGATTTTTTTGGTGGCTGGTGTGAACGACACAGATGAAGAGCTAGCGAAGTTGGTAGATGCGGTGCACAAAATAAAACCTGACAGGGTACAGCTTAACACTTTGGATCGCCCCGGGACGCAGGCGTGGGTGCAAGCAGTGCCTTACAAGCGGTTGCAGGAGATCGCTACTCTGGATTGGGATGTAGCAGTGGATGTCCCCACCAGAGGTGATAAGCCCGCAGATGTGGACTATTTGGAGCAAGGGCTGGTAGAGCAGATAAAGCAGACGGTAAAGCGGCGACCTTGTACTGTGCCCGAGCTGGCAAAGATGATAGGGGCAAACCTGCATTTAGTGGGCAAAGAGGTAGCACGATTGGAAGATAAAGGCGAGCTAGAGATATCTATCGTCAACGACCAGTCTTTCGTGAGACTCAAAGGGTGAGACTAACAAAGTGGGGAGTGCTATCTCTTTGTCTGGTTAGTTCTCTATATGTCAGTGCTGCTGCCATAAGTGGCTCTTTGCCCGGCATAGCAGAACATTTTTCGCAATATCCAAACTCTAAAAGTTTGGCTCGCTTAGTTTTGACCTTACCTTCTTTAGCAATAGGAATTGGCTTCTTGTTTTTCAACGGTTTTATCAATAAGTTTCCCATAAAAAAAGTTCTGATTTTTTCTTTGCTAGCTTATGCTATCTTTGGTCTTGTTCCTTTTTTTAGTAATTCTTTGCTTTTTATTGCCCTTTCTAGGATAATGCTTGGGCTTGCCATTGGTGGGGCTTATACCTGTGTGAATATCTTGATTGGCGACTATTTCACATCGGAGAAAAGAGAGAAGATGCTAGGCTATCAAGGGGTTGCCATTAGTCTGGGCGGGATAGTCTGGGTTGGTGGCGGAGGATATTTAGTAGCTTACGGCTGGAAGACACCTTTTCTTGTCTATGGTTTTGGGTTTTTCCTTTTTATCTTGTGCTTGTTTAGTTTGCCCGCTCCAAAGGTTTGCAAAAAATCTTTGAAAACGAACTCATTTTTAGCAAAGCAAGACTTTCTCAAAGCTTTTCCTATCTATCTTACCACTTTTATCTTGATGTGTATTTTCTTGATGATGCATAACATCATTCCCTTTATTTTGCAAGCCAATGGCTTTATCAAAAGCTACTATATTGCGATGGTTTTTATAGTCTTAAATGTTTCCACTGGCGTTATTTGTTTGTTTTTTAATAAGATTTTAATCAAATTTGACAACCAGAAGATATTTGTTTTGGTATCTTTTGTGATGGGGATAGGATATTTACTCATAGGATTTGCCCACACATATTGGTCTTTGCTTTTAGGGGTGTTTGTGGCAGGGCTAGGTGGTGGACTGATAGTGGTAAACTGCACGAGTTCTTTGCTGTGCATAATCTGTCCGAAGACGAAAGGAGCTATGGTTGCAGGATTGAGTGCTTTTGCTTTCTTGGGACAAGGAATGGCACCTTTTTGGGTTTATCTGGTTTTGAGATGGGTAAATACTTCCCACGCTTTTGTTGTCGGCGGGGTTGCCTTGTTCTTTTTGGGCTTAATCTATTTGAATATAAGTAAGAGTGCGAATAGAGAAGTTTTGTCTCAAAGATAGATTTCAAAAAAACTCTTGACTTTGCAACCTTTAAATCAAGGTTACACTGATGAAAATAGGGGAAATTGTATGTTAAAATCGATGATAACGAAAGTTTTTGGCGATAGATCTGCCAAAAAGCTCAAATCTATTTATCCGATTGTGGAAGAAATAAATGTTATATATGAGTCTTTGCAAGAGTTGCCAGAGGAAAAGTTCAAAAAAAATCTTCAAGAGATAAAGTACACCATCCAAAAAAAACTCGAGGCTGAGAAAAAGGTTTTGGCAGAGCTTGAGCAAGCGTATCAGGAGCAAAAGGCGGATGCAAATCATGACGCTCTGGGCAAACAGCAAGCGGAACTAAAAGAGAAGACCAAGAAGATTTTGGACGACTATTTGCCAGATGTGTTTGCTTATCTTAAAGAGACTTGTAAACGCTTGCTGGGACATAGATATATGGTAGTGGAGAGTGAGCAAGTTTGGGATATGGTGCCTTTTGATGTGCAACTCATCGGCGGGATAGCTCTGCACGATGGAGAGATAGCGGAGATGGCTACTGGTGAGGGTAAAACATTGGTGGCTGTGCTTCCGTTGTTCCTCAACGCCCTTACTGGCGAGGGTGCACACCTTATCACGGTAAACGACTATCTAGCCAAACGGGACTCCCAATGGATGACACCAGTTTTTGAGTATCACGGTCTTAGCGTGGGTTGCTTGCAAAATATGATGAGTTCAGAAGAAAAACAAGTTATTTACGCTTGTGATATTGTGTATGGCACTAATAGCGAGTTTGGTTTCGATTATCTGAGAGACAATATGGCTGTGGATAAAAGCCAGTTGGTGCAAAGAAAGTTGAATTATGCGATAATAGATGAGGTGGACAGTGTCTTGATAGATGAGGCGAGGACTCCTTTGATTATTAGTGGACCTGTGCCAGAAAGCAAGAACTATTTTGCTGAATTTAGACCGATTATCTCCAGACTTTTTAGGATGCAGCGAGAGCTAGTGGGCAACTTTTTGAAAGAGCTCGAAAGTTTGGATGTCGCCAAAGACAGCTGGGAAGTAGGCGGAATATTGCTCAAGATAAAAAGAGCTTTGCCCAAGCGGAAAGCTTTTTTGAAGTTGCTCAAAGACCCTGCGTACAAGCAAGCTATGATAAACGCCGAAAATGTGGCTATTCGCGACAAGAAAATGCACGAGGTGGATGAGCAGTTGTACTTTGTGGTGGATGAGCGGGGGCACTCTTGTCATCTGAGCGAAAAAGGTCAGGTAGAGGTGGGTAAGCTGGAGAGCGACCTATTTTTGATAGACTCTCTAGACGAGGCTTTGCAAGAGGTGGACAAAGATCAGAAGTTGTCATCGCAAGAGAAAGCGGAAGCCAAAGAGGAGATTTCTGAGAAGTTTCTGGATAAGAACGAAAAACTGCACAACATAGACCAGCTCCTCAAGGCGTATGCTCTGTTCAATAAAGATGAAGAGTATGTGGTGCAAGAGGGCAAGGTGATGATTGTCGATGAGTTCACAGGACGACTCATGCCCGGGCGGAGGTTCTCAGAGGGGTTGCACCAAGCCATAGAGGCGAAAGAGAGCGTGAAGATAGAGAAAGCCTCGCAAACCTTTGCCACGGTAACCATCCAGAACTATTTCAGACTATATAATAAGATTTCGGGAATGACTGGAACTGCTGTTACTGAAGCCAAAGAGTTCGGTGAGATATACAATTTGCCAGTACTGGAGGTGCCAACGAATGTACCCATTACCCGCATAGACTACGATGATATGATTTACCTGACCAAGAACGAGAAGTATCAAGCGGTGGTGGACGAGGTGATGTACTGGTACAAGCAGGGCAAGCCCGTGCTGGTGGGCACAGTATCGGTGGATGTCTCGGAGCTATTGTCCAAGATGCTCAAGAGACGCAAAATTCCTCACAATGTGCTCAACGCCAAGAAGAACCAAAAAGAGGCGGAAGTAGTGGCAAAAGCTGGTGAGCCCGGAGCGGTAACCATTGCCACCAATATGGCTGGGCGTGGAACAGACATTAAGCTGGGTGATGGTGTGATTTCGCAGGACAAGGAGTGCTACCGCAGTGGATACAGCAAAAAGATAAGCGATAAGCTACCTTATGGCAAGATGATGGATGGATTGCATGTCATCGGCACAGAGCGGCACGAATCAAGGCGAATAGATAGACAGTTGCGAGGTCGTGCAGGACGGCAGGGAGACCCGGGGACTTCTCGCTTTTATCTGTCGCTAGAAGACAACTTGATGCGTTTATTTGGTTCGGATAGAATAGCACCAATGATGAAGAGACTGGGTCTGCGAGATGGAGAGGCTATTTATCACCCGTGGATGAACCGCTCCGTGGAGAAAGCCCAGAAGCGTGTGGAGTCGCACAACTTCCAAATCCGCAAGAACCTTTTGGAATACGACCAAGTTGGTAGTAGTCAAAGGGAGATAATCTACTCTTATCGCAAAAAAGTGCTAGAAGGCAAGAGTGTGAGAGCTGAGATTTTGGACTTCATAGAGGACTTCGTGTACAACAAGATAGATGAGATTACAGCCGCAGATGGTGTGGTTAACACCCAAGAGCTCTTGGCAAGAGTCAATAGAGAGCTAGACTTGAAGCTGAAGCCAGAAGATTACCAGCAAGGCGACTTGGAAAAGAAGTTGCAGGCGGATGTTTTGGCAGCTTATCAATATAAGGTTGATATGATGGGCGAGCAGATGATCGAGCAGATAGAGCGGTTTGTGCTACTGGAGACGGTGGATGAACTGTATCGAGAGCATCTGCACGAGATGGACTCGCTCAAAGAGGGAATAGGGCTTCGTTCCTATGGACAACGAGATCCGCTTATAGAGTACAAGAAAGAAAGCTTCAAGCTATTTGAGGAGCTTTTGGCAAATATCACGGAGAGTGTGGCAAAAAAAGTTTTTATTTTTCGTGTGGTAGCTCGACAACGCTCAAATGCGATGAGCCAAGAAAATCTCAATCTTACCCATTCTAACACTTCTGCTTACAATCCAAGCAGTGGAGAAGATGCAAATCCGATTAAGCAAAGGGTGGTGGAGCAGAAGATAGGACGAAATGACCCTTGCCCGTGTGGTAGTGGGAAGAAGTACAAAAAGTGTTGCGGGAAGAACTTGTAGGATGAAGCAAGAGATTTTAAGAAAGAGCATACATCTGACTTCGCTACTTATACCTTTTGGCTATAAGTATTGGCTGGGTTATGACAAGCAAGCTGCTTTGCTGTGGATTGGCGGTGTGTTTTGTGTGTTTTTTGCTTATGAGCATCTAAGGAAAGGTGATGGTGCGGTGGGCAAAGTGCTCCACAAACATTTTGCAGTTATCTTGCGAGAGCACGAAAAATCTGGTAGTTTGGCAGGCTCTTTTTATCTTTTGGTTTCTTGCATCTTTTGTGTGGGCTTTTTCTCGGGAGAGGTTGCTTTTTTGTCTTTGAGCTTCTTGTCGTTGGGCGACTCTTTGGCAGCTTTGGTCGGTAAAAGGTTTGGCAAGATAAGACTAGGCGACAAGAGTTTGGAAGGCTCGCTGGCTTGTTTTGCAGGTTGTCTTATTTTGGTTTATTTTTTTGCAGACCGAGGGCTAGCACCTGAGCTGTGGCTTTTTTGGTGGACATGCACAGGTGGGGCACTGGCAGCTACATTGGCAGAGCTTATTCCCACGAAAGTGGACGATAATCTAAAAATGCCTGTGGTTGCATCGTTGGTGATGACAATGGTTTTGAAGATTGGAGGGCAATTTTGCAGTTGATTTCTTTTATTATTTCGGTGTTTGATGAGCAAGAAACGATAGGCACTCTATGCGATGAGATTAGAGAGAATATCCCAAAGAGTTACGATTATCAGATAGTTTTGATAGATGATGGCTCACGCGATGCTAGCTACGAAAAGATGTGCCAGCAGGCAAAGCAAGATAAAAAGGTGCAGGTAGTCAAGTTTCAGCGAAATTTTGGTAAAGCTGCGGCTATTCAAAAAGGGTTTGAGTTGGCGAAAGGCGATGTAGTATTTACTATGGACGCAGATTTGCAAGATAATCCCAAAGAGATAAGCAAGTTCTTGGATAAGCTGGAAGAAGGTTACGATATGGCAAGTGGCTGGAAGAAACAAAGATTTGACCCTTTGGGCAAGACTTTGCCTTCTAAGCTGTTCAATTTCGTGGTTTCACGATTTTTTGGGATGAAGTTGCACGATTACAATTGCGGTTTCAAAGCTTATAAGAGGATTGTGGTTGAGAATTTAAACATTTATGGGGAGATGCATCGCTATATTCCAGTGATTGCAAAGGCAAAAGGGTTTACTTGTGGTGAGGTAATAGTAGAGCATCGCAAAAGAAAGTACGGCAAATCTAAGTACGGATTGGAACGCTATCTGCGGGGTTTTTTAGATTTTTTGACTATCAGGGTTATTACTAAATACAAGCGGAGTCCGATTTATTTTTTTGGTGGAATAGGAGCTTTGCTCACTCTTGCAGGAATTGCTATATGTTTGCACCTCGTTTATATTAAATATATTTTAGTTGAGGGCATCTCGGGTAGACCATTGTTGATGCTAGGGGTGTTGCTATCGGTGATAGGTGTGCAGTTTATTTCTATTGGTCTTATTTGTGAGTTAATGGTTCATTTGAAAGATAGTAAGTCCGATGGTGTGGTGGTCAATAAGGTTATAAATTTTGAAGATTAAGGAGATTTAATATGTATAATAATAAGTTAGCTGTGTGTATTATGGGTATTCAAGGGTGTGGCAAAGGCACTCAGTCCAAAAAAATCCAAGAGGCGTACGATTTGGCTCACATCAGCACGGGCGACCTTTTTAGGATGCACATCAAAGAGCAAACTCCCATCGGTAAAGAGCTCAAGGGTTATCTGGACGAAGGCGAGCTAGTGCCAGATGGACTTGTTATCAAACTCTTGAAGCAAGAAATAGACAGACAAGGCAAAGGGTTCATTTTGGATGGTTTCCCTCGCAACACCTCGCAGGCGGAGTTCCTCTTGCAAGAGTTCGAGATAGACAAAGTTATTTACCTCGATTTGCAAGAAGATCTGGCTATTGCTAGAATGTCGGCTCGGCAAAACTGCCCATCTTGCGGGATAGAGTACAATCTTATCAAAAAACCGAAAGTTGCCGATCTCTGCGATAAGTGTGGCAAAAAGTTGCACAGAAGAGCGGACGATAATCCTAAAGCTATTGCAAAGAGGGTGGCAACTTTTAAAAATGAGACTGAGCCTTTGCTCGACTTTTTTGCTTCCAAGGATATTTTGGTGAAGGTAGATGCTGATCAATCTCCGGAGCTAGTTTTTGGACAAATTAAAGAAACTCTTTAGCAAAATCGACCGTCTTGGTGTTTTAGTTAGGCTGGCACTTTACGGATTTGCTTTTGTAAACTTGTGCTTTTTGCTCCTTGGGATAAATGTTGCGGAGCTTTCCGAAAACTTTCTCTTGGGTCATTATGGGCAGATAGTGGCAATCTGCTACGGACTAAATATAGCGTTATTTTACTTTGGCTTCATAGGTTATCCTGTCGTGAGGCAGGTGCTGATAGTGGCAGAAAGTTTGCTGTTTTTTTTCTTTTTGAGCCATGCTAATAGCAATCTTTTCTTTTTGTTTATCATTTTTCGGCAAATCGCCAGATTTCTTTATACCTTTTCCACCAATCCTCAAGACAATCCTATTCTGGAGCGATATTACAACAACCCGTTTTACTTGGTGATTATCAGTTTTCTGCTAGCAATATTTTTGGGGGCTGTGCTTCTGAAGTTGCCTATGTCGGTGGTAGCTGGTCAAATTTCTCTGATAGACGCTTTTTTCACCTCAACTTCGGCAGTTTGCGTTACGGGGCTTGTGGTCAAAGACACTTACACCTATTTCACTCTTTTTGGGCAAGTGGTTATCTTGCTGCTGATTCAGATAGGTGGACTGGGGATAATGACGATTTCTACTTTGTTTGCTTTAATAATTGGAGAGAAAATTAATTCGGCGGGTAAGTCGATGGTGGAGACAGTTAGTGGGATTTTAAAAGGTTATAGCATCGGTTCTCTTATTCGTAATGTGATGATTTTGACTTTTATCATAGAACTTTTGGGAGCTGTTTTGCTCTTTTTTCACTTCAAATCTTTGGAATATTCGCTTCTAAAATCTGGTTACTTTGCGGTGTTTCACTCTATTTCCTCTTTTTGTAATGCGGGTTTTTCGCTCTATAGTGAGAGTTTTATGGGCTTAAACCTTAGTTGGTATATCACTTTTGTGATACCCTTGCTGATAATTTTGGGTGGACTAGGATTTCCATGTTTGATAGATTTCTGGGGTATGATAAAAAAAGGCAATGTGCAGTTTAATCGCCTTGCTTTGCACACCAAGATTGCTCTTAACACCACCTTGATTTTACTAGTGGTCGGAGCGATTTTTTACTACTTCTCAGAGGTAAATAGTACGATGAGCAATCTGGACAACTCGCAAAGGATTGGGCACTCTTTTTTTCAGTCGGTTACCACCAGAACTTGCGGATTTAACACCATCGACCAAGCCAATCTCTCGGACTCCTCTTTTTTGTGGACTTTGCTCTTTATGCTTATAGGTGCTAGCCCTAGTTCCACGGGCGGTGGCATCAAGACCACCACCTTGGCTATCATCGTGGTGGCAGTGCTGTCTTTGATGCGTGGTAACAAGAGGATTACCGTGTTCCAGCGGAGCATCCCCTTGAGCAAGCTAAATCAGGTGATTGCGTTGTTGGCGATAGCTATGCTGACTATATTGGTGGCTATCTTCCTTTTGTTTGCTCTAGAGCCGTTTGGCTTCAAGCCGATAATTTTTGAGGCAGTGTCCGCTTTTGGTACTGTGGGACTTAGTATGGGTATCACTTCGGAGCTATCTTGGGCTGGTAAGCTGGTGGTGATGTTTTTGATGTTTTTTGGCAGAATAGGACCTTTGACCATAATTTTTGCTTTGTCGGACGCAAAAGAGAAGAGTGTTTTTGTTTACCCTGTAGAGAATATAAATATTGGCTAGTGCTATTTTTTTAAAAGCAGAGGAAGGAGATAGATAGGTATGAGTAAATATGCAGTTTTGGGATTAGGCAAGTTCGGTAGCACGGTGGCATCGGAGCTGTACGAGGCAGGTGTCGAGGTGTGGGCGGTGGATATCAATAAGAAGATGACGGATAAGATGCAAGCACAGGGTCTTGTGAGTTCTGCTATCAACGCCGATGCTACAGACGAGGCTGTGCTAAATCAATTGGGGTTGCACGAGATGGATGCTGTGATAGTTGCCACTTGTAGTAATATTGAGGTTAATATTACGATCAATATGCTTTTGAAGAAGATGAAAATCCCTGTTATTTTTAGCAAGGTGAAAGATCAGATACACAAAGATATTTTGGAGCGAATGGGCGTTTTTAATGTCATCTTTCCCGAGAAAAAAGTGGGTATAGAGCTTGCCAGAACTATTTTACATAATAATATTTTGGCTTATACTGAAATTTCCAAGACGCACTCTCTGGTGGAGATAGAAATCCCTGAGCAGTTTTGGAGTAAATCGCTTTCGGAGGCGGAGATCTTGGCGAAATACGGGCTAAATGTGATAGCTATCAAAAGAAGAAAAAAAATCGTTGATGAGAACGGCGAAAATCAGATTCAGTTCGTGATGAACGACCGCCCCAAGGCGAACGACATTCTTTCCAGCGGGGACTCATTTTTGCTAATTGGCTTGCAAGAAAATGTGAATTTGTTTATCGACAAGTTCAAAAGGAGCTAGAAGATATGAGATTAAAATTTATCTTGAGAGTTTTTGTGGTAATCTTGGTTTTGCTCTCTATCTCACAACTTGTTTATACGGCAAGGTTTACTAACGCTTACTCTATCGCTGATGAGTACATCAAGAGCACTTTTGTCAATAACCTGATGATTTTGGTGGTGTTGCAGTTTGTGGTGGGAGCTGTTTTGTTTTTGTTTATCCCTAGATTTTTGACCAAGACTTTGGGTGACCTAAGCAGGATTGTCAAAGACATTAGCGTTGGGAAGTTCAACACGCAGATCAAAATCCCCAAGCAAGAAAAAGAGATGACCAAGCTCTACGAAAATGTGCGGATAATGTACAACGAGCTCAAAGATTTCGACGAGCTGAAGAGGTCGAAAATCTTGGAGCATCGCTCAAGGCTGGAGGCTCTTTACACCGTGTCAAACGAGGCGTATCTTTTTGTCGATTTACAAGGCGAGGTGGTGAGCTTGTCCCATTCCATCCGTGAGTTTTTCCCCGATATTGAGGAGAGCATCAACTTTTTCAACATCACCTTGGGAGCGAGCTCGCAAAAGCTCAAGGAGTATGTTTTGGCGGTGTTGGAGGCAAAAGAGGCGATAGAGCCAGTTTTCCACAATATGAAGAAGTTGGAGCTACACTTCGGTTTGAAGAGTGCTGTGGTGCGAGGGCAAAATTTAGAGATTTTGGGCTTCGTGTTCGCCGTGGATTTCAAAGGGAATGCCAAAAAGAAAGACAAAAAGAGTGAATAAAATAAACTGTTTACAAGTTTTAGAAAACGACCAACAAAGGCTGGACAAGTTTTTGCAAGATAAGTTTGTCTCGCGAGCCAGAGCTGGAGCGGCTATCACAGCTGGCTTGGTGCGGGTAAATGGTAAGCGGCAGGAGAAGAAAAGTTTCCAGCTTCACTTGGGCGATGTAGTGCAGGTAGATGTTGCTAAACAAGAGCAACCTGAGCAGCAGCTACAAGCGGAGGATGTGGATTTTCAGGTGGTCTTTGAGGACGAGCACCTAGCGGTAATCAACAAGCCAGCAGAAATTTGCGTGCATCCGGGCAATGGGCAGTTTACGGGGACTTTGGTCGGAGGATTGTTGAAAAGGTTTGGGCAAAATTTAGCTAATTTGAACACGATAAGACCGGGGATTGTTCATCGCCTAGACCAAACTACTTCGGGACTGATGCTCATAGCCAAAAGCGACAAAGTTGCCGTGGAGTTGGCTAGCAAATTCGCACTAAGGCAGATAGGCAAAAGTTACCTAGCACTGGTGCAAGGCAATATCGAGCCACCAAGCGGGCGGATAGAAAACCTATTGTCCAGAAGCAAAAAAGATTTCCGCAAGATGGGGGTTTACTCAGTGGGGAAGTTGGCTATATCGGAGTACCAAAGCTTGGAAAGTTACGATTTTTTTTCCTTGGTGAAGGTCAAAATACTCACAGGCAGAACGCACCAGATTAGGGTTCACCTTGCCAATCTTGGGCACTCCATCTTGGCAGATGAGGTGTATGGTAGCAATAAAAATGCTATCTTGCGAGTTCCTGCTTGCTTTGGCAAGAAGATGAAGCATCTTCTTAAAAATCACCTCACCAGACCAGCTTTGCATTCGCATCGTCTTTGTTTCGAGCATCCTGTAACTCTTCAGCAGATGAGCTTTACAGCTGAATTGCCCGCAGATATGCAGTTTGCGATAGACTTCTTTAGGCAAAACTTTGAACACTACGCTTTGGTGGACGATGAGTAGTTTCGCAGATAAGCACCTCAAAAAAAAATCTTGGCTTTCTTGGTTGTTGGCAGGATTTTCTTTTGTTTATAAAGGTGTGGTGGCTTTTAAGCGTAAAAGAGCTATACCAGCGAGGGTGGAAGGTGTGAGGGTAGTGTGTGTGGGCAACATCGTGTGTGGAGGTTCTGGCAAGACGCCGTTTGATATGAGCTTGGCAAACTATCTGGTGGACAAGGGGTTGAAGGTGGCAATCTCGGTGCGAGGCTATAAGAGCCAGCTGGAGTCAGGTGTGCATCTTATTAGCGATGCAGACAAGGTGCTACCCATAGCCAGCAGGGCAGGGGATGAGGCGTTGCTTTTGGCAGAGAGTCTGCCCCAAGTGCCAGTGGTGGTGGGCAAAGACAGGCTCTCTGCGGTGAGATACCTGTGTAAGAGGTTTGCCGACTTGGACATCATCATCTTGGAAGACTCGTTCCAAAATTTCAGCGTCGCTCACGATTTTGATTTTGTCTTGTTCAAGGCTAAAGTGGGTCTGGGTAACGGCTGGTGCCTGCCAGCGGGCTACCTAAGAGAGGGGAAGCAAGCCCTTAGGGATGCGGACTGCATTGTGCTGGATGGCGACAACAGACAAGTGGAGATGCTGGCTCATGAGTATGGAAAGCAGGTGCTCAAGGGCAAGATTGTGTCCAGAGGGTTCTATGCAGCAGGTGGCAAGCAAATGAGCGTGAAGACATTGCAAAGCGGAGTGTGCTATTGCGTGTCTGGGATAGCCGATCCCAAGGCTTTTGAGGATAAAATCGAGGAAGCTGGCATCGTTTTGGGCAAGAGGTTTGCTTTTGGCGACCATCACCATTTTCGCGACTTGCCTATGGCACAGCTGACAGAGGCGGACTATGTGTTGGTTACAGATAAAGATATGGTCAAGCTCAGGGCAGTGAAAGCTCTAAGAGATAAGCTGGTGAGTTTGCCAATAGAGTATCAGCTGGATTTTGACAGCGTGCCGGGGCTACTATGAAAAGTGTTAAGGCGTTGTCGCTTTGCGTCGTATTTGTGCTTTGTGGGCAACTTTTTGCCAAGGGCGGATTTTTGGTGTACGATCTGGAAGCTGACAAGGTCGTGGCTGAGCAGTCCCAGCAGGAGAAGCTGAATATTGCCTCTAATCTGAAGATGTTCACCTCTGTGGTGGCGTTGGAGGAGCTGGGAGCAGACTTTAGGTTTTCGACCAGCTTCCGATGGCAACAAGACACACTCTTTGTGAAAGCGGGCGGAGACCCAGCTTTGGTGATGGAGGAGCTTTATCTTATCGCATTGGAGCTCAAGAGGTTAGGTGTGAGGGATATCAGCACAGTGGTGATAGACGATATGCTTTACTTCCCATCTGGATGCAAGCAAGTGCCTCGGGCTAAGAACGATAGGGCTTACAATGCCCCAGTGAGTGCTTTGTCTTTGAACTACAACACTTACCAACTAGATGTTATAGATGGCAAGATTTACCCCAAGACGCCGGGAGATTACTTTGTGGTGCAGCAGGAGGGCGATATCGGCTCGAGGATAGCTACTAGTCCAAAGCAGGGCAAGCTACTCATACAGGCGGGCAGTGCCCTGAGCAAGAAGAGAAGAAAGCTGTACAAGAGGGTGTACCATCCGACCAACCACTTTTTCTTCGCTCTGTGCCACTATCTGGAGTTGGGTTCTCAGACTCAGTTGGTGCGACGGAAGTTGCCTCAAGATTTTTTTTTGTCTGGCAAATGTTATTTGCATCGTTCCAAATCGCTAAAAGATATTTTGCATTTGATGAATATTTACTCTTCTAATTTCATCGCAGAAGCTCTGGGTTGTTATCTCGGTCTAAAAAAGTTTGATGATCCCAAAGCGGGAGTGAAGGTGGTGGAAGATTTTATCCGAGAAAAATTGGGGGAAGAGGTAACCTTGGAAAGTTGCAGTGGACTGGGCAAAAATTACTTGTCAGTGCAAGCGATTTTGAAATTGTTGAGATATGTTTGGAACAAACCTTTTTTGTGGATAGATTTTTTTGCTGGTTTGCCAGAGTTGGGTAAAGATGGCACTTTGCAAAGAATAGATAGCGATATGCGAGTGAAAGGGAAAAGTGGCTCGTTGCACAATGTCTGTGCTCTATCTGGGTTGTACCAAGGGGAAGGACAACGGCTGTATCTGTTTGCTTTTGTAGAAAATGCTCCATTGAACAAAGCTGTGGGGAAAAGAGACAAATTTTTAAAAGATGTATTGAGTAAATTTTGAATAATGGAAAAGTTGCTAAGATGCAAAAGTTTGATGAGGGGAATTTTATGAAAAGATCTTTAACAGGCATACAAACTACGGGAGTGCCTCATTTAGGGAATTATTTGGGGGCTATTAAACCCGCTTTGGAACACGCTAAAGAGTATGAATCTTATTACTTTATGGCAGATTATCACTCGCTGAACTCCATCAAGGATGCCGAGCAAAGGTTAGAGAGTATGTATCAGATTGCTGCTACTTGGTTAGCGTGTGGGCTAGAGCCACAGAATATCCATTTTTATCGGCAATCGGATGTGCCTCAGATATTTGAATTGGCAACCATCTTGGCTGCTTTTATGCCCAAGGGGCTGCTAAACAGGGCACACTCGTACAAAGACAAAGTTGCCAAAAATTTGCAGGCAGGGCGTACCGCAGACGAAGATATAAATGTGGGCTTGTTTACTTATCCTGTGTTGATGGCGGCGGATATTTTAATGTTTAATCCAAATATTGTTCCTGTGGGTAAAGATCAAAAACAGCATGTAGAGATGTGTGCAGAAGTGGCACGCGTAATCAACCATACTTACGGCAAAGAGCTTTTGGTAATACCTAAAGCCAAATTTAGCAAAGAGATGCAGGTTTTGGGTTTAGATGGTCGCAAGATGAGCAAATCTTATGGAAACACAATTCCTCTCTTTTTACCGAGCAAGAAGTTGCGGAAAATGGTGATGAAGATAAAGACGAACTCGCAAACGGTGGAAGAGCCCAAAGACCCTGAGAGCTGTAGCGTTTTCGCTCTATACAAACATTTTGCCTCGCCAGCGGAGCAAGCGAAGCTAGCTCTGAGATACCGCTCTGGAGGTATGGGTTGGGGAGATGCCAAGCAAACACTCTATGAGGCGATAGAGAAAGAGCTAGCTGGCAAGCGAGCGGTTTACGAGCAGATAATTGCCGATAAGCCTTATCTGGAAAAGGTGCTCAAAGATGGTGCTGAAAAGGTTAAGCCGATAGCCCAAAAAAATCTAGACAATTTGCGAAAAGCCATGGGTTTTGTTGGGCGATGAGCTTGCTCTATATTGGCTTTGGTGGATTTTTGGGAGCTTGTTTCCGCTACTTAAACGGCGAGTTTTTGACAGGACTTTTGGAAAATTTCAAAATTCCGTACCCGACTCTTGTTACGAACCTTTTGGCTTGTTTCGCTTTTGGGCTACTTTTCCCCTTGGCAGAGCATTACAGCTGGTTTTCGGAAAATCTGCGTCGTTTTGTGTTCATTGGATTTCTGGGTGGATTATCCACATATTCCAGCTTTATGTTTGAGATTTTTGCCTTGCTGGAAAAGGGCAGTTATCTTGTCTGCTTGCAATATTTGCTTTTGCACCTTGCTCTTGGGATTTTGGCAGTTTGGCTGGGCATCCTCTTGGGCTTGAAGCTCATTTAATACCTTGGAAAACCTCTATTTTCACATACCGTGGTGTCAGCAAAAATGTAGCTACTGCAGTTTTTATTCTAAGCTAAAGTTTGATTTTGAGCGATATTATTCTGAAGCTCAAAAAAGCTTAGCAAAATTTCCTGATTTTTTACCTTTGACGGTCTATTTCGGTGGAGGGACACCATCTTTGCTCAATTTGGGTCAAATTCAAAAACTACTCAGCTTGGTAGATTTACGCTGTTGCCAAGAGTCGACTATCGAAGGAAACCCTGCAGACATCGATTTAGAATTTGCTCGCGGGCTTAAGGGAATTGGTTTCAATCGTTTTAGCTTGGGTGTGCAATCCTTTTTGGACAAAGAGCTGAAAACCCTGACTCGCAGAGCGGACAAGAAGCAAACCCTCTTTGCCTTCGAGTGCCTTCGCCGAGCGGGGTTTGACAACATCTCTTGCGATTTGATGTACGGTCTACCGAGGCAAACTTTATCAGATTTGCGTATTTCTTTGCAAAGCTTGTTGGAGCTTAAACCAGAGCACATTTCCACTTATCTGCTCACTTTGGAACAAGGTGTTTCGATGTATGACCAGCGGAAAAATTTGCCTCGAGATAGCCAGTTGGAAAAGTTTTATCGGGAAATTAGAAAAACGCTTTTAGCAGTTGGTTATCAGCAGTATGAATTGTCGAACTTCTGTTTGCCCGGCTACGCATCGCAGCACAACCTAGCGTACTGGCAAGGTAAAGAGTACTTGGCTTTAGGTGAAGGAGGATGTAGTTATTATCAAAAAAACCAGCACTATTTTCGCACAGATGGCTTTGGGAATATCGAAGAGCTTACTGTTCAGCAGCGAGAGTCGGAGTTCATTTTTTTGAGCCTAAGAATGGTTCAAGGTTTGAGTTTGCGAGATTATTCTTTAAAGTTTGGTAGCAGTTTCTTGAAAAGATATAAGCGTATTTTACGAAAGTACGAAAAATTTTTGCTGATAGATGATCAAAATGTTGCTTTACTTCCGAAAGCTTATTTTGTTGCCGATGAGATTATGGCGGATTTTGTAAGCGTCTAGTTGTTTTTTGAAAGCTAATAAAAAGTTTGACATAAACTAAAAAGCGAAAGAAAGTGAACAAAATTGTAAAAGAGTAAAAGAAGGAGTTGAGATGAAAAAGATTTTATTTTTGTTATTGGGGTTAGCTTTTGTTTTTGGGTGTGCCTCTAGAGAGGTGTCTCGGGTTTCTGCGGACAAGCAGACAGATTTTAGCGGTAGGTGGAACGATACAGACTCTAAACTTACAGCAGAATCGATGATAGAGCAAAGCTTGTCTGCACCATGGTTAAACGATTTTAAGCAAGCTAACAATGGTAAAAAGCCAGTGGTGATTGTCGGTGGTATCGGTCTGAAAAATTCTACAGAGCACATTAACACGCAAACTTTTGTCAAAGATATGCAAAAAGTTTTGATAAACTCTGGGAAAGTAAAGTTTGTGGCTAGCTCTAGCGAGCGAGGGGAAGTCCGCGGCGAGAGGTCGCAACAGCAGATGCACGCATCTATGGAGACAGCCAAGCGATTGGCCGCCGAGACTGGTGCAGACTTTATGTTGATGGGCGACATTAGCGTGATTTTGGACGAGTACGAAGGTCAGCAAGCAAAGTTTTATCAAATCGATCTGCAACTTATTAACATTGAAACGAATGAGATTACTTGGATAGGAGACAAAAAAATCAAAAAACTTATCGGTAAAGATTCTCATTCATGGTAAGATTTGCGTCAGTTTTAGTTCTAATTTTTACGATTGGTTGCGGTGCTACTGCAACCAATCTTTCTCATTATGCCAATATTGATAAAGGAGTGATTGCGGGCAATTTTGATCAAGCTATAAACGAGCTAAAAAATCGTGAAGGGTATAATGAGAAAGACAAGGTATTGTATTATCTTGATTTAGGGATGATTTATCACTATGCAGGGAAATATGAGCAAAGCAATCAAGCGTTGGAGAAAGCGGAGATTTATATTGATGAGCTTTACACCAAGAGTGTCTCGAAAGCGGCTTTGTCTTATCTGCTGAACGATAACGCACTGGACTACGCAGGCGAAGATTACGAAGATATCTACATTAATCTGATAAAAGCTTTCAATTACCTAAAACTCGGGATGGTGGACGATGTTTTTGTGGAGATAAATCGGCTCAATCACAAGTTGGCTGTGCTCGAAGACAAGAATGCAAAGCTAGATAGGGCATATAACCAGAGCAAAGACAGCAAGGTCAAGATAAGCTCAGTGAGCAACAAGTTTTACAACGACGCTCTGGGCAGGTATGTGAGTATGCGTCTTTACCAATGGCTGGGTAAGTGGGACGACGCTGCCATCGACAAGAAGAAGATAGACAAAGCTTTCGCATTGCAAAGCTCCATCTACGACTTCCCTCAACCACGCCTGAGTCTGAGTCGTGAGCAGCAAGACAAGGTGGCAGTGAGCATGTTGAGCCTAGCAGGGCAAGGACCGCTCAAAGAGGCGAAGACCTTGTATATCAACACACAACCGGGGATGGTTATCTTGGCTACATCCAAAACTGGGGGCTCTGGGCAGTTTGACTTGCAAGGCTTGAACACCTTTGCCTATCCGGGGTTGCAAGGTGGTTACAACTTCAAGTTTCAGCTACCCACACTAGTGGCAAGGGCATCACAGGTGCACAGGGTGGAGGTGCTAGTAGCGGACACCACAGGGCAACAAGTGGCGAGAGCCGACCTAGAGCTGATGGAGGCGTTTGATAATGTGGTCAGGAGCGTCTTCGAGCTGGGATACAGGCGAATGGTGGTCAAGAGCGTTACCAGAGCCATAGTAAAGGGTGTAGCTGGTGAGGCAGCCAAGAAGGTCGCCAAAGACCAGCTAGGGGACGATAACATCTTCTCGCTACTGGGAGGGCTTGCTCTGGATATAGGTATCAACGCTACAGAGAACGCAGACCTGAGAGCAGCTAGGTACTTGCCATCCAAGGGTTACATCGCAGATGTGTATCTTTTGCCGGGGGTGTATTCGTGGCGAGTAAACTATTACGACAAGAGCGGCAAACTACTTAAGGTGGACGATTTGGGCAGAAAAGAGGTAGGATATGATAAGCTCAACTTTTATCAATCTTACTGCATAAAATAAAGACAGGAGAGGTAAAATGAAACTTTTTAAAATTTGCTTGTTTGCTTTGCTTTTAGCGGGCTGTGCGACTGCACCCAAGAGTCCCAAGGCGATGCAAGACAAGTTTTTGCATTCGATAGATGGCAGTGGCGAGTACCCAGCGGAAGATTATCTTTCGGCTCTGGGTAATGGCGACACATACGAAGATGCCAAGAGGATGGCTCAGGGCAATCTAGCCAAGATTTTTCGGGCAGACATTGTCGCCAGTAGCAAGACCCTTCAAAAGTATTCGGAGATATTGAATGCGGAGGGACTCAGGCAAGACGAGAGTGCTAGCCAAGAAAGCTCTGTAGAGGTTAGCTCTAGTCAGTCTTTGGTGAATGTGAAGTTTGCCGGCAAGTACAAAGACGACAAAAAAAAGGTGCACACTTTAGCTTATATCGATAGGAAAGAGACTGCTAAAATCTATGAACAGAGGATTTCGGACAACGAAGATGATTTGAGTGTATTTGTGAGCAAGGCTAAAAGTAGCAACGACATCCTCCAGAAATACGGCTGTTATAGGGCAGCTCTGGCTTACTCCAAGATAAACCGTGGACTGCTGGAGCAGTTGCAGATCATTAGCCCCAAGGATGCTCAGATGACCATCACCAAGTACTCTTACTCCGAGCTCTCTAGCATCGTGCGGGAGCTGGGCAAGCAGATTACCTACGCTGTGAGCGTGCAGGGCGATGAGCAAGATGCGGTGAAAGGTATGACTGAGCGAGTGATGTACAACTTGGATTTTAGCGGAAGCAATAATCCGCTTTTGAAGATTGAGGGTAAAGTAAGTTTTGCCAAGGAGAACTTGAATAAAAGTACCAAATTTTATCGCTGGACTTTAGCTCTTAAGATAGTTAGAACAGATAAAAACCTGATGATTTTTAGCTTGGATAAAGTTGGTAGAGACGGAGCTTTGAGCTATGAGAGAGCCAAACAAGTTTCTTATTATCAGATGAGGAAGCTCTTGGGCGAGAATATAAAGGCGGAACTGGACGCTTATTTTGACTCTCGTTTGTAAGTTTTTTTAAAAAATGCAAAGTAGATGAACCCCAAGCAACGCATAGATTCCCTTACAAAAGAGTTAAGCGAGCACAATCGTCTTTATTACCAAAAAGCTATGCCGACTATTTCGGACGCACAGTACGATTTGCTCTTGGCAGAGCTCAAAGATTTGGAGCAGAAGTTCCCGGAGTATCAAGACCCAAACTCGCCCACTAAGGTGGTCGGGAGCGATTTGCTCTCCACCAGCAAGAGCATTGCCCATTTGCAACCGATGTATTCGCTTGATAACCTTTTTTCTGTGGATGAGGTTGTCAATTTTTGGCAAAAACTGGGTTGCCCCAAGCTGAGTATGGAGCCCAAATTTGACGGCTTCTCTGTAAATATCCTCTATGAAAACGGTCGCTTGCAGTATGCTACTACCAGAGGCGATGGCAAGCAAGGCGAGAACATTTCTGCTAATTTGCAGATGATAAAGGCTCTGCCGCAACGGATAGAGTGCACACGCAAGCTGGAGGTGCGGGGGGAGGTGTTTATGCCTGCCAAGGAGTTCGCACGGCTTTTGGCACAGGGCTACACTTTTGCTAATCCTCGCAATGCGGCAGTGGGTGCGATAAAATTGAAAGATAGTAGCCAAGCGAGAAATCGCCGTCTGCAGGCTTATTTTTATGCTTTGGGATATAGTCAGGGATTAGAGCTTGGTTCTCAAGAAGAGGTTTTGCAGTTTTTACAAAAGCAAAAATTTTTGGTAAGTCCACTCTCTGCGTTTGCCACCACAGAAAGCGAAATTAAAGATTATTGTGCGAAGCTAGACAAGCAAAGAGAACAGCTTGGCTTTGAGATAGATGGGATAGTTTTCAAAGTAGATGATTTTGTCTTACAAAAAGAGTTAGGTTTTACTAGCAAATATCCCAAGTGGGCAATGGCTTACAAGTTTCCTGCAGAACAACAGGTGTCGGAGCTTTTAGAGATCGAGTATAATGTGGGACGCACGGGGGTGGTAACACCTGTAGCAATTTTGCAACCGGTTCAAATATCGGGAAGTACGGTTTCTCGAGCTACTTTGCACAATTTTGCTTTTTTGCGTTCTTTGGACTTACACATAGGCGATAAGGTAACTTTGATAAAATCTGGTGAAATTATTCCCAAGATTATTGGGGTTACAACGCCAGCAAGAGATGGTAAAGAGATAGAATTACCAACGGTTTGCCCTGTGTGTGGCACTAAACTCAAGCAAGGAAAATTTATTGTGAGTTGTCCTAATGAAGATTGTCCTGCTAGAAGTCTTAAGAAGATTGAACATTTTGTTTCTAAAGCAGCCTTAGACATTGTGGGGTTAGGACCAAAGCAGATTAAACTTTTGTCCGACAATGGAATGCTGAAGAGAATAGAAGATATTTATAGTCTTGATTATGAAAAAGTTTTACTTTTGGAGAGACAGGCAGAGCAGTCTGTGCAAAATTTGGCGGACTCTATACAAAATTCCAAAGAGAAGCCTTTTGGTAAAGTTTTGTATGGATTGGGTATTTCGGGAGTTGGAGAGCAAATCTCTGGGGTTTTAGCTAGTAATTTTGGGTCTTTGGAAAAGTTGCAGTCGGCTACTCTGGAAGATTTGAGAGCGGTTAGTGATGTCGGTTCTGTATTGGCTGAAAACATTTTGGCTTATTTTGCTAACCTAGAAAATTTAAAGACTATTAGTGCTTTGCAAGATGCAGGTTTAAAGTTTGCTCTAGACGATAGTCAGTTGAATAAAGGTAGTTTGAGCGGGAAAACTTTTTTGGTTACGGGTAAATTGGCACAGTACAAAAGGCAGGAGCTGAAAGATTTGCTTGCTAGCAAGGGGGGCAAAGTGCTTTCTGCTGTCTCTAGCAAGTTAGATTACCTGATAGTGGGCGATTCTCCCGGATCAAAGCTGGGAAAAGCTAAGAAGCTAGGGAGTGTGCAGGTTGTGTTGGAGAGTGATGTGGGGAAGCTCTTAAATTGAGCAAAATGAAAGATTTGTAAAACAAGTAACTAAAAATCTTTCGTTGGCAAATAATGCTTGAACAGTTTTTTTAATATTCTGCAAAAATGGGCGGTACACAGTAAAAGTATCCACCCTTATTTATTTTTTCTATATCTTTTAAATAACAATCTGTGATTATTGGGCTAATGTTCAAAACATTAAAATTAGGTTTCCTAGAATTTTCCCGCAAAATTTGCTTCGGAGTCTTACCTTTTCGCCCTCTGTTTCCTCTAAAATGATTAAAATACAGCGTATAACTGTGTGCTTTACGCACAAAATCGTTGCAATCATCAAATTCATCAATCAGATAAAACTCGTCCTCTACCAGCCGATGAGCACTTTCAACATCAGAATTAAAAGTGGGCGAACCTTTGGGGATAAGCGAATGATTAGCACCATTTATTTGCACACTTTTTTGAAAAAAGCTCAAACCCTTTTTCTTGGGACTCACAAACTCTGAGCCATTGTCGGTTTGAAAAGTAACTTTGGAAAGATCAACACCACAACTCTTTAATCTTTTAGACAAAAAATCGATATAAATCCCTGCATTTACGGCTGTTTTCTCATAGCAATAACCGATGAATTGCATACCAGTTTTGTAGTCTCTAGCAGTGATTTGATAGCGAGGATAATTTTTGTACTTAATCCCCTCAAACAATTCTGGCATATCGGTCAAATACTTAATATCCACTTGGATTTTTTCAAAAGGTTTTGCCCTAGCTCGCATTTCACTTAAATCTTTGCGTTGCTGATATTTCCGTTTCTTTTTCTTTACCAAACCAGCATCACAGAGCTTTTTATGAACAGTTGAAGCTGAACAATTTAACTGCAAATGGTCAATAATTCGCCTAGCTCCCCAGCGGTTTTTTGCCTTTTTACGACAAACTACTATTTCCTCTATTATCTCAGATTTTAAGCGATTTGGGAAATTTTGCTCTTTTCGAGATTTATTAATCAAACCATCCTCGCCTTTTTCTTTATAGGCTTTTACCCACTTTCGCACAGTTTTTCTAGTGGTCTCAAATTCTTTAGCTGCAGCGGAAATAGATGTTTCATTTGCAAATTTCACCAAATTTTTCCGATAAAATTTCTTGTCTTTTCTACTCATAATTTTCAAATTGTCTATATATTTATTCATAATGGTCAAATTACAGCTTTCACGGCTGATTTGACCATTTTTTTTACAGACTATTTCTCCATTTTTCTAATTAACTTTTCCATCTTATCATAAACCAGCCAATTACAAATCACTAACTTGGGGTGGATACTTTTAGTGTGGAGTTTCCAAAAATAGGGTAAGAAAAAGAAGTCCCACTGAAATTTTGAAAGATAAATCATAATTTTATATTTATAGCATCAACTAATTAAAAAAAAATAATCTTAGCAAGAGATTATGAGTCTCTTGCAAACCTCCACCACTTCCGAGGCGTCCTTGCAATAGTAACAACCATAGCTTTCCGCCAAATCTTTGGTCATCGACGCTCCGCCTGCTATCACTAGACAGTCCAACCCCTGCTCTGTGAGGTACTCCTTGGTCGCTTCCACTTGTCCCACGGTGGTGGTCATCATCGCCGAGAGTCCCAAGATATCCGGGCGATGCTCCCGCACTCTGCTTGCTATCACCTCTTTGTCTAGGTCTTGCCCTATGTCTAGCACCTCGAAGCCTGCTCCCTTGAGGATCGTGCCGATGATCTGCTTGCCGATGGAGTGGATATCGCCTTTGACTGTTGCCAGCATCACTTTGCCCTCTTTGGGGGCACTCTGCCCATCCTCATCTGCGGTAAGCACACTAAAAAGCGGCTCAGCGGTTTGAGAAGCAAGCATCAATTCTGGCAGGTAAATCTTTTTGCGTGCAAAAAGTTGCCCTATTTCCCGCATAGAGTTCGCCAACACCTGCTCCGCCACTTCCAGAGCAGTCTTGCTCTCCAAAGCCACATCCACCAGCCTCTGGGCTAGCTGAGCATCACCCTGCAAGAGTGCACCCGTGAGGTCTTCCCTCTTCTGGCTTTCATCAGAAAGCATTGACTTCTTGCCCTGTAAATAAAGAGCACCCGTGATTGCATCTTTTAGCTCCGTTTTGCCCACTTCCATTATCGCCGAAGAAAGTCCCACACCAATGCCCTGTGCCAAGAAAGCTGTCCCTATAGCTCCTCTGCTGGGCATTCCGAAGCTAATGTTGGACAAGCCACAAGTGCTCTTCAGCCCTCGTTCGTGCAACTTTTTTATCAATTGCAAACTGTTTTCTGGCAAAGTTCCTGTAGCAATGCTGTTCAAAAGTGGATCTACCAAAACCCTTTGCGAATCCACCCCGCAATCTTGCAGGTAATCAACACCCTGCTGAACTATCCGCAAAGCGTCCTCCACGCTCTTGGGGAACTTCTTGTCCATCGCCAGTAGCACCACCATTCCCCCGTACCGCTGCAATATCTTAGCCTTATTTTCCAGCGACTTAGCCGTAACTCTGATAGAGTTCAAAAGCGGGCGGCCAATGTAATGGCGAGCGGCAATCTCCATATTCTTGCTAGACTGCACATCTAAAGAAATAGGCAAGCTGTTCACCTTATCCAAGGCACGCACCACTTGCCGAAAATGCTCTTTTTGCAAAATCTTTTCTATGCCCAAATTTACATCCAAAATGTCCGCACCTTCCCTAGTCTGACTCAGTGCCAAGCGTTTGATGCGATCGAAATTGAAGTCGGCAATCTCTTTTTGGAACTTTTCGTTACCCGCTGGATTGATTCGCTCTGCGATTTTCAAGAACGGTTCTACCTCTGCCATTGCCGTGCGTGATGTGAGCACCTGCATGGGCTTCTCTCCACAAATTTTGGGCTTTCTACCCACAGTCAGCTGCTTGATGGTGGCAATGTGCCTATCGTCTGTACCACAGCAACCTCCCACTATTGCCACGCCCATCTGCACGAAATCGGCAATGTGTGGAGCAAACTTCTCGGGTCCGTCCAAATATATCAGCTTGCCATCTTGTAACACTGGATCGCCTGCGTTTGGCTCTACACTTAGCGGTTTGTTGGTGTATTGCCTCAATTTCTTGATGTTATCCACCATCTGCTCTGGTCCTGTGGAACAATTCACGCCCACAACATCAATATCCAAATCTTGTGCCAAAGCAGCAAAAATTTCTACTCTCGTACCAGTAGTGCAGACTCCATCCGCCTCGAAAGTCATCTGAGCCACCAAAGGCAAATCATCACAAACGGAGCGAATGCCTACCACGGCAGCTTTGTACTCTGCCAAATCAGAGATAGTTTCCAAAACAAAGCCATCTACACCCAGTTTAGCAAGAAACTCTGCCTGAGTGGCAAAACTATCAACGACCTCTTCAAAATCAGCTTTACCAAAAGGCTCTAAATAATCTCCACACGAGCTTAGATTACCAAAAAGTAAGCAGTTTCGCTTACCTATAGCTTTCCTGCCAATTGCCACGGCTTGTTTATTGATCTGCTCGAACTTTTCTTGCAAACCTAACTTTTGCAATTTCACAGGATTAGCGTTAAAAGTGTTCGTCAACAAAATATCCGCTCCAGCTTGCACATATTTCTTTTGCAAATCTAGCACCACCTGTGGGTGGCTCAGGTTCAACTCGTCTGTACAGTACTCACCATAACCTTTTTTAAAAAATTCGCTCCCATACGCCCCATCTAGCGTAAGAATTTTCTCTTTTAAAATTTTCGCAAATTCCGCTCTATTCATCTTTCGCCTTTCTCAAATTTTATCATTTTTTTCATCTACTTCTTCCCAACCTATTAGTGCTACACAAGATTTCCGTGGCAACATTATGCCCGTTTGTTTATTTGCCACCACCAGCGGTAACTGCAAAAATCTTTCCAAAATGTCGCCATTAGCAGTAATATCCAGTCCTTTGTATCCAGGACTAAAACGGATAGTGCCTTTGCCATATCGACGCCGTAAAACTCTATCCCACCACCTCAAAATTTGCTCCACAGATTGCGAACTCCAAGCATCCAAAAGAAACCCTTTCAAATCTTGACCCTGATGAAAATACTCAGCTATTTTTTGATCTATCTCTGAGCCCAAAGTAGCCACGAAGTAAGTAACCGCTTTAGGCTGAGCAAAACTAGTTGGCAATATTAGCTCGTTATTATAACCCAAAGTTACAGATTGCAACTGCGGTTGGATAAGAGCATAACCTTTCGCATAGACCCACTGCTTGTACTCGTTCCACTCATTAGTCCCTTTGCCTTTATACATTCCAGCTCTTGCTGCCACAGTTTGCCAGTCGGGCAACGCCCAATGCTTGCCGATGGTCGCCATCTGCTAGAACACCCCTTTGAACCTACTAAGCAAATCTTCTGTCAGCTTACTACTGCCCATGGTAAACAGGTGAATGCCCGGCACTCCAAACTCCAAGAGTTCCTCTATCATCTGGCTCATATACTCCAAGCCGAACTCTCGCTCTGCCTGCTTGCTCCCAGCAGTCATCATCCCTTGTGCCAACTCACTAGGCACATCGAAGTAGAATGCTCGTGGTAAAGTCTCCAGCACCTTTTGCGAGCCAATAGGCTTAAGCCCCGGGATGATAGGCACACTTATGCCTTGCTCCCGTGCCAACTTTACAAAACTTTTATATTTCTGCACATCATAAAACATCTGCGTGATGATGTAGTCAGCGCCAGAGTTCAGCTTGCCATGCAAGTAACGCAAGTCGCTCTCCATATTTAACGCTTCAAAGTGCTTTTCTGGGTAGGCAGCCACCCCGATGCAGAAGTCGGTGCTGCTCGGCTTTTTCACAGGCGATAAGTACTCGCCTTGGTTCATCCGCTTTATCTGAGCCACCATTTGGTCGGCGTGAGCAAACCCATCTTCACTGGGAACAAAAACTCTAGATCCCATCTGCGGGTCGCCTCTTATCACATAAAGATTGTGGATGTCCAAGAAGTTCAAATCTATAAGCAAATCTTCTAGCTCGAACTTGTTAATCCCCCCGCAAATCAAGTGTGGCACCGCCTCCACCCCCAGATGACGACTAATAGCACCTGCCACCCCAAGAGTTCCCGTCCGCCTGTTGGTAGCCTCTTTCACCACACCCTGTGCAGTTTGCACCAGTTTGTAAGCTCTCTGATGGTTAGTAACATTCACAAATTTATAATTATACTTACCCAAACTCTCCAAAGGTTTTAGCACTTTGGAAAGTCCACATCCTCGTACAGGAGGCAACACCTCCAAAGACAGTAACGGTTTCTCTTGCTTCAAAGCCTCTACAACTTTCATTTCACCTTCTTATTTTTTATCACTTTAACAAAACTTCACTTCAAACTCAGATTTGATCGCATAATTTCCATCTATACACGCTATAAAACCCAGCACTCTAGGGTCTAAGCCTTGTAACACATCTTGTAAATCTTCCGCCGAGCTCAACCGATTAGCGTAAGCTGTAGCCAAACAGTCCGCAAGCACAGGGTCTTTAGCAATAACACACACCCTATCGGCTCGTCCTTTGCTAAAACTCGGACCGAACTTCCCCGAAGAAGTCGCCACACCCATGGGAAAATCGTCTATCATTAAGCACAAATCTTGGTCACTTTGACTACCTGGCAGATAGACACTCATCTGCTCAGAGCCCGCTAGGTAAAGGTCGCCACCGTTCTCCACCAGCACCTCTGGCAAGGCAAATTGCTCCATCAGGTGCTCACCGACCTCTTTGGCAAAAAATCCTGCCACTCCTGCCAAAGGACCTACACCTGCCTGCATCGCACACCACTTGAGCTCTCTAACGCCACTAGGGTCGTCATCATTGCATTCCACTGGTGTAAGAGAATGCAGCTGAGCAAAATTTGCATAACTCTCCAAACTATTCCTTAACTCTTTTATCTTTGCCAAAGATACCTGCATCAGCATTTTTGAGTCCACCTTTTCATCAAAGTGTATCTCCAAATCGCTCTCTTTGTAACAAACCTGCACACTTTGCCGATGGCCACCGCTGAGCCTCCTATAGACTCGCAGATTATCGTTCATCTTTCTCCCGCAAAATCAAAGGCTTTTGCACCACTTTATCTTCAAAAAATTCTACAGGCTCTGTAATCTGAAAATTCCCCTCTTGCAAATTAGTTTTTAAAATTTCTGCAATCTCCCTTGCTTTAGCTAGATTAGAAAAAGTAAAAGTACTCACCTTTTGTCCCAAGACATCTATCTCGCCACTAAAAAGCTCTGCATAGTTAGTTTTGCACACCACAGGATGACCATTTTCAGCATAATCTCTCACCAAAGTGTCTATCTGCTCATTAGCTATACTCACATTACCAGCTATCTCATCATCCAACATAGGGATAGGAATACCCACACCGATAAAGAGACTCACACCATACTTTTTCAAAATCAAAGGCTTTATAAACCTCGCATCCATCTTTTTCATATCGCCTATCAAAGCCAAAGTCGCTGACTGCACCATAGGGATACCATGCTCGTTCTCCTCTCGCTGATTGTCGTACTGAGTGCCTTGCCAGCTCACATAACCTCTAGCACCTGCCAAAAACACCCGAGAACCCACACCGATAGTTCTCATCTTGGGGTCGTTGAGCAACGGACTAATCTCTCCTGCACTAGAATAACTTGCATTCCCTAGATTTGCATTCAACTTACCCATATAAGTATAAATATCTTTGCTCGACCTATTTATCGCCACAGGATAGTTTTGATAAGCGTTACGCGGGTTATAAAGATAAGCTTGATTAATATCTTCCAACTTGAAATAAGTTTTCACCTCCTTCCGCGGATAACAATCCGTTCCCTTCCCTTGTGCCTCCAAACAAACACTCTTGCCCGCTATCAAATCACAAATCACATGAGCCCCACCATAACCGGGATTGTCAGGATTTTCCGCTGCCGCTCCTAAGTATGTATCCGCAGCCGCCAACCCCCCGTGAGCAGGCACTCCATTCAAAAAAATTTTTTCCATCCTTATCGGCAAATCCAAATTACCAAAATTTAAAAAACAGCCCGAAGAACACATCGGAGCAAAAGTGGCAGTCGTTACCACATCCACCTCTTTGCTAATCTCGGATTTTGATTTAGTCCGTGCCAACTGCGATGCCTGCTCGGCAGTGATAACCACAGCCTTCCCTTCTGCCAACCTCTTCTTGATCTCACTAACACTTTTCATTTTCTCTACTTCCTATCTTTTTGTTTTTTTATAAATAAAAAAAGAGTCCCCAGATTTGTCCGACGACTCTTTATAACTTCTTATCTAATGAGACAAGCTCCTTAGTCAAAAACGCCATCGAACAATACTTGCATACACATCATACCCAGCATTCGCATCATCATACTGTTCACACTTTGTCCGATTTTGCTCATCCTCTTCGACCTCTTTTTATAGAAACTTTTATCACCTTCAGCCAAACGACCGAATCTGCAACTTTGTGTCAAACACTTTTTGCAGAATTTTGGAAACTCCACACTAAAAGTATCCACCCCAAGTTAGTGATTTGTAATTGGCTGGTTTATGATAAAATGGAAAAGTTAATTAGAAAAATGGAGAAATAGTCTGTAAAAAAAATGGTCAAATCAGCCGTGAGAGCTGTAATTTGACCATTATGAATAAATATATAGACAATCTGAAAATTATGAGTAGAAAAGACAAGAAATTTTATCGGAAAAATTTGGTGAAATTTGCAAATGAAACATCTATTTCCGCTGCAGCTAGAGAATTTGAGACCACTAGAAAAACTGTGCGAAAGTGGGTCAAAGCCTATAAAGAAAAGGGCGAGGATGGTCTGGTTAATAAATCTCGAAAAAAGCAAAATTTCCCAAATCGCTTAAAATCTGAGATAATAGAGGAAATAGTAGTTTGTCGCAAAAAGGCAAAAAATCGCTGGGGAGCTAGGCGAATTATTGACCATTTGCAGTTAAATTGTTCAGCTTCGACTGTTCATAAAAAGCTCTGTGATGCTGGTTTGGTAAAGAAAAAGAAACGGAAATATCAGCAACGCAAAGATTTAAGTGAAATGCGAGCTAGGGCAAAACCTTTTGAAAAAATCCAAGTGGATATTAAGTATTTGACCGATATGCCAGAATTGTTTGAGGGGATTAAGTACAAAAATTATCCTCGCTATCAAATCACTGCTAGAGACTACAAAACTGGTATGCAATTCATCGGTTATTGCTATGAGAAAACAGCCGTAAATGCAGGGATTTATATCGATTTTTTGTCTAAAAGATTAAAGAGTTGTGGTGTTGATCTTTCCAAAGTTACTTTTCAAACCGACAATGGCTCAGAGTTTGTGAGTCCCAAGAAAAAGGGTTTGAGCTTTTTTCAAAAAAGTGTGCAAATAAATGGTGCTAATCATTCGCTTATCCCCAAAGGTTCGCCCACTTTTAATTCTGATATTGAAAGTGCTCATCGGCTGGTAGAGGACGAGTTTTATCTGATTGATGAATTTGATGATTGCAACGATTTTGTGCGTAAAGCGCACAGTTATACGCTGTATTTTAATCATTTTAGAGGAAACAGAGGGCGAAAAGGTAAGACTCCGAAGCAAATTTTGCGGGAAAATTCTAGGAAACCTAATTTTAATGTTTTGAACATTAGCCCAATAATCACAGATTGTTATTTAAAAGATATAGAAAAAATAAATAAGGGTGGATACTTTTACTGTGTACCGCCCATTCTTACCCTATTTTTCAGTTGACACCTAAACCTGCTTTTCAAAGACTGACCATAAGAAATGAACCTAAGACAGGAGGAAAAATGTCTAAGAAATTAACGATGGATGGGAATATGGCAGCTGCCCATGTGGCTTATGCCTTTTCGGATGTAGCGTCTATATATCCTATTACTCCCTCGTCAGATATGGGTCAATATGCAGATTTGTGGGCTTCTCAAGGTCGCAAAAATGTATTTGGTCAACTGCTAGATGTAACCGAGATGCAATCGGAGGCTGGAGCTGCTGGAGCGGTACATGGAGCTTTGTCTGCGGGTGCTCTTACCACCACTTTCACAGCGTCGCAAGGACTTCTTTTGATGCTCCCTAATATGCATAAAATAGCTGGGGAGATGCTTCCTACAGTTTTCCATGTTTCGGCTCGTTCGTTGGCTTGTCAGGCTTTGTCAATTTTTGGAGACCATTCAGATGTAATGTGTGCTCGTAACACGGGCTTCGCTCTGATGGCAGCGTCGAATGGGCAAGAGATTATGGATTTGGCAGTAGTGTCGCATTTGGCTACGCTCAAATCTCGCATCCCTTTCTTGAATTTCTTCGATGGCTTCCGCAACTCGCACGAAATTTCTAAGATCGATGTTTTGGATTACGACGAACTGAAAGGGCTTTTGGAGATGAAATATGTCAGAGCTTTTAGAGATTTGGCACTAAATCCACAAAAACCGACAGTAAAAGTGGCTGCTCAAAACCCTGATGTGTACTTCCAAGGCAGAGAGATTTCTAACAACTATTACGAAGCTTTGCCAGAGATAGTGTTAGAGTATATGAATAAAGTAGCCAAGCTGACAGGTAGAGACTACAAATTATTTGATTATGTTGGAGCTCCAGATGCTACCAAAGTTATTGTGTGTATGGGTTCTGGTGCTTCTACTGTAGAAGAGACTGTGAACTATCTGAATAGCAAAGGTGAAAAAGTTGGGCTGATAATGGTTCGTTTGTATCGTCCATTCTCTGTAAAACATTTAAAAGAAGCTTTGCCAAGCACTGCAAAAGATATCATCGTATTGGATAGGACAAAAGAGCCGGGGTCTATCGGCGAGCCACTGTTTATGGATGTGGTAGCGGCTTTGACAGATACAGATATGAAGGTAGTGGGCGGTCGTTATGGCTTGTCTTCCAAAGAGTTTACACCATCTATGGTTAAAGCTATCTACGATTTGGCAGGAAAAGGTCTAAAGCACGGTTTTACCGTTGGTATCAATGATGACTTAAGTGGAACTTCTATTTCTGTAAAAGATTACATCAATACTTTGCCAGAAGGCACTGTGAGCTGTAAGTTCTGGGGATTGGGTGCAGATGGTACTGTGGGAGCGAATAAGAACTCTATCAAGATTATCGGCGATAACACAGATATGTATGCCCAAGGATATTTCCAGTACGATTCCAAAAAGTCTGGTGGTGTTACCAGAAGTCATTTGCGATTTGGCAAGAAGCCTATTTTGAGTGAGTATCTTATCACCAACGCCGATTTTATTGCTTGTCACAATCCTGCTTACATTGGTCGTTACGATATTTTGGAAGGCATCAAAGATAATGGCATTTTCCTTTTGAATTCGCACTACTCTAGCCAAGAGGTGTTTTCCAAGTTGACCAAAGAGATGCAAGAAACGATTATCGCCAAGAAGATCCGCTTTTACAATATCGACGCTTTGAAAATTGCCAGAGCTTGTGGATTAGGCGGTAGAATCAATACCGTGATGCAAGCTGCTTTCTTTGCTATTTCTGAGATTTTGCCTAAAGATGAAGCTATATCTTTGATAAAAGAGACTATTAAAAAAACTTATCTTAAGAAAAAAGGTCAATCTGTAGTGGATATGAACTGGAAAGCTGTGGATGAGGCGAGCAAGGCTTTGGTGCAGGTGGAAGTGCCAAGCAAAGCTGGAAACTGGGTAGAGCCGAAAAAATTGGTGCCAGCGGATGCTGATGACTTCACCAAGAGCGTGATAGAGCCGATAATGCACGAGAAGGGTGATGACATCCCGGTATCTAAGATGCTTTTAGATGGTAGTATGTGCACTGGTACTGCTGCTTTGGAAAAACGAGGGGTGGCAGCCCAAGTGCCTAGCTGGATTGCAGATGATTGTATTCAATGTAACGCTTGTTCGTTGGTGTGTCCTCACGCTGCTATTCGCCCTAAACTTATCGCTAAAGAAGATTTGGCAGATAAGCCTGCTGGATTTAATACAATCCCAGCTATGGGTAAAGATGGCGAAAAGTACGAATATAGAATGCAAGTTTATGTAGATGATTGTCTTGGCTGTGGCGTGTGTATCAATTCTTGTCCAAAAGACGCCTTAAAGTTCAAACCTATTGATGAAGAGCTAGAGCAAAGAGAGAATTTGAAATATTTCCAAAGCAAGCCAGAAGATGTTGTTGGAGATGTACTGCCTGCTACCACTATTAAAGGTTCGCAATTCAAACAACCATTGTTAGAGTTCTCTGGAGCTTGTGCTGGTTGTGGTGAGACTCCTTATGTTAAGTTGCTTACACAACTTTTTGGTAATAGAATGCTTGTGGCAAACGCTACAGGGTGTTCTTCTATCTGGGGTGGCACTTTCCCGTCTATTCCTTATTGCAAGAACCAAGACGGACACGGACCAGCGTGGGCGAACTCTTTGTTTGAAGACAACGCTGAGTATGGGCTTGGTTTCCGTTTGGCAGTAGACGCCAATAGGGTGAACCTGAAGGCTGCCATACAAGAGAGTCTGTCTAGTTGTGATGGCGAGTTGGCTACCTTGCTGAAAGAGGCTTTGGATAATTTTGATGCTAAAGATGATGAAGCTATGGCGAGAGCTATCCGCATCAGAGAGCTATTGCCTGCAGAGAGCAAAGATGATGCCTTGAGCAGAGTCATTGAGTTGCAAAACTACTTCGTGGACAAGTCTATCTGGGCGTTTGGTGGTGATGGTTGGGCTTACGACATCGGCTTTGGTGGAGTAGACCACGCACTAGCCACTGGCAAGAATATCAACATTTTGGTGATGGACACAGAGGTGTACTCCAACACTGGTGGACAAGCGTCTAAAGCTACGCCTATCGGGGCTATTGCCAAGTTTGCCGAAGCAGGTAAACCATTGAACAAGAAAGACCTAGGTCAGATGATGATGAGCTATGGCTATGTGTATGTTGCCTCTTGTGCTATGGGTGCTAATCGCAACCAGCTGATCAACGCTATGCGTGAGGCAGAGGCTTATGATGGACCTTCTATCGTCTTTGTGTACGCTCCTTGTATCAATCACGGTATAGATATGAGCAAAGCCCAAGACGAAGAGAAATTAGCTGTGGACACAGGTTACTGGCCACTTTATCGTTATAATCCAGACTTGACTGTTCAAGGTAAAAATCCTTTCCTTTTCGAGAGTAGACCTCCTGTGAAAGATGTGAGCGAGTTCTTGCAAAATGAGAAAAGATACACATCTCTAATGGCAATGGACAAAGCTAAAGCTGAAAAGTACTGGGAAGCTGCTCAGAAGTTTGTTGATGCCCGTTTCGAGCATTACAAAAAAATGGCAGAATAGAGCTAATAATAAAAAGAAAGCTTCTCGTTTTTCGGGAAGCTTTTTTTTTGGCAATCTAAGAAATTGTTTGACAGTTTTTAGGCAGAAGAGAAGTTGGCAAAAATTGGCACTCACTCTTGTTGATTGCCAGAACAACGATGTTTTAAGGAGTTTTAGAGAGGATATGAGTAGTAGTACCGAAAACAAAAGCAGTCAGAACAAAGACGAAAAAAAAGTTGAAAATAAAGAAGAGCAAAAAATTGCAAATACTGAGCCGAAAAAAGAGAAGCAGAAGGTGAAAAAAGAGAAGCCCCTTTCCACAAAAGAGAAGCTGGCAAAAGCAGAGAAAGAGGTTTTGTCTCTAAAAGACCGCTTGGCTCGTAACTTGGCAGAGTTTGAAAATTTCCGCAAAAGGTCTATCAAAGAGCGAGAACAGTGGATAAAGTACGCTACGGAGAATATTATCTTGGAGGTTTGTGATGTGCTGGACAACTTCGAGAGGGCGTTGGATTCGGGAGCTCAAAAGCATCAGTTCGAGGAGTTTATGAAAGGTACCAAGCAAATCTATGCTCAACTGGTGGGATTGCTAAAGAAAGAGGGCGTGGAGAAGCTGGAGTCGCAGGGCAAAGAGTTCGACCCAGAGTTGCACGAGGCTCTCTCGCATGTGCCTGCTCCGGGGGTCGAAAAAGATTGCGTAGCTTTTGTGGTGAAAAACGGTTATAAAAAAGGCGATAAGATATTGCGACCTGCTCAAGTGGCTGTAAGCTGTGGCGAGTAAGGGAAGTTTAACTAAGGGGGAGTTATGAAATTTTTGGCTATCAACGGGAGTCCGCACAAAGAGGGAAACACCGCTATTTTGCTCCAAAAGGTGCTGGATGTTGCCAGCAAGGCAGGACACTCTACGAAGATTTTCCAATTACCGAGTAAAGATTTGCAAGCGTGTTTGGGCTGTAGGCAATGTGCTGTAAACAAAGACGAAAAGTGCGTGATTGCCAAAGATTTCTTGAACCAGATGGTGCAAGAGCTGAAAGAGGCGGATGTCATCATCTTGGGCTCACCTGTGTATGTGTCCAGCGTAACGGCTCAGATGAAAGCTTTTATAGATAGAGCGGCGTTGGTGTGCCGTGCCAACGGTTATTTGCTTAAAGGCAAGGTGGGAGCTGCGGTGGTGGCTGCCAGAAGAGGCGGGATGTTGCCTACTGTGGACACCATCAACCACTTCTTCGCTATCCAGCAGATGTTCGTGGCAGGCTCTACTTACTGGAATTTCGGGTTGGGCAACGCAGCTGGGCAGGTGGAAGCTGACCAAGAGGGTTTGGACAATATGCAAAATTTAGGAGAGAATTTGTTGAAGCTGGCTACTACTTTGCACCTGAACAAATGTTAGGGAGGTAAAAAGATGATAGATTTTAGGTTTCAAATCCCAACTGAGATTTTTTTTGGTAAAACCGCTTTGGATAACTTGCCCCAGCTGATAAGAGGCAAAAAGGTGTTGCTGACCTACGGTGGCGGGAGCATCAAAAAGAACGGTCTTTACGACCAAGTGGTGAGTATCTTGCAAGCCGAGAGTAAAGCTTTTGCAGAGTTAAGCGGAATAGCCCCCAATCCTAGGGTCAGCAGTGTGCATCAAGGGGTGAGGCTTGTTAGGGATAAGCAGTTGGACTTCATCTTGGCAGTGGGTGGAGGCAGTGTGGTGGATTGTAGCAAGTGCATAGCTCGTGCGGTCTATTACGATGGTGATGCTTGGCAGATGGTGAAAAGTGCTGAGTCGGTGAGTAACGCTGTGCCTCTGGGGTGCATCATCACCATGGCGGCCACTGGCACGGAGAGTAACCAAAATGCGGTGATATCCAACGACCAGACGCAAGAGAAAATCCCTTGCTACAGTCAACTGCAGATACCTCGCTTTGCACTGCTAAACCCTGAGTTCACCTATAGTGTGGGTGCTTATCACACGGCTGCGGGTGTTGTGGACATTATGGCACATGTCTTCGAGCAATACTTTTCGTCCACTGTCAGTGCGATGGTTTCCGACCAGTTTGCTATCGGTATCTTGAAAACCTGTTTGCATTACGCTCCTGTGGCTCTACTCAAGCCGAATGACTACGAAGCTAGAGCTAACTTGATGTGGGCATCGACTATGGCTCTAAACGGGCTTTTGGCAGCGGGCAAGTACACGGATTGGGCGAGTCATCAGATAGAGCACGGCGTGTCGGCTGTTTCGGACATTACTCATGGTGTAGGCTTGGCGATTATCTTTCCAGCGTGGATGGAGTATGTTTTATCGCAAGGTGCGGACAAAGATAGATTTGCGACACTAGATAAGGAGCTATTTGCTCTGGATGGCAAAGACAAGCCCTCTGGCTTCATCACGATGTTGCGGGAGTTTTTTGCTTCACTGGGGATGCCAGCTAGGCTATCGCAAGTGGGCATAAAGCAAGAAGATTTGCCGATTATGGCAGAAAAGACGATGCTCTCTCGGGAGAGTATAGGTGGATTTTTAAAGTTAAACCAAGAGGCTGTGTTGCAAATTTTGCAAGCGGCGTATTAAATTATTGAAATTTTTGAAAGGAGAAAGATTATGGGAAAAATTATAGGAATAGACTTGGGCACTACAAACTCTTGTGTCTCAGTGATGGAAGGTGGTAAGCCTGTGGTTATCACCAATGCAGAAGGTAACAGGACGACCCCTTCGGTGGTTGGCTTTACCAAAGACAAGCAAAGATTGGTGGGCTCACTTGCCAAAAGGCAAGCAGTTACCAATCCGCAAAACACGATATTCTCTGCCAAGAGGTTCATCGGAAGGCAACTAAACGAGCTGGCTGAAGAGGTCAAGACCGTGCCGTACGAAGTGAAACAAGGCAAGAGCGAGGCTGTGTTTCATGTGAATGTGGAAAACAAGGATTTCACACCGCAAGAGATATCTTCGATGATACTAGGCAAGATGAAAGAGACAGCCGAGGCTTATCTGGGGCAAAAGGTAACTCAGGCGGTAATCACCGTGCCAGCTTACTTTAATGACGCTCAAAGGCAAGCCACCAAAGACGCTGGCAAGATAGCAGGACTAGAGGTGAAGAGGATAATCAACGAGCCAACTGCGGCTGCTCTGGCGTACGGGCTGAACTCTCAAAAAGAGGAGAAGGTGGCAGTTTACGACTTGGGTGGTGGTACTTTTGACATCTCTATCTTGGACATCTCAGATGGTGTGATAGAGGTGCTCTCTACCAACGGTGATACACACTTGGGCGGAGATGACTTCGACCAAAAGATCATTATGTGGATATTGGAGAAGTTTAAAGCTCAAGAGGGCATCGATTTGGGTAGCGATCCCACTGTGATGCAACGGCTCAAAGAGGCAGCTGAGAAGGCGAAGATAGAGCTCTCGGGCACTACCAGTGCCAACATCAACTTGCCGTTTATCACAGCCGATGCCAGTGGACCTAAGCACCTTGACCTCACACTGAACAAAGCAGAGTTCGACTCTATGGTTTCCGACTTGATAGCCAAGAGTATTGAGCCATGTCGCAAAGCGATGAGTGATGCTGGGTTGAGTACCGACAAGATAGACGAGGTGTTGCTAGTGGGCGGCTCGACAAGGATACCAGCCGTGGTAGAAGCTGTGGAGAAGTACTTCGGCAAGAAGGTGAACAAGTCTGTCAACCCCGACGAGGTGGTGGCTACTGGTGCTGGCATCCAAGGTGGTATCCTCAGTGGTGATGAGAGTGTGGACGATGTCCTGCTCTTGGATGTAACACCGCTGACACTGGGCATAGAGACGATGGGCGGTGTGATGACCGCTCTTATCGAGAGGAACACGACTATCCCTACCAAGAAGTCTCAAGTGTTCTCTACAGCTGCGGACAACCAACCAGCGGTAAACATCAAGGTGTTGCAGGGCGAAAGACCGATGGCAGCCGACAATAGGGTGCTAGGCAACTTCGATTTGGTGGGCTTGCCACCAGCACCTAGAGGCGTGCCACAGATAGAGGTAACCTTCGACATCGACGCTAACGGAATATTGCATGTAACTGCCAAAGACAAGGGCACTGGTAAGGAGCAATCTATCAAAATCGAAAGACCCGGCTCTTTGTCCGAGGAAGAGATAGAGAAGATGGTGAAAGAGGCTGAGGCAAACAAAGCGGACGACGACAAACGCAAAGAGCTCATCAACGCCAAGAATGAGCTGGATACTTTGATATTCTCTACAGAGAAATCTCTGAAAGAGTACGGCGACAAGCTGGCTGAAGACGAGAAGAAGAAGATAGAGGAAGCTCTGAGCGAGGCAAAAGAGAAGAAAGATAAAGCTACCAGCAAAGAAGAGGTAACCGCTGCCCGAGATGAGCTAGCTAGCAAGGCTCAGAAGATAGGCGAGATACTGCAAGCTGAGATGCAAAAAGAGCAAGCAGCCAGTGGTGCTGGTGCTGACACGCAAGCTCAATCTGCCAATAGTGGCGATGGCGACAAAGGCAAAGATGGTCCTGTCGATGCTGACTTCGAAGTAGTGGACGACGATAAGTAAGATTAAAATTTGAGATAAGAAAGGCGAAGTTTATCTTCGTCTTTCTTGCTCATTTGCTTAGTGTTTGTTTTTATTTGTCTTTTCCAGCCAAAGTTGGGCAAGACAAATGGAAATTTAAGAAAAAGCATTAAATGGAGATAGTAGAAAATTATGTCAAAAAGAGATTATTATCAGGTGCTGGGAATAGACAAGAGTGCTAGTGCTGCCGAGATAAAGAAAGCTTATCGCAAGCTGGCGATGAAGTTTCATCCCGATAAGAACCAAGGAAATAAAGAGGCAGAAGAGAAGTTCAAAGAGGCATCGGAAGCTTATGAGGTACTCTCGGACGCTAACAAGAAGTCTCGCTACGACCAATTCGGACACGCTGGAATGAGCGGAGCTTTCGGTCATCAGGGCGGCTTCCGTTGGTCAGACTTTACGCATGGTAGCGATTTTTCCGATGTCTTCGAGGGCGAAGGGTTCTCTTCTTTCTTTGGCAATATCTTTGGCGGTGGTCGCAGAGGCGGCAGACGCTCCAAACGCGGTGAAGATTTGCAGGTAAAAGTAAGCCTGAGCTTGTTGGAGATAGCCAAAGGGTGCGAGAAGAAAATCAAGTTGAAAGTGAAAGAGGATTGCCAAAAGTGCGGTGGCACGGGTGCAGCCGATGGCAAGAAAGAGGTTTGCTCGCAGTGTGGTGGCACAGGGCAAGTTCGCCAAGTGCAGAACTCACTATTTGGCAGGATGCAGACGGTGGTCGAGTGCCCCGGTTGTGGTGGCACAGGGCAAAAGATAAAGAATGTTTGCAAGAGTTGTGGTGGCAGTGGCAGAGAAGAAAAGCAAAAAACTGTGGTAGTGAAAATCCCCGCTGGTGTGGAAGAGGGGCAGTATTTGCGGTTGGATGGACAAGGCAATGTTGCTCAAGGCGGAGGCACTAGAGGCGACCTGATAGTGGTCATCTCGGAAAAGGAGCATCCACTGTTTGCCAGAGATGCCGAAAACTTGTATGTAGATTATCCGATAAGTGTCTCGATGGCAGTGCTGGGCGGAGATGTGGTGATAGAGTCTATCTACGGTGGCAAGATCAAGTTAAAGGTTGCCCCCGGCACAGCCTCTGGTAAGGTGTTGCGAGTAAAAGGGCAAGGGTTGCCCGTGGTAAATCGTGGTTACAAGGGAGATATGTTTGTGCGAATATCTGTGGCAATTCCCGAAAAGCTAAGCAAAGACGAGAGAAAGTTGTACGAAAAACTTGCCAAATTTGATGCTGGAAGAGAGCTAAATCCTAAAAGAACTTTCTTGGACAAAATGAGGGAGTTTTTTTGAAAACTTCTAGAGGAAAAGGTAGATAAAAGAGTATGAAAAAGTTTTTAGTTTTATTGTTGCCACTGCTTGTTTTGGGTTGTGCATACAGCGTGGGAGGACACGGATTGTCGCATCTGAAGACAATTACCATTCAGACTTTTGTCAACTCCACGAGTGAAGATTGGTTGGACGAAGATTTGTTGAACTTCTTCTCGACCCAGTTCAACTCGAACAGCAATCTGAAAACGCAGACCAAAGACGCCGATTGTGTGTTGAAGGGTGAGATATTGGCTTATACGGACGAAGTTTATAAGTACGACTCGGACGACAATGTGGAGAGCTATCACATCAAGATGAGCTTCAAGGTAGAGTTTTACGACTTGGTGAAGAACAAATCGCTTTACTCTGTGTCGAGCAAGACCTACGATGTGAAGTATGTCATTGGCGACCCAGACGATCCAGATATCACTGTGGACGCTACTATCTCGGAAGCTCAGGACAACAATCGCGACAAGTTTGACTTAATCATAAAGCCTGAGATTTTTGAAGATTTGTTCGATGAGATAAACACCTCCACTTTTGAGTCGTGGTAGCAGGTTGCTTTGAGAATAAATAAGTTTCTAGCTTTTTGCGGATTCGGCTCTAGGAGAGGCGTGGAGAGTCTAATCTCGCAAGGAAAGGTGATAGTCAATGGACAAGTATGCCGAGAGCTAAGCTGGCAGGTAGACCCCAAGCAAGACACGGTGGAGGTGGACGGTAAGCTGGCTGAATATAAAGATGACAAGATTTATCTGATGATAAACAAGCCACCGGGATATTTGGTATCGCATAAAGACAATTTTGACAGGAAGCTGGTGTACGATTTATTGCCCGACTTCGGGATGCACCTTTTTGCTGTGGGTCGCTTGGATTACCAATCGCAAGGGCTCTTGCTCCTGACTAGCGATGGTGATTTTGCTAACAAGGTCATCCATCCTCGCTACAAGCTGGAAAAAGTTTATAAGGTAACAGTCAACGGCTACTTCGACAAGCAGATGGCTGAGAAGCTCCGCAGTGGGGTCGAGTTCGATGGCAGAAAGACATTGCCAGCCAAGGTTTATATCAATGATGCTTCGCCCAAACAAAGTAGCTTAAAAGTGGTGATAAGAGAGGGTCGCAAAAGGCAAATTAGGCGAATGGTCTCTGCCGTGGGGCTGGATGTAACCAAGCTGGTGCGAGTGCAGATTGGCGGGTTGCAGATGGGCAGTTTGCCCATGGGGATGTGGAAGTTTCTTTCGCAGAGGCAGGTCAAGAGTTTGTTTGGTAGATAAAAATAAGGTTTATAAAAAAACCACTAGCGGGGAGACCGCTAGTGGTTTTAATTTTATTTAAAATTATTCTTAATTCTTATTTAAGTTCCTCTAATTCTGGACAATTTCCATTTTTATTAAACTTAAATAAAGAGTTACTTGTACTGACAATAAAGCCTCCATCTGATGTAGCAGAGACACAATTAAAACTTGCTCCCATTATAATATCTTTAGTAATGGATTTCTCAAAAATTAAGTTTCCATCTAAATCTATATTTAAAATGCGAAGTACATTATTATATGCTGATGCTACTACTAATCTTCCATCTTTAACTATCGTTGAACTCACAGAATGACAAATATACCTAGAGGCAGGACCAGTATATTCTTTTTGCCATATTTTTTCTAGAGATTTATTGGTTTTAAACACCTTAATCTTAGACACACTATAATCAATTCTGCCAACAAAAATATAACCATCTTTCACTTCTTCCATGCTAAAGGACATTTCTTGAGCACTATTTGAGGTTAGTTTAATTGAACTTAAAATAGACCCAGTAGAATCTAGTTCATAGCAATAACTGTCATCATCCGTATAACCATTTGAATAGTGTAAAAGAACTAAGAAACTTCCATTGTCCAATACTTTTATATCGTCGGAAGAAGTGCAGCGTTTTGTAATAATTTCTTTATGCCAAATAAGTTCACCCTCTTCTGTTAAAAGATCAACTATTGAGCCTAAAATATGGTAATCGTTTGAACTACTCGTATACTTAGCTCCTGTTAATACTAATTGGTTATTGTTATCTTCTGCGATATTAGTATAATAGTTATTTACAGGGTAAGATTTTTCCCATAGAATGTCAAAATCATTATTTAGTTTCATAACAAAACTTGATTTTTCTATTGTTCCAGCTAAAATAAAACCTTCATCTTCTGTTTGTAAAATATTAAAAACTTTAAAATTATCTGGTAACTCTTTTTCATTTAGTTCTGTACCATTTTTGTTTAATTTTCTGATAAAAGAAGATGATTTGCTATATACTCCAAATAAAGAGTTTCCCTCTTTATCTGTTGTTATAGTACCGAATGTTTCATTTTCGTTACACCCTTTTGTCCAGCTATCAAGACATTCCTTACTCAATTTTAGAACAAGAGGCTGAGTACTATATTGCTCTATTTGTGCCTGAGCAAGGGTGATGGTTTGGCTAGCATAGCCAGATTTGCTGATGGTAAGGGTATAGTTCTCGTCATTCGGCAAGATCACTTTGTTTATCACTGCGTTCAGCTCGATTTTTTTTATCTCTGTACCTGTTTCGTCTGCAATACTCAGTTCAGCGGGGACATATGACCAGCCCACACTGTCTATCAGTGTCATGACATCGATGTATAGTCTGTTGTAACCGACCACCTCGAAGGTAAAAGCTGCATGTCCGAAGTCGGCAGGGTCTGTGTCGTCGTCCACCTTGATTACTTGCATATCAAAGGTACTAATTTCGCCTTCGGTAACTGCAAAGCGATAAGTCAAGCCTGTTTTAACCCCCACGCTGGTGGCAACAGGGCTGTTTGCTGTCGGCGTAGAATAGATGGTAAGCCCAGAGTCATTCAGTACATCAAAGCGGGTCAGATCATATTCGCCTTCGTTGAGGCTGATGACATTTTTTGTGATGTAGCCGCTGCCGAATGTGGTTAACTCGATTGTTTTGCTGACCGTCTGGCTCCCGTCAACTGTGCTGTATTCCAGAGCCACACTGGCGGGTATTTCGTGTTCACTATCGCTTTGTATGCTGGCACTCATACTTGATACACTCTCTAGGCAGAATTTCACTTCTCCACTAGAGGCACTACTGCCCTCACCTTTTGCATTGTCCGAGGTGGTACTCAGACAACCAAACAAACTGAATGCTATTGCTCCCATAATAATCAACATCTTAATTATTTTAACCATTTTAATCTCCTTTTTGATTAATATTTTCCACAAGATTTGTAACAGCTGATATTTGTCCAAATATTTTTATGGTTTTTTTAAAAAAGCTTTTATAAATGATATGAGAATATTTATTTTTTATCTAACAAAAGCTAAGTGTTTTCTTTTACCAGAGTTTTTTTTTATTCTTCTTGTGGAGTTACCTGCTTTTTGTTTAATTTGGTCTCTTAATGGAGGTCTCACTTTATTTTTTTTGTTTTACATTTATTTTTGCTTAGCCAAATTAAAAAATGTAAATCTTTTTGCTGAAAAGGTTGGACAAAATCTCACTTTTCAAATCGTTACCAAATTAGAGGTGTAGTATGAAAGAAAAAGTTTTGCTGACGATTTTGGATGGTTGGGGAGTAGCAGAGTCTGGAGCGGGTAACGCCGTGGCGGCTGCCAATACCCCTTATTTGGATAGACTGGAGCTGGAAAACGGCTCTGCTCGCCTTTTGCCCTCAGGCATGGCTGTGGGTTTGGAAGAGGGGACGATGGGCAACTCCGAGGTGGGACACCTTAACATTGGTGCTGGACGCGTGGTGTATCAGCTAAATACGCTCATCGACACTGCGATAAAAAGTAAAGAGTTTGCGAAGAACCCCGCTCTAAACAAAGCAATCGACAACTGTTTGAGCAAAGGCACAAATTTGCACATTATGGGGCTCTTGTCCGATGGCAAGGTGCATTCTAACCCAAACCATATGCTGGCGTTTTTGTCTCTGGCAGCATCGCGTGGGTTGTCTGCGGATAAGATTTTTTATCATATCTTGACAGACGGTAGAGACACATTGCCTCACTCAGGCAAAGGCTTCATCGAGAAGTTCCTGCACGAGAGTAGTGGACTGTGCACGGTGGCGAGCGTCTGTGGGCGATATTGGGCGATGGATAGGGACAATCGCTGGGAGCGAGTGGAAAAAGCGTATAAGTGCTTTGTAGATAGGCAAGGTGAGCGGTTTGCAGACCCGATGGTTGCCCTAGAGAGCAGTTACGCACAAGATGTTACGGATGAGTTCGTAGAGCCGTGCGTGATAGGCGATACACCCGGTGTGGCAGAGGGCGACTCTCTGTTTTTCTTTAACTTCCGAGCCGACCGTGCCAGACAAATCTCTTACGCCTTTGTCTTGCCAGAGTTTGCCGATTTTGCCAGAAAGAGGATTGACGACCTTTGCTTTGTGAGTATGTCGCCTTATAATGTAGATCTGGAGCAGTATACGCAGATCGCTTTTCGTTTGCCCGAGCTGAAGAACATCTTGGGCGAGGTTATCCAAGACAGCGGTCTCAAGCAACTTCGCATCGCTGAGACGGAAAAGTACGCTCATGTAACTTTCTTCTTCAATGGAACTAAAGAAGAGCCTTTTAAGGGCGAGGAGAGAATACTGGTTCCGTCGCCGAGAGTGGCTTCTTACGATTTGCAACCCGAGATGAGTGCTTATTTGGTGCAAGACAAACTGGTAGCACAGCTGGAAAGTGAGAAGTTTGACTTGATAATCTGCAATCTGGCGAACTGTGATATGGTGGGGCATACTGGGGACTTTGTTGCGACAAAAAAAGCTGTGGAAACGGTGGATGCTGTTATGAGCAAAGTGATGCCTGCGGCTCTTTCGCACGGTTACAAGGTGCTGGTAACGGCTGACCACGGTAACGCCGAGAAGATGCTGGACGAGAATGGCAAGAAGTTCACTGCTCACACCACATCACCAGTGAAGCTAATCCTAGCTGGCTGTGGCAAAGATAAGCTCAAAGACGGCAAGCTTGGGGACATTGCCCCGACGATATTGAAGTTAATGGAGATTGAAAAGCCCGCAGAGATGACAGGCGAGAGTTTGTTATGATTGCAGGCTTGTTTTTTTATAGAGTAATTAGAGAGAAAGAAATTGAAAAGTTTTGAAATTGTAGAAAAAGTGAAGAGTGGCAAGCTCCTTGCTACCAGCGTGGTAAGCCAAACTTTGGCGAGGATCGAAGCCAAGAAAGATTTGAACGCTTTTATTAGTGTGTTCTGGCAACGAGCTTTGCAAAAAGCAAAAGAGATAGATGAGCGAATTGCTGACGGCAGGCAGGTGGGAGCTTTGGCTGGTTTGCCCATCGCCCTAAAAGACAACATCGCCATAGCTGGGCAGAAGATGACTTGTGGCTCGGCTTCGTTGCAAGATTATTGTAGTCCTTTTGATGCGAGCGTGGTGCAAAGACTAGAGGCAGAAGATGCGATAATCGTTGGCAAGACGAACTTGGACGAGTTCGCTATGGGTGCCACGGGCGAGTACTCGCACTTTGGAGCGAGTCTGAACCCTTTGGATACCACCAGAGTCCCCGGAGGTTCTAGCAGTGGGTCTGCGGTGAGTGTGGCTGGTGGTCTGGTGCCGGTGGCTTTGGGGAGTGAGACGGGCGGTTCGGTGCGGTTACCTGCTAGTTACTGCGGACTTGTGGGGCTCAAGCCTACCTATGGCAGTGTGCCTCGTTATGGGCTTACTGCCTTTTCGTCGTCGCTAGATCAGATAGGTGTGCTCAGTGGCAGTGTGTTGGAGAGCAAACAGGTCTTTGATGTGATAAAAGGCGGTGTGCCACAAGATATGACTAGTCGTGAGTATCCGCAAGGTGTGGCAGAAAAAGATGTCAAGGATCTGGTAATCGGCTTGCCTAGCGAATATTTTGCTGTGTTGGACAAAAAGTTATCGCCTGTGATATCTGGCTTCATCCAGAAGATGAAAGCCCATGGGTTCAAGTTCAAATCGGTATCTATCCCCTCCACTCAGTACGCTGTGCCCACATACTATGTGCTGACGACGGCTGAGCTCTCGTCTAACCTTTCTCGCTTCGATGGCGTGCGATATTCCACCCGTAAAGAAGCAGATGGCGGTGTGATGGAGATGATAAGGGCTTCCCGCTCTTTTGGATTTGGTGCAGAGGTGAAACGAAGAGTTATGCTGGGGACTTTCGTGCTTTCGGCAGGATATTTCGATGCTTACTACGGCAAGGCTCTGCAATCTAAAGCGAACTTTGAAAAGGAGTTTGAGCATCTTTTTGCTAGTGAGTGCGATGTGCTTTTGGCTCCTGTGGCGAACTCTTTGCCACCTAAGCTGGGGGAGCGATGCAACGACCCTGTGCAGATGTACAGCACGGATGTTTTTACTTGTAGTGCCAATATTGCGGGCATACCGGCTCTGAGTGTGCCTATCCAAAAGGTGAGTGAGCAAACGCCATTGCCACAGAGCGTGCAATTGATGGGTGATAAGTTTTCGGAAGAGCAGCTTTTTGCTTTGGGGCAAGAGCTGGAGAAGGTAGTAGTTGCAGAATGTTAGTTGCCGAGTTTGGCAATTTGTAGCGGATGAATTTTTTATTAAGGAGAGGATAATGATAACTAAAGAACAAGTAGAGAAAGCTTTGGACAAGATCCGTCCGGCTATCAAAGCCGATGGTGGAGATGTGGAGCTGGTGGAGATTTGTGCGGATATGGTGGTAAAGGTAAGGCTCACAGGAGCGTGCAGTGGTTGCCCTATGGCAGCGTTGACCCTTAAGCAAGGTGTGGAAAGAGTGCTGAAGGCGGAGTTGCCAGAGATCAAAGAAGTTGTAGCTGCTTAACTGAAAAAAAAGTGAGGCATATATGTGTGGAATAGTAGGATATATAGGGAATAAGCAAGCGTTGCCTGTGGTGATAGAGGGGCTGAAGAAGCTGGAGTATCGGGGATATGATAGCTCGGGAGTGGCTCTGGTGCAAGATGGTGGCGTATCGGTTATCAAGCAGGTGGGTAAGATTGTTAGTTTGCAAGATAAGCTTAAAGGGCAAGATACCTGCTCCTCGCTGGGCATCGGGCATACACGGTGGGCTACTCACGGCGAGCCGACGGTGGCGAATGCTCATCCGCATTGCAGTATGGATGGCAGTATCTGCATGGTGCACAACGGTATCATCGAGAATTATAAGTTCTTAAAAAAAGAGCTGACGGAGAAAGGCTATAAGTTCCAGTCTCACACAGATACGGAGGTGCTGGTAAATCTGGTGAGCTATTTCAAAGGGAAGGTGGGCGACACCAAGAAAGCTATCCAGCTGGCTCTGAAGAAGGTGGAAGGAACTTACGGCATAGCGGTGCTGGATAGGGATGAGCCAGACAGGTTCTACGCTGCCAGATGTGGCAGTCCTTTGATTATCGGTGTTGGTAGTCAGGAGAACTTCGTGGCATCGGACGCTAGTGCTATTATGATTCACACCTCTAATGTCATTTACTTGGAAGATTTCCAGATGGCTTGCATCCAGAAGGACGATTTTGAGATTACCACTCTGGACGACGAGCCGATAGTCAAGAAGATAGACAAGGTCGATTGGGATATCTCTGCGATTACCAAAAACGGCTACGAGCACTTTATGCTCAAAGAGATTTGTGAGCAGGCCGAGACCGTGCAAAACGCTTTTCGCGGGAGAGTGAGCAAGGCGAATTGCAAGGTTCGTTTGGGCGGTTTTAATTTCACAAATAGAGACATCAGGATGATTGACAATGTGCAGTTTGTGGCTTGCGGTACTTCTTGGCATGCAGCTCTGGTGGGCAAATATCTTTTGGAGAAAATCGCTAGAATCCCCGTGAGCGTGGAGTACGCCAGTGAGTATCGCTATCGCAATCCGATAATTCCTAAAAACACAATCGTGATAGCTATCAGTCAGTCTGGAGCTACGGCGGACACGCTAGCTGCGATGCGAGAAGCTAAAGACAGAGGAGCTAGAGTGTATGGCATCACCAATGTCGTGGGCAGTGAGATAGCCCGCGAGTCCGATGGTGGCACATATTTGCATGCAGGTCCAGAGATAGGAGTGGCTTCTACCAAGGCTTTCACTTCGCAGGTAACGGCGTTGGCACTATTGGCTTACAATTTTGGGCAAGTTCGTGGCACGGTGGACAACGATCAGGTGCTCGCTTTTATAGAGGAGTTAGAAAAGTTGCCAGCCAAAATTAAGAAAGTGCTGGAATACAAAGAGCAAGTCAAAGATGTGGCTGAGTGTATAAAAGAAAGCCATAACTCTTTGTTCCTTGGGCGAGACATAAACTTTCCTTCTGCTCTAGAGGGTGCTCTGAAGCTCAAGGAGATATCTTATATCCACGCTGAAGGGTATCCGGCAGCGGAGATGAAGCACGGACCGATAGCACTTATAGATGAGAATATGCCCATCGTATCTATCGCTCCGTTTGATGCCATCTACCCCAAGGTTATCTCTAACCTCGAAGAGGTTAAGTCTCGCAAGGGGAAAATCTATGCGGTAGCCTCGCAAAAAGACGAAAATCTAGAGGCTATTTGCCAAAAAGTTTTTTATGTCCCGCACACCTCTTGGGCTTTGATGCCCATTTTGGTGAGCATCCCATTGCAGCTGCTGGCGTACTATGTGGCTCATGGCAAAGGGCTGAACATAGACCAGCCGAGGAACTTGGCGAAAAGTGTAACCGTAGAGTAGCTTAAGAAGTAGGATAAAGGGAAAAGGAGTTCTTTTGAAAAACAGTTTAACAGAAATTTTTTTGGAAAGTTGCAAGAAGTTCGCCAAGAAGACAGCTTTTATAGATAGTGCCACAGGCAAAGAAATTAGCTATTCCAAAGCTTTGGTGGCTACGATTTTGCTGGCAGAAAAGATAAAGAAGATGCCCGGTGAAAAACTGGGGGTAATGATACCGACCTCACCCGGAGGAATGCTCACCATCGCGGCGACACTCTTGTGTGGTAAAGTGCCTGTATTGATTAATTACGCCACTGGAGCTATCAAAAACAGCCAGTACGCCCTGAAGAAGTGCAAGTTGCAAAAGATTATCACCGCTAAGGCACTCTTGGAAAAGTTGGAGCTAGAGCCTACCCCACAGATGGTGATGATCGAGGACATTATGGCGTCGGCTTGCCTTGTGGACAAGCTCAAAGCGTTGTTTGCCAGCAAAAAGTTTGCTGAGAAGATATTGGCTAAATACCCCAGAAAGCAAAGCGATGATTGGGCTGTGATGCTCTTGACTACAGGCAGCGAGTCTGAGCCGAAAGTGGTGCCATTAACGCACCAAAACATCATCTCGCAACTGGTGGCAATACCCAAGATTTTAGACCTTACGGACAAAGATATTTTCTTGGCTTCGTTGCCTTTGTTTCATAGTTTTGGGTTCACTACCAATTTTTGGCTGGGTATCAGCCTTGGTGCGACGATGGTCAGCGTAGCTAATCCATTGGACTACAAGCTGGTGTGTCAGGCAGTGCCAAGGCACAAGGTTACCTTTATGACAGGGACACCAGTGTTTTTCCGAGCTTATATGCCCAAAGCTACCAACGACACATTTGCTAGTGTGAGGATAATGATTTCGGGAGCAGACAAGTTGCCAGAGGGTGTCCGCAAAGAGTACCTTCAGAGGTTCGGAAAAGAGCTTTGTGAGGGCTACGGAGTTACAGAGGCGTCGCCTGTGATTAGCACGAACAGAAAGGGGCATCATAAGCCGGGGAGCATCGGCAAGGTGCTACCGGGCGTGAGAGTGAAGGTGGTGGCTAGAGAGTCCCAAGAGCAGCTGGCTGTGGGAGCAGAGGGCAGGCTCTTGGTCAAGGGAGAGAATGTGATGGGCGGTTATCTGGTGGGCGATGAGCTAGATACAGGTGCGTTGCAAGGAGGATGGTACGACACTGGCGATATAGCTATGCTGGATGAGGATGGTTACATCTGGCACAGAGGCAGGGCTAAGCGATTTTTGAAGATTGGTGGTGAGATGATTAGCCTTGTGATGGTGGAAGAGGCGTTGCAAGGGTTTTTTGATCAAGATGTGAATTACTGCGTAGTGGAGGTGCAAAAAGCGGACGGCTCTGCTTGCGTGGGATTGGCCGTGGACAGCAGTTGTGAATTGCTAGAAGTCAAAAAGCACCTAGGCAAAACTGGCTTGATACCGCTTAGTCATCCATCCAAGATTTTTGTCTTGGACGAAATACCGATAATGGGCAGTGGCAAAGTTGACTTTAGAGCCGTGCAGATCGCTTGCAATAGTATCAGCGGAAAAGAGTAAAAAAGGTCTTCAAAGATGATTTTGCAAAAGATGTTCATCGAAAGTGCCAAGAGAGGGAAAAGTAAGGTAGCTTTCATCGACGGGACAAGTGGCAAGAAGATTACTTACGATAAGGCACTAATTGCCGCTATCATATTGCAAGAGAAGATAGCTTTTTACAAAGAGAAAAATATCGGGATAATGATACCAACCTCTGGTGGTTGTATGATAGCCGTGGCAGCCACACTGATGGCTGGCAAAGTACCCGTGATGGTTAACTACTCCACGGGAGCTATCAAAAATTCGATATTCGCCAGAGAAAAGTGCAACTTTAATCTGATTATCACATCTTCGGCACTTTTGGACAAGCTGGGTTTGCAACCGCTGGATGGGATGATTTTCATCGAAGATTTTATCGGCGATATTTCAATTTTTGCCAAGATAAAAGCTGCGGCTATCTCCAAAATGCCCGCATCTGTGATAGCGAAGATGGTAAGTATAGGCTCGGAAGACGATAAGGCGGTGATTTTGTTCACCTCTGGCAGCGAGAAAAGCCCCAAAGCTGTGCCTTTGACTCACAGGAATATCTCTCAGCAACTGGAAAACATCCCCAAGGTGTTGCCGATGGGCGAACAAGAGGTTTTCTTGTCGTGTTTGCCACTTTTTCATGTTTTTGGCTTCACCACGATGTTTTGGTTGCCTATCTATTTCGGATGCACCACGATAACACACACTAACCCATTGGAATACAGAAACATCTGTAAGTCTGTAAAGAAGTACAAAGCGACCTATTTGGTGGCAACCCCCGCTTTTTTCAGAGCATATCTGGGTAAAGCCAAGGACGACACCTTTGACAGTATGAAGGTGATGGTCTCGGGAGCAGACAACCTACCAGAGAGCCTAAGGCTGGAGTATCTGCATAGGTTTGGCAAAGACATCTGGCAGGGGTATGGAGTTACTGAGGCGTCTCCTGTGGTGTCAGTCAACAACGCAGAGCATCACAAGCCGGGGAGTTTGGGCAAGGTGCTACCGGGGATAGAGGTGAAGATTGTCGATGTGAACTCTGGCAAAAGGCTGGCTTATGGGCAAGAAGGGAAAGTCTTGCTCAGGGGCGAGAATGTGATGGAAGGCTATTACCACGACGCAGCAGAGACCTCTTCCCACTTCCACGATGGTTGGTACGACACTGGCGATATGGGAGTGTTGGACGAAGACGGATTTTTGTGGCATCACGGCAGATTGAAAAGATTTGTAAAAATCGGCGGTGAGATGGTAAGTTTGGTGGCTGTGGAACACGCCTTGGAAGAGTATTTTGCGGAAGATGTGTTGTACTGTGTGGTCGATTTTTCGGACGAGAAAAAAGGTTCGTTTGTAGCGATGGCTGTTACTCAAAAGGTAGATTTGAGCAAACTACGAACTTATTTGAAGAAAAAAGGATTTTCGCCAATATCGCTTCCTAAAAAGCAGATAGTGCTACAGGAGATACCTCTGATGGGTAGCGGGAAAGTTGACTTTAAGCGAGTGCAAAAACTTTGTAACCAGTTGAAAAACGGAAATTAAAGCAAGGAAGAATTATGAAAAACCCTGAGTTGTTGACTAGTAAATTCGTAGCGATGGCTAAGAAGCATCCTAAAAAGCTGGCTTTTATAGATGGTGTGAGTGGTCAGGAGATAACTTACGGTAAGGCTTTGATAGCATCGCTGATATTGAAAAGTAAGTTTGATACCTATAAGCAAAAAAAGATAGGGATGATGATACCCACTTCTGGTGGAGCGATTATTGCCCTTATTGCTGCTCTTTTTTCGGGGAAAGTAGCTGTGATGATTAATTACTCTACGGGCATTCTCAAGAATTGTCAATACGCAAAAGATAAGTGTGGCGTGGACATTATCTTTACCTCAAAGAAGCTTCTAGAAAAGTTTGAGATAGAGCCCACTAAGCAGATGGTGCTGATCGAAGATGTATTTGCTGGACTAAATGCTGTGGACAAGCTGGTGGCGTTTGCCAAGTCGAAGTTGCCCACTTTTTTGCTAAAGGCAATGGTAAACAATGTAAAGTTGTTGGACACTTGTGTGATGCTTTTTACCTCGGGAAGCGAAAAAGAGCCTAAGTGTGTGCCGATTACCCAAAAAAATGTACTCAGCCAGCTTATGACTTACCCCGCTTTTATCCCTATGCGACATCAAGAGATGGTAATGGCGAACTTGCCCTTGTTCCATGTGTTTGGTTACACGGTGCTACTCTGGTATGGGGTGTATTATGGTGCTACTTTGGTTACTCATCCCAATCCTTTGGAGTTCAAGACGCTTTGCGACATCTTTCAAAAGTACAAAATATCTTTCACGATGGGAACGCCCAATATGTTTAGTGCTTACTTGCGATACGCCAACGACAAGACTTTTGCGGGTATCAACACGATGATAGCCGGTGCGGATAAACTGGGGCTGAAGACCAAGAGGGAGTACAAAGAGCGGTTTGGGATAGACCTTTGCGAGGGATACGGAGTTACCGAGGCATCTCCGGTGATTTCTACCAATATTTCGGGGTTTGACAAATTTGGCTCGGTAGGCAGACCGTTGCCGGGGGTGCTGGTCAAGATAGTGGACGACAAGACCAGAAAAGAGCTACCTGCGGGCAAAGAGGGCAAGATAATGGTCAAAGGCGAGAACATCATAGCTGGATATTACAATGATGAGGAAGAGAACTCACTGCGGTTTTGCGATGGCTGGTACGACACAGGCGATATGGGTGTAATGGACACCGACGGTTATCTGTGGCACAAGGGCAGATTGCGGAGATTTGTAAAGATAGGTGGTGAGATGGTGAGCCTCTCGGCTATAGAGGGTTCGCTGGGCAATATCTTTTCCGAGGGGATGCAGTACTGCATGGTAGGCTTGCCCGACGATAAGAAAGGGGCAAAGCTGGTGCTGGTAACCAGCGAAAAGGTAAACAAGGGCGATGTGAATAAGCAGTTGTCGGAAGATGGGTTTTCTAAGATTTATTTTCCACGAAAGTATATTGTGGCAGATGAGCTGCCGATAATGGGCAATGGCAAGATTAACTTTAGAGCAGTAGAGCTGATGGCTCAGGAGATGGAAAATAGATGAATGTTTGTTTAAATTTTGTAAAAAGTGCAAAAAAGTTTGGAAGCAAACCAGCTTTTGTAGACGGCGTAAGCGGAGCTAAGATATCGTACAAAAAAGCATTAGTGGCAATGATTTTGCTTCGCAAAAGGTTCAAAAATTACACAGGTAAAAATGTGGGAATGATGATTCCTGTCTCGGGAGGAGCGATAATCTCGATGCTGGCTCTGCTCTCGTGTGGCAAGACTCCCGTGATGATTAACTACACTACGGGCATCAGGCGAAATTGCGACTACGCCAAGAGCAAATGTGGCATTCGAAAGATAATTACAGCTAAAGCTTTGCTGAGCAAATTGGGCGTGAAGCAGAGCGAAGAGATGGTGCTTATCGAAGATGTCTTTCGTCAGTTCTCCGTCGTCGCCAAACTGAAAGCGGCTCTGGTGTCAAAGTTGCCCTATGGGATGCTCAAGAGTCTTTTTTACAAAACGGACGAGGCGAAAGACAATGTCGCTTTGCTTTTTACCTCAGGGAGCGAAAATCGCCCTAAAGTTGTACCGCTGACCAACAAAAATATCAAAGGGCAGATTTTGAATACGGCAAAATGTTACGACTTGACTCACAAAGATCGCTTCTTGGCGTCGCTACCGTTGTTTCACATATTTGGGTTTCAGGGCAACTTTTGCATACCGCTCTACCTAGGAGCGACGATTATCACCATCAGCAACCCGCTAGACTACAAGCTAACCTGCAACGCACTCAAAGAGCATCGAGCCTCGTTTATGCTGGGCACGCCCACCTTTTATGCGGCTTATTTGCGGAAATGCTCAGAAGACACTTTTCGCTCGATGAGGGTGGCTATTTGTGGGGCAGACCGCTTGCCCAAGGAGCTTCACCAGCGATATGTAAATGAGCACAATCTGTTTTTGATAGAAGGGTACGGCACTACCGAAACCAGCCCTATTTTGAGCAATAACAAGTTCGAAGAGTATCGGCTCGGTAGTGTGGGCAAGGCTTTTCCCGGAGTGGAGATCAGGATAGTGGACACGGAATCTGGAGAAGATCTGCCTGCTAACAAAACGGGAAAAATCTTGGTGAAAGGCGAGAATGTGATGAGTGGCTATTATCACGATGTGGAGAACAGCGACTTGCATTTCCGCTATGGGTGGTATGACACTGGTGATATGGGCTGTTTGGACGAAGATGGGTTTTTGTGGCTCAAGGGCAGGTTGCGGCGATTTGTAAAAGTCGGGGGAGAGATGGTCAGCTTGGTGGCTGTGGAGAGCGTGCTGAGCGAATTTTTTAAGGACGAAGATATTTTGTTTTGCGTAGTGGACATTCCCAACGAGAAAAAAGGTGCAGAGGTGGTGCTGGCGACCACAGCCAAGATAGAGAAGATTAAAATGAAAAAGTGGGTGCGAGAGAACCTCAACGAAATATCAGTGCCGAAAACTGTTTTTGTCCTCAAACGAATACCGCTACTTGGCAGTGGCAAGGTGGATTTCCGTAAGGTGGAAAGAGTTTGTAGGATATTTTCTCAACAAAGAACGATTTTAGGATATTTGGCAGAAGAGATGGGGGTAAAAGTTTAAAAATCGTACTGCAAAATTTGAAACAATAAAAAGTAAGTAGATAAAAGTTAGGAGCGGGAGGCATGGTGAGATTAGAGGCAGAATTGTATAAGGGTGCTAACTATTGCATTCGTTGTGGCACAAAGCTCAAAATTTGCAGGGATAGAGAAGAGAAAGTTAGACCTATTTGCCCTGAGTGTGGGTGGACAATGTATTTAAATCCTATTCCAGCTGCGGTTTGTCTGATAGTCAACCCCAAGCAAGAGATTTGTATCATCAAACGCAAATTTGCCCCCAAAGCTGGTAGTTGGGCGTTGCCCTCTGGATACATAGAAATATATCAAACTCCCGCAGAAGCTGCCGTAGAAGAGATGAAAGAGGAGACTAACCTTAGTGGAGAAGCGGGTGATTACTTGGGTTATTTTGTAGGGCCATCTCCTATCTACCATCGCATATTTTCGTTTGGATTTGTAATGCAAAATTGGAAGGGTAAACCTCAAGCGGGTGATGATGCCGTGGACATTAAATTTGTGAGTTTAGATAGCGACTTTGATTTCATTCCATTTTCTTCCCACAGGCATTTTTTGCGAATATACAAAGAAAAATATTTAAAGTGAGGTAAGAAATTTGCAAGCGTTAGCAATTTATCGAGATTTAATTTGGCAAAACATTCAAGATTTTTTTGCAAACTATTATAACTTTTATCAACTATTTGTTTTCTTGGGCGTTTTAGCTGTTTGTTTTGTGCTTTCCAAAGTTTTTTTAAAAACTTTTCGCAGAACGAAAATAGCCCACAAGCACGAAAAAGCTGTCGAATCTTTCAATCTGGTCTTATTTCCTCTACTGACGATTTTCATCTTGACCATCATCTACCTTATCAACGAAAAATTTTTTGACCACTCGTACATCCTTTTTTATAGTCTAAAATTTTGTTTCCTATGGGCGGTAGTCCGTTTCACAAAAATATTTCCCCAAAAAAATCTTCTTTTCACTTTTATATCTGTGTCTATTGTTATTCTCACACTTTTGAGTATTTTGGAAATAGAGCAAGCAAGGCTTACTTTTCAGCTGGGAGGATTTTCGGTAAGTGTCCACGATTTTTTCCGTAGTGTGGGTATTTCTTGCTTGCTTATCTGGCTTTTTTCGCAGGTGAACACGAGGATAGAGGGGTTCATCCAAAAGCAGTGGGATTTGCCACCAAATTCTAAAGAGCTTTTGGTGAAGGTAAGCAACATCGGGATAATCGTCATCTTTGCCCTGATAGGATTGAATATTCTGGGCTTAGACTTGACCAAGTTTGCGTTCCTCACGGGTGCTATTGGTATCGGTATCGGTTTTGGGCTGAAAAACATCATTGCCAATCTGGTAAGTGGGCTTATTTTGCTATTGGACAAAACTATCCAAAAAGGCTCGATAGTGGAGTTGGACGACATATCGGGAACGATAAGCAACATTGGTGTTCGCAACACGATTGTGCGAAGCTTCGATGGTAAAGAGGTCTTGATTCCCAACGAGAAGTTTATCAGCGACAAGGTAACAAACTGGACGCTTTCCAACAGGCAGATAAGGCTAAAAGTCAAGATTGGAGTGAGTTATGAGTCTAATCCTGTAGAGGTGAAAAAAGTACTCCAAGATACGCTTAACAATAACCGCTTTGTGGCGAAAATCCCCGAAGCAAGGGCGTATCTAGATCATTTTGGCGATAGCTCTATCGACTTCGTGGTGCTTTTTTGGGTGAGAGATATTAGCTCGGAGCTTTATCAGGCCAAAGAGAGCGTGCTGATGGATATTTGGCAAGCTTTGAAAGAGAACAACATAAACATCCCTTTCCCACAGCTTGTTATACACCAGAGGTGATAGATGCAAAATAAAGTAGTAGTTCTCTCCATTGGTAACGAGATATTGCTAGGCAAGACGGTGAACACGAACGCCGCTTATATCGGGCAAGAGCTGTCGCTGGCAGGTTACGATGTGGTAGCCAATCTGGTGTGTGCTGACACAGGGCAATCGATAGCTCAGACGCTGGAGTACTGCTATAGCTTGGCAACAACGGTGGTATGCACGGGAGGGTTGGGTCCCACTGTGGACGACATCACCAGAGGGGCGATAGCAGACTCTTTTGGGGCAGAGTTGCTGTGGGACGAGGAGCTGTGGCAAAAGATAAAGGGCTACTACGAAACACGCACAGGGCAACCTTCGCCAGAGAACAACAAGTCGCAAGCTATGATACCAAGAGGTTTTGAGCATTGCGTGAACGAGGTCGGCACAGCTCCAGCACTTTACAGCGTTAGCGGAGATAAGAAAATCTTTCTGATGCCCGGAGTTCCCAGCGAGATGAAGTTCTTTATGCGAAAGTTGGTGATGCCCCAGCTGGAGAAGATTTTCCCCAAGCGAGATTTTTACTTACAGACTGTGCACTTATGCGGATTGCCAGAGGCACTCATTGCTCAAATGACCGAAGACATAAAGCTGCCAGAGGGCGTAAATTTAGCTTACTTGCCCCAAGGTGGTTCAGTTGACCTGCGTGTGTATGGCGAGGATGTGGTAAGATGCAGAGAGCTGTTAGCAGAGCTAGAGCAACGCTTTTCAGGGCAGATAGTAGGCTATGGCGACACAGACCTCTTGCAGGAGTTGCATCAGAGGTTACGAAAGCAGAAGCTGACTTTGGCGATAGCAGAGTCTTGCACAGGCGGTATGCTGATGAGTAAGCTGGTTGACTTCGCAGGAAGCTCGCAGTATCTGCTGGGCGGTGTGGTGAGCTATGCCAACCAGATAAAAGAGAAAATCTTGGGTGTGGACAGTAAACTACTTGCGGAATATGGAGCGGTAAGCCAAGAGGTGGCAGAGGCGATGGCTATCGGTGTTGCTGAGAAATTTTCGGCAGATTTAGCAGTGGCCATCACAGGTGTGGCAGGTCCCGATGGTGGCACTCAGCACAAGCCCGTGGGGTTGGTGTGGTTTGCTATCTACTACCGCGGAGAAGTGCACTCTTTTAGCAAGTTGATCGCAGGCGAGCGGAATAGTGTGAGGCAGAGGGCGGTTAATGTTGTGGTGGGTAAGTTGCTGAAAGTTGTTAATAGTTAAAAAATATCCAGCAAAAAAAAGAATGTTTAGCCCACCCGCCCTTGGAATCTTGTTTCCGCTCAGATTACGGTGATATAGCTCGTCGTCAGCGTAGCTCGGTAAGGCGTAAGTAATTGTAAGCTAGTTGCTTAAAGTTTTTATTTGGTGGTTTCTTTTCTCGCTCCCAAGCTCCAGCTTGGGAGTGTATACGCGTTAATAAATTAACTATACGCTTTATTCCATATGCACCCTCAAGTAAAACTTTTGATCTCCTGACGGAGGGTCTTACTTTCCCCTTTGGGTAACCAAAGCGAAAAGTAACAAAAGGTAAAATTAAAATACCAAATCAGCAAGCTAAATTCTAAACCTTCTTCGCACGCTGAAATGCTTGTGCTAGAAATCACAATTGTCTTAATAGAGGAGATATAGCACTTCGTTGTCAGCGTAGCTCAACTCGGCGTAAGGAATTTTTACGCTACTCGCTTAAAGTTTTTTCTTTAGCCCAACCTCTCCCACACACCGCTCTAAGCGTGTGCTTCGCACAGCTGGTCAGCACACACTGGGCGGAGGTAGTGGCGGTCTCGCCTGCTAGGCAAGGCGGGGACACTCTCCGCTCCACGGGCTAGAATCCGAAGCACAAACACGCACTAAGCGAACCGCTGGCGTCGGGCTGGGGCTAGCAAATCATTCAAGCCGAAATTCGTAAACTTGCTCAAACGACTGAGCTAGAGGCTGTGTGAGGAGTTTAGGTCTCTTGCTTTAGGTTTCTAAGAAAAAATTTAAACGATACACAACAGCCACTGCGAAGGCAGTTTTGCAAGTTAGAATTGAGGCTTATGATTTTGACTTTTTCTTTCCTTCTGTTTCTTTTTGGTCTGTCAAAAAGAAAGAGAAAACCCTGCGTTGGCAGAACAAACCACAAGCGAAGCACCACCGAAAAGAGTAAGCCCTCCGCAGGAGAGCAAACCACAAGCAAAACACCAGCGTAAGCGTCCAAAGAAAAAGCAAAAACCCGCTGTAAGCGACACACCACTGGCGTTGGGGCTGTGGCTAGCAAATCATTCAAGCCGATGAGCACTCTCAACATCCGAATTAAAAGTAGGCGAACCTTTGGGGATAAGCGAATGATTAGCGGTAACGTCTCAAAGTTGGTGTAAATTTAGAAAATGAAAATGGTCACTTTCGTTCTTATGTTCTAAATAAAAAGAACAAGGAGACAAAAATGACCAAAACAAGCAATAATAAATTGAAAGAGCTTACCCAACTTGTCAAGCAAGAAACGGGGAATAATTTAGCAGAATTATTAAAAATAGCTGTAAATCAAACCGTTCAGGCGGAATTAGATCGGCATTTGAATGCTAAAAAATATGAGAGAAACGAGGCGAGAACGACTTATAGAAGTGGCACTAGAAAAAGGGAACTTAAAACAAGTATTGGCAATCTGGAGATTGATTTTCCGAAAGTTAGGAGTGGCTCGTTTACATCTTCCGTTATGGAAAAATATCAAAGGGTCGATAGAGCGATGATAAGTACCATCCAAAACGCTTATATTAATGGAGTCTCGACCAGAAAAATGCATAGATTGTTTGAAAAAATGGGTATTAAAAATCTTGATAAAAGTACGGTTAGTCGCTATATCCAGCCAATTCAACACGAGGTAAATAAGTGGAAATCTCGCAAATTGCTTTCAAAATATATTTATATTTGGGTTGATGCTATCCATAGCAAAGTGCGTGAAGATGGACAAGTAAAGCCACAAACTATTATGACTGCGATAGGGTTAAGGGAAGATGGTAGGCGAGAAATTTTGGGATTTGTAATGGGAAATAGAGAGGCTAAAACTACTTGGAAAGAGTTTTTTATGAATTTAAAAAACAGAGGACTGAAAGAAACAGAGCTTTGGATAAGGGATGATCACGATGGACTCAAGGCTGCTTTAAATGAGTGTTTCCCTTGCCAAACTCAACAAAGGTGCACAAGTTCATTGGCAAAGAAATCTTTTGGATAAAGTCTCCAAAAAAGATTTGTCTTGGTTGGTTCCTTTGAGTAGCAACTTTGTTAAATCAACCACACTGGAAGAGTTCAAATATCATAAAGAAAAGCTGTTAGAGGCTGTAGGATCTAAGGGGAAAATGCAGTTGTTTGATTGGCTTGAAGAAAGTTTGCCAGAGGTGAGCAATTTTATAAGTTTATCGGGGAAACATTGGTCAAAAATTAAAAGTACGAATCCGATTGAAAGGCTAAATGAAGAGATTAGAAGAAGGGAAAAAAGCATCAGAATTTTCCAAATCAAGCGAGCTGCAATCTTTTGATTGGGGCAATTTTGATTCAACAAAATGAGGATTGGACTGAAGGTAAAATCTATCTAAATGTCGAAAAAGAAAAAAAACAGAACCTGCTTATTAAATTAAAGATAGCAGAGAATTTTTAGTAATAATTTAGAGCATGAGAGAATTTACACCACAAATGGGACTTGACTCAAGTATCTCTCTGGCAATCATCAACTTAAATCTGGGACTATAAACTTTTTGTTTCCCCATAAAACATAAACCTCCAAAAGTGTCCAACTTTTGGGGTTCATATAAAAATGGAAACTCCACACTAAAAGTATCCACCCCAAGTTAGTGATTTGTAATTGGCTGGTTTATGATAAAATGGAAAAGTTAATTAGAAAAATGGAGAAATAGTCTGTAAAAAAAATGGTCAAATCAGCCGTGAGAGCTGTAATTTGACCATTATGAATAAATATATAGACAATTTGAAAATTATGAGTAGAAAAGACAAGAAATTTTGTCGGAAAAATTTGGTGAAATTTGCAAATGAAACATCTATTTCCGCTGCAGCTAGAGAATTTGAGACCACTAGAAAAACTGTGCGAAAGTGGGTCAAAGCCTATAAAGAAAAGGGCGAGGATGGTCTGGTTAATAAATCTCGAAAAAAGCAAAATTTCCCAAATCGCTTAAAATCTGAGATAATAGAGGAAATAGTAGTTTGTCGCAAAAAGGCAAAAAATCGCTGGGGAGCTAGGCGAATTATTGACCATTTGCAGTTAAATTGTTCAGCTTCGACTGTTCATAAAAAGCTCTGTGATGCTGGTTTGGTAAAGAAAAAGAAACGGAAATATCAGCAACGCAAAGATTTAAGTGAAATGCGAGCTAGGGCAAAACCTTTTGAAAAAATCCAAGTGGATATTAAGTATTTGACCGATATGCCAGAATTGTTTGAGGGGATTAAGTACAAAAATTATCCTCGCTATCAAATCACTGCTAGAGACTACAAAACTGGTATGCAATTCATCGGTTATTGCTATGAGAAAACAGCCGTAAATGCAGGGATTTATATCGATTTTTTGTCTAAAAGATTAAAGAGTTGTGGTGTTGATCTTTCCAAAGTTACTTTTCAAACCGACAATGGCTCAGAGTTTGTGAGTCCCAAGAAAAAGGGTTTGAGCTTTTTTCAAAAAAGTGTGCAAATAAATGGTGCTAATCATTCGCTTATCCCCAAAGGTTCGCCCACTTTTAATTCTGATGTTGAAAGTGCTCATCGGCTGGTAGAGGACGAGTTTTATCTGATTGATGAATTTGATGATTGCAACGATTTTGTGCGTAAAGCACACAGTTATACGCTGTATTTTAATCATTTTAGAGGAAACAGAGGGCGAAAAGGTAAGACTCCGAAGCAAATTTTGCGGGAAAATTCTAGGAAACCTAATTTTAATGTTTTGAACATTAGCCCAATAATCACAGATTGTTATTTAAAAGATATAGAAAAAATAAATAAGGGTGGATACTTTTACTGTGTACCGCCCAGGGTTCATATAAAAAAATGTTGACAAACATTTGATAACAAATAATATTCGAAAATAAATTGAGGTAAGAATGAAAAAAATATTTAGAACTTCAATACTATTTATAGTTTTGGCAAGTTTAATTTCGTGTTTTATCACTACAACTGATAGCGTAAATGAGAAGGAAATATCCTCTGGAAAGGTGATATTTGGCTTACAAAGTGTAAATGCTGAAAGACCTAATATACTCTATAATAGTACTACTGAGGAATTCCCATCAAAGGTTGTGCTGGAATATCAATTAGTGGGAAGTACTGAAAAGATAGAAGTTAATATAGATTTAATGATTTTTGGTGGTAGATATATTACGGAAGATGTACTTGTGATGGATGTGGGTAATTATAAAATAACAAGATTTGATGTTCTCAACGATTCGGGAGTTACTATTTATTCTACACCAATGATAGAAAGTAAAATAGCTCAAAATCTTGATATTTTTACTCCTTTGGAACACAATTTTATAGTGTTTGACGGACAGATAAATACCTTAAATATGCAGGTGGTTAAAGTGACTAACGAATCAGATCCTACTGATTTCGGATTTGATTATTTTACTTTCGAAGCTGCAAATTATAATAAATTTTATATAAAGGTTTTAGCTTTAAATGAAGAAAATTGTTGGGAATACACTACGGGGAATCTTAAATTACAGGATAAAAATACTGGAATAATTGAAGAAATAGCATTGTTGAACAAGGTAAATAAAATATTTATAGAAAAATATGCTAATAATGGCTATGAGAGTCAGCAGATTGGTCCGCAATCCTTAACTATAAGCAAAGAAGGTTATTCCCCCCAAAAATTTAATCTTTCTCAATTTGATTTGGAAAAGTATGAAATCGATCCTCTGGTGGTAAAACTGAAAAAATCGCCGACCAAATCAAATCTAGTTATGATGATCGCTACTGGCAAAGATGTGTCTCAATTAGATGTCTCTGGCATCACCGATATGTCTTATCTTATGGATTCGGTAGCCTCTTATCTAGGCTACGAAAAAGGTTATGAATGCGATGTTGTAAAAGATTTCAACCAAGATATAAGTTCTTGGGATGTGAGTAATGTTACCAATATGAGTCAGATGTTTAAATTTGCATACTCATTTAACCAAGATATAAACAGATGGGATGTGAGCAATGTTAAAGATATGAGTGGTATGTTTAACTATGCATCCTCGTTTGATCAAAATATTGGTAGTTGGGATGTAAGTAATGTTAAAAATATGAACAGTATGTTCTGCTTTGCAACCAAATTCAATACGGATATTAGTGGTTGGGAAGTAAAGAATGTAACAGATATGCTGGGGATGTTCGCTTATGCGTCCGCATTCAATCAAAAAATGGACAATTGGGATGTAAGCAGTGTAAAGACTATGGCTCATATGTTTGCCCATACAACTTCGTTTAATCAAGATATCAGTAACTGGAAAAACAAATTAGGCAATGTTGAGAATATGTCCCATATGTTTTGGGATACAAAAGCTTTTGACCAAGATATCAGTAGCTGGGATGTTTCTTCTGTGACTAATTTTTCCTATTTTGACTCTAAAGCCTCGCCATCTTGGACTGCTAATGAAAAGCCAATTTTTGGTAATAAAAAAGTAAACAGAGAAAAGTTAGTGATGCTGATCGCTACTGGCAAAGATGTGTCTCAATTAGATGTCTCTGGCATTACCGATATGTCTTATCTTATGGATTCGGTAGCCTCTTATCTAGGCTACGAAAAAGGTTATGAATGCGATGTTGTAAAAGATTTCAACCAAGATATCAGTTCTTGGGATGTGAGTAATGTTACCAATATGAGTCAGATGTTTAAATTTGCATACTCATTTAACCAAGATATAAACAGATGGGATGTGAGCAATGTTAAAGATATGAGTGGTATGTTTAACTATGCATCCTCGTTTGATCAAAATATTGGTAGTTGGGATGTAAGTAATGTTAAAAATATGAACAGCATGTTCTGCTTTGCAACCAAATTCAATACGGATATTAGTGGTTGGGAAGTAAAGAATGTAACAGATATGCTGGGGATGTTCGCTTATGCGTCCGCATTCAATCAAAAAATGGACAATTGGGATGTAAGCAGTGTCAAGACTATGGCTCATATGTTTGCCCATACAACTTCGTTTAATCAAGATATCCGTAACTGGAAAAACAAATTAGGCAATGTTGAGAATATGTCCCATATGTTTTGGGATACAAAAGCTTTTGACCAAGATATCAGTAGCTGGGATGTTTCTTCTGTGACTAATTTTTCCTATTTTGACTCTAAAGCCTCGCCATCTTGGACTGCTAATGAAAAGCCAAATTTTGGTAATAAAAAAGTAAACAGAGAAAAGTTAGTGATGCTGATCGCTACTGGCAAAGATGTGTCTCAATTAGATGTCTCGGGCATCACCGATATGTCATATTTGATGGATTCGGTAGCCTCTTATTTAGGATATTCAAAAAGCTATCAATGTTTTACAGTAAGACATTTCAACCAAGATATCAGTTCTTGGGATGTAGGCAATGTTACCAATATGAGTCATATGTTTCTTTCTGCATCAGCATTTAACCAAGATATAAGCAGATGGGATGTGAGCAATGTTAATAATATGTCTCATATGTTTTGTTATGCATCTTCTTTTAATCAATGCCTGAATCAGTGGAATGTGGATAAAGTTTCTAAATATGATAATTTCTGCCATGAAGATAATCCTGTTTGGCTCTTTACCAAGCGACCTAATTTCCCAATAGATATATATGAACTTGCTCGTTTAATTAGCATCGAAGCAGATGTAACCAAAGCAAATGTAGTACAAATAACGGATATGAGTGAATTATTTTATGTTGTTGCTGAAATAGCAGGGTATGGCGTTGCCGAAGCAAGTAGATGTCCTGCTGTGATTAACTTCAATCAAAATATTGGAGGCTGGAATGTGAGCAATGTTACTAATATGAGAGCAATGTTTATTTGGGCAAAAAATTTTAATCAAGATATCAGTAGATGGGATGTGAACAATGTTACTGATATGAGCGGTATGTTTGAAGAAGCGTGCAGTTTTGATCAAGATCTCAGTGGCTGGGATGTTTCGAGCGTGGTTAATAACAAAGGTTTTGACAATTTTACTTCTTCAGCGTGGACATCTGTTGAGAAGCCGATTTTTGGCAATTAAAAAAATAGGAAAAGGGAAATGTCATGAAATGGAAAATATCATTAAAGTTGATATTATTCGTAGTTTCGTTAAGTTTGTTGGCTTGCTTTAGCACTGGGATAGAAAATTCAGAATCAGAAGATCAAAATAAATCCTCTAGTGGTAAGATAAAATTTTGTTTACAAAATTTAGATTCAGTGAATTCCTGTATTTCCTTTAACAGAAGTAGTGAACAAATCCCTGTTAAGGTTAAGTTAGTTTATAGTTCTTTGAGTAATTTGGATAGCACAAAAACTTCTGTTTGCATTGATTTGATGCCTTTTGGCGGTTATTATATCTCTAACAAGATTTTTACTTTAGATGTAGGGACATATGAATTAGAAAGATTTGATGTATTAAACAACTTGGGCTATACGATATATGCTACTCCTTTTGTAGGGAGTAAAGTCGCAGAAAAGACTGGTATTGGTACTACTTTAAAATATGAATTTACGGCATCCAAAGACGAAATGAACACAATAAGAATGCAGGTAATAGATGTAGATGAAGATACAGATCCTGCTGATTTTGGGTTAACAGATTTCACTTTTGAAGTAATTAATTACAGTAAATTTTACATAAAGGTTTTAGCCTTGGATGACGAAAATTGTTGGGAATACACTAATGCAACTCTCAAGATGGAAAACAGATTTGCAGAAACAATCAAAGAAACGGAATTATTAAGCAAGATAAATAGAGTTTTTGTAGATAATTTCAGCAAAAATAATATTACTATATATGGAGACATTAAATATATCTTTACTCTTATGAAAGATGGTTATGACTATCAAAAACTCACTTTTTCACAAATGGACTTAGAACAATATAAAGAAAGGCCATTAGAAGTAAAGCTGAAGAAAATAGTCAAGACTCCTCCTTATACTAAGTTAGATGCCAACGGTAATGTCTTGGATAGTAGTGCAACAAAGTGGTATGGGGTGCTAGACAATATAACAGGACTGATGTGGGAAGTGAAAAGCGATGGTGGTGGACTGCATGACAAAGACAATAAGTACACATGGTATGATAGCAATCCTGCAGTCAATTATGGAGAAATAGGTGCTAATGGCCCTGGAGCGGTGGACTGCACGCAGGAGTTCGTAGCGGCTGTAAACGCCGAAAATTACTTGGGATACAGCGACTGGCGGATGCCGACATTGGAGGAGTTGAAATCTATAGTGGACAAAAGTAAAGGAATGCCGACTATAAATACTAATTACTTCCCTAGAACTATGTCAACTTCTTATTGGAGCGGTTCTTCTAATGTTAGTGCTGCTGCTACTGTTCATGCGTGGTATATTTGGTTTGTCAATGGGAGCGAAAGTTATAACGGTAAAGCTGCTTATTATCATGTGCGGTTGGTGCGTGATGCGTCTGGAAATGGATTAGATCCGCAAGAAACAGAAAAAAATGCTGAGTGGTTTTTGATAGATAATGATAAGGGTGTGCAAAGACGGAATGACTGGTGGAATTATCTTGAAGATCAATGGAAAAGAGCTTTTAATCAAGAAATAACAGGTTTAGGTAACATTTTAAATAACCCTGGCGATGAAAAGATAAAACATATATTTAATCAAAAAGAGGCTTATTTTGAAGATTACAGTTTAACCAATTTATCAGGTTTGGAATTTTTAACTAATTTAGAATTTTTGAGTTGTGCTAACAACCAATTAACCAGCTTAAAAGGAATAGAAAATTTAACGGAGTTATGTTACTTTGACTGTAAGATGAATTCATTAACCTATCTACTAGGAATAGAAAACTTGGTTAATTTGGAGTCATTGGATTGCAGTAGTAATCATTTGCTTAATTTAGAAGGAATAGAAAATTTTATTAAATTGAAAGATTTGCATTGTTATGAAAATCTTTTGTTTAATTTGGACGAGTTAAAAAAATTGACTAATTTAATTTCTTTGGATTGTCATCTTAATCAAATAACTAGTTTAAAAGGAATAAGAAATCTTACTAATTTAACCGACTTGATTTGTAACTACAATCATTTAACAAGTCTAGAAGATGTAGAAAAATTGATAAATTTATACCATATAAATTGTGAAAATAATGTGCTAACCGATTTAAAAGGGTTAGAAAATTTAACTGAAATGGTTAGCATTTTTTGTGGCTGGAATCATTTAGGTAGCTTGAATGGAATACAAGGTTGTACCTCTTTGATTCATTTACTTTGTAATAATAATCCATTAACTAGCCTATATTACATAGAAAAATTACCTAGGTTTAGGGATCTATACTGTCCTATCACCGATATAAGCATTTCAGAAATAGAAAGAATTAGAAATTTGCTTCCTGAACTTTCTGTTAGATATCAATAAAATAAGGAGAACAATTATGAAATGGAAAACAATTATGAAATGGAGAAGAATTAATTTAGTTTTGGGTTTAGTTTTGGTTTTGTCGGTTTTTGGCTGTTTTGAAGGAACTACTGGTGTGGATGATGAGGAGGTTAATTCTACTGATGTAGGGACAGAAGTTGATTTTAAGGATGAGGATCTGAAGAATTACACAAATGCGGATTGGCTTTATGAAACTTATTTTGGAGAGTATGAAGTTTCAAAAGGAGTAAATGATTATTTGATGCATGAAATGAAGATGATGGCTAATGGTGTAGCTTTAGCTTATGCAAAAGGTGAGGATTATATCACAGAAATGAGTTATTTAGACTTTGTAGCAAGAAACATTAGTGAATCTATGCCAGAAAGTGCAGAAATAGAATTTGAATATACTGAAAGTGTTGATGATTATATGCTTAGTTATGATGATGAAGATAGTTTGACAGAAAATGTAAAAGAAGGTATAGAAAAAATAAATAGCCTTGTTCAAGAAGAGTTAAAAAAACAATGTGAGGATGTTGAAAATTTTGATCTTCCGTATAAAGTAGATTATTTAGCGAAGATAAAATATCCGTCTTCATATTTTAAGACTTATTCTGGAGGAAGTTCCAAGAGTATTAACTATGCAAGGAGTGGAGCTGAGACAAGAAACTTTTTATTGGGTACAGGGAGGTTTGCTGTTGATGGTTTCGGTGAAATTAGAGATGCGAGTGTTCTGTATAGTCGTTGTGGTTTTATTGGGAGTATCACGGGGCATGTTGGACTAGTAAGAAGAATACCAAATACGTTTGGTACATATGGGGTGATAGAATCCATTGAACAGGGAGTAGTTGAAACAACTGGTTGGCGTTGGGTTATGCAAAGGACAAATATGATTTTGCTTGACCCTAATATCCCTGATGATCCGAGGTTTAAGGCTGTTAATTTTGCCCGTTCTAAGATTGGACTTAAATATAATGCATGTGTTTGGGATTATGAAACTACGTCAAAATATTATTGTTCTCAATTGGTTTACCAGGCTTTTTGTCGTGCAAATTATTGTTTGGGTGTTGGACCCGGGTGGTTTGCGGTTACGCCAGAACACATTTCAAACACATTACTTCGAATTAGATTTTTGAGATAATTGTGTTATGAAAAAAAGCTATTTTATTATTTTTTTTATTTTCTTGTTCTTTGGTCAGTTTTATGCATTCTCCCCTTATGAGGGTGATGGAATGGGGAAAATTGTTACAGAAGGAGAAGGTAAGGTAACAAAAAAAAACAATACATTTGTAGTTTCTGGGGAAAGGGCAGTTTATTTGTTTGAGCATGAATCTAACTCTCCCAAGGTACATTTGGTTAAATCTTATCTTTGGGATGGTGTTGGCTTGTATTCTGCTTTTTATTCCCACGAGATGGAAGCAGTTTTAATGATTTTTTCCACAAGAGGAATTAAAGGGAATGGATTGAAGATTAATTATTTAGAAAATGACAAATCTGATTACATTTATAACAGGTATTATACACATGGTTGGAAGTATGGCAATGGTTTTTTGTTTTTATCTAATTTACTTAAAAATATGTCGCTTATGGACATCAAAGGGTATGTAGAGCCTGCAGATATAAAAGATATTCAAAACTATGTTTGTATGAGCTTAGATTATTTTGATCCAGCAACAAAAAAAATAGAAAAAACTTATTCTTGTGATAGAAATTTTGGGATTGATTGTAGAGTAAAAAATGACACTTTTTATAAAATGCCGAATTTAAAATTGGATTTAAAAAATGATGTTCGTTACAAGATGTATAATCCAAAATCTAAAAAATCACAGAATAGGTATTCTCCGGAAGGAGTATGGTTTATGGTCAAAAATGATTTTTATTGTGTTTCTACTCCCTCCGCATTTCTGCCTAAGAAGGGTTCATATTATGATATAAATGCTATTTACAAATTAAATGTAGAGGAAGAAAGATTTGTTAAAGTTGCAGATTTGCCTTATAATAAGCCGGTATATGTGGTTTGCCCTGATGATGAGAATATTTTTTGTTTTATGAGAGATGATGTTGGGAAAGTGTGTAAATATAATGTGAAAAGTAAAAAGTGGGTAGAGTTTGATTATGATATAAAAGGGAATCAATTGAGGGCGGTAGGTTATACGGATAAATATTTTATTGCAGTATTAGAGAATAAGATTAACTATGGGATTAAACTTTTTGATTTTGATTTCACCCAGGAAGGCGAATTTATAGAATTGTCGGAAAAATTTTGGCCTTCGTTTGCTAAGATATCTTCTGAGCAATTTCAAAGTGGTGATGCACTTAATTTTGTTTACTATCCGTACTATGATGACACTCTTTTTGTTCCCTAAAAGTTTTGTTTATTGAGGAGGTTAAATGAAGTTTATTTCTAATTATTATATAAGGAGAATTAATATGAAATGGAGAAAAATCGTAAAATTTATTTTGATTGTTGGCTTACTTTTAAATATTGTGGGCTGTCTTAGCACTGAAGCAAAAGATTCGGAAGATGTTTCTACGGATGTGAAGCAGGGTAAAATTAATTTCGGTACGATTTGTATGCCGAGTACGAGTTTAGCAAATTCTTATACTTTTTCTGAAAATACTCCTACCAAAGTCGTTTTAGAATATCGATCCTTAAGTGATACCACAAAAGTAAAAACAGAAACCTTTGAATTACTTGCCAGTGGTGATGATTATGATTCTAATGATTTTATAGTTTTGGAAGAAGGGAAATACCAACTAACTGCTTTTAACATTTTTGATAGTAGCGACAATCTTATTTATATTACTCCTAAAAGCGGAAGTTATATGGCAAAAATCACAAACATAAGCACGCCTCTTCCATATAATTTTACAGTTGAAGAAGGGGAGATAAAATATCTTAAAATTCAAGTGATTGAGGTAAATTCAAATTCTGATCCAGATGACTTTGGGTATACTACTTTTTCTTTTGACATACTCGATATTATTGATCTTAGTTTTAATGTTTTTGAGTATTCAACTAGCAGCAATAAATATATCGAAGCGTATTCTACTTTTATAGCAGAATTTGAAGAAGATGGTATTGTAAAAAGATTAAGTTCTAAATTTAAAGAAGGGAAAAACACTATCAGATTAAAGAAAAGAGACAGTTACACTTTCTATATAAAAAAAGAAGGTTATTACAGAAAAAAAGCAACATACAGCTTATTTGATTTAGAAGAAGAATCACATAGAGTTTTTAGTTTTTCCCCAAGTGATAAATTAAGTCTTTTTTTTGAAGATAGCGATAAAGGTCGCGCAAGGAGGGAAGAGTGGTGGAACGATTTAGAAGATCAGTGGAAAATAGCTTTCAATAGAGAAATTAATTTATCAGAAGATATTACCTATAAACCAAATGATGACGAAATAAAAAAAATTCTTAATACGACAAATGCTTCTTTTAATCGCCTGGATTTAACTAATCTTTCAGGTTTGGAATGCTTGCTTAATTTAACCGATTTAGATTGTAGTTACAATCTTTTAACAAATCTTGAAGGGTTAGAAAATTTAGTTAACTTAAAAAGTTTGAATTGTAGTTACAACAATTTAACTTCTCTTTCTGGAATAGGACATTTAATTAATTTGGTTAAGTTGGACTGTTATGGAAATCAATTAGAAAGTATTCGTGAATTAATGTCTTTAAATAAAATAGAAAAACTAGATTGTAGTTATAATCAGATAAAGAATCTTTGGGGATTAGAAGGTCTTAATTTTATGACTAGTCTAGATTGTAGTTACAATAACTTAACTAATTTACCGAAGTCTAGATGGTTTGATTTAATTAGTTTAGAATGTAGTAATAATAATTTGAATAGTTTGTCTGGAGTAGAACACTTTAGGATGTTGACAATTTTAGATTGCTCTGCAAATAGATTAACTACTCTTTCCGAATTAAAAAATTTAGAAAATTTGGAAAATTTAAATTGTAACATGAATCTGTTGGAGAGTCTTTCTGGAATTGAAAGTTTGAAGAAATTAACTCATTTGAGTTGTGCTTTAAATAATTTAACTAGTCTGGAAGAGCTATCACATTTAAAATTAATTTCTTTAGATTTTTCCTGTAATCGACTAACAAGCCTTTCGGACATAAAAGCATTAACAAGCTTAGAAACTTTAATTTGCTATAATAACTCTATTAACAATCTGATGTGGGCGAAGGGATTAATTAATCTAATCGAACTTGATTGTAGTAACAATGACTTTGATAATATCTCAGCAATTAGTAGTTTAACTAAATTAGAAATACTTGATTGTAGTGACAATAATTTAACAAGCCTTTCTGGAATAGAAAATTTAACAAGTTTATCAAGACTGTATTGTGGTCGCAATGGGTTAAGTACTCTTTCTAAAATCAAAAATTTAACCAACTTAACTGAATTGTATTGTAGTGGAAACCAACTAACAGATCTTTCTGTACTAAAAGGTTTTTCAAATCTACTTATCTTGAGTTGTATTAATAATGAGCTAGATAGCATCAAGTCTGTGGTAGCATCATTGCAAAAGTTAACTATTTTAGCTTGTATTGGAAATGAGATCTCAGAAGATGAAATAAATGATATTCGCAGTTCTTTCCCCAATTTGCTTGTTAATTATATTTCTTGGAATAAATTAAAAGAACTTGAAAAAAATTAAGGTAAGGAGTTTTAAGATGAGATGGAGAAAAAAAATTAAGAATCTAGTGTTATTGGGAATAGTTGTCAGTCTTGTGGCTTGTCTTAGCACCGAAACAGAGTCGCCAGAAACACTTGATCCCAACAATACAGCAGGTAAAGGACAAATAAAGTTCTGTCTTAAAAATGTTGAATCTACAGATGCAAATGTGCTTAACAATGAAACTATTGAGATAGATCTAACTCCTGCTAAAGTATATTTAGAATTCCATTCTGTTGATGATAGCTTAAATATATTAAATAAAACTATTGGGCTTACTCCTTTTGGAAATAGCTATATTACTGAAGATGTTTTTACTTTGGATACAGGGAGCTATTATCTTTCTAGGTTTGAAGTACTTAATAGCTCTGGCGACTTAATCTATTCTGCACCAAAGGAAAATAGCCCTATTGCAAATCTTCTTGATTTTGATAACCCATTAAAATTTCATTTTTTAGTAAAGGATGGAGAGATTAAATCTTTTAATATAGATGTTCATCGAGTGCTTGAAAGTACCGACGCAGAAAACTTTGGCTATCCTTCTTTTGTAACTCAGGTGATAGGTTATAATAAGTTTTTTATTAGAGTATTGGTTTTAGATAATATTTGGAAGTTTTCCACAGCAACAATTAAAGTATATTGCACAAACAATGATAGCGTCAATGTAGTTGTTGATCATCTAAGTGGTTATGGAATAAATAAGATAGTAGTGCCCAAAGCAGATAACTACGATATTTTCATAGAAAAGGTAGGTTATGTAACTCAAAATTTGGGATTATCTGAATCTACTTTGAAAAATTATACAACTAGTCCTCTAGTAATTAAAATGGTAAAAGTTGATGATGCTGATTGGTTTTTAGCTGATGGAGAAAGAGGGATAATTAGAAGGCAAAAATGGTGGGAAGATTTAGATGATGATTGGAAAAAAATTTTTATCAAAGAACTTTATTTTTCGACAGAAAATGATATATGTCCTTCTGATGTAGAATTGCAAGAACTATTTAAATTACAAGAATTTAATTTTTCTGATTATGAAATTAAAAATCTTGATGGTCTCAAAAATCTTACTAATTTAAAAACTTTGGATTGTTCTTCTAATAACTTAACTAGTCTCGCGGGGATAGAGAACCTGTTTAACTTGACTGATTTAAATTGTTCTTCTAATAACTTAACTAGTCTCACGGGGATAGATGACCTGTTTAACTTGACTGATTTAAATTGTTCTTCTAATAACTTAACTAGTCTCACGGGGATAGATGACCTGTTTAACTTGACTGATTTAAATTGTTCTTTTAATCTGTTAACTAGTCTCAAGGGGATAGAAAAGTTGCAATATTTGGAGAGTTTGAGTTGCAACCACAACGCCCTAAGTTCTAATAGTCTTGATGTTTTGGTTGAGTTAGAGAGTATTAGTTATGTGAATTGTAGAGAAAATTCTAACATAACAACTGATGACATTTCTTTTCTCAAAGAAATGAATAATAAAATCACTATATACAGTGATTTTGATAAGTAAGGAGATTTTGAAATGAAATGGAAAAATAAAATAAAAAAAATATTTGTAATTAGTTCTGTGTTGATTTTATCGTCTTGTCTTAGCACTGAAGCAAAGTCAACCGAACAAGCAACTTCATCCTTTAAAAAAAGTAATGTAAAATTTTACTTCCAGAATTCTAATGCAACAAATAACAATTTGTTGTTTAATGAAGGAGAATATCAAACTCTCGCAAAATTGAGAATGGAGCTTAATAGTAATTATAAAAGTGACACATTTAACCTTACATTATTTAGGAATGGAACAAAGATTATGTCTGAAGTTCTCTACTTGGAAGAGGGACAATATGAAATAACAAAATTTGAGATACTTAATAATTCTGATAGCATAGTTTATTATACTCCAGAAACAGAAAATGAAATCGTCAAGAATTTGGATATAGAAACTTCTTTACCCTATAATATTAATATTGTAAAATATTCGGATGGGAAATTTACACAAGAAATATGCATGGAAGTGGTAGCAACTGATAACGACGATGATTTGAGCGATTTCGGATATGAGCCTATTACTGTTGAAGAAGTAAAATACAATTCTTTTTTAGTTTCTACTTTTTGTTTTTCCTTTTTTGATGAACACGAACTTACTAATGCAGATATTCAAATAAAGTATAAAAGTCTAGAAAACCCTAACCAGACAAAAAAATCCACAATAAAAGTAAACAAAGAAATTCGAATTGACGTTGGTTTAAGTGATGAATACGAATTGATTTGTAAAAAAAATGGGTATTTCCCAGAGAGATATATTTTAAGCTCGGACGATTTGAAGAAGTACAAAGAAAAACCCTTAACTATAGAATTAGAAAAAATAATATCTGCGGATTATTTTTTGGAGGAAGGATTTGTTGGGGGACAAAGAAGATTATATTGGTGGGATGTTTTATTAGCAAACGAAAGTGTAGAATGGAAAATGTATTTTATAGGAAAATTAGAAACAAAATTTGCAACAGAGGAGCAGATAAAAGAAGAGTTTTCAGCAAATTCATTGAAGCTAAATATAAATAATTTAGTATCAAATTTGGTAGGAGTAAAATATTTTACCAAGTTGACTGAATTAGTATGTAACAATCAAAATTTAACAACTTTGAGAGGGATTGAAGGATTAACTGATTTGATTTCTTTAGATTGTAGTTTTAATAAATTAGAAAATTTGGATGGATTAGAACTTCTTACAAAATTAAAGACATTAAATTGTTCATCCAATCCAGATTTAGAAATCAATGGAACTTTTAATAGTGTGCAAAAATTGAATTGCCAAAATATTTTTCAACAAGATTTAACTAAAATTGCTAATTTCTCTAATTTAGACTCATTAAATTGCTCAGGCAATGATTTAGTTAGCTTAGAAGGGGTAAAGAACCTTACTAAATTGAAAAAATTAGATTGCTCTTTTAACCGTTTGACAAGCTTAGAAGGAATAGAAAAACTTTCAAATTTAGAAGAATTACAGTGTTACATGAATAATATATCTAGTTTGCAAATTTTAGAAAATTTAAAAAACCTAAAAGTTTTATATTGCGACGAAGAGCTAGGGACAAGGGAAAGAGAATATCTAAAGGAAATTTTTGGTGATGATTTAGTGGTACATTGTGTGGGAAAGAAATCTAAATAAAACCAGTTCACACCCAAGCATACGAAAAGGTTTTTATTGGTCTAAAGCACTCACAAACATAGTTATTCAAAAACTGGGTGCTATACAGTAACAGTATCCACCCCAAGTTAGTGATTTGTAATTGGCTGGTTTATGATAAAATGGAAAAGTTAATTAGAAAAATGGAGAAATAGTCTGTAAAAAAAATGGTCAAATCAGCCGTGAGAGATGTAATTTGACCGATATGCCAGAATTGTTTGAGGGGATTAAGTATAAAAATTATCCTCGCTATCAAATCACTGCTAGAGACTACAAAACTGGCATGCAATTTATCGGTTATTGCTATGAGAAAACAGCCGTAAATGCAGGGATTTATATCGATTTTTTGTCTAAAAGATTAAAGAGTTGTGGTGTTGATCTTTCCAAAGTTACTTTTCAGACCGACAATGGCTCAGAGTTTGTGAGTCCGAAGAAAAAGGGTTTTTAGCTTTTTTCAAAAAAGTGTGCAAATAAATGGTGCTAATCATTTTGATGAATTTGATGACTGCAACGATTTTGTGCGTAAAGCACACAGTTATACGCTGTGTTTTAACCATTTTAGAGGAAACAGAGGGTGAAAAGGTAAGACTCCGAAGTAAATTTTGCGGGAAAATTCTAGGAAGCCCAATTTTAATGTTTTGAACATTAGCCCAATAATCACAGATTATTATTTAAAAGATATAGAAAAAATAAATAAGGGTGGATACTTTTACTGTGTACCGCCCAAGCGGAGCGTACTTTTCTGTTACTCTTTTCGGACGCCCGAAAAGAGTAAGCTCTCCGCAGGAGAGCAAACCACAAGCAAAACACCAGCGGAAGCGTCAAAAGAAAAGATGGAAACCTGCTGTAAGCGACTCACTGCTGGCGTTGGGCAGGGGGCGGTTCTCGCTCCCAAGCTCCAGCTTGGGAGTGTATAAGTATGGTCTCCTGACGGAGGGTCTTACTTTTCCCTTTGGGTGACCAAAGCGAAAAGTAACAAAAGGTAAAATCAAAATACCAAATCAGCAAGCTAAATTCTAAACCTTCTTCGCACGCTGAAAGGCTTGTGCTAGAAATCACAATTGTCTTAATAGAGGAGATATAGCACATCGCTCTTCAGCGTAAGCTCAGGCGGTTAACGAATTTCACGCTTCCTGCTTTATGTATTTATTAACCTAGCCCATCCCTTATTCTCGCTCACCACCAGCCTTGCATCTCCACCAGCCCTCATTCTATTCCACCCGCTTTCATTCTTACTCATCTACCCTTATTCCTGCTCACTCGCCTTATCCTGAGCGGACGCAGGCAACCACCACCCCACGATGCTCAAAATGGCAGGACAAGGCGGTCTTGCCTGCTAGGCAAGGCGGGGACACCCTCCGCTCCACGGGCAAAGCGAGAGCTTAAATAGCCCTACCGCAAACGCTAGAGCTTAGCAATAAGCACACAACTCACCCAAAGCAAACCACTGGCGTTGGGGCTGGGGCTAGCAAATCATTCAAGCCGAAATTCGTAAACTTACTCAAACGACTGAGCTAGAGGCTGTGTGAGGAGTTTAGGTATCTCGCTTTAGGTTTCTAAGAAAAAATTTAAACGATGCACAACAGCCACTGCGAAGGTAGTTTTGCAAGTTAGAACTGAGGCTTATGATTTTGACTTTTTCTTTCCTTCTATTTCTTTTTGGTCTGTCAAAAAGAAAGAGAAAACCCTGCGTTAGCAGAGCAAACCACAAGCGAAGCATCAGCGGAAGCGTCAAAAGAAAAGACGGAGTCCTGCAAAGGCAAATCTTTCTGCCGACGGCGATAAATCCACAACTATTGGTTGACATTTTTTTCTGTTTCCTTGCTTTCGGGTTAAATATATTTAAGTTATGGAGGATGAGATGTTTAGATTTGATGAAATTGTAACTCCGAAAAGCTTGCCTGAGGCTGCGAAGTTGATGGCAGACTCTGGTAGCACGGCTGTTGCTGGAGGGCTCTTTTTGAGATTTGCCAAAACTAAATGTCGTAAAGCTGTGGATTTGTCAGCTTTAGGATTAGATTTTGTTAAAAAAAATGGTGCAGAGATAGAGATAGGTGCGACCACTCCTCTGCGTAAGGTGGAGCTGGAGACTGCAAAAATGTTCGGAGGAGCTTTGAGCAAAGCAGCTTCGCTGATACTGGGTGTGCAATTTCGTAACCTAGCTACTATCGGTGGTGCGGTAATGTCAGGCTCGGGATATTCCAATATTATCACCGTGCTGGTGGCTTTGGATGCTCAGCTGGTTTTTGCTTCGGGCAAAAAAGTTGCTCTTACAGAATTTTTGGCAGGCGAAAGAGGGAATGAGCTTTTAGAAAAAATTGTGGTGAAAAACGATTTTGATGGCGTTAGTTTCCAATTATTACAACATACAACGCTGGATATAGCTGTGTTGAATGTGGCTGTAGCCAAGAAAGGCAAAGATATTGCCATTAGTGTGGGAGCTAGACCTCAGGTGGCTGTAAGAGCTGTTGTGGCAGAAAAAGCTTTTGCAGAGGGTAAAGATGCTACAGAAGTAGCGAGTATGGCTATTGAGCAAATTAAGTTTGGTAAAGATATCAGAGGTAGTGTAGAGTATCGTAAAGCTTTGGCTCAAGGGCTGATAGAAAGAGCTATTACGGAGGCAAGTAAATGAAATTAGATATAAAACTGAATGGTGCTCCTAAAACTTTTTACATCAAAGATGATGAGTATTTGTTAGATGTATTGCGTGACAACGGGATTACTAGTGTAAAAAGAAGCTGTGATACATCTTCTTGTGCGATGTGTACTGTATTGCTAGATGGCAAGCCTGTTCTTTCTTGCTCCTTTTTGGCAGCAAGGGCTCAAGGTAAAGCTATTACAACCGTAGAGGGCATCCAAAAAGAGGCTGAGTTGTTTTTTAAGGCGATGAATCAAGAAGGTGCTATTCAATGTGGATATTGCGATACCGCTTTAGCTTTGACTGTTTACGCTATGGTGCAGGAGCTTGGAGCTGACTTGAGCGATGATGAGATTAGGCATTACATTAACGGTAATGTATGTCGTTGTTCTGGATATGTCAGCCAGATGAGAGCAATTAAAACATATTTGGGAGGCTTAAAATGAGTAGTGCAGTAGGTAAATCTATTCCGAAGAAAGACGGCGAAGGCATCATCAAGGGTAAACCATTATATACTAATGATATCGCCAAGAGAGATCCTGATGCTTTAGTAGTGAAAATCTTGCGTTCTCCACACGCTTATGCCAAGATAAAGTCTATAGACGCTAGTGCTGCTAAGGCGATGGAAGGTGTGGCTACGGTTATCACCCACTTGGACAAAGATGTTCCAAGAAATATCTACACGCGTGCAGGGCAAGGCTTTCCAGAGCCATCTCCGTATGACAAGTTCATCTTGGATGAGTATGTGCGGTATGTGGGCGATGAGGTAATGGCTGTAGCAGCTGTGGATGAGAGGACTGCACAAGCGGCTCTGGATGCTGTGAAAGTGGAGTACGAGGTGCTAGAGGCGGTGCTTGACTTCGAGAAAGCTGAGGGACACAAAAGCGTTATCCATACAGAGCCAGAAGCTTGTGAGCTTTTCCCCATCGGTTTCGACCCCAAAAACAACTTAGCTGCTTCGTTCTTTTGCGAGGACGGCGATACAGACGCAGAGATGGAAAAGAGCGACATCGTGGTGGAAGATGTTTTTTACACACAAGCTCAAGCTCATTACTGTGCCGAGACGCACACTTGCTACACCTATATGGACGGTTACGATAGATTAAATGTCATCAGTGCGACGCAAGTGCCTCACCATATCCGCAGGATAATTTCCAAAGCTTTGGATTTCGACCGCTCGAGGATAAGAGTGCACAAGCCCAAAGTAGGCGGTGGTTACGGCGGTAAACAGCAAATCCATGGAGAGATGCTAGCGTGTATTACCACACTGCGTACGGGCAAGCCAGCTATTTGCAACTTTAACAGAAAAGAGGTGTTTGAGTCTACATTCGCTCGCCACCAAATGAAAATCACGGTGAAGATAGGGGCGAACAAAGACGGCTCTATCAACGCTATAGATATGGATGTATTATCTAATACGGGTGCTTATGGCGAGCACGCCTTGACTGTATTTATGTTGGCAGGAGGCAAGACTTTGCCACTGTACGCCGTAGAAGGTCGCAGTAAGGCTGTAAAGTTCGGAGGCAAGGTTGTTTATACCAATAGAACTCCGGGCGGTGCTTATCGTGGTTACGGTGCTATGCAAGGCAACTTCGCTCTGGAGTCGGCTATGGATATGCTCGCCGAGAAGGTGGGTGTATCACCAGCTAAGATTAGAGAGATGAATATGATAAAAGAGGGCGAAACCTCTCCTTTGTTCAAGCTGATGGGCGAAGGCACCGAGGGCAAGGCGATGATGATAGAGTCTTGCAAATTGGACTATTGTATGAAAAGAGCCAAGGAGCTGGCTGGCTGGAACGACGAGTGCCAAGTAATCGACCTAGGCAACGGCAAAGTGCGTTCACAAGGGATGGCTATCGCCATGCAAGGCTCGGGCATCCAAGATATCGATATGGCATCTGCCGCTCTCAAGCTCAACGACGACGGTTTCTTCAACTTGACCATCGGTGCGACAGAGATAGGTCAAGGCTCCGACACGGCTATGTCGCAAATCGCTGCAGATGTGTTAAATGTGGATACCTCTAGGATAATAGTTTACTCATCCGATACCGACTTGACACCCTTCGATCCGGGAGCATACGCATCCAAGACCACCTATGTTACTGGTAATGCAGTGATTAAGACCGCTAAGGCGATGAAAGCCAAAATTGAGGAGAAAGCGGCTGCTATCTGGAAAGTAGATGCTAAAGAGGTCGAGTTCGATGGCAAGATGGTTAGAAGTAGCGACGGTAAGAACTCCATCACTATTGAAGACTTGGGCTCTAACCTTTACTACGATATGGGACTGGGCGACTTGAAGGGTCAACTGATGACTTGTGAGTCTTTCACACCTGAGGTATCGCCTCCACCGTATATGGCTGCTATCGTGGACATCACAATCGACAAAGTAACAGGACACTACGATATTAACGATTACATCGGTGTGATAGACTGCGGTGGACTGATAAACCCGCCATTGGTGAAAGTGCAAGGTGAGGGTGGCTTGGTGCAAGGCATAGGCATGGCTTGCTACGAGGATGTAGTTTATTCCGACAAGGGTCAAATGCTGACCAACAACCTGTTCAACTATAAGTTGCCAGCCAGAAAAGAGGTGCCTAAGATTACTGTGGAGTTTGCCGAAAGCTACGATCCAACAGGACCTTACGGTGCTAAGTCTATTGGTGAGATAGGCATCGATACGCCTATGGCAGCTATAGCGAATGCAATTTATGTTGCTACGGGTGTGCGAATAAAAGACTTGCCACTGTTCCCCGAAAAAGTGCTGATGGGAATGAAAAAGTAAAATTGCTAAAATGTAATAACGAAGACCTTCTTTTTTTAAAGGGGGTCTTTTTTTTAAAAGATTTACAAAACTAAAGTAGCTAAAAAAATGACAGCTAAAACTACTGGATTGCGAGTGAAAAGGAGAGGCAGAAAATGAAAGAAAAAATTCAAGAGTTGCAAGAGAAGATGGCAACCGCTAAGTTGGGCGGAGGGCAAAAGAGGATAGATGCACAGCATAAAAAAGGCAAGTGGACTGCTCGCCAAAGGATAGATTACCTTTTGGACGAGGGCAGCTTTGCCGAGATGGATATGTTTGTTACTCACAATTGTGTGAACTTTGGGATGGAGAAGAAGAAAATTCTGGGCGACAGCGTGGTTACTGGCTCTGGCAAGGTTGATGGTCGCCTTGTTTATCTTTTCGCTCAAGATTTCACCGTTAATGGTGGGTCTTTGTCCAAGGTGCACGCCGACAAGATATGCAAGGTAATGGATGAGGCGATGAAGGTGGGAGCTCCTGTGATAGGTCTGCTGGACTCTGGTGGAGCTAGGGTGCAAGAGGGGATAGACTCTTTGGCAGGATTTGGCGAGATTTTTGTGCGTAATGTGATGGCTTCGGGGGTAATCCCGCAGATATCGGCTATCTTGGGACCTTGTGCTGGTGGAGCGGTTTATTCGCCCGCTATCACTGATTTCACCATTATGAATAGCGAAAACGCTTTTATGTTTATCACTGGGCCGAAGGTGGTCAAGACGGTGCTACACGAGGAGATAAGTACCGAGGATTTGGGTGGAGCGAACATCCATATGCGAAAATCTGGCGTGGCTCAGTTCAAAGGCGAAGGCGAGCAAGACACTCTGGACAGGATTAAGTCTTTGCTTGGCTATATCCCGTCTAACTTTAGGCAAGCACCACCTGCCAAAGAGTGTGCAGACCCAGTGGATAGAGTGAACGACTCGTTTATGGAGTTAGTGCCTGCCAATGTGAACAAGGGGTACGATATCAAGAAGGTGATAGCAGAGATTGTGGATGATGGAGAATTTTTGGAGGTGTCTAAAGATTTTGCTCGGAACATCGTCGTGGGCTACGCTCGTATGAACGGCAAGAGTGTGGGCATTGTCGCCAATCAACCCGCTTTCTTGGCTGGATGTCTGGATATCAACGCTTCTGTGAAGGGAGCTAGATTTGTCAGGTTTTGCGATAGCTTTAACATCCCGCTGATAGTGCTGGAGGATGTGCCGGGTTTTATGCCGGGCTCTACGCAGGAGCACGGTGGCATCATTCGCAACGGTGCAAAGCTAATGTACGCCTTTGCCGAGGCGACTGTGCCCAAAATTACCCTGATACTCCGCAAGGCGTATGGCGGAGCATATATCGTGATGAACTCTCGCCACCTTTTTGCCGATAGAGTAGTGGCGTGGCCGAGTGCGGAGATAGCCGTGATGGGTTCTAAGGGAGCCGTGGAGATCCTTTTCCGCAAGGCTTCAGCCGAGCAGGAAGATCCGCAAGCGTTTATGGATGAGAAAGAGAGGGAGTACAAGCAAAAGTTTGCCAATCCTTACGATGCGGCTTCCAAAAGTTACATAGATGGCGTGATAATGCCTGACAAGACTAGAGCTTATTTGATAAAAACTTTGGAGCAATTGGAAGGTAAGAAATCGCATTTACCAGAGAAAAAACACGGAAATATTCCGCTGTAGGGAATTAAGAAGAGATTAACGAAAGAAAGAAGGAAAGAGAATGAAGAAGATTGAAGGAAAACTTATCGTCTTGGGATTGCAACACACTTTCGTGATGTTTGGTGCTACCATCTTGGTGCCACTGATTACGGGGTTAGATGTGGGGGTTACTCTGCTGATGGCAGGCATCGGGACTTTGCTGTTCCACCTGCTGACGAAGTTTGAAGTGCCAGTATTTTTGGGGAGTTCGTTTGCTTTTATGCCGGGCATTTTGGCAGTTGCCAAGTTCCAAGGTGGCTCTTTGTCCGAGGCGTGTGGTGGTGTGGTTTTGGCTGGGCTGGTCTATGTGGTGGCTTCTGTGATATTTAAATGGGTTGGCTACGACAAACTGCATCTTATATTGCCTGTGCATGTTACGGGTCCTGTTATTATCTTGATTGGCTTGCTCTTGGCACCTGTGGCTATTAACAACGCCAAAGCTGCTTACGCTCCGCAGATAGTGGAGGCTATCGGCACTGGGGGAGCTTGGTTTATTGCCCTGTTTACCTTTGGTGTGGCAGCTTTTGTGAAGATATTCTTTGAAAAACGGAACAAACTGGTGTCTATGCTGCCAGTGCTGATTGCTCTGCTTGCGGGGTACACTCTCAGCATTATTATGGGTGTAGTGGAGTTTTCGCCTATCTGTGATGCCAGCTGGATTGGTGTTCCTGATTTCACTATTGCCACCTTTTCTATGCGGAGTGCTTCTGTGCTGGTGCCTGTGGCTATCGTAACTATCGTAGAGCATTTCGGTGATGTGCTGGCTATCGGTAATGTGGTAGGCAAAGATTTCATCAAGTCTCCGGGCGTGCACAAGACCATCTTGGGCGATGGTATTGCCACAAGTTTGTCCGCTCTGGTGGGTGGACCTGCCAACACCACTTACTCCGAGAATACCGGTGCGGTAGCTCTTACAGGAGCGTACAACCCTATGATAATGAGGATTGCGGCTTGCTTTGCTATTTTGTTGGCTTTCATACCTAAGTTTACCGCTATTATCGCAACAGTCCCCGGTCCTGTCATCGGTGGCATCTCTATCTTGCTCTTCGGGATGATATCCTCCATCGGCATTGGCAATATGATCAAGGCTCGAATAGACTTCTCTGACCCTAGACCGCTGATGGTAACTGCCACCATTATGGTCATTGGTTTGGGTAATGCCGTGATAAAGATAGGAGCTCTGGAACTCAAAGGGCTAGGATTAGCTGCCGTTTTTGGCATTGTGCTTAACGCTATCTTCTTGGTTACCACCAAAGAGCCCATCAAAGAGGAAGAAATAATCAGCTAAAAGATAATCTTTTTAAATCTGTAATAATTACAAATTTGTGTTGACAACTATCTGCATTAAGCATTTTTGGGTATAAGTAAATAAGAAAAGAGAGGCAGCGAGTTAAAGACAAAGGGAGAAGCGATGGACAAATACACAGACATCTTGAAGGAGAAGCAAATATCTCCATCTATCCAGAGGGTAAGCGTGCTTAAGTATCTGGATTCCCATCGCACTCACCCCACTGTGGAGCAGATATACTCCAGCCTGAAAAGCCAGCTGCCGACTTTGTCCAAAACCACTGTGTACAATGTGTTGGAACTGCTGGAAAGCAAGAAGATTATCAAAGCTATTAGTGGTTCAGATGGGCGAGAGCATTACGATTTCAATCGGTTGCCGCATGGGCATTTCAAATGTGTGAAGTGTGGCAGGGTGTTTGATGTGGACGAGAACTATATCTATCAAGGGTCTGAGCTGATAGACGGACACAAGATAAAAGATTATAACTTGGTTTTCAAAGGTGTTTGCAGGCAGTGCTTGGTGCAAGAGGTGAAAAGGGGCAAAAATGCCTGAATTGCCAGAAGTGCAGACGATAGTCAGCCAGCTGAGCGAGAAGATAGTTGGCAAAGAGGTAAGAAAGCTTCGCACAGTTTGTGCCTCCAGCGTGTGTAACCCGCAAGGTTTTGATTTGCACACCTTGGGCAAGGTGCTCTCTGTAGAGCGAGCTGGCAAGTTCATCATCGTCCACCTAGATAGAGGAGTGAAGGCGGTTATTCACCTGCGGATGACAGGGAAGTTGGTGTGGGAAAACAATCCAGAGCTTGTGCAGTTACGGTGCTTGCGGGCAGAGTTTAGGTTTGCAGACAAAAGCAAACTGCTTTTTTATAGTGTGCGGGGATTTGCCAAGCTGGAGCTCTTTGGTGAAGACGACAAAGTCTCAGGGCTAGAGAAGCTTGGGTTAGACCCTTTTGATAAAAAACTGGACAAAAATTTACTGTTTAAAATGTTAAGAGGACGAACGGTGGCAATCAAGTCATTTTTGATGGACCAGCGACATATATCTGGCATTGGCAACATCTACGCTTGCGAGATACTTTATAGAGTGGGTTTGCACCCTCGGGCTAAAGCGGGGAGTTTGTCGTTGCAGGAGGTGCAAAAGCTTTTACAGACCACAAGGCAAGTGCTATCCAAGGCTGTGGAGTGTTGTGGCACCACGGTGAGCGACTATCGGAACATAGATGACAAGACAGGAACTTTTCAGAACTTTTTGCAAGTTTACCAAAAGAGCCATTGCCCACAAGGACACAGCTTGCAAAAGGTTACCGTGGGTGGTAGAGGAACTTACTTTTGTCCAATTTGCCAGAAGGCAGAAGCAGACCAATCGGTGATACAAACCGTTTTTAAGTAGAAACAAAGGAGAGAGATTTGAAGGCGAAAAAGATTAAAGAGGGAATTTACTGGGTAGGAGCTGTCGATTGGGATTTGCGGAACTTCCACGGCTATCTGACCCAGAGAGGCTCTTCTTATAATGCTTATCTGATAGTCGATGAGAAGATTACTCTGATAGATACTGCCAAGGCGACCAAAACAAATGAGCTGATGTGCAGGATAAAAAGCGTGATAGACCCCAGCCAGTTAGATATGGTGGTGGTAAACCATGTGGAGATGGATCACTCGGGGAGCTTGCCTGCGGTGATGAGTGCTGCCCCTAAAGCTAAGATAGTAACCAATAAAGCTGGTAAGATGGGCTTGGAGAAGCACTTTGCGGGCAATTGGGAATATCAGCTGGTGGAGAGCGGTGATGAAATATCTTTAGGGAAGCGGAGCTTACAATTTGTGCAAACCCCGATGGTGCATTGGCCGGACAATATGTTCTCTTATTGCCCGCAAGAGCAGGTGCTGTTCTCCAACGACGCTTTTGGGCAACATTTGGCAGGTCTGCCACGATTGGATAGCCATTACCCGCTGGGGCTTTTGATGGGAGAGGCGAAGAAGTACTACGCCAACATCGTCTTGCCTTACGGTCAACAGGTGCAAAAGGCATTGCTCGCGGCAAAAGATTTGCAAATTGAGTACATCTGTCCCAGTCATGGAGTGGTGTGGCACAAAAACATCCCGCAGATTGTGGAAGCCTACAGTGAGTGGTCTGCCAACCATACTGGAGAGAAAGCGGTGGTGGTGTACGACACTATGTGGGGTTCTACCAAGTTGATGGCCGATGAGCTGGTGGAGAGGTTCGTGGATGAAAACATATCTGTAGAACTGATAAACTTGCAATATACACACATTTCGGACATTATGACTAAGCTGGTGGACGCTCGCTATATCTGTGTGGGTTCTCCGACTTTGAACAACAACATTTTGCCCACAGTGGCAGCGTTCTTGTGCTATCTGGGTGGTCTCGCCCCCCAAAAACGCATCGGGTTGGCTTTCGGAAGCTATGGCTGGGGTGGACAAAGTGTAAAGCTGATAGAGCAGGCTTTGCAGAAGGTGGGCTTCCAGATGATGAGCTCCCACAAAAAGCAGTATATACCCAACTCTGAGAGCCTGATGCAGATGGGCAAAGAGTTTGCAAAAGAGCTAAAAGATATAAAATAGGAGGAAGATATGAATTTAGGCAGTTTGATGAAAAAGTCGGAAGCTGAAGGAAACGAAAAGCATTTGCCACATATTGAGATCAACCCTTGCAATACTTGTGGCGAGCTGTCAGTTATGGTGCGAGTAGGCAAAGAGATTTTTCACCCAAGTACAAAAGAGCACTTCATCGAGCATATCGCTTTGCACGCTCTTACAAACGAGGGTGCTCTGGTGTTTATTACGAGGTTTGAACTGGGCAGAGAAAAAACCGTGCCATATGTGAAAACGCATATCAAGAAAGGGATGTTCAAGAAAATCTTTGCTGTGAGTCTTTGTAATTTGCACGGATTGTGGGAAAGTAGCGTAGACATTAAAGAATAAAAAGATAGGAGAAAAAGATGGAGTTGAAAGGAAGTAAAACAGAGAAAAATTTATTGGAAGCTTTTGCAGGAGAGTCCCAAGCTCGCAATAAATACACATATTTTGCAAAAGTTGCCAAAAAAGAAGGGTATGAGCAAATTTCTCGGATTTTTTTGGAAACTGCCGAGAATGAGAAAGAGCACGCAAAGTTGCACTTTAAAGCTCTAGGGTTGCTGGGCGATACCATGGCTAACCTCAAAGAGGCTGCTGAAGGCGAGAATTTTGAGTGGAATGATATGTACCCGAGGATGGCTAAAGAGGCTAAAGCGGAAGGTTTTAACGACATTGCTTTGATGTTTGAGCGAATTGCCGATGTAGAGGCTGAACACGAGAAGAGGTACAAAAAACTTTTGCAAAACATCAAAGACGGAGTTGTGTTTGCCAAAACTAGCCCAAAAGAGTGGAAATGCTTGAATTGTGGTTACATCCACAAAGGTGAAAAAGCTCCAGAAGAGTGTCCAGCTTGCAAACACCCTAAAGCTTATTTTGAGCTTTTGAGTGTGAACTATTAGGATATAAAAAAATATTAAGGAGAAAAAATGGATAAGTATGTATGTGATGTGTGCGGGTATGTGTACGACCCCGCAGAGAACGACAATGTAGCTTTTGCGGATTTAGCAGAAGATTGGGTTTGCCCAGTGTGTGGAGTGGGGAAAGATCAATTCTCTAAAATGTAGAAGATAACACAAGGGTCGCCAGTGTGCGACCCTTTTTTATAATAGGAGGGACAATGGATAATGCGGTATTGTATAGTTTGAGCTACGGGATGTATGTGGTGGGTGCCTCTGGCGATGGCAAGGTGAACGCCCAGATTGCTAACACCTCTTTTCAGATAACTTCTGAGCCCAAAGTGATTGCTGTTTCCATCAACAAAGAGAACCTCACTCATAAATTGATAGAAGCTGGGGGAAAGTTTTCGCTTTCGATAATCTCTACTCAATGGCAGATGGTAGATGTCGGCAACTTTGGGTTTCGCACGGGCAAAGATTTTGACAAGTTTGCCAAATATGAGTACGAACTCACGCCAGATGGAGTGCCATTGGTACCCTACAAATGCGTAGGCGGGATTTGGCTAGATGTGGTAAACAAGGTGGATGTGCACACGCATACCATATTCTTGGGCGAGGTAAAAGGTGCAAAAAGTTTTGATAAGAGCCTAACGCCTATGACTTACGCCTATTATCATGGTGAGTTAAAAGGGAAAGAACCCAAAACTGCACCGCTGTACAAAGGGTGAGTTTGCAAAAGAGATAAAAGTAAGATTGTTAGCTGTAAGGTTTTGTCTATCGGTTAGCAATCTTTTTTTATTACGAAAAAAATAAAAATATCTTGGCAAATATGTGAAAATTTATTGCTAACATTTTACGGAGAAACAAAAGATTTTGGAGTGTGAGGGTGAATTACGCAAAACCTGATTTTGTGGCAATAGATTTTGAAACGGCGATCAAGCACCAAATATGTGCGGTGGCTGTGGTGAGTGTGCAGGCAGGCAAGATTGTGGACGAGTTCTACACTCTGGTGCGTCCTAGGGGTAATTACTACAGCTATCACAACTCGCAGGTGCATGGCATCACGGCTGGCGACACGCTGGGAGCTCCAACCTTTAGGCAAGTTTATCCGCTGTTGGCAACGCTCTTGCAGGGCAATATTGTGGTTGCTCATAATGAAAGTTTCGATAGAAATGTGTTGCAAAAAAGCATGCAAGAGATAGGGGCAAATTACACAGATTTGGGTTTGCCAGATTGCTGGGAGTGCACCTTGCAGATTTACCGCAAGAAAGGGTTTAAGCCGGCTAACCTCAAGGCGTGTGCCTGCAAGATGGGGATAGAGCTTAATCATCACGAAGCTCTGAGCGATGCTCGGGCTTGTGCTAAGTTGTATTTGATGAGATAGTTTATTTTTTTTAATTAAGGAGTGAAAAGTGCAAGAGCTAATAGAAAAAGGGCAAAAATATTTGATGAACACTTATGGACGATTGCCTATTGTGTTGGAACAAGGGGAAGGTAATACTATTAAAGATGTGCAAGGGAAGAGGTATCTTGATTTCTTGGGTGGAATAGCTGTGAATGGTTTGGGGCATTGCAATCCGCAAATGGTAGCCAAGATAAAAGAGCAATCTGAGAAGATTATCCACTGCTCCAACTACTATTGGACTGTGGAGCAGATAGAACTTGCCAAAGATTTGGTGGAGCTAAGCTGTGGGGATAAAGTTTTCTTTGCTAACTCTGGTGCTGAGTCCAACGAGGGTGCTATGAAGTTAGCCAGAATTTGGGCGGAGAAAAATTTTTCCAGAGAGAAAAACAAGATTTTGACCCTGAAGGGCTCTTTTCATGGTAGGACTTTGGCAACTTTGACAGCCACTGGGCAAGACAATTTTCACAAATTTTTCTCTCCACTGTTGCAAGGTGTGGGTTATGTGGGGTTTGACCTGCAGGAGATAGAGCAGAAGATGACCCAAGAGGTTTGTGCTGTTTTGGTAGAGCCTGTGCAGGGTGAGGGCGGTGTGAATGTTTTGCCTGCCGATTTTATGCAAGGACTGCAAAAGCTGTGCAAGCAGAGAAATGTTTTGCTGATTTGTGATGAGGTGCAGTCTGGGATAGGTCGCACGGGCAAGTTTTTTGCGTATGAGCACAGCCAGATAGAGCCGGATATCATCACCTGTGCTAAAGCTCTGGGCGGTGGGTTGCCCATCGGTGCTATCTTGGCGAAAGAGAGCGTAGCCTCAGCTTTCTCCCCCGGCGATCACGGTTCGACTTTTGGGGGTAATCCTTTCGTGTGTGGCGTTGCTCACGAGGTGGTCAGGATTATAGCGGACGAAGATTTTTTGAAAAATGTGAGAAGAACTGGTGGATATTTCCGTCAAAAGTTGAGAGAACTCAAAGGCGATAAGTTTAAAGAGGTAAGAGGTTTGGGTCTGATGATAGGGGCAGAGCTAAGAGAGCCGAAAGCCAAGCAGGTGATGAAAAAATGTGCCGAGGCTGGGTTGTTGTTTTGCACTTGTGGTGATAAGACTTTGCGATTTTTGCCAGCACTCAACACCACTATTCACGATGTGGATGCAGCGATAGAGATTTTGGAGCAGATAGTTTAGTTGCAGGAAAAAGATTTTTTATAAGGAGAGGTAGATGAACCTAAAGGGTAGAGATTTTATAGCTTTGGAAGATTGGAGCAGGCAAGAGATGGAGTACTTGCTGGATTTGGCGAATAAGATTAAAGCAGATTTTAAGAGTGGTAAAGAGTACAAACCACTGGCTGGCAAAACATTGGGGCTTATCTTTCAAAAAAGTTCCACCAGAACTAGAGTCTCTTTTGAGGTTGGAATGTATCAGTTGGGCGGTTATCCTTTGTTCTTGTCGGCATCAGATACGCAACTGGGCAGGGGCGAACTGATAAAAGACACGGCTCGGGTACTCTCTGGCTATCTGGATGGGATAATGATTCGCACCTACGACCATAACGATGTGCTGGAATTAGCCAAATACGCCGACATCCCCGTGATAAATGGGCTGACCGACTTGTTGCACCCTTGTCAGGTGATGGCAGACCTGCTGACCATGCAAGAGCGGTTTGGGCGAAACTTAGCGGGTATGAAGTTCGTTTACATCGGTGATGGTAACAATATGGCACACTCCTTGATGATAGGCTGTGCTAAGATGGGAATGGAGGTCGTGGTGGTCGCACCCTCGGGGTACAAGCCGCAAGAGGAGTATGTGCAAAAGACGAAGGCTCTGGCTGCTGAACATGGTGGTAGCTTCTTGTTGACGGACGATGTTCGCTTTGCGGTGCACGATGCGGATGTGCTGTGCACGGATACTTGGGTGAGTATGGGGCAAGAGGAGCAGAAGCAAGCCAAGATCAAGAAGTTTATGCCTTTTCAGCTGGATAAGAAGCTGTTGAGCCTTGCCAAGCCTACTGCTATCGTGATGCACTGTCTGCCAGCTTATCGTGGATTTGAGTTGACGGACGAAGTGATAGAGAGTCCGCAATCTGTGGTTTTCCAAGAGGCTGAAAATCGGCTTCATGCTCAAAAAGCTATCTTAGATGCAATAATGTAGCTCCCAAAAAAGAATAAGATGCGTAAGATTATTCATATAGATATGGACGCTTTTTTCGCTGCGGTGGAGATGCGAGACAACCCCAAATTGCAAGGTAAGCCCGTGATAATCGGCTCTCTGCAAAGGCGAGGTGTGGTCTCTACCTGCTCCTACGAAGCTCGTGCCTTTGGTGTGCATTCGGCTATGAGCTGTGTAAAGGCACAAAGGCTTTGCCCCAAGGCGATATTCGTCGACGGGGGCTTCGACAAGTATCGCGGAGTGTCTGCACAGATTATGAATATTTTCGCTGAGTTCACTTCTTTGGTCGAGCCTTTGTCCATCGACGAGGCTTTTTTGGATGTCAGCCATCTGGGCAACGAATCTGCCTCTTATCTGGCTCGGGATATAAAAGCTAAGATTAAAAAGGAGACAGGACTTACCGCTTCTGCGGGTGTTTCGTACAACAAATTCTTAGCCAAAATCGCCTCTGGGATAGACAAGCCAGATGGGCTTACGGTGATATTGCCCGAAGAGGCAGAAGATTTTTTGAGCAATCTGCCCATCGAAAAATTTTTTGGTATCGGTAAAGTGCTCGCCAAGAAGATGAAAAATTTGGGAATTTATAGCGGAGGTGATCTACGCTATTGGCAGATGGCTGAGCTTGTTAGGCAGTTTGGCAAGAGTGGAGTTTTCCTATACCAAGTGGCACGAGGGGTGGACGAGCGACCAGTAGTGCCTGCTCGAGAGCAAAAATCTATCGGCAAAGAGACCACTTTTGCTCACGATTTATGGATGATAGATAAGATGGAGTTTGAGCTGAAGAAGCTCTCGCTTTTGGTAGCGGAAAAGCTGAAAGCCAAAGGTAGAACTGCCAAGAGTGTGGTGCTTAAGCTTAAGTATGCCGATTTTAAAGTGATTACTCGTACCAGAAGTTTTTTTGCTGGGATTGATGATTTTGAGCTAATCTTTAAGACAGTGGTTGGGCTTTTGCGGACTCACTGGCAAAAAGGTAAACCAGTGCGACTTTTGGGGGTAAGCGTTAGCGGGTTAAATATTTTGCAAGAAAAAGTTTATTCTCAGATGCTTTTGCCTTTTTTTTGAACGAGTTTGGAATTAGCAAAAGGACGATTATTGCTTTTATGATAAAGGGTTAGTCGGCAAGTTTACCCTTGACAAAAAAGGTAATTGGGAAATTTTACATAAAATTTTGGAGATTTTATGCGATTTTATAATAGTAACAATAGAAAAGAGTTAGTGGACTTGAGCACGGCGATAGTGCAAGGGATGCCCCAAGACAAGGGGCTGTATATGCCTTGCAGTTTGCCCAAGGCAAATTTTTTGTCGTCTGTAAAAAAGATGAGCTTGGCTGAGATATCTTTGGAGATAGCTAAGGGGTTTTTGGATGAAGATTTGAGTAGCTCCCAGATCCAAGATATTGTGCAAGATTCGATTAACTTTCCAGCACCTATCGTGCCAGTAGAGCCGAATATTGGCTCTTTGGAGCTTTTCCACGGTCCGACTTTGGCGTTCAAAGATTTTGGTGCTCGCTTTATGTCTCGTCTGCTGGGAGAGCTGAACAAGCGGCTGAACAAGCAGATTACGATAGTGGTGGCGACCTCGGGCGATACTGGCAGTGCAGTTGCCAACGGTTTTTTGGGAGTAGATGGCATCAGGGTAGTCATTCTTTATCCTTCGGGCAAGGTTAGTCCTTTGCAAGAAAAGCAATTGACGACTTTGGGGCAAAACATTACCGCCTTGGAGGTTAGCGGAGACTTTGATGCTTGTCAGGCGATGGCGAAAGCCGCTTTGTCCGACAACGATTTGGCTGATAAGATGCAGATATCTTCGGCTAACTCTATCAACATCGGTCGCCTGATACCGCAGACTTTCTACTATTTCGGAGCTTTTGCTCAGATAGGGCAGGAGAGCTTTTGGATGAGTATCCCCAGCGGGAATTTTGGCAATCTGACAGCTTGCGTTTTTGCCAAAAAGATGGGGTTACCTGTGGAGAAGATAATCGCCTCGTGTAACGCCAACAATGTGGTACCGACCTATCTGGCATCGGGAGAGTACAGCCCCAAAGCCACTATCCACACCATTGCTTCGGCGATGGATGTGGGCAATCCGAGCAACACGGGCAGGTTGTTTGCTTTCTATGACAGCGATTTGGACAAGTTCCGCCAAGATTTGCTTGGGGCAGATTTTAGCGATGATCAGGCGAGGGAAGCCATCAAGGGCGTTTATGCAAGGAGTGGCTATCTGATGGATCCACACGGCTCGTTTGCTTACTTGGGGCTGAAAGAGCTATTACCCAGCGGGACATACGGCTTGTTTGCCGAAACTGCACATCCTGCCAAGTTTACGCAAGAGGTGGAGTCGATAATAGGGAGGAAGCCAGAATTGCCCCCAAGGCTTGCCGTTTATGCAAAAAGGCAGAAGGTCGCCCAGAAAGTGAGCACGAGCTACGACGAGTTTAAGCAGCTTTTATTGCAGTTATGATAAGCAAAACCCCCGCAGATAGCGTCCGCTTTGCCCAGAAGCTAGCAGAGAGGTTGACTGTGGGTAGTGTGGTTACTTTCAGCGGTCCACTGGGTGTAGGCAAGACTTTCGTGATTAAAGCCCTTTGCAAGGAGTTAGGCGTGAGCAGTGAGGTTACTAGCCCCTCTTATGTACTGATGAACAGCTACCAAGGAAGAGTGCCGATTTTTCATTTCGATTTGTATAGATTGCAAGATGTTGAAGAGGTTTATGAGCTAGGTTTGCATGAGTGCATAGAGCAGGGCGTGTGCCTGATAGAGTGGTCTGAGCTGGTAGAGGAGCTGTTACCGAGGGACACCATCAAGATTAAGATGAGTTTCAAAGAAGATAATATAAGACAGATAAACGAGGAAAGTTGATGCAAAATAATGACAAGCAGATTATTGGGCTGAAAAAGCAGAAGTTACAGAAATTGAAAGATTTGGGGGTAAACCCTTATCCCATAGAAAACCAGCGAGATACGCTCATAAAGGAACTTTTAGTCGATCAACAAGGGTTTATGGACTCGGGCAAAGAGGTGGTGATTTGCGGAAGGTTGCGAGCACTTAGACGGCAAGGAAAGATTGGGTTTGCCGATTTGGAAGATAGCAGTGGCAGGCTGCAAATGTATGTGAGTAAGCAGGAGACGGGTGATACGAACTATGAGGTGTTTAAGCTTTTTGATTTGGGCGATATTGTGCAAGCTCACGGAGTGGCTTTTGTTACCAAAACAGGGCAGTTTTCGCTGAAGGTGAGCAAGGTGGCTATGCTCAGTAAAGGGATAAGACCTTTACCGACTGTGAAGCAAAAAGAGGTGGATGGCAAGCTGGTGCGATTTGATGAGTTTGCCGACACGGAGCTTAGGTATCGCAAGAGGTACTTGGATTTGATATTAAACCCTGCCGTGAAGCAAACTTTTGTGTATCGGGCGAAGATAATAGCTAAAATTAGGCAGATACTGGATGAGCGAGGGTTTTTGGAGGTAGACACACCCGTGATGCAACCTCTTTACGGTGGCGCAAACGCCAAGCCGTTTACCACTTTTTACAACTCATTGGACAAAGATTTCTACCTGCGGATAGCCACGGAGCTGTACTTAAAAAGGTTGATAGTCGGTGGATACGAAAAGGTGTACGAGATTGGTAAAAACTTCCGTAACGAAGGGGTGGACAGAACTCACAATCCCGAGTTTACCGCGGTGGAGCTTTATCAGGCATATAACGACTTGCAAGGAATGATGGAGATTACTCAGGAGATTTTGGTGCGACTTGCCAAAGAGGTGATGAACAAGCACGAGTTCACTTTTAACGGAAGCAAGATTAAGGTCGAAGCACCTTTCAAAAGAGCTTCAATGATAGAGTTGGTACAGGAGTATACTGGGGAAGATTTTTCGGGACTGGATTACGACAAGCTGGCTAACTTCTGCAAAAGCAAAGGGATAGAGGTCTTGCCCTCGATGGGTGCTGGAGCTTTGTTGGTCGAGGTGTTTGATGCTTTTGTAGAGGAGAAGCTCGTTCAGCCAACTTTTGTGGTGGATTATCCCAAAGAGATATCTCCTTTGGCAAAAGAGAAAAGCGACGATAATCGCCTGACCGACCGCTTCGAGCTTTTTATTGGTGGCAAGGAGTTTGCCAACGCATTTTCGGAACTTAACGACCCAATGGAGCAGTCTGCACGCATGGAAGATCAAGCGAAGAAAAGGGAGATGGGCGACGACGAGGCGAACACGCTCGACTATGATTTTTTGGAAGCGTTGGAATATGGGATGCCGCCGACAGGAGGCTTGGGCATTGGTATCGATAGATTGATAATGCTCTTGACGGAGAACGACTCCATCCGAGATGTGATGCTTTTCCCGCAGATGAGACAGGTGAAACACTAGATGAAAAGGTTGCTCTCTCTTCTCCTTCTTTGGCTCTGGGTGGTTGCATTGCCAGCTATCAAGGTGGTTTACTCCAACTCATCGCAGGGTGAGGTGTTCAACACAAAGAAGGTTGGCGAGATTGAGTATTACAATGTTTACGAGCTAAAAAAACTTTTTGATGTGCAGATAGACGAAAATATCTTGGAGAATAACCTCACTCTTAGTTACAAAAATCAGAAGCTCACTTTTTTGATTAGTGCTAGCTATGTTATTTTTGACGAAGATATCTATAATTTCTCTTACCCGCTTAGGGCTATTGAGGGGAAGTACTACTTGCCATTGAATACACTTACGATGATTTTGCCCAAGTTTGATACGCAGTTTGCTTATGACAAAGACAAAGGCGAGATAACCGCTGCGGCGTATACCTATCAGTCTTCCAAAATAGATATGATCGTCATAGACGCTGGACACGGAGGCAAAGATCCCGGAGCAGTTGGCAAAGACTCTTATGAAAAAGTTTTAACTCTAGAGATAGCACAGAAGGTGGCTAAGAGTTTGGCACTAAGAGGGATAAATGTGCTACTCACTCGCAATAAAGACGAGTTCGTGGAACTTCGCAAGAGAGCTCAGCTCGCCAACGACTACAAAGCCGACTTGTTCATCTCTATTCATTGCAACGCCTCTAGGCAAAGCAGTCGCAAGGGCACGGAGGTTTTTATCTTGTCCACTTCTAAAGTTACAGATGAGCGAGTGCAAGAGGCTATCGCTGTGGAAAACTCCGTGGTGAGTAAATACGAGGGAGCTTCGGCGTTGGCTCACTATGGTGATTTGGACTTTATACTGAAAGATATGGCTCTGTCGGAGTATCTGCTGGCTAGCAACGATTTGGCTCATTGCGTGCAGGAGCAGATGGTGAAGCTCACGGGGTTCACGGATAGAGGTGTGAAACAAGGACCTTTTTATGTGCTGAAAGGGGCTTTTATGCCTGCAATCCTTGTGGAGCTTGGTTTTATTTCCAATCCTACGCAGGAAAAACAGTTAAATTCGGAAAAATACCAAGCCAAGTTTGTGCAGGCAATTATAAATGGAGTGATGAAATTCAAAAAAGATTATGAAAAAATTTAGTATTTTGTTGGTTTTGTTAAGTGCGTTTTCTTTGGTTTATGCTCAAGAGGACGATTTGACTCAGAAGAAGAAAAGCTTTTATCTGCAACAGTACGATAGATTTGTGGCTGATAAAGATTTTTTGCAAGCTTTTGGCTCTATCGAAAAGTTGCAAAAGCAGTTTGCGGATGGCGATTTTACCTCTCAGCTGGAGAGCTTGGAAGATTCGATTTTTAGTGTGGCAAAGTATTGCCAAGAGAATTACAATGCGGACAAAGCGGTGGAGTATTTGAAGTTTTATACGATGCACTTTACGCAAAAAAAAGGCGAAGTGTACAACGCACTTTCGTCTATTTACTCGCAGGCTGGCGATAAACAAAAAGCTGACTTTTACGCAAAGAAGGCAAAAGAGTTTGAGTAAACGATTGCTATAGTATAGGGTGTTTTGTAGGGCAAGAAAGGTATTCTTTGTAATTGAACTTAAGGGAGGTAGAAGGTGCAAAATGGGATAATTATTCTGGATTTTGGCTCTCAGTACAACCAGTTGATAGCTCGCAGAGTCAGGGAGATGGGCGTTTACTCGCAGATTGTGCCCTACGATTTGGATGTGGAAAAAATCCGCAAGAAAAATCCTGTTGGTCTTATCTTATCGGGCGGACCTTCTTCTGTTTATGATTCTAATTCTCCACAAATTTCCAAGAAGATTTTTGAGTTGGGAGTACCCATTTTGGGGATTTGCTACGGGATGCAGCTTACGCAAAAGATGTTTGGTGGTGTAGTGCAATCTGCTGGAAAGCGAGAGTTTGGTAAAGCGAGTATGCGGATTTTGAAGCCGTCTTGCTTGTTAAAAGGTGTGCCTGCTGAGTCCACCATCTGGATGAGCCACGGGGATAGCGTTACCAAGATTGCTAAAGGTTTTGTGCAGACAGCCAGCACTTCGTCTTCTGTAGCTGTGCTAGAGGATGTACAGCGGAAAATTTTCAATCTTCAGTTTCACCCCGAGGTTACTCACTCTGAGTTTGGCAAGAGAATTTTAGAAAATTTCGTGCTAGATATTTGTAGAGGTGAGCGTAATTGGGATATTGTCGATTTTGTGCAGAAAAGTGTGAAGAAATTGCAAGAGTGTGTGGGTGAAGATAAGGTGGTGTTAGGGCTCTCTGGTGGTGTGGACTCTTCTGTGGCAGCGGTGCTACTCAATAGAGCGATAGGTAAAAGGTTGACTTGTATCTTTGTGGATACGGGGCTTCTGCGGATGGATGAAGCACAAAAAGTTAGAGAGGCTTACGAAAAAAATTTTGCTATGCAGATAAAGTATGTGGACGCGGAAGAGGAATTCTTGCAAGGTTTGCAGGGCGTGAGTGACCCTGAGCAGAAGCGGAAGGTGATAGGAAGACTGTTTGTGGATGTTTTTGCCAGAGAGGCGAATAAGCTACAAGGCGTGAAGTTTTTGGCTCAAGGCACTATCTATCCAGATGTGATAGAGTCCGTTTCGGTCAATGGACCTTCGGCGACGATCAAGAGCCATCACAATGTGGGAGGACTGCCAGAACGGATGAACCTGAAGATTTTAGAGCCACTGCGGGAGCTTTTCAAGGACGAGGTGCGGATGATAGGCACTGCACTGGGCATCCCTCAACAAATGGTGGCACGGCATCCATTCCCTGGTCCGGGGTTAGGTATCAGGATTTTGGGAGAAGTGAGCAAACGGAAGTGTGAGATATTGCGAAAAGCGGACGATATTTTCATCAGTGAGTTGGACAGCAGTGGGCTTTATCATAAGGTCTCACAAGCTTTTGTGGTGCTATTGCCTGTGAAGTCGGTAGGGGTGATGGGCGATGTGCGGACTTACCAGTACACTGCTGTGTTGCGGTGTGTAACCAGTAGCGACTTTATGACTGCCACTTGGTCGCGATTGCCGTACGATTTTTTGGAAAAAGTTTCTAGTAGAATTATTAACGAGGTGCGTGGTATCAATCGGGTTACTTACGATATTTCGGGGAAGCCACCTGCTACCATAGAATGGGAGTAATCAAAGGGGGATTAAGATGAAAATTGTGGGTGAAGGTTTAACTTTTGATGATGTGCTGGTAGTGCCTAGCGAGTCTAAGGTGTTGCCATCGCAGGTGGATGTGTCTACACAAATCACGAAAAACATAAGGCTTAATGTGCCACTGGTGAGTGCTGCTATGGACACGGTTACAGAGGCGGAGCTGGCTATTGCTATGGCAAGAGAAGGGGGGCTTGGGTTTATTCACAAAAATATGAGCATAGAAGAGCAGGCTATGGAGGTGGAGAAGGTAAAAAGGTGCGAGAATGGGATGATCGTCTCGCCCATCACTCTGAGCAAAGAGTCTTCGTTACTGGAAGCAGAGCAAACTTTTGCAAGGTTCAAGATATCTGGACTGCCTGTGGTGGATAGCGAAAACAAAATAATTGGTATCATTACCAATAGAGATATAAAGTTTCGCAAGTTGGACGAAAGCAAAGTCAGCACGGTGATGACCCCCAGAGAGCGACTTGTGCTGGGCAAAGAGGGAACGACGCTGGAGCAGGCGAAAGAGATATTGTGTGAGAAGAGGATAGAGAAGTTGCCAATAGTGGATAAGAATGGTAGGCTAGTGGGACTTATCACTATCAAAGATATAGATAAGGCAATAAAATTTCCCAACGCTTGCAAGGACGAGCAAGGGCGGTTACGGTGCGGAGCGTCTATTGGTGTGAGCACAGACGCACTGCTACGGCTAGAGGCACTGGTGAAGGCTGGAGTGGATGTTGTGGCAATAGACTCCGCTCATGGGCACTCACAAGGGGTGATGAACTTGATAGCAGACATACGAGGCAGGTATCCTGAGTTGGAGCTTATCGGGGGCAATATTGCCACTGGTAAAGCCGCTCAAGCCTTGATAGATGCTGGTGTGAGTGCCTTGAAAGTGGGAATAGGTCCTGGATCTATCTGCACCACCAGAGTGGTGGCAGGTGTGGGAGTGCCACAGATCACGGCGATAATGGATGTCTATGCTGTAGCCAAGAAGCATAACATCCCCGTTATAGCCGATGGAGGGTTGAAGTTCTCTGGTGATGTGGTAAAAGCACTGGTGGCAGGAGCAGATGTGTGTATGTTAGGCAGTTTGCTTGCTGGCACATCCGAGACTCCCGGCGAGGAAATTTTGTTAGATGGCAGACGCTACAAGGTGTATGTGGGTATGGGCTCTCTGGCAGCGATGAAAAGAGGAAGCAAAGATAGGTATTTTCAAGAAAATTCTGGTGACAGGAAATTAGTGCCTGAGGGTATCGAAGGGAAAGTCTCTTTTAAAGGGAAAGCTGGAGATGTTGTTTTTCAGTTGGTCGGTGGTATTCGAGCTGGCATGGGCTACACTGGAGCTATCAATATCAAGCAATTGCAAGATAAGGCACAAATGGTGAAAATTTCTGCTGCAGGATTGAAGGAGTCTCACCCTCATAGCATTAGTATATCTAAGCAAGCTCCGAACTACAATATTTAATGTTTTACAAACTCATAAGATTTTGTGAAGAAAGATTTAAAAAGGATATAAAATGAAAAAAAGTAGATGGTACTTAGTGGTTATGTCTTTACTCTTGTTGACTGGTTGTTCGTTTTTTTCGGAAGACTCAGACGATGAGAGTATAACTGTAGCCACGCCAGATCCACCGACTTTGCGGGCAAATATTGCCAATTTAAGTGTAGATATTTCTTGGTCTCATTATTATTACAGTGAAGCGGACAATATAGAAATTTTTCGGAATGGTAGTAAGATAGCTATGGCTCCTTATTATGAAACCAGTTACACCGACGAAAATCTTACTGCGGGTTCTGTTTATACTTATAAATTGAGGCTAGTAAAATCGGGAACTGTGGGGAACTATTCGACAGAGAAGAAAATAATTCTTGAGGTGGGCGATTATAGTTTCGATTTAAACTCTTCTCAAGCAATTTTAGTGGACAAACAATATTATCAAAAAATAAATCTTACATTAAATTTGCAATCTGAGCAGGATATTTATTTCATTTTCACCAACACGGGCGAGAGTACCAGCGTGGACGCAGACGATTATGCAGTGAGTAGCAGTTATGTTACCTTTAGCAGTGCGATTAAATCTACTATTTTTAGCAGTAGCGAGTCGTTAGGTACTTCTGAATTTGTGGAGGCGGTGTTGCCGTCTGTGGGCGAGCTGGTAGATGGTCAGGAGCTTTCTTTGCAAAGGTCGATGTTCTCTGTGAGTGCTTCTGTGGCATCGGTGGGGGATGCAGAAACTTTCTGGGAAGTAGCCGACTCTCCTTATCGCGAGGTGTCGTCTCATTGTCGCAAAGTGGTGTCTGATGTTTCTACAAAGTTTGGCAATAAGACACTCAACATTTGGGTGGAGGACGCTTGCTGGAAGTCAACCTGTATCACTCAAGAGATGGTGGACGCAATGGCGGATAAGTTCTTAAAAATTGGTAACGATAACGATATCTACGATTGGGTTACCAACATCTGTGGCGAGGAGTGGGGAAGTAGCAGTAAATCTAATGTGATATCTGCTGACCAACCGATAGATATCTTGCTTTGCGACATAGAGAACGATGATAAGACTACTGGAGGTGTGCTCGGCTACTTTTGGAGCGGGAACTCAATTACCAGTGAGTCTTATTCCAATAAAAGAGTGATGTTTTGTATGGACGCTCTTATCTATGCCAATGGAACTGGTGGCAGCGTTGGTTGGAATGTTGACGATTACTACCCACGAATACAAATCTCCACGCTTGCTCACGAGTTTCAGCATATGATAAACTTCTATCAGCTCAGCGTGTTAAAAGGCGTCGATCAAGAAACTTGGCTCAACGAGATGCTTTCTATGAGTATCGAAGATTTGGTGGCTTATAATATCTATGGAGATTACAGTTCGTCGCCTTACTACTCTCGTTTTTCAGAGCTGAATGGTTACAACTACTACTCACTGGGTAAGTGGTCAAATGATACCAAATATTACGCCCTCAACTACGGCTTCGGCTCTTACCTCTTGCGGCACTATGATGGAGCAAACTTTGTGAAGAACATCTACGATACCGGCAAAGAAGCCACAGATGCTGTGGTGTCGGCTACGGGCAAAAGCTTTGCCACACTGATGCGGAACTGGGCAGGTGCATATCTGCTCTCCGACCAAAGCCTGAGCAGTGGTGAGTTTGCTTATAATGCGGACTTGAGTAGCAAGCTCGGTGATGTAACCTACGACTTGGTGAGCATAAACGCCTATGCCTCTGGTTTTGGCACGCCCGAGATGTACAATCTTAGTAACTTGCAAGACATCGGCTCGCTAGCGAACACCTATTATCTGGTAAAAAAAGGATTGTCGGCTGGGAGCTACAGCTTCACGGTAGATATGTGGGATGACGACCTAGAGCTGACGGTGGTAGCCAAATGAGGAGCGTGCTGGTTGTCATCAAGGGGTGCGTGATTTTTGTGCTGGTGGTCTGCTTTTTGGGGATGAGTACTCAACACAGTGCCAGTGGTCGGCTGGCTCTGGTAGGTAATGAGCCTTTTACTTACCTCGTGCTAAAGTGCGATGATGGCAGCAAACTGAGGCTGAGTCAGACAAAGCCAGAGTGGATGACTCTACAAGGGCAGATGGTGGAGTTGGTTTACACAGACACGGATGAAGAGAATATGTTGCCCATCGTGAAGGTGATTACTTTACGCAAAAAGTAAGGCAAAAATTGTTTAAGATAAAAAAGCCGCAGTTGTTGACTGTGGCTTTTTTGTTTGACAAAGTTTAGGGTCGAAAAAGGATAGTTTTAGATAAAAAGAGGTTTGATAAAAAAAATGAAAAAAATATTTTTTGTAAGTTTGTTTTGTTTAGGTTGTGGCGGTTTGTTTGCTTATTCAGCTTTTGGTGAGAAAGGGTTTTTACAGCAAAATTTGGGCAGAGATTTTTATTCTGCTGGTTCTGGCAACACTGGCTCTGCGGACTTGTTTAGGTTTAACGCGGGGCTGATAAATCCATCTATGGCAGTTACGGCTGACAATGCGAAGTTCTCCACTGGGTTTTCGGCTTCTTGGCGATATTTTGAAAAAGGTGAAGGGCAAGAGCACCTATCCAGAGCCAGATGTTATGACTTGCCTTTCTTTAATGTGATTGTGCCCTACAAAGATAACTTCTTCGCTTTTGATTTTTCTTCGGGGTATTCTGGTTCGTACGAGTTTGGGCAAAATAGTGTAGAAGAAGATTTTTTCGCTAACTTCTACAAAGTGGGGCTTGTGTACGCTCGCAAGACTCCTTGGGTCAACTTTGGTGTAGGAGCACACTATTATGCTGGCTCTGTGCAAAAAGATTTAAGCTCTACGACTGCAGACCGTTTTATTTTTGAAGATACGGTGGAAGATTTGAATTATAAGTTTGACTCTAGTTTTGTTAAGTCGGAAGATTTTGAGAGTAAGGCACTTACCTACAGCATAGGGTTGTCCAAGAAGATAGGTGATATTGCTGTGGGTGCGTACTACACTCCAGCTATCACTTTAGACGGTGATAACGAATTTAGTACCACATCCACTGTTTATCAGGAGACTCAGTACGCAAATGTAGCTACGGACTCATCGTACACGCTGAGCGATAGCGTAGTGGTTACAGGTTCGCAAAGCAAAGAGCTGAAGTTGCCAGAGATTTTTGGCTTTGGGTTCTCGTATCAGATTAGTCAAGAGTGGAAACTCAGTGTGGACGCAGATTATCAGGTGTGGCAAGAGTGTTCTTATTACGACAATAGCAAGATGCACAATACGCTCAACTTTGGTGTGGGTGTGGCATACGATAGAGGGGTAGAGCCGTGGTACTGGAATGTCCCTTTGCGAGTGGGGTATTATCGCAAGGAGTTTCCCTTTGAGGTGTCTGGCAAGAGGATCATAGAGCAAGGAGCGTCGTTTGGTTTCGACATCCCAGTGAATAACTTGGGAGGCTCTCGGGTTAGTGTGGCTTTGCAGTACTTTACCAGAGGCTCTAAGGCGGACAATGGCTACAACGAGCAAGAGGGGAAGATTTCCATCGGATTTACGGGCTTCGACATTTTTGGCTCGCGACGCAGGTTGACCCAAAAGAGAGACATTCCTATCTCTTCGCAAGATTATGACCAATATTAAGAACAAAAAGGCTTACCACAATTTTCTTTTTCTGGAAGATTTTGAAGCGGGCATCCAGCTATTGGGTACGGAGATAAAGTCGATACGAGATGGAAAGCTGAACTTTTTGGACGCTTATGCACATCTGGAAAAGGGCGAAGTGTGGCTATCGGGCTTGCACATCTCACCGCACAAAACGGCGAGCTTTTTTAATCACGAGCCGATGCGGAAGAGGAAGTTGCTCCTAACGAAGCAAGAGATACGAAAGTTGGAGAAAAAGACTGCAGAGAAAGGTCTGACTATCGTCCCCAAGAAAATCTACATCAATGGCAAGGGACTAGCGAAAGTTACCATTAGCTTGGCCAAGGGCAAGAAGACGCACGACAAGCGAGAGAGTATAAAGCAAAAAGATATCAAACGAGACACAGCGAGAATGCTGAAAGGGGTCAGATGAAGTCAGTAGCTGTTTTGGGGTTTAGTGGCTCGATAGGGCAGTCGGCAGCCAAAGTTGTGCGAGCTCATCCCGACAAGTTCAGCGTAGTGCTGGCGTCTGCTCACACAGATAGCAAAGCACTCTTTGCCTATGCACAGGAGTTCAACATCTCGAAGGTGGTGCTGACAGGCGTGGCAAAGGGCGAGTGCGAGACACCCAAGGGCGTGAAGGTTTATTACGGGAAAGAAAGCTTGCTTTCCCTTATCGCAGACCAGCAGTTTGACATCTTGCTCAACGCCATTTCTGGCTCGGCAGGGCTGGAGTACTCTTTGGCAACTGTGGACAAAGGTGTAGATTTGGCACTTGCCAACAAAGAGACTTTGGTGATGGCTGGGGAGTTGATAAAAGAGAAACTGAAACTCTCGAAAAGCAAACTTTTGCCCGTGGACAGCGAGCATTCGGCAATATTTCAGGTTTTGCAAGGTGGTGGTAACAAAGCGATAAAGAAAATCTATCTGACGGCATCAGGCGGACCTTTTTTGCACAGACCATTGCACACCTTTGGCTCTATCACTGTGGAAGACGCTTTGGCACATCCCACTTGGTCGATGGGCAATAAGATTAGCATAGACTCTGCGACGATGCTCAACAAAGCTCTGGAGGTGATAGAGGCTCGCCATCTTTTCGATGTCGATTACCAGCAGATAGTTCCCGTTATCCATCGTCAGTCTATCGTACACTCTATGGTGGAGTGCCTAGATGGCTCTATATTGGCACAGTTGAGCAATCCATCGATGACCTTACCAATATTGTACGCATTCTCGCATCCTGAGCGGATCTGGGATGCTGGGGTGCAAACCAACCTTTTTGAGCTGGACGACTTGAGTTTTGAGCCGATAGAGCCTGAGCGGTTTCCTCTTTACTTCGCGGGGGTAACAGCCGGCAAAGCAGGGGGATTAGCACCTACAGTACTCAATAGTGCTTCCGAGGCAGCAGCCACGCTATTTTTGCAGAAGAGGATAAGTTTTTCGGATATCTGCTGTGTGGTTTGCCAACAGCTGGATACTTTGGAAAATGTCGCCTCGCCGAGCTTAGAGCAAATCTTGCAGACCAACCAAAAAGTTTACGATGAAGTTTTGGCAAACCACTCTTAGTTTCTTATTTTTTTTCTCTTTCTTGAGTGGCAAGACGCAGATTTTGCTGGATGTCGATTACGAATATCTGAACATTCCTAAAAGTGTACCTTATTATCACTCGGAGATTTTAGATAGGCTTTATAGCAGGAATAGGGTGAAAGAGCAGCTGCTGGGGATGGACAATCCATTGCGACATGGAACTACAGTTTTTGCTTTCAAGAGTAAGACGGATGTTGTTTCTGGGATAAAGATTTTTGCCGACATCTTGGCAGAGCATAGGGGCTCATCCTACGGTGATCGCTCGGTGGACAATATGATCGTCTATCCTAGTGGTTATCTGTTGATAGACAAGCAGATACTGCAAAGATTCAGTCTGCACTCTTATCTGGGAGACAAGGAAGACTTTCGCCTCAACCAAGGGCTTTACCTTTTTAATCAAGACCTTCGTTGCATGGAGCACACTTTGCGATACAAAGATATTGCGTACAACTTTCTTTGGATAGGCGATTTGGTAAACAGCGTCGGTTTGAACACGGACGACTTTTTTGCCAACAATCTAATCCTCTTTGCTGGCGATAGCTCTTGCTGTTGGCAGAGCAGCTTTACGGCATCGCTGGGGCTCTGTTTGGGCGATATGGACAGCAGTGTGAGCAAGATAAAAAATGTTTACAGCGTGGGAGCGACACTGAAGTACAAAGATTTGTGGGATGCATACTTTTCTGTGGGTAGCAGGGGCGAGGATTATCGTGATGGGGCTTATCTTTTGGGAACTAAGCTGGAGGAAAGCCAAGAGCGGCGTGAATGGAAGCTTCTTTTTGAGTCGCGTTATTACGATGAAAATTTTTTGCGAGGGCTAAAAAGCGATGTCGATTACCGCGACACAGACCAAGGCGAGTTTGCCAACACGATAGGAGACCAGCTCTACCCGCTGACTGCTTACGACAAACCTTTTTCTCAGCTGGCAGTTTTTAGTGAATATCAGGGATATTATGAGGATGACGGCAATAAAAAGCTGGAGACGGATGTCTGGGGAGTGAGCTTGCAGGGCAGTTGGCTGGAGAGGTTTTATGAGTTTTTTGCCAGCGTGCAGTGCGATCTTAACTACATAAAGCCTACGGAGTTTGCGGGCTCGTTTTATCCTTTTTATATGTTTGAGGTTGGTTACGAGCCTTGCAAAGACAACAAGATAGCTTTGGTAATGAGCAATAAAGGGATGAATTTGAACAAAAATTATCAAACTTTTTACGCTTACAAAAGACCATATTTTGGATTTTCTTTTAGCCGAGATTTGGACTTTAATTAATCAGAAAAGGAAGTAAGAAGATTATGTTGAAGATTGGTTTGGTAGGATACGGCGTGATGGGGAAGTTGCTGGACGATTTGGCACAAAGTATGGGGTGTGAGGTGGTAGCTAGGATAGATCCCGTGCTGGGTGTGAGCTTGGAGGAAGAGAACCTGAAAGATGCCGAGGTTGTGATTGACTTCACTTTGGGTAGCTGTGCGGTGGAGAACGCTCGCAAGGTTTGTAGTTGGGGCAAGAAGATTGTCGTGGGTGCTACGGGCTTCGATTTGCAAGAGCTGAAGAAGATAGAAGGAGATATCATTTACGCTTCCAACTTTTCTGTGGGGGTGAACCTTTTTATAAAAGTTGTAGCTCAGGCAGCAAAGATATTTGATAAGGTAGCTGAATATGATGTTTGTGGGTTGGAGTACCATCACAATCGCAAGGTGGATAGCCCCAGCGGGACAGCCAAGAGTTTGGCTGAGATACTACTGGAAAACCTTTCGGGCAAAAGCAAGCTGGTGGTAGATAGGGTGGAAGGGAAGATAGAGCCTACGGAGTTGCACTTTGCCAGCGTGCGGTGTGGCGATATTCCTGGCACGCACTTGATAGATTTTGATTCGTCTGCTGACTCTATCGAGCTAAAACACACGGCTCGTAATCGGAAAGGATTTGCTTTGGGAGCTTTGCGGGCAGCTGTGTTTCTTGCCCAGAAGAAAGGATTTTATCGATTTGAAGATGTTTTTGACGAGATTTTGAGTTTGCAAAATTAGCAAATTAACTCTTGACAGTATGATTGATTTTTCGAGTTTTAGATAAAATTGTACAGACAAGACAGGCTTAAAGCAAGATAAAAGATTAGTGATGGAGATTATTATGGAAAAATGGGATTTAGAGAAGTTAAATAAAGGCGTTAAGAAGTTGGATTTTATAGACTTTAAACTTTCGCAAATGGCATCTTTTGCTTTTGGGTTGATGCTGGTAAAGATATTCCCTTTTTTGCGAAGAGTGGGGTTCAAAAAAATCTTAGGCTTAATGGTTTTGAGTGGGGCAAGACCTTTTTATAAGTTCTTTACCCAAAGTGATTTGCCCTCTGAAGTAATCGACCATAAAGTTGCTGAAGAGCAGTAAAAAAAGGTTGTGAGGAGTAGAGACGATGGGTAACCTAAAAGCTATCAAAAGCAGAATAGAAGGCGTAAAGTCTACCAGACAAATAACTAATGCGATGAAAATGGTGGCAGCTAGTAAATTGAGAAAATCGCAAGAAGCTATAGAGTCGGCTCGTCCTTATGCGGATTTGGTAGGTGGGATGCTCTCTTGCGTAAAGAAGAAAAACACCCAGTCGGTACATCCGTTCTTTTTGGCTAAAGATAGTAAAAAATCGGCTTTGGTGGTGGTAACTTCCGATAGAGGGTTGTGTGGTTCTTTCAACTCTGAGATTGTGAAGAAGGTGAAGGCTCACCTGCACGCCAATGCGGATGTGGATGTGATATGCGTGGGCAAAAATGGCTTGGCAGCACTCAAAAAGGTTTGCGAGGTGTATAGCCAGTTTACGGGGTTGTTCAACAGTATGGACTTTTCCGTTGCTAAAGATATTACCCAGATCGTTTTGGATTTGTATTTAAATAAAGGTTACGAGAAGGTCGATGTCATTTACAACAAGTTTGTTTCGGCTATTCAACAAGAGATTATTTTTAAGCCTCTTTTTCCCATAAAGCCGTCGGAAGACGAAAAGTTTTCGGCGACAGATTTTTTGTATGAGCCAGACGAGGACGCTATCGTGGAGGAGCTAGGGCGAAAGTACATTTCGGTGGAAATTTGGCGAGTGCTTTTGGAGTCGTCGGCAGCAGAGCAAGCCGCTAGGATGACAGCGATGGATAATGCAACAGAGAACGCTAGTGAGATTATCCAAAACTTGTCGTTGCAATATAATAGAGAAAGACAGTCTGCCATCACTGGAGAGATTATTGATATTGTGGGCGGAGCTGAGGCTATTAACGAGTAGTTTTCTCTATAAAGAGAAAATATGTAATTTGGCTATCTCACTTTTTAAGATAAAGAGTTGAGGTAGCTTTTTTTAAAATAAATTTTTAAATAAAGGAGTTAAAGGCGATGTTAAGAGTTTCGGTTGTGGGTGCTACGGGATATTCGGGTGTTGAGTTAGTGAAGATATTATTAAATCATCCTAAGGTGGTAATCGCCGATTTAATTTCCAAAAGCTATGTGGGTCAAAAATTTGCGGATATTTATCCAACTTTTCGCAAAGATTTGGATAAAGTATGCAAAGCTTTGGACACAGCAGATTTAGCAAGAAATAGCGATTTGGTTTTTATAGCTTTGCCCACAGGTCCTGCCCAAAAGATAGCTTCGGAGCTTCTGGCAGAAGAGGTGCAAGTCATAGACCTTGGTGCTGATTTCCGTTTGGAAGATGTGGACGATTACCGAAAGTGGTATGGCACTGAGCATATGGCTGAGCATTTGCTGGATCAGGCGATTTACAACATTCCAGAGATACACAAGAAAAAGTTGGAAGATGTGCAACTGGTAGCTAATCCTGGCTGTTATCCGACTAGCGTTTTACTTGGTTTAGCACCGATAATGGATAAGCAGATAGTGGACACCTCTAGCATCATCATCGATAGCAAGTCGGGCGTGAGTGGAGCTGGTCGCGGTTTAAATATTGGGGTGCATTTTTGTCAGCAGTCTGAGAATTTTAAAGCTTATAAAGTGGCTTCTCACAGACATATCCCAGAGATAGAGCAAGAATTAGGCAAGTTGTGTGGCGAGAAAGTTTTGGTTAGCTTTACTCCGCATCTTTTACCTTTGAAAAGAGGAATATTGTCTACCATTTATTTGGATTTGCTAGAGAAGGTAGATTTGCAAGAGTTGCGAGATTATTACCAAGATTATTACCAAGATGCTCCGTTTGTGTGCTTGTTGCCGGAAGGTGAGTTGCCAGAGATAAAAAATGTTGCTGGTAGTAATGATTGTCATTTGAATATATTTTTGGACGAACGAGTGGGAAGATTAGTGGTGGTGAGTGTGATAGATAATCTTGTAAAAGGTGCTGCAGGGCAAGCTATTCAAAATATGAATATTTTATGCGGTTTCGAGCAAACTTTGGGGCTAAATGGATTGAGAGCGGGAGTGTAAAAAGTGTTAAAGGCAAGTTTTTTAGGGGTTTGTTATCCTCAAGCGTATGAGTCTGGAGCGGTGAGAGCTGGACTTAAAAAGAAAGGTTTGGATTTGGGAGCAGTCTTTTCTCCTGTAGAGTGTGTCTGTGCGGGAGTTTTCACTCGCAACAAGGTGATGGCTGCCCCAGTGCAGTACTGCCAAGCCGCACTGAAAGGCTCTGCTACCAGAGCCGTGGTGATAAACAGTGGCAACGCTAATGCATGCACTGGGCAAGAAGGTCTGGAGGATACGGGTCTAATGGCAAAAGCGATGGGAAAAGCTTTGCAAATTCCAGCATCACAGGTAATGGTCTTGTCCACTGGTGTTATCGGTTACAGATTGCCGATGGACAAAATATTGCCAGGTGTGAGTGCCGTGAGCAAGAGTCTGAGTAACAAAAATGATGATGAATTGGCTGAAGCGATAATGACTACTGATACTAAACCTAAGCAAGCGGGGCTAAGTTTTCTGCTTGAAAATAAAGAGGTGCGAATAGGTTCTGTAGCAAAAGGTTCGGGAATGATTCACCCCAATATGGGCACGATGTTATCTGTAATTACTACAGATGCAAATATTAGCAAAGAGCTCTTGCAAAAGGCTTTGAGTGATGCTACGGAGTTGTCTTTCAATATGGTAAGTGTGGATGGAGATACTTCTACTAATGACACTGTTTTGCTTTTGGCAAATGGACAAGCCGGCAATAAGAAGATAGAAAGTGCTGATTCGCAAGATTTTGCTGTGTTTTATGAAAACTTGTTGGCTGTGTGTATTAGTTTGTCTAAACAGATAGCTGCTGATGGCGAGGGTGCTGGAAAATTAGTGAGTGTAAAGGTGAGCGGAGCCAGAAGCTATAAGGATGCTAGGGTGATTGCCAAAAGTATTTGCGGATCAAATTTGGTGAAGACGGCTATTTTTGGAGAAGATGCAAACTGGGGAAGAGTGCTAGCGGCGGCTGGTTATTCGGGAGTAGATTTTGATCCAGAAAGAGTTTGCATTTCTTTTAGCTCGGCAAAAGGGAAGGTATCTTTGGCTGTGCAAGGCAAAGGCGTTGATTTTAGTGAAGAAAAAGCTAAAGAGATTTTGGGTGAAGATGAGATAGGTATTTTGGTGGAGATGATGCAAGGCGATTCGTTTGCTACGGCTTGGTGTTGCGACTTTAGCTATGATTACATCAAGATAAACGCCGATTATCGGTCTTAGGAAAGAGAGTATGAGGAAAGCGACTAAAGAAGATGTGGACGCTATTTATGAGATTATTCACATTGCCAGTGGCTATGGAATATTGCTCTTGCGGACGAAAGCTGACTTGCTGGAATGCATAGAAGAGTTTTGGGTGGAAGAGGTCGCTGGGAAAGTTGTGGCGTGTTGTGCTTTGGCTATTTATAGCCAAAAGTTGGCAGAGATAAGATCTATGGCTGTTTTACCAGATTGGCAAGGTAAAGGTTTGGCTAGTGGTCTTTTGCAGAAATGTTTAAATTCAGCTAAAGAAAAAGGAATTTATGAGGTGTTGACGATAACCAATCGCCCAAATATTTTTGACAAGAAAGGATTTGGCACTCAGTTGGATGGTCAATCAGCTTTGATTTATAGGACAGGCAACAGTTTGTAAAGAGGTAGGTGAGCGTATGGATTTAAGTAGAGCAAAACAAAAGGCATCAACACTAATCGAGGCGTTGCCGTACATTAAGCGATTTCGTGGCAAGACGGTGGTGGTGAAGTATGGCGGCAATGCGATGGTGGATAAGAAGTCTAAAGAGGCTGTAGTGATGGATTTGGTGCTGATGCGGTTCGTGGGGATGCGAGTGGTGGTGGTGCACGGGGGAGGACCAGATATTGCCCAGTACCTGAACAAGATGCAGATAAGAAGCGAGTTTATCAACGGACTACGCAAAACCACTCGGGAGACGATGGATGTGGTGGAGATGGTGCTCTCGGGCAAGGTGAACAAGGAGATAGTGGCTGGACTTAACTTCCATGGTGGCTCTGCCATAGGTTTGTCGGGCAAAGACGATAACTTCATCAAGGTGAAGAAAAAAGAGATGATAGTCGATGAGAAAGCTGTAGACCTCGGGTTTGTGGGCGAGATAACCAAGGTGAAGACCAAGACGCTGGAAAATCTACTAGACGATGGGTTTATCGTGGTGGTAGCTCCTGTGGGAGTCGACGAGCAGCAGAACACCTACAACATCAATGCAGACACGGCAGCGGCAGAAGTGGCTGCGGCTCTGAAGGCGGATAAATTTCTATTATTGACAGATATCGAAGGCGTGTATAATGGGCAAGAGTTTATTTCACGGTTGACTCCTGTAAAGATAGATGAAATGGTGGATTCTGGTGCTATTTCTGGTGGGATGATTCCCAAAGTGGAATGTTGCAAGAGGGCGATAACTGGTGGAGTGAAACAAGTGCATATTATAGATGGCAGGCTAGAGCATTCGATGCTTTTGGAGATTTTTACAGATAAAGGTATTGGAACAATGATAAGGGAACATTTAGATTAAATAGTTTGATTTTTTTTAGATTTTGAATATAATAAACACTTAGGAGAAATAATGAAAATAGTATTGGCTTATTCTGGAGGTTTGGACACCTCTGTGATTATTCCTTGGTTGAAAGATAACTACGAAGGTGCAGAAGTGATAGCTGTGGCAGCGGATGTTGGGCAAGGAGCAGGAGAGCTGGAAGGATTGGAAGAGAAAGCAATCAACTCTGGAGCGAGTAAAATTTTTGTAGAAGATTTGAAAGATGAGTTTGTAGAAGATTTTGTGTGGCCAACTTTGGCTTCGGGAGCCATATATGAGCGGAAGTATCTTTTGGGAACTGCTATGGCTAGACCAGTTATTGCTAAGGCTTTGGTAAAGATTGCTCTGCAAGAAGGTGCTGAGTATATTGCTCACGGTTGCACTGGCAAGGGTAACGATCAAGTCAGATTTGAGCTGACGGTAAAAGCTCTCGCCCCTGAGTTGAAGATTATAGCTCCGTGGAGAGTTTGGGATATTAAGTCGCGGCAAGATGCGTACAACTACGCTAACGAAAGAGGCATCAAGATAGCCGTGTCGCAAGAGAAGCCTTACAGTATGGATCGTAATGTTTGGCATTTATCACACGAGGGATCGGACTTGGAAGACCCTAACAACGAGCCACTGGATAACATTTATATGATGGCTGTGCCACCTGTGTCTGCTCCTGATAAACCCACTTATGTAGAGATAGAGTTTGCTAAGGGTTTGCCCATAGCGGTAGATGGCAAAAAGATGAAGCCCTTGGCGATTGTGGAGCATTTGAACAAGGTGGCTGGTGCTAACGGTGTGGGCATCGACGATTTGGTAGAAAATCGCCTTGTGGGGATGAAATCTCGTGGAGTGTATGAAAATCCAGCGGGTAGAGTGTTGGTAACAGCACATCAAGAGTTGGAATATCTGACTTTGGACAGGGACACCTTGCACTTCAAGGAGATGATGGCAGTGCGATTTGCAGACCTAGTGTACGACGGCAAATGGTACAGCACTTTGCGTGAGTCGCTTTCCGAGTTCGTGAGCAAGACCCAAGAGGATGTAAACGGCTCTGTGCGGATGAAGCTTTACAAAGGCAGTTGCACTATCGCTGGAATGAGTTCACCTACTTCTCTTTACGATGAGGAGTTGGTAACTTTTGAAGAAGACTCTGTGTACGACCAAGCAGACGCTAAAGGGTTCATCAACCTTTTTGGTTTGCAAATGAAAGTAAAAGCTTTGAGTAAGAAAAAGTAAATAGCAAGAAATTACAAGGTTAGCAGGTGCTTACCTGCTAACCTTTTTTTTAGGTGGATAGAAAATGAGTAAACAAATTTTGCATTTTTTGGTAGCTTTTTTTGTGATGTTTTGTTGGGGTATTGGTTATATTTGGTTCAAGATGAGTTTCCTTAGCTTTGGTGTATTTACGGTAGTAATTGCAAAGTTTGCATTAGGAGCTTTGGTTTTAACAATTTATATGAAAATTAAAGGAATAAAAGCTCATTATTCTCGGATGAAATTTAAGCAATTACTCTTGCTGGTTTTTTGTGATCCTTTTTTGTTTTTCTTGGGCGAAGGTTTTGCTCTAAAGTATGTTTCTGCTACGCTTACTTCTATTTTTGTCTCCACGATACCTCTTTTCACGCCGTTGATGGGAAGATTGTTTTTTGGCTATCCGCTAAGAAAAGGTGTGTTTTTAGGGCTGTTCATCTCTTTTGCAGGAGTGGTAACTATTGTGGGAGTATCGGGTGTTGGACAGAGTTCACTTTTTGGTATAGCTTTGCTTATTTTTGCGGTAGTTAGTTCGCTTTTTTATGTAGTGCTCTTGCAAAATTTGTCTGTCGACTTTCCTGTCATCCAGTTAGTGAGAGACCAATTTTTATTAGCATCTTTATATTTTTTACCTTTGTTTTTCATTTTTGAATTTCCAAATATTGGGCAAACGATAATAGTGCCAGAAGCTGTTAAGGGACTTTTGTTTCTGATTGTTTTCGAGACGGTTTTGGGATTTATCGGTTACAACTATCTAATAAAAGAGATAGGGGCTGTATCTACTAACTCTTTTTTGAACTTGATGCCTGTAGTAACAATGGTAGGAGCTTACTTTTTATTAGATGAGGCGATAAGCTGGCAAAAGATAATGGGTGTTGTTTTGGTTCTTTTGGGACTTTTTGTGGTGCAATTGCCACGCTTGTTGCGAAAAAAAGTGCGGATGAGATTTTTATTTCCGGGGTAGTTTTATTTGAAATTTAGCAGTAAATTTTTTTAAAAAAAAGTGAAAAATTTTCAGACTTGACATTCTAGCTTCCTTGATTTGTGTTGTAGGGAATTTTTTCTTTAAAAAGGCGGTTTTTAAAATGCAATACACAACAACTAAAAATATAAAAGATTTTTTAGGGCAAGAGGTTTGTTTACGAGGCTGGGTAAGAAATTGTCGTAAAGCCAGTAGTAAATTGAGATTTGTAGTTTTCAGAGATGGTCTGGGAGAGTTGCAAGCGGTGGCGAGTAAACCAGATATGGGAGAGGAAGCTTTTGAAAAAGTAAAAGCGCTAAGCTTGGAAGCTTCTGTAGAGCTGGTGGGTGTGCCAGAAAATCATCCTAAATACGAAGACGAAGTGGAGTTTCACCTCACGAGTGTGAAGCTGGTGGGACAAAGCGTAGAGTACCCCATCGGCAAGAAGGAGCACGGACCAGACTTCCTGCTCTCGCATCGACATTTGTGGCTTCGCTCCAGCAAGCAAGTGGCAATGCAGAAGATACGGCACACCATTTACTTCGGCATCTGCAATTATTTGAACTCATTAGACTATTTCCGCTTCGACTCGCCTATCCTCACGCCCAACGCCTGCGAGGGGACGACAACCTTGTTTGAGTTGCCTTATTTCGACCAAGGCAAGGCATATCTGTCGCAGAGCGGTCAGTTGTATCTGGAGGCTGGCATCATGGCTTTGGGAAGAGTTTACGACTTTGGACCTGTGTTTAGGGCAGAGAAGTCGAAAACGAGAAAGCACCTTACGGAGTTTTGGATGATGGACGCTGAGGCTGCTTTTGTCGATCACAAGCAAAGCATGGAGATCCAAGAGGGGCTAATCAAGGCTGTGATAGGCGATGTATTGAAGAATAACGCCAAAGAGCTAGAGATACTGGAAAGTGACCCCTCAAGGCTAGAGGCGGCTTGTGGCAAGTTTATACGGATGACGCACCGCCAAGCCATAGACCTTCTGAAAGACAAAGGATTTGAGGTGGGCTATGAGGACGATTTTGGAGCAAAAGAGGAAGCAGCTATCACGCAAGGTAGTGATGTGCCAGTGTTTATAGAAAAATGGCCAGCAAATATCAAATCTTTTTATATGAAACAAGACCCAGAAAATCAAGATTTAGTATTGGGTAGCGATTTATTGGCACCAGGAGGCTTTGGCGAGATTATCGGTGGTTCAGAAAGAGAAGTTGATTATGAGAAACTAAAGACCAAAATGGAGCAGGAAAATATGTCTATGGAAGAGTATGGCTGGTACTTGGACTTGCGAAAATATGGTTCTGTACCGCACAGCGGGTTTGGTATTGGTTTGGAAAGGTTTGTGGCTTGGATTTGTGGGACTTCTCACATTAGAGAGACAATTCCTTTCCCACGAATGATTTATAGGTTATATCCGTAAAATGCGAGAGTTCGACGAACTTGTAGATGTGGTGCGGAGACTACGCAACCCTGTAGATGGTTGTCCTTGGGACAAAAAGCAAACGAGAGAAAGTTTGATACCAAACTTTATAGAAGAGCTGTACGAAGCAGTGGAAGCTATAGAAAGCGGAGATATTGCGAATTTGCAAGAGGAGTTGGGGGACATTTTGTTGCATATTCTTTTCCAAACTCAAATAGGTGAAGAGAATGGCGAGTTTACTGTTAAAGATGTTTTAGAGCAGATAAAGGAAAAATTAGTGAGACGACATCCGCATGTCTTTGGTGAGCATAAAGCTGCTAATGCTTATGATGCTAAACTAAGCTGGGAGTCTGTTAAACGCATAGAAAAAAAAGATCGGAAATCTGTTTTGGATGGTATTCCATCGCAAATGCCATCGCTAATAATTGCTAGTAGGATGCAAGAAAAAGCCGATGCTGTGGGGTTTAGTTGGGACTCTGCGGAAGCTATCTTGTCCAAGATTAAAGAGGAGTTTGCCGAGCTGGAGGATGCTATCAAGGATCAAGACAAAGTGCATACTCAAGAAGAGTTCGGGGATTTGCTATTTGCTTTGGTTAGCTATGCTAATTATTTTAAATTGGACTCTGAAAGCAGTCTAAGAGAAGCTTGTGCTAAATTTCGTAGAAGGTTTGGACATATAGAAGATCATTTCAAAGAGAGCAAAAAAGATTTCTCTGATGCCAGCAATGATGAAATGGAAGCTCTTTGGCAAGACGCCAAGAAAAAAGGCAAGTAGTTTTCTTTAAAAATTATAAGCTAAATTGACGCCCCAAAAATTTTTAGTTACCAAAGGTGTGATTTGTAAGCTCTCTGGTTTGTAGCAAGATGTGTAAAGGTATGAAAAAGCTATGCTTATGGCAGCTCCAGCATAAACATCTGATTGATAGTGTCTGTCTGCTCTCACTCGAGAGTATCCCACATAAGAAGCTAAAATATATGTTGGCAAAGCTTTTTTCCAACCATATCTAAAGTGGATAAAGGAAGCGGCAGAAAATGCGGCAGTAGTGTGTCCAGAGGGGAAAGAGTAATCTGTCCCGTCGGGGCGGGTTCTGTTAACGCTATATTTGAGTGCGTATGTGACAGCCAAGGATGAGGAAAAAGCGTATGAAAACTGCTTAGTTCCTTCAAAATCTTTTATACACAGAGTTACTGTGGCAGCAGAGACTGGCAGTAAAATTTGAGTAATGTCTCCTGCTACTTCGAAATCACTTTTTGTACGAGCAAATCCTGCCGATGCAAAGAGTAAAAAAAGAGGAAGTAATAGAGCTTTTTTGTGGGGAACTGAAAAAATATTAAAAAACATAGCTAGCTGATAAACCGTATCCGTTTCCGACGATTGCGGGCAAGATGCTAAAGTTTTTTGCTTGAGTCGACTCTGCTTCGTCCGGTTGCAATTTCTTTCTGCCTTTGTCCACTGCAAGTTTGCCATACACCCTGCCGATTACTATTGCAAGAGGGTAGTCGCTTGCCCAGTGCACGCCGTTGTTGACCATCTGAAAAGAGAGTGCGGTCATCAGGGCGATGCCAAAAGGCTTTATCCAAAAATATTCGGGGTAGTTCTCGGTAATCACAGTGTAGGTCATCATCGATGTAGCAAGGTGTCCCGAAGGGAAAGCGTCGTAATGTGAGACGCTTTTGTGATAAGCTACTTGACTGGGGAACGCTCGCCACTTGTCGCGATAGACTCCGTCAGCGTCTTCGTTGGCACGAGGCGATGTGCGTCCAGTGATGTGCTTGAGGACTTGTACGGTGAAGAGACCTGATGTGAGCATTCCTTCGGTTATTTCAGAGGCTGTCTGTAAAGCTCGGTTGTCGTCTTGGTAAAGACCGTAGGTGAGGAAACCAGCCATAAGACTGATATGAACTGCCCCGTCTCCGATGAAATACAGCCCCGTGCCGAGGTCTGTAGGTAGCTCCAAGAATGGAAAGCCGATGGAGTTGGAGGTCTCATCGTTTATGTTCAGATCTTTGCCCCAGCGTCGTCCTTCTATGGTTATCTCTTCGTCGTATTTTATCATAGCTGCAGTGGAACTGGCAGTGAGCGTCATCCATCCGAAATTATCTCGATTTCCACCAGCTTTCACGAAGTCTACTATGTCGCCAGGAGCTTTGGTGATACAGTCAAAGAGCTTTGGTTTTTGGTAAATATAAATTTCTCCATCGATTTGATAAGTGGTATCGTTTACTTTTATTCCCCACAAAAGGTTGCTGACTAAGACAAAAGTTAATAGTACGATTTTTTTCATAAATTTGATATTTTCCTTAAATGTTATTTAGGATATGAAGATTTTTTTATGGCTAATAATGTCAAGAGATGTTGGGCTTATTTGAAATAAAATTGGCAAATAGCATTTGACAACATTTTCGGTGATTTTTTGCTTTGAAGTGTAATTAAATTTATTAAGGAGACTTTTAATATGAATATTCTTATCAAGGGTGGATATCTGATTACCCCGCGTGGCGGAGCAGATGTAGCAGTAGAAAAGAAAGATGTTTTTGTGGAGGATGGCATTATCCGTTTCTCTTCTAAAAAACCAGTGGACAAACAAATTGATGCCACTAATCAAGTTATTTTGCCAGGAATGGTGAACACTCACCATCATATTTATTCTTGCTTGTCCAAAGGAATTCCTTGCGAGGTGCCTTTTTGTACATTCGAGAAGACTTTGGCACAATTATGGTGGCTTTTAGATCAAGCTTTGGATTCAGAATCTACAAAGCTTTCTACCGCTTTGTGTATGAGGGATTCGCTCAAAGCTGGTGTTACTACTGTGTTCGACCACCATATTTCTGGAAATGTGGAGAACTCTCTTAGTGAGATGGGCGAAATTTTTGAGAGTTATGGTGTTAATGGTGGACTAGCTTTTGAGACTACCGTCCGTAATGGTCAAGAATATTTCCAGAGGAGTGTAGCAGAAAATGCACGCTTTGCTAAAGAAGTAGCAAGTAGCTCGATGCTTAAAGGTCTTACGGGGATGCACGCCCTTTTGACTTTGCCCAACGAAGCTTTGGATTATTTAGCCCAAAATACCCAAGCTCCCATCCATTGCCATGTGGCAGAAGGTGGAGTAGACCAAGAGTACTCTTGGCGTAATTATGGCAAGCCGATTGTCGAGAGATTGGAGCAGTTTGGATTGCTTAGAGATAACTCTTTGATAATCCACGCCAGCAACTTGACTCCTGCCGAGTTAAAATTATTGGCTTCCAAAAATATATTCATCGGTCAGGCGATAGATTCAAATATGAACAATGGTTTGAACGCTGCCAAGCTGAACGAGTTTGTGGATGCTGGTCTTAGAATTACCGCTGGAACTGATGGAATGCATTCTAGTTGCCTAAAAGCACAAAAAAATTCGGCAATTGTTACTAAATTTCAAAGTCGTAATGCTGACTTAGGTTTCCCAGAGATGATTTCGATGTTTGCTAATGCATACGAGATTAAGCAAAAATACGGTTTCCCTCTGGGGGTTATCGAAGGGCAAAAGGCTGACCTTGCCATCACCGATTACGAGCCGATGACCGCATTTGACGGCAATAGTTTCTTTGGTCACTACTTCTTCGGCATCACCGAGGCCAGAGTGCAACATGTGATCAAAGAGGGTAAAATCTTGCTCGACAACTTTAATGTGAACCCAGAGCTAGATAAACCTTTTGCTGAACTTCTGGATAATCAAGTAGCTATCTCGGACAAGATGTTTGCTAGATTTACGGAGTTGCAAAAGAAATCAACATATTTGAACAAGATGTACCACTTTTAATTAGTAGTTAGATTAAGAAAAGCCCATCGAAAGATGGGCTTTTCTGTTTCTATAAGAGTATCTAGTTACTGTGAAGATAGATGGGAAGGTTGACAACTTCCATTTGGTCTCTGGGGATGTCTATTAAAGTTTTTTGCAACTTTTCAAAACTGTTTTCTTCGTGTTCAAAGTCGATAATGATGTTGAGAGGCTTTTTCGTAGCAACAACTTTTAATAACTCCATATCCTCTTTTTTGTTGGGAAGCAGGTTGACGATGTATTCTAAGCCGAAGTTTACCTCTTTAGAAGTCGGCAGAGTTAGTTCAGCACCTTTTTTTAAGAAGTTGTCTTCTTGGATGCTATTTGGGAAAACGGTGTTAATCTTGTTGTCAGACTGGAAGTTTAAGACCGTTATGAAGCAATCTTTGCTGGATTTGACCTTTATGGACAGGGCTTCGCCTTCTCGTAAAGTCGTTTTATTTGTGGATGCTTCGATGTTGAAGTAGGGGTCTTTCTCTTTCTTTTGCTTGCCGGTTGTTATTTTCATCACTAGCTTCAGTCTAACTTCGTTGTTTTGGATGTATTTCTTTTCTGTAATAATAGAGCTGTTGATAATAGTGCCTTTGCTATTTGTAGTCAAATATTTAGCAAAAACATCACTGAATTTTTTGTCGCCTTCCGATTCTATAAAAACGCTGGAAGCACTAACATCGATGCCTTCGTACTCCAGAGCTTTGTTGTAAGCTTTGTCTTTGGCAGATTGCAGAGCTTCTTGCGGAGAGAGGTTTTCCATAGACTGGTAAACGGTTACTAAATATTGAAAATCTTTTATTTTACAGATGGAGTCTAATTCTAAACCATAAAGGTGGGAAAACAACAAAAGTAGCAGTGGCAAAAATTTTTTCATTTATCTATCTGATCTTGGCAATGTCAAAAGAGTTATTTCTTACTAGTTGGGGATGCTGTTCGCGACTGTTGATTCTGCGAGCAAAATAGGTAACTTTTTCGCTGAGGTAATTCTCCAACTCTAGGGATGAAATTATTTTGTTTTTGTCTATGTCGGCTTCGCCTTGGATACCTTTAAGAAAAAAATAGGTAAAAAGAGAGTGATTTTTTTCTGGATACCACGAAGAAACTTCCGTATTTGATGCGGAGGTGAAGATGCAAGTGTTCTCTTTTAGTAGATAGCTAGTTTTCACTTTTGGCATAATGGGCGAAACATTTTTAAGGAGCATTCCTTTTTCGCTCACGCCACTAAAGCAGGCGTCCAAAACAACAGTTAAAGATTTATACTCAAGTTTGCTCAAGTTTTCATAAAAAAGGTTGAGATTGTAGCCACTTAGGTCAAGCCTAGATGGGTCAGCGTTGCTTGGAACGAAGTAGCCGTTTTTATTTTCTGGATTGGGTGCACCGTGTCCTACATAGTAAACAAAAACATCTGATTTTCCTTCTTGTATCCAGTCATAAAGTTTTCCCTTGTGATTGTCCTTATTACCAAAAATAGTGATAAAATCTGTTTGCGAGGCATTTTCGATATAGATGATATTATTCTCATCGTAGCCAAGAGTGCTGATTAGATATTTCTTCATATATTGGGCATCGTTGAGTGCGAAATCCACATTGGGAACATCTTGGTTAGAGTAATCTTTGTTGCCGATAATCACGCCGATTGCGTGTTTATTCTTTTCACTGGCAAGAGGGATGTTGGAGTGGATGTCTGCGGAAATGGAGGGTTTAATTTTATGAATCTCAGGAATTGCTTCGGACGAAGTGTTCTTGGAGAGCGAAAAAGTTTCATCATTCTTTAAAAAAACATTAACTTTGTTTGATCTAAATTTCCACATACTGCCAGTTCCATAATCGATTAGCATCGGTATAAAGAATCCTGTGTAAAAGAGGAAATTCCCATAGAACCAAGGGTCTAGACGCCTTTTAACAGAAATTTTAGCGTCTTTATATCCAGTTTTATTAACCTGTACAGAGTAGGTGTATTTATTGGGAACAAATATAGAAGCTGGAGTAGTTCCTTCCCATACTTTGGTGAAAGTCTCATTGTTTATAACAGTTATTTTTGCTTGATCAGGAATCGATTTAATTACTAAAATTTCACTTTTATTGCCAAAAATGCTAGCACAACCAGTAATTAATATAGCTAAAAAAATCATATATTTTTTCATTTTTTATCCAAAATTTTATTTATTCCTCAAATTGTTAAAGCTTGATATTAGTCAACTAAAAAAACATCACAATTCATAGACTTTGGTAAACTTTTCTTAATTACTTTTTTAGGGTTGATATGATTTTAATTAGGAAATACAATAGATTGTATCTTACTTAAATTATTGATAATATGAAAAAGCCCACCAAATGGTAGGCTTTAATTTGAAAATCTTAATTACTTGCCATAGACAATAGTGGTGTATTCAGCGTAAAATCCTAAAATATTACTAGTTTTACATTCAACAGTAACAACTTCGCTAATACCACCATTTATGCAGGCAGTAGCAACACTGGCATCGCCAGAAGCTATAATTCCCAAAATAGAAGATGCAGTTGCAGTACCTACTTTAAGTCCATTCATACTTCCTGGATTTACGGCAACTGGAGAAGTTACATTGGATGATAGAACTCCTACTAAAGGACCTCTTACGGCAGCACATCCACTTAGTAAGAATGCGGACAACACTAAAATTGAAATAAATGATTTTTTCATCTTTTTCTCCTTAATTAATTTAATTTCTTTCACAGTTTCTAAAGGGTCTTTTTTAGTCAACTAAAAAAGTTACAACTCACAAAATTTTGTCAGTTCTTCACTAAATGGTGGGGTTGCTATTCCCTTCTCGGTAATTATGCCTGCTATGTGCTCCGCCGGGGTGACATCGAAGGCGGGGTTGTAGATAGGCATATCAAGCGGTGCGACTTGTTTGCCGAAGATAAAGCTCACCTCGGTGTCGTCGCGTTCCTCGATGATTATCTGCTTGCCAGATGGTGTCTGCAGGTCGATAGTGGAGGTGGGGGCTACTACATAGAAGGGAACGCCGTAGCGTTGTGCTAGCACGCTAAGCATAAAGGTGCCGATTTTATTGGCGGTGTCTCCGTTGGCAGCGATGCGGTCAGCTCCCACGAGGATGATGTCTATCTTGCCATCTCGGATGAGGGTGGCAGCGACGCTATCGGCGATAAGACAAGAGGGTATCTTCTCTTGCGATAGCTCCCACGCGGTTAGGCGTGCTCCTTGCAATCTGGGTCTGGTCTCGTCGGCATAGACGAAGATGTCTTTGCCAGCGGCGATTGCCGAGCGGATGACTCCCAAGGCTGTGCCGTGACCTACAGTTGCCAGAGCTCCCGTGTTGCAATGCGTGAGGATGGTGGCTTTTTGCGGTATGATTTGAGCACCGATTTCGCCCATCTTCTTGTTAATCTCGATATCTTCTTTGGCGATTTGGTCTGCTTCGCTTTTCAGTCTTTGACAATTTTCTTGGTTGGTTTGGTTTGGCTCTAAAACTTTCAGCATTCTGCTAGTCGCCCACATCAGATTGATAGCGGTGGGTCTAGCAGCATCGATCTCTTTCTTGGCATATTTCATCTTGCCTAGAAAATCTTGCTCTGCCGAGAACTCTTTACCAGCAAGCCACATACCATAAGCTGCCGTAGCACCGATAGCTGGAGCACCTCTGACTACCATCTGGGCGATAGCAAAGATTACATCTTGATAGTTTTCGCAGGCAAATTCGCTGTATTTTTTGGGTAGTTTGCGTTGATCCACCAATAGTAGCTTTTCGTCTTCTATTCTTAAACAACTAATGCTCATAATCTTATCTCCATTTATTGGTATCAATTCCAAAACTCAGCTTTGGCAGAAGATTGCAAAGCTGTGTAAATGTTTTGGGGTAAATTGGTACAATTTAGCACGGTTTCTAGTTGTGCTATTTTCTCTTTTAGTTTCCAGCGGATATTGTTTTTTGCATAAGGACAATGATAATCTAGCAAGGGTAAGTTCTTTTCTCGCACCAAATTTTCTAGCTCTTTTTCTCTATTATAGATCAGTGGTCTTATGGTGTCGACTCCAGATTTTGTGCCTGAAAGAACAGGAAGAAAAGCTCCTATTTTGTTGTGATTGGTGAGGTTAATGAAAAAAGTTGCGGCGACATCGTCGGCATGATGACCAAAGGCGACGGTTTTTATTTTTTCATCTTTGAGGTGTTTGGTTATGTATCCTTTGATGAACCGCGAGCAAACAAAACACTCTTTCTTGTTTAGTGCAGAGTAGTCTAACGGGACGCTTAGCTCCGTATAGGGCAACTTTAACTGTTTACAGTAATCAGAAAGTATGGTTGTGTCGTAGTCAGACACTTTGGCGTGAATAGGGTATAACTGGAATTGCAAAGACTGTTGTAAACCTTTTAAAATATAAAGCAAAGCGATGCTGTCTTTTCCTCCCGAGAGAGCTACACCTATTGTAGCACCTCGAGGAATCATCTGGTAATCTTTTATCGCTCGGGCTACTTTACCACTTAGACTTTTCAACTCTTTTTAATACCATGTCATTTTAGTTGTTTCACCATCTATTACCGTTACTACTTTGGTTTTGCTAGCATAAGAGAAACCTAAAAAAGCTGCTTGAGCAGTTAAGGTGATTGATTTTTCATCATCTGTGCCACTCCATTCAATATCTTTTGATTGAGTTTCAAAATTGTTTAATACTTGTTCTTCACCGTCAATCGTGGAAGTTATTGTTCCTCCAGTGCAGTTATGAACCTCAATTGTCCCTTCTTTGGAACATGCAAATGCAAATAAGACAATCAAAATTATAGAAATTAATTTAACACTTGATTTCATTTTTCTCCTTTTATTTAACTACGAAATTAACAAGTTTGCCCGGCACTATTATCTCTTTTAGTATTTTTTTGCCTGACAAAAACTTTTGCACATTGGCTATCTCTTTGGCTTTGCTGATTATCTCTTCTTTGGAAGCATCTTTGGTGGTTTCCAATTGAGCTCTTATTTTGCCCATTACCTGTATTACCAGCGTGATGTCGTTTTTAATGAGGAACTTTTCTTCGTACGAAGGCAAACCACTATCGTGTAAAAGTTTGCTGTTTCCAATCATCTGCCAAATCTCTTCGCAAAGATGTGGAGCAAAGGGGTAGATTATTTGTGGAATTAAGGTGTGAGCTTCTTTGTAAATAGATTTTTCAGCGAGGCTCTTTGGCTGTTCTGCAGAGTAGAGATTGTTCAGATGCTCCATTACCGCTGCTATGGCGGTGTTGAATTGTAGCTTTTCGCTAATATATCCGCTAGCTTTTTTGATGGTGTAGTGTGATGAATAGCGGAGTTCTTTATATTGTGCGGAGATTTCACCGCTTGGGGTATAATTTTGCTTGAGGAACTCTTGGTTTTGTACAAAAATTTTGTAGATTCTGTTTAAGAAGCGAAAAGCTCCACCGACAGCTTTATCGTTCCAGTCGACATCTTTTTCTGGTGGAGAAGCAAAAAGGACAAAAGTTCTTAAAGTGTCGGCTCCGTAGCGTTGCAGATAGTCGTTAGGGTTGACAACATTCTTTTTGGATTTGCTCATTTTTTCGATGTTACCGATGGTAACCTTGGCACCACAGAGGGTACAGGTAGCAGTTTTTCCTTCGATAATAGTGTCTTTGGGAAATAGATAGCCATCTTTAGGACATTTGTAACTTTGCATGCACACCATTCCTTGTGTAAGCAGTTTTGAGAAAGGTTCGTTGCAATCGACCAGCCCAATATCACGCATAAACTTGTGGAAGAAGCGAGCGTACAGTAGGTGAAGTACGGCGTGCTCGATACCACCTATATATTGATCTACTGGTAACCAATAGTTGGCTTTATCTTTGTTGAAAGGTGCTTGCTGGTTTTGGGAATCGCAGTAGCGAGCAAAATACCAAGATGAGTCAACAAAAGTGTCCATTGTATCTGTTTCTCTGGTAGCCTCACCACCACATTTAGGGCAGGTGGTTTTCAGCCATTTTTTAGCAGATAGTAGCGGGTTTTGCTTGGTCTTGCCGATTTGGACATCGTCGGGCAATAAGACTGGCAGTTGCTCGTCTGGCACTAGCTGTGTTCCGCATTTTTCGCAGTAGACCACGGGAATGGGATTTCCCCAGTAGCGTTGGCGGGAGAGTCCCCAGTCGCGAAGTTTGTAGTTGATGCTTTTTTTGCCATAACCCTGCTTGTCTATCCAATCGGCTATTTGCTCTAGGCATTGGCGGTTGTTCATTTGGTCAAATTGAGCGGAGTTTACCATTGTGCCGTCTTCTATAAAAGCTTCTTGCATCGTGCTTGGTTCAAGGTTTTTTTCTTCGTTTTGCACCACCAACTTTATGTTGATATTGTACTTGCGGGCAAACAGGAAATCTCGTGTGTCGTGGGCAGGCACTGCCATCACAGCACCAGTACCGTAATCCATTAGCACATAGTTGGTTATCCAAATCTCTACTTTATCGCCGTTGACAGGATTGATGCAGTATCTGCCGGTAAAAATACCTTCTTTTTCTTTGTCTTCGGCGGTGCGGTGACTATTGTCTTGAGTCATTACCTTTTGGCAAAATTTGTAAAGCTTAGAATCCTCGCCTTCGGTTTGTAAAAAAGATTGTGTAAGAGGATGCTCGGGAGCAATAGCCATAAATGTAACTCCGAAAATCGTGTCTGGGCGCGTAGTGAATACAGGGAGTTTTTGCTCTTCGTAAAGAAAATCTATGGTAACGCCTGTACTTCTACCAATCCAGTTTTTTTGCATCAGTTTTACTTTTTCTGGCCAGTCAATTAGGTCTTTTGTGTCTAGTAGTTCTTCGGCGTAATCGGTAATTTTGGCAAACCATTGCTCTAGTTCTTTTTGAACGACGATGCTTGCACATCTCCAGCATTTGCCTTCTTCTACTTGCTCATTGGCTAAGACAGTGGAGCAGTCGGGACACCAATTTACAAAAGACTTTTTTTTGTATACCAAGCCTTTTTCGTACATTCGTTTGAAGAGCCATTGTCCCCATTTGTAGTAGTCTGGTCGGCAGGTAGACAATTCGCGTGACCAATCAAGACCAAAGCCCATAGAGGTGAGTTGCTTTTTCATCTTAGCTATATTTTCTTCGGTAGTAATCTTGGGATGTGAGTTGTGTTGAATGGCAAAGTTTTCGGCAGGCATTCCAAAGGAGTCGTAACCCATTGGCTGCATTACATTGTAGCCCGATTGCAGATAGAAGCGAGAGAGAGCATCGCCGATGGAGTAGTTGGAAATATGACCCATATGCAAATCGCCCGAAGGGTAAGGAAACATCGAGAGGATGTATTTTTTTTCTTTAGTGCTTTTGTCTTGAGCTTCAAAAATCTTTTTCTCATTCCAGATTTTTTGCCATTTTTTTTCGATTTCGATAAAAGGGTATTCCATAAAACTGCTCCTGAAGAATATTGTCGTTTATGGTACAAATTTGTTTGCTTAAGATTTTGTAAAGGGAATTTTTTAAGGAAAGAAACCCCTGCACTTTGCTTGGCAAGTAAAGGCAGGGGTTTTGTTTGAGTTGCTTATTTTTTTAGGTTGTAAAAAGCTTTGATGCCCGGGTATTTTGCGTTGCTTCCCAGCTCGGCTTCTATTCTTAGCAGTTGATTGTATTTGGCAATCCGATCGCTTCTGCTTAGTGAGCCGGTTTTAATCTGTCCTGCGTTTACCCCGACTGCAAGATCGGCGATGAAAGTGTCGGCTGTCTCGCCACTGCGGTGCGAGATGACATTGGTGAAGTTGTTGGTCTTAGCCAGCTCGATAGCTTCCAGCGTCTCTGTTAGTGAGCCGATTTGGTTGAGCTTAATCAAGATGGAGTTGGCACAGTTTTCTTTGATGCCACGAGCTAATCTTTTGGAGTTAGTAACAAAAAGGTCGTCGCCCACCAGTTGGATTTTGTCGCCCAGCTTCTCTCTGAGCAATTTCCAGCCTTCCCAGTCGTTTTGGTCTAGTCCGTCTTCTATAGAGATGATGGGGTATTTGTCGACCAAGTCGCTCCAAAAATCTACCATTTGAGCAGAAGTTAGGCTCTTGCCTTCGGCTTTGAGCACATACTTGCCGTCTTTGTAAAATTCGCTAGATGCGGGGTCTAGAGCGAAGTGAATGTCGTCGCCTGGGGTGTAGCCAGCCATCTTTACTGCGTCCATCAAACAAGCAAGAGCTTCTTCATTGGAGTTGAGGTTGGGGGCAAATCCGCCCTCATCGCCCACGGCTGTGCTGTGTCCTTGCTCGGCGAGGAGCTTCTTTAGGCTGTGGAATATCTCGGTGTTCATCTGCAACGCTTGTGAAAAAGATTTTGCACCAGTAGGCATTATCATAAACTCTTGGATGTCAATGTTGTTGTTGGCGTGCTCGCCACCGTTGATAACATTGCTCATCGGTACGGGCAATAAAGAGGCTGAAGCTCCGCCAATGTGGCGATACAAGGGGATGTCTAATTCTTCGGCGGCAGCTCTAGCACAAGCTAAAGAGACTCCCAAGATTGCGTTAGCACCGAATTTAGATTTGTTTTCTGTGCCGTCTGCTGTGAGCATACATTTGTCCACTTCTGTTTGATTGATGGCGTCCATGCCTATCAGTAGCTCCTTGATAGCTCCGTTGACATTGGCTACTGCTTTCAGCACACCTTTGCCGAAGTAACGACCGTTGTCGGCGTCTCTCATCTCAATGGCCTCGTACTCGCCTGTGGAAGCACCAGAAGGCACTGCTGCTCTGCCGATTGCCCCGCTGTCTAGATACACACAAGCCTCCAAAGTTGGGTTGCCTCTTGAGTCCAAGATTTCCATCGCTTTGACATCAATAATTTTTGACATATAAGTTCTCCTTTTTTTAACTATTTTAATAATTGTATAAAACATCTATTTTCAAGCAGTGATTGCCTGTCAATTGTCAATAATTATTTATTTGGGCGGTACACAGTAAAAGTATCCACCCTTATTTATTTTTTCTATATCTTTTAAATAACAATCTGTGATTATTGGGCTAATGTTCAAAACATTAAAATTAGGTTTCCTAGAATTTTCCCGCAAAATTTGCTTCGGAGTCTTACCTTTTCGCCCTCTGTTTCCTCTAAAATGATTAAAATACAGCGTATAACTGTGTGCTTTACGCACAAAATCGTTGCAATCATCAAATTCATCAATCAGATAAAACTCGTCCTCTACCAGCCGATGAGCACTTTCAACATCAGAATTAAAAGTGGGCGAACCTTTGGGGATAAGCGAATGATTAGCACCATTTATTTGCACACTTTTTTGAAAAAAGCTCAAACCCTTTTTCTTGGGACTCACAAACTCTGAGCCATTGTCGGTTTGAAAAGTAACTTTGGAAAGATCAACACCACAACTCTTTAATCTTTTAGACAAAAAATCGATATAAATCCCTGCATTTACGGCTGTTTTCTCATAGCAATAACCGATGAATTGCATACCAGTTTTGTAGTCTCTAGCAGTGATTTGATAGCGAGGATAATTTTTGTACTTAATCCCCTCAAACAATTCTGGCATATCGGTCAAATACTTAATATCCACTTGGATTTTTTCAAAAGGTTTTGCCCTAGCTCGCATTTCACTTAAATCTTTGCGTTGCTGATATTTCCGTTTCTTTTTCTTTACCAAACCAGCATCACAGAGCTTTTTATGAACAGTTGAAGCTGAACAATTTAACTGCAAATGGTCAATAATTCGCCTAGCTCCCCAGCGATTTTTTGCCTTTTTGCGACAAACTACTATTTCCTCTATTATCTCAGATTTTAAGCGATTTGGGAAATTTTGCTTTTTTCGAGATTTATTAACCAGACCATCCTCGCCCTTTTCTTTATAGGCTTTGACCCACTTTCGCACAGTTTTTCTAGTGGTCTCAAATTCTCTAGCTGCAGCGGAAATAGATGTTTCATTTGCAAATTTCACCAAATTTTTCCGATAAAATTTCTTGTCTTTTCTACTCATAATTTTCAAATTGTCTATATATTTATTCATAATGGTCAAATTACAGCTCTCACGGCTGATTTGACCATTTTTTTTACAGACTATTTCTCCATTTTTCTAATTAACTTTTCCATTTTATCATAAACCAGCCAATTACAAATCACTAACTTGGGGTGGATACTTTTAGTGTGGAGTTTCCACAATAATTATTTATTCTCTTCTTGACTGAAAAGAGCGCTATTTTGCAGTTGTTTGTGGTCTTAGAGCGTTTAAATGAAAAGATAAATTTATTAAGAAGGGTTTATGGCTAGAAAGTACTTAAAGAGAAATTTTTGGATCTTGTTTTTTATCGATATAGTTAGCTTGTCGATGGTTTTCTTCAGCTCTTATTGGGTTAGAATGGATTTGGACTACTTGCTAAAAAACTTTACGACGATTATTTGGGGTTTGCCTTTGATCCTATTTTTCAAACTTCTTTTCCTTTTCAAGTTCGATTTGTATAGTGGCATGTGGCGTTATACTGGGATAAAAGATTTTATAAATCTTATAAAAGCTACTACTGCTGCTTTTTGTTTCGTTATTATCGCTGCCTATTTGCCTTTAAATTTTGTGTTAATTTCTCGTTCTGCCTCAATTATCGATTTTGTTTTGGGCGTTATGGTGTTGGGCGGAGTGAGGGTTTCTGCTAGAATATATTTTGATTATATGAATGGCACAAATGAGGTTTCTGGCAAGAAGAGGCTTTTAATCTTGGGAGCGGGGGATGCGGGAGAGAAGATATTGAGAGATGTTTTGAAAAATAAAGGCTTGTCCTACTTTGTAGTCGGCTTTTTGGACGACGATCGAAACAAGATTGGGCACAAGATACACGGCATACCGGTTTTGGACAGCATAGGTATGGTGAAAAAAATTGCCAAAGAGCATATGATAGATGAGCTGATTGTGGCGACGCCCTCTGCTAATCGGGAAAGTTTTAGAAAGATTGTCGAAAAGTGTAAAGCCTCGGGTGTGAAGTATCTGATTATCCCTAGCTTGAACGAAATTATTAGCAAGAAGGTAGGGCTGAGCTCAGCTAGAAAGTTGTCTTATGAGGATCTTTTGGGCAGAAGCTCCGTTAAGCTAGACTCTCGAAAAGTTTCACATTTTTTAACAAATAAGGTGGTGTTGGTTACGGGAGCAGGCGGTTCTATAGGCTCGGAGCTTTGCAGACAGATAGCCTCTTTTAAGCCTCAAAAATTGTTGCTTTTTGATATTGCTGAGTCGTCTTTGTACCACATAGATATGGAGTTGACAAACAACATTCCTTATTTGGATGTTCACCCAATCGTGGGAGATGTGAAAGACAAAGGACATCTTAGCAAAGTTTTTGCAAAGTTTCGCCCCGAGATTGTTTTTCACGCAGCGGCTTATAAGCATGTGCCGATGATGGAGTTGCAACCTTGGAAAGCTATCGAAAACAATATGGTTGGCACGAAAACTTTGGTGGAAGTGGCAGACGAGTTTGCTGTAAAAAATTTCATCTTAATATCAACAGATAAAGCTGTAAACCCCACAAGCATTATGGGAGCTTCCAAAAAGCTGGCAGAGCTGGTGGTACTGAGCAAAAATAGCGGAAAGTCGAAATTTTCCGTGGTTCGCTTTGGTAATGTACTAGGGAGCGTGGGGAGCGTTATTCCTTTGTTTGAAAAGCAGATAGCCAAGGGTGGACCTGTAACGGTAACTCACCCAGATATTGTTCGCTATTTTATGACTATCCCCGAGGCGTCTTTATTGGTGCTACAGGCAGCGGAGTTGAACAAAGGCGGAGACATTTTTGTTTTGGATATGGGTAAGCAGATCAAGATTGACAAGATTGCTCGGGAGATGATTAAATTTTTTGGTTTTGAGCCGGATAAAGATATAGAGGTGGAGTATGTCGGTCTTCGTCCGGGAGAAAAGCTCTACGAAGAGTTAAACGCGAAGTTTGAAAATTTGGAGGTTACCTCTCATCCTAAAATAAATGTGGTGAAGACGGGCAAGCCAAGACCTTTGCGAGTGGAAGATTTTTCCGATCTAAAACAGGCTGCCATCGAGCAAAACGATTTAAGATTAAGGCAAGTTGTGAAAAAGATTTTGCCTGAGTACGACTTCAAAATTATAGGAGAGAATTAGGATGAAAATTTCGGTAATAGGAACGGGATATGTGGGGCTTGTGCAAGGCGTGGTTTTGGCAGATTTTGGGCTAGATGTTACTTGTATGGATGTAGACGAGACCAAAATTGAAAAGCTCTTGAACAACGAAGTGCCTATATATGAGCCGGGACTTGCGGAAATGCTGGCAAAGGTGGTTAAATCGGGACGGATACGATTTACCACTGATATAAAAAAGACGGTAGAAAATTCAGAGGTTATTTTTATTGCCGTGGGGACTCCCCCAAAAGAAGACGGCTCGGCAGATTTGCAGTTTGTTTTGTCTGTAGCCAGAGAGATAGGTAAGAACATCAACGATTACAAGGTGATTGTTGATAAGTCGACTGTGCCTGTGGGCACGGGTAAGCTGGTGCGGAAGGCGGTGCAAAAAGAGCTGGACAAGAGAGGAGTTAGCTTTGAGTTCGATGTCGTTTCTAATCCTGAGTTTTTGCGAGAGGGAAAAGCTATCGGAGATTGTTTGCATCCAGACAGGATTGTAATCGGCACTGAGAGCACCAAAGCCAAAGATATTATGAGCAAAGTTTACAGCGTTTTGTATCTGAATAAGACTCCCTTCGTGTTTACGGGGCTAGAGTCTGCGGAGATGATAAAGTATGCCTCCAACGCCTTTTTGGCAGTGAAGATTTCCTTTATTAACGAGATGGCATTGCTGGCAGAAAAGGTGGGAGCTAATGTGCAAGAGATAGCTGGAGCTATGGGGATGGACGGTAGAATCTCGCCGAAATTTTTGCACGCTGGCCCAGGATATGGTGGTTCGTGCTTCCCTAAAGATACCAAAGCTATCGTGGATATCGCTAAGCAAAACCATGAGGAGCTTTTGGTGATAGACGCTGCGATTAAGGCGAATGTGAAGCAAAAAAGCAAGATGGTGGAAAAGATTTTGCGGAAGATGGGAGATGTGCAAGGGAAAACCATTGGCGTTTTGGGCTTATCGTTCAAGCCAGAGACGGATGATATGCGTGACGCTCCATCTTTGGATATTATCAAAGGTTTGGTCAAAAAAGGTGCGAATATTAGAGCTTTTTGCCCAGAGGGAATGAGCGAAGCAGCTTGGCGGCTAGAAGATTTTAGCGATAAGATTAAGTACTGTACCGATGGCTATGAAGTTGCTAAAGGGGCGGATGCTCTGGTGCTGATAACCGAGTGGAATCAGTTCAGAGGTATGGATTTACAAAAACTAGCGGACGCTATGCAAGGAAGGTTTTTCTTCGATTTACGAAATGTCTATCTGGAAGACCCTGAGGCTCACTCTCTTTTTGATTACAGCAGTGTGGGTTGTTAGGATTAGTTTGTAAGTATTATTGAGGCAAGTTCGTTGCGAGCTTGCCTTTTTATTTTAAGAAAACTCCAAAATAGAACCCGAGAAAAAGGGTTGTACGAGTCCGTTATCCAGAAGCAGAACTATCTCCCCATATTTGCTGATTCTTTGCACAAGTCCCTGATAGTTAGCAAACTCCGTGCCGATGGTTACCTTTTTGTCGTTCAAAAAAGAGAAGCGGTTAAGATAATCTTCGTCTAGTCCTTGCTCTAAGTAGTCGATTAGGTTGGCTTGGAAGTTGTCCAAAAAATCAAAAAGAACTTTTTGGTTGTCCACTTGGCAAAACTTTTGCAGAGAGGTTGCAGTTTCTTGTAACTCTCTGGGTAAGATGCAGTTAGTATTTACGCCGATGCCTATTAGGTGGTAGTTGTGAACTTTCTTCACGATTATCCCTGCTACCTTTTTTTTTTGGAAGTAGATGTCGTTAGGCCACTTGATGGATATTTTCTCCGATTTGGTAGCTTTTGCCAGTGTCAGATGCAGACAATGACCGATGAAAAGGGTGAAGCAGCTAGAGACATCAAGGTCTTTGATAGCCATGGTAAACCACAGACCACCTTGAGGGGCGATCCATGGGTTGCCTTTTCTACCTTCGCCCGCTAGCTGTTCTTTGGCGATAAACAGGGCGTTTCCGTTGAGAGAGGCAAGGTGGTTGCGAGCTTTTGCGATGGTAGAGTCGCATCGCTGATACTCAAAAGTTTGCTCAAAAAGAGGGTGAGATTCCATAAAGTGGGGCCTAATCCTCCTCTTTATCTAATTCTTGAAAAGATTTTTCGGCTCTTTCTATGCTATTTGAGTTGTCAGGTCCAGCCAATTTTTCTGGATTGGTAGCACAACTTAGCATCGTTAAACTAAACACTAATAAAAGAAATCTTGTCTTCATTTTTCTCTCCTTACTTTGAATTTATTTTTTTTAGGTAAACCAAGATGGAAGTGATATCTGCGTGCGAGATGCCCGATATTCTGCTGGCTTGTCCCAGCGAGGTGGGCTTTATTTTTTGTAACTTTTCCCTAGCTTCTAGAGTGATGGTTTTAATCTGGGAAAAGTCGATATTGGCTGGGAACTTGTTATCTTCCAAGCTTTTAAAGTTTTGTATATCTGCCAGTTGCCTCTTGATATACCCTTCGTACTTTATCTCAATTTCTATCTTTTCGCTTGCCAGCCTAGATATGTCAGGAGCTGGCTTGTATCCGAAGTTTTCCAACTCTTTCAGGCTCATCTCTGGTCTTTTTAAGATTTGTGCCAACTTGAGTGGCTCTTTTAAGTCGGAGTGCTTCAGCGATTTTTTAGTTTTTAAGAATTTAATTTCTCTGTTCACAATCTTGTTGGTTTCCAAAAATTTTTGGTATCTAGTTTGGCTGACTGTGCCTAGCTCGTATCCCAGTGGCATAAGTCTTTGATCGGTGTTGTCTTGTCGCAGGAATAGGCGATACTCGGCACGAGAGGTGAACATCCTGTAAGGCTCGTCGGTGCCTTTGGTAACTAGATCGTCTATCAGCACGCCGATGTAAGAGTTGTCTCTGCTTAGTATGAAGTCGCTATTGCTCCCATCAAGGCTTTTTACGGCGTTAATTCCCGCGATAATACCTTGTGATGCAGCCTCCTCGTAGCCCGAAGTTCCGTTGATTTGCCCAGCGAGGTATAGCCCCTTGAGGGGCTTGCTCTCCATAGTTTGCTTGATGTCAGAGGGGATGATGTAGTCGTACTCTATGGCGTAGGCGTAGCGGATGAATTTTGCTCTCTCTAGTCCTTGTATGGAGTGGATGAACTCGTGTTGCACTTGTGGGGCTAAGCTGTTGGACATGCCGTTGATGTAGCCCTCGTGAGTATCCAGACCTTCTGGTTCGATGAAAACTTGATGCCTGTCCTTGCTTGCGAAGCGGTCGACCTTAGTTTCGATAGATGGGCAATAGCGAGGTCCAGTGCCGCTGATTTTGCCAGAGTAGAGTGAAGATTTGTCGAAGTTGGACTTTACTATCTGATGAGTGTGAGGGTTGGTAAAGGTCAGCCAGCAGCTGCAGAGGTTGCGGATGGGGATGTCTCTGTAGAGAGAGAAGCCTTCTGGGTCGGTGTCGCCTGCTTGTTTTATCATCTGGGAGTAGTCGATGGTTCTAAGGTCGATCCTCGCGGGTGTGCCTGTCTTGAAGCGACCGATGGTGAACCCCAAGTTTTGTAGGTCTTGGGTTAGTTTGTCGGCAGATGGCTCGCCAGAGCGACCACCAGAGTAGCTAGTGTCCCCGATGTGGATGACCCCTTGTAAGAATGTGCCACAAGCTAAAATGACTCTGGGGGCAAGGTACTCTTGCCCTAGGTGGCTGACTACGCCTTTTATCGTCTCGCCCTCTACTAGCAGGAGATCGATGCAACTTTCGATGATGTCTAGATTTTCTTGGTTCTCACAGGTAATAAGCATTTGGTGAGAGTACTGTTTGCGGTCGTTTTGGCTTCGGGGCGACCAGATAGCGGGACCTTTGCCTTTGCCGAGCATACGGAACTGGATGCCCGTCTTGTCGGCTGTTTTTGCCATCACTCCACCTAAAGCGTCTATCTCTTTGGCGATGTGCCCTTTGGCTGGTCCACCCACGGATGGGTTGCACGACATCCTACCTACAGACTCATATTTGATGACGAACATCGCCGTCTTGGCACCTAGCTTGGCAGCTATGCAGGCGGCTTCACACCCCGCATGACCTGCTCCCACGACGATTACATCGTATTTCACAGCTCCTCCTGCAAGGGGAAAGGCTTTTGCACAAATAAGGAGACGACAAAAATGAAGCAAGCTACCCAGATGAAGATGAGGGCAGTGAACTGAGCTTGATTGATCTCTTCGCGGAAGGCGAATTTGCTAAGAAAAAAGAGGATGGTAGGAGCAATAAACTGGATGTACCCTTGCGTAGAGAGGTTTATTTTTTTTACGCCTGAGGCGAAAAGTATTAGAGGGACGCCTGTAATAACACCCCCGAGAGCTAAATAGATGTTGGTGATAGGGGTGAGGGTGTAGGTGATAGGAGAAGCGAAAACAAATAAAAACGCGGGTAGAAAAGCGATAAGATTTTCCATAAACATTGTCTGGATTGCCGAATATTTTATTCTTTTTTTGATTAGTCCGTAAATGGCAAAAGAAGTGGAGAGGCTAAGAGAAATATAAGGAATGTGTCCAAAGCGGAAGATCATTATGCATATACCTGTGATAGCTATAGCTATGGAGAGCTTTTTTAGCCAGTCGAACTGCTCGTGGAGGAAGAGCTTGCTGAGCAAGATTACCATCAATGGGTTGATGTAGTAGCCCAGCGACGCCTCGATAATCCTTTGATTGCTAACAGCCCAAATGTAAATCGCCCAGTTACAAAAAATGAGCAGGGAGCAGATAAAAAGCAAGACAAGTCCTTTTTTATCTTGAAAGATAGTTTTAATTTGTGAGAGTTGTTTGTAAACAATCACTAAAAAAAACATCATAATGCAAGACCAAATCATGCGGTTGGCGACGATAATCCACGGGCTAACGCCACTAAGGAGTTTCCAAAACAGGGGCGAGAGCCCCCAGATAATGTAAGCTAGCACGGATTGACCTCCGCCAAGAGCTTTTTGGTAATTTAGCTTATTCATAAAGTTATTTTTTTTTTGAGAGAGTTTTGGTCAACACAATAAGCAATTTCAGGTAAAGATTTATAGTTCCTTGGCAAGAGCAGCTAAGACGCCGGGGCAAAAAGCGGACTCTTCGCAGATAGCTTTTTCGCTTTTCAAGATTTCTGGCACGAGCGGGTAGTTGCGACAATATTTGGGGCGAACTGGATAAATTTTGCATTTGTTGTCTTGCTCTAAGTAGCACTTGGGGCGGAGTTTATCATCGCTTAGCACTAGGTAGCCTCTTTGCTTTTTGCAATCTTCTTGCAGGAATAAAAACAAAGGCTTTTGCAAGAAGTCAGCGATAGCTTTAGCTTCGGGGAGGCTGATGTAGACGACACCTCCAGCTCTTTGACAGCAACGCCCACAGCCTTGGCAACGGAAGTTTTTTAGCAGTTTTTCTCTAAGCGTCAGCTTCATTTTTGCGGATCATTTCTTTGGTTAATCTTAAATTGGAGTTCAATTTTTCAGAAAAAGATACAATGCACAAGTAGTCTATATCTTGTGGGGAAAAGTTTTCTAATTTACTAGGTGGAGCAAATTCAATTTCCAATTCAAAAATTTTATTTATAGCTTCAAACTCTTGGTTTACTAAGTAGCGGAAAAGATTAAGATACGGACGAAAATCGTGACCTTTATGTCTTATGTTGTTTAAAACAAAAAAGATATCACCGATAAGGATGAGATTACGATGCAATATTTTGGAAAGATGAAAATTTTTCCAACTTCTAAAGGTGATGATTTTTTTGAAAAATATTTCTAGTTCGTTTTTACGCAGAGAGTTTAGGTTTTTACGATTTTTTTTCAAGATTTCCCAGTAACGGTCGTAAGCAAAGAAGATAGAGCTTCCTTCTTTATAAAATAAAATCTCCTGTTTTAAAATTTCTTTTACAGTGGAGAAATATTCGCTTTTGTTTTTCACAGGAGAGATGATGATCGTTATAAAAGTTGCTACAAAAGCACCCAAAGCTGTCTGATAGATGCGAGAAGCCACCGCAGTCCACGACCAAGGGTCGACTATGCCCAGAGTGGCTATTACCATTACAGAGGCAGAAAAGATGGTCTTAAAGTACGAGATTTTCCCATAGTAGACGGTGAAGTACGCACCAAGCCCAGCTAGCAAGTAGTAAGTTTGGGGTGTGTCTAATATCCAGAGGGTTACGCCACAAAGAGTTGTACCGAGTATGGTGGAGACAATACGCAGAAAACTTTTGTACAAGGTTTGTTCGTAGCGTGGGCAGATGAGTAAAATGATGGTCAAGAGTGTCCAGTAAGGTTTTTCGATTTGCAAAAAGTAAGTGATGAAGATACCAAGCCCAATTGCCAGAGAGGTTTGAAAGCCTAAGCGTCTATTTGTTTTCATTTTCCAGATATTGATAGATTTCGTAAGCAAGACTCGTTAGTCTCTCTAGGCAGACCAAGATTTTTGCCTGAGGATACTCTGGCGAGTGTGAGTGTTTGGTTTTAAATTTTTGGCAAAGATTTTTTAGGTTTTCTTTGTTAATCTTGATTTTTTTGTGGAAGATGTATGCAGATAGCTGATGATAAGCCAGTGAGTAATGCCTCAAGAGGGAAGAGAGCTCGATTGTGAAATCTTTTGGGCAACGATGGATGTTTGATTCGATGATTTTTAGGGCACGAAAGGCAGCTTGAGTGAAAAAGATGAGATTTGTGTAAAAGATTTTTTGTTTTTCTTCGGGGATGAGGATTTTTTCTAACTCTTGGATTTCGTTAATTGTTTCTATATAAAAAAAGTAGTTTTCTCTAGAAGTGATTTTATTAGTATTTCTAGCTTTTTTGCTTAGTTTCTTTAAACTTAGAGGAATTTTGAGGAATGTTCGCAGTAGGTTGAATTTGACCATCCTGTACGCTTTTTTATTGAGTATGAGCCTGTCTGTGATAGATGAGATTACCCCGCAGCTAACGCTTAGTAATAAGAAGTTAGGGTCAAATTTGCCAGAAGGAAGCAAAAAAAGAAAGACACAAAAATCTAAAACGAAATGGTTTGCGAGGTTGTTATTGAAGAGTAAGAATTTATCTTTTAGGCTAAAAGTAATAAAAATAACCAGCAATATTATAATAGATTTGGTTATTAACAGTCCCGAAATTAAAGGTGCAAAAGATAGACCTAGACCAAGACATATTGACCAAAACAGAGTAAAAGGTAAGCGTTTTTTTAAGTTGATGCCGCTTTTGGCGTACACTAGTTGCAGGCAGAAGATGAAGGCAAATTTGTGGTAAGAGTAATCGTCTGATAGCCAAAAAGATAAACAAAGAGCTGCGATTATGCCTAGAGAGACTTTCAGGCTGTCAAAGAAGAGGTTTAGGCGAACAGGGTTAATATGGCGATATAAAAAGTTTGTCATAGATTACCTCATTCCAAGATAAAGAGGTGGCCGATAATTCGACCACCTGTAATTTATTGTCAAAAACTGTCGTAAATGGTTATTTCTTCAGGATTTTTTCTATCCTTTTTCACGAAATTGTCGCTTGGATAACCGATGGTAACAAGTGAGACCACTTTGTAGTCGCTAGGCAGATTTATCAGCTTGGCAGCTTCTTGTTGGCGAAAAGCTCCTAGCCAGCAAGAGCCAAGCCCTTCGGCTGTGGCTTGCACCAGTAGGCTCATCGTCGCTCCAAATCCGTCCGCAAGGTAGGCTGGATGTCCACAACTCATTGTTTTGTCCAGATTTGTACAACAAACGGCTATCACTAGCGGAGCTTGCGAGGGGAACTCTTGCTTACATACGCTTTTGAGTCCCTCTAGCTTCTGCTTGCTTTGGATGAGCACTAGCTTCCACGACTGGTTGTTGCGAGCGGATGGAGCTAGTCTGACGGCTTCTATGAGGTTGTTCACTTTTTGCTCTTCTACGGGCAAATCTTGGTAAGCTCTGCAGCTGTACCTTTTGCTGAGGCAATCTACTAACATCTCACCTTCTTTTAGGCTTTGTCCACATTCTGGATGGCGTCTACTATCGGTTTGTACCCTGTGCAACGGCAGGCGTTGCCTTCCAAAGCTTCCTCTATTTGAGCTAGGCTCGGGTTGGGTACTTTGTCCAAGAGAGCTTTGGCACTCATGAGCATACCCGGAGTGCAGAAACCGCATTGCACTGCACCGTGCTTCAAGAAGCTTTCTTGCAATTTACTAAGAGTTGCGTTTTGCTCTAGGTTTTCCACGGTTTCGATTTTTCTGCCGTCAATTTGCCCTGCCATAATAAGGCAAGAGTGCACAGCTTCACCATCCATAATGACGGTGCAAGCTCCACATTCGCCTACAGCACAGCCTTCTTTGGTGCCAGTGAGTCCCAAATCTTCTCTGAGAACATCTAGTAATCTCTTGGAAGGGTCAGCTTCCAGAGAGTATTTTTTGTCGTTTACGGTAAAATTGATAATCATTTTTTTCTCCCTTCAGAGTTAAAGATTAGATAAATTTTTCTAAGCTGTCTTTAAACAAGTTGATAAAAACAGGTTTTTTGTATTCGCTCGACCATCTGCCACCGATCTGTTTTTCGATGAGTTTGTCCAAGCACTCTTCTGCTTTTTGGATGAGATCCTTGTCTAATTTCTTGCCTACTAAGATTTTTTCTACTTCGCTTAGGCGGCAAGCTTTGACAAACAACGCCCCACAGCTGATGATGACATCGTCGATAGAGTCATCGCTGTTTTTGGCACACATAGTTAGCAATGACAGCCTTGAGATGTTCACAGCACCTCTTCTGCCCAGTTGGAAGTAGGAGTATTCATAAGATTTAGTAGGGATTGGCAAAATTACACTTTTTATAAGTTCGCCTTTGGCTATTTGAGTTTTGTAGCCACCAGTGATGAACTCGTCTAGGGTTAGCTCCCTTTCTTTGCCATTGCCAAATAAAAGCACCTTAGCTCCGTAAGCTATCAATGGTGGTAAGCTGTCTGCAGAGGGCGAAGCGTTGGCGATGTTACCAGCGATAGAGCCTCTGACTCTGGTTTGCTTAGCACCAATAGTGGAGATAGCTTCCACAAATGCTGGGAAATGTTTTTGCACCAGAGGGTCGTTTTTTATTTGATCGATTTTTTGGTTAGCACCGATGATAGCTTGACCATCTTTTTCTGTTACGCCTTTGAGCTCTGGGAGTTGGTCGATGTTTACCAAGGTGGTTGGCGATTGCTTGCCACGAAGCTCGATGACAACATCTGTACCACCAGCTATCAGCACGGCGTCGTCGTTTTCCAGTAACATCTTGGACGCTTCTAGTATGTTTTTCGGGTTGAGCGAGGTTACTTTGGAGATGACATCTTTCACATCTTTGTTGCTTTTGTGTGCTTCGCTAGCTCTTTCTGGTTTTACTAGTTGCTTGTCCAAGAAAACTTTTTCCAAAGTCAAAGGAATTTCGTAACTTCTTTTGCCTGTCGCATTACAAAAAGCGTTGGCTATGCAAGCAGCACCCAACTCTAGAGATGGTTCGCCGATGCCTTTTGCACCGTAAGGACCTACTGCGTCAGGATTTTCTACAATGATAGGGGAAATCTCTTTGATGTCTTTTATAGTGGGGATGATGTACTCGTCTAAGTTTTTAGATTTAACTACGCCGTTTTGGATGTTGTAATGCTCTAGCACGCCGTAGCCCATACCTTGAGTTACACCACCGTAGATTTGCCCTTCTAGCCCTAGACGGTTGATAGCTTTGCCTACATCGTGAGCAGCAGAAATCTTGTTGACTACAATTTTGCCGGTGTGCGTATCTACTGTGAGGTCTGCCACTTGGCATCCGTAAACATAGGTAAAGTAAGCGTTGCCTTGACCTGTTTCTTCGTCCCAAGATACTTCGGGAGCTTTGTACCATCCATAAGCACTAAGGTTATAACCTGCAAAGTAAGCTTTGGTGCAAGCGTCTGCAAATTTCACTTTGTTTTTCCCACAAATAAAGCCGTTTTCCCAAGTTACATCTTTAATACAGTTTACACCCAAATCTTCTTTGTTAGCTTCAAAAATTCTTTCTTTTATTTTAGCAGTAGCGTTAAGTACGGCGTTGCCACCCATGATGGTTCCACGAGAAGCTACAGTAGGTCCACCATCGTTAATGGCAGCAGTAGATGGCTCTAGGAAGTGCATCTTGTCGTACTCCATCCCAAGGCTCTCGGCTGCTACCTGAGCAAAGGTGGTACGCAGACCTTGTCCGTTTTCGTTGAGACCTGTCCAAACATAGCCAGTGCCGTCTTGTTGCACAGAGACGATGGCAGAGGTAGCGTCTGTACCTTCTGCACCTAGAGCACACCCGCGGAAGGAGCAGGCAAGCCCGACACCTTTCTTATAGCGTTGACTGCTCTTGTTGAACTCTTGGTACTCCTTGACCTTCTTGTCGTACTGCATATCGTCTGTGGCTTTACTTATCACCTCTTCTAGGGAGACGATGTGTTTTTCCAAGATTTGCCCCGATGCGGTGATAGAGCCCTGCTTGTAGCCGTTTTTAGCTCTTATCTCTAGAGGGGAAAGCCCGCAAAGTTGCCCAATTTCGTCCATCAAGGACTCTTGAGCAAATATCACCTGAGGTGAGCCAAAGCCACGATAGGCAGCGGTATAAGTGTTGTTGGTGTACACTGCCCTGATGTCCGTGCTGACATTGTCTATCTCGTATGGACCAGTGGCTTGCACTACAGATCGCCAAGTAACGAAGAAGCTCTGTGCAGAGTAAGCACCAGAGTCTGCTAAAATGTTCACTTCCATGGAGTTTATTTTGCCGTCGTTGTTAAATCCGACTTTGTATTTCATATTGTAGGGGTGTCTTTTATAGCTTTCTTTCATTGACTCTTCACGAGAGAGGCTGATTTTATGAGGTTTACCAGTGAGGAAAGCAAGCATAGCCGTACGGCAAGCTACAGAGTTTACGGTGTCGTCTTTGCCACCGAAAGAGCCACCGAGGTTGGAGCAACGAATGTCCACTTGGTTAAGTCCTAGACCCAAAAATTTAGCTACTTCTCTGCGGGTCGTGTGTGGATTTTGGATAGAGCCGTAAACTTTTACCCCTTTACAAGTTGGATCTGGAATAGCGACTAAGCTCTCTGTTTCGATGTAACCGTGCTCGTGAAATCCAGTTTTGTATTCTCTTTCTATCACTTGGTCGCTGGCAGAGAACCCTTTTTGGATATCGCCTTTACGCAAGGGATAGTGTACCACAACATTGGTTTTGTATTCAGGACGCACCAGCTTTTCATCTTTTATTGACTCAGTAATGTCGTACACGCCTTGCTCTGCTTCGTACTCTACATCTATTAAGTCGGCAGCGAGGTTAGCGATTTTTTTGCTGGTAGCACTTACTATAGCCACCACATCACCAGAGTAATAAACCCTATCTTTACAAAGTACATATTGATCTTGCCTGATAGGACCTATTTGATCTTTGCCGATGATATCTTTGTGCAAAGCAATTTTGATCACACCGTCCAACTTTTCGGCTTTGCTGATGTCGATAGATTTGATTTTGCCACAAGGGGTGTCGGTGTATTTTTGAGCCATATAGAGCATATCTTTGAGCTGTATGTCATCTCCGTAGATGGCTTTCCCAGTTACTTTTTCGTAACCGTCCAGTCTTACGACTTTTTTTCCAACTATGTTCATTTTATCTCCTTGAAATATTTTTTTACTGTTTGATAAAAATATTTACCTTTGTCAGATGGCAAGAGATTTTTGCCGTTTTATTGATTGTTGTTCAGTAAAGTATTTTGGGTCAAACTTCTTTCTTATAATGTTACAGGTTAGTGATAGAGCAAAAAAGGTTTGCCTGTATAACGATTTTTCTCTAGGGTAAAGTTGTGTTCATAAACAGTGTGTAAAAGCTCTTTGTCTACTATTTGGGATGGTTCACCTTTTCGCAAAATTTCACCATTTTTCAAAAAAATTATCTCTTGGGAATACTCTAAAGCGAGATTGATGTTGTGAGAAATTAAAAGAATTGTTTTAGTTTTGCTCATATTTTTTAAAAGTTTAATAATTTCTATTTGGTGCTTTAGGTCTAGGTGGGCAAGAGTTTCGTCCAAAAGGAGCAGAGGAGTGTCTTGCAGTAACACTCTGGCTAGTTGAGCTTTTTGTGTTTCACCAGCAGAGAGGGTGGAAAAATCTTGCGATAAAAGATGCTCAATCTTTAGGCGGTGAGCAACCTCTTGGCAAAGAGCTATGTCGCTTTGGTTGTAGCCGATGGTGGTTGGTAGGTAAGGATTACGCCCACTGAGGATAAACTCGCAGGTGGACAGGTCAAAGATTTGATGAGTTTGTTGTGGGACAAAGCTGACAGTTTTTGCTCTGTCTTGTGGTTTTTGGGTAAGCAAGTTTTTTTTGTGCCAACACACTTGCCCTTTTTGGGGGCGAAGGTAACCCATTATGAGTTTGAGCAGAGTAGATTTGCCAGCACCATTTGGACCCACTAGGCAAAAAAAACCGCAAGAGTTTAGGCGGAGGTTGAGGTTGATGAAAATCTTCTTATTATTGTAGCTAAAATCAAGATTTTTTACTGTTAGCATAATTTAGAAAAAATTTCAGCAATGCTGGCGTTCTCTTGCTCTCCTGTAATCATATTTTTCAAAGTTATCGTTTGTGATTTTTGTTCCTCTTCTCCCACAATCAGCAAAAATCTAACTCCCAGCTTGCTAGCGTACCGCAGTTGCTTTTTTAGCTTGGAAGGTTGCCAGTAGATGAAGTTGCTCACGCCATTTTTGAGCAACTGTTTGCTGAGCTGGATATAGGTGGGAGTGAGCTCTTGCTCTAGACAAGCTATCATTGCAGTGGCTGGTGTGCTTTGCGTCTCTTTGAGTAATCCCAGAGAGTCTAAGAGATAAAATAGTCGTGTTACGCCGATAGACACGCCTACGCCGGGGAGGTTGGATTTGGTGTAGTGGGTAGCTAAACTTTCGTAGCGACCGCCAGAGCAGATGCTGCCTATTTGGGGGTGTTCGTCCAAAAAGGTCTCTAAGACGGTGGAGGTGTAATAGTCTAAACCTCTAGCGATGCAGGGGTTGAACTTGACATTCTGTGGGTCGAGTCCGTAACAGTCCAAAATCTGCCAAACTTGCTCCAGTTCCTGCTTGCCTTGGAAAAAAAGGTCGTTACCCTGAGCAAAGTCAAGTAAATCTTCTAGAGGATGTGCAGAGTCTTGCAGAGCCAAGAACGAAAAAATCGTCTCGATTTGTTCTTTGTTGAGAAAGCTCTCCAATTTGCTAAGCACCTTCTCCTTGCCAACTTTGTCCAGTTTGTCTATCTCTCGCAAGACTAGTAGAGTGAGGCTCTGGTCGATTTTCAAATCTTGAAACAACCCTTGGAAAAGTTTGCGATTGTTGATTTGGATGGTGAACTTGCCAACATTCAGAGCCATAAAGATGCGGTAGATTAAGACGACAAGCTCAGCATCGTATCCCATAGGTAAAGAGCCGTTCCCGATGATGTCGGCATCGCACTGATAAAATTCGCGGTAGCGTCCTTTTTGGGCGGACTCGCCACGGTAAACTCGTTGGATTTGGTAGCGTTTGAAAGGGAAAGTCAGGTCGTTCTCGTGCTGGGCGACATATCTAGCCAGAGGCACAGTTAGGTCAAACCTTAGAGCATATTTGGGTATAGAGTCTGCTGTGATGCTACCCAAAGAGCCAGTCGGTACTGCAAAATAAATCTGCTTTTCAGTTTCGCCACCACTTTTGGTCAGGAGTACCTCCGACTTTTCTAGCAAGGGTGTTTCCAGCGGAGTGTAGCCAAAATCTTTGTAGCACTTTTCTATTGTCGCTAGCATCTTATTGAATGCAAGTTGTTTAGCCGGCAAAAGTTCCATAGTGCCAGCGATGGTGGCAGGTTTTATCATTTATCGCTCCTAAAAGTAAAGTTGTCGGTCATAATGCCGACGGTGAGTTGAGAAATTTTTTCGTTGAAATGGATGTTGTAGTAATCTTTGCCGTAATAGTATTTGGCAAAAAAAGAGAAGTCGTCCAGCCAAAAAGGTTTATAAGAGTAGGTCGTCTCTAGGGTAATTCTGTCTTCTAGGAATTTGTTTTGCTTCATGTAGCCCAAGTACATACCCAAATTGATTTTAATTCTGTTTAAGTTATAAATTTCTTGGTTATCTTCACGCATCTGTTTGGATATACCGAAAAGTGAGTAAGCTTTAGTCTGCCAGTCGGTGATCAAGCTCTCTATGTTAATATCAAAACGAGCTATGGGGAAGTCTGCTTTCATATGCGAGTATGTTTCAAAATAATAAAGAAGTTGAGAGCCCAAGATTTGTTTAACATTATCTCTTTTGCTGTCTCTGTGAAGAGAAAAACTTTTTAAAGCGATATAATTGGTGGAAAAATTGCCGTTTTTGTAGTTGATAGTACCATCGTCGTTTTGATAGTTTCCGTCTTGCCCGTTGGAATAGTGGTATAAGCCTAAAGCGTAAATGACATCTTGCTCAAAAAGTCCGCCATTTTTTGAAAAATGGTAGAAGTTAATACCGGGATTGTAGCTTGGTGTGTAAATTGGCACGGACTCTTTGTTTAACATCCTGAGGGTCAAGTTGATAGAAGCATCTGCAGCCCAATCAGCGTTTCGGCGGAAATTTATGAAAAAATGGTTAGAAAATCTTCCTTCAAAAATTAAATCGTTTACATCTCCGAAGTTGCCAGGAGCTATGTAGCTCCTTTCATGTGAGGCGTTAACAGTTTCACGGAAGTTTTGGTATTCATGTGGATTGAGTGAAAATAGGGGACTAAAAAGTAAAAGAAATAACAGGCAACTTCTTTTTTTTTTCTTCACTACCACATCCTTGCTTGTATATAATCTTTGTTTTCTAGGGAGTTATGTGTATCGAACAACAATTTTAAAAATGGGACTCTGCGTAACTTTGTAAAAAAGAAACTCTCTAGCCAGTTATCTTGTGTAGGATAAAAGATTAAATCTGCTTCTTTTGTCTTAGAAAGCTCTTTGGCTTTGGCAATAGCGTCTTCTAAGTAGCCCACTTGATTAATAAGGTGCAAATCTTTGGCTTGTTCTGCGGTGTATATTTTACCTTGAGCGAGGGTTTTCACTTTTGGTAATGGCAGTTTTCTATTTTTGGCAACGAAATAGCAAAACTCTTGGTAAACTTTTTCGATATGTAACTGTAGAGCAGACAAAAGCTGAGGAGATTGAGGTTTTGAAATATCCAAGCTTTGCGAGAATTTCCCTAAACTAACACCGCTATAATTTATACCCAACTTTTTCCCAAGTTCGTGAACATTGGGTAACAAAGCACAAACGCCAATAGAACCAGTAACACTATAGGGGTCAGCCATTATGTAGTCGCCAGCGGAAGCGATGTAGTACCCGCCCGAGGCCGCTACAGAACCCATAGACACTACTACGGGTAATTGACAATTTTTTAGTATTTGTTTGGCTATCAGGTGCGAAGCCAAAGCACTACCACCGGGAGAGTTAATTCTCACGATTATTGCTTTCACATTTTTTTCTTTGGCTATTTTATCAAAAATATTTTTAGTCGATTGCAAATCTATCTCTTGCTCGGGTATGCCAGACTCGAACACGATAGAACCACTTAGATAAACGATAGCTATCTTGTTTTTTGCTTTGGGTTTTTGATCTTTGGGTTGATATTTGTCTATGCTGACAATGTTTTTAATACTTTTAGAGTTCAAAAAATCTTGATAATAAGCTAAAGAGTCCACCAACTGGAGGGCGGATTTACCACTAAAAGTTAGCTCGGAGCTTTCCTCGAACATTTTGTTTACTTTTACTATGGGCAAAGCAAGATTGTTGGCAAGCTGTTTTTGGTAAAGAGCAAACAAACTTCCGTAAACTTTCTTAATCTCAGTTTGAGCTACACTACTCATGCTGTCGCGAGTAAAAGATTGTCCAAAAGATTTGTAATCACCTGTGCGTACTACTTTTACTTGGATGCCTATTTTATCTAAAAATGAGCGGAGAAAAAGCTTTTTAGCGTTAATTCCCAATAGAGAGATGCCTGCAGCTGCTGAAGGATTAAGAAAAATTTGCTCGGCACTGGAACAGACTAGAAACTTACCGTCTGTGCAAGAGTAAATGTAGGCGAAAACCTTTTTACCGCTTTGAGCTTTAAATTTTTGTAAAAGATGAGCAAGATTATTAGCGTGATTATAGCTTAGAGGAGAGTAGTCGGAAACTTTGAGAACAATACCTTTGACTTTTGGGTCTTTGCTTGCCGATGAGAGCTTATCTCTGAGGATATTAAGTGCTAGAGGCAGATTGTCGTTCCAAAATGGGGAGGATGTTTGCCTATAATCGACAATTTCGCTTGAAAGATCGATAAGCAAGTAGGTGCTGTCTTGCAAAGGTTTTTGCTTATTTTGTAGGCGTGGAATATTGTAAAAAGCAAGCAAAACAAGAGAAACAAACAAAATAAGTAAGATTGAAAAAGAGGTTAGGCAACCCCAAGAGTAAGATTTCCAGTTCATACACCATCCAGTTTTTTCTTGCAAAATCTTATCTTAGGCTTGCTTGTCAAGAGCTTTCAGCTCCTTTTGGCTTTAGATGTATCTCTTCTTTGCGAAGTTAGTTTAGAAAGAACAGCCAATCCCGAATAAAGGTCAACATTTTCCACTGTAATTTCTGATGGTAGTTGCAAATGGACAGGCGAAAAGTTCCAAATGGCTCTAATGTTAGCTTGTTGCATAGTTTCGGCAATTTTTTGGGCTTCGCTAGGAGGGGTGCAGATGATGCCGATGTGGACATTCATCCTTTGTGTCAAGGGTTGAAATTTTTCTAATGGGAAAATCTTTATCCCACCGATTTGAGTGTCGCTTAGGCTAAGGTCTATATCAAACCCTGCCAAAATCTCCATGCCGAAATTTTGATAGTCGTGCTTGAGCAGAGCTTTACCGATATTACCCACGCCTACGAGAAAGGCGGAGTTTAGCCGATCTATGTGCAAAAATTTCTCGATAGTTTTGATGGCTGGCTTGACACTGATGCCCACACGAGGACGAGAGTGCAAATCTATTGCCCCTAGGTCTCGTCGCACCTGAGAGCTGTGAGTGTTACTCATTTTGCCGAGAAATTCAGAAGAGATAACTTTGTGTTTTGCTTTGGTTTCTTGGCGGAGGACAAGTAGATATCTTGATAATCTGCGGAGCAGAGAATTTTGGGTGGTTTTCATATAGTTTCTATGGGTATATTTTATATGCAAGCAAGGGCAGGCGACTTTGTAGGTCAACAAAATTTTTGTTTTTAGATGGCAAAGTGTTTTTATTATAAAGTTTTATGATTGCCACTACAAAAGTGGCAGAGAGATAACACGCCAACTAAAAAAAGGCTCTTCAATGAAGAAGAGCCTTTATAAATTTAAGCTAAACTAAGATTAGAATGAGTACTCAAGATAAGAGTTAAGCGCAGTAATAGCTTCATCTTTGTCACTACCTTGCAGAGTAGCATCGCCAGGCATTACATAAACGCCAGTAACTTTCCAAGTAACATTTTCTTTTACATTCCAAGCAACACCAAGGTCAATTTCTGTTCCCAAAACATTGTCTTTTTTGTTGTCTCCATATTCTACATCTTCGCTAGTCATAACATAGCCAAGACCTAAGTGAGCAGTAAGGTTGCTCAAGATAGGTTGGTCAGCATAAACAGCTACAGCAGTTTGACCATAAGCATCAACAACATTACCAACATCGCCATAATTGTCGATAGAGTTGGCAGAACCAAACCAGTCAAGACCTTGGCAATAGAAAGAACTCATATTTCTCCAGCCAAAGTTTTCGTCTTGATCGTCTTTAGCAACACCAGAGATGTAAAGGATGTCAGCAGAGATACTAGTTTCGCCTAATTTGTAACTAGGTTTTACAGATAAAGCCATTATGCTTCCGTCTAAGTCTTTTTTATTTGCAGCTTTTCCTGCATCGTTAGCCTCAAATGAACCAGACATAAAGACAGGATTAATAGTAACATTAAGATCGTTCATACTCAGAGAGTACCAAGGAGAAACCCAGAAAACATTGCTAGCACTGTAGTTAGTATTAGAGTTTATAGCACAACCACCTGTTGTAGCATCAAAAACGAACTCGTCAGGTTTAGTATTGGTTTGAACAGCTACATCAAGACCAACAGTTCCAGGACCAACATTGCTTTTGCTTACGCTAGCTACCCAGCCGTGAGAATCATCACTAGCTTTGCCATCACCATAAGTGCCATTATCGCTATCGCTATCAGCATCTGCGATAAATGAAACATCACTATTATCTTCGCTCATAGTGAATCCACCAAAGCCAAAATAGATATCGCCGAACATTCTACTGGCGTACATACCTGGTTGGTTGTCGTCAACGATAAGACCGTTCTTGAGGTAGAAAGGCAATTTACCAGCTTGAAGAGTGAAGCCAGCGAAAGCGTCGGGGATCACGATGTACGCACGGTCTATCGTAACGCCATTGTTGACGGTTTTTTTGAAGTTAGAACCTCCAACATCTCCATTTGTCCATTTAGAGCGAATTACGAATTTTACCCCGTTTTCAGCTTCGCCTGTCATAAAGAGTCTGATTCTTTGGCTTTTCCAAGAAGTAGTGCTAGCGTCTTTGTCCCAGCCTGCGTTTTGTACAATACCGCCTCTTACACGAGCAGTACCGCCCCATTTCATTTCGAAAGCCATTAAGCTACTAAAAGCAAACATGGCAATCAGTCCGATTGTGATTAGTTTTTTCATACTAATTTCTCCTTTTTTTTGGTTTTTCTTTTTTTTATCCCAAGTCCATCACTTAGGATGCCCCTCTTGTACTTACACCTTTTTTGATGTCAAGGTGTTTTTCGTTTTTTTATTCTGTATTTTGCTGTTATTTGGCACAGGCAAATTATACAACTCCTTGATCTATCATAGCATCAGCTACTTTGATAAAGCCACCGATGTTGGCTCCTTTTGGGTAGTTGATAAATCCATTTTCTTTGCCGTACTTGGCACAAGCACTGTGGATGTTAGTCATTATAGTGTCTAGCTTTTCGTCTACTTCTTTGGCTGTCCAGTTGTAACGAAGGCTGTTTTGGCTCATTTCCAAGCCAGATACTGCTACACCACCAGCGTTGGCGGCTTTGCCCGGAGCCATAGGAATTTTGGCAGATTTAAAAGCTTCCACAGCTTGGTTGGTACAACCCATATTAGAGGTTTCCACTACATATTTTACGCCATTGTCTATGAGTACTTTTGCATCGTTTTCGTCTAGCTCGTTTTGGATAGCACATGGGAAAGCCAAATCCACTTTCACTTCCCAAGGTTTCTTGCCTGCGACGAATTTTGCACCAAATTTTTTGGCGTATGGCTCTACAACATCGTTACAGGTTGCACGAAGTTCTAGCATATAGTTCCATTTCTCGGGAGTGTTTACACCAGCTTCGTCGAGGATATAGCCGTCTGGTCCAGAGATTGCAATAACTTTGGCACCGTATTGACTGGCTTTCATGGCTGCACCCCAAGCTACATTGCCAAATCCAGACAAGGAGACGGTTTTGCCTTTGAGGTCGTCGCCATTAGCTTTTAGCATTTCACGAGCGAAGTAAACAGCACCGAAGCCTGTAGCTTCTGGACGAACAAGTGAACCACCCCAGCCAAGACCTTTGCCGGTAAGCACGCCTGTGAACTCGTTGCGGAGCTTCTTGTACATTCCAAAGAGGTAGCCGATCTCTCTACCACCTACACCAATATCGCCTGCTGGCACATCGGTGTTAGGACCTATATGACGGAAAAGTTCACTCATAAAGGCTTGGCAAAAACGCATAATTTCTGTATCAGATTTGCCTTTGGGGTCAAAATCTGAACCGCCTTTACCGCCACCCATGGGTAAGCTGGTTAAGCTGTTTTTGAAAGTTTGCTCAAAGCCCAAGAACTTTAGGGCACTTAGAGACACTGTGGGGTGGAAGCGAAGTCCGCCCTTGTAAGGTCCGATGGCAGAGTTGAACTCTACACGGTAGCCACGGTTGATTTGGATTTCACCTTTGTCGTCTATCCATGGCACACGGAAGCTAATAGCTCTTTCTGGTTCTACCATTCTCTCCAAGATTTTCTGACTTTTATATTTCGGATGTTCTTCCACAAAGTCCCAAAGGGTAGAAACAACCTCTTCTACAGCTTGCAAAAACTCGGTCTCACCCGGGTTTTTAGCTTTTACTTGATCCAAGAATTTTTTCATTCCAGATCCTCCTTCTATTAATCATTTTCGTCATAAGCCAAATGTGAAAAAATAGTGTCAATATTTTTCCCTGATTTTGTAATAAATGCTTGGAATAAAGTCCGCAGTACAAAGCTATTTTTTGATACAATTTTAGAGAAAACGGAAGAAGAAACAGCAGAACTTTCAAGCAGATTTACGAGCGAATATTAGAAGGTCTTATTTTAATATTTTGAATATCAATCCAACAATTATGGACTATTATTTATAAAGATAAAAAGGACGAGGAGTTTTATTGTGTATCGCTTATAATCGCCTTATTTTTCAGTTGACACCGTGAAAGGTATGCTTAGTTTGACTTGAAGAATTTCCCAAAGGGGGTGGAAGATGTTGAAAGAGTTAAAGCTAGGCAGGGTTTTCGTGGGCAGAGTAGCTACAGGAGAAGATGCCTTGACATCTATTACCAGATTTGCTCAAGAGCAAAATATAGTTTTAGGTAAAGTTAGTGGTATAGGTGCTTTGGAAAAAGTTACAATTGGTTATTTCGATGGTAACCAGTACCACTATAAAAGTTTTGGCGAGCCAGTGGAGGTAGCTTCTTTGGAAGGGAACATCTCGCTAAAGGATGGTATAGTTTTTGCCCACCTGCATATAAATATTGCTGATAAAAATTTCAACTCTTATGGTGGACATTTAGCAGAGTCAGAAGTTTTTTGTTTGGAGTTTGTCATCCAAGAGTATTTGGGCGAAGAGTATGTTAGGCAAGATGATCAAGAGATACCCTTGTCCGTATGGAGCAAAAAAATATTTTAACAATAGCTAAAGAAAAAAGGAAATAACAATGAATATGAATTCGATGCACGATTTGATTACACATTTACCGCAACACATATACAGTGGCTATCACGGTGCGAGCGTGCCTGCCCAAAAGGGTAAGGTGGACAAGCTGGTGGTTTGTGGGATGGGAGGCTCTGGGATAGCAGGACACATCATCGCTGGTGCTTACGGGCATAAGTTCCCCGTGAGGGTTGTTAGCGACTATTGCCCGGGTTTTGTGGATGAGCAGACCTTGCTTATAGCGGTCTCTTACTCTGGCAATACAGAGGAGACTTTGGCGTGCTACAAGGCGGCTCAAGGGCTGACTAAGCATATTGCAGGGGTTACCACGGGTGGTGAGCTGGAGGAGATGATGGCTGGCAAGTTTCCGCTTGTCAAGTTGCAAGGGGGCTTCCCGCCACGAGCGGCGGTTGCATACCTTTTTGGTGCGGTGCACAAGATACTAGAGGCGTATGGTTTGGCTAAGAGCATTGAGCAAGAGATAAGTGCCACCACCAGCCAGCTGGCTGGTAAAGTGGAGGCTGTGTTCGAGCAGTCGCCTGTGGAGCAAAATATGGCTAAGCAGATAGCTGTCAAGCTAAAGGGCAAGATAGCGGTGGTGTATGCTAGCCAGCCAGCTTATGGGTGTGCTGCCTACAGGATGAAGTGCCAGATTAATGAAAACGCTAACTCTCCAGCTTTTTGGCACTGTTTCCCCGAGATGAACCATAATGAGATTGAGGGATATTATCACCAAGATTTGCCTATTATGCCTGTATTCTTGCTAGATTTTGAGTTGGATCAAAAGTATCAAAAAAGAATAAATATCTTTTCTGAGCTGATAGACGAAAAAATCGAAATTTACGCAGAAGGTAGCTCTTACATAGAAAAGGTTTTTTCGCTGATATTTATTGGTGATATGGTGAGTTACTATTTGGCTGGCGAAAAAGGTGTAGACCCTTTTGCTATCGAGAATATTATGTTTTTAAAGAAAAATCTTTAAGATCAGGATTTTAGTTGTTTTATTTTTATTTTGTTTTAGTTTTGTCATTTATAGTGGCTTTGCACGAGTTTGGTCATTTTGTGGCAGCCAGATTTTTTGGCGTGCGAGTGGAAGCTTTTTCGATAGGCTTTGGTCCTGTTTTGTACAAGAGGCAGTTTGGGGATACAGAGTTTCGACTTTCCCTGATACCGCTGGGTGGATATGTGAAGATGCTGGGGGAAAATCCCAAAGAGAAGACAGATAATCTTGCATCTTTTTCTGCCAAATCTTGGTGGCAAAGAATAGTAATTGCTTTTTCTGGTCCTTTTGCTAATCTAATGCTAGCTTTTTTATTTTTTAGCTTGTCCTTTATGATAAACAGCTCTTATGAAGATTTTTTGCCTGTGATAGGGGAAGACGCTCAGGGGTTCCAGAAAGGCGACTGTGTGCTGAGCGTGGACGGTAAGCAGATAAAAAGCTGGTCGCAGATAGTGGCAGGCGGGAAGAGCTTTGTAGTGAGTAGAGGCGGAGAAAAAACCAGTGTGCTACTAGAAGAAGAGGAGTTCGCTTGCCAGCCGTGGATTGAGCCGATAATAGGGCAGGTGGCAGTGGGGATGCCCGCATACCAGCTGGGTATGCAGGCTGGCGACCGCATCACTCGCATCAACGGTGTAGATATTACTGCGTGGTCGCAGATAGGCGATGCCGTGGGGGATGGCAACGAGGTGAAGGTCGCTTTTAGCAGGGGGCAACAGAGCTTGGTGGGGCTGATAAAGCCCACGCAAGACCCGCTTTCGGGCAGATACTTGCTGGGGGTTTCAGCTACCATGAGCACCTTCCCCCAAGAGCGAGCAGGAGTGTTTACTGCCATGGGCAAAGGGGCTTTGAGCACGGTTTCTGCCGTGTGGCTCAACTATTACGGGCTGTACAAAATTTTTGCTAAGCCTTCTTCTTTGGCAGAGAACCTCTCGGGACCTGTGATGATATCGCAAGCGGCAAAAAGTTTTTCGCAAAAAGGGCTAGCTTCTGTTTTGATCTTCATCGCCTTTATCAATGTGGTTTTGTTTGTAATGAATTTATTGCCTATTCCTATCTTGGATGGCGGCTTGATTTTATTTGCATTCTTAGAAAAACTTTTTCGCAAACCTTTAGCAGAGAGTTTACAAACAGGATTGCAATATTTAGGACTTTTTGTATTAATGTTTTTGATGTTTTTTTCTTTTTATAACGATGCCGACAAATTAACAGATAGAATAGAAAATAGTAGAGCTTTGAATGAAGGAGTAAAATAAAAATGTTTATAGATTCGGCAAAAATTAAGGTATTTTCTGGAGATGGTGGTGCTGGTTGCACCAGCTTTCGTAGAGAGAAGTTTGTCCCTAGAGGTGGTCCAGATGGTGGAGATGGTGGGGACGGTGGCAGTGTATACATTATGGCGGACGAGCAACTGAACACACTGGTAGATTTTCGTTCACAAAAGGTTTTTAAAGCAGAAAGAGGGCAGTCTGGTCAGGGCAAAAATATGTTTGGTAGAGGAGGAGAGGACATCGTAATCAAAGTTCCGCCTGGCACTATGGTGTTCGATATGGATACTGGCGAAAAAATTTTAGATTTGATCGATATTAATCAAAAAATCCTTTTGGCAAAAGGTGGAATAGGTGGGAAAGGAAATACAAGGTTTAAAAACTCTACCAACAAAGCACCTAGATACCATCAGCCGGGGACACCGGGGCAAGAGTTGCATTTGCAATTGGAGCTATCGTTGATGGCAGATGTAGGGTTAGTAGGCTTCCCCAATGTAGGCAAGTCAACGCTTTTGTCTGTTATCTCTAGTGCTAAGCCCAAGATAGCCGACTATGAGTTTACTACACTAAAGCCAAAGCTGGGAGTTGTAAAAGTTAGCTCTTACCAGTCTTTTGTGATAGCTGATATTCCCGGGATTATAGATGGTGCAGCTGCTGGCAAGGGATTAGGTGATCAGTTTCTCAAACATATTCGTCGTACAAAAATTTTGCTTTTTTTGTTGGATGCCACCTCACAAGATGTACATAAAGATTACCTTACGCTAAAAAAAGAGCTTCATCTTTTTGATCCTTATTTAGACAAAAAAAAAGAGTTTGTGGTCATCAGCAAGTCCGATTTAATATCTGAAAAGTTGAATTTAGAAAATTTTAGAAGAGAAGATATTTTATATATTTCTTCTGCTACGGGCGATAATATTCGTAAATTGATTAATAAATTATATAGTTTGGTACAAGATGAAGCGGACAAGAGATTGGCTTGAGCTGATCCTGACGGAAGGATTGGGAGTAGGGACAGCTTATAAGCTGGTACAGAATTTTGGAGAACCCACAGATTTTTGCAAGCACAAAAAAGAGATAGACCGAGTTTTAACCTCCAAGGTTGCCCATAATCTATGGAATAAAAAATTTTTCAAACATGAGCTTACTGTGGAGCAGATTTTAGAGGTTCTTGAAAAGCAAAATATAAAGATGATTACTATTTTGGACGACAATTACCCTGAAATCCTCAAAAATCAGAAAAATCCACCTGTAACTTTGTTTCTTAAGGGCGAACTTCCTTTGCAAAAATCTTTTGCAATAGTTGGCACTAGGAGCTTGAGTGATTATGGAAAATCGGTAACGCAAAAAATTGCCCGGGAGATAGCAGCCGCAGGTTTTACCATCGTTAGTGGATTAGCTATGGGGGCAGACGCCGTGGCACATACCGCATCAGTTTTGGAGAGAACGCCTACTGTGGCGGTGCTTGGTACTTCTGTAGACAAAGTTTATCCTGTTGTTAATAACGGTTTAGCACGAAAAATTTTGGAATTTGGTGGTGGAATAGTTTCAGAAAATCCGCCTGGCACAATAGGAGGAGCTTGGCTTTTTCCAGCTCGTAATAGAATAATAGCTGGGCTGTCTCATGGAGTGCTGGTTACAGAGGGTAAAAAAAATTCTGGAGCTTTGATAACCTCCAAATTTGGAATGGAACAAGGGAAAAATGTTTATGCTATACCCGGCGATATAAACAGAGTGCAGTCCGAAGGACCAAATCAGCTAATCTCTCAAGGAGCAAAGTTGGTGAGTTGTGGGCAAGACATTTTAGAAGATTACGGTTATCTACCTAGAACTTTGGACGATGTCAAAAAGCCAAAGAAATTTGCAAACATTAATCAGGAAAAAGTTTATAGCTTAATTGCAAAAAATTCGAAAATTTCTTTCGACAGCCTTCTATTGATAACCAAGTATGATTTTGGGACTTTAAGTGCTACACTAATGCAGTTGGAACTTTCGGGAGATGTGAAGAAACTTAGCGGAAGTAATTATTGTAAAAGTTGATATAAGAAGTTAAATTACAATCTGCCTAAAATATCTTTAATAAATTTTACAGCTGTTTCTGTGCTTATTTTTTCCATATCTAAAATTAAATCGGCTACCTCTAGATACCAATCTAAGCGAGAATTGAAAAGCTCTTTCATCTTGTTTACATCTTGGGAAAAGAGTGGTCTTTTTTTGTCGTTTTCTACTCTTTCACAAGCTATCTCGGGAGGCAAATAAAGAAAAATATTGCAATAACTTTTTATTAACTCTGTACGAGATGCAGTTGTAGTAATAACTCCGCCACCAGTGGCAAGGCAGATTGGCTTAGGTTTCTTGGCAATTTCTTTGAGCAGAGCCAGCTCCATCTCTCTAAATTTTGCCTGACCAAAGTTTCTGAAGATATCGTAAATCTTAAGCATTGCCCTTTTTTCCACAAGGAAGTCTAAATCAAGAGCTTGTTGTCCTAGAGCGTTGCAAATGGTTGTTTTGCCAGCACCCATAAAGCCCACTAAGCTAAGATGTTTTTTGTTTGCGGGCAAAGAAACAAGAGGGGCGTTGTCGCCCCTCTTGTTTTTCGGATTGTTAAATTTTTCTAGTTGTTTTTCGGTCATCTTATTTTGCAGACTGTTTCAGCTTCTTTGCCATATCGGTGGCTTCCCAAGGGAACTCCTCACGACCAAAATGTCCATAAGCGGCAGTGGCAGCGTAGATGGGTCTTTTTAGGTCTAGGTGCTTGATTAGTTCGGCTGGTTTCAAAGGGAACAGTAGTTTTACAGCTTCTACAATCTTTTTGTCGGATATAGAGCCAGTGCCGAAAGTGTCCACCAGCACAGAGACAGGCTCTGCCACTCCGATAGCGTATGCTAGTTGTACTTGGCACCTGTCTGCCAAATCGGCAGCGACGATGTTTTTGGCGATGTATCGTGCCATATAAGAGGCACTGCGATCAACTTTCGAGGGGTCTTTGCCACTGAAGCAGCCTCCACCGTGACTACCCTTGCCTCCGTAGGTGTCCACGATAATCTTGCGACCCGTCAAGCCTGTGTCGGCGTGTGGTCCGCCCAAGACAAATCTGCCTGTGGGGTTGATGTGAAATTTTGTGTTGCTGTCGATGAGCTCTTTACCGATAACGAGTAGTATTACCTTTTCGCGGATGTCTTTGCGGATTTGCTCTAGGCTCACCTCGGGGTCGTGCTGAGTGGAGATAACTACAGTTTCTACACGGACAGGCTTATCGTCTTTGTACTCCACGGTTACTTGCGATTTGCCGTCTGGTCGCAGATAGCCAAGCTCTCCAGATTTGCGAACCTCAGAAAGTTTTTTGGTCAATCTGTGGCTGAGCATTATAGGCAAGGGCATCAGCTCGGGAGTCTCTTTGCAGGCGTAACCAAACATCATTCCTTGGTCGCCAGCACCTTGTTCGTGCTGTGTGTACTCGTCCACACCCATGGCGATGTCTCGTGATTGCTTATCGATGGTGGTCATCACAGCACAAGTTTTGGCGTCTATGCCGTAGTCTGCGTTGGTGTAGCCGATTTTTCGTAAGGTGTCGCGAACCACAGCCGAGATGTCTACATAGCAACTGGTGGTAATCTCGCCACCCACTAGTGCCATTCCTGTGGTTACGAAAGTTTCACATGCGACGCGAGCCTGTGAGTCTTGGGTTAAGATTGCATCCAGAATTGAGTCTGAAATTTGGTCGCAGATTTTGTCTGGATGTCCTTCGGTTACAGATTCGCTGGTAAATAAGTAGTTTGTCATCTAAAATCTCCTTTTTAGCTTTTTTTTGTTGTTGCGGTGCAATATGGAACAAATCCCCGCAACTTCTTGATATACAGTTGATTATCCTCTTGATAACCTTTTCTAATTCATCTCAAAAAAAATAATGGTGTAGATTTGAGTCAATATTTTTTTCTGCTTTTCCTTTTAGTTTTATTACTAAATTGTCCTCTGCTGGATAACGGAGTTACTTTGATGGGCAGATGGGCAAAACTTTTCGTGTTTAGCTTTTCGATCATTTTTTGCACAACTTTTTTATCAACTTCTAGCTCCGTTTTTTTATCGTAAATATTGATCTTTCCTATCTCAACATTTCTTTGCACACTTTTGATAAGTGCAAAAAGATCAGCTTTTTGGAAGTCGTCTCTTTGCCCGAGATTAATTTTTATTTTGCTAAACCTTACCTTGGGAGCAGCGTTGAGATCGGGCAATTTGTGGTAATGACGCCAAAGTTTACTTAGTTGTAAGCCAACAAAAGATTTGATGAGTTCCTCTTTGGAGAAGCGAGAAAACTCAAGATAAGCTGCTTGAGCAAACTCATCTAGCTGTTCGTCTACTTGGAAATCTTCAAAAGTTTTGCTTAGCTCTAGTAGCCTGTTTTGGCAGACTTCATCGCCGGTCGGTATCCTCTGAAACTCTATGGGAAGTCCTAACATTTTTTGGATAGTAACTATCTTTCTTTTCTCTTTTTGTCCGACTATAGAGATACATATTCCTTGCTTGCCAGCTCTGCCGGTTCGCCCACTGCGATGAACATATATCTCGGAGTCGTCAGGTAGTGCGTAGTTGATGATATGTGTGAGATTTTTGACATCTATTCCACGGGCGGCAACATCTGTAGCGATGAGCAATTTTAAGTTTTTACTGCGAAATTTTTTCATCACTAATTCTCGTTGAGGCTGTGACATATCGCCGTTAAAAGCTTCTACTCGATAACCCATCTTTTGCAGGTTTAAGCAAATATCTACTGTGTCTTTCTTGGTTTTGCAAAAAACTATGCCATAGATACCCGCGAAGTTGTCCAAAATCCTAGAAAGAACAGCCGTTTTTTGTTTACCCGAGCAAAGATGATAATAGTGTTGTACATTCATAACACCTTGATTTTGCTTGCCAATAGTTACTTTAATCGGATTTTCAAGATATTTGTTTGAAGCTAATCGTTCCACTTGCTTGTTCATCGTTGCAGAAAAAAGAAGCACCCTTTTCTCAGGATTTGTGAAAGACAAAATCTCTTCCAACTCTTCTTGAAAACCCATATCTAGCATTTGGTCGGCTTCGTCTAGTATTAAACTTTTGATACTGGAGAGGTTTAGTCTGCGACGGTTGAGGAAATCTAAAGTTCTGCCAGGAGTGCCAACAACCACAGCTGGATGAGTAGCTAGTGCATCTATTTGTTTCCTTATATCACCTCCGCCGAAAAGGCTTATCACCTTAAATCCGCGGGAGTTTATCGAATAATCTTTTAGCTCTTGGCAAATTTGTTGCACCAACTCGCGGGTGGGTGCCAAAATCAAATACTGAACTTTTTTTTCATTGGGGTCAAATGATTGAATCATCGGTAGACCGAAAGTAGCTGTTTTGCCAGAGCCTGTCTGGGAAAGAACGATAAGGTGTTGGTCTGTTTCCAAGACCATCGGTATAACTTTAGACTGTACTTCGGTGGGGGTGATAAACCCCAGTTTGTTTATAGTGGATAAAATCTCTTGATTTAATCCTAATTGATCAAAATTCGGCACTAATTCTCCTTAAAATGGGGTTTGGTTGTGTGTAAATTAACTTTTTGATTTTTAATAATTTACTAGTTGTAAACTTTATATAAGTGTAAATGTGTCAAACTTTTTTCTTCGCGTGAGTGATAGCTTAATCTTATAGCAAAAATCTTCTACAATTTGGAAACTCCACACTAAAAGTATCCACCCCAAGTTAGTGATTTGTAATTGGCTGGTTTATGATAAAATGGAAAAGTTAATTAGAAAAATGGAGAAATAGTCTGTAAAAAAAATGGTCAAATCAGCCGTGAGAGCTGTAATTTGACCATTATGAACAAATATATAGACAATTTGAAAATTATGAGTAGAAAAGACAAGAAATTTTATCGGAAAAATTTGGTGAAATTTGCAAATGAAACATCTATTTCCGCTGCAGCTAGAGAATTTGAGACCACTAGAAAAACTGTGCGAAAGTGGGTCAAAGCCTATAAAGAAAAGGGCGAGGATGGTCTGGTTAATAAATCTCGAAAAGAGCAAAATTTCCCAAATCGCTTGAAATCTGAGATAATAGAGGAAATAGTAGTTTGTCGCAAAAAGGCAAAAAACCGCTGGGGAGCTAGGCGAATTATTGACCATTTGCAGTTAAATTGTTCAGCTTCGACTGTTCATAAAAAGCTCTGTGATGCTGGTTTGGTAAAGAAAAAGAAACGGAAATATCAGCAACGCAAAGATTTAAGTGAAATGCGAGCTAGGGCAAAACCTTTTGAAAAAATCCAAGTGGATATTAAGTATTTGACCGATATGCCAGAGTTGTTTGAGGGGATTAAGTACAAAAATTATCCTCGCTATCAAATCACTGCTAGAGACTACAAAACTGGCATGCAATTTATCGGTTATTGCTATGAGAAAACATCCGTAAATGCAGGGATTTATATCGATTTTTTGTCTAAAAGATTAAAGAGTTGTGGTGTTGATCTTTCCAAAGTTACTTTTCAGACCGACAATGGCTCAGAGTTTGTGAGTCCCAAGAAAAAGGGTTTGAGCTTTTTTCAAAAAAGTGTGCAAATAAATGGTGCTAATCATTCGCTTATCCCCAAAGGTTCGCCCACTTTTAATTCTGATGTTGAAAGTGCTCATCGGCTGGTAGAGGACGAGTTTTATCTGATTGATGAATTTGATGATTGCAACGATTTTGTGCGTAAAGCACACAGTTATACGCTGTATTTTAATCATTTTAGAGGAAACAGAGGGCGAAAAGGTAAGACTCCGAAGCAAATTTTGCGGGAAAATTCTAGGAAGCCCAATTTTAATGTTTTGAACATTAGCCCAATAATCACAGATTATTATTTAAAAGATATAGAAAAAATAAATAAGGGTGGATACTTTTACTGTGTACCGCCCAAAATCTTCTACAATTATAGTTGACATCATCTTGAGCTATTTAAATTTGCAAGGGTAAAACTAAGTATAAGAAGGAAGTTTAAAAAATGTTAGCCACGAGAATAATCCCCTGCTTAGATGTAGAAGATGGCAGAGTGGTAAAAGGCACAAGTTTCAAGGAGATAAAAGACGCTGGCGATCCGCTGGAGTTAGCACGGAAGTACTATATGCAGGGTGCAGATGAGCTAACTTTTCTGGATATAGGTGCTACTTACAAAAGCAAACAAACCCTTTTGGATGTGGTGCGACGCATCGCCAAGGTTGTTTTTATTCCGCTTACTGTGGGCGGTGGTATCCGATGTGTGGATGACATTCGTCAGGCGTTATTAGCGGGTGCAGACAAGGTAAGCATATGCTCGGCAGCGATAAAAAATCCCAAGCTAATTACTGAAGGGGCAGATATCTACGGTAGTCAATGCATAGTGCTGTCTGTAGATGCCAAGAGGGTGGCAGACGATAGCTGGCACTGTTTTGTAGCTGGAGGCAGGGTAGATACGGGCTACGATGTGCTGGAGTGGGTGAAAGAGGCTATAAAGCTAGGAGCTGGCGAAATACTGCTTAACTCCATAGATGCCGACGGCACAGGCGATGGCTACGACCTAGAGCTGACCAAAAGGGTGGCAGAGGTCTCTAGCGTGCCGGTGATAGCTTCGGGAGGTGCAGGCAAGCTGGAGCACTTCGAGCAAGGGGTTACGCAGGGCAAGGCGGATGCTTTGCTGCTAGCATCGCTCTTGCATTACCAGAAGATGACAATCCCGCAAATAAAGGAATATCTGGTTGCACGAGGATTAAACATTCGAAAGGGAGTTTAAAAATGTTAGATTATAATTTATTGCAAAAAGGGAAATTCCTGCTTGCAGGACCTTGTGTTTTGGAAAGTTTGGATATGGGCAGAAAAGTGGCAGAGCACCTTGTAAATAACTCCCCTTGTCCTGTTATTTTTAAGGCATCTTTTGAAAAAGCGAACCGTACCAGCTCTGACTCTTATCAGGGTCCAGGATTAGAGGTGGGGCTGACTAACTTGCAGAAGATAAAGCAAGAGTTCGGCTTGCCCATCGTTACAGATATTCATCTGCCAGAGCAAGCCAAAATTGTATCAGAGGTAGCAGATATTTTGCAAATTCCTGCTTTTTTGTCTCGCCAGACGGCTCTTTTGGAGGCGGCAGCAGCTACAGGGAAAATTGTTAATATTAAAAAAGCACAGTTTATGGCGGCAGAAGATATGCAAGGAGCGATAGGCAAATGTGAGGGAAATCAAAAAATTTTGCTCACCGAGAGGGGAACTAGCTTTGGCTATCACAACCTAGTGGTTGATTTCAGGAGCTTTATCAAGATGAAAGCTCTTGGTTACCCCGTGGTGTATGATGTTACTCACTCTATGCAAGAGCCATCTAGTGGCAAAACCAGTGGTGGTACTCCGCAATACGCTTTGCCTTTGGCAAGAGCTGCTTTGGCTACAGGAGCAGTGTCTGGGCTCTTTGTAGAGGTTCATCCCAAGCCTAACACTGCCCTGTGCGATGCCAGCACGATGTTGGACTTTGACAAGTTGGACGAACTATTCGAGATTATCAAAAAGTACCAAAATCAGGAAATAGAGGAGAGAGTTTAACGATGGATGTTTTAATTAAAGGTACAGGCGACGGTTTAAACTTTTTAGCGGTGGACTCTACAGAGGTTGTACGAAAAGCACAAAAACTGCACAATCTTTCCATTACCGCTAGCGTTGTTTTGGGCAGGTTGCTCACAGCAGGTTTGCTATTAGGCTCACAGATGAAAAACGCCAAAAACAAGCTTACATTAAGAGTAAATGGTGATGGACAACTAGGCAATATAACTGTGGTAGCAAATCAAAACGGCAAAGTAAAAGGCACAATATCTAATCCCACACAAGAGGTAATGAAAACCACAGGCAAAGGGTTTGATATACCCAAAGCTGTGGGAAAGGGTATATTAACGCTAGTGCGAGATGAAGGGTTGAAAGCTCCTTATCAAGGGCAAGTAAAGTTGCAAACCTCGGAAATAGCACAAGATATAGCCTACCTTTTACACCAATCGGAACAAATAGCTTCCGTAGTGGTATTGGGTGTATTGATAAACGAAAAAGCGGAAGTATTGCAGGCTGGCGGGTTTATAGTGCAGTTAGTGCCCGGTGCTAGCGAATATGTGATAGCCACACTAGAAGAGAAGATGAGAAAGTTCCCTAACTTAACTGATTTGATGGATATGGGTTACACTATCAGCGAGATTATAGAAAAGTTCGTGGTGGACACCCCGCAAATTTTGACAGAAAACTCCGTGGAGTACAAGTGCAACTGCGATCAAGAACGGTTCAAAAGTGGCATAAAACTTTTGCAAAAAGAAGAGATAGAAGAGATATTAAAAGAGAAAGGGAAAATCAAAGCCACCTGCCACTTTTGTGGCAAAACTTATGAGTTCGGCAAAGAAGATTTGGGAATGTTGTAAAAAAGTTAGAATGAAAATTAATAAATATTTGCTTATGCTTTGTTTTTTCTTGCTTTTGGGTTGCTTGTCCACAGGTAGTTCGGGAGAAGACAGTCCTATAACTCCTACAAAAGACACCACAAGCACAGACGATGATACCACAAGTGTAAAGCAGGAGGAGGTCATAGAGTTTAGCATTACATCTAAAAGCTACTCTAGTTGGTCAGATACTGGTTATTCGGTTACCCTTTTGTTTCCCGACAAACCAAAAAACGAACAGTACGACAGCTTAGCAGTTAGCATCTTTCTAATCGAAAACCTAGTGGAAGAGCTTGTTCTCAAGAAAAGTATAAGCCAGAAAATCTATCTACAAGACTCGAAAGAGTATAAATTTTCTTACTTCGCATACGAAAAAAATTCGGACAGTACTAGTGACACCTTGTTTTTAAATTTTAATGTGCCAAACTCTCAGCCTATCGTTAATATCAATACTAATTTTTGGCAACATGAGATGAAGATAAACACAAAATACATTTTCGATTTGAGCGGTTCATACGACAGAGACGGAGTTATTACCAAGATTTTTGTCGATTGGGGAGACGGGACAAGCCAAACATATGATAGTGTGAGTGAAATATTTTCTCACACCTATCTTAAGCCAATACAAGATAAAGATATAATTTTTATCGCTTATGACAACAGTAACCAAGAAAACAACCATATGGAAGTTCGTTTATCTATTGCTGTGGCAGGTTCTCAAAAAATATCGCCTTACTTTGATATGAGTGTCGTTATCGATGGAAAAACTTATACAAATGCAGAAATTTCAAGCCAAGAATTGCACGCAGGAGACCTTCTCACGCTTGATGCTTCTACTTCTCTAGCCAGCGAAGAAGCAGAAATTGAAAGTTACAAGTGGGAAGTCTATTGGGAAAACGATTGGCACACCATTGCCACCAAGAGTACAGGAAATTCTTTTGCTTATAAATTGAATTGGATCGGTAATGCGATTGTTCGTTTAACAATCGAGGACTCCAACGGCGAAGAAGCAAGCTACGAAAGAGTTGTTTGTGTAACAAACAGACCGCCAAGTGCAAAGATTGTTGCAAGTGTTACAAGTGGTTATGCTCCTCTTCAAGTTATTTATAATGTTGTTGATATTATTGATAATGATATGTATATAAAAAAACTAGGTTCTAATGATAAAATGCTTGATAATATTTTCTATAAGTTTCAAGAAAGTGGGACTCAATTTTCTGTAGAAGGTAACTCAAATAGGGGTTTATCTCACACCGTAACCTATAATAATATTGGCACAGGGACAATGAAACTTCTTATTTGGGATGAGAATGGTGGTTATGCAGAAAGTGAGGTTGAAGTTGAAGTTCTGAATCCCGAAGCGTGTTTTGAAGTCAAAAACCAAGACGGCACTTACACAAAAGACTTTCCCGCTATTAATGGAGATGTGATGAAGTTGGTTTTTAATACAATCAATCCCGATTTTATTGACCACATTGTTTTTTACAAATCAGAAAATTTTGATGGGGATAATCGCTCTCAAATTTTAAGAAAAGATTATGATGAATACTCTTTTAAAGTATCCCAGACACTGGCAAGTTGAAGCATTATAAGCAAGAAGTAAAAGCCGATGCTTTGTCCTAGCTTCACTTTTGCATCACTAGAAAAACGAATTGCAAAAATAAAATGGAAACTCCACACTAAAAGTATCCACCCCAAGTTAGTGATTTGTAATTGGCTGGTTTATGATAAAATGGAAAAGTTAATTAGAAAAATGGAGAAATAGTCTGTAAAAAAAATGGTCAAATCAGCCGTGAGAGCTGTAATTTGACCATTATGAATAAATATATAGACAATTTGAAAATTATGAGTAGAAAAGACAAGAAATTTTATCGGAAAAATTTGGTGAAATTTGCAAATGAAACATCTATTTCCGCTGCAGCTAGAGAATTTGAGACCACTAGAAAAACTGTGCGAAAGTGGGTCAAAGCCTATAAAGAAAAGGGCGAGGATGGTCTGGTTAATAAATCTCGAAAAAAGCAAAATTTCCCAAATCGCTTAAAATCTGAGATAATAGAGGAAATAGTAGTTTGTCGCAAAAAGGCAAAAAATCGCTGGGGAGCTAGGCGAATTATTGACCATTTGTAGTTAAATTGTTCAGCTTCGACTGTTCATAAAAAGCTCTGTGATGCTGGTTTGGTAAAGAAAAAGAAACGGAAATATCAGCAACGCAAAGATTTAAGTGAAATGCGAGCTAGGGCAAAACCTTTTGAAAAAATCCAAGTGGATATTAAGTATTTGACCGATATGCCAGAATTGTTTGAGGGGATTAAGTACAAAAATTATCCTCGCTATCAAATCACTGCTAGAGACTACAAAACTGGTATGCAATTCATCGGTTATTGCTATGAGAAAACAGCCGTAAATGCAGGGATTTATATCGATTTTTTGTCTAAAAGATTAAAGAGTTGTGGTGTTGATCTTTCCAAAGTTACTTTTCAAACCGACAATGGCTCAGAGTTTGTGAGTCCCAAGAAAAAGGGTTTGAGCTTTTTTCAAAAAAGTGTGCAAATAAATGGTGCTAATCATTCGCTTATCCCCAAAGGTTCGCCCACTTTTAATTCTGATGTTGAAAGTGCTCATCGGCTGGTAGAGGACGAGTTTTATCTGATTGATGAATTTGATGATTGCAACGATTTTGTGCGTAAAGCGCACAGTTATACGCTGTATTTTAATCATTTTAGAGGAAACAGAGGGCGAAAAGGTAAGACTCCGAAGCAAATTTTGCGGGAAAATTCTAGGAAACCTAATTTTAATGTTTTGAACATTAGCCCAATAATCACAGATTGTTATTTAAAAGATATAGAAAAAATAAATAAGGGTGGATACTTTTACTGTGTACCGCCCAATTGCAAAAATAAAAAACCTTGACTTTAGTTTCAAACATATTAACAAATGGAACAAATTGAATTTATAGGAGATAAGAGATGGATAAGAGCATAGATTGGGACAATTTGGGTTTTGAGTATAGAAAAGCTAACCAAATGTTTGTATGTCGCTACAAAGATGGCAAATGGGGCGAAGGTGAAATGAGTGCGGACGACAGCTTAAGCATTCATGTATCAGCGACAGCCTTGCACTATGGGCAAACTTGCTTCGAGGGGTTGAAGGCTTATCGCACCAAGGACGGCGAGATTGTGCTTTTTCGCCCAGAAGAAAACGCTAAACGGATGATAAAAAGTTGCCAACGAACCTTGATGCAGGAGTTTCCTGTGGAGCGATTTGTACAAGCGTGCAAAGCCGTGGTTAAAGCAAACGCCGAGTTCGTGCCACCCTACGGCAGTGGAGCTACCTTGTATATCCGCCCTTTTATGTTTGGTGATGGAGCCAACATTGGCGTTAAGCCTGCACCAGAGTTCGTTTTTTGTGTGTTTTGTATGCCGGTGGGAGCTTATTTCAAAGGGGGACTTACTCCAGTTAATTTCGACATCTCCGACTATGACCGAGCTGCTCCGATGGGCACAGGAGCTGTAAAAGTGGGTGGGAACTATGTGGCTAGTATGTTGCCTCACCAAAAGAGTGCAGCAGCTGGCTTCGCCGATTGCATCTATCTAGACCCAGCTACGCATACCAAAATAGAAGAGGTGGGAGCAGCAAATTTCTTTGGCATCACACACGATAATAAGTTTGTTACCCCCAAGTCGCCATCTATATTGCCTAGCATTACTAAAAATTCTTTGATTTATCTTGCCAAAAATTATCTTGAAATGGAAGTAGAAGAAAGAGATGTGCTCATAGACAATCTTGGCGAGTTCAAAGAAGCTGGAGCTTGCGGTACGGCTGCTGTCATTACTCCTATTGCGGGCATTAGCTACAAAAACAAACTACACACCTTTTATTCTCAAGAGAAAGTAGGGCCAATTACGACCAAGCTCTATAACATCCTCACTGGCATACAGTTTGGTCAAATAGCAGCTCCCGATGGTTGGATTGTTAAGGTTTAAGAGATAATTAAAAATAAAAATAATTAAGAAAAAAAGAGTGGAGGTAAGATGAAAAAGATTTTGATGCTGGTTTCGGTGTTAGCTTTTTTGTGTGGTTGTGCCGCAAAGAAGCCTGTGGTTATCCAAGAGATGGCAAATGAAGAGGTGGTGGTGGAGGTGGCTCAAGTTACCCAAGAGCAGACGGTGATGCTGGAAGATGTAGCACCAATGCCCGCACAAGAGCAACCAGTGGTGGAAGAGGTAGTGATAAGGGATGAGCAGGTATACACCGTAAACCCCGGGGATAACCTTTACAAGCTTTGTGTGGAGAAAAATATGTACATCTGGCAGTTAGCGGAACTCAATGGCATCAAAAATCCGAGTCTGATATCTGTTGGTGTGGAGCTGAAGTTGCCTACAGAGAAGGTAAAAGCTGTTAGCCAAGGTAACTTTTACAAGGTTGACATCGGCGATAATCTCTCGGGGATAGCTTATCAGGTGGACAAGAGTCAAGATGAGCTGGTGTATTTGAACAACTTGCCTAATAAAAATCTAATCAGAGCCGGCTCTTTATTGCGGGTAAACTAGTATTTTTTGAGATTAAGAAAGCCGTGGTTTCACGGCTTTTTTTCTAGATAGAGCTTTGTGAAGAAGTGAGTAAAAAAAATTTGACACAAAACCTAAAGAAAAAATATTGTTCTTAAAATCAAGAGATTTTGTCCCGTTCGTCTAGTGGTTAGGACTCCAGATTCTCATTCTGGCAACAGGGGTTCAATTCCCCTACGGGATACCATATTATCGTGCTTCCGTAGCTCAGTTGGTAGAGCAACTGACTCTTAATCAGTGGGTCTAGGGTTCGAATCCCTACGGGAGTACCATTTTTTTCTAAGAATTAACATCTATCTTCCCTTTGTTAGAGGCTCGGAGATAGATTTTTTTATTGCTAAAAAAAGAAAAAAATATTTGACATCATAATCCGAATAAAAAAACTAGCACTATAATAATTAGATTGCTAAAAATAATTTTTTAGGAGGATATAATGGCAAAGAAAATGGAATTTTCTCACGAATCAAGAAATTTATTAAAAGCTGGCGTGGACAAATTGGCGAACGCTGTCAAGGTAACCGTTGGACCAAAAGGCAGAAATGTTGTTTTGGATAAAAGCTATGGCTCTCCAGTAATCACAAACGATGGAGTAACTATAGCCAAAGAGATAGAGCTTGAGAACAAGTATGAGAATATGGGTGCTCAACTCTGTAAAGAGGTTTCGGAAAAGACTAACGACATCGCTGGAGATGGAACTACTACCGCTACTATTTTGACTCAATCTATCTTGGATGAAGGTTTGAAATTTTTGACTGCAGGCGTGAACCCTATTTTTTTGAAAAACGCTTTGTTCAAAGTCTCTAAAGAGGTAGTGGCGAATATTAAGGGACTTGCCAAGGACATCAAGACCAACAAAGAGATTGCTCAAGTGGGTGCTATCTCTGCTAATAACGATGAAGAGATAGGCAAGATTATCGCTGACGCTATGGAGTCTGTTGGTCGCAACGGCATCATCAATGTGGAAGAGGCAAAATCGATAGACACCTATATGGAAAAAGTGGAAGGAATGCAGTTCGACCGTGGCTATGTTTCGCCTTACTTTGTGAGCGATGCCAACAAGATGGTTTGCGAGTTTGAAAATCCTTACATTTTGGTGTTCGATAAGAAAATTTCTGTTATGAAAGACCTCGTTGAACTTTTGCAAAAAGTGGCTCAAAGTGGAAGACCTCTGCTTATCATCGCCGAAGATATAGAGGGCGAGGCTTTGTCCACCTTGGTGATTAACAAGCTAAGAGGTACCCTGAATGTTTGTGCGGTGAAAGCTCCGGGCTTTGGTGATAGACGCAAGGAGATGTTGCAAGACATCGCTATCCTTACTGGTGCGACTATGATTAGTGAAGAGATTGGCAGAAGTTTGGACTCCATAGAGCTGGAAGACCTCGGTTCTGCTAAAAAGCTGATCGTTGACAAAGATAATACGACTATCCGCGAGGGTGCTGGCGAGCAAGCCAAGGTCGATGAGAGGGTCGCTCAGATAGAGGCTCAAGTAGATGCTACTAGCTCCGACTACGATAAAGAGAAGTTGCAAGAGAGGTTAGCAAAACTTTCTAGTGGTGTGGCTGTTTTGCGGATAGGTGCTGCTACCGAGACCGAGATGAAAGAGAAGAAAGCTAGGGTGGACGACGCTTTGCACGCTACTAGAGCAGCTGTGGAAGAGGGCATCGTTGCTGGTGGTGGACTCACCTTAATCAAAGCTGTCAACTCTGTAAAAGTGGGCAAAGATTACTCCGAAGAGGAGAAAATCGCTGTCGATATTCTAAAAAAGGCTTTGACCGTGCCAACTAGACAAATTGCTACTAACGCAGGGGTAGAGGGTTCTGTCATCGTGAACAAGGTGATTGAGAACTTGGACAAGAAAAACTACGGATACAACGCCGCTTCTGGGAAGTTCTGCGACTTGGTAGAAGCTGGAGTGGTAGACCCTGTAAAGGTAGTAAGGAACGCCGTGCAAAACGCTGTAAGCATAGCTGGTCTTATCTTGACAACCGAATGCATAATCACCGATATAGAAAAAGAAGAGCCTGCTATGCCGAACATGGGCGGAGGAATGCCGGGGATGGGCGGTGGAATGCCGGGAATGATGTAATCTTAGATGATAATTATTGGAAAGCTGAGAGCGATTAGTTCTCAGCTTTTTTTTATAAAAACAAAAAAGAAAAAATAACTTGTTCTTGAGCTGACGAATTAAATCTTAGCGTTCAATAATCGGATGGAGATTAAAATTGAAAATTGTTGTTTTATACAAAGGTAGGTCTTCGGAGCGAGAAGTTTCGCACAAAAGCGGAGAGGCTATTGGGAAAGCGTTAGAAAATCTTGGGCACACCATTATCCTTTTAGATCCTGCAAAGTTTCCTTATTTTCAGATGGTGAGCAAAATTAAGGAGTTTGGAGCTGAGTTGGTTTTTTTGGGACTGCACGGAGGAGAGGGCGAGAACGGGCAGATGCAGGCTTTGCTAGAGTTAGAGCAAATCCCTTTCACGGGATCAGGCTTTAAATCTTCTGCTATGGCGATGGACAAGTACTCTTGCGAAAAGTTGGTGAGTGCCTACAGCGTTCCCATCGCAAGGGGGAAGTTGCTCCATTGTATCGCCGATAGCCAAGCGGTAGACTTTTTGCCAGCCGTGGTTAAGCCTAATGACGCTGGCTCTTCCGTGGGTATCTCTATGGTCGAAACTCAGCATGCCCTGCTGCCAGCACTGCAAGGGGCTTTTGCTTGTAGTTCTGCCGTTATTTGCCAAGAGTTCATCTCGGGCAGGGAGCTTACCGTACCTATTTTGGATGAAAAGCCTTTACCAGTGATAGAAATTAAGCCCAAAAACGGATTTTTCGATTACCAAAATAAGTACACGAAAGGATGCACGCAGTATATAGTTCCCGCAAAGCTAAGCCAAGAACAAACCAAAGAGGTGCAGAGCTTAGCTGTTTTGGCACATAAAGCCGTGGGAGCAGAAGTTTATTCGAGAGTGGATTTTCGTTACGACGGCAAGAATTTTTATTTTTTGGAGATTAATACATTGCCGGGGATGACATCCACTTCTCTCGTGCCAATGTCTGCTAAAGCTGTGGGAATGAGTTTTGAGCAATTGGTGGAAAAGATTGTAGAGATTAGCCTAAAAAAAGCAAAGGAGAAGGCAAGATGATAGGGACTCTGGTTAATACCGTTACTGTGGTTGTCGGCAGTATCTTGGGGATTTTACTGAGGTCAAGGCTACCTAAAAGAGCTACAGATATAGTTTTTCAGGTGATGGGAATTTTTACCATCTACTTAGGTATTAGGATGGCTTTAGACGGACAAAGCATCTTGCTGATGATTCTTTCGCTGGTGATAGGGTCTATAATAGGTCAGACGATAGGAGTGCAAGCGTTGCTTGATAGAGTTGCGGCATACCTGCAAACTAAAGTGGGTGGAGAGGGTAGCCACTTCGTGCAGGGGTTTATTACCGCCTCGTTGCTTTTTTGCACGGGCTCTATGGTAATCTTGGGTGCTATTGAGGAGGGCAGTGGCAGAACGCCTACGCTCTACTTTACCAAAGCAATTATGGATGGCACTACATCTATAGTGCTGGCAGCCTCTTTTGGCAGGGGCGTGTTGTTGTCCGCCCCTTTTATCTTGCTTACACAAGGTCTACTCACGGTAGCTTTCTTCTACTTCGGTGATTTTTTACCCGAGATTGTAATTACCCAAATAGGAGCTGTGGGAGGCGTGATATTGCTTGGTTTGGGATTGACCATTTTGGAGATTAAAAAGCTAGCTATTGCCAATATGTTGCCAGCTTTGGTTGTAGCGGGGATTTTGAGTTACTATTTTCTTTAGAGGAAAAACCAAAATTGGCAAACTGTGAATGCTGAAGCGAATATACCTATTTTGCTTAGATTTTCTTTTGCCAAGCTGTATCAACACAAAAAAAGAAATTTGGTCAAAAATATATGGGAAATGGTTTGACAATATTTTTACCATTTAAATTTTACGATAAAAAATATAGGAGTAGTAATGTTTGTTGACGGTCTAAATATTATGGTCTTGGGTATGGGAATTGTTTTTGTTTTTTTGATGGTTATCTTTTTGTCTATGACACTTAGCTCTGCTTTAATTCAAAAATTTCATCTGCAATTTAATCCCGAACCTTTGCATGTAATAGTAAAGGATGGCGATAGTCAAGAAGAGTTGGTGGCTGTTATCAGTGCCGCAGCGGCTTATGCTAAAAATTAAAAGGAAGAGGTAGTAGTTTAATGTCATTAAAAAAAATTAAATTTATGGATTCGTCTTTTAGAGATGGATTCCAGTCGGTATACGGTGCCAGAGTTAAAACAGAAGATTTTTTGCCCGCTATCAAGGCTTCGGTAGATGCAGGAATAGACCACTTTGAGTTTGGTGGTGGAGCCAGATTTCAAAGCTTGTTTTTTTATTGCAACGAGAGTGCTTTTGATATGATGGACAAGGTGCGAGCTACTGTGGGTCCTGATGTTAAGTTGCAAACTTTGGCAAGAGGCATAAATGTGGTGGGGCTTTCTCAGCAACCCAAAGATATCATCAAGATGCACGCTCAGCTTTTCAAAAAACACGGGACTACGCACATTAGAAACTTTGATGCTCTAAACGATACCGAAAACCTCAACTATTCTGGAAATTGTATTTCTCAAGAGGGATTACACCATCAAATATCTATAACTTTGATGGGATTAGCCCCGGGGCTTATAAATTCAGGAGTACACACTGCAGAATTTTATATGGAAAAGTTGGACGAGATTTTAGCAAAAAAAATACCTTTTGACTCTTTGGTTTTCAAAGACGCTTCGGGAACTTGTCCTCCCAAAATCGTCTTCGACACCGTGCAAAAAGCTCGTAAGAGGTTAGGCAAGAAAGCAACTTTGTGGTTTCACACTCACGCTACTGCTGGCATCGGCACCAACTGCATAATGGCAGCAATTGAAGCTGGCATAGACGGCATAGATTTGGCACAGTCCCCTGTCTCTGGTGGCACAGGACAGCCAGACATATTGTCTATCTGGCACATCCTTAAGGGTACTGAGTACACATTGGATGTTGATTACAAGAAACTCCTTGAGTCTCGCAAAGTTTTTGAAGATTGTATGGAAAAATATATGATGCCCCTAGAAGCTAAGCAGACGGCTGCAAATATTGTCTTATCGCCTATGCCGGGTGGAGCTCTTACAGCAAATACGATGATGATGCGTGATACTAAGACCTTACACCTTTTTCCGAAAGTGATAGACGAGATGGCTGAGGTGGTGGCAAAAGGTGGCTTTGGCACTAGCGTTACACCAGTTAGCCAGTTTTATTTCCAACAAGCTTTCGTGAATGTAACCCAAGGGCGTTGGAAGAAGATTACCGACGGCTACGGTAATATGGTGCTTGGCTACTTTGGTAACACTCCAAGACCTGCTGATCCAGAGATTGTCGCTTTGGCAGAGAAGCAACTAAAAAAGCCTCCATTCAAAGGAAGTACCCCGCTAGAGATATTGAGCGATGGCGTTCCAGAGGCAAAAAAGATGTTGCAAGAGAGCAATGTTGAGGCGACAGAAGAAAATATTTTCATTGCAGCCACTTGCAAAGAAAAGGGGATAGCTTTCCTAAAAGGTGAAGCTAAGGAAGCAATTTATTACAAGAGTGAAGCTGCAAAAAGCGGAGCTAAATCCGCACCAGCAAAGGGAGCAAAGATGTCCGAAAATATGATAGTTACTGTGAACGGAAAAGAGTACAATGTGAATGTAAGACCAGACGGCACTGTGGCTGATGTGAAAACTGCCGTTGCTAAACCAGCCGTGAGTGCTCCTGTCAAGCCTGCTACTACCGCTGCTGCCAGTGGTGCTGAAAGTAAGGTTAATTCCCCTATAGCTGGGCAAATAGCTTCTATCAGTGCCAGTGTGGGCGATGAAGTAGCCGAGGATACTGTCGTGCTGGTGCTAGAGGCGATGAAGATGGAAAATGACATCTTTGCCGAAAAAGCTGGCGTCATCAAGCAGATTTTGGTCAAACAAGGAGACACCGTAGCCGAAGGCGATCCTCTTTTTGTGATCGGATAAGCTATTTTATAAGGTTTTATTTATGAATTATAAAAAAATTACAGTCGCCTTATTTTTATTCTTGGTTTGTTCGTCGGTGCTAATGGCTCAGGAAATATCTGTTGCCAAAGGTTTTGCCGAACTTTACCAAGGTTCTGGATTTAAAGGCTTTATGAATGTGGGCGGTTGGAAAAATCTGGTAATGATTGGCATCGGCTTCTTACTTCTTTATTTAGGTATCGAAAAAGAGTTCGAACCCCTCATCTTGGTGCCGATGGCTTTTGGTGCTATTTTGTCCAACATTCCTTTCGCAGGGTTTATGGAAGCTCAAGGCATCTTGCGATATGTCTATGATATTGGTGTCAAAACTGGTGTGTTCCCACTTTTGATATTTATGGGAATAGGAGCTATGACGGATTTCGGACCGCTGATAGCTAACCCCAAGACTTTGCTTTTGGGGGCTGCTGCTCAGTTTGGAATTTTTTTCGCACTGCTTGGGGCGTTGCTTTTGCCTGCTATCCCAGCTATAGGATTTACCGGCTTCGATTTGGCGTCTGCTGGCTCTATCGGAATTATTGGAGGAGCAGATGGACCCACTTCGATTTTCGTTACCGCTAAACTTAAACCAGATTTGCTTGGACCTATAGCCGTAGCCGCCTACTCTTATATGGCTTTAGTCCCTATCATTCAACCGCCTATTATGAGGTTTTTTACTTCTAAAGAGGAAAGAATGATTAAAATGGAGACTTTGCGACCAGTTAAGAAGCTAGAAAAAGTGCTTTTCCCTCTTATATTGCTAGTTCTTTGTGGCTTGTTTTTGCCGTCTGCTACACCACTAATTGGAATGGTTGCTTTTGGTAATTTGCTTAAAGAATGTGGAGTAGTAGACCGTTTAAGTAAGGCTGCCCAAAATGAGCTTATGAACATCGTAACAATCTTTTTAGGACTTGGAGTAGGTAGCAAGTTAGCAGCCGAGAATTTCCTCAATTTTAATACTATTGGAATTTTAATCTTAGGTCTTATAGCTTTTATGGTTGGCACCACTGCAGGCGTTTTGTTTGGTAAAATTATGTGTAAATTCAGTGGAGGTAAGGTTAATCCGCTTATTGGAGCGGCAGGTGTTTCAGCTGTGCCAATGGCCGCTAGAGTTGTAAACAAGGTGGGACAGATGGAAAATCGCTCTAACTTCTTGCTGATGCACGCCATGGGACCTAATGTTGCTGGGGTGATAGGCTCTGCCGTTGCCGCTGGTGTGTTGCTGGCTCTGATAGGCTAGCTTATAGCTTTAATTTTTAACCGACAAGTTAATTTACTTGTCGGTTTTTTTATTTGGCGTTTTTGGAAACTCCACACTAAAAGTATCCACCCCAAGTTAGTGATTTGTAATTGGCTGGTTTATGATAAAATGGAAAAGTTAATTAGAAAAATGGAGAAATAGTCTGTAAAAAAAATGGTCAAATCAGCCGTGAGAGCTGTAATTTGACCATTATGAATAAATATATAGACAATTTGAAAATTATGAGTAGAAAAGACAAGAAATTTTGTCGGAAAAATTTGGTGAAATTTGCAAATGAAACATCTATTTCCGCTGCAGCTAGAGAATTTGAGACCACTAGAAAAACTGTGCGAAAGTGGGTCAAAGCCTATAAAGAAAAGGGCGAGGATGGTCTGGTTAATAAATCTCGAAAAAAGCAAAATTTCCCAAATCGCTTAAAATCTGAGATAATAGAGGAAATAGTAGTTTGTCGCAAAAAGGCAAAAAATCGCTGGGGAGCTAGGCGAATTATTGACCATTTGCAGTTAAATTGTTCAGCTTCGACTGTTCATAAAAAGCTCTGTGATGCTGGTTTGGTAAAGAAAAAGAAACGGAAATATCAGCAACGCAAAGATTTAAGTGAAATGCGAGCTAGGGCAAAACCTTTTGAAAAAATCCAAGTGGATATTAAGTATTTGACCGATATGCCAGAATTGTTTGAGGGGATTAAGTACAAAAATTATCCTCGCTATCAAATCACTGCTAGAGACTACAAAACTGGTATGCAATTCATCGGTTATTGCTATGAGAAAACAGCCGTAAATGCAGGGATTTATATCGATTTTTTGTCTAAAAGATTAAAGAGTTGTGGTGTTGATCTTTCCAAAGTTACTTTTCAAACCGACAATGGCTCAGAGTTTGTGAGTCCCAAGAAAAAGGGTTTGAGCTTTTTTCAAAAAAGTGTGCAAATAAATGGTGCTAATCATTCGCTTATCCCCAAAGGTTCGCCCACTTTTAATTCTGATGTTGAAAGTGCTCATCGGCTGGTAGAGGACGAGTTTTATCTGATTGATGAATTTGATGATTGCAACGATTTTGTGCGTAAAGCACACAGTTATACGCTGTATTTTAATCATTTTAGAGGAAACAGAGGGCGAAAAGGTAAGACTCCGAAGCAAATTTTGCGGGAAAATTCTAGGAAACCTAATTTTAATGTTTTGAACATTAGCCCAATAATCACAGATTGTTATTTAAAAGATATAGAAAAAATAAATAAGGGTGGATACTTTTACTGTGTACCGCCCATTTATTTGGCGTTTTCCATTTGACATCAATAAACCTTTTTTAACCTTGTCTGGTAGAATTTAAATTGAAACGAGGTAAATAGATGAAAACAATTACAAGTTTGAGCATGGCTCTGGAAGAGGCTGCCAAGTCCGCATCCAAAAAGAGGCTTGTGGTAGCCTTTGGACAAGATTCACATTCGATAGAAGCCACTAGCAAAGCTATTGCAATGGGAATTGTAGAGGTTACTTTGGTGGGAGACAAGAACAAGATTTTGCAGGTGTGCCAAGAGCAAAAGATAGATCCCAAGATTTACACAATAGTTGATGAGCCAGAAGAGATTGCCGCCGGCAAGAGGGCTGTGGCACTGATCAAAGAGGGCAAGGGCAATATTATAATGAAAGGGCTGATATCTTCCGACAACTATCTTAGGGCAATACTCAACAAAGAAAAGGGGCTGTTGCCTCCCAAATCCGTGCTCTCTCATATCGGGATTGCACAGATACCTGCTTATCACAAGCTGTTGATGTTCTCCGATGGTGCTGTGATACCAGCACCTACTTTCGAGCAGAAGGTGGCAATAGCCAACTACTTGGCTCAATTTGCTAGAGCTTTGGGGATAAAAAGGCCAAAAATCGCTCCTATCGCCGCAATAGAGAAGATGCAACACAAGATACCTTCGTGTGTAGAGGCTGCAATGCTGTCCAAGATGGCAGACCGTGGTCAAATAAAAAACTGTATCATCGATGGTCCGATGGCACTAGATGTGGCCATAGACAAGGAGTCGGCAGAAATAAAGGGTGTGAAGTCAGAGGTGGCAGGAGACGCAGATTGTCTCTTGTTCAACGCTATAGAGGCGGGCAATGTTTTTTATAAGACCGTCTGTAAGTTTGCCAAGGCAGACTTTGCCGCTGTGGTGATGGGAACTAGCGTGCCTTGTGTTTTAGCTTCCAGAGGCGATAGTACACAAACCAAACTTCACTCTATAGCTCTAGCAACTTTTTTGGGGTGATTTAGCCTGTTGATACCCTAAGTCAAGCATCTTGGCTTGCCTGAGAAATTTTTTACTAGAGAGAAAAAGAGCTTTGATTTGTAATAAAAAAAACAAACAACTTTTTTTGTTCTTGACAAAAAACAGAGAGATAAAAAGTTGAGTTGAAAGAGATTAGATAAAGGATGAAGAAAATGACAAAAGCAAACTTGGTTCAAAAAATTTCTAGAGATACAGGAATTATCAGAAAAGATGTTGCGATAGTGGTAGACGCTTTTTTAGAGTCGACTATCGAAAGTTTAAAAGAGGGAAATCACATTGAAATTAGGGGATTTGGTACTTTTAAGAACAAGGTAAGAAAAGCTGGCATTGGTAGAAACCCAAAAACTGGCGTAGAGGTTGACATTCCTGCTCGCGTTGTGCCGACTTTTAAATTTTCCAAATCTTTTAAAGATGATGTAATCAATAGTAATAAAGCTTAATTAGGAGAAAGATATAATGCCTTGCGGAAGAAAAAGAAAAAGAAACAAAATAAGCACTCATAAAAGAAAAAAAAGACTTCGTAAAGATAGACACAAAAAGAAAAACAAATAGCAAAAGATAAGCTCCTTAGTTTTTAACAAGCTAGGGAGCATTTTTTTATGAGGAAATTTTTTTTAACATTAGCAACCATCTTGCTTTGTGGTAGCGTTTTTGCCTTTTCTACGCCAGAGAAGCTCGTCTTTTCCCTTGAGTACGGGCTGATAACTGCGGGCGAGGCGACTTTGAGTATATCCAAGGATACCTATAGTGATTTTCTGTTTAATAATGGTGATTCTACTAGTGTGTACAAAATCGTTTCTACGGCTAAATCTAACAGCTTCTTTGATGTTTTTTATTCAGTGCGAGACACGATTGTGTCTATCTGGGAAAAGAAGAGGATGCTCCCTTTGGAGTTTAGTAAAGAGCTAAGCGAGGGTAGTTACAAGCAAAAAAGAACTCATTACTATTTCCATGATAAAAACTTAAGCTTGTATAAAAAATACGACTTTAAGAAGAAAAAATACAAAGACAAAATGATGAAGATTTCTGAAGGCACACAAGACATTCTTTCTTGTTTTTACCTGACGAGAATGCAAGATTTTGAACAACATCTTTTAAATAAAGAGCCTTTCTATATAAGGGTTACTGCTGATGGAGACAACTATATCGCCAAAGCTGTTTTTATGGGGAAAGAGAGGGTTTATTCTCCACTGTATAACAAAGATGTTGAGTGTTACAAAATCCGCCCCATCTTGGCTAGTAACGCTTTGTTCAAGAACGAAGGGAAGATTTACCTCTACCTGACTGCGGACGAGCAAAAAATACCTGTCTTGCTAGAAAGCGAATTTCTTTTTGGCAAATTTAAAGCTATCTTACGAAAGGTGGAGAGATAGACTATTTAAGCACAAAAAGTTATTTTTTTAACCTTCCTGAAGAGCAAATAGCTCAAGATCCTCCCAGAGTCAGGGGGGACAGCAAGTTGATGTTTTTAGACAAAAACAGTGGCGTGTGTCAAGATTTGCAGTTTTCTCAGATTGACAAGTTTTTCTGTGCTGGAGATTTGCTCGTTTTGAACCAAAGCAAAGTTATTCCTGCTCGACTTTTTGGGAAAAAAACAACGGGAGCTTCCGTAGAGATATTTTTGTTGAAAGATCTGGGCGACGATGTTTGGCAATGCCTGCTGCGACCTGCTTCTCGTCTAAAGGTTGGACACAGACTGTTACTAGAGAAGGGCTTGTCAGCGGAAGTGCTGAGCAAAGATGGGCAGACAAACACCATTAAGCTTTTTGCTCCCGACAACAAGGGTGTGCGTTTTTGGATAGACAAAGTGGGGAAGATGCCACTACCTCCGTATATCAAAAGAGAAACTCAGGAAAACGACAAAGCAAGATATCAAACGATTTATGCCAAGGAGGATGGCTCTGTAGCAGCTCCGACTGCTGGCTTGCACTTTACACAAGTGATGTTAGAAAAGCTCAAAGGGAAAGGTGTGAAAATCGCTTTTGTTACTTTGCATGTGGGTCTGGGAACTTTTTTGCCCGTCAGTGCCGAAAACATCTTAGAGCATCGAATGCACAAGGAGTTTTGCAAGATAGACCCTGAGTGTGCTGCCCTAATCAACCAGACAAAGAAAGAGGGTGGCAGAGTGATAGCCGTAGGCTCTACATCAGTGCGAACTTTAGAAAGTTTTGCCATAGCAGATGGAATGGTTGGCTCTGGCTACACAGATACTGACATCTTTTTATATCCCGGCAAAAAGTTTTGTATCGTCGATGGAATGATTACCAATTTTCATTTGCCAGAATCAACCCTAATAATGATGGTGGCTGGCTTTGCTGGCTACGAAAACACACTCAACGCTTATCAAAGAGCGGTAAACAAGGGATACAGGTTTTTTAGCTATGGCGATGCGATGTTGATATTATGAACAAATTTTCCGACACTTACCCTTTTTGGGTCGCTAAGATGCAAGACTCTAGCGACTTGCAGGGTAAGCCTATATCTATTACCTTGTTTTTTTGGCAAAAAGGAAAAGCAAGTAAGAAGCAAAATTTTCTCCTAGATATCCAAAAAATAGAAGATTTAAACAGTATTCCATCTGACAAGTTACCCACTAATGCCCAGATAAACAAGGCTTGCAAGCAAATAAGGGAGATTTGCGAAGATTATCCTTTGTATGTTTTTGCTGATTTGGGGTTGAAAGATTTTTTAGAAGAGAAAAATTTCATCGACTTCTTATGGATGTCTAAAGCAGTCTTTCCATTTCTAAGTTCTCACACTTTGCTCTCCTTGGCAGAAAGGTTTGGAGTAAAAGCAAAGATTGTAAAAGAGGACAAAAATCATCTGAGCTTGCTAGCGGGGCTGGTGATAAACACACTCGACTATATCCAAGAAAAGTTTCCTCCTGAGCTTTGCAGATATATGGGTGAAATTGGCTCTGAAGCCAAAATTGCTGGTACGGAGCTTTTTAAACAGATGTCTGATTTTTTGATATCACATAGCGTGCTGAGTAACTTTAGTTTGCAAAAATATCAAAAAGATGTAAACTATTTCGAGCATATAGTTGAAGAAGAAAAAAGCGTAACTTTGGAGAAGATTTTTAAAAAAGGCGGCGTATTAAGCAAGAAGTTTAACCAATACCAAGCCAGAAAACCGCAAGTGCAAATGGCAAAAAATGTGTTGAACGCTTTCAAGAAGAAGCAAATATTGCTGGCAGAAGCTGGCACTGGCACAGGCAAGTCGCTGGCATATCTGGCACCATCTTTGATGTACGCTCGTAGCTCTGGCAGGCAAGTGGTGGTGTCCACCAACACTATCAACCTGCAAAAACAACTAATGAATAAAGATGTTCCATTGCTGATGGGTAGCTTGCCCATTAGCTTTAGGGTTGCTTTGCTTAAAGGCAGGGTTAACTACCTTTGCTTGCAAAAGTTCAACCAAATAAAAAGCGACAACTTTGAGCTCGGACAAAAGGAGATGGCACAACTGTTTTTAATATTGCCATGGGCATGGTTTACTGCTACTGGTGATATTAGTTACCACAGCGGTTTTAGCTCAAATCTGCGAGTTTGGGGCAGGGTGTGTAGCGACCCCAACTTTTGCTTAAAAAGAAAGTGCTCTTATTTTAAAGATTGCTTTTTGTACAAAGCTAGAGCCCAAGCCACAAAAAGCGATGTGGCTATTATCAATCACTCGCTACTACTAACAGAGCTGCTAAACCAGATGCCCACTCTTAATCAAGCAGAGTGTGTAGTGGTGGACGAAGCCCACAATCTGCACAGCGTTGCTTTGTCTTATCTGGGACCCCAGATTAGTTATTACCAAGTAAGCAAATTTTTAGACTCCATCTACAGCAATAAAAGTCGCTTCCAGAAAGGCTTTATCGCTTTGCTAAAATCCAAGATGACCGCCTCTAAAATTTCGACAGAAGATAAAAAGGTGGTAGAAAAGACTGTAAAAAGTTTAACTAAAAAGGTGAAAGAGAACGGCTCAGTGCAAGAACTTTACAAAGAGCTTTTTGCTTTTTTTAGTGAAAAAGGTAGCTATGGCAGGTTAAGAATCAAAAAACCACTTTGCGAGTTTGAGTTGCAAGTTTTGGTGAAAGATTTGCAAACTATTTTTAGCGATTTAAATTTTTTGGCAAACTTCCTCGAGCAACAAGATAATGCTTTATTTGTTGATTATGACATTGTTTATGACCATCTGAAAAAGATTAAAGAGAACGCCCAATCTTATTTGAGTTTTTTTTCGTCTTTGCTAAAGCCCGACTGGGAAAACTATTGCTTGTGGCTAAACGGTGGAGAAAAGTTTTATTCGCTTTGCATAAACTATACGCCTATCCAAATTGGGGAGAAGCTCAAAGAAATTTTCTATGACCGTGTAGATTCGCTGGTTTTTTGCTCTGCAACTATCGCTTTGCGAGAAAAGTTTAAATTTTTTAAGAGTAGAATGGGTCTGGATTTAATAGAAAACCAAGAAAGAATAAAAAAACAAACGGTAGATTCACCATTCGATTACAAAAAGCAGAGTAAAGTTTTTGTGCCTAAGGGGTTGCAACAACCGGAAACAGAACTTGGCAGAGAGGAGATATTGGGCAACATTTTGGCTGTGCTCAAAGAAAACCAAGTGGGTTGTTTAATCCTTTTTACATCGCTGTTTGATGTCAAAAAAGCACGAGATTTTTTGCTAAACAAACTCAAGGGTAGGCTGATTTTGGCTCAAGATGGTTCAAAAAGCAGAGAATCTTTGCTGGAGGAGTTTAGCAAAGAAAAAACCAGCGTTCTGCTAGCTGCCAGCTCCTTTTGGGAGGGCGTGGATGTCTCTGGGCACGCCCTGCAATTGCTGATCCTTTACAAACTGCCTTTCGCCGTGCCGAGCGACCCCTTGGTAGAAGCCAGCTTGGAGTTTTTGCAAAAACAGGGTAAAAACTCTTTTATGCATTATATGTTGCCCATGGCTCTGTTAAAGTACAAGCAAGGTTTTGGGCGACTAATTCGCTCTCAAGAAGATTACGGCGTACTAATTAGCTACGACAATAGAATTTTCACCAAGAAATACGGAAACTACTTTAGCTTGATTTTGCCTACCGATACCAGCTTTATCGAACACCAGAATCTGCCTTGCAAGGTCAAAGATGTTTTGCTGGAGCAAGCCAAATGAGACGGCTTAAGCTAATCTTGGCGTATGACGGGACTAACTATGCGGGCATGCAAAGGCAAATCAACGGACTGTCTATCCAAGAGGTGGTGGAGATGACTCTTGCCAAAATTTGCAATCAAGAGGTGCAGATAACCCCCAGTGGGCGTACAGATGCTGGAGTCCACGCTCTTTACCAGCCAGTGCACCTAGATTTCCCCATCGACTCTGTGGAACTCAGAGGACTGATAAAAGCTATGAACAGCCTGTTACCACTAGACATAAGGGTGCTCGATGCTTCACAGGCGAGTAAAAGCTTTCACTCTCGCTACGACGCCAAGCTAAGGAGCTACCACTACAAGATTTGCAAAAACAGAACCGCTTTTAACTATAGACATTTTTCGCACTTTTCTGGTTGCAATCTTGACTTCTATCGCTTTCAGCCCTTTCTACAAAGGCTTTTAGGTGAGCACAATTTTGTCAACTTTTGCAAGAAAACTCCAAATCTAAAGCACCATCGTTGCACCATCTACAAAGCTCAAATAGCAAAAAAGGATTACGGGTGGCAAATAGAGATTTCGGGAAACAGATTTTTGCACAATATGATTAGAAGAATTGTGGGGAGCTGCTTTGTACTTTGTTTGGAAAATGCAAAACCAGAGAAAATCTCCAGCTTCTTATTAGATAAAGATATTCCCACAAAATACAAATTCACTGCTCCTGCTCAGGGCTTGTATTTGCAAAGCGTCGTATACTAAAAAAAGCACAGACTAACCGCTAAGAGTTGCTTTTAAAAAGCAAAACATTTTAGCAATTTCCAGCAAATTTTAGTCAATTTAGATATGAAAAAGAAACTTGACACCAGCCTTTAATTTAAGCTTTTTGTCCAAAATACAATTTTTCAGTTTTCTTTGTGTGGAAAGCTGATTTTAGTGAAAAGGTCAACAGATGAATAAAGTGAAAGTTTTTGCTCCTGCCTCTATAGCCAATTTGTGTTCAGGCTATGACTTATTAGGCTTGGCCATCAATTGTCCCGGAGATGAGGTGGTGCTAACTGCCAAGAAGGAGCCTGGGCTCGTAATCACCAAAATAGAAGGGGATGAGGGTAAATTGCCCTACGACCCGAAGAAAAATTGTGTTACTGTGGCGATGCAAGCTTACTTGGACTTTATGAACTTACAAGATGGGTTTGCAGTGGAAATCTACAAGAAGATGCCCATCGGCAGTGGATTGGGCTCATCTTCGGCTTCGTCTGTAGCAGGAGTGTTTGCGATTAACTACTTGCTTGGTGAGCCATTGACCAAAGAAGAGTTGGTGCAGTTTGCTATGCAAGGCGAGAAGGTAGCTTGTGGAAGTGCACACGCCGATAATGTTGCTCCATCGTTGCTAGGAGGCATGGTGTGTGTGAACTCATACGATCCCTTGCAGATTCAGAGGGTGAAGCTGGGACTTAACCTTTTTCTGGGTGTTGTGCATCCAAATATAGAGATAAAAACTTCGGACGCTAGAGCCGCACTGCCTAGCAAAGTGCCTATAGCACAAGTTGTGAAGCAAACTGGCTATCTTTCATCTTTACTGCTGGGAATCAGCCAAGGTGATGAACAAATGATTAAATTTGGGTTGCAAGATAGCTTGGCAGAACCATATAGGGAAAAGCTAATCCCCGGGTTCTTGCAAGCAAAAAAATTAGCTAACGATTTAGGAGCTTTGGGATGTGGAATATCCGGCTCGGGGCCGTCTATTTTTGTGGTTATGCGCAAAAAAGAGCTCGCCCAAAATGTTTGTAGCAAGATAGCCGATATTTTCGCTAGTAAGAGCATAACAAGCAGTGTTTACTGCTCTGAAATTAACGAAGAAGGTGCTAAGGTCGTGCCTACTTAGTGCTTTAATTTTGATAAACAAAAAGGATTTTTTTATGGATAAGTCTAAAGAAGTTTTCCCAAAAGAGAAGCGAAAGTTTCAATTTTACGAAAAACTAAGAGAAAAATATAGCACCAAAAGAGGGTCGAAGACTGAGTTAAAAAATGTGAGCGACTACCTTTTTCTTTTGCCCGATATATTTATTTTGGTCAGTAGATTGGCTTTAGAAAAAAGGTTATCCGTTTCAAACAAGCTTTTTATGTCAGCCGTTGCGGCTTATTTTGTTTTGCCTATAGATATCATTCCCGATTTTATTCCTATTATCGGATTTTTAGACGATTTTATGGTAGCTATTTTTGCTTTCGATCGTCTTTTCAAAGAAGTAGAAAGCAAGATAATTTTGGACAACTGGAGCGGGGAAGAGGATATGCTAGAGGTAACTAAAAAGGTGGTAGATATGGCGAATAAACAGATTTCTGGCAAGATATTAGGGAAAATTAAAAATTTAGTAAACTCCAAAGGAGGGAAAAGTGAATAAGAAATTAGTTTGGGCTTTAATCGCAATAGTTATCGCCGCTATCCTTGTTTTTTCAGGGATAAAGATTTATTACAAGATTAACCAAGAAGAGTGGCTTGCTATAGCTGGCAAAGCTACCCGTCAAGGAATGGAATTTCAGAACAAAGCAAAAGTAAAAGAGGCGATAGTAGAATACGAAAAAGCTTTGGTCTATTATGGACGCACTGTCGAAGACGACAACCAGCTCTACATCGTGTTATTTAACAATCTAGCAGGAGCTTACGGGGCTGATAAGCAGTATGAAAAGGCGAAAAACTATTATGAAGAGGCACTAAAACTTTACAAAAAGCACAACGGAGAAAGAGCTAGTGCAGTTTTTGCGAGCTTTTATAACAATATGGGCGGAGTTTATTTGGAAGAGAAAAAGTACCGCTTAGCAGGAGCTAATCTGTTAAAATCTTTGGAAATCTTAAAAAGTTTGCCCAAAAAAAGCAGGGACGATTTTGCCAGAATGGCTGCATCTTTGACCAACTTGGGAGAGATATACAGAGACAATGCAGACTTTGCTAATGCTATCAAATACTTTGGTCAAGCCTTGCAGATTGACAAGCAAAATATGGGAGAGGAAAGCATCGTAACAGCAGTAGATTACAACAACTTAGGGCTTGCCTATATGAATAACAAAGAGTACAAAAAGTCTTTGAAAAACTACAAAAGTGCTCTAAAGATTGTAAAAAAACTGAACCCTGAAGATTTGAATGTAAAAGTTTTGGAAAGCAATATCGAGTATCTAAATAAAAAAATTGCTGAGAAGAAAAAGTAATTTATGAAAAAAAAGGTCTTAATAGCTTCGGGGAACAAGCACAAAATTCAAGAAATTCAAGCAATGTTGTCTGATTCTGGCTTAGAAGTTTTGTCAGGTTTGGATTTGGATTTGCCTGAGGTGGACGAAGACCAGGACAGCTTAGAAGGTAACTCACTAAAAAAAGCTAAAGAGATAGCTGTAATTACTGGGGAAGCCACCATAGCCGATGACACAGGGCTATTTGTGGATGCTCTGGATGGTAAACCGGGCATTTACGCAGCACGGTACGCTGGCGAGAGCTGTGATTTTGCTGACAATAGAAAGAAGTTATTGCATGAGCTAAGTGGCGTTAAGAACCGCAGAGCTTTTTTTGCTACGGTTATCACTTTTTGCAGTCCCCAAGGTGAGAAGATTTTTTCTTGTAAAGGAATTATGGAGGGTAATATTTCCACGGAAGAGATAGGAACTCGTGGTTTTGGCTATGACAATATTTTCGTTCCACAAGGGTATACAAAAACTTTAGGTCAGTTAAGCGAAGATGTTAAGAACCAGATAAGCCATCGAAGCAAAGCTTTGCGAAAAATCTTTCCAGAGATTAAAAAGTATTTTAAGCAATAGGAAAATACAATGAACAAAGAAATTTTTAGACAGTATGACATCAGAGGCGTTGTGGACAAAGATCTTACCCCCGAGACGGTTTATTTACTTGGAAAAGGATTTGGCACATTTTTAGCCAGTAAAGGCTTGAAAACTGTGGTAATCGGTGGCGATGCAAGGCTGTCCTCGCCGCTGTACATCCAGCAGTTTAGCAAAGGGCTAGCCGAGACAGGAGCTGAGGTTACCGATGTAGGCATATTGGCGACTCCCAGCTTGTACTGGAGTATACAATACCTGAAGGTGGACGCTGGAGTAATGATAACCGGCAGTCATAACCCGCCTGAGTTCAACGGTTTCAAGATGAATATTGGCTGTACAGGTAGCATATTTGGCGATGACATCCAAGAGATTTACACCATTATCCAAGAAGGAAACTTCGCCAGCGGAGAGGGCACTATTAGCCCACAAGAGGGCATCGTGAAAGCTTACATCCAAGATTTGATTTCCCGCTTTACTTTGCACAAGCCTATCAAGGTGGTAGTGGACGCTGGTAACGGCGTAGGTGGACCGATAGCTCCAGCTGTCTTGCGAGGGATAGGAGCGACGGTGAAAGAGCTGTATTGTGAGCAAGATGGCAACTTCCCTAATCATCACCCTGACCCCACAGTTCCAGAGTATGTCAAAGATTTGATTAAAACTGTGAAAGATTGGGATTGCGATTTGGGCATAGGTCTAGATGGAGATGCTGATAGAATTGGGGTGATAGATGAGAAAGGGCAAATGCTTTTTGGGGATCAAATATTAAACATTTTTGCTCGTGATTTTTTAAAAGATTACCCAGGAGAAAAAGTAGTCGCCGATGTAAAGTGTTCCAAAAATTTTTATGACGACATCTTATCAAAAGGCGGAAAGCCGATTATGTACAAGACTGGACATTCGATGATAAAGAAAAAGATGAGTGAGGATAATATCAAATTCGGTGGCGAGATGAGCGGACACATCTTTTTTAAAGATAGGTATTTTGGTTTTGACGATGCGATTTATGCCACTTGTCGGTTTTTGGAGATTTTGAGCAAAAGCGATGAACCCGTGAGTCAAATGCTTTCCGACCTTCCTAAACTTTACAATACTCCAGAGATAAGGTTTGATTGTGAGGATAGCAAAAAGTTTGAAATAGTAGAAGAGGTCAAAAATAGCTTTGTCCAAAAAGGTTACGACTGTGTAGATATAGATGGGGTTCGGGTAAACTTTGATGACGGCTGGGGTCTTGTACGGGCTTCCAACACTCAGCCAGTTTTGGTGATGCGATTTGAGGCTGTCAGTCAAAAAAGAGTAGAAGAGATTGGAAAATTATTTCAAAGTGAATTACAAAAGTTTTGCAGCTAGTTTTTTCTTTATTTAACAAATGATAAAAATCAAAAATCTAAAGGTCGTGCTGGATAGACAGACGATCTTGGATAATGCTAATCTGGACATTAAAAAAGGCAAGCGAACTGTGATAGTGGGGGAAAGTGGCTCAGGCAAGAGCGTGCTGGTGAAAAGCATTATGGGCTTGTTACAACCAACCTCTGGAGAGATAGAGATTGAAGGTATAAACCTCAACAAAGCAAAAGGCAGGCAAGTTTTGGCAATAAAAAAAAATATTTCGATGCTTTTTCAAAGTTCTGCTCTTTTAGACTCTTTATCTGTTTATCAAAATGTAGCTTTGCCTTTGTTTGAGCATCATCGGGAGCTAAAAGAAACCGACATTAAAGAGATTGTGAAACAGAAACTAGCGATGGTGGGGTTACACAATGTTACCCATAAAATGCCTTCTGAGCTTTCTGGGGGGATGCAAAAGCGAGTAGCTTTAGCAAGAGCTATCACACTTGACCCTCTTTACATCATCTATGACGAGCCTACCACTGGGCTAGATCCTATCACCGCAAAGGGAATTATAGATTTGATAAACGCCATTCACGATAAAGGTGGCTTTACTTCTATTATAATCACACACGACAAAGATTGTGTGAGAGAAAATTCCGATGTAGTGGCTCACCTAATAAACAAAAAAATTGAATTTTACGAAAATCCTAAAGATTATGTTTGGGCTGTTTAAAAAAAAAACTGTAAACTTTGGTCGGCTGATCAAAGAACAAGAAAAGGTTGTCTTATTGCTGGGCAAAGATTTTTTTACTTCGCTAAAAATATTGTCCCAACTAAACTCTTGGCATCAGGACTTTCACACAATTATCGTAAAAACTGACGACTATTTCTTAAGATTTTGGCAATCGCTTTTGCAGCTAAAAAATCTGACGATTGTCAGCCAGCTAAGCTCTGAACAAAGGTGTGATGCTATTGTTTTAGACTTTAAAGAGCCTAGTAGTGAGATTAGCAAATTCAAAAAATCTTTAATCTTGAGTAGCGATAAAACTCTTTGCAACTTTTCTTTTTCTGCTTGGGAAAAGCCTCTTTTGAGCTTTGCCAAGTTATTTTCTTTAAACCTTGTGAGCGACAATCTTTTTATAAATATTAAAAAAACGAACACTTCAAAAGATATAACCTTGATAGACACTGAGTTTAACAGAAAAATTAAAAAACTACAAGAAACACATAAAATAGTTGCGAGCAAACAAGACCCAAGTCTAGAAAAAAAAGATTTTTTAGAAATTTTCGAGCTGGGATTAAAAGCTAATAAGATCTTTTGTTTCGACGAAAAAAGAAAAAATTTCTGGGAAGCCTTGGGGCTTAAAGCGATATTGATAAAACAAGGGCAAGATTATGCACAATTACTCTAAAACCGAGTATCTTAACTTCTTAAACAACCTTTGCGAAGAAAGTTGTAGTGATAGCGAGTGCATCTTAAAATCTTTTTTAGTGCGAATGCAGCCAGATGTTAGAATGTTGTTGCAACTAAAATGTTTGCAGTACTTTGCGAAAGATCAAAAGGAAAGTCTATCACGAGAAGAGCTTATGAAAATATGGGTGAACGAAGGATTTGCAGGAAAATTTTGTGAAGTTTACACAAAAACAATGAAGAATAAAAAAGTAGACGAAATAGATATCAATGAGCTTTATCTGACTATTAAAAAAGGAGTTAATAGTGAACATTAGATTTGCCAAGCTACAAGATGCCGATGTGCAAGGTAAGGTAGTACTAGTAAGGGTCGACCATAATGTCTTGAAAAATGGAGAAATAAAAGATCCTGAGCGGATAAATAGAACAATTGGCACGCTTTACAATATCGTGGAAAGAGGGGGTAGGCTTATCTTAATGAGCCATGTAGGGCGACCCAAAGGTGCCAATGGCAAAATTCAAATAAACGACCAAGACTCTGTAGAACCAATCGTAAGGTATTTGGAAAACAGACTTTACACAAAGTTTGTTGTACCAAAAATAAATTACGGAAAACCCATCGAAACTATTGACACTTCCATAAACATCTTAATTAGAAAATTAAAAAAACGAAAAATTGGTGGAATTTATTTGCCCAACACTCGTTGGTTTGAAGGAGAAGAGGCAGGTGGGGACGAAGAAAATATCTTGAGCAAGCAACTAGCTGGATTGGCAGATATCTTTGTTAACGACGCTTTTGGCTCGTGGCAACCACACGCTTCCACTTGTGGTGTGGCAAAATATTTACCCTCTTACGCAGGATACCTGATGCAATACGAGGTGCAAAATCTAAAGAGTGTGCTCAAACCCAAAAAACCAATGATGGCTGTAATTGCAGGGATGAAGTTTGATACCAAGATAGAGACTTTGACATCCATCATTGATTCTGTGGACTATCTGCTTTTGGGCGGACACATTTACAACACATATATCGCTGCCAAATACGATTTGGATATCCAAGGTGTGCAGCCTAATCAAAAAGAGCAAGCCAAAAAGTTTATCGAAGCTATCGGGAAGAATGAAAGTAAAATATTGATTATCGACACCTTGATAGAGGCAGACAAACTAGCTAGTAAAGACGAAGCTAAATGGAAAGAGATAAAGCTTAGCGAGTTACAAAAAGGACAAAAGCTGGGCTACATATTGGATGCAGCTCCTTGTTTTGTGGAGCAACCGGAGATTAAAAAAGCTCTTGCCACCTCAAAGACTATATTTGTCAATGCAGTTATGGGCTTTAGTCCATATTATCTGGAAGGCAGCAAAGCTCTTTATAACGCCATAGATAAAAACAAGAAGGCACACAAACTTTATGGTGGAGGCGACACCAACCAAGAGTTTAAGCTGGGTTTGCCTACGCTTTTCCGCAGAGCCGAAGACGACCCGAACTACTACTTCTTCACAGGTGGT